>NZ_JQMS01000001.1:2527080-3790620 GCF_000744835.1 Flavobacterium sp. 83
TGCTTATCAATTATTATGATGTTGAAAAAGCAATTTTAATGGTTGTTACGCACAATTCAAAAGCACAATTTAAAGTTGGGTTTTCATCAATAGACAAAAGGCTAAATCACTTGTTGATTAACACGAATGCCGAAAATTATAAAGTTTTCATTCACGAATTATTTAGATATTTAAAAATATTAAACAAATTATAATACTATATGCAATCATTAATAGGAACCGGTGTTGCCCTTATAACGCCATTTAACGAAGATTTTTCAATTGATACCGAAGCATTAAAAAGAATTGTAAATTTCTCCATCGATAATGGAATTGAATATCTAGTCGTACTTGGTACAACAGCTGAGAATGCAACTTTGTCTCAGGACGAAAAAGAATTAGTTATCAAGACGGTAATAGAAACTAATAATGGAAGATTGCCATTGGTATTGGGTGTTGGCGGTAATAATACAATGAAAGTAGTTGAAGAGCTTAAAACTAGAGATTTGTCTGCATTTGTTGCAATTCTTTCGGTTTCTCCATATTATAATAAACCAACTCAAGAAGGAATTTACCAACACTTTAAAGCTGTTGCAGATGCTTCTCCGATTCCAGTAATCTTGTATAATGTACCAGGAAGAACAGGAAGTAATATGTTACCATCAACTGTTTTGCGTTTAGCAAATGATTTTGAAAATGTGGTTGCTATCAAAGAAGCTGCCGGAGATATTGTGCAAGCAATGCAAATATTGAAAAACAAACCAAAAGATTTTCTTGTGATTTCTGGCGATGATATGATTGCTTTGCCAATGATTTTAGCAGGTGGATCAGGTGTTATATCCGTAATTGGACAGGGGTTTCCAAAAGAATTTTCTGAAATGATTCGATTGGGTTTGAATAGAAAAGTAGAGGAAGCATTTAAAACGCAATACCTTTTGTCGGACTGTATCGATATGATTTTTGAGCAAGGAAATCCTGCAGGAATTAAACAAGTGTTTCTGTCACTGGGAATCGCTGAAAATACAGTGCGTTTACCATTAGTAAAAGTTGATGAATCATTGGCAAACAGAATTGGTCAATTTGTTGAAAAAATGAATAAACAAGCATAAAAAATAGTGTCTTTTTTTATGCAAAAATATATTTTGTAGTAGCTAAATTAATAACTAAATTTGCCACCGAAACTTCGGTATGATTTTTTGTACGTTGAACACAACAAAGAAATCGTGAAAAAAGTAAAAAAATGAAAAAAATAATATCTCTATTGCTTCTCGTTACTCTTTTTTGTTCTTGTAATGAATATCAAAAAGCACTAAAAACCGAAGATGTTGCTGTAAAATTTGATATAGCTACTAAATTGTACGATGCTGGTAAATATTCAAAAGCGATTCGTCTTTTTGAACAAATTGCTCCAGCTTATAGAGGGAAACCTCAGGCAGAAAAATTGTTTTATATGTTTTCACAATCATATTATAAAACCAAACAATATTATTTAGCGGGATATCAATTTGAAAGTTTTGTTTCCGGTTATCCAAAAAGTGAAAAGATACAAGAAGCTGCCTTTTTAGGTGCGAAAAGTTATTCAATGCTATCTCCTGTTTATAGCTTAGATCAAGCAGATACAGTAAAAGCAATTGATAAATTACAAGCATTTATAGATAATTATCCAAACTCAGAATATATAGCTGAAGCAAATGCAACTCTAAAAGTTCTAAGTGATAAAATCGAGAAAAAAGTATATGAAAATGCTAAAGGTTATAACACTATTTCTGATTTTAAATCAGCAATAATTGCTTTTGATAATTTTATAGGCGATTATCCCGGAACAAAATTTAAAGAAGATGCTTTGTTTTATAAATACGACTCAGCCTATCAGCTCGCAATTAATAGTGTTCCTGCAAAAATGGAAGAAAGATTAAATGTTGCAAAAGTAGCGCATTCAAATTTGGTTAAATTTGATGCTAATACCAAATACAAAAAGAAAGCTGACGAAATGTTAGCTAGGATTGATAAAGATTTACAAAAATTTACTAAATAAATAAAGTCATGGATTTAAAAAAGACGAATGCTCCAGTAAATACAATAACATACAACAAGAATGTTATTGAAGAACCTACTGGTAACGTGTATGAAGCGATAACCATTATGGCTAAAAGAGCAAACCAAATCAATTCTGAAATTAAAAAAGAATTGACTGAGAAATTGGAAGAATTTGCTACATATAATGACAGTCTTGAAGAAGTTTTTGAAAATAAAGAACAAATTGAGGTTTCAAAATTTTATGAAAAATTGCCTAAGCCTCATGCTTTAGCGGTTCAAGAATGGTTAGATGGTAAAATTTACCACAGAGATTCAAATAAGTAATAGTAGTAATGTCAGTTTTAAACGGTAAGAAAATTTTGCTAGGTATTTCTGGTGGAATTGCAGCGTATAAAACAGCTTCATTAGTACGACTTTTTATAAAAGCAGGTGCACATGTCCAAGTGATAATGACACCTGCTTCTAAGGATTTTATAACTCCATTAACGTTATCTACGTTATCTAAAAATCCTGTATTTTCTAGCTTTTATAATCAAGACGACGAGAATGAAAAATGGAATAATCATGTTGAATTAGCACTTTGGGCTGATTTGATGGTTATTGCTCCTGCTACTGCAAATACCTTGTCAAAGATGGCAAATGGTACTTGTGATAATCTTTTGATTGCAGCTTATTTATCAGCAAAATGTCCTGTTTATTATGCCCCCGCAATGGATTTGGATATGTACAAGCATCCATCTACCGTTGCTAATTTTTTCTCGCTGACTGAGTTTGGAGATACAATAATTCCAGCTGAAAGTGGAGAATTAGCAAGTGGACTTTCAGGAGAAGGCAGGATGGCTGAGCCTGAACATATTGTTGCATTTATAGAAGCCGATTTAGAAAGCAGATTGCCTTTAAAAGGAAAAAAAATATTAATAACTGCCGGTCCCACATACGAAGCAATAGATCCTGTACGTTTTATAGGAAATCATTCTTCGGGGAAAATGGGTTTTGATATAGCTGCTAGTGCTGCAAATCTGGGTGCTTCCGTATTATTAGTTACAGGGCCTACACATTGTAAAGCAACCAGTCGATTAATAAAAGTGATTCCTGTAGTTTCTGCTCAGGAAATGTATGACGCATGCCATCTTTATTATGCTGATGTAGATGTTGCAATTGCTGCTGCAGCTGTAGCTGATTACAAACCTAAAAATGTAGCTTCCCAGAAAATAAAAAAGAATGCTGACGAATTTAGTATTGAATTAGAAAAAACAAAGGATATCTTAGCATCTTTAGGTCAATTTAAAAAAAATCAGTTTTTAATTGGTTTTGCTTTGGAAACAGAAAATGAAATTGAAAATGCGAAGTTGAAAATTCAGAAAAAAAACTTAGATTTGATAGTCTTAAATTCATTGCAGGATAAAGGAGCCGGTTTTGGAAAGGCAACAAACAAAATTACCTTTATAGATAAATTTTTTGCTATCGAAGCCATGGAATTGAAATCGAAAGAAGCGGTTGCTGATGATATATTAAATAAAGTAATTTCGCACTTTTATGAAATGAGCTAGTAGATTGCAATGCAAGCGACAATAATGGTTAGTGATTTATAGATGACCTATAAGAAATAATAGAAAGCTACAATGAATAAAATAATTACTTTTTTTTTACTACTGACTTTTGGGCTTTCCCATGCGCAACAGTTGAACTGTACCGTTACAGTAAATGCACAAAAATTAAGTAATGCAAATCAGCAGGTTTTTAAAACCTTGGAAACATCAATAAGTGAATTTGTAAATAAAACCGATTGGACGGGACAGACTTTCAAGCAAAACGAAAAGATTAATTGCTCGATGTACATTACTGTTTCATCAAATAGTTCAGATCAATTTACTGCTACTATTCAGGTTCAATCATCGAGACCCATTTTTAATTCTTCCTATGCGTCTCCTGTTTTAAATTTTAATGATAAAGACTTTAGTTTTAGGTATACTGAGTTCGAAAATTTAATTTTTAATCCTACAACTTTCGATTCTAATTTAGTTTCAGTAATTGCTTTTTACAGTTATGTTATTTTAGGAATGGATTCGGATACCTTTGTTTTGGAATCTGGAAATCCAAATTTTGAAATTGCCCAAAATATTTCAAATGTAGCACAACAAGGAGGGTCTAAAGGTTGGGCACAAACGGATGGAAATCAAAATCGATATTTTTTGATTAACGATATTTTATCGCCTCCATTCAAGCAAGTCAGACAAACCATGTATGATTATCATTCTGGATTAGATTTGATGACTAAAGATCTTAAAACATCAAAAGAAAAGATTAAAATAGCGCTAATTAATTTATCAAAATTAAATGCATCAAGACCTAATGCTTTTTTAACGCGCGTTTTTTTTGATGCTAAATCAGATGAAATAGTTTCTATATTTTCTGGTGGTCCAACTATTACTATTTCAGATTTAGTCGATAAGCTGAATGTAATTTCTCCTCTAAATTCGAGTAAATGGGGACTAATAAAGTATTAATTGTTTTTCAATTTATAGTTTAATTCCAACTCCTCATAACAAATAATATATAAATGATAACGTCACTTTCGATAAAAAACTATGCTTTAATAGAAAAATTAACTATCGATTTTTCAAAAGGTTTTTCAACTATTACAGGAGAAACTGGTGCTGGTAAATCAATAATTTTAGGAGCATTAGGGCTAGTTTTGGGAAAAAGAGCCGACTTGACTTCTTTAAAAAATAAAGAAGAGAAGTGTATTATTGAAGCTCATTTTGAAATTTCAAAGTATAATTTGTCGCCGTTTTTCGATGCCAATGATTTGGACTATGAAAATGAAACGATAATTAGACGAGAAATCTTGCCTTCAGGTAAATCCAGAGCTTTTATAAACGATAGTCCGGTAAATCTTCAGGAACTTCAGGACTTAGGTTTGTTCTTAATCGATATTCATTCGCAACAGCAAACTCAAGAGCTTTCAGATGAAAATGTTCAGTTTGATATTATAGATGCTATTGCTAATAATAAAGAGACGATTCTGGATTATCAATTACTTTTGAAAAGTTATAAATCGGATAAATCCAAATTGAATTCGCTGTTAAAAAAACAAAGTGAATCTAAGAAGGAACAAGAATACAATACTTTTTTATTGGATGAATTGGTTGCGGCTCAATTAAAATCAGGCGAACAAGAAACTCTTGAAGCTGATTTTGAAAAATTGAATAATGTTGAGATTATTAAAGAATCTATTGATAAAGCTTTGGCTATTGCCAATGAAGAACAAATAGGAGTCTTGAATAATTTGAAAGAAATTAAAATTGCATTACAAAAAATCGCTCCTTTTTCTGCCGATTATCATTCTTTGTTGGAAAGAATTACAAGCGTAACGATTGAGTTTGATGATATTTCGGACGAGATGATTCGCTGTTCAGAGAAATTAATTAATGATCCAGAGCAATTAGATTTAATTAGTCAAAAACTGCAGGTTATTTTTAATTTGCAAAAGAAGCATCAGGTTTCTACAGTTGAAGAATTACTTGAAATCCAAGCTAACTTGGAAAATTCAGTTCTTGAATTAGGAAATATCGAAGAAGAAATTATAGCATTAACTCATTCTATTGAACAAAAAACAACGACATTAGATACAATGTCAATTATAATTCATGATAATAGATTAGGATCTATTCCTGTTTTATCTCAAAAGTTAATTTCCATTTTAGCTACGTTAGGAATGCCTAATGTCCGTTTTAAAATTGATATTAACGCAGGTGAAACGTATTTTCAAAATGGAAAAGATGAACTTCAGTTTTTGTTTTCAGCCAATAAAGGAACTGATTTTGGTTTATTGAAAAAAGTGGCCTCAGGTGGTGAAATGTCAAGAATTATGCTCGCTGTTAAGGCGATATTAGCACAATATTCAAAATTACCAACACTAATATTTGATGAAATTGACACTGGTGTTTCTGGAGAAATAGCCATCAGAATGGGAGAAATTATGAAAGAAATGAGTCAGGAGATGCAAATTTTTGCAATCACGCATTTGCCTCAAATCGCTGCAAAAGGAAATGCACATTTCAAAGTATTCAAATCGACTGTTGGTGACGATACCCAATCAGAACTAAAGCTGTTAAATGATGAAGATAGAGTAGTGGAAATTGCACAAATGTTATCAGGAACAATCGTTTCTGAATCAGCCTTAAATCATGCAAAAGCCTTGTTGAACTAATATTTTGCTTTATATTTGTTCCCTTTTAGTAAGCATTTTGTGAACGCTTAAAAACAATTATACGAAAATTAAATAAAGAATAACCAAATATGATTATAGAACCTAGAATGAGAGGATTTATTTGTACGACATCTCACCCAAAAGGATGCGAACAAAATGTTAAAAATCAGATAGAATATATAAAATCAAAAGGGAATATTGACGGGGCTAAAAAAGTCTTAGTAATTGGAGCTTCAACAGGTTTCGGGTTGGCTTCAAGAATTACAAGTGCTTTTGGTTCTGATGCTGCAACGATTGGTGTGTTTTTTGAAAAAGCACCTTCTGAAGGGAAAACGGCTTCACCAGGTTGGTATAATTCTGCAGCTTTCGAAAATGAAGCGCATCAAGCAGGTTTATATGCAAAAAGTATCAATGGAGATGCCTTTTCTAATGAAATAAAAAAACAGACATTGGATCTTATCAAAGCTGATCTAGGTCAAATAGATTTAATTATCTATAGTTTAGCTTCTCCTGTTCGTGTTCATCCGGTTACAGGTGTTATGCATCGTTCTGTATTGAAACCTATAGGAAGTACTTTTACGAATAAAACTGTTGATTTCCATTCTGGTAAAGTTTCTGAAATTTCTATTGAGCCTTGTAGTGGTGATGATATTGAAAATACAATTGCTGTAATGGGTGGAGAAGATTGGGCTATGTGGATTGATGCTTTAAAAGCGGAGAATTTATTGGCGCCAGGTGCTACAACTGTTGCTTATTCTTATATTGGGCCATCATTGACTGAAGCTGTTTATAGAAAAGGAACTATAGGTCGTGCTAAAGATCATCTTGAAGCGACAGCATTTGCTATCACAGACAGTTTAGTTGATATTAACGGAAAAGCATTTGTTTCGGTAAATAAAGCACTAGTAACTCAAGCAAGTTCGGCAATTCCTGTTATACCATTGTATATTTCTTTATTGTACAAAATAATGAAAGAAGAAGGGATTCATGAAGGTTGTATTGAGCAAATTCAACGTTTGTACCAAGAAAGATTATATACTGGAAATGAAGTTCCTGTAGATGAGAAAGGAAGAATTCGTATTGACGATTTAGAAATGCGTGCTGATGTTCAGGAAAAAGTAGCTAAATTATGGATTGAGGCTGTTACTGAAAACTTATCTGAAATAGGTGATTTAGAAGGATACAGAAAAGATTTTTACAATCTGTTTGGTTTTGACGTTCAAGGAATAGATTATAAAGCAGAAGCAAACGAGGTGGTAAACATAGAAAGTATTGCATAATCCCATTACTACATTAAATATTTATAAAACCATCAATTAATAGTTGATGGTTTTTTTATGGATAAAGATTATATTTGTTAAAAATTTTTTGAGTCTAAAAAGCATCTCTAATACCACAGTCTTACTTTATGTTATTTTCCCTAATTATACCAGTTTACAATCGCCCGGATGAAGTTGATGAACTTTTAGAAAGTTTGTCGCATTCAACTTATAACGAAATTTTTGAAATTGTTTTAATTGAAGATGGCTCTACTTTACCTTGTAAAGATGTTGCTAAAAAATATGGAGACAGACTCGATATATCCTATTATTTTAAAGAAAATTCAGGTCCAGGGGATTCTAGAAATTATGGAATGAAAAAGGCTAGGGGTGATTACTTTATCATTTTTGATTCGGATTGTATTATTCCTCCAACTTATTTAAGTGAAGTTGAAAATGAACTACAGCAGAATTATGTTGATTGTTTTGGAGGTCCTGATAAAGCTTTGGATAGTTTTTCAGATATTCAAAAAGCGATTAATTTTGCGATGACTTCATTTCTTACTACAGGTGGAATTAGAGGTGGTTCTGAAAAAATTGATAAGTTTCAGCCTAGAAGTTTTAATATGGGATTGTCACGAAGAGCCTTTGAAGTTTCTAAAGGTTTTGGGAATATTCATCCTGGTGAAGATCCAGATTTATCAATTCGTTTGTGGAATTTAGGTTTTCAAACAAAACTTTTTCCTAAGGCATTTGTATATCATAAGAGAAGAATTGATTGGGATAAGTTCTCTGTTCAGGTAAATAAATTTGGTAAAGCAAGACCCATTCTTAATAGTTGGTATCCAAAATATAATAAACTCACTTTTTTCTTTCCATCGGTTTTTATAATAGGATTCTTTACTTCATTAGTATTATTGGTTTTTAATCTTGATCAGCTACTGCAGTTGTATTTTGTTTATTTTTTAGTGTTGTTTTTGATGTCTTCATATCAAAACAAAAGCTTTAAAATAGGGTATTTATCATTAATAGCTGTTTGGAAACAATTTTATGGTTACGGATTAGGCTTTTTAGAATCGTTTATAAAAATTATCATTCTGAAACAAAAACCTCAAGAAGCTTTTCCAGGATTGTTTTTCAAAAATTAATATGACAAAAATAATTGGTTTAACCGGTGGTATTGGAAGTGGTAAAACTACCATTGCAAAGATTTTTCAATCATTTGGGATTCCAGTTTATATTGCTGATGATGAGGCAAAAAAAATTATGCAGTCATCAGAAATTATTAATGCAATTAAAGAAACTTTTGGTACATCTATTTTTGAAAATGAAATATTGAATAGGCAAAAACTAGCTGAAATTGTATTTGATAATCCTGAAAAACTAGAACAGCTCAATAAAATTGTTCATCCCGCCGTAAAAAAGCATTTTGATGAATGGGTATTGAAGTGTAAAGATAATTCTTATGTTATTTATGAGGCAGCTATTTTATTTGAAAGTGGCCGATATAAGGATTGTGATATAATCATAACCGTCACTGCCCCAGTAGAAACAAGGATTCATAGAGTTATTGAAAGAGATAAAACAACTAGATCACTTGTTTTAAAAAGAATAAAATCTCAATGGACTGATGATGAACGCATTTCGAAAAGTGATTTTGTCATAGAAAATACTTCAATTGAAGAAGCAAAAACAGAAATTCTTAAAATTCTTAAAATTTTAAAGATTAAACAAAATGTGTCTTAGATGTTAATCTTTGGTTAATGTATTATTTAATATATTGTTAAAATACTAATTTTGTCTCGATGAATAAACTTTTTTTTAGATTGCTTGTGTTGTTGATGAGTTTGTCCCTAATAGGGATTATTCTTGTTCAGGTGTATTGGTTTAATACCTCATTTAAAAACAATGATGAACAATTTAAATTTCATGTTAAGCAAGTTATTGGTAATGTGGCAGATAAGCTTCAGCAGCAAGAAGCATACAGTTTTTATGATAAATACAATCATTATAAAGACAGCACAGGAAAGATTCCGAAAAAGAATGATTTATTAGAATTTTATTATGTTCAAAAAAATCCAAGAACAAATAAAACAATAATATATTCAAATAGTATTATATCTGAAGATTATAATATTTCTTCAACGTTCTTTGATAAAAAATTTGATAGTGAAAGGTTTAAGAGTTTCAATTCTAAGCGTGTTACCGAAGTTTATAACAATAATAAAATTGATAATCCGGGTGTTCAACAAAGTCTGATACCAGATGTTCGAATTGAAAAATCTGGAAATTTAGATGTTTTAGATAATGCACAGTTTGAAATTTTCTTTAAAGATATTGCCTCTGCAATGCCTCTTGAAGAACGGGTTTCAAAAGAAATCTTAAATAAACTCATCAAAAGAGAGTTAGAAGAATATGGTGTAAATACTAAATTTGAGTTCGGAATTTATAATAATAATTTGGCTACTAAAATAAAATCTAAAGATTTTAAGTATGATAAAAACGCCACCTATTCTATTCCGATTTATACTGATAATGAAGGAAATAGTAAATACCAGTTATTAGTTACTTTTCCTCATAAAAAGAAATATTTATTGTCAGATCTCGTTAGTATAACTATACTGTCAATAATATTTACGCTTATTATTCTTATTGCATATTCAAGTGCATTGAACCAATTGATTCGCCAACGTCATATTTCTGAAATCAAAACAGATTTTATTAATAATATGACACATGAGTTTAAAACTCCTATCGCGACTATTAATTTGGCTTTGGACGCCATTAAAAATCCAAAGATTATTGATGATAAAGAGAAGGTATATAGATACCTCCAGATGATTCGTGATGAAAATAAACGAATGCACGCACAAGTTGAGAATGTTTTAAGGATTTCTAAACTAGAGAAAAAGGAATTGGATATTAATAAGGATTCTAATAATATTCATGATGTAATTAATGATGCAATTGAACATGTTAATTTGATATTAGAAGATAGACAAGGAACAATTACAAGTCATTTTGATGCCAATAGAACTACCGTTTTAATAAATGATGTTCATTTCACGAATGTGATTGTAAATATTTTGGAAAATGCCATAAAATATTCACCAAATACACCAATAATTGATGTGTTTACTGAAAATGTAAAAGATATGGTTATTATAAAAGTTAGAGATAATGGTTTAGGAATGAGTAAGGTAGCTCAAAAAAGAATATTTGAAAAGTTTTATAGAGAACATACAGGAGATATCCATAATGTTAAAGGCCACGGACTCGGTTTAGCATATGTAAAAAGAATAGTTGAAGACCATAATGGTCAGGTTTATGTAGAAAGTGAAAAGGGAAAAGGAAGTACCTTCATAATAAAATTACCATTAATAAATTAGGAATATGGAAAATGTAAATAAAAAAATACTTTTAGTGGAGGATGACCTTAATTTTGGTGCAGTACTAAAAGATTATTTAATGCTAAATGATTTCGATGTCACTTTAGCAAAAAATGGAATGGAAGGATTTGAAAAGTTCAAAAAAGATACTTATGATTTGTGTATTCTAGATGTAATGATGCCATATAAAGATGGATATACACTAGCTAAAGAAATCAGAGAAAAGAATAATGAAGTACCTATTATTTTCTTGACTGCAAAATCTATGAAAGAGGATGTGTTGAAAGGATACAAAGCAGGTGCAGATGATTATTTAAATAAACCATTTGACTCTGAAGTTTTGTTAATGAAAATCAAAGCTATTATTCAAAGAAAATCTTCGGATACTAAAGCGGAACAAGTGCAATTTGAATTTAATATTGGTAAATTTCATTTGAATTCTAAGCTTCGTTTCTTAACTTTTGGAAATGAAGAACCGATTAAATTATCTCCAAAAGAGAATGAACTATTGAAAATGTTGATTCTTCATGAAAATGACTTGATGCCACGAGAATTAGCGTTGACAAAAATATGGAGAGATGATAACTATTTTACTTCTAGAAGTATGGATGTGTACATTGCTAAGCTAAGAAAATACCTGAAGCTTGATGAAGATGTTGAAATCTTAAATATTCACGGTGAGGGATTTAGATTAGTTGTTAAGAATAAAGTTGCAATATAACAAAAAAGGCTTCGAGTAATCGGAGCCTTTTTTTTGTTTTTACTTAATCAGTTTGTTTAGTTTCTAAATAAAAAGAAAGTGGGTTGAAATACCTCGAAAACCTTTTTTTAATGATA
This sequence comes from Flavobacterium sp. 83, assembly GCF_000744835.1. Lineage (NCBI taxonomy): Bacteria > Pseudomonadati > Bacteroidota > Flavobacteriia > Flavobacteriales > Flavobacteriaceae > Flavobacterium > Flavobacterium sp. 83. The sequence goes on from NZ_JQMS01000001.1 coordinate 2,538,795, forward strand.
ATTTCTAGTTTTCGTTATAATTTACTGTGGAAAATCACCCGAACTAACGAAAATTTGTATTAAAAATTAATTACACCAAACAAACGGGTTATTTCCAATTTAGTTGTAATGCAAAACTGCTTTTATCTTCTTTCGTAATACTAAATATAGTTTCATTTTCGGAAATATTTTCATGAATGATTACTTTATCTTTTAAAGATAATTCTTTTAGGAAATTCATTTCAAAGCTTTTAATCTCTTGCTTTAGAATTAATTTTTCATCAACTAAATCGATACACCATTCTAGATATTTTACATTATTGACATGATTTACAATATCTAAATCCGACAAGAACACCGTTTTTTTAAAAACGATTTCTTTTTCATGATTGAAGTTGATTTTAGAAAAACCTTCTTGAGTAGCTCTTTTTTCAGGATATAGTTCAAAATGTTCATGTGGTAAAGCTAATCCCTCAGGTCGACGGGTTTTAGTATTGAAAACGGCCCAAAAAGTCTCAGAACCCACAATTTTTTCGCCATTCACATGCATTTCTAATGCACGAACCGAACGGGAATTTTCTAGCGAATTAATCCATGTTTTTACTGTTACATGATCTCCCCATTTGGGTAATTTAGTAATTTCAACGCGCATTCTGCTCAAAACCCACGCTTGGTTGAATTCTTGCATATCCAAAAAACTAATTCCACCAATTTCTGAATGTGCCGCAGCCGTTAATTGTAAAATATTGCATAAATCAGTATATTTTAAAAATCCATTAGGCGCACATTGCGTGAAATTGATTTCCCAATCTTTGCTTAGAATAGATGTGAAGTTAGGAGCGATAGGCATATAAATAATTTATGAATTATGAATTATGAATTTGTATTCTTAGGTTAAGACTACTTATTTTATTGCTTTTTTTGAATTGATATAATCAACAATAACTTCATATGGAGTTTCAAAATCAAACCATTTTGTATTTTCGTTTCTTTTGAACCAAGTCAATTGTCGTTTAGAAAATCGTCTTGTATTTTTCTTAATTTCTTCTATGGCAAATTCTAATGATATTTCTCTGTCAAAATAACAAAATAATTCTCTATAGCCTACGGTTTGTAAGGCATTCAACTCTTTATTTGGGAATACTGTTTTTGCTTCCGCCAATAAACCTTCGTTTATCATGATGTCGACACGTTGGTTGATGCGGTTGTAAATTATTTTTCTGTCGGCTTCGAGACCAATTAAAATAGGAGTGAAGTGACGCGTGTTTTGCTTCTGGTTTAAAAAAGAAGAATAGGGTTTCCCGGAACCCAAACATACTTCCACAAAACGCATCATTCGTTGTGGGTTTTGCAAAGTTTGAGGATTTTCGATTGTCAAGCTTTTATAATAATCGGGATCTAGTGTTTCTAGTTTTTGTTGTAAATATCCAATTCCTAATTTTTCGTAATTAGCTGTTATTTCAGCACGTAATGTGGCTTCAATTTCGGGAAATTCATCAAAACCTTTCAAAATTGCATCTACATACAGTCCTGAACCACCAACTAGAATCGCATAATCATTGATCAAGAATAATTCGTTGAGTTTGGCAATTGCTTCTTTCTCGAAATCACCTACGGTATAATTCTCGAAGATGGATTTGTTTTGGATGAAATGATGTGTTGCTGCTGCTAATTCTGTTGTGCTTGGTACAGCTGTTCCTATGGTCATTTCCTTAAAAAACTGTCGGCTGTCACAGGATAGAATATCACATTTGAAATAATTGGCTAATACAATGCTTAAGGATGTTTTTCCTATTGCTGTAGGACCGACTATAGTTATTAGGTATTTCATGTTTTGTTATAAAGAATGGCTAAAATTTATTTCAACTAAAATTTGATTATTTTCAGCGTTTTACTTTTTCGAACATGACTTTGAATAATATTTCTTGTGTCACGGTTGTTCTGCATTGGGATTATTATGTTTCTAAGGATTTCTATATTGTTGATTTGATAGTTTAAATCATAAAAAGCATATCCTTTATAAATTCCGTTTTCGATTAAAACAGCACTTCTTTCGTTGATGGTTCTTCCTCTGTCTATAAGTACCATATTTTGATTTTCGAAACTGTTTTTGTCTATAAAACCTTGAACTCTTACGTTGTATTCTTCAGCAGAAACTTCACCAATACAAGCACCGTCACACTCTTTTATATTGTATTGAAAACAATTAGTTTTTGTTACGTACAAACCTGTTAACTTTTGGCATAAATTATAATCAGAGGTGATTCGGAATAATGCATTTTTACCTTCTTGTAAGGATGTAAAAGAAGTTATTTCTTTTTTTCGGCCATCCGCTTTTTGAAGTTTCAAATTCAGATATCCCTTTTCATCTTTTTCGGCATACAAAGCCAATTGGAAGATGCTTTTTCTTTGCGCCCGATTAAGAATTGGCTTATTGACTTTTATTTCTTCGCTTTCTTTCAAAAGAGCGATTAATTCACTTCCGGTTTCATCATAGGTCACTGTGAAAACTTCGGTTTGTATTTTTTTACATTTAACAGAAGTTCCTGTAAAATGTTGATTAATACGCTTTTTTATGTTTCGGCTTTTGCCAATATAAATCAAATTTCCTTTTTGGTTATGAATATAATAAGTTCCGGTTTTTGCGGGTAAACTTGAAACAATGTCTAATAATTTTGGAGCAATTCCTTTTTCGATTTCCAGCTTTATGAAGTCTTTGACAATCTCTTTTTCTAAATCTTTCTCCAAAAGTATTTTGAATAATTTTACTGTTGCCAAAGCATCTCCGCTGGCTCGGTGTCTATCTGCCATTGGAATTCCAAGAGCACGAACCAGTTTTCCTAAACTATGGGAAGGTTGCTCCGGTAATAATTTTTTTGACAATTCAACCGTACAAAGCGTTCTTGCTTCAAAGTCATAACCTAATCGTCTAAATTCGGTTCTTAATATTCTGTAATCAAAAGAAGCATTATGAGCCACAATTACACAATCATTTGTCATTTCGATGATGCGTTTGGCAACTTCAAAAAACTTGGGAGCAGAACGCAACATAGCGTTATTGATTCCAGTCAGCTTGACTACAAAAGGCTGAATTGGAATTTCGGGATTAACTAAACTGATGAATTGATCCACAATCTCATGACCGTCAAATTTATAGATGGCAATTTCCGTGATTCCTTCTTCGTTGAATTGTCCTCCAGTGGTTTCTATGTCGAGTATTGCGTACAAATTTTGTGTTTAATGTTTATTGTCTTGGGTTATGAAGCATCTGAAATGCAAAATTGTTTATCTGATAACAAAAATCAATTTCTTCCACCAAAGATACTACTTCCTATTCGAACCATTGTACTTCCGCATTCAATTGCGAGTTGATAATCTCCAGACATTCCCATTGAAAGAATTGAGAATTGAGAATTGAGAATTGTAAATTGATCAAAAATTGATTGCAAATGAAGGAATTCTTTCTTGATTTGCTCTTTATTATCGGTAAATGTTGCCATTCCCATTAGTCCTACAATTCGAATATTTTTCATTTCCTGAAATTCATTTGAAGATAGGAGCGAAGCTAGTTCTTCCTCGTCTAGACCAAATTTTGTTTCTTCTTCGGCGATATACATTTGCAATAAACAATCAATAACCCGATTATTTTTTTGTGCTTGTTTATTGATTTCCTGCAATAATTTTAAACTATCTATTCCATGAATCAAACTTACAAAAGGTGCCATAAATTTGACTTTATTGGTCTGAACGTGACCAATCATGTGCCATAGAATGTCTTTGGGCATTTGTTCCCATTTATCGGCCATTTCCTGAATTTTGTTTTCACCAAAAATCCGTTGACCTGCTTCATAGGCTTCCATTAAATCAGCAACAGGTTTGGTTTTTGAAACCGCAACTAAGGTTACATGTTCGGGTAAAGTAGATTTTATTTTAAGAAGGTTTTTTGCTATTGACATGTTAGATAAATTGTTTAGCTATTTTCTCGGCTTTTTTATTTTCGCTATAATCGTAGAAACCTTCACCGGTTTTTACGCCCATTTTTCCAGCACGAACCATATTTACTAATAATGGGCAAGGGGCATATTTTGGATTTTTGAATCCGTCGTACAGCACGTTCAAGATTGCCAAACAAACATCTAAACCAATAAAATCGGCTAGTTGTAAAGGTCCCATTGGATGACCCATTCCTAGTTTCATAACGGTATCAATTTCATAAACTCCCGCCACTTTGTGGTATAGCGTTTCAATAGCCTCATTAATCATTGGCATCAAAATTCTATTAGCAACAAAACCTGGATAGTCATTAACTTCAACAGGCGTTTTTCCTAATTTCTCGGATAAATCCATGATGATTTTAGTCACTTCGTCACTCGTATTGTAACCACGAATGATTTCCACCAATTTCATAATTGGCACCGGATTCATAAAGTGCATTCCAATAACGCGCTCCGGATGTGCTACAACAGCTCCAATTTGTGTAATGGAAATGGAAGAAGTATTGGTTGCCAAAATCGTATTATGCGAACAAGCGTCGTTTAATTGTTTGAAAATATTCAGTTTCAATTCAACATTTTCTGTAGCTGCTTCAATCACTAAATCTACGCCTACAACGCCATCTTTGATATCTGTATAGGTGATTATATTGGTAATTGTTTTTGCAATATCTTCTTGGGTTATGGTTCCTTTTGCCAGCATTCGGTCTAAATTAGCAGCAATAGTTGCCATTCCTTTATCTAAAGATTTTTCTGAAACATCAATCAATTTTACGGTAAAACCGCTTTGTGCAAAAGTATGGGCAATTCCGTTACCCATTGTTCCTGCTCCTATTACAGCTATTGTTTTCATTGGTATATTGTTTAAAGTCAAAAAGTTTAAAGTTTAAAGTACAATTGAATCCTTTAAACCTTAAACTTTGAAAGTATTTTTTAATTTATTTTTTAAAACAATCGATAATTTGGTATGCCACTCTTAGCGCTTCGGTTGCTTGTTCTAATGTTACAACAGGAGTAGTATTATTGTTGATAGCATCAGCAAATGATTCTAACTCGTCAAGAATAGCATTGTTTTGTTCCACATCAGGATTGGAGAAATAGATTTGTTTTTTTACTCCTTCAGCATTTTGTAAAATGATATCAAAATCACCAGGAATTTCAGGAGCGTCTTTCATTTTTACCACTTCACATTTCTTTTCTAGGAAATCAACTGAGATATAGGCATCTTTCTGGAAGAAACGTGATTTACGCATGTTCTTCATCGAAATTCTGCTTGCCGTTAAATTAGCTACACAACCGTTTTCAAATTCGATTCGGGCATTAGCAATATCTGGTGTTTCACTTATAACTGAAACACCACTGGCATTGATGTTTTTTACTTTAGATTTTACAACGCTCAAAATAGCATCAATATCATGAATCATTAAATCCAGCACTACAGGAACATCCGTACCACGAGGATTGAATTCCGCCAAACGATGCGTTTCAATAAACATAGGATTCTCGATCATGTTTTTAGTAGCGATAAATGCGGGATTAAAGCGCTCAACATGACCAACTTGTCCTTTGATATTGTATTCTTTGGCTAAAGCAATTATTTCTTCAGCTTCCTCAACAGTTGTAGAAATGGGTTTTTCAATAAAAACGTGCTTTCCTGATTTGATAGAAACTTTAGCACATTTGTAATGAGAAAGGGTAGGAGTTACGATGTCTATAACATCAACAGCATGAATTAGTTTGGCTATTGTATCAAATTGTTTGTAGCCAAATTCAGAAGCGATTTTGGCACCATTTTCAAGATTTTCATCATAAAAACCAACCAATTCATATTTTTCTGATTGTTGTAATAAACGCAAATGTATTTTTCCTAGATGCCCAGCACCTAATACTCCAATTTTCAGCATAATTATGTAATTTGTACAAAAATAGCAATAAAATGATTAATTTATTATTGATAGTGAACAATTATTTAATGTATTTTAAATTCAATTTTCAACATTTGAAATTAGAAATTGTTTTCTATTTTTGCCAAAATAAAATATAAAATTTTGAAAGACACAGCCAAACATCAAGGACTTCGGAATCAGTTAGTAAGCACTTTGGAACAAAAAGGGATTACTGATAAAAATGTTCTGGCTGCGATAAAAAAAATCCCAAGACATTTGTTTTTAAATTCCAGTTTTGAAGATTATGCCTATCAAGATAAAGCTTTTCCTATTGGCGCAGGTCAAACTATTTCTCAACCGTATACAGTCGCTTTCCAATCTCAATTATTAGAAGTTAAAAAAGAGCATAAAATTTTAGAAATTGGAACAGGTTCAGGGTATCAAACCGCTGTTTTGTGTACTATGGGAGCAAAAGTATTTAGCGTAGAAAGACAAAATGAATTGTTTAAACAAACGTCTAATTTATTTCCAAAATTAGGTATTCGTCCCAAACATCTTTCTTTTGGTGATGGATACAAAGGGTTATCAAGTTATGCTCCTTTTGATAGTATTATTGTAACTGCGGGAGCTCCATTTATTCCCCAGCCTTTGATGGCGCAGTTAAAAATAGGAGGAAGGTTGGTTATTCCGTTAGGAGAAGAGGTACAAATTATGACTTTACTAATCAGAAAAAATGAAACACAATTTGAAAAACATGAGTTTGGGGAGTTTCGATTTGTTCCCTTATTAGAAGATAGAAATTAATACTGAAACCCGCTAAATAGCGGGTTTTTTATTGACCAATAATACTTAGATAACGTTCTAAGCTTTCTTTTTCCATTTGAGCTATAAACAGTAAAAAATCTTCCTTATTATTTTTAGTTTGTGCTGTTTCCAGTGCTTGGTAATATTGCATTCTACTTTCATAATCCCCTTTTATATTGGCGATGATATAACCATGTTGCAACAAAATCAAGTTCATCACCAAGCGTGAGGTTCTGCCGTTTCCATCTATAAATGGATGGATAGTGACTAAGCGTTCGTGCATTTCAGCAGCTAAAAGAATAGGGTGAAGACTATTTTTATTGGTTTCAAACCAAATGAAAAAATCTTCCATTTCTTTGGCAACTAGAAAAGGTTGCGGAGGCATATGACTGCTTCCCTGTATCATCACTTGGACTTTTCTATAACGACCTGCATCTTCCGGATGGATTCCTCTTAAAATAAGATTGTGAATAGAAAGCACTTCTCGTTCATTTATGGAAGTGTTTTTTTGCATCAAATCTTTGATATAAGCAATCGCTTCCTGATGATTAATGACTTCAAGATGTTCTCGCATACTTTTACCCGAAATTGTCAAACCTTCATTGATAACCAAATCAGTTTCCCGAAGCGTCATGGTGTTTCCTTCGATACGATTACTTTCAAAAGTATATTCTAGTTCCAATGCCTGAGCAATACGATAACTGTCAAACGCTCTGAAAGAATCTAATTTTTTCTTCAAGGAATCTATTTCATCTAGAATGTTTTGTAATGTTGTAGATAGCTTTTTCTTAGCAACTTTACTTTGGTATCTTATTTCTTCCTCTGCAACCTGTAATGCTTTTAATGCAAATTCATCTTGACCTATTTCATAAAGAATTTTTTCTTTAAGCCAAGCTACCATTATTGTTTCTAAATCTATTTCAAGTAAAGCTGCTAGTTTTATAACTTGATCTCTAGTAGGTTTTCTAGTACCACTTTCAAATTTACTGATTAAGGCTTGATCAATTCCTAAAAGTTGAGCCACTTCTCTTGTCTTGAGCCCTTTTTGTTCTCTTGCATTTTTGAGTAGTGTTTTCATTTTATAAAAATGTTTTAAATTGTCTTGACAAATTTAGTCATTTTATTTTGATAAAAAAATATAATTTTAGACTTAAAATTATATTTAAAATGATTTTTTTATTCTGTCAAGGTCGCGTTTAGTATCTTGTTCTTTTAACGATTCGCGCTTGTCATACGTTTTCTTTCCTTTACAAAGACCAATTTGTAGTTTAGCCATTCCTTTTTCATTAGTGAATAATTTCAAAGGAATAATGGTTAGACCTTTAGCTTGAACGCTTTTGATTAATCCTTTCAATTCTCTCTTATTCAAAAGCAATTTACGTTCGCTTCTGGCTTTGTGATTAAATTGATTGCCAAAGGTATATTCTTCAATATAGGTATTTATTGCAAAAAGCTCGTTGTTACTAAATTCACAAAAACTCTCTGTAATGTTTGCCTTTCCTAATCGAATGGATTTAATTTCAGTTCCTGCCAAAACAATTCCAGCTGTAAATGTCTCGATTATCTCGTAGTCGAATTTGGCTCTTTTATTGTAGATATTTATTGTTTTCAGCATAGGAATACAAAGGTAGAAACAAATCTACGAAACACCAATTGTTTTTATATAAATACTTAAATTTGCAAAATGGAAAATTCAAAATCAAAAGACCCTTTACACGGAATAACGCTTCAGAAAGTTGTAGAGCAATTAGTGGCTTATTATGGATTTGATACTCTGGGAGAGCTTATTAAAATTAAATGTTTTACAGATAATCCAAGTATAAAATCCAGTCTTACTTTTTTGAGAAAAACAGATTGGGCTAGAAAACAAGTAGAAGACTTATATGTGAAATCATTACCTAAATTTTCTAACTAGATTTTAGTTTAATTTATAAGAAATCATAACTCCTCCGCGATAGGGTAACCATTCTCCACTTTTGTTGTAATCTATAGCTTTATCGTAACGTACATTAGTATCAACTGAATATCCTTTGTAAAAACCTTGATGAGAACCTCCTCCAAGGTAAAAATCCAACATAAATTTAGCATTGATTTTTTTTTGGTATCCTAATGTTGCTCCTATCATATAACCAAAGCCATTTTCATATTCATGATCTTTTATATGAGTTCCTTTAGATACTTTATATATAGATCCTCCTATATTTGCACCAGCATAAAATCCATTAAATTTTTCTTTAAAAAAAAAGCGATATTCTGGAGTAATGGTTAGGAATTCATAAGGCAACCCATCTATTGATTTCCAAGGAGAAACTAAAATATCAAATTGGAAAGTAGATTTTTTCCCAATACTAGTTTCAATTCCTATGTTAGGTACAGCAACCAAAGCTGTTAGTGCATTTACCTTAGCGTAGGTTTGACTTTGTAAATGAATTGAAAAGATAAGAATTGAAAGTACTAATAATTTTTTCATGATAAAGTTTCCAAGTGCTTTATAAAAGCATTTTATTTTGGCTGCAAATATAAAGATTATTCTTTCAAATATATTTATAATTTAATTTATGCAAATGTAATATTAAAATATCCGGGCTATATTTTATTCAAAATGGAATAAATAACGGTATCTAAAAAGCGTCCTTCGTAGAATTCATTTTCCTTCAAATGGGCTTCTTTTATAAAACCGTTTTTTTGTAATACTTTTTCTGAACCAAAATTTTCAGGATCAATTATCGCTTCAATAGAATGGAGTTTCATTACATTAAAGCCATAATTTACAACCTCTTTTACAGCTTCCGAAATAATTCCTTTTCCATTAAATTCAGGAAGTAGCATATAACCAATTTCGGCGCGAAAATTTTCTGGTTTTATTCGATAATGACCAATAATTCCAATCAGTTTTGGGTTGTCTTTTAATGTAATTGCCCAATTGATGCCTTCGTTATTTTCAATTTTAGCATCAATCATTGCTATGTGTTCCACGGCATCTTCAAGCGTTTTTACTAATGGTCTCGGAATGTATTTCATCGTTTCCGGATTTGAGCGTAAAGAGAAAATTTCATTAACATCGTTAGTATTAACGCGTCTTAATACAATACGTTCCGTTTCTAGTATTGGAAATGGATTAAAATTTAGCATTAACATATTGTGCTCTTTTTATAAATTAAAGAATTTCGATAGTAAATTGAGAATCGAAAGTTTCATTTTCATTCAAAATTTGTATGCCTTCTTTTTCAAATATATTTCCCGAATTTTCGCCAGTATCCGAATAGCCAAACCAAGGTTCAATGCAAAGAAATGGAGCTTTCATTTTTGTCCAAATTCCTAAACTTGGGAAATCCTCAAAATTGACTTTTAAGAATGGTTTTTTATTTTCTAAAATAGTTAATGATTTAGATTCTAATGTTTTGAAAATTAAGGCATCATTTTCGAATAATTGGTAAGTCAATGGAATTTGTCCTTCTTGGGTTTCCAGTTTTTTTGTTTTATTTGAAATCAAATCATTTTCAAGAAGATAATATTGTAAAGGTTCTTCTTTTTCAAATTGAATGGAATAATTATCAAAATTTCCTGGTAAAGCGAATGCAGGATGTGCTCCAATAGAAAATGGAATTTGTGAATTTCCTTTATTTATAACCTTGTATGCAACGCTTAGGTTGTTTTTTTCTAAAGTATAAATAATTTGTAATTCAAATTTGAATGGATATACTTTTAGTGTTTCTTCAGAAGATTGTATCGAAAAAGTTGCGCTGTTTTCCTTTTTGTCAATTAATTCAAATTCCATTTCTCTGGCAAAACCATGGCGGGATAAGTGGTATTCTTCCCCATTGTAGTGAAAAGAATTGTTTTTCAGCGTACCCACAATCGGAAATAGAATAGGAGAATGTTTTCCCCAAAAATCAGGATTTCCTTCCCAGACATATTCCTTATTCAAGTTGTCTTTTAGAGAACATAATTCAGCACCGAAGTTGTTTATTGTAGCGGTTAAAAATGTGTTTTTAATGACTGTTTTCAAAGCAGTTTCTATTTAAATTTAAATTGTAAATATATTTTAAAATTTGTTCAAAACTATAAATTAATTAAAATCTATATTATTTAATTGTTAGGTTTTTAATAAATTATTTTTTTGTTATAATGTGAGTTATTTTTCATTTATTTGTTATAATATTTATTCAGAATTTTTTTTTTGATGTAACAAAAGTATTACCCTTTATACTTATTGTTAATCAAACATATAAAAAAGTAAAAATCAATCAAATTATGAAAAACAATTTCATTAAAGCTACCTTTTGTTTAGCTTTTATTTGTGGAGTTTCCTCGCTTCAGGCACAAGATACCAAAGCAAATGTTTCAAAGTATGATTATCATGATGCCTTTGCACCAGGATTTTATACAAAAAATGGAACAGAAACACGTTCTGCAAGTGGTCAACCCGGTTATAAATACTGGCAAAATAGAGCTGATTACCAGTTGACAGCTATTCTAAATGATAAAAACAGTGAAATTACTGGAACTGAAACGTTAACTTATACCAACAATAGCCCGGATAAATTGGCTTTTCTTTGGATGAACGTTGACCAGAATTTATTTAAAAAAGATTCTCGTGGAATTGCAGTTATTCCTGTAAGCGGAAGTCGTAATGGAGCAGATGGAGAAGATTTTGACGGAGGTCATAAAATAAAATCTATCAAAGTTATTGCTACTGTAGGAGGAAAGACTATTGAAAAGGAAGCGAAATTTACTATAGTAGATACGCGTATGCAAATTATTTTGCCACAAGAATTAAATGGTAACGGTACTTCAATTAAAGTAAAAATTGACTTCTCTTATATTTCACCAAAATATGGTTCAGACAGAACAGGAGTTTTAGATACTAAAAATGGTAAAATTTTCACTATTGCACAGTGGTATCCTAGAATGTGTGTGTATGACGATGTAAAAGGCTGGAACACGCTACCTTACATAGGCGCAGGTGAGTTTTATTTAGAATATGGAGATTTTGATGTGGCTATCACTGCACCGGCTAATCATATTGTAGTTTGTTCAGGTGATTTGCAAAATCCATCAGAAGTTTACACAGCTGAACAACAAAAACGTTGGGCACAAGCTGCTGCAAGTGACAAAACGGTTATGATTCGTACAGCTGCAGAAGTTACCAATGCAAGTTCTAGACCTGCAGGAAAAGCTACTTTGACATGGAAATTTAAAATAAAAAATTCAAGAGACGTTGCATTTGCATCTTCAGCTGCATTTATTATTGATGCTGCCAAAATTAATTTGCCAAGCGGAAAAAAATCAATTGCAATTTCTGCTTATCCAGTAGAAAGTGATGGTCAGGACGCATACGGTCGTTCAACAGAATATACAAAAACATCTATTGAAAATTATTCAAAACGTTGGTTTGAATTCCCTTATCCAGCAGCTACAAATGTTGCCGGTAATGAAGGTGGAATGGAATATCCTGGTATTGTTTTTTGTGGTTGGGAATCTAAAAAAGAGGATTTGTGGGGAGTAACTGATCACGAATTTGGGCACGGTTGGTTTCCTATGATTGTAGGTTCAAACGAACGATTATTTGCTTGGATGGACGAAGGATTTAATACATTTATTAATTCGTTGAGTTCAGTTGATTTTAATAACGGAGAATACAAACAGCCAGTTTCAGATTTGCATCGTTCTTCAAAAATGCTTACTAATCCTGATTTGGAGCCTGTTTATACAGCACCAGATGGATTGAAAGAAGCTAACTTAGGTATTTTAGCGTATTACAAACCGGGTTCAGGTCTTACGATGTTGCGTGAGCAGATATTAGGAAAAGAACGTTTTGATTATGCTTTTAGAACATATACAGAGCGTTGGGCTTTCAAACATCCAACACCAGATGACTTTTTTCGTACCATGGAGAATGTTGCAGGTGAGGATTTAAACTGGTTTTGGAGAGGTTGGATCATGAACAACTGGCGTTTTGACCAAGCGGTTTCTAAAGTGAAATATGTAAAAAATGATCCTGCTAAAGGAGCTATTATCACTGTAGATAACTTAGAAAAAATGCCTTTTCCTGTTATCATGGATATTAAATCTAAATCAGGTAAAGTAACTAGAGTTACGCTTCCAGTAGAAATATGGGAACGTAATAAAAGTTGGTCTTTCAAATCGAATACAACTGAAGAAATTGAATCTGTAACATTAGATCCAGCACATGTTTTTCCAGATGCTAATACGGATAATGATACTTGGACTTCTGGTAAAGGGGAATTAGAGAAAGATATAATCTTAGATGCTTATTTAGGGGTGTTTTCAAGTAAACAAATTCCTGTAAAACTTGTTTTTTCTGAGGAAAACGGAGTTCTTGTTGGAAAATCTGAAGGTCAGCCAAATTTAAGTTTTACACCTTCAGGAAAGGATAAATTCTTGGCTAATCAAGTTGGACTTACCATTCAGTATAATGAAAATAAAAGTGAATTTACATTGGAAGTAAATGGACAAAGTTTCTTGTTTACAAGAGATAAATAATTTAAAAATACGATTTACAAAAAACGCCAACTGTGAAGTTGGCGTTTTTTTATTCTTTATGTTTAAAAGTAAATCTTTAGTATTATTCTGGAATTTGTTGACTTAAACAATGTAAAGTTCCAAAACCCCAAATAAAATCAGTAGCACTTATTCCGATAATTTCTCTATCAGGAAAACATTCTGCAAGTATGTTCAACGCTTTTCGGTCATTACTGTCGTTAAAAGTAGGAACCAAAACACAATTGTTCAAAATCAAGAAATTGGCATAACTGGCTGGCAATCGCAAGCCGTCAAATTCTAAACGTTTTGGCATTGGTAAAGCAATAATTACAGGTGATTTACCATTTTCCAATTTGGCATTTTGCAAGCGTTTTAAATTGTCTTGCAATGGTTTGTAGTTATTATCCGTTGGATCTGTTTCTACAATAGTCACAATCGTATCTTCGTTTACAAAGCGGCATAAATCATCAATATGACCGTGTGTATCGTCGCCTTCAATTCCATCACCTAACCAAATCACATTGGTAATTCCAAGGTATTCCTTGAAAACCGCTTCGTAATCTACTTTCGTAAAATTTGGATTCCGAACCTGAATATCAGGATGCATCAAACATTCTTCTGAAGTCAGTAAAGTTCCTTTTCCGTTACTGTCAATCGCTCCGCCTTCTACAATTACAGGTTTTCCTTTATACATGACTTGAGTCACAGGAATATTTAGAAATTCGCCTACTTTCGCTGGAACAAATTTGTCTAATTGAATGTTTTTATACTTCGCCCAGCCATTAAAATTAAAGTTTAAAGCTTCTCTTTCGGTTCCGTTTTTTACAATAATCGGCCCCGAATCACGCATCCAACTTCTATTGGTTTTATGAATGATATAAGAAATATTTGCTAGTTCAACATGAGCTGTTTCCAGCATCGTATTGACTTTTTCTTTTTGGTTTTCATCGGCAACCACTAAAAAAACAGTTTCGAAAGTGGCTACTTTTTTGATGAACTCCACAAAAGCCCATTGAACCGCTTCGTATTTTCCTGGCCAGTCTTTTCCGTTGTGAGGAAAACACAGTAAAATTCCTTGTTGCTTTTCCCACTCAGCAGGGAATCTTCTATTGTTGGTCGTACTCATCATTAGTCGATTGCTCTTTTTGTTATATCACCAAAAGCGTCTATTCTTCTGTCTCTAAAAAATGGCCAGTTCTGACGTACATTTTCCTGTAAATCTAAATCTACTTCGGCAATCAGAATTTCTTCCTTATCGTGTGAGGCTTGCGCCAAAATTTCGCCTTGTGGTCCCGCAATAAACGAAGATCCCCAAAACTGAATTCCCGCCGTATCAGGTAAATATTGCTCTAAACCAATTCTATTTGCAGCAGCAACATAAACGCCATTTGCAACCGCGTGTCCTTTCATAACACTCATCCAAGCGCCATGTTGGTTCACACCATATTCGTCTTTTTCTGCTGGATGCCATCCAATTGCTGTTGGGTAAAACAACACTTCAGCACCTTGTAACGCCGTCAAACGAGCTGCTTCAGGATACCATTGATCCCAACAAATTAAAGTTCCAATTTTTCCTTTTTTGGTTGGAATAGTTTTAAAACCTAAATCACCAGGTGTGAAATAGAATTTTTCATAAAAATGAGGATCGTCCGGAATGTGCATTTTACGATACAATCCTGCTTCTGAACCGTCAGTGTCAATAATGTATGCGCTATTGTGGTAGATTCCTGCCATTCTTTTTTCGAAGAAAGGGACAATAATCACCACGCCTAATTCTTTTGCCAAAGCGCTAAAAGCAATAAATGAAGTGCTGTATAATGGTTCTGCCAAAGCAAAATTATCTACATCTTCGCTTTGACAAAAATAATGACTGCTGTATAATTCCGGCAACGAAATCACTTCGGCACCAAGGTTTGCAGCATCGCGAACCCAACTGATACATTTTTTCAAGTTGTTTTCGGCAATATCATTAAGATTCAATTGAATGACTGCTATTTTGTATTTTTTGTTTGGCATGACTAAAATTTTAGACTGCAAAAATAGTGAATTTTATAAAGAGTAGAAAATAGGGGTACTGTGTTTTTTTGGTTTAAAATAGTCTTGAATTTCTTATTTTGATTTTTTTATAACGACTCCAAAGTTGGGAGACTTCGGAGAGCAGTGAAAAAATTAATATAAAATTGGCATTAACAAAGTCAAGGAGGTTTTATTTTTGTATATATCATATTATAGCTAATAAAACGGGTTAAGTTTTGCTACGATACAGTAATTTGTAATTCATTAAATTTTTACAATTATGACAGAAGAATTCAAAATAATCGATAAAGAAGACATCGCTCTTCTTAAATTTCCGATAGCAGATGTTCTTGACGATATTGATGAAATAAAAACAAGAATAAGTGATATCAATCGAGCGTTATCGTTGGGTAATTTAGAGCATTCAAAAATTAAAATTTTCTTTGAAGATGATGAATCCAAAAAAATAGTAGATACTACCGTTTGGGGTGTTACAGACAAAAATGTGATGTTAAAACAAGGTGTGATGATTCCAATTCACAGGATTTATAAGTTGTTTTAGTGCAGTATTCTTTACTTATTTCTTACCACTACAATTACCCTGCAAAGGCTGAAGAAGAAAGGCTATCAAACTATGTTGGAAATTTACATGTAACTCAACCCATCACTTTGCGAACCGCCATATACGAGACCCATACGTACGGTGGTTTGAGAGGCGCACTCCGTCAGTTTCTGGCGGAGCCGTCTACTCGATTATGCACAGTCTTTATTTTTCGGTTATGTTTGGTATAAATTTTTGAATTATATTCCACTCATTTTCGTAATTTTTATTATTAGTTTGTTTTCCATTTGCATTAAAACTTTCGTATGTTAACCTATTAATTTCGTCAGATATGTTTTTTGGAAATACTTTATATTCAATATTTTCAAAGCTTTGATAAATTACTTTATAGCCTTGCAAATGTAATTGTTCTCTATTTGAAATATTTTCGGTTTTATGAGCTTTAAAAATTATTTCTTTTCCTTTATTGAATTTTAACCCAATAATAGTATCATCTTCAATAAGTTTTAAATATTGAATTTTGGCGTTTGGATTTTTACCATTTGAATAATTATAATCAATTCTTTTATCCAACAAAGTCTTAACATAAACTTTATTAATATGACCATTATCGTAGCATTGCAATAAATATCCGTTTCTATATTTTTTACTAATTGGTAATGAATGTAAACAAAAATCTTCGGGGTTTTCTTGTAATTTATAAGTTCCGTTTTCAAAAAGATTAAAATATCTTAAAATTTTATCTTCTATGTTTTCATTTTCTTTTATTGTGAAAAGATTATTTTCAGTTTCAATAATTTCATCTTGCATTAAATCTATGAAAGATTTATGTTGATATGTTTTATTTGAATTTTCGATTGGTATTCTTGAATTATTTTCTTCCTCGTTTTCAAATTCATCATAATCAATTTCTTCAATAATATTTTCTTTTACTGATGGAATAAATAGTTTTACTTCGTCTTTTTTTGTGTTTTTAGTTATGAAATTAATCATTTTTTCTATTTCATTGCTTGGATTTCTTTTGTAAGCAGAATATAAAATTCTGTATACTTTCCAGCCAACTCTTTCTAAAAATTCTTGTCTTTCAATGTCATAAGCAACATCTACAGGCAAAGAGTGGAAAGGGTCTCCATCGCATTCAATAGCAACTCTTTTACCATTATTATGAACTACTAAATCGAGTTTGAAATTTACATATGATTGCTTATTTGTTTTATGGTTATAATAGGTTTCATCTTCTTTAACTTTGTATTGAGGCTCAATATAACTAAATCCTTTTCCAATTAATTCAATTGCAATATCGTATTCAAACCAACTATCAAATGGAGTAGGAGTATTATGTAAGTTTCTAATTTCATTAGAGTAATCCAATTTAAGTTCTCCTATTGGTTTTACTTCTTCATAGAAGAAATTTAAAATTCTATTTCTAAAATCTTTTGAACTTAAATGTTCGGTTTTAACAGAATGAAATAAAATCATCTGTTCTTTTGCTCTACTTAATGCAACATTAATTTTTCGTGAGTCATCTCCATTTTCTTGAATAATTGCTCTAGGCTTTGCGTTCTCATTTTTATTTAATTTCTCAAAATCTAAAGCAACTCCAAGTGAAACCAGCATTACATCTCTTTCGTCTCCTTGAAATTTAGGAGAGTCCTCAATGATTAATTTATGCTTATCAATTTTTTCTTTACCAAATTCATTTGCTAATTCTTCTTTTATATCTTTTAACTTTTCAGTATGTTTGGAAGAGCCTAAACTTACAACACCAATTGTTTTATTGGAGTATTTATCATCTGTTAAAATGTTTTTTAAATAGGATTTAATTTGCTCAATTTCTCTGGAGACAATTTGTTCTTCGGTGAAAGCACCATCAATAAAAACAGGAATTTTTGGAGGAAGTCTATTCCCATTAATCTGTTTCAATGGTCGTAATGTGTTATTGTAAAAATTGAATTTTGAAAATTCAATTAGTTCTGGAACACAACGAAAATGTTCCTTTAATTGAAGGTTTGCGGTTCCTGCTATCATTTTAGCTAAAGAAAATAGACTATTATCGCTTTTTATATGAATAATTTCATCTTTTAAAAAACTTAAATGTTCATTTTTTATTGATATAAATGAGTCGCCATCTACTCCAGTTAAACTAGTGGGTGAAGTTTGCTTATCATCACCAACAATAATCATATTTTCAGTATAATAACCGAGTAATAAACTATTAAAATCTAATTGACTCGCTTCATCTACAATAATACAATCAAAAATTTCGGGTTCACTACCAACTGAATTTAAAACATCATTAAATTTCATAACCCAACAAGAAAGTTTTTTACTAATTGCAATACTATTCTTTCTTGTTAAAATTTGATATTTTGTTTTTTCCTTTAATGTTCTTTCGCTTTCACTTAAATTATATTTATATTGATTTAGAAGATTTATATAATCATTAATTTCATTTTCATCAAATTTATTTCTAAAATTATCTTTTGCTAAATCAAATAATATTTCACATTTAGTTTTATATATTTTTTCGTTAATTTTAGATAAAAATTCTTTAGTATTTTGAATATCAATAAATTCATTTGTAATTAAATAAGAATTTGCGTTAGCAAATTCAAAATTTTCTTTAGTTATAAATTCAAATGAAATTTCATTAATTTTTTCAAATGTTAAGGGTAAAACTACTTTTAAATAATCTATTGAATCAATAAATTGTTTTTCTAAATTCAGTTGGTTATTAATTTCTTCAAGTTTTACAAAAAGATTTTCAAAAACATCCTTATCAGCAATTTCCTGAATCGGCAATAGATTTTCAAAGTCTTTTTTGATTTTTGAATTCTCAAGAATTAAACTTATTTCTGCTAAAGAATTATAAAGACTTTTAAATTGAAACTCAAATTTTTTCAATTTCTCGAAATCATCTTCACATTCAATTGCTTTTTCGGTTAATTCTTCTATCTCAAACTTATCAATATTTACAAATTTTGAAAATTCTATTATATTAGTTTCAGATTGAATTTTTTTAACAATTTCATTATTTCGTTCTACTTTTGAAATAGTTTCTTTTAAAATTTCTAATTTTGATTCAATGTCAGCTTTATCATCATATTCAAATGAATAGCCACTGGTTTTTAATAAATTGAAATTTTTATTTATTAAACAAATAGTCTCAATGAATTCCTTGAGTTTTGTAATGCTTCTTTTTGTATTTGTTTTTACTCCGTTAATTGTTATGTCTTCTAAATAAGAAACTTTCTTAAATTTAGATTCTAATCGTTTAAAAAAACCAACTTTCTCATCGCTAATAAATGAAAAATAAGTTTCAATATCTAAAAGATATTTTGTTTCATTATTAACTATGTCCGAAAATGTTACATTTGTTGTAATCTTTCCTATTTGAGGTATTTGTTTTATTTTATTTAATAAAACATCAATATCATTTTGTTTTTTTAAAACAATTTCTACATTAGAATATGTGCTTAATGTTTCAATTATTTTAGACAAATCAATGCTTAAAAATTTTACTTTTAAATCTTCTTTTATTTCTAAATTATTACTTAATCTATCAATATTTTTTTTAATTTCTAGAAATTCAAAAAAATTATAAGTTTTTAATTGTTTGTAAATTTCGTTTAAGTCAAAATCAACAATTTGAATATAGTTTGTATTAAGATTTTGGTATTTTTTGTAATTGGATATTGAGTTTTTTAATTTATCAAAATCATTTAATTGCTCTCTTGATAAATTGTCTTTTATCCAATTCCATTCTTTAGAATCTTTCTTTTCAATTTTATCAACTATCTGATATGCTCGTAAATTTGAGAAAGTTTCATTAATAGTTATTTCATTATACTCTTTCTCTAAAGCATTTATTATTTTAGATTTCAAGTTTACATAATCACTTTTTAAATTGTTTAAATCTTTTATTTTTGATTCAATATTTAAATAGAAATTATCTGTTAAAATACTTGAGATTTTACTAATACTGTTTTCTAATGAAAATCTATTTTTGTTAGTTTCTAATTCAATTTTTGTAAAAATTAAATCGTCAAATGTTTCTGGAATTTTGTCTAAAAGCGATTCAAGAGCTTTGTCTGTTTGAGCAGTTACTAAAACCCTTTTTCCTTGTGCTAGAAGTGAACATAAAATATTTACTATAGTATGAGATTTTCCAGTGCCTGGTGGACCGGTAACTACCGTTAATCTGTTTTTTAAATAGTTCTCATAAATTTGTTTTTGTTCGTTGTTATATGGTAATGGAAAAAAAACAGAAAAATCTTCTTCAGCATTTAGTGAATTTGCATTTTCTTTGTGATTTTCATATAAATCATCAATGAAGTAATTAGATTTCGGATATGAATTATTGTGTTCAATATCGGGATTCCTAATTAACAGATTTAAAAGTTTTGATTCATTTTCATTTTCTGTATTATAATCAATAATTGAATCTGTAAGTTTTTCGAAAAATCTTGGCTTTTTTATTTTGAAATTTATTGCAGGTGAAAATGAAATTTTAAAGAAATCTTCTTTATAAAAATCGCTTTGCGGTTTTAATATAGAATCTTGAAATTCAGAATTATCAGAAATTTTCTGAATTGATTTTGAAATTAATTTTTTCAAATCGTCTTCGTAGATGAAATCACAGCCAAATTCTAATACTTTAGATTCAAAACTATCAACGATATTACTTAAAATACCCGTTGGGTGTAATTATTTGAAGTAAAAAATATTGATTAGATATTGGTCAAGATACTGAAATTCAGTATCTTGAAGTCGTCAAACAACCAATATCTATGTCAAATATAGTAAAAAATTATTTTAGAGTTTTAGAAGTTATAAGTTCTTTGAATATTGCATTTAATACAGAAATTCGAGCTGGAAGAAAGTTTAAAATGTCTGATTTAGAAGTAGTTGCTTTAAGTTTAACATCTGAATTTATGTCTATTGACAGTGAAAATTCATTTTTTAATCAGTTGCAAAATGGACAAATTTCTAATCTAATTGAACGAAGTCAGTATAATAAGAGAAGGAAAAAATTATTCCATTTTGCTGAAGAAATCAGACAACATTTATATTCAAAATTCACAGAATTTGAGAACTATTTTGTTGTTGATAGTATGCCACTTGAGATTTGTAAAATGGCTCGTCATAATAGGATTAAAATTTGTAAGGGTGATTTTCAGACTGCGCCAGATAAAGGTTTTTGTGCATCACAAAACTCTTGGTTTTATGGTTACAAACTTCACGGAGTTTGTACTGTTTCTGGGGTTTTTCAATCAATAGATATTACAAAAGCAAGTGTTCACGATGTACATTTATTAAAAGATTTAAAATATCAAATGTCTGATTGTGTGCTTCTTGGAGATAGAGGTTATTTGTCTTCACCATTACAATTAGATTTGTTTGAAACAGCAAATATAAAATTAGAAACTCCAATGAGAATCAATCAAATTGGGTATAAAAAACAACCCTACATATTTAGAAAATCAAGAAAAAGAATAGAGACATTATTCTCTCAATTGTGTGATCAATTTATGATTAGACGAAATTATGCTAAATCTTTTCAAGGTTTTAAAACAAGAATTTTAGCTAAAATAACAGCATTAACTTTGGTACAATTCATTAATAAATTTATTTTTGAAAGACCAATAAACAATATTAAAACACAAATAATCTAATTGCACCCAACGGGTTTAAAATATCTTTTTCAATAGGAGTGTTGTTTAAGAAAAAGAAGTCAGAATATGGATTGTCGGATTCTGAAAACTTGATTTTTATTTCATTATTTGAATTAATATCCAAGTTTAATGGAAAATGAAATAAATGTTGATTTACTTTTGAAATATTTTTGTTTTGATTATTTTTTGAGAATTGTATTAAAGCCAAGCTTAAGACAATTTCTAAATTTGAATCATTTTTAATATCATTATAAGCTCTATAAAATTTTGAATAAATTGATTTATTTTTTTCAAATGCTTTTATTTTATCAATTTCAACTTTTCCTTTTTCACTATTTTGAAAATAAATAAGTTCTTCATCGTCATTATTGATGCTTGAAAATTTATTTTTTGCTTCATCAAATTCTATAATTTCCAAAAAATCATTTGGAATCTTAATAATTGGTTTTTTTGGTTTTGCAAGTGAGAATATTATCGATTGTTTTTCGAAGTTTGCTAAAAAGATATTTGCTAAATTTGAATTACAAATGTCGGACTTTACTAATTCTTGAATTTCATCTATCCAAACAAAATTTGATGATAAACTTTTAGACAAAACATCTTTAACTCCTCTTTCAAGAAGTTTTTTGTATTCTTTTAGAAAAGTAATGTATTGATTTATAACACTCATTAATTTTTAAATTTTGATATTTTCAAATATATAATTTTCTTTTCTACGGTTCGGTGCGGTAAGATTGTGCTTAACTTGTATATATCTTCTTAACGCCTATAAGGAGTTGTATTTATTGGTACTCTTTAATTTTTAAAACCATCTAGTACAACATAAGTACAACAAATCAGAATACTTTTATTTGACTATAGATCCCAATATTATTAAGCTGTGCTTGGCGGTTCATCGTTTGATACTCTGCTAGCTTACCACAATAATATTGTTGGGTTGCTTTAGCATACCCATTTTGTAAAAGTAATTCATTTAAACATAATCCACTAGGCAAAATTACATACCCTAATTGTCTGTTCCAGTAGTCGTAATAGTTCTCCTGTTCCGTAATGATTGTTACAACCGTTTTAGGCGGTGCAACCGACAAAACGAAGTGCAAGGATTGCAAACCAAATTGGAGTAATAATTGAGCAGGTAAACTGCTTTTTTCTTCGTCCTCTTTCATCTTCCTATTTAGTTTTACTTCTGGTGCATCCAAGCCATAAAGTCGGATTTCTTTTTTCATTTGAGTGAAACGATTGCAAATGATTATGCTATCTCCGTCAAGCACTTCTTCAATTTGCCAATGGGTTTCCACTATGTACGGTGCTTTTGCGTTGTATTGCATTGATTTACAGTATTTTAAGTTATTGATAATCAAAGATAATCATTGAAATTTGTCATATGAATTTTATCTAATTATTAATCCATTAAAACTTAAAAAAATGGCAAGACAGAAAGGTGTTATCAAGTATGTTGGAACTCTTGGAGATATCCGACATTTTAAAATTAAAGGTCAAGAAGGCTACTTTGCCGGAATGGTTGGTGGTCCAACTGGTGACCAAGTAC
The DNA here is from genome assembly GCF_000744835.1 of Flavobacterium sp. 83. Taxonomy (NCBI): domain Bacteria; kingdom Pseudomonadati; phylum Bacteroidota; class Flavobacteriia; order Flavobacteriales; family Flavobacteriaceae; genus Flavobacterium; species Flavobacterium sp. 83. Next base: position 2,561,765 of record NZ_JQMS01000001.1, read on the forward strand.
TCTCAGCTCCAGAGTTCGAAAGAACTCGTGAGAATATGAACGAGTTTGGCGCTTGTGCCAAAGCCGGGAAATCGGTTCGTACTGGTTTATCTCAAGTGATGAAACAAATGGCGGACAGCCAAGTAACTGGAAGATTGACTTCTATTATGAAGAAAATCAACCTTGAAGACCAAACGGAAGCCAGAGGTTACCGTAAAATTGAAATCACAACACAAAGAAATTACTTAAAAGGTTTCGAGTTTGACAAAAACTCTTCTTTCAATGGTATTTTCAACGCTCCTTACTCATTAACTCATACAGTTGATAGAGAAAGCGGAGAGTTTGTTGTTGATGCTTTTAACCCAGCGAATTTGGTTAATGCTCCATCTGGTGCAACTCACTTTCGTTTGATTTCTTCACTTTCAGTAGTGAGTGATTTTGAGTATAATGCTACCACAAACAGCTATGATCCTATGGATGCAGCATTGAATGAGGTAAACGATATTCAATACAGTCCTTTCTTGGATTTGTACGCTCCAGTTCCTGCCACTACAATTGTTGCAACTTTACCTGGTGGAGTTCTACCAACGGTAAACACCACAGTTTTGCAGTGTATCGGAATTGAGTTCTACCAACAAGTGGGACCAAATTACTACTTGTTCTCCAGTGGTAATTGCTTGAAAGTTGAGGATGCTTTTTAGAAAAACCTTCCGAAAATCCCTCACCAAAAGTGAGGGATTTTTTGTTTAATCTCAAATCTATCAAGACTATGGAAAGTAAAATAATAAGAGTAGCCCAGGGCAAAGAAAGCACATTGAGCCAATTGTACATTAACGGAATATTTCAATGCTATTTGTTAGAGGATAAAATAAGAGAAGTAAAAATAGCTTCTCAAACTGCCATTCCAAAAGGTGTTTTTAATTTGAAGTTGAACACTCACGGAGCTAAAAATGTGGATTACAAAAAAGCATTTGGAAAGCTTCACGAAGGAATGATTGAAATTACTGGTTTGCCAAACTTCAGCTTTGTTTATATCCATACCGGAAATACTATCAAAGAAACTGCCGGGTGTCCGCTTTGTGGTTTTGGTTTCCAATTCGTTGATGGCAATTTTCAAGTTACTCAAAGTGTTGCAGCTTACAAAATGATTTATCCAAAATTGGTAGCACTGGCAAAAGTTGAAAACAATGTAATAACTATTGAAAATAATTTTCAATTCTAAAAAGGCCAAAAAATGGAAAATATCAACATCATCGCTACACTTTTTGGAACGTTAATCACCTTGTTACTCTCGATTGTGGCTTATTTTATCAAGCAATTACACACTGATTTCAAGAGTATGGAGAAAGATTTGATTGAAGTAAAAACGATGGCTTTAATCATCAAAACAGAGTTCAAAAGTGGTAACGATTTATTGAACCAGAAAGTAGAATACATCGAAAAAAGAGTACACAATTTAGAATTATCAATTTTTAAAAATCCAGATTATGAAAAATAACAAAATGAATTTAGTAGAAAGAACCTTGGCACCAACCCCAAAATGGTTTAAAATTCTTCGCACTGTCGGAATTGCTTTGGCAAGTGTTGGCGGAATTATCATCGCTTCGCCTATTGCCTTACCTGTTGGATTGGTTTCGGCTGCTGGTTACTTGGTTCTGGGTGGTAGTATTATTTCAGTAGTTTCTCAAACTGCTGTAAAATCGGAAGAAGAACCGAAAATAAATCCTTAAAATCGGTTGAAAACAACGTTGAAAGCTCCATTTATTGGAGCTTTTTTTGTTTTTAGCAGTCAATAAAAGTAGATTGCTTTGCTTTTCTTCGATTTATTTAAGTGGTGCAATCATATTGCACTTATGCGTTGGTTTGCTTGGGAATAAGGTGCAATCAATCCTAGTCCAGTTGGACCAGGATTGTTTTATTTTCTACAATAACGGTATAAAATGGCTCGACGGATGTCATTTATGAGCATCATATCCTCTTTGTATTGTTTTTCTTTTTTCTCCAGAAGTTTGAGAGCTGCAACATTTTTTTGGTGCTGCTCGTGCTCCACCATCATTAAACTGGCTTGTGGATTGAATTGTTTTTTGAAATCTGGAAGACGCAAAAACGAAATAACCGAACCTACTAAATACTGATGCCAGAATTTTGTTTGCCATAAACTATATGCAATGAAAAAAAGGCTTTCGCAGTCCTCTTCGTTTTGAAAAATGATAACAAAACTGTTAGTAAATGGCGTTTTTTGTGGCTTTCCGCTGTTCATCCCTTTGTTAAGTATGAATAAATGGGGTTTTGTGTAAACGGTGTCTTTTCGGTGGGTCTTGATGATGAAATTTAGCATAACATTCGGCTTTAAAAATGGGTTAGATTTTCAATTTTCCACAGGGTTTCGGTTGAAAGACCAATGTGCTTCGCTACGCTCCGCCCATTAAATTTTTCAAAAGAAAAAAAAGGAAAAAAAAGAAAGCCATTCGTTCAAGTGGAAGGTTTCAAAAAAGCAAGTTTTTTTGATAAAATACTACCCGATACATCATCGGAAGTGTGGACGTGAAGGCGGAATTGAATGTTTATGCGAACCGTTATGGGTGGAGATTTTATCAAAAACCGGAGGCTTGAACTTGCTTTTTTGTAAACCTGGAACTTACCTTTGCTCTCTTTTTTTTTATTTTTTGTTTTGATTTCATTAACCAAACGTCATCGTATAATCGGAAGCTTTGCTAAGGAATGGGAGTTGATTTGGAATAGGATGGTTTTCGGAAAGTGTGTGGATTTTTAAAACAGAAAAAAGAAATATAAAATCCATTCCAATTATTTTTCTGTTTTAAAAATCCATACTCTTTCTTGGATTTGATTTTGTGGGTATTGAAAATCACTTTACAGAGGGTTTTAATTTTATAGTACAGGTTTTCAAGTGATTTTCAATACTTACAAAAACAATGAAAAAATAATACCGAGTGCGATGGGGCAGTAGCGCAGGCAAGTGTGTGGTTTTTTATTTGCTTACTAGGGTGTTTTTGATTGCTTTAGTGGAAAAGCTGGTGCCATTGACTTGAAAGAAAGACAATGCTTCGGGCTGGTCAACTTTATATTTAGTAACGGTATGGCATCGGCTTTTCCGCTGAAGCAATTACTTCGGGTTTTCTGGCAAATAAAAAACCACACTCTTGCTGGCTTCTCTTGATTTTGTGGGTGTTGCAAATTGCTTATTCCTATGTCGTTAATGTTAGAAATGGAGGTTATAAGCAATTTGTGACACTCACAAAAACAATGCAAATACTTACCGCTTTAAACATCAAGTTGCTAAAAACAGTTACCGCAAACGTTCTTGAAAGTAGGTAGTTAGGAAAAATTTTCTATGAAATTGCGAAGGTTCTTAAAGACAGTGGCGAAGGACGGCTTTTTTTATTGCAGGCCGGTGCGAGGAAGCAATGAAAAAAGCTGTCCTAGAGCCACTGGCAAGCGCGTTGGGTGTGGCGGCTGTTTTACATAAATGATATTATAGCTTCATTGCAAAAACCAAAAAAACAATATAAAAGCTTTGTAATGAACTATAATACTCAATTATGTAACACAGCTTGGGGAAAAAAATTACTGGCGCAAGTTGCGAAGCGTACGTGTTTTTGTTCCAAAAACTGTGACAGTAATTTTTTTTGGAGCGTTGGCAAAGGAGTGGCAACTGAAATGTAAATCGTCCTTTTACCACCAAACTTTTAGGGGTTTTCTTTTAAATACAAAGTTGATTAGAAAAGAGAATTTTGATTTAGGTTTTTAGCAACCAAATTTACTTCGTAAGGAAAAGCAAACTCTTGTATTGGTTGATTTTCTAACCATTTAATTTCGTCTTCTTGTTTTAATATTATTGGCATCCGCTTTTTAATATTGTGTATTTCTGCCATTAAAGGATTGGCTTCTGTGGTAACAATAGTATAGGTTTTTTTAATTTCTCCGGTAATTGTATCTGTCCATTCTGAATATAATCCTGCGAATGCAAACAGATCATCATTAGCAATTCCAATTTCAAATTTGTTTTTATTTTTTCCTTTACTATCTAGCCATTGCCATTCATAGAAACCATTAGCAATAACAAGACAACGTTTGTTTACAGAATTTCTGAAAGAAGGTTTTTCGTCAACTGTTTCTATTCTTGCATTAAGAGTGAATTTTTTGATTTCATCATCTTTGGACCACGAAGGAATTAAACCCCAATTATAATGTGTAATGATTTTAGGACTTTCATCTATTATTATTGGAGATAATGGATAATCAAAACCATTGATGTTTTCTTGAGGTTTGAATATAGCAATATTGTCAATTTTAGCATCAAATCTATTTTCAACTTCAATAGCTTCTTTGGATTGTTTGGAATGGAAACACATAATTTATTAATTATTTAAAAAGTTTATCAAAAAAAGGACTATGCCTATTATTTGAAAAATTTAATAATTGTCTAAAAGTCAATACCTCAATATGCATATTTAGTTCAGGTTCAATCTTATAATAAGTACCAAAAGGCGTAGTTTTCCAACCTTTACCTGTGTTATATTCGATTAATTGATTTGGAATTACATCTAAAATGATAAATCCAAATTTTGGAGTTGTTGTTCTAATAACGACTTGGTTTCCTTTGTAGTTTTTTTTGTTAGGCTGATAAAGAAATTCGTCAAAATATGGTTCAATTAATTCGGAATATTGCCATCTATAATCACTTTTTCTTTTTTGATGAGCTATATCACCAGGTCTTTTAAATTCAAATATTACCATTGAATTAACTTCTCCACTATTTTTGTCACCAAAACTAATAGGATTATCAAACATTTGTGGATTATTAACCAAGACTAAATCAAGTTCTTTTCTGCTATTTTTTTGAGAATATGATGTTATTGATTTATCAGAAGCTATAAACTTATATGTTATAAATCTTTCATCTAAAAGCCAAAGATTATGATTTTCATAATCTAATTCATTATTTGTTAAACCTAAAGGAAAAATTAAATTGTGAACATCCTCTTCAAGCTTATAGTTTCCATTTTCATCAGCATCTAAAAACTTGTCAAACAAATCCAAAATTGCTTTTCTTCTTGTCATATAATCTGCTAAACTATCTACGTCATATGAGGTTTTCTCTTTTATGTTTTCAATAATTTGACTAATTACCTCTTCGTTTATTGATTTATTATTGATGAACCTTTGAATGTTTTCTTCAACATTTTTTCTAGCAGTGTATGATATTTTATAAAGATGTTCTTCAAGTTTATCTTCTGTTAAATTAGGTGGAATTGATTTTAATACATCAGGATTTTTTAAAAAACTGTTATATCGTGGTGCCTTATGAGAAATGTATGCTTTTACTTCACTAACATTTTTCTCTTTAGCTTCTCTAACAAAATTTTCATATTCTAATTCTATAATTTCAGATAGTTTACTTTCAATATCCTGAAATGTTACAATATTGGAATTTTTAAAAATTAAATTCTCATCTTCCTTTGGTATTTTAAAACCATTTCGTGTTTTATAAACATTTTGATTTAAATAATCTGAAACTAAATAAATATCTAAAAAGTAGTAAGTATTATTTTGTATTAAAGGATAGCAAAAAATGCTATTAATATTTTTTAAATTTCTAGCATTTCCTACAGTTCTGTTATTAGCACAATAATATAGATAATTGTTTTTACGGTTACCTTCTTTAGGTGTTTTCGTAATATATAGTTTGAATTTATAATCTTCTAATTCAAAATTCCTCTCATTTTCTTTAGAAACTTTTGCAAATAATTCATTAATTATAACACCGGAATTATCTTCCTTATCAATAATGGAAATATTAGGTAAAGAATTATTTAAATAATAAATAAAGCAATGTTGCATTATGGTTTCTGCAATTTCCTGAACCGATAGAGCTGATTTTTCTACTATAAATTCATTATTACAATTATTAATTTCAACGATGGTTTTATATTCTTCTTTGGTATTTTCGTCTAAACTTATCTCTTCAATTTCATTATTTGTTGTGAATTTAAATTTTCTATTAATCCACTTTTGATTTTCAAAATAATTACTATTTACATTATATTCTTCAAATGCAGCTAATACAGTAAATCTACCTACGCCTTTACAGCCAAATTCAATATTAGATTGTGAAAATGGAGTTTCAAATGATTTGTAATTTTTAGTATTAAAACCAATACCATTATCAATAATTTTAAATGTTTTGATAGTCTTTAGATTTTCAAAGTTTAATTCTCTTGGGTAAGCACCCCTTTCAATTTGAATTTGAATTTTCCTTTGATCTACTGGTAAACTTGATTGTTGTAGGCTAATTATTGAATTCACAACACATTCTAGTAAAGGTAAAAGAACATCATCTTGCGACAGTTCAACAGTTTCAACAATATTTTTTACTGGGACAATCATTTTGATTTTTGTATTTATTATTTCAATAATTCAATTTCAAATATACACAACTTATTATAAGTTAATATTTATGATTTCATTAATTCTAGTAGTATAGCACTTTGATAGTTTTTCTTGTTTCATTCTCCATTGTCTGCCGACTGATTGAGTGGCAAACTTTACTTTGTTAGTACCGTAACTTTTATTCATTTTATCAATAACGCTCATTAATGGTTGGTGTTTTGGATTTGATATATTAAATAAAGATAATTGAGTTTCGTTGTTTGGAGTTAATCCCATTACTATAACACCTGCTTTTTTATAATGAAATCCTTCTTTGAAAATGGCTTTTAGTCCTATTTGAGCGTAATGGTTCAGTTCTATTGTTGAATTGGTTGGGAAGTCAGTATTTATTATGATGTTTCTTGAATATTGTGGTTGGTCTTTACGAAAATAGTTAGTATGTACAAAAACCATAATCATATTGCAATGGCTGTTTTGCTTTCTTAATTTTTCTGAACAAGAAGCTGTGAAAGTTGATACTCTTTCTGAAATATCTTCCAATTTTGTAAATGGTTTTTCAAATGATCGTGTTGTAGCAATCATCTTTTTACTTTTTGGCTGCTCTAAATCTAAAGTTGGTTTACCTTGTAATTCGTGCTTTAACCTTAATCCCACTACTGCCATTTCTTTACGAACCCATTCATCAGATAGTAACGTAAATTGATATGCGTTGAAGATATTTTTGGCTTGTAATCTTTTTGCGTGCTTTCTTCCGATACCCCAAACATCTTCTATTTTAGTCCATTTAAGGGCTTTAATTCTTTTTTCTTCATTGTCTATTGTGTAAACACTTTGGGTTCTCTCAGGGTACTTCTTTGCTATTTTATTAGCTACTTTGGCTAATGCTTTGGTTGGTGCAAAACCTATACTTACTGGAATGCCCGTGCCTTTTGTAACTGTTCGCTGCATATCTAAACCGATATTTTGCAAATCAAATAACTCAAATCCTTTGAATTTTAGGAAAGCTTCGTCAATACTATAAATTTCAATTTCTGGTGAATACCTCGTTAGAATATTCATAACCCTTGAACTCATATCACCATATAAAGCATAATTTGAAGAATAAACAAATACATTATTGGCTTCAAAGATATTTTTATATTCAAATGCTGGAGCACCCATTGGAATACCTAATGCTTTTGCTTCGTTTGAACGTGCAATAACACAACCATCATTATTAGAAAGTATAACCACTGGTTTATTTCTTAAATGAGGTTCAAATACTCTTTGACAAGAAGCATAGAAATTATTACAATCAACTAATGCAAACATTAAAAATATTTTATGGAATTTATTACTATACCCCAAATAACAAAATCATTTTCGGGAGTAACTTTTATAGGCTTATAGTCTTCGTTTTCAGCTATTAGCCAAAAAATGTTTTCTTCTTTTTTGATACGTTTAATTGTAAACTCACCATCAATTTGACAGATTGCAATTCTTCCGTCTTGTGGCTCCAAACTTTTATCAATGACTAATAAATCACCATCAAAAATTCCAACATTTTTCATTGAATGACCTTTTACCTTTGCAAAGAAAGTAGTGTCTTTATGTTTAATTATATGTTTATTTAAATCAATTGACAACTCTATAAAATCATCTGCTGGAGATGGAAATCCTGCACTAATTCCTGTGTCAAATAAAGGCAATTGTAATTCCGTGGAATAATCCGGGATGTAAAATTCGAATGTGTTTGTATTGTGTAGGTTTCTCAATTTCATTTAACAAAATTAGAAAACTAAAGTTTCATTTAGTGCAAAACGGTGTAAAATAGTTATTAACGAAATGAAGCAAACAAATACGTGAGTTTAGGAATACTTGGACTAAACGAGGGTTTTGTGCAGATGAATGAGGTAATGACTATTTATTATTTAAAAACTTCATTTAATACTGAAGCTAAACGAAGACCTGCTTTTAAGAGTTGATTTGCGATAACTGTAGCATTTTTATTTACATATTCATCAGAAACAATATGGCCACTGAAATTGTATATTTCATCTAAGTTGCTTCTTGATTGAGTAGCCCATTCTGAAACATTTATATATTGGATATTTTTTATTTCAGTTGATGAGAATTTATTTGATTTTAAACAATCCTGTAACGTGATATCTTTGGCTTTGATAATACCACTATCAAAAAATGAATGCAGATTTGTACCATTACCATTATAGTTTATTTGCATAGTATTTCCGCCTTTGTCTTCACTATATCCAACGTGGAGTGGTTGGTGTAAATCCCCAATTAAATGAAATAAAATACAAAGCTTCGTTTTTACTTCATCCTTGGTAAAATTTTTATAATTCTTTAAATCATTTATAGTATTTGTAAGTACAGATAATATATTATTTCCTGGATTAACTTTTACAATGGATCCTTTTTCGAAATTTACATAATGATATGGTTTCATATAATCGTAAGAATGGTCGTCTCTCATATTATCCATCCAATTAGAAGCGTCTTCAATTGACATACCATCAAGATATTTTAAAAGATTTGATTTGGCATTTGCATCTAAATAGTTAAAAGCAACTTCTGCTACAATTGAATGACCTTGTTTACCCCAAGCAAAAGATTTAGCTGGTAATATTATTAGAACAATAAGTAAAGCAATGAATTGGTATGTATTTTTCATTTATTTTAAAATAATTTTGTAAGTATTCGAGAAATTATCATTAGTAAGTTTTATAAAATATAAGCCTTTGGAATTGTTTGAAATATCAATTTTATCTGTTGTAATGTTTGTTTTAATATTTTGTCCGATGGTGTTATAAATTGAGTAGGTAAAACTATTATTGTTTGGATTAGATATATAAATATAGTCTGTTGTTATTGTTGGATAAACAACGATTTGGCTCAATGAGTTTTGTTCAATTGAAAGTAGTCCCCAAGTTTCGTTTGCTGGTGGACCATTCCAGATTGCAGTAGCTAAATATGGGTTGTCGATGAAGGGATTTCTATTACCTTGTAAAGTATTGAGAATATTGTTTCTGTTTAACTCGTATTGGGAAACCGGATCTTCTGTATTCCATTCCAAGAAAATATTAGGCATATCGCCAAAAGTTGAAAAAGATGTGCTTCCTGCTCCAATGTTAGTTGCTAAGCATTGTGTTGGGTAACGCACATACATATACATCATCATTCGGGCAATATCTCCTTTCCATTCATCGCCAGGATACCAATTTCCATTAGATAGAACAGCTGCATTACCATTTCCATCATCGTATATTCTATTACTCCTTAAACTATTTAATTGGCTGTCAATAGCTCTTAAATGGTGTGCATCTGAACCCGCTAAATCAAAACCCAAATTAGGTGTTCCAAGTGAACGAGCATAAGTGTGTTCTCTAACCCAAAGTCCATTACAGCTGCTTGTATGACATTGTGCATTTTTATCTCTTGTTCTGTCATTGATTAAATCTGTATCAGTATCATTATATCCATAAACAAGCAAAATATTGTTACTGTTATTAGGGTCTAAATCAGTTTGTGATAAAGCATCCCAAACATCAGTAGTTCCGGTTGCCGTGTATGGTAAATTTATGGTATGAGTATTTGTAATAAGGGTAGTTAATTGATTTTTAAGGTTATTACCAGTTTGGGAAAAATCTAATGAACTATAATATGCTGGGATTTGAGCAAGGCATATAAAGGGAAGTAGTAATAGAAAAAGTAATTTTATTTTCATAGCCTTTTGATTTAGGAATGTATTGATAGAGAATGCTATAATTTAATCCTGTTAAGGTATTTGTCTAATAATTCACCGTGTTTGAATGTCTTTTTGTAAAGAATTTTATTGTTTTTCTGGTCGTAATATACTTCAACAAAGAATTCATTTATTGCATACAGATTTATTGCTATACCTTCTTTGATGAATTGGTCAACTAAAACACCAATTTGCCAAGTAGTATTGTATTGTTCCTCTTCTGATAGTCTTGAAAATTCGTAGAGTTTCATTTTCTAATAAATACAAATTTTAATAAATTTATTGATTATTTTTTTAAATATTTTGTAACGTATGGATTGCCAATATTTATTAATTCATCTTTATATTTTTCAACAAAGGTTGCAATTTCGTGAACAGATCTTTTCTTTTGAAAATTTACAGTATGTCTTTCGTCAATGTTTGAATGACAAAGAGTGCATAAACATTGTAGATTTTCTCGTTTGTTAATCAGTTTATTACCATTACGATGATGAACTTGAATAAATCTTTGGTCAAATTTATTTTCGATTTTTATTGAGCAATTATTACAGGTAAATTCATTTTCAATTCTAAATTTCTTGCTTATTTCTTGCCAATCTTTTACATAACCAAACATATCTAGTTCGGCATCATTAATTGGCTCATCATCTTGTATATCGAGCAAATCGAAGAACCCTTGTGTATTTTTGTAATCAGTAATTCTAGCAGCATTTCTGCAATAATTACATAAACTAAGAATTACATCTTTATATATTTTTGAAGTTCCTCTTTGTTGAACATCAACTATATTTGAATTGCTCCAATAATAATGGCCGTGAAATCTATTTTGGTTTTGTTGTTGAATAATTGTTTGACAATTTGAAATATGGAATTTAGGAAAATCATACTGTTCAACATCCGCTACTTTTATATACATATAGCCCTTATGTTCAACACCATTGATTTTTAAATAAATCCCATCTTCCTTAAAAGTAATATTACCCTTCTTTTCTTCCTCTGAAAAGTCTTTTCGAACAATTTCAAAACGACTTTCTGTGACTTCTGGAAAATTTAAGAAATCAAGTTTTTGTGATAATTTTTTAAAGTCATACAGTTTCATTGTTTCATTTGTTTTAAAACTTCATCAACTAATATTTCACTAGTAGTTACAATCTTAAACTCAACTCTTCTTGATTTTACAATGTCAATTTTATTCTTAGAGATAAAAGTTAGTTTATTATTGTTATCTAAGGTTCTGCCATAAGACAGTCCATTTGCAGTAATCCAAAACTGTAATACTTGCTCTTTTTCTGGCGAAAGGTTTTTGTAATAAGGAAGTCTTCTAAGAAACTGAAGTACATTTCTTGACCGATCTTGCGAAAGTTTAATATTATCAATGTAAGGGTCATCTGTTTCGTGAATTGGAATATTATTCGTGTGCCCTTCAATTCTAATTTCTGCTATTTTATCTTTATACTTATTTTGTAATACAATTGAAAAATATTTAGGAAAAAAAGAAGTTAATATTTGTTTGAATTTTGGTGTTATATCAGATTTTCCATCATCAAATAGTACTTGAGGGTTTGTGAATTTAATAGATAAATCTTTATCTAACTCTAAATCCCATTTTCTGAAATCATTTTTGAATTCTTCATTTAAGTCTTTGTATAAGCTCTCCTTTGTTTCTTTGTATTCCTTGAAGATTTTGTCTTGTTCATTTTTTTGGAATTGAACTAAACCCATATATGCAATTGAAATAAAAAGAAAAACAACCATTAAAACAGTCATTAAATCTGCATAAGGGATCCAGAAATTATCTTTTTTATTAGCCATTAGTTTTTATTTGATGGAACGAAACGTTGAATACATAAATCTAGATTGTTCAATGTGTCATTTAATCGTTCATAAAACTCATTATTGATATTTGACAAATCTTCTCCTAATTGTTTACTTACATTACTCATAATCGTTACTGATTTGTTCATTTCCTTTCTATAGTTTTCCCAAACATCACTTTTAAAGTCTCTGAATTCTTCAAGTTTTACAATTATTATATCAGCACTCTCCTTGAAATTTCTTTCTGTTCTTACCCAATCATTTAATTTGTTTGTAGTTTCCTCAAAGCTATCTGTGGTTTCTTTTAATGTATCAATAGTAGAGACAAGATTATTTGTAATTTCTGAAAACTTATTGTCTGAAATCATTACTTTTTCTAATGTTTCTACAAGATTGACCAACTTACTGTTGTCATCAATTAATGATTTAGAATTTAAGGCTACTTCAGATAAAGTTTTAGATGAAATATCAAACAGCTCTGTTGTTTTTTGAAAATTGTCTGTTAGTTTTTTAATTTGTTCTTTGTTGTCTTTTTGCCAATCATTCATACTTTGGACACTTTTATTTAATTCTGCAAAGTTTTCTTGAACTAATCTATTAATCAATTCACTCATTTGCTTGTTAAATTGTTCAGTAACATTTTTCATTACATCAACCAATGCTTCTGTATTATTTTTGGACATTAATTCTGAAAATTCATCAAACTTTTTGACAATGAATTTGTTATTGCCACTCATTGCATCAATTATCTCTTTGGTATTTTTATTTGATTTTTCTCCAATCGATTTACTTTCATCCCTAAGTAATTTAAATTGTTCTTTTAATTCAATTCTTGAGTTTTTTGTATTAGTGTTTAACTCAGTTAAATTTTCATTTTCTATTTTGTGATTACCAGTAACTAATTTATTTAGTGAAATAATTTCTCCTTCTAAAGATGTTAATTTAGCTGCTACTTTTTCTTCTAAGTTTTTTTCAATCGTAACTATTAGACTTTCCTTAAATTGAATGATATTTTGATTTAATGCATTTATTGCTGCTAATTCATCAGTATGTTTTACTGGTCGATTTGGACTTTCTTCAATTTCTTTTTGAATTAATGCATTCCATTTTTGAAATATTATCAATCCAATAATTCCTGCCATTGTAGCAATAAAAGCAATTTTTAAACCTCCGAGTAATTGAGGAATACTACCTTGAATATCTGTAGTGTCAAAATTCCAAATACCGATAGTGATCCCTAAAGCTGTACAGAAAATACCAAGTGTTGGAAATACTGACGGAATTATATCAAAGATGTATGAATTATTCCAAAAATTACCTTTTTGTTTATCGTCATTAAGTTGAAATCGCTTGTAGCGATTATAATAAACTATTGAAAATGTAGACCAGATTGCAAAGATTATTAAGGCGATTGATATTTCTAACATTTTAAAATATTTTTATTAATAGTAAGGTTTTTGTATGATTAAAATCAAGAAATTAATTAATGTTCGCCATCAAGCCAGTATGTTTTTACTTTGTCATCAATTTGGCGGTATTTAACACCAATTTTATGGAAATGTTTTATTGCACAATCAATTTTCCTTTTCTCGTTAGGAAATTGTAATAGATTTGCGTTCATTGTACCTTTTGTTTCTCGAACTAGATTTATTGATGTTTTGCCTTTCTCGTCCAAACGGATAACACCCCAATCAGGATTATAATTACCAATGATTTTAGGTATTTTGATTTTGAAAGTTGTTGGAAATTTGAAATACCCAACAATGTTACCGTTTTCATCATCCGGAATTACTTGATTTGCAATAAAGCGTTGTTCTACATCACTATCAGTTTGGATAAGATTATATAGTGAATTTTGAGAACCATCAATAAGTTCTTTTTGAGCAAACTCTTTTGATTTTGGGAATACTTCATCATAATCATATTCTTCAAGCTCGTCCAAGAGTTTGTATTCGATTTTGGCTGCTATGTGGTCTGCCAATTGTTGTCGAATTGTTTCAATGAATACCGATGCAAAACCTTCTGGGTTTCTGAAAATATGTTGTTTTGTTTCGGGCTTTACTCCTTTGAAAATGTCTAGAATTGTTGGTCTAGTAATACCTAAAACTTTACTGGTTCTGTCTATTAAATTAAAAATTGGATAATTTGTTTGTGCTTCTTGTCTTGTAATGTTACCCGTAGAATGGCCAGTATTGTCACTAATAGTATGTGTTTGCCCGATGATTAATTGTTCTCCATTACCAAAGTGAACTATTGCATCTGACTTGTATTCTTTAATTTCAACAATTTTAAAACCTTTTAATCGAGGATCTAATTTTCTGCCAAAATCGTAATCTTTTTTATACCAAGCACCGGTGATGTTTTTATTTACACCATCTGTATCTGATATGATTAAATCAATTTGAGCTAAACCAACAGAAACCTTATTAAGTTTTAAATGTAATTCTGTAATGATAAATTTACCTCTTGTAATAATTATTTGAGTTTCGGGAAACTTTGTATTTGGGCTGTTTAGTTTTAGAATACATTCCTCTATTAAACTTTCTGTATCAATGTTAATGGTATATTCTGTTTTTTTCGAAAGTATATCCCAAAAAGCTTTGAAGTCTGCCGAATTGAAGACATTATCATTTCTGATTGCTTTTCCTTTCCTTGTTGAAGAAGGTTTGTTAGGAGCAATATCTCCATTATCTCGATATTCTCTTTGAAGCTCGTTGCAATAATCTTCGTAATGCTCGTTTGCAATAACAGTAAGAATATTTACGCCTTCTTCTTGAACTCTATCGCCATCTTGATTGACAGACAAACGAAGCCCACGACCTATTTCTTGTCTTTTACGAGTTTCTGAATTAGCAGAATTTAAAGTGCATATTTGAAAAACATTTGGATTATCCCAACCTTCACGTAAAGCAGAGTGAGCAAAGATGAAAGATACTTTTTCATTGAAGTTTAGTAGCACTTCTTTGTTTTTCATAATTAGTGCATAAGCAGCTTTTTCAGCTTCTTTGTCGTCTTTGGATTTGGCACTGTCTTCAATTGCTGTATCAGTATATGCTTCGGTAGTTTTATTGATTTTCTTTTTGGCAAAATATCCTTGACGAACTTCAGAAGGATTTAGTTTTTCAAGGTTTTTATCTAAATATTTGAGTTTATTGAAAGCATCATCAAATAGTTTTTTGATAATACCATCATCTTGAACATAGTTATCCACTTTATCGATGAAAAATAAACTCAATACTTTAATACCTTTTTTTCTTAAAGAGTTTTGTCTTTCGATGTGGTAGCGGATAGTTTGTTCGATTTGTACACGGAAGATTTCAGTTTTAGAAAGTGTAATTCCTTGCGTTTTATTGTTGCTTAAAACACTGCCATTTGAGAATTGTACTTCTTGTGTTCTTGTATTAATATCTTCTACAATGAAGCCCTCAAATGCAGGATTTTTAGTTTTATCGAATAGATTATCATTCTTTTTTAAAGTAATGGTTTTTAATTGTTTTGCACCATTAACCATACAATGTGCCTTTACCGTAGCTTGAATGCTTGTGGCTGTTCTTACTATTTCTTCGATAATTAGACTTAAATCAGTATCATTAAGATTGTGCTGTTCTGTTACACCCTCAACTTGAATTTTTTTAACTAAATTGAGTTTAAAAGCATCAACAGGACTTAAACGATAAATAAGATTAGGTTTAACCTTTGGAGTTGCTGAATAGTTTATTGCAAAAAGTGGATTGAAGGAACGTAAAGCTTCTCGACTTTTAGTTGATTGATAATTTTGACTTTCATCAAGAATGAAAATAGGTTTAGTTTCCTGAATGTATTGGTAAGGAAGTTTTTCTCCAGGTATTTTTTCAGTTGGTTTATAAATATTGTTTGATTTACCATTAAAAGCATCAATAGTCATAATCATAATATTGATGTATGGATTTATAGCAAAATCTTTAACTCTTCCTATTTGTTGACCATCATATTTGATTGCGTTAACTGTTGTATTGCCATAGAGTGTTTTGAAATGTTCTTTTGTAATTTCAATAGATTTGAAAACACCCTCAAAGATTGCAACACTCGGAACCACAATAATATATTTACGAAAACCGTACTTTTTATTTAGTTCTAAAATTGTTTTTAGATAAGCATAGGTTTTACCTGTTCCTGTTTCCATTTCTACGGTGAAACAAGGAAAACGATGTGTATTATAACCGCCTAAATCTAACATTGGACCATCATCAATATCAAGACCAATATTTGGATTTAGTTCGTTATGATCCTGAACAGCTTGAAGATTTTCAAGCAACCAGTTTTCTTCAAGATTGTAATAAGGTTCAATATTTGGTGCAATTTCACTACTGAACTCATTGACAACCAAGTTTTGAGAAAAGCCGTCAAAAAGGTTTACAACACTATTTACTGCAATGTTTTGATGTTCTTGATTACTCTCAAACTTTAATTTAATATTTTTTGCCATAGTGAACTATTAAATAGTTTTGATTAAACCTTTGTCTTGAAGTGTAACTTTGTCCTTGTCTGAAATAGCATTGTCAAGGCAGATAAAAATATCATTGTCTGATAACTCCAATGATTTGATAGTGTTGTCATCTATATTATCATCAAGGCAAACTAAAAGTTTATGTTCGCAAAAATCTGAACAAACTTGTGTAATTTTATTATGCTTGTAAGTATCAATTACTTCTATTTTGCTGTCCAATGGAAACCCTTCAATTAGTAAAATTTCAGAAAGTAAATTTTCGGGTTGCCAATTATCAACTAATGGTGAAGTGTTACTTTCAAATAAATTTTCTAATTCTTTAATGTCTGTTCCAATATAATTTTTCCAAGGTTTATAATTTGAATTTTGTAATTTGTAATATTTAAAACCATTGTCATTCAATGATTTTTTCGGCAATCGTTCAATAGATTTCTTTAGTCTAGCACAAGTAATATCAGCTAAAGTTTCATATCCTAACTTAATTGCTATTTTACCGCAATCATCACTTTTGTTTAATTTATCTGGTATCTGTACTAAAATAAAATTTGCAGACTTAACTGCATCTGAATTATTGTATCGATAAATTGCATCGCCTAATGAACCAGAACCTGCAAAAAAATCTAGACAGATAGCATCATCATCACTAATTACAGGAGAAAGTAATTCAATTAATAATTTTGTTGGTTTTGGAAAATCAAAAACTTTTTCATTAAATAAATCTAAAATTTCATTACTGCCACTTTTTGTTGTAATACCATCAATAATTGATTTAGGATGTAAAGTACTTTTCTTTTTTTGATATTGAAGAACACCATTTGATTTAAAGTAAAATTTTTCTAGTTTTTGCCCCTTTTGATCAATTACTTCATCACCCTTTAACCAACTTTGAATTTGATCTTTCATTGTCCAAGCGGCTCTTAATTCTACATCGTTTTTTAATTTGCCATTATGACACTCAAAAACACCATTTATAACTTCAACTGTTTCGCCACTTCCAAACTTATCAGGAAATATCTTATTTTCACATTGAAATTCTATACCAGAAGGGAATTTAATATTTGATACAGGGTTTTTTGTACTGGGTCTTTTAATTGCTCTATCACCTATAACTGTATCACCATAAAAATCAAAATATTTAAAACCCTCTTTTGATTTTACATATGCTAAAACATATTCGTGTTCAACTGTATAATGTCCTGAAGAAGTTCTACCACTTTTCCAAATTAATTGTGCTAAAAAATTCTCTTCACCAAATATCTCATTACATATATTTCTTAAATTATAAATTTCATTATCATCGATTGAAATAAATATTACTCCATCATCCTTTAATAAATTTCTCGCTAAACGCAATCTAGGATACATCAATGTTAACCATTTACTATGATATCGCCCATCAGCTTTGGAATTTATTGAAATTGGTTTTGCTTCTTCATCTAGTTGACCAGTACGTTTTAAATATTCATCAATACTTTCAGTAAAATTATCTTCATATACAAAATCTTTGCCTGTATTATAGGGAGGATCTATGTAAATCATTTTTATACGATTTGCATAACTTTTTTGGAGTAATTTTAATACTTCTAAATTTTCTCCTTCTATAAAAATATTATTTGTATTTTCTTCATTAATACCTTTACCAATGCAAGGTATTAGGGTTCCTAAACTTGGAGTACTTGCAATTTTACGAGCTTCTCGTTTTCCTGGCCAAAATAAACCGAAATGTTCAGCATTTGCATTTTCATCATCAATAAAATCCCCTAAAGCTTCTTTTAAAGTTTCCCAATTTATATTCCCATCGTCGAAAGCTTCTGGAGCGATTTTTTTTAATTGTTCTATTCTTTCTGCTTCAAAATGAAATGACGGTTTTAATTTTTCTATTGACATAGTATTATAATTATGAAATGTAAAATTTATGATTTTAACTTTGTGGGTTTTCTGGTATTGTATTAATTTTTTCTAGGTTTATTGATGCGTTGATGAATTCTTCTTGGTCTGCATCGGAACCGTAATCTTCGTAATATTTTTTGAAACTCATAGTAGTGCCACGGTTCAACTTTGTTGCATATTCACGGAAAGAAGAGCAAGAGAAACGAGCGTCACAGTTACGACAAACACGAGTTGCAAATTTACTATTAGTTCCCTCTACCTTTTTATCTAAAATATCTACTGGTGGTGGAGTGAAACAATGTTTTTCGATATTATCTACTACTAAAGCAAAATCTAAAATTGTTTCTTTTACATTATCCTCAATGTATGGTATTTCGATAATTGGTTCCCATTTATCTAATTCTACTTGCATACGAGCTGTATTGCCAGTGAAATTTGCATCTTTAAGAGCTGCCGGAATGACTGTACTTATCACGGCTGTATGGTCTAACGGATTTCCACGAAGGTTTTCCCAAATGTGTGCATATACATTGAGTTGTTTTTCGTAAAGTTCTTTATTTGCAGTAACGAATTCCGGGTCGTGTGTTTTAATGTCATACATCCAAACTTCGTCTTCTTCACGAACAATATCAACTATACCCTCGATAGTAAAACTTCTTCCTTCTGGTGTTTTTTGGTCAGGTAATGTTAGTTTTACTTCTGTATCTGTTACTCTAGTTGCTACTTCTTTGAGTTTTCGGAAATAAAATAATACTTGGTTAAAAGCATCTTTTTGAGTTGCTTCGGTAAGTGAATGCCCTCCTTCAAGTTTTAGTAACTCGTAGTTTTGTGCAAATATTTCTTGAATTTTTAGTTCTATATCTTGGTCGGTCATTATGCAGTAGTTTTATTTCTTTGGTTAATCAATAAATGATGCAAATCTTCAATAGTTTGATGGACTAACGAACCAAAAAACATTGTTTGAGAACGAGAAGGTACAAAACCATATTTTCTGAAAATCATATAGTTTCTTGGACATTTTGAATATAAAAGATAATCGGAAGTGTAACTATAACTTTTACCTAAATCTTCTTTTACTAATGCAGCTTCAGGAACTTTGTTTAAATCAAAATCAGGTATTTTGTGTAAAGGATAATTACTGAAAATGTTTTTGAAAATTTCTGTAGCGGCTGAACCGTGAGTGTATTGTGGAAGCACTAACAAGTTTTGAGCACGAGAAAGAGCCACATAAAACATACGCATATTATCAAAATGTGAAATTTTGTCAAGCGGTTCTCCCTCTTTATTTAAAATGGAACGTACAATGATTTCTTTTTGGTCTGCTGCTTGTTCACGTTTGAAAACTGCCCCTAAAACCACTACAGGAAATTCTAACCCTTTGGATTGATGTATTGTTAAAAATGGAACTCTACCTTTTGGAAATGGGTCGTCTGCATCTTCATATTCGCTTTCACCTAATCTTTGAAGTGCATAAATGTATGATGCAAAGAAAGTTCTAACAAATTTCTCTTCTGAAAGGAAAGAAGCTGTTAGCAATGTACCATATTCATCCATAAAACGTGAAAGGTATTGCGAAAGTAGACCAAGGTTGCATATTGGCCCTTCATCTGTACCATCTTCTGCAAGAAGATACATATCACGGAAATGGCGAAAGCCATTTAGTTGATAAAAAAGGTCAAGTATAGTCCAGTCTAACGATGTTGTACGATTGATAATGTAATCAATGGAATAAGACTTATTGTCTTTTTCTTTTAACTCAACAACAGTTTTGAAATAGGAATTGGTTAAGTTTTTCTTTGCTTTTATTGATAGTTTTGGTGTTTCGGCAAAATCTCTAATCATTGATATTTTGAATGGTTCTTTTCTGTCCCATTTTTTCTTATTGATTAAATTTAGTAGTAAATTATAGTCTTCTAATGCTACTTTTATTTCTGCTTTTTTATCTGTTACATATTCTTTTAGAAGATTGTCTTCTTTCATAAGGTCGTCTGCATAACTCATACATTCTATCATCCAGTTACGGAACTGAATTAGATTTTGGCTACTTGTATTGCCATAATGAGGACGATCAAATATTTTAAGCATTAATCCAAAAATTGCTTTTGCTTCATCAACTTGGACAAAACTTCTTGCTCTTGGTGCATAAACCGGAATTCCTAATTCTTCGAAAGCATCAGAAAAACCAGTAACCCTTGTACTTCCTTTTAGATATGGGAAAAGAAAAGCACATTGATTGTAATCTTTGATTTTACCTGTTCGTTTTAAATCAAAAACTAATTGAGCGACTTCTTTGTAAACATTCTCGGCTTTGTCTCTGGTAGAAACAATTACTGAAGGTTCAACATCAGAACTGTGAGCTTTTATTATTTTATCATTTACTCTAAAATGAGTGCCTAATTTTTTTGGATTTTCCCAGTTTGTTTGTTCAATAAAGTGTGTGTACAAGTCAACAATTTTCTTTCTTGAACGGTAATTAATATCTAAATCTATCCGTTTTGGTTTTTTGCCGATATTGGTTAAACATCTGTCTTCAAACTCTACAAGGTTCTCAACTGTTGCTCCTCTGAAACGATAAAGTGCTTGGTCGTCATCACCAACTACACAAATATTTTTTGAGCCACTAGATAAAGCAAAATATAACTTTTCTTGAATAGCATTTGTATCTTGATACTCATCAATGATTATGTGTTTGAAAACATTTCCAGAGTTTGCAAAGTTTTGAATTGCTGTGTAGGCTTCTAATTGTAAAAGTGAAAAATCAACTTGTTTTGTATAAGAGTTTAATTGAAGTGAATTTAGATAATACTCGTACATTTTTAGTAATGACTTTAGAACTACATCACTTGTTTTTATTGTTTTAGGGTCTAAATTTTCTTCTGAAAAACGATTGAATAATGCAATACAAGCTGTAACCGCTAAGTGTCTTGAGTTTATTTCTCTGCCTTGAAGGTATTTTGTGATTGCGTTTTGTGCTATTTCATCGTCTGCAAAACCTCCAGCTGTCCAAAGTTCAGCCCAAAAATGTTTATTGTAAATTTTGAAATATTGTGAAAGTGTGTCCATCAGAATAGGTGCATTTTTTCTTGCTCCACCTTCCGAAAACCTTCTATCTGTTATAAGTGATTGACAAATTGAATGTACTGTTCCAATAGACATTTTGGAAATATCGAAAGGTTTTCCAGTAACATTAGTTACTATACCCAACAATGTTCTTAAACCATCTTTTAATTGAAGTGATGCCTTTTCTGTAAATGTAGAAAGGAAAATGTCTTCGGGTTTAATATTATGAAAAACTATTAAATTTAATGTTCTCCAGAGCAAAACTCTAGTTTTGCCTGATCCTGGACCAGCAGTTAAAAATAATGGACCATCGATGTGAAGAATTGCATCACGTTGACTATCGTTGGGAGTAAATCCTTTGATAGCCCAAAGCTCTTCTATTGTTGTTGGTTTATATGCCATCAAAAGTTAAATATTAATTTTTTTAGCCATTTCGAACTCTTTACCAAAATCTAATCCCAAGTGCTGTACTTGTTCCGGCATAGCCAATGCCCAAGAAACATAGTAAAAAGCCAAGACTTGATTACCGGAAAAGCGTTTGTTGTTTATGCTTGAAATGATGTAATCTTTTTTGTTGGGGTCAATTCCTTGTGTTCCTAACATTGCGATTTCGAAAGCAGCTTGTTTTATGTCAGAAGCTCCTTTTTCTTTGAAATGTTTTAAAGCTTCGACCATAAACATCACGATAGCCATATTGGTACCGATTTCTTCTTGGTGTTTTTGGAATTTTTCCATTTCTCTTTTTTGAAATGGGTCTTCTGGTTCCTCCAATCCGAAAGGGTCTTGTTGTAATTTATTTAAGAAATCATCGATGCTGTTTTTACTCTCGAATTTTGCTTCGCTTTCGAGTTCAAAGAATGTATCTAAACTAAGGTCTTGCGCCCAATGTTTTACTAACTCGTATTCTTCACCTGGTTTGCGATCTTCACGGTATTCGATAAATTCTTTGTAGAATGTTTCTGCAAGCTTTAGTTCTGCCTGAGTTGGCTTAAAATCCTGAATAGTATCAATGCCAAATAATTCTTTGAACTGCATCGCGTTAACCAAACTGAAAGTTCTTGTTTTGGAGATTACCTCTTTGGGAGCAATGTCTAGAATTCTTTCGTCAGTAACTGCTTTTATGGCATCTTGAAGCATACCAAATAATGATAGAAATTGGTATGGTCTTAGTTCTGCATATTCTTTGTACAGAAAATCTTCGATGAATACATCGATAGGAGTATTGTAGGTTTGCAAGTTTAAGCCACTGAATATACTTTCAATGAAAAAGTCAATCGTGGATGGGTCTTGTATTTTAAATTTTAAGTTATTGATTGCCGCAAGTATAGTGTCAATAAAATTGTTTTTGTTTTGTTGAGTTGAAATGAATACTTGGTTTAAGTTTTCTTTTCTCGCTTGGTTAACAAAATCTAAATGTACCAATTCGTGCATTACTAAATGCTCTACTGCCGGATAAGTACTTTTGTATTTTACTATGTGTTTGTTACGGTTGTATCTTTCTGCAATTTCTACTTTGGCTGCTGTTTTGATTTCATCATCAGCATAAATGTCTATTTCAGTTCCACCTTCTGCTTCCAGTTGGCTACGGTATTTGAAGAATATTTTTTTACCATCAAAATCACCGGCTATTACCTTGGCGACTTCAAATGCCTGTTTTACTGCATTTTGATATAAGGCATCTTTTTGAGTTGAAAATTTAATTGCTTGTAAAGTACTGTAGAAAGCAGAATGTAGGTCGTTTTCTGATTGTGCAATTAACGAAAGAATGAAATGCGCATTAGGGTACTTTTCGTTTAATTTGATTGTTTCCCAAGCGTATTTTTTAGCTTCTTCGAGTTTGTTCTCTTGAAATAGTAAATAGGCAATGTTTGCCAAGGTAATATGATCCGCTTTGTTTGCCAGTATTGCTTGATCGTAATAAATCAAGGCTGTTTTTAAATCTTTCTTGTGTTTGGCGAAAATATTACCCATCATCAGTAATCCCCAACCGTTTGAGGAATTCCAACGTAGGGCGTCAATCAATGCGTTAATGGCTTCGTCTTGGTCACCTTGTTCGGACAGTATTTGCCCCAAAATTCTATGAAATTCAGAATTGGAAGGATTTTTTTGAATGAGTTTCTCCAGGATAATTTTGGCATCGTCAAACTTTCCTTTTTCGCATAATGCTACTGTTTTATTATAATCGGCATCCTGAGTTATTATGTATTCTGTATCGACATCGATAGTTACAATACCATCTTTTATGGAAACCTTTGGCACAAAAGGACCATAGGTGTAGTATTTTTGGATTGCATTGATGATTTCCTTTTCACTGGCATTCTCCAACTCTGGGAAGATGGTGTATAGAAAATCGTTTATTTTATGAACTATTTGCATTAATTATTTGCTTGTTAAGATGTCTAAATTATTATTGAAATGCCATCCTTTTTTACCCCTTTTACAGAAGGCTTATTGTACTAAGAATAGTATTTTTTCAATAACGACGTAAATATATGAAAAAGCAAATCAAAGTTATTTGAGGAAAGCCGTAAACGGAGGAAAATAAGTGAAAAAAAGTGAAAATAAATTTAGGGCAAGGAGGGTAAGGTAATTTGGAGTAAAAGATATTTAATTTTTTTATAAAATAAAAAACGGTTTTAAGTGGCTGTTCGAGTGCAAAGTGAAACGAATACTTTATTATTTTACACTGATATGGTCTTATGTTACCCGATTGTTTGAGAAGAAAAAAAACAAAAAATGTTTGTGGTGTTTTTTGGTTACCCTGCCTGCCCTGTGAAAATGATGTAAATCGAAGTATTAGAAAGTAGGTAAAATAAAAAAAGTGGAAACGCTAGTTTTCCACTCTAAAAATGATGATTTTTTTTTGTTTATTCTTCAACCACTTTGTTTCTGTTGTCAACGTCTTCCCAAGTGTTTTCTATTAAAGCGTACACAGCTATACCGTTCTTTTTTAAGCGAATGAAGTTGTGTTTTTTTAATGCTTTGCCTAACTTGTTTATTGTGCCATCAGTGATGTTTATTTTAGCTTTTTCAGCAAGTTTAGCTGCTATTTGAGAAGCATTTAGGAAAACATTAGCCTTTTCTCTTTCGCAAGGTTCAAACCACGTTAAAAGCAATTCTTCTTCTGGACTGTGAAGTTGGTATTGTTCGTTATTTTCGGTGATGTTTTTGATTTCTTCCTGGTCGAACCAATATCTAAAGCCACTTTTGAAAAGAAATAACGCTTGTGAAAATGCCATATTGATATCTACATTGTGCTGGTATTTGATGCCTTCTAACTCAAAACAAAGAAACCTTCTGCTTCCTGTACTGTCGTTTAAGAACTGTGCTGTATTGACACTTCCTGCGAACGATGCCCTTCTGGGCATTGTTTCGTTGTTGTGTCCGTAGGCTTTTCTCATTCTGATTTGGGTTTTTGTAATGATTTCTTTGAGTGATCCAATTTCAGAACGGTTTAAATTTTCGAGCTCGTCCAAGTTGATTAACATACATTCTGAAAGCTGCACCAATGTATCTTTGTTGTTTGGGTTTATGGTTCCGGAAAATAGATATTCTTTCAAAGGTTTCGGTACAAGCTTTTCAACCCACGTTGTTTTTCCTAATCCTTGTTTGCCACTGAACACAATAACGGTGTGATTGATTACTTTATCATCGAGAACACAACCGACCATTGCGACCAACCATTTTTTGAAACATTGTTGCCAAAGGTCTTGTTTTGTAGTTGTGATTGTGTTGGCTAATTCGGTAATGTAATCGGTCTTTTCATCATAAGAAGGTAAATTGAAAAAGTAATCTTCAAAAGGGTTGAACAGCACACAAAAATCAGAATAAAGCAAGTTTCGTAGTGAAGATAAATTTGTTTTAATTCGACCTTTTAAACATTCTCGAAGCATTGAATTTTCAATAAAATCATTCATCACATTCCACTTCTTTTTACCGAAATATTGGAACTCTAACTTACCTGAAACCATATTATGACGAAATACATATCTTGTTGATAAAAACAACTCTAAACGGTCAATTTGGGTTGGTTTTGGTTTGTCTTCGTCGTCTTCATCCTCTATAATAGTTGTTGGTTTTTCTGTTTTTTGTGTTTGGATTTTAGGAGCTTCATATTTCTCATTTTTGCCAAACTCGTGACTATTTCCGTAAGCACTGTTTACTGCTTGTGTTACTTCTTTTTCATCATATCCAAAGTCTGTTAGAATATATCCCAGAGCTTCTTGCAATGCTACTCCTTTACGGTTTAGATTACACGCTAGTTGGTGCACGAATACGTTGCGACTACCATTCACAAATTGCACTTTTTTTTCAGTAAAATTTACGCAATGGTTGTAGATTGCATCGGTATTAATAACAATTGTTGGTTCTGTTCTTTTAAACTCCCTCTCGATGTTAGCTTTAGGTTCTTTTTCTTGTTCTGTAGCACTAAATATTTTTGCGTTTTCATTGTAATAAAGGTTTTCATCATAAGAATAAAAGCATAGTCTGGTTAAGTCTTTGCCTGATTTGTCTATTTCCAGTTTTAAAATTGCCTCATAATGTGCTTGTACCAATAGGAAAGCTTCTTTGTGATTGGCTTTATCTGAATTGATTTTTACTAGAATTTTTAATCCGTTACCTGATGGACTGATGAAACTGGCAAATGTGAATTCACTTTGATTGGCCAAATGCTTTGCATTTTGCAAATCGGCAGCACTTAATTTGTCGATGTCCAGAATAATACAATTTGAATAATTCGCAAGGAATTCCAATTTTCGACCTCCAACAAACTTTCCTGAAGGCGTGAATGCTGGAAGTGATTTCTTGGCTTTGTTGTATGCTTCTGTTTTGTTTTCGGCAAGTGATTTACGCAAGTAAATAATGCCGGGTTTGTACTTTCCTGTTTTGATTTCTTCTAAAATTGTTGAGATTGTTTTGTGTTCTACAACCTCGTTGAAGTTTTTAAAGACTGTTACCATTGATTAGGTTTTAAAATTATTTTTCAAGATTAGAAGTTTCCCTTTTGTGACTGGTATGCAATCACAACTTTCGCAAGTTCCGTTACACTCTTTCATTTTATCTTCCTTTGAAAGATTTGTTGTAATGCTCTGTAAGGAGCTTTTCAACATCAGAAAGTTTGTAGTAGATTTTGTTTCCAACTTGACTAAATGAAATTTTACCTTCGTCTCTCCAGGTTTGAGCTGTACGTTTTGAAATTTTCATCAGAAGAAGAAATTCTTGATTGTCAAGAAAGGTTTCTTTCTTTGGGTCAGCCTTAATTGAGATTTGGCTTTGAATTGTGTCTAATTTGCTCATTAGATCTGTGAACTGGTCTTTTGTGAAGATAATTGCATCCATTTTTAAAAGTTTTAAATTGTTATGGTGCAAATGTGAGAAGTTGTAAAAAGTCCAAAAGTCCTGAAATGGTCTTTCAGGACTATTTTGTTTTAGAGCATTTTGTCGATGTCTATTCTTTTGTGGGGTTTCGGACGTTTTTCGGTTCTTGAAGGAGTGAGTATTGTTTTGACTGTTTCAGGACTTATATCTTTTCCATCTTTGTCAAGATAAGAATTTACGATAATTGCCACCATATCATTAACCGAACCATCAAGGATTGATTTACCATCCACAAATAGTTCTCTCAGAAACTGATAATGAATATCAATAAACTGGTTTAAATTGCAATTGATTTGCATTTTTTTGAAAGGCATTTGAATGCCTGCGTTGTGATTTTGAGCTTCTTTAATTGCCGTTTGTATTTTTTGTAAGGCATAAATATTCTCTATTTCTTTGGTGCATTGTGCATCATAAAACGGTGTCTTTTGATTGATAAACTCAATATTGGCTTGTTGGTATTCAAACATTTCTTTGGTTAACAACAATATTTTTTGATTGTCATCATTGATTTTTTCGAGCTGCTTTTTTATCTCATAAAATGAAAAATAACGGTCTTCACTTTCGGCATTAATGAATTTTTTAGGTGTTTTTACAACTGGTTCTTTTACGCTCAAAGATTGCAGCTCTGTTCGTTTTTTTTCGATTAAAATGTACAACTTATTGTATCTACTCATAGCCGTTTTGGAGCTGAAAAAGGCTTCATTATTGGCTAATAATTTTTCGAGTTTACATATCCATATTTCCGGGTTCTTCACCTGGTTGAATTGATAATCGATAAATGCAGGAAATTGAGATTGTTTGAGTTCTAGAATTTTTGCAATTAAAGCATTGCAATAGTTTTGAATGTTGATTTTGTCTTCAATGATTATATCAAATAAAGGATTTTTGGCTAGAGCCGAAGGCACTGCCAATAATTCTACAAACGGAGCTGTTTGCATATTTTGATCCTTTGAATTCAAATTTTAATATGTTTTTTTTGGTATTCATTTAGTATTGAAAGGTAATTAAAAGCGGTTTTTTATTGGTCGCTTTTTGGAAGTCCTAGTGTTTTCTACTAGTGTTCGTTTATCACTCGTTTCGAATGCTTTAAAAATTACTTGTTTACTCTGATGTAAAGTTATAAAATAAAAAAAATCCTTGTTAAAGGATTTTAGTTGAAGTTATTAACAATCGTTTAATGTCAATAAAATAGACACTTAACACGTTATTTAAAAAATATAGTTATCAACTGCTTTGTCCAGTTCCTCACTGATAATTTTAGCATATACCTGCGTGGTGCTGATGTCACGGTGGTCCATTAATTTAGAAACGTGCTCAATTCTCATACCATTATTTAACGCATTTGTCGCAAAACTGTGTCTTGATAAATGGAACGAAAGGTCGAAAGGTAAATTTATTTTTGTACCCATTTTTTTCAGGTGCCAGTTTGCTAATTTATTGAAAGCTGCTGTTTGAAAATAACGTTTTGCTTCACTGTTCAAATAGCCTTCTTTGTCCATAATAATCGGAAAGATAAAATCATCGTGATTGGCATTTACTTTTTTGTATTTTTCTAAAATATCGATAGCCACTTTTCCAATTTTGAACTGGTGTACTCTTCCAGTTTTACGAATGTGTTTGTTGATTTTATGTTCAGCTTCATTGTAATTAGAATATTGCATTTCGATAACATCACTAAAACGCAATCCTCCGGCATAAATAGAGAAAAGGAATAAATCTCTCCACATCATAGCTTTTTTCCCTTCTATGAGCTTTAAATTGGTTAAAGCATCAATCTGTACTTTATTAAGAAATAATCTTTTAGATGAACTGATTTTGAGGGTTATTTTGCTAAAAGGAAACATCGTTTCGGGAATTACTTCTTCACGAATAGCATCCCTGAATATGGTTCCGAGCACAATTATAGAAAGGCGTTGCGTTGTATCTCCGTTGCCTAAAGTATCTCCTAAATGAAATTTATAGTCGTTTAATAGTGCTACCGTAATTTCATCAAAATATACATCCTTTGTTCCCATATATTTTTCAAATTTATCAACCTGAGAGGTGTATGCTCTGTAAGTGGAATAAGAAACAGTACTTTTGATTTTCTCTAATCTCTTTCTGGCATATTCAAAAAAGTTTGGCACTTCTTTTCCCTTTATGGCTTCTTTGAGTTTTTTAACCGATACCGTTTTTATTTTACGTTCCATATCGGCAACCTGACCTTCGGCATCTGCAATCTTTTGAGATAATGCAGCATTCATCCTGGCACTATTGGAATGGTTCTTTTTTACTTTCTGCTTTACTTCATCCCACTCGTTCTCTTTTAGCTTCACTCCAGCAGTGATAAATTTCGTTTTTCTATCTTTTATAATTCGGATATACAAAGGGCTGTGTCCTGTTTGGTCTACCTGATGTGTTCTTAAAATTAGTTTTACTGATGCCATAATAATAGGATTTTAGAAATGTTATACTACTTTTGTAAATTAATGCAAACGAGTGAAAGTATTGTAAATAAAGGGTTTTCAATTGGGTGCATCGTGATACGAAGGTACAACATTGGGTACAACAAAACAAGTATTTCGTTGCTTTTTGTTGCTTAAAATTGCATTGTTCATTTTTATAAAGTCAATGAATACAACACTTTAAGTGCAATTGGGAGGGTTGAATGAAAAGTTGTAGATAACTTGTATATAAGCGAAAAAAACCTTCGCCAATCTACCCATTTTTGGTTGTATATACGAAGTTTAGTTTCGCTTTATATTTTCTCAAATATATAAAAATTTTTCTTACAAATTAGTAAGCAACTTTTTTATTCCAATATGATTTATAACAGATTCTAAACTTTAATAAAGCACTTTTTTCGAAAATTTTATTCTGGAAAAAACTCGTTGTCAAATAGCCCCGATGGGAGCAAGTATCCCACGCTTTTGGGCGTGGATACTGCGGACAGCGGGACAACTCGTCTTGAAAAATTAGAAATGTTCTGCTCCTAATAAAGCGAAAAAAACACCAGCCTTTCGACTGATGTTTTCCTAGTTTTTTAATTATTTATACAACTAAAGTGTATTTAATTGTTGCTTACTTTTTGGCAATGATTTTTTTGAACAGCGTAACAATTCCCAAAACAATTCCTCCAATTACAAGGCCGATTAAAAATTCGGTTACAATGGAAGGTAATTGGGGTAATACGCCATGTAAAAAACCGATATTGTGTACAAATATACCACCTGCTACTAACAGTAAGGCGATGGTACCTATAAAAGATAAACTTTTGATGACTTTTGGCAGTGCTTTTACTAATATATTACCCAATTTATTTGTAAAACTTTGTTCTCTAGTATTTAATTGAATTAGTTTTAGACCTGCTTCATCCATTCTTACAATTAGTGCTACAATCCCGTAAACACCAACTGTTGCTAGTATTGCAATGATGGAAACAACTAGGATTTGTGATAAAATAGGTTTTCCTATAACGGTGCCGAGCGCAATAATTACAATTTCTACTGATAATATAAAATCAGTCACTATTGCTGATTTTATTTTTACTTTTTCTAAAGTCAAAATTTCTTCTTCGGTCATTGGTTCCAAAGAAATTTCGTGTTTTGAATTTTCGTGCGGGAAGAAGTATTCGTATATTTTTTCGGCACCTTCGTAGGCTAAATAAAGTCCTCCAAGCACTAAAATTATGATAACTGCTACCGGTAAAAATGCGCTCAACAAAAAAGCGATGGGTAAAATGATTGCCTTATTGAGCAGAGAACCTTTTGCAATTGCCCATAATACCGGAAGCTCTCGCGATGAAACAAATCCGGAAGCTTTTTCGGCATTTACTGCCAAATCATCACCTAAAATACCAGCCGTTTTTTTGGCGGCAAATTTACTCATTACGGCAATATCATCCATGATTGCTGCGATATCATCCAGTAGTGCGAAAAAACCTGATGCCATTTAATTTATTTTAAGAACTGCGCGACTTTTGGCATTGTTACACCAAAATTTAACCATGCAGTTTTGTTTGTTTATTCCTGCGAAGCTAAAACTTTTTTATTTACTCTATTTATAAAATGGGTGAATTTTTAGTTAATATTCACCCAAAATCTTTCTGTATTTGTAGTACTGTTTTTATTTACTTTTGGAATAAAAAAAATGATGGGATTCAAACATGTATTTAAAGCTAAATTAGATTGGTTTTTTTCTAAAAACGAAGCGGCGAAGTATACAAAAAGTCATACTATAACTATTGATGGTAAGTCTGTTCTAAATGTTTCGGCAGCTAAAGCTTTCAAAGGAGATCCTGCTTTGCACAATCCTGAAGACCTGTTATTGAGTAGCGTGGTTTCCTGTCACATGATGTCTTACTTGTATCTTTGTAAACAAAATGATATTGAGGTGGTGTCTTATACAGACGAAGCGGAGGCAACTCTTGAAGTTTCAGCCGACGGTAGCGGACGCTTTATTGCCATTACTCTAAATCCGAAAGTTCGTATTACTAACAAAGAAAAAATAGTTGAGGCACTTAGCTTGCATAAAAAAGCTAACCAACTCTGTTTTATAGCCAACTCGTGTAATTTTCCAATTCTGCATTGTCCAACTTGTGAAATTGAAGCTCTCGATTAAAGAGTTGCATTGTTAATTTTTTTATAAAATCTCAATTAAATCAGAAGGTTGGTTTAATATATATTTAGCTCCATTTGAAAGCAATTCTTCTTCGGGTCTATAGCCCCATGAAACCCCTACAGCGAACATATTAGCATTTGTAGCCGTTTGCATATCAATACCGGAATCTCCTATAAAAATGATTTCTTCGGCTTTTAGGCCAAAGCTTTTACTAATTTCCATTGTTTTAAACGGATTTGGTTTTTTTAGCGCTTCTGTTGTCAAACCCACTATTGGATTAAAATAATCAGGAAATAGGGTTGCTGTAATTTCCTTTGTCAGGTCATCAGCTTTATTAGAGAATACGCTTAGTTTTATATTGCGGGATTTTAATTCGTCTAATAATTCAAATATCCCATCATAGGCTTTTGTTTTGCACGTACAATTATCACGATATATAGCAACCATCAAATCGTAACACTGATTAATTTGTGTTTCATCATTATGTGTTGCAGGCATGGCTTTACTGACCAAATTTCTGAGGCCACTACCAATGAAATATTGATAAGCATCATAACTGTGAGTAGGGTAGTTGAGACTGATAAGAACGCTGTTCATAGCATCTGCAATGTCTTCCAGTGAATTTACCAATGTTCCGTCTAAATCAAAAATAATTCCTTTAAATGCCATTTTTCATTTTTATAGGAATCGAAAAAGTCAGCATTTCGATTCTAGTTTGGATATCATGCCCAAAGATAGGATATTGTTTTTTTTCTTTTTGTGACTTTTAAAAATTTATAGTTGCTTGCCTTTGTTAGTGTTTACGTGCGAGATTCACCTTGTTTCTATATTTTTAGCCAAGTTTAGCGTAATGGATACGGAGTGCTAAACTTCGCAAATTAAAAGTATTGTTTTATTTACATTACTGTCACAGAGCGTTCTGAAACCAGAATTAATAGATAATAAAAATCTTATTTTTTAACCCGTTGGGTGTAATTATTTGAAGTAAAAAATATTGATTAGATATTGGTCAAGATACTGAAATTCAGTATCTTGAAGTCGTCAAACAACCAATATCTATGTCAAATATAGTAAAAAATTATTTTAGAGTTTTAGAAGTTATAAGTTCTTTGAATATTGCATTTAATACAGAAATTCGAGCTGGAAGAAAGTTTAAAATGTCTGATTTAGAAGTAGTTGCTTTAAGTTTAACATCTGAATTTATGTCTATTGACAGTGAAAATTCATTTTTTAATCAGTTGCAAAATGGACAAATTTCTAATCTAATTGAACGAAGTCAGTATAATAAGAGAAGGAAAAAATTATTCCATTTTGCTGAAGAAATCAGACAACATTTATATTCAAAATTCACAGAATTTGAGAACTATTTTGTTGTTGATAGTATGCCACTTGAGATTTGTAAAATGGCTCGTCATAATAGGATTAAAATTTGTAAGGGTGATTTTCAGACTGCGCCAGATAAAGGTTTTTGTGCATCACAAAACTCTTGGTTTTATGGTTACAAACTTCACGGAGTTTGTACTGTTTCTGGGGTTTTTCAATCAATAGATATTACAAAAGCAAGTGTTCACGATGTACATTTATTAAAAGATTTAAAATATCAAATGTCTGATTGTGTGCTTCTTGGAGATAGAGGTTATTTGTCTTCACCATTACAATTAGATTTGTTTGAAACAGCAAATATAAAATTAGAAACTCCAATGAGAATCAATCAAATTGGGTATAAAAAACAACCCTACATATTTAGAAAATCAAGAAAAAGAATAGAGACATTATTCTCTCAATTGTGTGATCAATTTATGATTAGACGAAATTATGCTAAATCTTTTCAAGGTTTTAAAACAAGAATTTTAGCTAAAATAACAGCATTAACTTTGGTACAATTCATTAATAAATTTATTTTTGAAAGACCAATAAACAATATTAAAACACAAATAATCTAATTGCACCCAACGGGTTATTTTTTATTAAATTCTAAAGAAATACAATTAGATTTGTGAGCAGTAAATGAGATAAATCTTCAATAAAATTACATGAGAAAAATATATTACACTCTTTTTTTGTTCTTTTTAGTATTTAAAATTTCTAGTCAAAATGTACAAGTAGATATCATAACCAAGCAAAATGACACTATAAAAGAATTCAGATTAAAAAAGGATTATTCATTTGAAAATTCAATGGTGTTGGATTTAGAAAAAAAACTAGTTGTTGTTAATGTAAAAGGTGAAAAAAAAGAGTTTTTGCCCAATGAATTAAAATCTTTTAGTTTTACAAGAGAGAATAAACGGGTTGAGTTTATTAATATTGATGATAATGTATTTGGATTAGTAATGTATTCCAATAAATTAAAATTATTAAAGGTAATAAAACCTGGTTATACAACTGTCAATATTTATGTTATTGTAAGGCCAAATAATAGCAAGCCATCATTTATGGAAGCTATGGGGCTAGGCAGGCTTATCTCTAAAAAAGTTATTAGCCGTGAAATTACTGATTGTCCAAGTGTATTAGAAAAGGTAGAAAATAAAACATTAAAAATTAGTGGAGAAGAAGGAGTTGTAGAATTGATAAAAGATTATGAATCAAGCTGTTTTTAATTTTATTTATAAATAAAAATTTTCTTGTATAAAATAAAAAGACTTCACAGGTTTGATTCTGTGAAGTCTTTTTTTATTAGAATTGGATGATTAATGCACTAATTCGCTTTGATTCCTAAAAACCAGTTTACCATCAAAAGCATCGATTAGAACGATACTGTCTGTAGTTATTTTTCCTGATAGAATTTCTTTGGATAATTCATTAAGCACATCTCTTTGAATTACTCTTTTAACCGGTCTGGCACCAAATTGCGGATCGTATCCTTTCTCAGATAAATAGGCAATAGCTTCTGGAGTTGCATCCATCGTGATGCCTTGCTGCGCTAACATTTTAGTTACACTTTTCAGTTGTAATCCTACAATTTGAGCAATGTTTTCATTGGTTAACGGTGTGAACATCACAATTTCGTCAATACGATTGATAAATTCAGGACGTACCGTTTGTTTTAACAATCCCAGTACTTCCACTTTTGCAGCTTCGGTTGCGGCTTCCACACCTCCTTTTAAATTCTCAAATTTATCTTGAATAATCTGGCTTCCCATATTAGAAGTCATGATGATAATTGTGTTTTTAAAATCGGCTAAACGTCCTTTGTTATCTGTCAGACGTCCTTCATCCAAGACTTGTAATAAGATGTTGAACGTATCCGGATGCGCTTTTTCAATCTCATCCAATAAGATTACGGAATAGGGTTTTCTACGAACGGCTTCGGTCAATTGTCCACCTTCATCATACCCTACATATCCTGGAGGCGCACCGACCAAGCGGCTTACGCTGTGTCGTTCTTGGTATTCGCTCATGTCAATACGGGTCATCGCATTTTCATCGTCAAACAGGTATTCGGCCAGAGCTTTTGCCAATTCGGTTTTACCAACTCCTGTTGTTCCAAGGAATAGAAAGGTTCCCACCGGTTTTTTCATATCTTGTAATCCAGCACGGCTTCTGCGCACGGCATCACTCACGGCTTGAATGGCTTCTTCCTGACCTACAACTCTGTGATGCAGTTCATCTTCCAGTTTCAATAGTTTTTCTCTTTCGCCCTGAAGCATTTTCATCACTGGAATACCTGTCCATTTGGCCACGACTTCAGCAATGTCTTCACGGGTCACTTCTTCTTTTATCAACGAAGTTCCGGATTGGTTTTCTTGTAATTCCTTCAGCAAAATATCTAAACGTTCTTGCGCTTCCTTGATTTTACCATAACGAATTTCGGCAACTTTTCCATAATCGCCTTCACGTTCGGCACGCTCTGCTTCGTATTTGAAATCCTCAATCTCAGTTTTTACGGCTTGAATATTATCGACTACATCTTTCTCTGATTTCCATTTGGCGTAGATTTCGTTGCGATCTTCTTTGAGATTTGCCAAATCCATGCCTAGGATTTTGAGTTTGCTTTCGTCTTTTTCGCGTTTAATGGCTTCAATTTCAATTTCCAATTGCATGATTTTTCGATCCAATACATCGAGTTCTTCGGGTTTCGAATTGATTTCCATACGCAATTTTGAAGCTGCTTCATCCATTAAATCAATAGCTTTGTCCGGTAGAAAACGGTTGGTAATGTAGCGTTGTGATAATTCTACGGCTGCTATAATTGCATCGTCTTTGATTTGGACTTTATGATGGGTTTCGTATTTTTCTTTGATTCCACGCAAAATCGAAATAGCACTTTCAGTATCCGGTTCTTCGACCATTATTTTTTGGAAACGTCTTTCGAGTGCTTTATCCTTTTCGAAATATTTTTGGTATTCGTCTAATGTGGTTGCTCCAATAGCGCGCAGTTCTCCACGAGCCAAGGCCGGTTTCAAGATATTTGCAGCATCCATAGCACCTTCGCCACCTCCTGCGCCTACGAGTGTGTGAATTTCGTCAATGAATAAAACGATATCACCTTCGGCAGAAGTTACTTCTTTTACCACGGATTTCAATCGCTCTTCAAATTCTCCTTTGTATTTTGCACCGGCAATCAACGCTCCCATATCAAGCGAATAAACGATTTTATCTTTCAAATTGTCTGGAACATCTCCATCTACGATTCGGTGGGCTAATCCTTCGGCAATGGCAGTTTTTCCCACACCGGGTTCTCCTACTAGCATGGGATTATTTTTAGTTCTACGAGTTAAAATTTGCAATACCCTGCGAATTTCCTCGTCCCGACCAATAACGGGATCCAGTTTTCCAGAACGTGCGAGTTCGTTTAGATTTTTGGCATATTTATTTAATGAATTGTAGTTTTCTTCAGCAGAAGCAGAAGTTACACGTTCTCCTTTTCGCAATTCTTCTATTGCGGCTTTCAATCCTTTTCCAGTAACACCCTGATCTTTTAATATTTGGGCAGCCTTGGTTTTTGAATCAAAAATTGCTAAAATCAAATGCTCTACGGAAACGAATTCATCATTCATTTTCTTTGCAATAATTTCCGCTTCGTTCAACGTTGTGTTTGCGGTTCTGGAAAGCATAATTTCGCCACCAGAAACTTTTGGAAAACTCTGAATTGTGCTGTCCAATATTTGAAGAAAAAGAGGAACATTCACGTTCAGTTTTTTCAAAATAAAAGGAGCCACATTTTCATCGACTTCAAAAATAGCCTTGAAAATATGTTCGTTTTCTATTTGTTGCTGTCCTTGGCTTTGCGCCAATTGTTGCGAAAGCTGAATGGCTTCCTGGGATTTGATAGTAAATTTATTTATGTTCATGATGTTATATTGTTTTGTGGTTATTTGACTAACTTTGCGAATCAATATTCAATATATATTCCAATACAATAATACAGACAAATTGACAGAAATTTCATGATTTTTATCATGTTTTAAAGTCAAAATGTCTTAAAACAAGACAATTATGAGTTTTTTTAAAAATATGTTCAACAGTTCAGAAGAAAAAGATTCAAACGAAAACAAAATCAACTGGAATGAACTAACCGATTTAGGGCAACTAAGTGAAATTATCGAGATTTCAAATGAAAAACCGGTAGCCATTTTCAAACATAGTACACGTTGCAGCGTCAGTAGGATGGCACTTAAACAGTTTGAAAATGAGTTTAATAGCTCAGATAAAGTTACGCCTTATTTTTTAGATTTAATAGCACATCGCGATATTTCTAATGAAATAGCGAATCGTTTTGGAGTTACACATCAATCCCCACAATTAATTTTAATTAAAGATGGAAAAGCCATTTATAACGTTTCGCACAGTGATATTGATGCGGAGGAGTTGGGAAAGAAGGTTTAAGTCAATAGTTTAAATTTAAGATATTTAAAAAATCCATTCGTTGCTGCGAATGGATTTTTTTGGTTTGGATGAAATTTTAAAATTTCCCTCCAGATCCTCCACCACTAAAATCGCCACCACCAAATTTCATATCGGATTTTTGGGTAATTTCTGGTTTCAATCCGAGCTGTGAAATGATTACTGCTTCGGCATTCATAAAAGCATTTGCATTAGTAAAACGATCTGGTCGGAATGTAATTCCAGTCGCATTATTTTTTATTTTTTTTATCGTAAAATAGGTGAAAGCAAATAAGAATAATCCTCCCATAGTCAAGGCGATTCCGATGGGTAAAAATGCATAGTAAAAACGAATGGTATAAATAGAGAATGCTATTGCCAGTAATCCTATCCAAAGCATTATGCGGTCTTTTTTTAATAAAGAATATATAAGATACACTAGAGGAACAATAATTGTGAAGATGTAAAAGAATAATGCAAAGGGAATATCACTTTTTGGAGCAATCTCTGTACCAAGTAATACAACCGAAAGTTCGCGCACTACCAAATAATTCCCCGCTAAATAAAATAGAATAAGGCTAAAACTATTGGTTAACAAAATCCCTTGGTGATAAAAAAAAGTTGTTGTTTTTTTTAGAACTAGTTTACTAGAAAAATAGATGCTTGCCGAAAATAATAACATTATAAATGGTAAAATGGTTTTTCCTAAAGTACCTAATTCAAATACTGCATAAATCAAAGTTGTTGTACCTGCCAAACATAACAGCAATGCCATTGATAAATGAACATAACGGTGATAACTTAATAATGAAGTTATTGTAATAGTTGATGCAATCAGTAAACCGTTTCCATTTGTTGAAATCCCTATTGCTATTGCTAAAGTTAATTGTGTGCCAAGTAAAAAGGCGTCGTCAAGGCCGTAACCATAATATTTTTGTTTGGCCAAAAGTTCGGTTCCTGCAAAACCAATAATCGCATAAATATAGACTGAAAATTTAAAATTAGGATCAATTGTATCCATGCCCAAAAAGGCAAGTGAGCCGCAAATTGAAGAATATAAAAAACACCCCAATAAGAAAAAGCCAGCGCGAATTAAAGTGTTTTTCTGACTTTTTAACGTAGTTAATTCTTTAGTTGTCAGATTATATTGTTCTTTGTGTATAAAGCCAGCGGTTTGTAAAGATTTCGCTTCTTTCACTAGCAGTAAGTTCTCTAGTTCTGTTTTATCATATACGATCATCAGATGTTTTTTTATTAAAATTTTTAATAAGGCGAATAAATAAGACTATAGAGGCTACGAAGTAAAAAGGTACCACAAAAAAGAAACTACTCAATAAATCAGTAAGGTCAATCGCGACAATGATTTTGTATAAAAGGAAATTAATTCCAAAATAAGCATACAAAATGGTAAAGACAAAGATGGACACTGATTCAATTTGGTAACTCGTTGTATAAAAATAGTAAGAGGAAATTGCTAACAGAATTATAAAGATCCCCCAATACGATGCGAATAGATTATTAATACAAGAAATACTGATTAGATGTAAAGCAAAAGTTAGGAAGATTAAATTGAAGTGTTTTTTCAGGTCGATTTTCACGCTATAAATAGACCATATAATCAATAAAAAACCTAAACCAATAGCAGAATAACTTAACGAAGCGGTATTGTGAAAATCATTACTAAGTAACGATTTCGGGCTTACCGATAAACCAATATAAGCTGCCAGGCCAGTGATTGCAATAGATAAGATACTTTTATTGTCAAAATAATAGGCGCAAAATAATCCAATTGCTGTGGGAATCAAAGTGGCTAACCCGTAATGTGTGCCAAAAGCGGTATATTGAAATTGTAGATATCCTATGAAAATGATGCTTAAAAGTACAGCAGCAAGTAGGAGATAGTCAAATATGGGGTTTTCAAAATTGGTTTGCTGTTTTTGAAATCCAATGGAGTTTTTAAAACTGAAGTAAAAACAAATTGCAGTTACTACTAATAATAAAGTAAGAATAGCAATATGGCCAATGCTGTCAATGTTTTCATATATTAATATACCAATGCCGGAAGTAAACAATAAAACGGAGAGGTATACCAATAATTTCAGTTCTGTATTTAATGAAAAAATATTTAAATCTCGGTGAGCAATAATTTGCTCCCTTTGCACTTTGTTGATTAATTTTTTTTCAAAAAGTTTATCTGTCGCACTTTCTTCAAATTTTTCCATTATGGTCTTTTAAAGTTACTCTTCTCAAATGTACATTATTTCTTTATTTTTTGATATTTGAGTATCGTAATATTTAGATCAATTGCGTTTTAATTCCTTAAAAAAACACTACAGTTATTTGTAGTGTGCTGACGAACTTAATAGTGAAATAGATATATTTTCCAAAAGAACAGGAAATCAAATCTTGTTTTGTAGATCAAATATATCATTAAAATTAAGGATGAAGCAACAAAACGATTGGACGAAATTATAGGAAACTTAACTCAAATAAATGATGAACAAATGTTTTTTGATATGGATTATTATTGGTTTCAGTACAAGCATGATTTGGTTTGATGAATACCTAATAAATTGGATAAAACCAACAGTTTAAATTTAAACTATAAAAAAATCCATTCGCATCAACGAATGGATTTTTTAGTAACAACTATTTTGGTTTTGAATTAATAAGAATCTTTCATTTTCTTTTTTATGGCATCCAAACAAAGGTTGTTAATGCTTCCTTCGTGCGTATGCTTGGTTTCTTTTGGTGATTGAAATGTTCCATTTTCCAGTTGTTCGGCAACGGCTTTATAAGCATCTCTAAAAGGCATTCCCGCAACCACCATTTCATTTAAAGTATCAACGGTAAACAAATAATTGTACTTTGGGTCGGCAAGTATATTGTCTTTTACTTTGATGTCTTTGATAGAAAAAATCGCAATATCCAAACAGGCTTTCAGGTTTTGAATCGCTGGGAACAATCCTTCTTTTAATAATTGTAAATCCCTGTGGTAGCCACTTGGAAGGTTGTTCGTAATTAAAGTAATTTCGTATGGTAAGGCTTGAATTTTGTTGCATTTTCCACGAATCAACTCAAAAACATCTGGGTTTTTCTTGTGTGGCATAATACTCGAACCGGTTGTAAGATGCGAAGGCAAAGTGATAAAATCAAAATTCTGACTCATGTACAAACAAACATCCATCGAGAATTTAGCCAAAGTTGCTGCCACGCTACTCATAGCAAAAGCCACTGTTTTCTCTGATTTTCCTCGGCTCATTTGTGCGGCAACTGAATTGAATTTTAAAGTTTCAAAACCTAATTCCTGTGTCGTGAATGTTCTGTTGATAGGAAATGAACTTCCGTAACCTGCAGCTGATCCTAATGGGTTTTGGTCTACAATTTTCAAAGCTGCATTCAACATCGTAATATCATCAATCAAAGTTTCAGCGTAGGCGGAAAACCACATCCCAAAAGAAGACGGCATTGCAATTTGAAGGTGCGTGTATCCTGGCAATAAAACATTTTGGTGTTTATCTGCTGATTCCATTAGCAAATCAAAAAGGCTTTTTACTTGCTCTTTCAGCTCTTTAACGACATCTTTCAAGTATAAATTAACATCTACCAAAACTTGGTCGTTACGAGAACGGGCGGTATGAATTTTTTTTCCGGCGTTTCCCAATTTTACTGTAAGTAAATATTCGATTTTGGAATGTACATCTTCAAAGCTGTCTTCGATTTCGAATTTTCCGTTTTCAGCATCTTTTATTATTTCTTCCAAAGCTAAAACCAAAGAAACGGTTTCGGAGTCTGTTAAAAGACCGATTTGTCCCAGCATTTTAGCATGTGCAATAGAACCTAATGCATCATATTTTGCCAGAACTAAATCCAGTTCTCTGTCGTTTCCAACGGTAAAATGTTCAATTTGCTTATCGGTTGGTATTCCTTTTTCCCAAAGTTTCATAGGTGTATTTTTTTTGTATCGTATTATCGTAGGGACAAGTCGCGACTTGTCCCTACTTGTTCGTACATATTATTGTTTGAAAAAATCAGTTAGTATTTTGATATACAACTGGATTCCTTCTTCTATTTCGTTTATAAATATAAATTCATCTGCAGAGTGTGACCGCAGAGTTTCGCCAGGTCCTAATTTTAAGGATTGACAACTCAAAACCGATTGATCCGAAAGGGTAGGCGAGCCATATGTGGTTCTTCCCAATGCGATTCCGGCTTGCACTAATCCGTGTGCAACAGGAATTGATGACGCGTTTAAATGCATCGAACGCGGATTAATTTCAGCGGTTAAATGTTTTCTTACGGTATCTAAAATTTCCTGATTATTGTAGCAATCATTCACCCTGATATCGACAACCAAATGACATTCAGCAGGAACTACATTGTGTTGTTTTCCGGCAGCCACTTGTGTTACGGTCATTTTTACGGGACCTAAAACCTCCGATATTTTTTCGAATTGAAAGCTGTTAAACCATTCGATAACGGGAATCGCATTGTAAATTGGATTGTCCGGATTGTTGTGTGCGGCGTGACTGGCGGTACCTTTTACGATGACATCGAGTACCAATAAACCTTTTTCGGCTACGGCCAATTGCATCAAAGTAGGTTCCCCCACAATGGCACATTCCAGTTCCGGTAAATGTTTTAAAACGCTGTTTAATCCATTTTTTCCGCTGCTCTCTTCTTCGGCTGAAGCGACCATTACAATATTGTAAGGCAGGTTTTCATTCGAATAAAAATGTACAAAAGTGGCTAAAAGCGAAACCAAACAACCTCCCGCATCATTGCTTCCCAGTCCAAATAATCTACCCTCTTTTACGATGGCTTCAAAAGGATCGTTAGTATAGCCTTGGTTTGGTTTTACGGTATCGTGGTGTGAATTCAGTAAAAGCGTTGGTTTTTTAGCGTCAAAATGTTTATTGAAAGCCCAAACATTATTATTCTCTCTTTTGAAAGGGATGTTGTTTTGTCTAAACCAATTTTCTATTAAAAGGGCTGTTTTATCTTCTTCACTAGAAAATGAAGGCGTTTCAATCAATGCTTTTAATAGTGCAATCGCTTCTTGTGTAAGGATTTCTATACTCTTCATATTTTATTTGCCACAAAGGCGCTATTTTTTGCTACGAAGACACAAAGACACAAAAAATTTAATTCGTGTAAGTTTGTGAAATTCGTATTTAACTTTTTATAGTTCTATACTCGTGTACAATGCCGTTTTATCTTGTAACATCCTGTGATGACCAATTTTTATTTTTTGAACTCCTTTGGATAAACTATTGAAACAGTTGTCTAATTTAGGAATCATACCGGAATGTATCGCTTTTTCGGATTTCAATTTGGAATATAATTCTTGATTGATGTTTTCAATTACTGAAGAATCGTCTTCGGCATCATATAAAACGCCAGGTTTCTCGAAGCAATAATTCAAAGTTACATCAAAAACTTCCGATAAAGCAATTGCTAATTCGCTTGCGATAGTATCAGCATTTGTATTTAATAATTGCCCTTTTCCATCGTGTGTGATTGCACAAAATACAGGAACTATACCAGTTGAAAGTAATGTTTCCAATAATTGTGTATTTACTTTTTTGACATCGCCCACAAAACCATAATTAATGGTTGGGTGGTTTCTTTTATCTGATTGAATTAAGTTTCCATCAGCGCCAGAAAAGCCCATTGCATTAGTTGAATTTGCTTGTAATTGAGCAACAATATTTTTATTAATTTGACCTGCATAAATCATTACGACTACATCTAGCATAGCGGCATCAGTAATGCGTCTTCCATCAATCATTTGTGGAACTAAACCAATACTTTCGGCCATTTTAGTAGCTGATTTTCCTCCGCCATGAACGAGTACTTTATATCCTTCAATTTTAGAAAAATCAGATAAAAATTGTTTTAACTCCATTGGATTATCAATGATGTTTCCTCCGATTTTTATTAGGGTTAACGGTTTTTTATTTTCCATTTTCCAATATTTTTTGCAATACTAATTGTGCGG
The DNA here is from genome assembly GCF_000744835.1 of Flavobacterium sp. 83. Lineage (NCBI taxonomy): Bacteria > Pseudomonadati > Bacteroidota > Flavobacteriia > Flavobacteriales > Flavobacteriaceae > Flavobacterium > Flavobacterium sp. 83. Next base: position 2,604,950 of record NZ_JQMS01000001.1, read on the forward strand.
CATAGGTTCTATTGTTGGCTTGTTCGATAACAATTGAATTTTCGCTGTCGATTACTTCATCAGTAACAATTACATTACGTCTTACAGGCAAACAGTGCATGAATTTAGCATTATTTGTCAGCTTCATTTTATCGGCAGTTACGGTCCAATTTGGGTCGGAATTAGTAATTTGACCATATTCCTTGTAATTGCTCCAGTTTTTGGCATAGATAAAATCGGCATTTTCAAAAGCTTTATCTTGATCATATTCAATCTTGGAATCTTTCGTTATTTCAGGATTCAATTCGTACCCTTCAGGATGTGTAATGACAAAATCAGCATCTTGCAATTGCATCATTTGTACAAAAGAATTAGCAACAGCCTGAGGTAAAGCTCTAGGATGTGGTGCCCAAGTTAAAACTACTTTTGGTCTGTGTTTAGTTTTGTGTTCTGCCATAGTGATGGCATCGGCAAGTGATTGTAATGGATGTCCTGTAGCACTTTCCATATTGACAATAGGCACAGTGGCATATTTTAAGAAACCCATAAGAACGGTTTCGGCATTGTCTTTTTCTTTATCTATTAATCCGGCAAAAGCTCTAATGGCAATAATATCACAATATTGAGAAACTACTTCAGCAGCTTCTTTAATATGCTCAGAAGCCCCTTGATTCATGATAGCTCCATCTTCAAATTCAAGTGTCCATCCTTCGCTGGTAAAATTCATTACCATGACATTCATTCCTAAATTCAAAGCTGCTTTTTGTGTACTCAAACGCGTTCTTAAACTGGAATTAAAAAACAACATTCCTAAGGTTTTATTTTTTCCTAGTTTTTTGTTTTTAAGTGGTTTTTTCTTGATTTTTAATGCTTGTTTCACCCATATATCGAGTAAATCTATGTTTTGTATGGAGATGTAGTTCATTGTAATTATGAATTATGAATTATGAATTATCAATTGTCAAAAAATCTAACAATCTAAAAATCCAATATTCGAATTAAGTTATTTTCGTAAAAGGTATTTCGTTTTTTAAAGCTTTCAAAATAAAGTTGTCTTCTAATCCATTGACAATCCAGGTTTCTATATTAGCTGCTTTGGCAATTGCCGTAGCTTCTATTTTAGATTGCATTCCGCCGGTTCCGTGCGAGGATTTCGAATCCCCAATTTCTTTTTCCAATAGTTGCAAATCAGTTACTAAAGAAATTGTTTCAGGAACTGCATCATTGATAGATACTTTGGTGTAAATTCCGTTCGTATTGGTAGCAATAATAAGAATGTCAACATTTAATAAAACGGCTGTTAAAGCGGCTAATTTATCATTATCACCAAACTGAATTTCATCCGTTGCCACAGTATCATTTTCATTGATAATTGGAATGTAACTGTTTTTGACCAAAACGTTGATTGTGTTAACAATATTGATTTTGGTCTGTTCTTTTTCGAAATCAGAATACGAAAGTAAACATTGTGAAGTATGCAAACCTAAATCGCTAAAATTTTCGTGGTAAATCCGCATCAAATGAGGCTGACCAATTGAAGCCAAGGCTTGTTTTACAAAAACATCTTTATCGTGGTTATCCAGTTTTACAAATTGTTTGGCTGCAGCAATAGCACCAGAACTTACAATTATAAACTCATAATCGTCTTTCAATGCCGCAATTTGCATTCCAATATCTTCAATCTTTCCTCTCGAAATGTGATTGGTTTCTTTGGTTAAGGTATTGCTACCTAACTTTAATAAAATTCTTTTTTTACCTGATTTGTCCATTTCCGTAAATATACCACTTATTAGTAACTAAATGTTGCAAGCCAATTGGTCCACGTTGGTGCAATTTGTCCGTGCTTATCGCTAATTCTCCACCTAAACCAAATTGCCCTCCATCAGTAAATCGGGTAGAGGCATTTTGGTAAACGGCTGCTGTGTCCACATTTTCCATGAATTCCTGAGCAATAGCATCATTTTTTGTGATTATGGAAGCAGAATGTCCTCCACAATATTTATTTATTTTGTTAATCGCTTCTTGGTCTGAATTTGTTGTTCCAATAACAATTTTATAATCTAAAAACTCTTCGTACCAAATTAAATCCGATTCGATCTGAGGTACATTTGCTACTTTTGAAATACTTTCATCTCCCAAAACAGTTACGTTTCTTTGTTGTAATTCCTGAACTATACTGGTAGCAAAAGCTTCCCAATTTTCAAGATTTGTATCAATTAAAACTTTATCTAAAGCATTGCAAACGGATATATTTGAGGTCTTTCCATTAATAATAATGTCAAGTGCTTTCTCTAAATCGGCTTCCTTATTTACATACACAAAATTATTTCCCCGACCACTTATTATTACTGGGCAAGTGGCATGTTTTTTTACAAAAGCAATTAGATTTTCACCACCACGAGGAACGATTAAATCTACTTTTTGTGTTGGTTTCTCCAAAAATGCCTGCGTTTCTTCCCGATTGTAATTCAAGTATTCCACCCATTCTGAAGCAACATTGTTTGCTGTTAAAGCTTGATGCCACAATTCTACAATTTTTAAATTGGACAGTAAAGATTCCTTTCCGCCTTTCAATAGAATTTTATTTCCGGATTTAAAAGCGATTCCACCAGCTTCAACAGTAACATCAGGTCTGGATTCATAAATGATCATTATGGTTCCGAAAGCCGCTGTTTTATTGATGATTTTCATTCCGTTTTCATGGTCGAAATTAAAACGCTCCACGCCAATAGGATCTTCTTGACTTGCTAATTGTTGCAGGGATAAAATCATCCCGTTAATTTTGGCATCATCAACCAGCAAACGTTTTTCCATGGCCAAGTCATCTCCAGAATAATTATTTAAATCTTGTTGATTTATAGTCTTAAGATTGGCTCTTTCTTGTTCAAGAAGTTCGGCCATACGGCTTAAAACTGAATTTCGCTTTTCTATTGGTAATAAGTGGTTCATTGCTTTTGGTTAGTGGTTAATGGCAAATTAATAAAATTAAAATTTAAACGATATAAGAAATGTAAGTTCATTTAAGCTAATTTGAATATTGATTTATATGTCCTTATCTTTCTTATTTGATTAAAAAAAAATCTATATGATTTTACTTTATTATTTAAATAATAGTCTTGCTACGATTTTAATTCTGCCAATGTTTCTTTTAAAGCTATAATAAAGGTGTCAATCGCTTCCTTTTTGATTGTCAATGGAGGAAGGATTCTTAATAAGTTTTTATTATTAGCATTTCCTGTAAAAATATGTTTGTCTATAATCATTTTTTTACGAAGTGTACTTACATCAAAATCAAATTCTACACCTAGCATTAATCCTTTTCCTTTTATGTTGATAACTTCAGGAACTTGTTTGATTGCTTCTAAAAAATAGGCATAAACGTCATTTACGTTATCCATTAATTTTTGGCTTTCAATCACATCTAAAACTGCTATTCCAGCAGCACAAGCCAAATGGTTTCCACCAAAAGTAGTTCCTAATAATCCGTAACTCGCTGTGAATTTTGGAGAAATCAAGATGCCACCTATAGGAAATCCGTTACCCATTCCTTTAGCCAGACAAATAATATCTGCTTTGATATCATGATGTTGGTGCGCAAAAAACTTTCCGCTTCTTCCGTATCCGGATTGCACTTCATCCAAAATCAAAACAACATCGTGTGCCTCGCATATTTTTTCTAATGCCTGGAAAAATTCTGTTGTTCCTTGGTCTAAACCACCAACTCCTTGAATTCCTTCAATGATAACAGAAGAAACATCTCCTTTTTTTAATTCGTTTTCTACCAATTCGATATTATTCAATGGTAAAAAAGTAACAATTTGTTGTGCATTGATTGGTGCAACAATTTTTTTGTTATCTGTCACTGCAACTGCCGCCGAAGTTCTTCCGTGAAAGGAATTGTCAAAAGCAATTACACGTGATTTATTGTTGTGAAAAGAAGCTAATTTCAAAGCGTTTTCATTTGCTTCAGCTCCAGAACTGCACAAGAATAAAGTATAGTCTTCCAATCCGGAAAGTTTCCCTAATTTTTCTGCTAATTCTACTTGTAATGGATTTTGAATTGCATTCGAATAAAAACCAATATTGTCCAATTGATTTTTTAATTTGGTAACATAATCCGGTTGTGTGTGTCCAATGGAAATTACTCCATGACCACCATATAAATCTAAATATTCCACTCCTTTTTCATCTGTAATCGTGCAATCCAGTGCTTTTACGGGAGTGATGTTGTATAATGGGTAAACGTCAAATAAGTTCATTTTCTTTTTTTGTTTAAATGGTTTAAGATTTCAAGTTTCAAGTTACATGTGCAACTTTAAACTTTAAGCTTGAAACAAATTTTTAGAATCCAGATGGTTTCAAATGTAATCCTGTGGTTTCATCCAATCCAAACATTAAATTCATGTTTTGTATGGCTTGTCCTGAGGCTCCTTTTGTTAAATTATCAATTACTGAAGTAATCAATAACCGGTTTCCTTTTTTCATTAAACTAATAATACATTTATTTGTTTGAACCACTTGTTTCATATTGATTCCAGTCGTAGTAACGGTTACGAAAGGTTGGTCTTTGTAAAAAGCTTCATATTTCCCAACTACATCTTCCAGATTTTCTTCGATTGTTGTGTATAATGTTGCGAAAATTCCTCTCGCAAAATCACCTCTGTTAGGTACAAAAATCAATTCGTTTGTATAATCCGTTTGCAATTGGTTTACACTTTGGTTTATTTCGCCCAAATGTTGGTGTTCAAAAGCTTTGTAATGCGACATATTGTTCGATCTCCAACTGAAATGTGTCGTTTCTGAAGGAGTTACTCCGGCTCCTGTACTTCCGGTTGTAGCATTGATATGAACGTCAGTCGTAAGCATTTCGTTTTTAGCCAATGGCAATAAAGCTAGTTGAATCGCTGTTGCAAAACACCCCGGATTTGCTATGAATTGAGCGTTTTTAATTGCTGATTTATTCAATTCTGGCAAACCATAAACGAAAGTTTTGCTATCAAAATCTTTGTCTTTTGTCAATCTGAAATCATTTCCTAAATCGATGATTTTGGTATGACTCGCAAATTGATTTTGCTCTAAAAATGATTTTGATTTACCGTGTCCTAAGCACAAGAAAACAACATTCACATTTGGATTCACGGTATCGGTAAAATTCATTTCGATATCACCCATTAAATCATGATGCGCAACATGAAGTGGTTTTCCAGCATTTGTCGTGCTGTAAACAAAATCAAGTGTAGCATTGGGATGAAACATCAATATTCTGATGAGTTCTCCTGCTGTGTAACCCGAACCTCCGATTATTCCAATATTAATCATGTGTCAGTTTGTTTACAGATGAAAATATGTTTTGAGCATTCCCCAGAATTTTGATAAATCCTTTGGCATCGTCAGAGGTCCAAGCGTTGTTCATTTCTCCATATTGTCCAAAACTGGTATTCATTAAATCATTTTCAGATTCAATTCCGTCTAATGTGAAGTGATATGGTTTTAGCGAAACGATAACGGTTCCGTTTACAGTTGTTTGCGTGTCTTCTAGGAACGCCTCGATGTTTCTCATTACTGGATCTAAAAATTGTCCTTCATGAAACAACATTCCATACCAGTTTCCTAATTGTTCTTTCCAGTATTGTTGCCATTTACCTAGTGTATGTTTTTCTAATAAATGGTGCGCTTTGATAATGATTAAAGGCGCAGCAGCTTCAAAACCAACTCTTCCTTTAATCCCGATTATCGTATCTCCTACGTGAGTATCTCTACCAATTGCATATGCGCTGGCTAGTTTTTCTAAGGCAACGATGTTTTTTGTTGGTGTGTCCAAATTCCCGTTGATGCCTACTAATTGTCCTTTTTCAAATTGTAGTGTTACTTTCTCTTCGCCCGTTTTTTGCAATTGAGAAGGATAAGCTTCACTTGGTAAAGATTGATTTGAGGTCAATGTTTCTTTACCACCTACGCTTGTTCCCCACAATCCTTTATTAATCGAATATTGTGCTTTTTCCCAAGAATAATGAACTCCGTTTTTAGATAAATAATCAACTTCTTCCTGTCTTGATAATTTTAAATCTCTAATAGGTGTGATGATTTCAATTTCGGGAGCAATGGTTTGGAAAATTAAATCAAAACGAATTTGGTCATTTCCTGCACCAGTACTTCCGTGGGCGATTGCCTCTGCACCAACAGATTTTGCGTATTTAATCGCTTCGATAGCTTGAAAAACACGTTCTGCACTTACGGATAATGGATAGGTATTGTTTTTTAATACATTTCCATAAATCAAATATTTAATGGCTTTGTCATAATATTTATCTACAATTGTAAGATTTGCATGTTGTGCACTTCCTAATTCGTAGGCTCTTTCTTCAATAGCGGCTAGTTCGGCTTCATCAAATCCTCCTGTATTTATAAGAACGGTATGAACTTCATATCCTTTTTCATTTTTTAAATATTTTAGGCAATATGAGGTATCTAATCCTCCACTATAAGCTAATACAACTTTTTTCATAATATTATTTTTTTAAGAACAAGGCTTCTTTAATTAATTTTAATCGGTTTAATACTCTAACATTAAATGGATGTTTAGGTGGGTCCTTAGGTTTTTCTTTTGGGTCATAAAGCATTCCCGTACACAAACACATTTTATTGTCTTTGCTTTTTAGTATTTCATAATTTGTACACGTTTGACATCCTTTCCAAAAACTTGGATCGCTGGTCAATTCTGAAAAAGGAACTGGTTTGTAACCCAAATCTGAATTGATTTTCATTACTGCTAAACCAGTTGTGATTCCAAAAACCTTAGCTTCTGGATATTTTTGCAATGAATAGTCAAAAACAAATGATTTGATTTTTTTTGCTAAACCTAAATTTCTGTAATCAGGATGTACAATCAAACCAGAATGTGCTACAAACTTTCCGTGTTGCCAACTTTCGATATAGCAAAAACCAGCAAATTTCCCATTGTCTAATGCAATAACGGCATCTTTGCTTTCCATCTTTTTTTGGATGTATTCTGGAGTTCTTTTAGCAATCCCAGTACCTCTCAATAAGGCAGACGATTCAATAGTATCGCATATTTCCTGCGAATACTTATAATGTTCTTCCTGAGTTACAATGATAGAAATTTTCATTTCAAGCGATTATTTTGAGTTAAAAAATGATTTGGATTCAAGTTTTGAAAAACAAGAGTTATACCAATCAATTAAAATAGATACAAAAAAAGACATTGATCCTGAATATAGCGTTGTGTATGCTATAGAACTAGGAAATATTGTTTTTTTAGGATATACTAATCCAATGGTTAGCTGGGATAATTTCAAAACTGTATAAATGAAAAATGAATAAAAAAAAACAAAACACGTTATTGGGTACTATATTATAGTATCCGTACTTCGGGAGAAGCCGTAGGTGTGTTTGTCCGTGATATAGAAGTTATATGTACACTTATATTATTCATGGGTGCAAAAGTACAAATATTTTATAAATAGAATACTTATTTTGTTTTTTGTAACAAAATTTTAATACAATGTTTGTTTTATAAATAAAAAACTCCTTGAAATAATTTAATATCAAGGAGTTGCTCTTTTTTAATGAAGTTTGCCGGTTAGTTTCGAAATTTATTACTAATAACAATCTCTTTTAGCTTAGCTTTCAAATCTTCTCCTGTATCATAAATCATTTGTTCACTGCTAGGAAAAACAACAGCTCTTTTATCAAAATAGGAGTAGTAATTATCGTCAGAAGCGCGTCGGTCTCCTTTATAAGTTGCATAGATATTTTCGAAAGTAAACTCACTTGTCACAGGAAAGGACTGTAGGAGTTGATTGGTTCTTACGTTTACAAAATCCACTTTTGCGGTAATTTGGCAGGATTTAAATTGTCTCGATTCATAAATACGAGCATTTACGGTTCTAAGATTATCAACCATGACTACTTTACCTTTTTCGTCTACAACTTCTTTGCCATTGGCATCAATCAATTTTTTTACCCCATCTTTTATGATTCGTTCTTTTGCAAATTCTTTTTCTCTGATTTGCTCTGGTGAAATATAAATTTGGCGAAAATTAATCATCATTCCGTAATCGTAATCAATTCCTCTTTGTTTGTTATTATGGTAAACGGTCCATTTGTCATTAAGTCCATAGGTGCTAAAATCTAATAAATCATTTTGCAAACGAACCGGAATAATCATATTGGTTTCATTTTTGGTATAAACTGAAACGTAATCAGACCCTTTGAATTTAGCTTCATCCATAAGTTGCAAAACATTTTTATAATTTGGATTTATCTGATTTAAATAATCCAAATCATCATAAGCTTTGCGAAAATTCATCTTGTCCGAAGTGAGCATTAACTTTTTGGCATTCACATATAAATAAGCAGATAATGCATTTTTACTGTCAACAATTTGGTTGTTATAGTTGTCAAAAGGAAAAATAGCATTTCTGCCTTCTTTAATTAATTTTAAAGGAAGTATGGGTTTGATTTTTTCCTGACGGTTATTCAATTGCATATACGTGGTGTATATTTTTTCCAATTGTGCCGGATTTGCATCTTTTGTCAATAAGTTTATTGTATTAAGATCGCGCTCTTTAGCTTTGGCGAAAGCCTCTTCCAATAAATAGACATAATCTTGCTTGCCTTTTTTGTCTTTGTTGTATTGTAAATTTGAAATGGCATTGTCGATTACTAGATCGTAATTTCCAGAGCTTAATAAATTTTGAGTTTGTTTTACTCCGCAAGAGGATATAAGTACAAATAGGGATAATAAAAGAGTAATTTTTTTCATAAGCAAAAAAGGTGAATAGTTGTTTATTTATTTGAATCTCTGTCTTAGTTTAAAATTCAAATTTCAAAAATAATGCCATAAAAAAACCTAACAAAAATAGAATAAATGTTAGGTTTTTTAAAGTGTATTTTTAATTATTTATTTTCTCACGAATGGCGGAAGTAGTTTACTGGAAACTTCGCCAAAACCAATGCGAACTTGTCCGTTTTGACAAAATCCTTTCATGATTACTGTATCGTTATCATTGATGAATTTTCGCTCTGTTCCATCATTAAGTTTGATAGGGTTTTTTCCTCCCCAAGTTAATTCTAGCATAGAACCAAAACTATCTTCAGTAGGCCCTGAAATGGTTCCGGATCCCATCATATCACCAGAATTCACACGACAACCATTGGAAGTATGATGTGCTAACTGTTGGCACATTGACCAGTATAAATATTTAAAATTAGAATGAGAAACAACTGTTTCCTCGGCATTTTCAGGTTGGATTGCCACTTCTAAATTGATGTCAAAAGAATGTTTTCCTTTTTGCTGTAAATAAGGCAGCGGAGTAGGTTCTTGCTTTGGGCCTTTAGTTCTAAAAGGCTCCAGAGCATCCATAGTTACAATCCATGGTGATATAGAAGTGGCAAAGTTTTTTGATAAGAATGGTCCTAATGGCACATATTCCCATTTTTGAATATCGCGGGCGCTCCAGTCATTCAATAAAACCATTCCGAAAATATAATCTTCGGTTTCAGTTACTGGAATATTTTCTCCCATGATATTGACATCTGTTGTGATAAAAGCAGTTTCCAGTTCAAAATCGACGGAACGGGAAGGGCCAAAAACTGGTGTTGTTTCGCCGTTTGGCAAGGTTTGTCCCATTGGTCTGTGTACCGGAATTCCTGAAGGAACAATAGTAGAGCTTCTTCCGTGATATCCTACTGGGATGTGAAGCCAGTTTGGTAATAATGCGTTTTCTGGGTCACGAAACATTTTTCCTACATTAGTTGCATGCTCTTTGCTGGAATAAAAGTCTGTGTAATCACCTATTAATACTGGTAGTTGCATTTCTACATCTTCCATTTTGAAGATGACAATGTCTCTGTCTTTTGTATTATCTTTTAATTTTGGATTTTTTTCGTCAAAAATTTCAGCAATACGATTTCGAACCAATCGCCAGGTTTTTTTTCCATCTGAAATAAAATCATTCAAAGTGTCTTGCATGAACATATCATCCGTCAGCTCAATGCCTTCAAAATAATTTAATTGTTGTAAAGCTCCCAAATCAATTGCAAAATCTCCAATTCTAGTTCCTACAGTCACTATGTTTTCCTTGGTAAGAAAAACCCCAAAAGGAATGTTTTGAATGGGAAAATCGCTGCTTGTAGCTACTTCTAACCATGATTTTCTTTTAGTATTGTTAGCTGTTATAGGCATATCGATGTTAATTATTTTGTTGAAAATTACTCATCAAATATATTATAATCTAACTATTAACCAAACGTTTTTTTGTATTTTTGCAACATATTAACGAAAATCAAAGAAATGCAACGCGACGAACAAATTTTTGACCTTATTCTAGAAGAACAAGAAAGACAAATACACGGATTAGAACTTATCGCTTCGGAAAACTTCGTAAGTGACGAAGTAATGGAAGCAGCTGGTTCTGTTTTAACCAATAAATATGCAGAAGGATATCCTGGCAAAAGATACTACGGCGGTTGCGAAGTAGTTGATGTTATTGAGCAAATTGCTATTGACAGAGCTAAAGAATTATTTGGTGCTGCTTACGCAAATGTACAGCCACACTCTGGTTCACAAGCAAATACGGCTGTTTATCACGCTTGTATTAAACCTGGAGATAAAATTTTAGGTTTTGATTTGTCTCATGGTGGGCATTTAACTCACGGTTCTCCTGTAAACTTTTCAGGACGTTTATATACTCCTTCTTTCTACGGTGTGGATAAGGAAACAGGAAGATTAGATTATGATAAAATTCAAGAAATTGCAACAAAAGAGCAACCAAAATTAATTATCGCAGGAGCTTCGGCTTATTCTCGTGATATGGATTTTGAGCGTTTCAGAGTAATTGCTGATAGTGTTGGTGCTATTTTATTAGCTGATATTTCTCATCCAGCAGGTCTTATTGCAAAAGGATTGATGAATGATCCATTGCCTCATTGTCATATTGTAACTACTACAACTCATAAGACATTACGTGGTCCTCGTGGAGGTTTAATTTTAATGGGTAAAGATTTTGAAAACCCGTTTGGTTTAACAACACCAAAAGGAGAAATCAGAATGATGTCATCGTTATTAGACTTAGCTGTTTTTCCTGGAAATCAAGGTGGTCCTTTAATGCATATTATTGCTGCTAAAGCTGTAGCATTTGGTGAAGCATTGAAAGATGAGTTCTTTACTTATGCTTTGCAATTACAAAAAAATGCTAACGCAATGGCAGATGCTTTTGTAAAAAGAGGATATGAAATCATTTCTGGAGGTACAGATAACCACATGATGTTGATTGATTTAAGAAACAAAAATATTTCTGGAAAAGATGCTGAAAATGCATTGGTAAAAGCAGAAATTACTGTAAATAAAAATATGGTTCCATTTGATGATAAATCACCATTTGTAACTTCAGGAATTCGTGTAGGAACTGCAGCGATTACCACTCGTGGTTTGCTTGAAGAAGATATGGAAACTATTGTAGCTCTAATTGACAGAGTTTTAGTGGATCATACTAACGAAGATGTTATTGAAGCTGTAGCAGCTGAAGTAAACGAAATGATGAGCGAAAGAGCTATTTTCGTATACTAAATAAATACGTCTTAAAGTTTTAAAAGTCGAAAGTCGAAAGTCTTTGAATAGAATTTTATATTCTATCTTAGTTTTTGGCTTTCGACTTTCGACTTTAGGACTTTCTAACTTTAAGACTAAAATTATGTCTGTACTAAGATTAAAATTGCCTACCGATCCGAGATGGGTCAATATTGTAGAAAAAAACATCGAAGAAATCTTGACGGATCATGCTTGGTGTGAACAAAAAGCAGCCACAAATGCCATTACGATTATCACTAATAACTCGGAGCATCAGGATTTAGTGAAGGATTTATTGGCTTTGGCCAAAGAAGAAATTGATCATTTTGAGCAAGTACACAATATCATCATTAAGCGTGGCTTAAAGTTAGGCCGTGAACGTAAAGATGATTATGTGAACGAATTGTATTTATACATGAAGAAGAGCGGTAATGGAAGCAGGGTTTCGGGTTTAGTGGAGCGCTTGTTGTTTTCGGCAATGATAGAAGCAAGAAGTTGTGAGCGATTCAAAGTGCTTTCAGAAAACATACAAGACGAAGAATTAGCTACTTTTTACAGAGATTTGATGGAAAGTGAAGCAGGTCACTATACCACTTTTATAACCTATGCAAGGAAATATGGAGTGGGAATTGATGTTGAAAAACGTTGGAGAGAATGGCTTGCATTTGAAGAAAATATTATCACAAATTACGGTAAAAACGAAACAATTCATGGGTGAATTTAATAGTGATGTTTTTAATTTTTATTAAAATATGCCTGATTTATTTGAGAGTCTTAATAATCAGTTTTTTATGGTTTTTGTGTTTTGAGGAAATTAATGTTTTGCATTTAAAGTAAATTATTTGTTATGGATTAATAATTTTTGATTTACTTTTAACGTTTGATTTTAACTATAACAATTGTTTATCGCTATGAAACTCAATTTTAATTATGATGGAAATATGGCTTGTAGAGCGATATTACAAGATCAATTAGAAAAATTAGATATTAAATATCAATTTTTGAATCTTGGACAGATTGAAATCGGTGAAGATATGTCAGACGATAGCTTTGCAATACTTCAAGACAGTTTGAGGAAATATGGAATTAATATTATTGATAACCCAAAAGGGCAATTAATTCAAAAAATTAAAGATGTTATTATTGAGATAGTGTACGAAAAAGATAAATTTCCTAATATAACTATTTCTCAGTATCTATCAGATAAATTGAATTTTAGGTATGGATACCTTACCAATGTTTTTTCAGAATATACGCATACATCAATTGAGAATTTTATTATTATCCAAAAGATTGAAAGAGCAAAGAAATTAATAATTGAAGAGCAACTGACTTTAACTGAGATTTCTCATGAACTGAATTATAGCAGTGTCGCTTATTTATCAACTCAGTTTAAAAAAGTAACAGGATTAACGCCTTCCATGTTTAAAAGGATTGTTGGTAAAAGAAGAGAGTTAGCTAATAATGAATAATAAAAACACAAAATACCCCCCAATATTTTATGATTACACATCAAGATTCAATGCATATTCTATTAGCTGACGATGATGAAGATGATCGCACATTTTTTAGTGAAGCTATACAGGAGCTTAAAATGAATAATAAGTTGACTCTATTTAAAGATGGTAAAGATCTAATGGATTATTTAGAACATCCTGATATTAGGTTACCCCATGTTTTATTTCTGGATTTAAATATGCCAGGAAAAACAGGTATAGATTGTCTAAAAGAAATCAGAGCAAATATTCGTTTCAAAGATGTTTCAATTGCTATATATTCTACTTCTTCATCAGAAAAAGATATTGAAGATACGTTTATAGAAGGCGCAAATATTTACATTAAAAAGCCAAATGATTTTTCAATGTTGAAAAAAGTAATTAAAGAAGTTGTAAATATGAATTGGCAATTTCATACCTCAGGTTTGAATATAGAAACCTTTTTCTTTAGTATATAATCAAGAATAAAATGAAAATTCTGGGCCTATATAAAAACTCTCAAGTGTTTAAAATAGCGTTAGCTATTGCAATTGTTGTGGTTTGTTATATTGCTTCAGTTTTTTATTCTCAAATGAAAAAACTCGATTCAACTGTTGACTTAATTGCAAAATCAAATGAGACTCAAATTGAACTCGAAAAACTTTTATCAGTAATAAGTATTTATGAAACTAATTTGCGAAGCTTTATCATCACAAAAGATGAATCGTATATACAAGACCGTTTTTTAAGTAGAGGTAAAATAGAAGAAAACTTAACTAAGTTAAAAAAGCTTACTTCAAATAATCCAGTAAGAAATAAGGATATTGACGGACTTAAAAAGATAATTGATTATAGATTTAAGTTATTCCGACAGACGTTAATTATTGCAAAAAGTAAAAATTCAGGACCCATATACTTAAATGCTAAATTGCTTGAAAGTAGTGAGGTTACTGATAAGATGAAGTCTTTTGTTACTAAGATAATTTTTTCCGAAAGCGCTAAAACTAAATTTCAAAATGATAATCATCAATTTGAATTGCGAGATTCGATTGTAACGGCTTTTTTATTAGTTATCCTTTCTCTTTTAATATTACTGTTATCATTTAACAAAATGAATGTAGATATTGATGAACTCAAAAAGGCGAATGATAAATTAAAATTGCTTAATGAGTCCTATAATACTGCTGAAATGACTGCAGGTTTCGGACATTGGATGGTTAATCTAGAAACTAACACCTATGCTTTTTCAGATAATCTATATCGTTTAATGGGGGTTGAACCCAATGAATTTGAGCCCAATATAAAAAATACAATTAAATACATTCATCCGGATGATTTAGATTATGTAATCAAAGTACATAAAGATTCTTTAGTAAATCACCAGTCTACTTCGATGGTATTTAGGTTTTTAACTCCAAAAGGGGACGTTAAATATATAATGGGTGTAGGCAGTTTTACTAATGATGGAAATGGGGATTTAATTAAAATAGGGGTAAATTGTGATATTACAAATCAATACAAAAAAACACTTGAATTAGAAGAAAATAATAAAGAGCTTAAATATATCAATAAAGAACTCGAAGCTTTCAATAATATAGTGAGTCATGATTTGCAAGAACCGCTTCGTAAGATTCAAATGTTTATTTCCAGATTAGAAGAAAAAGAATTGTACTTGATGACCCAACAGGGGAAAGAATATTTTTCTAAAATTCGTGTTGCGGCCAATAGAATGCAAACCTTGTTAATAGATTTAGTTGATTATTCCAGAACAATAAAAGGAGACAAGGTTTTTGTAGAAACAGATTTAAATAAACTCTTGGAGGAAACTACTCAAGATTTATCCTCTACTATTGAAGAGAAAAAAGCAACCGTTCAAATTGGAAATTTACCAACAATCAAAGTAATACCTTTTCAGATTAAGCAGCTTTTTATAAACTTAATTTCTAATTCTCTTAAATATAGTAAAGACGATTTACAACCTCAAATAAGTATATTTTCTGAAGAAATTACTAAAAAAGAAGTGGTTGAGTATAAAATAGCAAATGCAACGGATTATTATAAAATTGTGGTAGAAGATAATGGAATTGGTTTCAAACAAGAATATGCCGAGAAAATATTTCTATTATTCAAACGTTTAGAAACAGATCCTAAATACTCAGGTACTGGGCTTGGTCTGGCTATTTGTAATCGAATTGTAGAGAACCACAAGGGTTTTATAAAAGTAAAAGGCGAACCTGGAGTAGGAGCTAAATTCTATGTTTTTATTCCTAAAGGAGATTTGATTTAATTTTAATAATTTCCAAAAAAAATATAAATAATGTTACAAATTACGGAGGCAACAACTAAAGATCTTAAAACAATAAGAGGTATTGCTTATGGTTCTTGGCCAGCTACTTATGGAGAAATTTTATCCAAAGAACAGATTGACTACATGCTCAATTTGTTTTATTCAGATGAAACTTTAACTGAGAATTTAAATGAAAAAAGCCATCATTTCATACTAGTTCATTATAATAGTACTTGTATAGGATTTGCCTCGTATGAGCATAATTATTTGGATAAAAATAAGACCAGGCTACACAAAATTTATTTGCTCCCTGAAGCACAAGGTAAAGGAGCAGGGAAATTGCTGATTGATACTATTGAAAATTTAGCTAAAATAAATCATTCGGAAGCTATCTCATTAAATGTAAATAAATTTAATAAAGCACTCTCTTTTTACCAAAAAAATGGTTTTGAAATTGTTTCAGAAGAAGATATTGAATTGGATTTTGGTTATTTGATGGAAGATTATATTATGGAAAAGAAATTATAATTTCTTTTAAAAAAAAAATATTTTTAGCATAATTATGTAAGAATGAATCTGCGGTTAAAGTCAATCTTTTCGTATATTTGATAGTAAGAATTTTCCAAAAATATTCCTGTTTCAAATAAAGACAAAATGAGTTTTAAATCAAGATCATTATTTTTTTTACTTATTTTTAGTGTATTATCTTGTTCTAAAAAAAGTACCGAAGAAACAAAACCCACTTTGGGAGATGTCACAGAAAGTGTTTATGCTTCGGGTGTAATTAAAGCTGATGGACAATATACCGTTTTATCGACAGTGAATGGAACCTTGCAAAAAGTAAATGTTATTGCTGGTCAGTCCATAACTAAAGGACAATCATTATTTGAACTGGAAAGTGATAAAGCAGAATTGAATACTGAAAATGCCCTATTAGCGTATCAATTAAGCCTGCAAAGTAACCGTTATATCCAAGATAAAATTTCCGAAATGGAAATGAAAGTTCAGTCTGCCAAAGATAAACTAACCTTAGATGAATCGATTTATAACAGAAATAAGAATATTAAAAATCAAGGCGGAATTTCGGAAGTTGATTTTGAAAGAGTAGCATTAGCTTTTAAAAGTTCTAAAATCAATTATGAATCTGCCAAAAAGCAATTGAGTCAACTCAAGGCGCAATTAGAAAATGACCAAAACAGGAATAAAATTAACCTTAAAATCAATCAAAAATCCCAAAGCGATTTCAGTGTTAAAAGCGCCTTCTCAGGAAAATTGTTTGATGTATTGGTCAAAGAAGGAACTTTGATTACACCGCAAACTCCTTTGGCAATAATAGGTAAACCAGATTCTTTTTTATTGGAATTAGAAGTGGACGAAAATGATATGGTACGAGTTACGCTGGGGCAAAAAGTACTCGTGACGATGGACAGTTATAAAGGTCAGGTTTTTGACGCAGTTGTCGATAAAATTTATCCTATCATGGATGAGCGTTCCCGTACTTTCAAAATTGAAGCTCATTTTATAAAACCACCGGATAAACTATATCCTAATCTTACCGCTGAAGCGAATATTATAATTCAGGTCAAGAAAAATACTATCACAATTCCTAAATCTTATTTAATTCAAAACAAATATGTTTTGGTGAATAATGATGAAAAGCGAGAAGTAAAAGTGGGTTTGAGTGATTATGAAAAAGTAGAGATTCTAGAAGGATTAAAAGCAGAAGAAACTATTTATATGCCCAAGTAATGAACTTCAAACTAATATTAAACATTGCACTGCATTTGCTTCAAGCGAGACTAAAACAAACTATTGTTGCGGCAGTTGGAGTAACTTTTAGTATTGCTATGTTTATATCCTTGGTTAGTTTTATGCATGGTTTAAATGATTTATTAGATGGATTAATGCTCAATAGAACGCCACATGTTCTTTTGTATAACGAAATAAAACCTTCAGAGAATCAACCAGTTTCGTTATCTGGCGATTATAAAAACAACAACAATTTTATTCATTCGATTAAGCCAAAAGATAGGGGGAAATCTATTTACAATGGTAAAACGATTATTAAAATTTTAAAAGATGATGCTCGTATTATTGATGTCGCACCAAAAGTTACTACTCCTGTTTTTTTTAATTCTGGAACCATTGAAATATCAGGGGTAATCAATGGTATTGATGTTTTACCGGAAGAGAAATTATTTAAAATAAGCGATTATATTATAGAAGGGAAAGTAGCTGATTTACTTCAGAATAACAGTATTATCATCGGAAAGGGATTAGCTGACAAAATGTTACTTTCTAAAGGGGATATTATCAAAATTACTACTTCCAAAGGGAATTTGGCCTCTTTAAAAATCGTTGGAATCTCTGAAATTGGTATTGCTGAAATTGACAATACGATGAGCTATACTTCATTGGACACAGCCCAAAAAATATTAGGGGAACCTACTAATTATATTACTGATATTCAGATTAAACTTTTTGATATGACTTTGGCTCCTGCTGTTGCAAAAGAGTTTCGGGATAAATTCAACATAGACACTATCGATTATCAAACTGCCAATTCACAATTTGAAACCGGAAGTACAGTGCGAAGTATTATCTCTTATGCGGTTGGAGTGGTGTTGCTTATTGTTGCTGGTTTTGGAATTTATAATATCCTGAATATGATGATTTATGAAAAAATGGATAGCATTGCTATTCTAAAAGCAACTGGTTTTTCTGGGAATGATGTCAAATGGATTTTTGTTTCACTTTCTATTATTATAGGACTTGTAGGTGGATTATTTGGATTGTTATTTGGCTATGTCTTTTCCTCAATTATAGATGTCATTCCATTTGAAACCGCTTCATTGCCTACAATAAAAACCTATCCTATCAATTATGACCCATTATTCTATATTATCGGAATTACTTTTGCACTATTTACCACGATAATTGCAGGGCTTTTTCCTGCTTTGAAAGCCAGTAAAGTTGATCCGGTAGAAATAATCAGAGGGAAGTAATCATGGAAAACAATAAAGTTTTAGAAGCTGTTGGTTTGAGTAAATATTTTTATGATCCTGTGAAATTTCAGGTCTTAAAAGAAATCAACATGAGTATTAATCATGGTGAGTTTGTTTCGATAGTAGGAAAATCAGGTTGCGGAAAATCGACTTTGTTGTATTTACTTTCTACCATGGATACGGATTATGATGGAAAAATATTTATTCATAACGAACTTGTTACTGGAAAAACCGATAAAGAATTAGCATTAGTTAGAAATGAAAAAATAGGTTTCGTTTTTCAGTTTCATTATTTATTGGCAGAATATAATGTCTTAAAAAATGTCATGCTTCCGGGAATGAAATTAGGCAAATATTCCAATCAGGAACTCGAACATCGAGCGATGGAGCATTTAAAAACATTGGACATGGAAGATCAAGCTCTCAAAATGCCTAATCAATTGAGTGGTGGACAAAAACAGCGCGTGGCAATTGCTCGCGCTTTAATAAATGATCCTTTGATTATAATGGGTGATGAGCCTACAGGAAATTTAGACAAGAAAAATAGCGATTTGGTTTTTGATATATTTAATAAGTTGACCCAAGAGCAAAATCAGACTTTATTGGTTGTAACGCATGATAGCGATTTTGCCGAACGGACTAATAGAATCATTACCATGGAAGATGGGACTATTATTTAACTACAATCTCGTGTTTGTATAGCAATCCTTTAAGTCCTTCCAAAGAGAAAACAGCTTTTTTTAATTTTGTCTTGGTTGGGTCAATAGTGTAGTTGTAACTTGTTTTAAAATTCGCTTTATTAGCAATTGCTTTTGCAAATTCAGAACGGTATAAATCGCAATTTTCAAAAATGACTTCGGTTAAATCAGTGGCCATAAAATCTACTGCAATTAAACTACAATTGGTAAAGGATGTTCCTTTAATTTTTAGCGTGTAAAATTTGGAGAAATCTAAAATACAATCATTAAAAGTAATTTCGAAAATTAATTTATCGCACATGGCAAAATTTACCTCTTTGATTTTGCAGCGATTGAAAGTTACGGTTCTAAAGGCGACATAATTTATTTTTGCATTGCTAAAAGTACATTCATTGAACGTACAGTCAATAAAAGTTACTGCCAGAAAAATACATTGGGAGAAATTACAATTTGTAAAAGTACAACACTCAAATTCCTTAAAATTGACTTCTTCTTCGCTATAAATGATGTTATTGTATTCAATATCTAGAAAATATTCAGGCATTTATGGGTTTTAAATTCAAGTTTAAGGCGATTATTTTGCGCAACAAAGAAACAAAATTCTATAGCTATACAATTCAGAATCAGAAATAATTATTTTAAAATTTTAAACTCTGTCGTAATCTCCTTTCCAATTAATAATGGCTTTTTTAATTGCTGTTCCTGAAAGATTTTCATTCAGTGTTCTTTCTAGCAGCGCAGGAAGGTCATCATCTGGTGCAAAACGTAAGGCAAATAATTGGTCGTCATTTAATTGGTGTTCAAAATCCTCCATTCTCTTTCCTGTTATTGAAAAATAGCGGTACCGAAGCTCTAAGCGTACGATTCTGTTTTGTAAAGTCAAAGCGTAATGCTGGCGTAACATGAAAGCCAGACAAAATAGAATGACAAAAATACCACTAATGAAAATCCAAATCAATTTCTCAGTGGTCGTAAAAACAAAATAGATGCTAAAGGCCAGAAATGTCATTATTATAGGATAATAAACAAAATGATGGGGCGGATAATATCGAATATGGTTTTTATAAGATTGTGTTTCCATAATTTTCTTTTAAAGTTTTTTTAAAGGTAGTCAAAGCAATAACTATTCGAGCGTAGTTTCAAGTTTTATATCTGATATGCATTACTGTATTAATTTTAATATCTTAGTTGTAAAGTACATTTAAAGCTTTTACCAAAGGAAGTTTCATTTTTTGTGCCACCTCCAAAAAGGTATTTAAATCCTCCATACTACACTCGAATTTTTTGAGTATCCAGCTTTTCCCGTGAAGATTGATTTTGAGAGTATGCATTTAAATTAATTGGTAAAAAAGAGAGGTTTATAAAATTAAATAGAATAGCTGTTGGCTCCTAATTTATTTTCAGGATTAAATGGTTTCGTTTTTTTGGCTAGTTTATGCGATATCTAATAGATTTTAGGATTCATGACCTTCTTATCAAATATGTGTTACTAACATATTTCGTCAAAAAAAGCTTTTGTTTCTTGTTCGAAAATTTTAACAGGAATTTGGTGCGCCAACTCTTTTTTAATAGTTATAGTATAATCAGTTGTCGGATTACTATGTTGTGCGAAATAGTTTAAGTTGTCTTTTGCCTTGATAACATCATCCTGGGCACCCAAAACAATTCGTATGAAAGCGGAGTTGTTGATAGGCAAGGTTGCAGGTATTATTTGCTCGACTGCATTGCGGTAGGGCAGTGCCGGATTGTACAGCAAGGCACAAATACCCATATTATTTGCCAAATGAAACGCGGCAAAACCTCCCATACTGCTACCTATGATTGCATTGATGTCCTGACTGTGATATTCATCGTACAGCATTTGAATCATATTTGGATTCGATTTGTAATCTAAATCGGGAGCGATAACCGTTCCGTAAGTTTCGAGAATGGCTCTTTTTGGGGCACTTAATTTGCTTTCGAGCCCGTGGAGGAAAAGGATGTTCATGGTATGTTTTTCTTTAAAATTCAATATCGTGTGCATTATTTTTATTCCCTTCTATAAGGTACTTTTTATATTCTTCTTTGGTTTGCACTTGGTCCGGCCAAAAGGTTTTGGCATAAAAATACAATATTTATAGTTTTGATGTTGTTGTTTTATTCTGTCATATAATGGCTGACAAATGATTTATCTTTGGAAACAATATAAGTTCAGCATGGATTTTTTTTTATCAATTTGTATCCGGAACTGGAGCATGAAACTGCAATTCAAAACTTAAATTTGGGTGTTAAAAAACTACTATTTTACGGAAATCCGTAAAGGTTATTACTTTTTAAAGTTTATGTTTACTGCGATTTGGAAGTTAGGAAATATTTTTTTTTGATATATAGGGATTAAAAAAAAAGAGTTGCTAAACTATAGTTTGTAGAAGCTATAAAAACAGTTTTCGAACATTTATTACAAAAAGATACATAGTACAGGAAAGTGAAACAGTGCTGAAGAATAAACGGTTTGCAAAGGACAGCAACTATGTTGCTACATGCGTAAACATAACAATTAAAATATGAGTATAAAGATTTTACATACCGCCGATTGGCATATTGGAAAGCAGTTACTGAAAATTGATTTTTTAGAGGACATGAATCTTTTTTTGCACTGGTTAATCAAATGTATTGAAGAGAATGAAATAAATGTGTTATTGATGTCAGGAGATTTGTTCGATCAGGCAAATCCATCACAGCTGGCAATGAAGCAGTATTATTATTTTTTAAAGCAATTACTACCCTTGAAATGTAAGGTTATTTTAACTGGAGGAAATCACGATTCTCCCCATGTTATCAATGCCCCAAAAGAACTTTTGGAAATCCTGGACATTACTGTTGTAGGTGGTGTTCCTGAGGCTGTTTCTGAATTGTTTGTCGAAATTGAAGTAGATAACCAAAAAGTAGTTGTTGCCGCTGTTCCTTTTTTAAGGGATAAAGACATTCGGAATGTAGTTCCTGGAGAATCGTATGATGATAAAATTGAACTCATTAGACACGGAATTAACACTTATTTTAGCGGAGTAAATGAGTATTACAAAGCCAATCACAATGGTGTTCCGTTTATCGTTATGGCACATTTATATGCTCAGGGTGCTTCTGTATCAGAAAGTGAACGCGAAATCCAAATTGGAAACCAGGCGGGTGTCGAATCTGCAATTTTTGGGGAAGAACCGCATTATGTTGCTTTAGGACATATCCACAGACCGCAAATTGTCGGGAAATCGCATATCAGATACAGCGGTTCCCCAATTGCATTGAGTTTCAGTGAAAAAGAAGATCGTAAAGAAGTTGTTATTTTAGAATTGGAAGGAAATGAATTCAATATATCATCTTTGCCAATCCCACAATTCAGAAAATTGATCTCCATAAAAGGAACAGTTGAAGAAGTAAAAAAAGTAATATCAAACTACAAATCAGAATCCTCGTTAATCGATTTGGCCGAAGTGCTGATTGAAGAGGAAAATGAGAATATTGAACACATCAGAATATTGGAAGAATTACTGACCACTGAGTCGGAAAACGGACTGCAGATTTTAAAAGGTAGTATTAAATTTAAGAATGAGCTTGCAGGGACTTCAAAATTACTGACAAAAGGAGAAGACGTCAGCGATTTTTCCCCACTGCAATTGTTTGAAAAGCGCTTGGAGCAGGATGCCTCGATAGAAAGCACTCAGGATTTTGTAAACGCTTTTAAGGAAATAATGGAGTCTATGCAATCTTCGGATTCAATCGATTAATATCGTACCAATAAAACTTTCATATGAAAATTTGTAAAATAAAATTTAAAAATATACATGCTCTGAAAGGGGAGCATACCATCGATTTTGAAAATGGTATCCTCGGAGAAGCAGGTCTTTTTGTAATTACGGGCGCAACGGGAACTGGTAAATCAACCATTCTGGATGTGATAACCCTCGCTTTGTATAATAAAATTCCCAGAATAGAAAAATCAATCACTGAAAAAGTAATTGAGGAAGAAGGTGTTATCCTGACTAAAAATGCCTTGGATTGTTATGCGGAAGTGGAATATGCGGTTAAAGGCAAAAGATATTTGTCTTCCTGGTCCATCCGCAGAACCAGAACGGGATCATTAGATAAGCGAAAACAAGAATTAATTGAAGTTACAACCGGTAAAATTTTAGTTTCAGGCGTAAACGAAGTGATTAGTGAAAACGAACGAATCATTGGTCTGAATTACAATCAGTTTGTCCAATCGATGATTCTTGCCCAAGGTCAGTTTTCAAAATTGCTTTTGGCTAAAAAAGACGACCGAAATGCACTTTTAGAGGAAATAACGGGTTCTTCCATTTATCGAAAGATAGGCAGGGCTGTATTTCAACGATTCAGGGGAGTGGAAGACGCAGTAAAGACCCAACAAATCAAAATGGGGGAAACAGTCTTGTTGAGTGATGAATCTATGAAAGAGATTCAGGATGATATAGTCGAGAAAAAGCCATTGTGTATTGCTACCGAAAAAAAACAAAAGGAGCTCGAAAACAAAAAAGCACTGAAAGAAAGCATTCTTAAAAATATCCAGAAAAAAGAGGCAAACCAAATCGAATGGAAAGCTTTTTTGACTGATAAAAAAGAAGTAGCAATTCAGGAACAACAACTGGAAGTGCATGATAGTGTGGTGGTTTTCAAAGACCAAATGATCCAGATAGAACAGGCAGATAAAACGGCATTAGAACTTTCTGCCACAATAGAAAAAGGAAAACAACGTATCTTAGATTTTGAAGCTACTAAAAAGGAGTTGATTCAATCCGCCTCCGAATTGATAGCCAAAGAAGTAACGGAAGATAAACTGGAGCTTTTACTGGAGGATTTCAGGGAAAAGGTAGTTTCTCTTCAGGAAGCTGAAAAGGAAAAATTAAATGAAGCTAAGCAGGAAGCACAGCGTATTAAGGACAAATTACAGCAACTTAAAGCGTTTGGAATAACATTAATCGAAAACGAAAATCTAGCGCTGCAAATCAGACAGGAATTAAACACAATTGAAGTTGAAATAAAACGTAAAGGGCTTTCGACCATTGATGCGGTTCGCACAAAAAAGGAAGAACTGTCAAAACTGGTTTTGCCTGCTAGCCAATTAATTGGTGATCGGAAATTATATGATTTAAAAAGCGAGGGAATAGCAGAATTAAAAATTAAAATTAAAAGCCAGTTCAGTGAAATCAATAATTTCATTGAATCCGAAAAACTCCAAAAAGCAGAATTGGATAATCTGCTTCCAATAGTTGAAAAAGCAAAGGTGGAACTAGAAGACTGGAAGCAACGTAAAAGTCTTGATCAGCATCGTGCTGAGCTAGAACCCGGCAAGCCTTGTCCATTATGTGGCTCTGAAAACCATCCTTACGCAGAAAGTATCGAAGATATTTTGGTCAGCACATTGCAGGATAAATTGAATGAACTCACCAAAAAATCAGAAGAGTTAAAAACAATCCTATTGCAAACGGAAGCAAAAAAAGCAGGTTTGCAAACGACCAATTCTAAGGAGGAATTGGATTTAGAAATAAGGGCGGCAGATTTTAAGATTTTAGAAAATGATATCGCGGTATTGTGTTCCCAATTGAAGTGGAATAAGGAAGATCTGCTCGAAAAATGGGAATCCGAGTTTACTACTTTACAGCAAGAGCAAACCGAATTAGACAAATTAGGGAAGTGCATACAGGCCAAAGTAGTTTTGAACGAAATGGAACAGTTAAATAGCAGCTACTCCGTTTTGAAAACGGCTTATATACTAGCTAAAGAAACGCTATTGTCGGTTTATAACAAAAATGACATCAATAACGCTGTTAGTGATTTGAATAGGAAATTTAGTGTATGTCGTTCGGAACTTAACGCACTGACGGCACAGCTTTCTGAATTTATAGCCAGTAGAACCAAAACGGTAGCTCTTAAAGAGCAGTTATTAGCCGTTCTTATCCCTGAACTTCAAAAAAAGGAGATTGATTCATTGTTAATATTGAAATCTAAAATACTCGAGGAATCCAATGCGAGTCAAATTCGTAAAAAGTTACAAATGCTAAAGGACAACGAGATACGCCTGCAGACTAGTCTAAAAGCAATTGATGAAACCTTAGCCGAAGAAGAGCTATTAAATGATACTACGGTTACACTGGATGAACTAATAATATTACTGCCCGCAGTAATTAAAGAGTTTGCCATACTTCAAAAACACATTTGGGATCAGGAGAAACGAATCGAAATTGATACTCTAAACAGAGCGAAGCAAAAGAATAGCCAGGAAGCGTTGGATGCTTTGAATAAAGATTTGTCGCTTTGGAGTAAAATGAATATGCTTATTGGTGATGCACAGGGGAAAAAATTCTCCAATTTCGTGCAGGACTTAACCTTGAGACAATTACTTGAATATGGAAACATACGTCTTAGAGGTTTTTCAGATCGTTATTTGCTGGATGTTACCAATGATTCCGATGGTTTGAAAGTTATTGATACGTATATGGGAAACACCAAGCGTTCCGTATCATCCTTGTCAGGGGGAGAAACTTTTAAATTAAGTTTGGCATTGGCTTTTGGATTATCAGATTTGGCCGCTCGTAATGTTGAAATTGAGTCCTTGTTTATTGATGAAGGTTTTGGTTCTTTAGATCCAGAATCCTTAGATCAGGCGATAAGCATACTCGAGAACATGCAAAACGAGAGTAATAAATCCATCGGTATAATATCACATGTGGGCGAATTGAAAGACCGTATTGGTTCAAAAATAAAATTAGTTAGAACCGGTGCCGGATACAGTACAATTGAAATCGAATAGCTGTAGAATTATAAAATCCCCGCCAATTAAAAAGTAAAAGGAAAGGGAATTGACATACCAATAAATCAAACTAAGATTTTTATTACCTTGGCAATTGTAAAAATTACTTTCGTCTATGCCGTTATTTCAAAATTCAGTTGTTACAAAACAATTACAAAGTCAAGATAAAATCAAATTGGTTGCGCAATGGAATGTTTTCAAAGAACATTTTCACAATCCAACTATTCAAGATAATATTCGTTCAAGTAAAGAAGAACAATACCAAGGCGAGTTCTTAATAGATTTGTTTGTAAATGTATTGGGATATACTAAAAATCCAACCCCTAATTATAATTTAACAACAGAATACAAAAACGTTAAAGACAGTAAAAAGGCGGATGGGGCAATACTCATAAAAGACAAAGTTACAGCTGTAATTGAGCTAAAAGGAACGAATACAACCGATTTAAATAAAATTGAAGTTCAGGCTTTTGGATATAAAAACAACCAACCTGATTGCGTTTATGTAATTACGGCAAACTTTGAAAAGTTACGTTTCTATATTGATAACGCCACCGAATATGTAGAGTTCAATCTTTTTAGTCTTACTCTAAAGGAATTTGAATTACTCTATTTGTGTTTGGCTTATGAGAACATTGCCAATGATATTCCCAAGAAACTCAAAGAACAATCTTTGAGCCAGGAAAAAGACATAACCAAAAAATTATATTCGGATTATTCGCTATTTAAAAGAGAATTACACCAAGATTTAGTCAAACAAAATCCTGATTTTGACGCGTTGGAATTATTCCAAAAATCTCAAAAATTATTAGATCGTTTTTTGTTTATTTTCTTTGCCGAAGATAGAAATTTGCTGCCTACTAATTTGATTTTCAGAATCAACCAAGAATGGCGACAATTGCAGGAAATGCGCATGAATATTTCGCTTTACGACCGCTACAAAATCTATTTTAATGATTTGAACCAAGGCGCAAAAGTTGTGTTGCCAGCTTTTTCTGAAACAAGGACGGCACAAAAAGAAGAGCATCAGATATTTGCCTACAATGGTGGATTGTTTCATCCGGATGCCATTTTAGACCACATCAAAATTGATGATGAATTGCTTTACAAACACACGCAAAGATTAAGCAATTACGACTTTCAGAGTGAAGTTGACGTAAACATCTTGGGGCATATTTTTGAAAATTCATTGAATGAATTAGACGAAATAACAAATGCAACAATGGGTTTAAACCCATTGGCAAGAGAGCAAACCAAACGAAAAAAAGACGGCGTTTTCTATACGCCCAAATACATTACCAAATATATTGTTGACAATACGGTTGGTAAATTATGTATCGACAAAAAAGCCGAACTCAAAATCATTGAGGAAGACTATGTTAGCAACAATGGGCTTAAGCGCATTGCAAAGAAAATCAAACAACCCTTATTAGAAAAACTAAACGCGTATAGAAATTGGTTGTTGCAAATTACGATTTGCGACCCGGCTTGTGGCAGTGGCGCATTTTTGAACCAAGCTTTAGAATTTTTGATTGCAGAACACGGATATATTGACGAACTCCAAGCCAAATTATTTGGCGATGCAATGGTTTTGAGCGATGTAGAAAAAAGCATTCTCGAAAACAACCTTTTTGGAGTAGATTTGAATGAAGAAAGTGTGGAAATCGCCAAACTCTCCTTATGGCTACGCACCGCACAACCCAATAGAAAATTAAACGACTTAAACAGCAATATTAAATGCGGCAACTCATTGATTGACGATGAAACCATTGCTGGTGACAAAGCTTTTAACTGGCAGACCGCATTTCCTAAAATATTCACAGAAAAGCAAAAAAAGCCTTGGCACATCACAACAGCTATTCACGATAGTCGCACTTCTCAAAGAATGATAGATTATAAAGTGAGAGAAAAAAGAGCAATGGGAACAATGCCCGAACCACAAATAAATTATCTTACGGATAATGACGAAATGGTAATTGCAGAAACCGTTTCAATTTTAGTAAATGAACAACATCTAAATATTTTGGCATTTAATATTTGCAAAGACCATATTCATATCGTTTTGGTTTGCGAAGAGGAAGAAGTAAATGAAATAGTAAGAAAAATAAAAGGACGAACAGCCCGCGAGGTCAATAAAAATAACGGAATAAATCCTATAATCGACAAAGATTACAATAATGGGTTTAAACCCATTGTCGAAAGCACTGGAGAAAAAAGCATTCCGTTGTGGACACAAAAATTTGGATGTAAAGAAATAGTTGATGAAAACCAATTGACTAATACAATTAATTACATAAAAACAAACAGAGCAAAACACAATTTGCCCGACAATAGCAACAAGGGGTTTAAATCCCTTGTCGATAGTATATCTTGTACTTACGAACACGCTTTTAGAGAAGAATATAAAGGAGGTTTTGATGTGATTATTGGAAATCCGCCTTATGTAAATAGTAAAGAAGAAATGTTTACTAAAGAGGTAAAGGAATTCTTTATACAGAATTATAAAACTTCAGCATACCAAATTGACTTATACATTTTATTTCTTGAAAAAAGTTTGAAACTAATTTCTAATATAGGGACGTCATCTTTAATTGTTCCTAATTCGTGGTTAAACAATTTATTTTTAGAAAATGTCAGGAAATTCTTTTTGACTAATTCACAAATTATTGAAATTGTTTCAATGCCATCTAATACTTTTTTAGATGCTAATGTTGATACAATAATTGTAACATTTGAAAATTCAAAAGATAAATTGACCAAGCTAACAAAATGTACTAATGAACAATTTGATGTTACTGGGGAGATTAATCAAATGGATTGGTTTAAAGAAAAAGGTGCGTATATAAACGTTCATATTACTAAAAATATTAATGAGATATTTAAGAAATTAAATCATAATTCAATATCATTAGAAGCTTTAGCGGATATTGGCAGAGGTGTTGGGGTTTATCATAAGCGAGTTGGACATACAAAGGAATTTATTGAAAAAGATCCTTTTCAATCTGATAAAAAAGACGATGCTACTTTTTTGCCATATTTAAGAGGTAGAAATGTTCAATCAGGATATTTGAATTGGAACAATGATAGTTATATAAGTTATGGAAGATGGTTAGCAGAACCGAGAGATCCTAAATTTTTCACAGGACAAAGAATAGTTTTGAGACAAATTCCATCTAAAAAGCTGATTGTCGCTTATTTGGATCAAGATTTTGTAATTGACCAATCAGTATTTATTGCAAGATTTTATGATAATTCAAAATTTAATTCTAAATCTATAATGTCAATTTTAGGCTCAAAATTGATGGCTTTTTATTTCAAATTTAACTATTCAGAATTTGATGACTTGTTTCCTAAAGTTAAATTACAGCATTTTAAATCTTTTCCTATTTCAGAAAAATTAATTGATATTGATATAAAGTTAGGAAGTTTGAGTAATGAAATAATAGAATTTAAAAATCAACAACAAGAACAATCGCAAAAGTTTCAAAGAACGATACAACGAAAGTTTTTTAGTACTACTGATGACAAGGGGTTTAAACCCCTTGTTGATAGTGATAGTAATAGTAATAGCGTTCTTCCAAAAAAACTACAAGATTGGTATTTGTTGTCGTATGCTGATTTCATCAAAGAACTGGCAAAAAAGAAAATAAAACTAGCCCTTTCGCAGGAAGCCGAGTGGGAAGAGTATTTCACTACCGAAGCCAAAAAAGTACTGGAAATCAAAACCCAAATCTACACCACCGATAAAGCTATTGATGCAATGATTTATGAATTGTATGGGTTGAGTAGTGAGGAAATAGAGATTGTAGAAAATAGTTAGTTATGGCAACCGATTTATACCTTATTAGCAATATTGAAACTAGGAAAGAAGATGTTCTTGATAACAAAGATATCTATCTTCAAAAACTTAAAGAGTTAAAATTAGAGCATACAAGTAATTTTAGAGATGGGAAATATAAACAATGTGAAGGCGATTGGGAATATGAATTTCCATACACTTATGACGAGGTTTTAGATACAATTATTTCTGATGAAGACACCACAGAACTTATATATTATTCCAGTCCTTTTGTTTTTAGTATAAGAGTATATGAAAACTGTTTAGAATTAACTACAATTTATAAATATCGTTATTTATATGAAGATGAATACAAGCAGTTGGATATAGCAAAAGAAAATTTGCTTGAATTTAGAAGAAATATATTTGATATTATATCCATTTTTGGCGGAACAGAAATAATTTATTTAGCTGATAATGCTTGTGATAAAATAGCAACATATTTAGAATGTTGGGCTTGGGAAGGCAAATCCTATGACGAAATAAAGCAAGATATGATTGCTAAAAACTTACCCTTTAGAAGCGATTATGAAAATTTAAAGTTAAACGATTTAAGTTATAGAAATATTACAGAAATTATTTTTGACGACTTTAAGGATTTTAAAGTTTAATACATCAAATTATAATGATTATGATAGCAATGGTTTATGAGTTGTATGGTTTGAGTAAAAAAGAGATTGGAATTGTAGAAAATAGTTAAATGGCAAAAGAATACATATATCATAACTTTATTTGGAAAGGCATATTTAGCAATATAAATACTAATAGAATTTATCCTCGATTTAAAAAAGGAGAACAATTTACAATCGGTTTCAATAGTATTACTCATAGTTGTGTTGGATTACCTAATTACACGATCAAAAATTCTGAAACTAAATTTTATTTATCCATTAAGGACACTGGAGAAGCTTTTGAGTTTATTAGTAATTGGATTGCAACCAAAATGAAAGGAGCTTTTTTGGAAACTATATTCGATGAAATTGTAAATCAAAACAAAATAGAAAATGAGTATGTAAACTGGAGAGGTTTTTTATTTGATTACTTACTAAAAATAAAAGAAAGAGCAACCGATTTAAAACTTTTAAAATCTTCCGAAGATAAAATTGAATTGAGTTTTAAAGTTCATCTTAGTCAATTACAAGAAACCTTTGAACCAATTGAATTTTTTGACCCCCTTTTTATACTTGAGTTAGGAGGCAAAAGCCCAAAAGAAGTCTATAAAATTGGTTTAGATTTTTTAGATATTGATAATAAAAAGTGTATTGGTATTCTTAAAACAATAGTAGAAGAAATGCCGTTTGTTGGCTTAATTATTGGGATTGCCTATTTCTATGAAGGCAAAAGTGAACTTTCAAACAATTATATTAAAGATGCGTTAAGTAAAATTGACAGTATTGATTTTTCAGATGATTTTACGGGGTTAATAGCAGAAATTATTGCCACGAATGAATATAATTTAGGTACTGTAAACGATAGAACCATAAGAATGTTTTTTGCTGTATTAGATATAAATCAAAGCCCTACGGCATTAATAAAATTGTCTTATATAATTTTGAGTAAAAACATCAAACATTTAAAAGAATTTGCATTAGAAAATGTAGCAATTGCAATAGAATATAATTTGAATGATGAAAACGAATCAACTAAAATTTCGGCATTTCATATAATATGTTCTGTTTTGTTATGGAATGATAAATTTGATGAAGCTGAAAAATATCATCCTTATTTTTTGAATGAGAATAACGATTTTATTAAATATCATTTCGAACACGTTGAGGGATATATAACATTAGCCCTTGCAAAAGATAATCATAACTTCATTTCAAATTTAATTTTAGATTTTCCACATTTAAGAAATAGAGCTTCGGGATTGTTTAACGCTTGGAATTTTGAAAATTTAGAATTGAAAAATAAAGTTTGGGGAAATCTAAATAGTTACAACTATACTAAAATTAACAACGCTAAAAAGATGTATTGTGATTAAAAAAAAATGATGTTTATAATGTGGTCAAAAATAGTTTTAACGTCTATAAAAAGAAGTAATAAATATCAGCAATACAAAAATCGTACAAATATAGAAATAAAAAATCCCTAATCCTTGAAAATCAAGTATTTAGGGATTTTTAAAGTGACCTTGACTGGATTCAAACCAGTAACCTCTTGAGCCGTAATCAAGTGCGCTATTCAGTTGCGCCACAAGGCCATTTTTGTAAGACATATTGCTGTTAAGCGCCTTAGCGGGTGCAAATATAGGAATAATTGTGTAATTTGCAAGAGTAATTATGTAAAAAAATAAAAAAATATGCCACTTAAGAATTACATACGTGATATTCAGGGTTTTCCTAAAGAAGGAATTTTGTTCAAGGACATTACTCCCTTGCTAATTGATCCCGAAGCAAGGAATAAATGCCTTGAAATATTGGTTTCAACTCTTAAAGATAAAAAAATAGACAAGGTAATAGGAGTGGAGAGTCGGGGTTTTTTCTTTGGGATGCTTATCGCACAAGAATTAAATGTTGGTTTTATTCCAGTTCGAAAGCCTAACAAGCTGCCTTACGAAACTATTTCAGCGACCTATGAATTAGAATATGGAACGGATACTTTAGAAATTCATGTTGACTCGATTCAAAAAGGAGATCGAATTCTAATTCACGATGATGTTTTGGCAACTGGAGGAACGGCTAAAGCGGTATGTGAATTGGTAGAAAGATTGGGAGGTGAAATTGTACAATGCAATTTCTTGATGGAATTGACTTTCCTAAATGGAAGAGCAAAAATCAAGGGAAATGAGATTTTTGCTGGAATAACATACTAATCTAAAGCTCGGGTAGTTACATAATAGCGATACCCAATAATTGCCATTTGCCATTTCTTGGCTTTAGCCAAGTCCAATCGCTGTTTAGTGAAACTAGGAAAAATGACTTTGTTGATTTGGGCTAAAATTTTAAACATTGGTGATTTTTTTCAAAGATATAAAAAAGACGGTCTTGATGAGTGACCGTTTTTTTGGTTATTTTTAGAAAAATAAAATTAATTATTACGTTTTTCCAAGGCGTCTCTGTATTTTTCCATGGCATCTTCGTATTTAGTCATTTCTTTTTCAAATATTTGTTCGCGTTTGGCCATTACTTCTTCTACTTCTTTTTCATAGGTGGTCATATCTGGCTCGAATGATTCCATCTTTTTTTCGAATTCTTTCATTTTTCTCTCAAATTCAGCCATTGCTTTTTTATCTTTTACGTTCGATGGATGAGCAGGTGGCGAAGGCAGTTTTGACATATCAATAGGAGGAGCTACTGGCATTGGTCCGTCAGGAAATTTTGGAGGTGTTGGCGGAGTTGGAATATCGGTATCATTGAAAGTTTGAGTATTAGTTTTAGTGGTGATTCTAATTGTTTTTTCTTTTTTATTGACATCCATTTTGTCAATTGTATTTTGGTCAAGTTGTAACAATTCATTTTTATCTGCTTTTTCGCCATCGATATAAATGTCATTCTCAGTAATTGTTTTGTGGAATTTTTTTGTAACGATTCTGATTTCTTGTTGATCATTTTTTTTATTTACATCCATGCGCTCAATTTCATCAGGATCTAATTTATCCATATCATTTTGACTTACTTTTTCTCCATTAATGAAAATTTCTTTGTCAATAGAAAGCATTTTATCGGAAGATGAGGTTTTAATATTCGCATCAATTTCAGCATCACTGATGTCAATTTTACCTCCTTTATGCTTGATATAGATATCTTTGATTGTGCTATTGCTGTGTTGTTTATAAGTTCCATTACCATATAAATTCCCATTGTAGTTGACCGTTATTCCTGTGATTTCCTTACTTGAATTGCGTTCTATTTCAGAGAATATTAAATCGCAATTAAATTCTTTTTTGAAAAATTCGGCTTTCTTTTTTAATTCTTCATCTGAAAAATTCTTGTTAATCGTTGTAACGACATCCAGTACACTTTTTGACGCATTCTGATTCGTTTTTTCTTGTGCAATAGTTTTAACTTGGAATAAGAATACAAATGCCGCTAATAATGGAAGTACTAAAGCATACTTCCAGGAATTCCATTTTTTTGATTGATTTTTGTTTAACATAACGATTCGTTTTTTGATTAATGATTGATAAAAATGATTGGTGATGGCAACACAATTCTCGTGTGTTGTTATTTTTAAAAGCGTGATTTGATAGGCTTTTTTGTCGGATATTTTCTTTGTAGCTTCACTGTCTGCAATGAATTCAAGGTTTTGTAGCATTGCTTTTTTGTACAGCCAAATGAACGGATTGAACCAAAATACAATACAAAACAATCTCGAAATCAAAACATCAATGGTATGATTCTGTTCGCTGTGTACTTTTTCATGTTCTAAAATATTTTCTAATTCGGAAGCGGTGTATAAAGCCGAATTGTAAACGATGGTATTGAAATAGGAAAATGGAGCTACATTTTCTTTAGTATCTATAAATTTAAAATCGGCTTGTTGTTGGATGGATTTTCCTTTTAGAACAGCATTCAAACTATAAAAATCAAAGGCAAATTTGCCCAGTAAAAGCAATGTTCCAATTCCGTAAGCAAGAGCAGTAAGCAGTGGTAAATAATCTTCAAATGTTTTTTCTTCCGTATAATTTGTCATAGGAATATTTGACCAATTTATAGGATTACTAGCTGGTTCTACCCAGATTATTTTTGTAATAAAAACAAATGGCAAAAGAACTGAAGTAATTAATCCAGCCAATAAAAACCAACGATTGCTTGTGAAAAAGGTTTCTTTTCGTAACATTAAGAAATAAGCTAAATAAAATAGGACGATTAGTCCGCTGGATTTGATGAGATAAATAAACAGTGCTTCCATACGCTTTACATTATATTTTATTCTAGTTTATTGCTTTTTTTGGTTGTTTTAAAACTACTCTTTATGAAGAATTATTTTTTCTCTTCTTGATTTTCAATCATGGTCAGAATTTCCCGTAATTCGGCAGCAGAAATTTTCTCTTCTTTTGCAAAAAAGGAGACCATGTTTTTATACGAACTATTAAAGTAATTGTCGATTGCCGTATTCATAAAACGCTTTCTATAATCTTCCAGACTAACGATAGGGTAATATTGATGGGTGTTCCCAAAGGCATTGTGCGACACGAATCCTTTTTCTTCCAAGTTGCGTACAATGGTTGAAAGTGTATTGTAATGAGGCTGTTCTTCAGTGATTTCGGCCATGACTTCTTTCACAAAAGCTTTTTTGAGCTTCCATAAAATGTGCATGATTTCTTCTTCTTTATTGGTTAACTTTTGCATGAGTTTTTTTATTTAAATCAAATGTAAAACTATATTTATAGTTATGCAACTATAAATATAGTTATTTAACTAATTTTTTAGTTTTTGATTTATTTTGACTTGTTTATAAAGTTATTTTGGAAAGATAAAATTCCTGATTTTCAGTGAAATTGTTTTGAAAATGAGGCCGCGTGAGGGATAAAAGCAAGCTACCAAAGTAGCGCGTATAGCCCGACCGCCTTGATAAAAGGGGCAGTATAACCTGCTAGTTAGTTTGCCCCTTTAATCAAGGCGGTCACGCCCAAAGTATTAAAAATGGATTATTTTTGTTCTATTTGAACGAGTTTTTGCAGCCAAATACAACCTAACACGGAAAGAAGTCCTAAGCTGCCCATGAAAAACCAATTGGTCTGATAACCAAAATGGGCTATAAGTTCCAATCCAGTCTTAGAACTCGCAATGTGTGCTAAGCTAAAACTCATGGTAAACAACGCCATGTAGCGCCCTTCATGTCCTTTTGGTGCTCTGCTTAAAGCAAATGAATTAGAGAAAGGAAAGATGAACATTTCTCCAAAAGTCATTATAATTATACCGATTACTAGTATTCCTGCCCAAGTGTTTATCAAAAGGAGGTAAAAACTTATGGACATGAGCACGCATCCCCAAAGGATTATTTTGAGTTTTTGAATGCCTTTTCTTTGGCTGAAACTTACTATTGGCATTTCCAGAAAGAAAATTAATAATCCGTTCAAGGATAATAAAAGTCCGCTTTGAAATTCAGTAAGTCCAAATTTTTCATTGTGATATAAAGGTAAAGTAGTGAAAAGCTGGAAGAACAACATTGCTGTGGCAAAACAGACAAAGAGGAATATCCAGAATATTTTGTCTTTAAAAACGGAAGCAGGGATTTCGGTTTCATCATTTATGGAGTTTAAATCAGCCGGTTTTTTGCGTTCTTTTACCAATATTGCAAAGATCAAAATAGAAACGATACAAGAGCTTCCATCTACCCAAAAAAGTCCTGTATATCCCAAATTCATAATGATTAAACCTCCTAAAGCGGGTCCGGCAGTAAAACCTAAATTAACCGCGAGTCGCACTAAAGTTAAAGCTCGGGTGCGATTTTCAGGTATTGCATACGTTCCTAGGGAAACGAACATGGCGGGACGAAACATGTCAGCTACGGTCATGATAACAAACATCCCGATGCACAATCCCCAAAAAGTACGGATATATTGAACTAAAAATAATAGAATTCCACTGGTAAACAAACTAAAAACCATGATTTTATAAAAACCAATTTTATCAGATAATTTGCCACCCAGCCAGGAGCCTAGCATGGATCCAAAACCAAAAGAAACCATAATCCATCCAACTTGAGCGTACGAAAAATGTAAATCTTCCTTCAAATATTTAGATAGAAAAGGCAAAACCATCGTCCCGGCACGATTTATAAAAGTAATCAAAGTAAGAATCCATACTTCTCTTGTGAATCCTTTAAAATTGTTAATATAACGTTGAAAAGCAGTTTGAAGCATATATAAAGTTCTAATTTTGTAAAGGTAGAAAACTTTGTAGCGTTGCGTCTTTGTAGCATTGTAACTTTTAAACTATTTTTGCTTAAAATTATAAAAATGAGAACACTATTCGCTTTGTTTTTTTTAGTGCAGTTCAATTTTGGCTTTAGCCAAGAGCAATTCGATGTTTCGGCTGTTGCCAAATTTCAAAAGGATTTAAATACAGAATATGCAGATGTGAAAACGAGTCCTTTGACAACCGAAGATTTGGCTGTATTTAAAGCGTTGGATTTTTATCCTGTGAATGAACATTTTTTTGTGATTGCTAAATTTGTCAGAACAAAAAAAGAAAAACCATTTGAGATGAAAACCTCGACGGACAGAAAGCCTTTGTATGTAAAATACGGAGAAGTTTTTTTTACGCTTGATGGAAAAGAACTAAAATTGAATGTGTACAGGAATATTGAACTTTCGAAAAAAGCTTCTTATAAAGACTATTTATTTTTACCGTTTTCTGATTTAACCTCGGGGAATGAAAGTTATATTGGTGGAAAATATATTGACATGAAAGTACCAAAAGGAGAAACGATGGTTATCGATTTTAATACATCGTACAATCCGTATTGTGCATATAGTCATAAATATTCTTGTCCAATTGTCCCATTGGAAAACGATTTGAATATTGAAATAAAAGCAGGTGTTAAAAAATTTCACGACTAATGGAGTTTTTTAATTTACATACTCATAAATTCACAAATCAGTCTGGAGTTTTGGAATTAGTCAATCAATATCCATGGGAATTTGATGCAACGATTCCTTATTATTCTATTGGAATACATCCTTGGTTTATTGTTGAAGAACGATTGGAATCTGATTTTGAGATAATCGAGCGCCAATTACAGGAACCAGGTTGCCTTGCAATGGGCGAATGCGGATTGGATAAACGAATAGAAGTTCCAATGGAATTACAGCAGTTGGTTTTCGAAAAACAGTTGTTTTTGGCACAGAAATATCAGAAACCAGTTGTGATTCATTGTGTTGCCGCTTTTCAGGAATTAATTGAAACTGTAAAAAAAATGAATATTACAGTTCCAATATTGATTCATGGATTTTCTAAAAGTGAACAGTTAGCGAAACAATTATTAGAAAACGGATTTTATATTTCGTTTGGTAAATATTTATTGTTGAATGCTGAGTTGGAGGCCGTTTTTAAAAGCATGCCGAATGATCGTTTTTTCTTAGAAACGGATACGATTGCAGAAAGTTTAGCTACCGTTTATGCTTTGGCAGCAAAATACAAAGGAGTTTCGGTAGAAGAAATTCAGAAAATAATAAGTACTAATTTTAATCAAGTTTTTAATTTATAATCTTGATTTCAGATTTTTTAAGAACTTTAAAATTTAAACAAATAAACAATGGCAGAGTGGACAGAAAGAGCCGAACTTTTATTTAAAAAAGAAGGTTTAAATAAATTGCAAAATGCAAATGTATTAATTGTAGGACTTGGTGGTGTAGGATCATTCGCTGCCGAATTTTTGGCCAGAGCAGGAGTGGGGAAAATGACAATTGTGGATGGTGATGTTGTAGATATTACAAACATAAACCGACAATTACCAGCTTTGCATTCTACAGTGGGTCAACCCAAAGTTACTTTAGTTGGCGACCGATTGATGGATATTAATCCAGAATTGAAATTGACACGCGTGCAGGAGTTTCTTTCGCCAGAGCGTGCTTTTGAAATTGTTTCGGAAGAGTTTGATTATGTTTTGGATTGTATTGACAGTGTGACTCCAAAACTGAATTTGATTATTGCAGCCAAAAGAAAAAGAGTAAAAATCATAAGCAGTATGGGGGCTGGCGGTAAGATGGAAGCTTCTAAAGTAAAAGTGACCGATATTACGAATACCGTGAATTGTTTCTTTGCAAAAACAATCAGAAGACGATTGAAAGAAGTGAAAATTGATAAATTGAAAGTGGTGTTTTCTTCTGAAATTCAGGATGAATCCAGTTTAAAAATGACAGATGGTTCTAATTTTAAAAAATCATTTTACGGAACAAACAGTTATATGCCAGGATTATTTGGTTTATATGCTGCAGAAACCGTGATTCGGTATCTGCTCAAGAAATAGTCGTCAGAATTCACTTCTAAAAATCTAAGAAATCTAAAAGGTCTAATAATCTAAAAATAAAATGATACAAACCGTAATTTTCGATATGGATGGTGTAATTGTCGATACAGAACCAGTACACCGTTATGCGTATTTCAAACAATTTGATGAATTGAATATTGCTGTCACTGAAGACTTGTATACTTCATTTACAGGAAATTCCACTCGGAATATATTCCAGAAATTAAAGGAAAAATTTAATCTTGACCAAGATGTTGAAGATTTAATTCTAAGAAAAAGATCGATTTTTAACGACGCTTTCGATCTTAAAGAAGATTTAGAATTATTAGAAGGCGTTGAAAAATTAATCAAAGAATTACATCAAAACGGGATACAATTAATTTTAGCTTCCTCAGCTTCTAAAGTAACGATTGAACGTGTTTTTCGTCGCTTTAAACTGCATGAATATTTTACGCATATTGTGAGTGGGGAAGATTTTCCAAAGTCAAAACCACATCCTGCCATTTTTGAGCATGCTGCGAGTTTATCGATTGCTCCAAAAGAAAATTGTATTGTAATTGAAGACAGTACTAACGGAATTAAAGCTTCAAAAGCTGCCGGTATTTTTTGTGTAGGGTATAACAGCGTTCATTCTAAAGACCAGGATTTATCGGAAGCTGACGTAGTAATCAATCATTTCAATGAATTAGGTTTTGATGAAGTGAAAAATATTGATTCTAAATTAAGTAATAATTAACATTTTGGAATACCTGAATTTGTAAATTTGAAAAACCTAAAAACGATACTATGAAAAATATTTTAATTGCATTTGCTATTATTATTGCAAATTTCACGATTGAGGCTCAAGTGAAAACACCACAATCCAGCCCAAAAGCTGTAATCAGTCAAACGGTAGGTTTGACAGATGTAGAGATTAATTATTCAAGACCAAGTGCCAGAGGAAGAGCTGTTTTTGGTGATTTGGTTCCTTTTGGAAAAGTATGGAGAACTGGCGCAAATGAAAACACAACGATATCATTTAGTGATGATGTGATTATTGACGGCAAGATTTTGAAAAAAGGAAAATATGCTTTGTATACGAATCCTAAAATTGAAAGCTGGGATATAATTTTTTATAAAACTAC
This sequence comes from Flavobacterium sp. 83, assembly GCF_000744835.1. Lineage (NCBI taxonomy): Bacteria > Pseudomonadati > Bacteroidota > Flavobacteriia > Flavobacteriales > Flavobacteriaceae > Flavobacterium > Flavobacterium sp. 83. Next base: position 2,644,667 of record NZ_JQMS01000001.1, read on the forward strand.
TGATAATTGGGGAAATCCAGCAGAGTGGAATGAAGCTAACGTAGCTCTTAAAGCTACTGTTAAACCAGAAACGTTATCCAAAAAGGTAGAAACATTTACTTTAGGAATAAGTAATTTAGATAATAATTTTGCTTTTTTAGAATTGTATTGGGAGAATTCTTATGCGGCTTTAAAGTTTGAAGTTCCTACTCAAAAAACGGCTACGGCTAACATAGAAAAAGCATTAGCAGGTCCAACTGCGGGAGATTATTTTTCTGCAGCTCAATTTTTATTTCAATCCAATGGTGATATTGCAAAAGCAAGAACTTACATTGATAAAGCTTTAGATTTGAATCAAGATAAACCATTTTATTATTACCGTTTGAAATCTTTGATTCAAGCCAAACAAGGGGATAAAAAAGGAGCTATTGAAACGGCTAAAGTTTCTCTTGCCGCTGCTGAAATTGCTAAAAATCAAGACTATGTTAAAATGAATAAGGAAAGCATAGCAGAGTGGAGTAAGAAATAAATCTTCGATTTCTTTAATACAAAAATCCCGTCTTGATATTTCCAGACGGGATTTTTTTTGTTTGAGCTAATCAATAACTAATTCTTTTTGCTTTCTGAAAATGGTCCATTGTAATAGTAACGAAATTACAATGGTTAACATTGCACCGATGAAGTTGAGCCATAAATAGCCCAGTTTTTCTTCCCCACTTGGGTAAATATAAATAGCGAAATAATAGATTATAAAAATGGTTAATTGACTAAAAATGGCACTACTAAAAATGGCTTTGGCATGAACTTGTTTGATATAAAAACCAACCAGGAAAATTCCTAAAACGGTTCCGTAAAATATGGAGCCAATGATATTTACCAACTGAATTAGATTTTCGAATAACGTACCTATACAAGCAAAAAGAATAGCAATAATTCCCCAAACCAGTGTAAAGAACTTTGTAGCATTAAGATAATGTTTTTCTGATTTTTCGTATTTTAAATTGCGTTTGTAAATGTCTATTGCTGTCGTCGATGCTAGTGCATTCAATCCGGAAGCTGTAGATGACATTGCTGCCGAAATAATCACGGCAAGCAATAAACCAATAAGTCCTTTGGGTAAATAATTAAGGATAAAATGGAAAAACACGTAATCTTTATCGTTGGTCTCACTATGAATATCAGCTTTTAATATAATTTCTTTGGCTCGATCTCTCAGATCTTTTTCTTTATTAGATAAGGCTACTAATTCTTTTCGAAGTATAGGATTATCATAATCCTGATTCAGCTGATCGATATACAATAAATTGATTACTTTTTTATCTTCGGATAGGGCATCCAGTTTTTTTTCTAAAACATGATATTCGCCTTTGTATTGGGATTTTTCAACAATTATTTTATTGTTTGGATTAAAATTCAAAGGGACTGGATTGAATTGAAAAAAAACAAAAACCATAACTCCTGTAAGTAAAATGAAAAATTGCATTGGGACTTTTAAAAGCCCGTTCATAATCAATCCCATTTGGCTTTCCCGAACTGATTTTCCTGATAAATAACGTCCTACCTGAGATTGATCAGTGCCAAAATAGGCTAATGCCAAGAAAAAACCTCCAGTTATTCCACTCCAAAAGGTGTATTTTTCCTCTGGATCCGTTGAAAAACTAACAATATTCATTTTATCATTTGCACCAGCAATATGCATAGCATTACTAAAAGTCATATCATTTGGAAGATAATGTAAAATCAGAAAAAAGGTGATTAACATTCCGGACATAATTACAAACATTTGCTGTTTTTGCGTTACGTTTACCGCTTTAGTTCCGCCCGAAAAGGTATATATGATTACTAACAAACCAATAATAATATTCATTATGGTAAGGTTCCAACCCAATATTGCAGACAAAATGATAGCTGGAGCATAAATGGTTAAACCAGTCCCTAAACCCCTTTGAAATAAGAAAAGTATGGCGGCAAGCGAGCGCGTTTTTAAATCAAATCGTTTTTCCAGATATTCATAAGCAGTATAAACTTTGTATTTGTGGTAAATTGGGATAAATGTGACACAAATTACTACCATTGCAATAGGTAGTCCAAAGTAAAATTGAACAAATCCCATTCCGTCATGATACGCTTGCCCCGGAGTTGAAAGAAAAGTAATAGCACTGGCCTGTGTGGCCATAACAGAAAGTCCAACTACATACCAAGGTGTTTCATTACCGCCCAGAATAAAGTCTTCTACATTTTTACTTCCTTTTGTTTTCCACGCGCCATAAATTACAATAAACAGTAATGTGGCTATGAGTACGACCCAGTCAAATAGTTGCATAATTTAAGAGTATAATTCCATTATTATATAAAAAATCAAAATGTAGATAGCGTTAGCCAATAGAACCCAGGTATAGTTTTTTTTCCAGATTTTTATTTTTTTAGTTTCCATTTTTTGAATTGTTTTAATTCTTGATTTTTTGAGCAGGAATGGTCACAGGTGATTTTAGCGAAATCATATTTGATAATAATCTAAAAGCGCCAGAAACGCCTTCTGGTAATTCCCTGAACAAACTTAAACCGGTATAAATATAATATCCCTTTCCGTAAGGAGCTACTAACAAAGCACCATCTTTTGGGGTTTCACCTTTATCATTTGAAGATAAAATAGGAGTGAAGGCTTTATCAAATTCATTAGGATAATACAATCCTTGTTCTTGTTTCCAACCTTCAAAATCATTTAAATTGATTTTATTTGGGAAATTCATTATTGGGTGAGTCGGTGCCAAAAATCGAACTTCGGCATTTTCCTCGGTCACTCGGTCTCCAGAAATTTTTAAGGCGATAGGTGCTATGTTTTGGGTTACAAGATCATTAGGGTTATTGTATTGAACAATCATTGTTTTTCCTTCTTTTATAAAATCAAAAAGAATGCTTTGTTTGTTTGCCAATAATTTAACTGTATTATAAGCTCGAATTCCAGTCATCACTACATCAAAATTAGCTAGTTTTTCAGGAGTTATTTCTTCGGGTTTAAGCACTGTTACTTTATAACCCATTTGCGATAAGCTTTTTGGAACTTCATCGCCGGCTCCCATGATATAAGCAATGCGTTCCTCATTCGTTTTCAAATCCAGTTTGATAAATTTTGCTTCGGCAGGTTTTAAAACTTGTTGCTTGGTAATGTGATTGTAATCGATTATAATTTGGTCCTTATCATATTGTGTATTGTCAATTACAGCAATGCTTTTTGCGACAGCTTCACTGGGTTGATTTGGTGGAGTTACTTCAAAATAAACGATTTGCTCCATTCCTTTTTTTTCTAAATTAAAAGGAATCATTTTTGGAGAAACCATCCAATTATTTGGTAACTCAAATTGTAAATTACCTGTTACGGAATCTTTTCCAGCTTTTATTTTTACTGCTACAGTTTTAGTTTTGTTGTCCTTAAAAAGGGCTACTTTGTCCAGAATACTAGTTGTTATTTCAGGAACAATATCTAAATAATTATACATTTCTCCTTTTACACCGTCGTTGTATTTATAGACAACGGTGCGCTCAAAAGGAATGTCAATTCCATTGATTTGTATGTTAAAAACCACTTTCACTTCGCGAATGATATCAGGAATTCCAATGTTTTTTTGATCATTAACCGTGTACATTCCCACCGTTCCATTTTCGTTTAACCAATACGGTTGCGTGTATGCTATTGTTGTCGGTAATTGTAAATCAAGGTTGATGTTTTTTAAAATATTAGTATTTAAAGCTGAATTTTGAGGCGTGTTTTTTTGTTCCGGCAAAGTGATTACACTTATTAATTGCATCGAAACAGTACTTCTGTTTATTGCTTCAAGTTTTAGTTTTACAATGCTGCCGGCAGTTGCTTCCTGGTTTTGGGCAACTGCTTCAAGATACAATCCGGAACAAGCAGCAATAATTTCTTTTATTGCGGATGATTTTAATGTGGTCCAATGCTTTTCGTCTAAAGATTGCATCATTGTGTAGGCTTTCGCCAAATTTGGAATACTGGCCGAAGGATTTGTATAATCAAACTGAGAGGCAATGGTTGTCAATAATTCTCCGATAGGTTTTCCGCCTTTTACTCGGTTCCAACTAGTATCAATACCTTCAAAAATTGAAGATTTATTTTTTAATGCTTCGCCATTTATAAATTCTAAATATTCGGTTTCCTCACCACGACTTCCGGTACTACCAAAACCCTGTGATTGATGGCGACTGCGGCTTAAAGCTGCAATTTCCTGATTTGATTTTCCAATTGATGGGAAATAAGTTCCTATTTGCATTTCTAACAAATTTGATTTATCAGCAGCATCAAATTTTTCTTTGCTGCCATAAAACCACCATGAGGTATTAAAAAACTGGCGTTTGGGTTGCCAAGGCTGCACGAGTTTTAATTGTTCCGGAAAAATAACTGGATTATTGGCTAAATCAAAACTTTCTATACTCAGCATTGCCGATGCTGTATGGTGTCCGTGTGTAGTTCCCGGAGAGCGATGATCAAACCGATTAATAATAACATCAGGTTGAAATTTCCGAATGGCCCAAACAATATCCGATAGCACTTTTTGTTTGTCCCAAATTTCTAATGTTTCAGTTGGATTTTTAGAAAAACCAAAGTCATTGGCACGAGAAAAAAATTGTTCACCTCCATCAATTTTTCGGGCTTCTATAAGTTCTTGAGTTCGAATTACGCCTAATAATTCGCGCAATTGTGGACCTATTAAATTTTGTCCGCCATCACCTCGGGTCAACGATAAATAGCCAGTTCTTGCTTTAGTTTCATTTGATAAATAAGAAATCAAACGGGTATTTTCATCATCAGGATGAGCAGCAATATAGAGAACAGAACCTAAAAAATTAAGCTTTTGAATTTGATTATAAATTTCAACAGAATTTAATTTTTGAGGTTGTTGAGCGATTGCTATTTGAAAACAAAAAAGGAATAGTAGAATCGTTTGCAGGTTTTTTTTTTGCATTATTTTAAATTTAATTTGCAATAGCTTCAAATGTAGGAATTAAATATTTTTTTTATAATGCTTTAAATAAGTTTTTTTAGTGTCATACTTTATTATTAGCTATGATTATGAATTTTAAAGTAAAAATTCCAAACACTAAAAATATTTAGTGTTTGGAATATATAAAAACAGGAATGGATATTATTCCTTCAAAGAAGCCATATCAATTACAAAACGATACTTCACATCACTTTTGAGCATTCTTTCATAAGCTTCGTTGATATCTTGCATTTTGATGATTTCAATTTCCGAAACGATATTGTGTTCACCACAAAAGTCTAGCATTTCTTGAGTTTCAGCCAATCCTCCAATAAGAGAACCTGCTACCGATTTTCGTCCTAATATCATTGGAACAGTATTTAAAATAGGTTCTAAACCGCCTAAATAGCCAACCAAAACTAATGTGCCACTAATGTTTAAAGTGGCTACATAAGGATTAACATCGTGTACATAAGGAACAGTATCAATAATTAAATCAAATTTCCCGCTTACAGAATTCATATGGCCGCTGTCTGTAGAAATAATTACGGCATCGGCTCCTAATGCTAAAGCATCTTTTTCTTTGCCAGGGCTTCTGGAAAAAAGAGTCACTTCAGCCCCTAATCCTTTTGCTAATTTGATGGCCATATGACCTAATCCTCCTAAACCAACAACGGCTACTTTACTGTTTTTGCCTACGTTCCAATGACGAAGCGGAGACCAAGTGGTAATTCCAGCACAAAGTAATGGTGCAACGGCTGCCAAATCTAAATTAGCAGGTACTTTCAAAACAAAGTGCTCGTCTACGACAATTTTTTCAGAATAACCTCCAAAAGTGAAACCACCTAAATGTTTATCAGCACTACCATAAGTTCCTGTGAACCCGGTCAGGCAATATTGTTCTAAATCTTTTTTGCAGCTTTCGCAAGTTTGGCAAGAATCAACTAAACAGCCCACACCTGCAATATCACCTACTTTTAATTTGCTTACTTCGCTTCCCACTTTGGTTACTCTGTCTACAATTTCGTGACCTGGAACTGTAGGATATACCGTAAATCCCCAATCATTTCTTGCAGTGTGCAAATCAGAATGGCAAACGCCACAATATAAAATCTCAATTTCGATATCTTTTACAGTGAGGTCTCTGCGATTTATGGTCATCTCTTTCAAAGGAGTATCAGCTGCTTTTGTACCAAATGCTTTTACGTTTGTTGTTTTCATAGCTGTTATTAAATTTTATTTTAAAGGTAATACTTCATTCAAACATTGAATGGCATTCAAAGTCCGCGGATAACCTACATAAGGCAATAATTGTGTTATCAGATTGATAAGGGTTTGCCTGTCATTTCCAACATTGGAATTGCCTAGAATATGTCCTTTAATTTGACTTTCGGTTCCACCCAATGAAATAAGAAAAGAGAGCGTTAACAATTCTCTTGTTTTTAAATCCAAGCCATTGCGAGTAATATAATCACCAAAACAATTGGCAGATAAATACTCCTGAATGTGCAACAAATCTTTTGGGGAATTTTTGTACATATTGTCAATGATGTCGCCAAAAATTTCCTTTTGTTTAACTAATCCTTTTTCCATTCTTGTTTTTGGTGTAGTGGTCGATTGACTTGCTAAAGGCAAGGAAATATTTCTTTCGCCAAATATTTCATTAGTAGCATTAATAAAATCCATCACTTTTGAAATTCCTACATAAGGAACGGATTGATATAGTACTTCTTTAATTTCAATAGGTGTAATTCCAATATTCAATGCGGCACTAACATACATTTTATATACACTTAATCCTTGACTACCAATGCTAGAAGCCATAATAAGTAGCACACGGGTTTTGGTATCCATGGTATCGTGGGTTATCACCTCATCAAAAGCAAAATTGTCAAATATCTCAATCAAATCAGGATCCGTTTCTTTGAGTTTTGAAATCCTATTAGGCCATAATTGTTCGTGGTTCATAATTGCAAACGGACTTAAACGGTTCTCTACTTCATAAACAGGATTTTTAAAAGTGTTATATTCTTCATCACTTACTGCTTGTAACCAGTCTGTTGTATCTTTATCAAATTCAGGAACTAGGGCAATATGACGCATTGAACTGTTATGTGAGGCTCCGTGCCAATGTGAAATGTTTTTAGGGATTTTGATCACATCTCCTTTTTGTATTAATTGAATAGGTTTACCTAGCTCTTGATAGTATCCAATACCTTCAATAACAAACAATATTTGGCCGCTGGTATGGCTGTGCCAATTTGTTCTTGCTAGTTTTTCAAAACTTACAGTTCCCATATTGATGTTATAACCTTCCTGGGGTGTCACGTTCATATTGACCCAAACGGTTCCTGTAAAATAGGCTATAGGAGCGGCAGTTCCTTTTTCTGTAAATGTTGTCATTTTATAGTGTATTACTTTAGTATTTTGTGAATTCAAAGGTCATTAGAATAAAATAGTTTTTAGTTATACGACTTACGGTTTTACTAACCAATTTTACTGATTCAGATGATTCATTCTTGATAATAATAAACAATAAGTCTTGTCGTTCCTTTTTTTAAAATATTTCAATTGGTATATTTTATCGCTTATCAAAAGTAACAGTTACATTTCCAGAACCTAATGCTGATGCCAAACCAGCTGTATCATCAATTTGTCCAAGTTTGGTATAGGGATAAGATGTAGAAAAGGTTTTATAGAATAATACCAATGTATTTGAACCATAAAACATCAAGTCACCGTTTTTTATCGTTCCAGGATTTGATGATTGGGTTGGGATATTTTCAGTTAAGTTATAATATTTTTCGTTTCCATTCAACTCAATCATATTTATACTTAGTGGAAGCATAGTTTTAAATGCCGTTGCCGTTACATTTTCATGGAGTGTTGCTGTAAAAACTGCAGAGCCAATTGTTACTTTCATTTTATTACTTATATTGTTATTTTTACTGATATCATTAGAGCTTTTCTTATGGCAACTCGTATAACCAAAAGAGAATGAAAAAAAGAGTAAGGTAAAAAAAATTAAAAAGGATTTTCGCTTCATTTTAATAAGGTTTAAAATGTTGCAGCATCAATTACATAACGGTAACGAGCTTCTTTATTTACTACTTTTTTCCAAGCATCGTTAATTTCTTCCGCTTTAATGATTTCTATTTGCGGATAGATTTTATGTTCTGCACAATAATCCATTACCTCTTGTGTTTCGGGAATACCACCAATTAATGAAGCGTTGAAATTTACCCTATTAAAAATCATATTGAAATTATTAATCATCAGTTCGCCGTTAATAGGTTGTCCTACTTGCGTGAAAAAACCATAAGGTTTTACGCAATCTATATAAGAAGACATTTCATAAGCATAAGGAACGGTAGAAATCATAAAATCGAGCTTGCCTTTCCAAGGTTTTAAATCTTCAGCTGAATTCACAACAATCACTTCTTTTGCGCCAAATCCTTTGATGTCATTCACTTTTGAAGGCGATGTAGTAAAAGCATATACTTCGGCACCTTTTGAAACTGCCAATTTTACCGCCATATGGCCTAATCCTCCAATGCCAACTACACCAATTTTATCACCTTTTTTCATTTTTACTTTCATTAATGGCGAATAGGTGGTGATCCCAGCACAAAGCAAAGGGGCTGCAAATTCCAAATCCATATTTTTAGGAATTTTAATGGCAAAATGTTCGGTTACTACTATATTATTCGAATAGCCACCTTGTGTAATTCCTGTTGGGGATAATTTTTCGGGTGAACCATAAGTACCTGTCATTCCTGTAGTTTCGCAATGATGTTCTTCACCGTTTTTGCAACTTTCACATTGCATACAACTGTTTACCATACAGCCTACACCAGCTTTATCACCAATTTTAAATTGGGTTACATTTTTCCCAATAGCAGTTACAATACCCGCAATTTCGTGTCCGGGAACTTGTGGATATTGTTGTTTGCCCCAGTGTCCTTTAATTGTATGAATGTCGGAATGGCAAATTCCTGAAAATTTGATTTCAATTAAAATATCATTGTCACCAACAGCTCTGCGTTCAAAATTCCATAACGCTAGTTTTCCTTCTTCGTCTTTACCTGCGTAACCTTTTGATACTATATTTTTCATTTTGTCTGTTTTATTAGTTTGTGAAAAAAGTGCAATTGGGTTGGCAAGAATTATACCTCCTCCTAAAATTGCGGTTTGTTCAATAAATTTTCTTCGAGAATTGGTGCTATTGTTGGGCATACTATTTTATACTTTAAGGTTAAATTGATTTAATGAATTTTGCAGGAATACCACCCACGATTACATTGTCAGGAACATCTTTGGAAACAACTGCTCCAGCTGCGACAATAGAATTTTTGCCAATAGTTACTCCGGGCAGTATAGTGACGCCCACGCCAATCCAAGCGCCTTTTTTTATTAAAATAGGATTAGAAATGGTAGCGCGTCTTTCTTCAGGATTTATGGGGTGATTGGTTGTAATTAAATTTACTTTTGGTCCAATAAGGACATTATCTTCAATCGTAATGCCTCCTCTGTCCATAAAAGTGCAGGCGTGATTTACAAAAACGTTTTTACCGATGGTTATGTTTTCTCCAAAATCGGAATAGAATGGCGGAATAATAAAAAAAGTGTCATCTACTTTTTTGCCGATGAGTTCCCTGAAAACAGAATTAATTTCCTGTAAATCATCGGTAACAAGACTGTTCAATTTGGCAGTAGTGAGAATAGCCTTTTGAATGACTTTAAATAATATTGGATATTCAGGGTCATTTAGCCGAATAGTTTCGCCTGCTAGGTCTCTCGTAAAAATAGTTGTAGTTTCCATATATCTTTGTATTTATTGTGAATACAAAATTAAAATGAAACTGGGTTCAGATGTTAATAACAATCAAACCAATAGTTAAGAATTTCAAACCGATTCTAAACGGAAATTTTTAGGATTTGTCCCAGTGTTCTTCTTGAAAAAATTGTTGAAATAGGTTGGGTATTCAAAGCCAAGGGCATAAGCAATTTCAGAAATATTCCAATCGGTATGTTGTAAAAGTGCTTTGGCTTCGCTAATAATACGTTCAGAAATATGAGTAGTGGTAGATTTTCCGGTAACACTTTTTATGGCACGATTCAGATAATTAACGTGAAGACATAGCGCATTTGAATAATCTTGTGCTGTTTTTAACAATAGTGGGTTTTCATTGGATTCAATTGGAAATTGCCTTTCCAAAAGTTCCAAAAATACTGAAGCAACTCTGGACGAAGCATTTTTGTGTTGGTCAAAATTTTGCAAAGGCTGTAGCTTCAGAGCCTCGTGAATTATTAAATTAATATAGTTACGGATTAGTTCGTCTTTATAAACATAATCAGTTTGTTGTTCTTCCAGTATTTTCTTGAATAACGTGTTCAAAAACTCTCGCTGCTGCTCGGTTATTTGTAAAATAGGCGTACCGTCAATCTTAAAGAAAGGGGAGTTTTGCAAACTTTCGGAACGATCTGATTTTAAAAACGCTTCCGAAAATAAACAAGTGTAACCTACATAACTGGTAGATATAGTTTCCCAAGAATAAGGAATATGGGGGTTACCAAAAAACAAAACGGTTCCCTCGGCATCAAAACTTTTGTCTGCATAATGAATGATGCTCTTTCCAGTAGTCAGGCAAATTTTATAAAAGTCCTTTCTGCTGTAAGTGCGTGTTGCATTACCATCACTTTCGATTTCGAATACATTAAATCCCTTTAGCTTTAATTCAGTATTGAATTCTGAAACCGAACGTATCGTTTTGTTTTCCATTTTACAAAGTTATAATAAACAAACTTTTATTTACTGATATTTTTGATATTTTATGTCTTGACAATGTTTAATTAGTATCGTTAAGCCAATTTATTAGGTTCACAGAGTTAGTCTATCTTTGCATATAACAAGGTTCGGTTTAGTAGTTGTTCTGTGCTGAGTTTTCAATTAAGGTATGCGTCCAAGTTACAGATAAGAGAAGTTTTGAAAGGGGTTTTAACTCAAACGGAAAACACGCAGGATTTTTATGAATCTTGATAATACTTCTGACAAACTATCGTATATAATTTACTCTAAGATGGGTTGATTGTAGTTTCAGCTATTCAATTCACCATACCAATAGGCAGATGTTACACCACCATCCATCAAGAAATCGCTTCCGGTGATAAAAGCACCCTCTCTTCCCATCAACAAAGCGCCAATCACGCCCACCTCGTCAGGAGTTCCAGCTCTTCCAGCAGGAGAAATTTCTAGCATTTTGCGGTATGTTTCTCCGCGGGGGCCATTCAATTCTTCATTAGCAAGAGGCGTGATGATAATTCCCGGACTGATAGTATTGATACGGGCTCCTCGTTTTCCCCAACGTACTGCTTCGGCCTTTACTCGTAATGAATTCCCTTTTTTGGATAATTGATAGGCAAATAATGAACTGTCTATAGCATCTGAATGTAAAAATGGAAGTGAAAGCAATTCTTCTGCTGGTGTGGTTGCCAGTGCTTTATCTTGTTCGGGTGTTAAGGATGGCAATCGATGTCCAGATTGCGATGCAATAACAACACCTGAGCCACCATCGGCAATGACATTACCAAATTCTTCCAAGATTAATGCTGTTCCATATAAATCAACCAGAATTATAGTGGATGGTGATGCTTGTGATGGCGAAACGCCTGCAGCGTGAATCAATCCTGTTACGCTTCCCATTGCTGTGGCTATTGCTACAAGCGCCTGAACCGAAGCCCTTGAGGAAATATCGACAACAGCAGTGCTTACTTTAAAACCTGCATCATTTAGAACTTTTGCGGCTGCATCACTGTTTTTCTGATGAATATCGGCAAGTAAAATATGATTTCCTGCACCTACACGGCGAGCAATAGCTTGACCTATAGATCCTGCACCGATTACTACAATTACGTTTACTTTTTTCATTTTAGTTTATTTTTATTTCCCTACTGTTTGATAGAATTTTGGCATTACAAATATCATCAATAACATTTCTCATTTAACATACATATTACGGCTGTTATTACCATTATTACTGATATTGCTTTTTGGTATAACTTATTTAAAATGTGTGTACTATATTTGTGTTGTAATTAAAAGAATTGTTATGGATTCCATTATTAAAGTTGAAAAAATTTCTCAATATAATGCATTAAAGGATATTGAAACAAAACATCCATTGATTAGTGTTTTTGATAATACAAATACCAAAAACTTACCTAATCATTGCAAAATGCATTTTGGTTTTTATGCAATTTTTTTAAAAGCTGGGAATTGTGGTGAATTGAAATATGGTAGAAATACTTATGATTATGATGATGGAACACTGGTTTTTATTAGCCCAGGACAAGTTATTGAAATCAATAATGAAGATAATTATCAACCTACTGGTTTAGCATTACTTTTTCATCCTGATTTAATAAAAGGAACTGCTCTTGGTAAACAGATGAGTCAATATTCATTTTTTTCGTATGATTCAAATGAAGCATTGCATTTGTCTTTGAAAGAGCAACAAATCATTAAAGATTTATTTAGCAAATTGGAGTATGAATTGGATCAGTCTATTGATAAACACAGCAAAAGTATTATGACTAATAATATCGAATTACTATTAAATTATTGTATTCGATTTTATGATAGGCAATTTATCACCAGAGAAAATATAAACACGGATATTCTATCCAAATTTGAAAACTTATTGAATGATTATTTCCTGTCAGATACCACCCAAGATTTAGGGTTGCCTTCTGTTGGATATTTTGCGGATCGTTTGCATCTTTCTCCAAACTATTTTGGGGATTTAATTAAAAAAGAGACGGGAAAATCAGCACAGGAACACATGCAATTAAAATTAATTGATGTTGCCAAGGAAAAGATTTTCGATCCTGAAAAATCAATTAGTCAGATCGCTTTTGAACTTGGTTTTAAATACCCTCAGCATTTTAATCGCATGTTTAAAAAGAGTACTGGCTTTACGCCAAATGAATATAGGATGATGAATTGAAATAGTATTTATTATAATTTTATTTTGATAGTATCCCAAAAAGTGTATGTGTCCTATTTTTTATGATACTACCTAAAAAAAAGAGAGAACCAATTTTGGTTCTCTCTTTTAGTATGATATTATAGAGTATTAGTGTCTTCCATGTCCATTACCATTTCCGTGCCCATTACCTTCATTACCTCTTCGGTTGTCGTTGTTTCCATGATTATCGTGTCCTCTTCGGTTGTCGTATTCTCGGTGATTATCATTACCTCTTCTGTTTTCATATTCTCTGCGATTATTGTTATAACCTACATTTCTTTGCTCATTACCACGGTAACCTCTGTAATATCTTGATCTGTCATTATTAAAGTTTCTGTAAGGTCTTGAACCATGATAATCATTTAAGACTACTTTGTAGCCACTATACAAATCGTAATTTCTATATTGTCTTGGTAAATATCTGGATCTAATCCATCTTTCATCTCCAAAATAAATAAATTGAGTTGCTCTTACATCATAATAGGCTTCAACATCTGGTAGATAATAATACTCAGCTTCAGCATATCCTGAAGGACCCCAATCTGGCCGTGTGCCAATGTTTAAACTTACTGAAACTTGTGCATGTATTGTACTGGATGCAAAAAGTATAATTCCTAGGGCGATTAATTTTAATGTTCTCATTTTTCAAATATTTAATTAGCTATAATTTTATATAAACTCATTTGTTGTTACTTTTTAGTTAAGCCAACAACTGTGCCAATATAATTTTTTTAACATTTAATTAAGGATTGATAGTAAAAATAAAGAGAAGCGGTAAAGCTTCTCTTTTGGTTCTTTTATTTTAATTCAGTTTTAATGTTTTCCATTTCCATGGCCATTATTTCCTTTTTCATGACCACTATTTCCTCCACCATGGTTTTCATTACCACGATTACCATTATTACCGATATTTTTATATGCTTTATTGTTGTTTTTCCCTTTGCCTATTGCTCTTTGAGGAGCACCATGGTATCCTTTGTAATATTTCGCTTTATGATTTTTAAAGTTACTGTAGGGTCTTGAGCCATGATAATCATTTAATACAACTTTATATCCATTGTACAGATCATAGTTTCTGTATTGTACTGGTAGGTATCTTGAACGAATCCATCTTCCTCCATTAAAATAAATAAACTGGGTTGCTCTTATGTCGTAATAAGCTTCTACATCAGGTAAGTAATAATAATCGACATTAGAATATCCTGACGGACCCCATGAGGGAGGTGTACCTATATTTACATTTACTGAAACTTGTGCGTGTATCGAACTTGTTACTAAAAGGATTATCCCTACCGCAATTAATTTTAATGTTTTCATTCTTCAAATATTTAATTAATAATTATTTTGTATTCACTATTTATGTCAATACTTTATCTGTAAATCCAAGAACTATGCCAGTAGAAAGAGGTTAACATATTAATGGGTTTTAGTTTTCATAAAAAAAGAGAAGTTTTCTAGCTTCTCTTTAAATTTATTTTGGAAACCGGATTACAATAAAAGAATCAATAAAAGGATAACGATTATAATTGCACCAACAGATAAATAAACACCATTTCCTGTAGATCTTAACTCAGCATTAATTGCACGAACTTCTTTACGAAGAGCTTTTTTCTCTGATGATTTCATGGATGATTTATCCATTGCTTTGATTTCATCTAAACGAGAAAGCATTTTTTTAACGTTTTCTGGAATTTCTTTTGTATTGCTTGTTACTGTAGTTAGATTTTTTTCAGCAGCAAAAGTAGTTGTTGGAACAAAAGTTAATGACAATACCATCATCATTAAATAGAAGGAAATTTTTTTCATCTTGTTTTTTTTAGGATTAGTTATATGTTTTATTATTAATGTAAAGATAAAATGATCCTCCAAGATAGTACTTATACAATTTTTGCTTAAAATTATATAATTCACACCTTATCATAAAATATTGAATTTTATGCAATGTATTTTAAAATAGAATAATAAAAAGTTTATTTTATTTATAAATAACAGTTCGAGGTTTAGCTAATTCAAAATCCTGAAATCCAAAATCAGTAGTTTCAAAAGAATTAGTTTTGAATACATTTTCTCCTATATCTGGAATTGATGGGTAATAGGAAAGTGATATTTGGAAAGAACTAAAAACTAAATAATCATTATTTATAATAAAACCAATTCCAATTTTTGAATATGTTTTACTTTCACCAAGTCCCTTTTGTGGATTCCCAAGCATAGCAATTGAATAGTTAAAATAAGGATTTATACGAAATCCCCATAAATCCCATGGTGAATATGATTGAGTTTGTAAAGTCAAAATGGCTTTTTGTGTGCCATATTCAGCGCTCGTAAAACCGATTAGTCCATTATTTTCATTAATTGATAACTTATCTCCAATAGAGTTCAATCGGTTTATCCCTAAAATGAGTTGTGGCTTAACAAACTGTCTTACTTTCCATTTCCCAATAGTAATCAAATTAGTGAAATAATTTGCCTGAAAAGAAAAAGCAGTTTGGTTTGTTGTTGATTTATCAAAAAAAGAACCTATTTCTATATTGGTGCTTAAAAAGCCCCATTTATAAAAATTTCCAAATGCTGCTCTGCCACCCAGATAAAAACGACCAATATTGTTTTTATATTGATATCCCCCGGTTATTCCATAAATTTTTCCAATAGGTACATCCTCTATAATTCCATTTTTAAAAATGTATTTGTCTTCAACAAATAGTCGTGAAGTGACACCGATTCCAGTAAGAAAAAATTTCTCTCCAGAATAGAAATTAATTGGATCATATGCCATTGTAGGACTTTCTATGTATTTTACATTTAAAAATCGGCCTGATAATATTAAATTTGTGGTTCTGTCTCCCTCAGTATTTCCATTAAATATTTTAAAAGCGTGTCCCGCCCATATATCTTGTGAATTGTATTTAAAATTTTGTTTGGCATATATCAAATTGGAATCCTGAAGTGTATCTTTTCTAAATTGCTGATCTAGGTAAATTCCAGCGGCCCATTTTGTAAAAGGCGAATAAAAAGGACGATCAATATTCACACTTTTGCCATAATAATTATCCAAATCTATTTGATAATTAAAAGTAGTCTTGATAAACGTATTCTTGATGTTGGGAATACTATAGGTCAAACTATACGCTTTTTTGCCATCGCTGAATCTGGTTTTATATTTATTATCAATTTCATGCCCAGATCCCAAAAAATTTCGTTCGTTTAATTCAAAAGTAGCTCTCGAATTAGAAACAGATCCTTTAGGAATAATACTCCAAGTATCTAATACTCGAATATAAACATCAACTGAATCAGGATTGTTTTTAATTAATTGAGGCGTTATACTAACCCTGCTAACGAATCTTTGGGTTCTAATTAAACGTTCTGATTCTTTTACTAATAAGGAATCTAGCGGTTCATTTTCTCTTATCAGTAATAAGTTTCGAATCGCCAGTCTATTTGTCTTAATGTGTATTCTATTTCCGCTTCTTTCTGCCCAATTTCTAGCTTCTTTTGTAGAATCAATTTCGGAAAATCCAAAAGGATCAAGTGTAGTAATGTTTATATTTCTAATGGTTCTGCCTTCAAAAGCAAGGTATTTTTTGTGGATTACTTTTTTCTTTTTAGTTTTTACATTAACGGGTTCAAAAATTAAATGGTGCAACATTTTAGTGAACTTTCTTTTTTTGGAATAGGTTTGAATATCCTTGTACACTTCAGAAGAATCTTTTTTAGGCTTATTTACCTGAGAAAAAGAAACCTGAGAATAACAGAGTAAAGAAAAAATTAAAATCAATTTTTGTTTTTGTAGCATCTTAAAAAAATTAAATTTAAAATAGATTTTAAATTTAAGCGCCTAGTTTTCAGTCCGATTTATATCAGATTCTGTAGTTGTTTCTGTGGTTGTTTCCGTAAATACCGGAACTGCAATATCTGTTTTAATTATGATTGTTTCTGTTGATGAATCTGAATCAAAAAGTGGTAATTTTATATTGCGCCACGTATAGGTTTTGGGTAAATGATCCCCCATTAAATAGCCCCAAGGTTCTAAGGATTCAATTCTGTCAAAAATTGCTTTTAAAATCGCTAATAGCGGTATGGCTAAAAACATTCCTGAAATTCCAGCAATTGCGCCTCCAATAATAATTCCAATTATCGAAACAAAAGCATTTATTTCAACTTTAGAACTCACAATCATAGGAACAAGTATATTATTGTCTATCAATTGAACAACTATATTTACTACAACAACACCAAGCATAATAGATAAATCCGGTGTACCTGTCAGAGAAGCTACAATACTCAATACTCCTGCAAAAAGAATTCCTATATAGGGAATGAGATTAAGAATACCAGTAATAATTCCTAATAGGATAGCATATTTAAGTCCAATTAACATAAACCCTAAAGTTGTTAATATAGAAACGACAATCATTTCGAGAATTAAACCAATGATGTAGCTTTTTACTGCTACTTTAATTTGATTTAAAATATCTTTCAGTTGTGTATGATATTCTTTTCTAACGAGTTTAGCGAAAAATAACATGAAATGAGTTCGGTATAAAAGAATTAAAAAGATATATATAGGAATCAGAATTAAATTTAGTAATGTGTCGGTAAAGGATAATAAAGTAGTACCAATTATTTCCTTCCCTTTTTCCATCGAGTCCTTAGTGGCGCTGTCAAGATATTTATTTTGTTCTCTGGAGCTTATTTGAAAATTCTCTTTTACAAAATGCTGAATATGATCGAAATGAATATTGAAATTCTTTTCTATTTTGTCAAAATCATCTGTGATAGTACTTATTTGAAAAGATAAGAATATAAGGATACCTACAATCACCAATACAAAAAAAAGTACAGTAATCATTACTGCCAAAACATGGGGGAACCGTAATTTATTTTTAAAAAACAGCACTATGGGACCTAATAATATGGCAAACAAAAACGACATTAATATAGGAATTAATACGTCTTGACCAATGTAAAAAATATAAGTGATACTTATTAAACTTAATAAAACTAATGCAAACTTTGCATAGAAAGGTAGTTTTATGATTTCGTTCATATTTTAGTTTTTATAGATGTTGAAACTATTTCTAAATTTTACAAGCAAATTTGGTAGAATAAAAAATCTAAAGCGTTATAGATTTTCTTAAAATAGTTATATAATTTACACTTATAAAACCATAAATTTTACGATAGAACGAATTAAACCGAAGTGTTTAAAATAAAATTAATCTATAAATTCTGTATCATCAAAATGATTTTTCATAATTGAAATTCCTTTTTGCAAAAGCAAATTATTAGGAAAGATAACCATTTCTCCCGTATGAGTTCTTAAGTAGACATGAAAAGCCCCAATGTCTTCAATCTCAGCTTCTATTGGGAAATCTTTATCATGGATTTTTATTACATCACCAATTTTAAACGGAAAAGAAAAAAACAATATAACACCAGATGTGATGTTACTCAATATGGACCATTGTGCAAACATGGCAACACCTACAACTGTTGTAATAGAGGAAAGTGCAATAAAAATATCTTTAGTTTGAACTCCCCATATTATTATTAAAGCACTTACTGTCAATATATTGATTAATAAGTGAATGTATTTGATGACTAAATTAGTTCTATGTTCAATAGTATGACTCGATTTAGCATAGCGTCTTACCAGTTTTGTAGAGATAATTCGCAATGAAATTAAAAAAACTAAAACAATTCCAGTTCCAATTAGTTCTCGGGTAAAATCATTTAAAAAAAGCATATTTTAGGTTTTATGCTAATTTACAAAAATATTCATAAACTTTATCAGTTGGCATACCCATAACATTAGCATAAGAACCTTCAATTTTTGAAACACCTATAAAACCAATCCATTCCTGAATTCCATAAGCTCCTGCTTTGTCATACGGTTTGTAATTTTCAAGATAATATTGAATCGCTTCGTCGCTTAATTCATTAAAAGTAACTTTCGTCAGTTCATTAAGAACAGTGGTTTCTGAAGCGGTTTTGAAACAAACAGAGGTAATCACTTCATGGGTAGTATTCGATAATGATTTTAGGATTTCAAAAGCATCCTGTTGATCTTTTGGTTTGCCCAAAGCTTTGTCATTGTGCCAAACAATAGTATCACTGGTTATTAGGATGTCGCCGGGTTGTAATTCTCCTTCAAAAGCGCTGGCTTTTAATTCAGCCAAATAATCAGTTATTGCTGACGCTTTTAATTCAGGAGGGTAAATTTCTTCAATTTCTTTTAACTTAATTTCAAAGTCTAAATCTAAATCTTTGAAAAATTGTTGGCGTCTTGGAGAACCTGAAGCTAGGATCAAGTTGTATTTTTTTAATTTATTTTTAAGCATTATAGTGCATATTTAAAGTTATTACAACAATGGATACAATCCCAAAGAGGAGAATCCATTTCAGTAATAAACTCAATTTTTGAAATTCGTTTTTTGTTTTGGCATTCCAAATTTTAAAAGTAAAATAAAGAAGCGGGCCTAATACTGAAAGCATTAAATAAAGTGTGGCAAACTGCAACTGAAATAGATAATTGTTTATGTAAAAAAGTATAGCCAGAATAGGAATGAAACTTAACCCAAAAATAATTTTTGACGTTCGATTGATTCCTATTGCAATAGGTAATGTATTCATTCCTTGACTGAAATCGCCATGTACATCTTCTAAATCTTTTACTATTTCCCTGATGAAATTAAGTATAAACGTAAACAAAGCATAGTCAAGAAGAATAGAGAAAATAACAGCCATTTGCTGTTGATTGCCTTCATAAGTTGCTGGATATAAATCGAAAATCCCAACGATAATTACACTAAACGCAAGCAACAAAGCAATAACGGTATTCCCAATGAGTATCATTTGTTTTAGACTTGTAGCGTAAAAATACAGTGTAGCAGCAATGAGGATAAAAATAGAAGCAAAGCCCGGTTTTTGGATAACATTAGATAAATAAAAACCAATACCAACGCCAGCACAATTCAGCGCAACATATATATTATAAGCTTTTGTTTCTGAAATACTTTTGCCTACTATTACGTTGGCAGGCTTATTTATGGTATCTGTATCTTGATCAAATATATTATTAATAACATATCCACCTGCAGCAAGCAAAACGGTAGATAGGACTAATAGTGTATATTGCCAGTCATTTAAAGCCAACGGAATATTCTGAAATTTAAAAAATCCATACCTGAAAACAAGTTGCATAAAAGCAAGCATGAGCAGATTTTGATAACGAATTAGTTTTATAAATGGGAACATTTATTTCATTTAAAATTTATAATTCAATATTTTAAAATAATAATTAATCGTGTTTCCCGTTAAAATGCGCCATCCATTTTCCTTGTGCTTTCATCACTTGTTCGATTACATCACGAGCGGCACCTTTTCCTCCATTTTTATGTGAAATATATCTTGAAATAGCCTTGATTTCTGGGCTTGCATCTTGCGGACAAGCAGGTAATCCGACTAATTTCATTACGTGATAATCAGGAATATCATCTCCCATATAGAGAACGTGTTCAGGATTAATTTGATATACATCAGTATATTCATCGAATGTTTCCACTTTATTTGGTGTTCCTAAATGGATATCCGTAATTCCTAGATTTCTTAGTCGAACCCGAACGCCTTCGTTGCTTCCTCCCGAAATTATGCAAACATTATAACCGCTTTCTACAGCTGCTTTCATAGCATAACCGTCACGAATATTCATGGTTCTCAGAATTTCTCCTTCATTGGTTACAAAAACAGAACTATCAGTGAGTACGCCATCTACGTCAAATATAAACGTAGTAATATCATTCATTATTTCTTTATAACTTTTTGCCATTATGCTGTATTGATTGTGTTAGTGTTTTATAAATTTTTAGATGATTTTCGTTCAATAAAAAGGCTTCATGCGCTTCGATAGTAGCTCTATCATTGCGTTTTGCCGGTCCTGTTTGCGCATCTTCGGGCGAAAGGATCATTATTTTCTGGGCAGTTTCGGCAATAAGAGGTTTAAGAATTTCAAATGGAACTTGATTTTCCTGGCAAATTTCACTTCCTATTTGGTATAAATGATTGGTGAAATTATTGACAAAAACTGCCGCAACGTGCAATGCTTTGCGTTGTTCTGAATTGATTGCGAAAACTTTATCAGAAATTGATTTGGCTACTTTATCCAATAATTGAAAGTCTGTTGCGTTTTCGCTTTCTAAACAAATTGGAATTGTTTTAAAATCTACTTTTTTGTTCTTAGTGAATGTTTGCAAGGGATAAAAAACGCCTTTTCTATTATTATCATTCAAAGCATTCAAGGAAACACTACCAGAAGTATGGACTACCAAACGATTTTTGAACGGAAGTTTTGATGAAACATCGGCAATCGAATCATCTGAAACGGCTATGATACACAAATCAGCTTCTGTCAAAGCATTCCAATCATCCGTGATTTTACCGTAATCAAGTAACTGCGATACATTCGCAACCTGTCTTGAAAAGACTTGAACCAATTCGATTTCTGATCCCAAATTTTGAGAATCCTGAAATGCCGCAATCAGATGTTGCGCTACATTTCCAGAGCCAATAATTATTACTTTAATCATTTGACAAAATTAGCAAAAAAATATTAAGAGTTTTAGTCGAATTTATCACAGGTTATAAACCGAAATTAGCAATGAAATATGCTTTTTTATCAAAAAAATGAATGCTTAATTTTGGATTAAATTAACAATTGTACGAATATAGAAGTCAACATTTTTAAGTACTTTTGTCGCACTTTAATAAAACGTAATCCCTTACAAATGATTAAAAAAATATACTCTATTTTGTTTTCTACCCGATTAATGGCCATGCTTTTCTTAACATTTGCAATTGCAATGGGAGCAGGAACTTTTATCGAAAGTAAATATAACACTGATACTGCTAAAATTTGGGTTTATAATGCTTGGTGGTTTGAAGCTATAATGGTGTTTTTTATGATTAATTTCATTGGAAACATTAAAAGATATCAATTGTTAAAAAAAGAAAAATGGGCTACATTATTGCTTCATTTGGCTTTCGTATTTATACTTTTAGGAGCTTTCGTAACACGATATATAAGCTATGAAGGGATGATGCCCATTCGCGAAGGCGCAGCAGAAAATCAAGTTTTTTCAGATAAAACCTTTCTTACCGTTTTTGTTGATGGAGATTACAAAGGAGAAATGAAACGCAGAGTTTTTGAAAAACCTTTGTTACTTTCACCAGCTACCAACAATAATTTTACCATTTCAGATAAATTTGCCAACACTAATTTTGAGGTAAAATACAAAAACTTCATTATGGGTGCTACTGAATATATAAAACCGGATCCTAAAGGTTCATTGTATTTTAAAATTGTAGAGGCAGGTGATGGTGGTCGACATGAACACATGTTGAAAGAAGGTGAAATACAAAATATCCACAACGTTTTATTTTCATTGAATAAATTTACTGAGGGTGCAATAAACATTACTATTAAGGGCGATACTAGTACGATTCAAACGCCGTTTGAAGGTAATTTTATGCGTATGGCTGATAAATTACAAGGAAAAGTAACTAAAGGAGATGCACAACCATTGATGATGCGATCGCTTTATACAATTGGTGAAATGCGATTTGTATTTCCTGATCCCGCTGTAAAAGGAATAATAGATTATCAATCTAAAAATGATTTTAAAGCTAAGAATCATGAAGATGCTTTGGTATTAAGTGTTACAGCTGACGGAAAAGAAAAAGAAGTTACAATTTTAGGTTCCAAAGGTAAAATAGGCGAATCTAAAACAGTAAAAATTGGGAATATAGATTATACATTGTTTTATGGAAGTAAAGCATACGTTTTGCCTTTCAAGATAAAACTGAATAAATTTATCGCTAAGAAATATCCAGGAACGGAGAAAAGCTATTCTTCATTTGAAAGCCAGGTTACCGTTCAAGATTCTGCAGACTCATTTGATGCCCGAATTTATATGAATCATGTTCTGGATTACAAGCAGTTTCGCTTTTTTCAATCGTCATTCGATCCTGATGAAAAGGGAACCGTTCTATCAGTAAATCATGATTTTTGGGGTACAGCCATTACTTATGCCGGTTATTTTATGTTGTTTTTTGCTATGATGTCAATTATGTTTACTAAATATTCTCGTTTTGCTGATTTAAAAAGGAAATTGGAAGTTGTCAAAGCTAAAAAAGCGAAGTTAATTACGGTTTTAGTTTTAATGCTTAGTTTTACTAGTTTTAGCCAAGGTCATGACGAGCATCAGCACCAAGCACCAAGTGAAAAACAAATTGATTCTTTATTGAATAAATATAAAGTTCCAGATGATCACGCCGCTAAATTTGGACGATTAATTATTCAGGATGCTGGAGGAAGAATGAAACCGGTTAATACTTTTTCATCTGAATTGCTTCGAAAAGTAAGTCATATGGAAACGTATAAAGGAATGAATTCAGATCAGGTATTATTGTCTATGACACAATATGCTAAAGTTTGGATTGAAGTTCCTATCATTTATATTAAAGCTGGAAATGATAGTATTCGTAAAATTATAGGAATTGATAAAGAAGCAAAATATGCTCCTTTTATATCTTTTTTTGATGAAAAAGGGAATTATAAACTGTCAACTTATTTAGATGATGCGTTTAAAACTGCCAATCCAGATCAATTCCAAAAGGATTTTATCGAAACGGACAAAAAAGTAAATTTAATGGAATCGGCTTTAAGCGGACGAATATTGAAAATTTTCCCTATTCCGAACGATGTAAATAATAAATGGATTTCTTATTTAGAACTGAATGAATCAGGAATGAAAGGAATGGATGCAACTTATACTAAAAGTGTATTGCCATTGTATTTTGGAACTTTAAATGCTGCTGCTGAATCTAAAGATTATAAAACAGCAAACGAACTATTAGAAAGCATCAATGGTTTTCAGAAGAAATTTGGTGCTAAAGTAAGACCAAGTGAAGATAAAATCTCATTGGAAATCTTGTATAATAAATCTGATATTTTTAAGAATCTTTTCATGGCTTATTTTACAATTGGCTGTTTGATGCTTGTTTTTACTATCCTTAACATTATACTAGAGAAAAAGATATTACGTATTTTTATTAATTCCTTTCACGTAATCATTGGGGTCTTATTTGGGTTGCATACTATTGGGTTAATAGCGAGATGGTTTATATCTGGACATGCGCCTTGGAGTAATGCTTACGAATCGATTATATATGTGGCTTGGGCGACAATGTTTTTTGGTTTGGCTTTTGACAGGAAGTCAAAACTTACAGTTGCTGCATCGGCATTTGTGACTTCTATGATTTTGTTTGCGGCTTTTATGAACTGGATAGATCCTGAAATTGCTAATTTACAACCCGTTCTTAATTCGTATTGGTTAATGATTCACGTAGCGGTAATTGTTGCAAGTTATGGTCCATTTGCATTAGGTATGATTTTAGGAACTGTTTCGCTGCTGTTGATTTTGTTTACCAATGAAAAAAACAAAGTTAAGATGGATTTGAATATTCAGGAAATCACCTATATCAACGAAATGGCTTTGACTATAGGTTTGATTATGCTTACTATCGGAAACTTCCTTGGTGGGCAATGGGCTAATGAAAGTTGGGGACGATACTGGGGATGGGATCCAAAAGAAACTTGGGCTTTAATTAGTATCATGGTTTATGCTTTTGTAATTCACGCCAGATTTGTACCTTCTTTACGAGGTAAATGGATTTTTAACCTGATGAGTATGTTTGCGTTTGTATCCATTTTGTTTACGTATTATGGTGTTAATTTTCATTTGGTAGGATTACATTCTTATGCAAGTGGTGAGGCAAAATCGTTAGGATGGATTTGGTATTCGTTAGGTACGATTGCATTGTTTGGAGCTATTTCCTATCCAAAATACAGAAAGTATTATAAGAAAAAATAATTGGATTAATTCCAAAAAAAAGGTTCAACTTTACGGTTGAACCTTTTTTATTTTCAATAGAAAAAAAGCTGTTTATACTTTTCCTAGCGTATATAATTGTTCCATTGTAGGAGTTAAACTTCCGCCTTTAGGTTCTAATGTAATTCCAAAAGCTTCTGCATCAGTTGCGTTATCAACGGCAAATATTTTTTGATCATTAACCTTGAAATTGTCCAATAATCCTATGCTTGTAGGAGTTAATGGATTCAATTTTAATGCCCAAACTTGGTATACCATTCCTTCTGGAGGCTCCGGTAATCCTGCAGCATCTACATAAACCACTTTGGTTTCTTTGTTCCAATATACTTTAGCCGAAGATTGTGGGGCAACTGCCTGTCCACCTAAAGGTACCACAGTATTATTAACATCTCTTATAACCGCTAAGCTAGTTTCATTTGCTTTGCTTTTTAATTGTAAAGCATTCAAATCTTTTTCCATTTTTGCTTTCTCCACTTCAGTATTTGCAACTTGAGTATTAGTTTGCTCTAACTGATTGTATTGGTAACCAATACCAACTAACAATAATACCGCTGCTGCCCAACCAATATATTGTGACCAGTTGCGAGTAGATTCCAACTCGATAACTTTTGAATGTTTGAGCTCTAATTTCTCTTTTATTTTTTCATAGTGTTCCGCAGAAATAAATGGTGAAAAACTTGAAGACAAAGCCACGATAGCTTTTTCTATTGCGATAATTTCGTCGTTTATTTCGGGATTATTTTTTGCCATAGTGGCTACTTCTTCATTTTCGGTTTCAGAGAGTAAACCATAAACGTAGAGTTCTAAAATACCGGATTCTATATATTCTTTTGCTTCCATTATACTTTCAAGTAATTTCTTAAATCATTAATGCAGTTTCGATTGTGAGTTTTAACGGTTCCCAAAGGAATTTCCAATTCCTCCGAAGCTTCTTGTTGGGTATACCCTTTAAAAAACAGTAAATCTATTATTTGAATACACTTGGGTTTTAGCTTTTTTACAAACTCTTGAATCCCAATGCTATCAATTTTATTGACTAGTTTGTTACTATCGTCAAATAGATGTACGAAATTATCTGAAGAAAGGTTTTTTTGACTGTTATTAAAATTTTTAGAACGCAGTTTATCAATAGAAGTATTTCTGGCAATATTTAGAATCCAAGTATAGAAACGCCCTTTGCTTTCATGGTAGGAATCAATATTTTTCCAAATTTTGACAAATACTTCCTGAAGAACATCTTCGGCTTCTTCTCTATTTTTTACAAGAACATTGATTACTGCAAACAAGCTTTTTGAATACATATCATAAAGATGTGTGAATGCCTTTTCGTCTTTCTTATAAATTAATACTAACAATTCATCTTGAGTCATATATTTTTCATTTTGCTTTTACAAACTTATACATTCTTATTTACAATTGGTAAATTTTGTGAATAGCTACTTCAAAATAAATCTTAAAAGAAAATAATTGTGTTTTATTTAAATGTTTAAATATGTGAAAATCAATATTTTAAATAATTATTTAATTTTTTTTTATGGTTTTCAAAACCAAAACGAAAACAATCCCGTAAATGCTCTTATAACCTTTTAATTCTAAACAAAATGAAAAAAACAAAAATGATATTAGGTCTATCGCTAGTTGCGGTTTCGGGCTTAATTTTAGTAGCAGCTGATCACGTAGATGCACCAGCAGTAACAGGGAATGCAGCAGACATCACTGATGTATACACTTTTCAGGGACAAGACACAAACAATCTTGCATTTGCAGTAAACACACAAGGATTGTTAAGTCCTAATGCTACAGCCGCGGCAACATTTAATGAAAATGTTATGATTGAAATCAACATTGATAACACCGGTGACAATGTTGAGGATTTAGTTATTCAGGCTATCAAAAGAGATGACAAGATGTATTTCTTTGGTCCTTATGCTCCAACAGCTACGGGAATTTCAAGTACAATTAAAAAGGAAGCTGCTTCAGGAAATGTAACTATTTCTACTTATGGAGCTACTCCTATAATAGCGGAGAAAAACGGAATGAAATTTTTTGCAGGGCCAAGAGACGATCCTTTCTTTTTTGACTTAGGGCAATTCAAAGCAATACTTGGTGGAACAGCTTCTGGATTCAATAATCCGGGCACAGATACTTTTGCAGGGACAAATGTACTTTCGTTAGTAGTTGAAGTTCCAAAAGCAATGTTAGGTACTTCTAGTACTTTGAATGTATGGGCAGAAACTAAGAAAAAACAATAACTAATTTTATTTTAAAACATAAAGATATGAAATCTAATAAATTCAAATTAATAGCTGTAGCAATAGTTTGTGCAGTTGTTTCAGTAAATTGTGATAATAATGATTCAACAACAGATCCTGTAGCAAGTCTTGATTTTTCAGGTACTTTTGTTCAGCAAGATCAAATGGCCAGACCGGCAATAAACACTGTATTTATTGCGTCGGGAGCACCAAAAGACGAATTTAATGCAGCGATTCCATCCATGATGGGCGCTAAATACCAATCTATTTTTAAATCTAGATTATTAGCTTTAAATGCGGGGTATACTACTAATGCGTTAGGGCAAACTGCAGATCAATTAACAGGTCTTTTGGCAACCGATGTTTTAGGTGTTTCAAAAACTGCAAAAACAACATTCTTTGACGGAACAAATATTCTTACAGGTAGAGCTTTGGCTGATGATGTTATTGACGTGGAATTGTTATTGATTTTTGGAGGACCAACTGGTGCTTCTAATGCAGGGCTAACTTCTGATCACGTAGATGCAAATGATAAAGCATTCGGAGTTTCATTTCCTTATTTGGCAACAGCCTGGTAATATTTTTAAAAAAAAACAGAGTTCGAATAATTTAATTTTAACTCTGTTTTTTTTCTTTTCAAAACAAACAAACAAACAAACAAACAAAACAGATTATGAAAACTTTAAAAATAATTCCATTATTGGTTTTTACAATCCTATCTCTTTTTAGTTGCGAGAAAAAACCAAGTCAAATTACAAATACTTCAGATTACAATAAATATCTGAATGTAAAAGGGAATAAATCATTGACTTTTGCCAAAAACGAAATTGATTTCTGGCAAAAAAAATTCGATGCAGCTCCTAATCAAATCAGCTATTTAAGTATGATAGCGTCAAATTATGCAACTCTTTTTGAATATACCGGAGGTATAAAAAACTTATATAAAACCGAAGAACTATTAACAAAATCGAATGAAACTTATAATTATTCTAAGGTTTCTACTATTCGATCTTTGGCAAGAAATTATATTGCGCAACACCGTTTTAAAGAAGCTTTAGCATTGGCCAATAAAGCATTGGCTATAGGCGAAGGAAAGAAAGAAACTCAAAAATTATTATTCGATGTTCAAATGGAATTGGGAAATTTTCCTGAAGCTGTACGAAATTTGAACGCCATGCGAGATATGAAAGATTATGATTATCTCATTCGCTTAGCAAAATGGAATGATCACAAAGGCGACTTGAAAACAGCGATAACTTTTATGGAAAAAGCTAGAGATATTGCTGAGAAAGAAGATAATAAAGTGCTTAAAATCTGGTCTTATTCTAACCTAGGTGATTTTTATGGTCATGCAGGAAGAATCCAAGAATCGTATGACAGCTATTTAAAAACATTGGCAATAGATCCTAATTATTCGTATGCTTTAAAAGGAATTGCTTGGATTGTATTCTCTCATGAACGAAATACTGTCGAAGCAAAAAGAATTGTTGAAGCGATTGAAGTGACGCACAATACACCTGATTTTTATTTGTTGAAATCTCAAATTGCACAATTTGAGGGGAATAAAGCCAAGGAAGTAGAAAATAGGAATGCTTATTTCGCAATGCTAAAAGAGAATAATTATGGCGCGATGTATAACAAATACAATGTCTTGATTTATGCTGATGCAAAAGAAACGGCTTCGAAAGCACTTGAAATTGCCAAAGTTGAAGTGGATCACCGTCCAACTCCTGATTCCTATGATTTACTGGCATGGTCGTATTTTAATTTAGGCGAAAATAAAAAAGCATTGGAAATTGCTCAAAAATATGTCGTTGGACAATCATTTGAACCAAAAGTACAATACCATTTGGCTATGATTTATAAGTCTAATAAAGAAGTCGAGAAAGTTGAACCTATTAAACAAGAATTGCTTTCCAGTGTATATGAATTAGGACCAAATTTAGAGAAAAAGGTAAATCAATTATAAATTTCCAAATGAAGAACTTTTTTATTATCCTGATAACTCTTTTGGGTTTGACAACGTATGCCCAGATTCGAAAAGGAATAGTAGTTGATAGCGATGGAACTTCTGTAGAAAATGCATACATCTATAATATAAGTTCCGAAAGTCATGCACATACCGATGAATTTGGGATGTTCAGTATTGATAAAACTGGCCTGAAAGATGTGTTGAAAGTAACTGCTTTAGGGTATAAAAAAACAAGTTTTATCGTTACGTCATCAGAAATTATTGTAAGCTTAGAAGGTGATAGCTTTAGATTGAATGAAGTGGTAATTCAGGCCAAGCTTTCGGCTATGAATGTGATTTCAAAAATAGATTTGCAAACAACACCTGTAAATTCTTCACAGGAGATTTTACGAAAAGTACCAGGATTATTCATCGGTCAACATGCTGGTGGGGGAAAAGCGGAGCAACTATTTTTGAGAGGTTTTGATATCGATCATGGAACTGATATAGCGATTTCAGTGGACGGAATGCCTGTAAATATGGTTTCGCATGCGCACGGTCAAGGTTACGCTGATTTGCATTTTGTAATTCCGGAAACAGTAGAGAAAATAGATTTTGGAAAAGGAACGTATTATGCTAACAAAGGGGATTTTGCTACAGCAGGATACGTTGCTTTCCAAACTAAAGATAAAATTGAAAAAAGTAGTATTGGTCTCGAAGTTGGTCAATTCAATACATTAAGAACAGTAGGGTTATTTAATCTTTTGGGAAACCAAAAAAAGCAGAGCGCTTACATTGCGACTGAATATATACTGACGGATGGTCCATTTGATTCCCCCCAAAATTTTAACAGAATCAATTTGTTAGGTAAATATTCTGCTATTTTGGAAGATAACAGCAAAATTTCAGTAGCAGCTTCTCGTTTTTCCAGTAAGTGGGATGCTTCAGGACAAATACCGCAACGGTTGGTCGATAATGGAACTATTTCTAGATTTGGTTCAGTGGATGATACGGAAGGAGGAAGTACTTCGAGAACAAATATAAATGCTTCTTTAAATAAACCTATTGATGAAAATACATTCTTGAAAGCCAATGCTTTTTATTCGAATTATCAATTTGAATTGTATTCTAATTTCACGTTCTTTTTAGATGATCCTATTAATGGAGACCAGATTAAACAGAAAGAAAATAGAGATATTTACGGAATGAATGCGGAACTGAATAAAAAAACTAAGCTAAACGATGTAGATATTTCATTACAATATGGCGTTGGTTTTCGTGCTGATGCTACAAAAGATACTGAGCTTTCACATACATTAAATAGAATTACTACTTTGCAGCAAATTAAATTAGGGGATATTGATGAGTCTAATTTATTCTCGTATGTGAATTCAGAATTCAGTTTTGGAAAATTAATGATTAATCCCGCAGTGCGATTGGATTATTTTAAATTTAATTACCAAGATAAATTGACTACGGATTATAATACGCAAACAGAAAGTAAAGTGAAAATTTCACCAAAAGTGAATTTCATTTATTCCCAAAATAACAATTTGCAGTTTTATATAAAATCAGGAATGGGATTTCATTCGAATGATACTCGCGTTGTGGTTCAAAATAGTGGTAAACAAATTTTACCTACAGCAATAGGAACCGATATTGGTACGATTTGGAAACCATTTCCAAAGTTAATCGTGAATTCCGCTTTATGGTATTTGTATCTGGAACAAGAGTTTGTTTATGTGGGTGATGCCGGAGTTATTCAACCAAGCGGAAAATCAAAACGCATGGGATTTGATTTAGGATTGCGGTATCAATTGAATGATTGGTTTTTTTTGGATACAGATGCTAATTATACCTATGCCAGAAGTATTGATGAGCCAAAAGGACAAGATTACATTCCATTAGCACCTGATTTTACTTCGACGGGAGGTTTAAGTTTTCAGAATTTAAATGGTTTTTCGGGTGGAATTCATTATCGCTATTTAAAAAATCGTCCAGCAAACGAAGATAATTCAATAGTTGCGAAAGGCTATTTTGTTTCGGATTTCAACATCAATTACAAACTAAAAAATATTTCTTTTGGAATAGTAATTGATAATTTATTCAATACCAAATGGAATGAAACCCAGTTTGCCACTGAATCAAGATTAAAAAATGAACCAACAAGTGTAGAAGAAATACATTTTACACCGGGAACGCCTTTTTTCATGAAAGGAAAAATTACGTATACGTTTTAGCTTACTATAATCAAGATTAGTTTGTTTTGTTTGTTAGCCTGGTATTTTGTTTGATATCAGGCTTCTTTTTTAACTTGTGTTTAACCAAAATAAATTTTTAACCAACAATTAATTGTTTTAATTTTATAAAAAATATAAAAAATGAAAAACCTATTATTCTTAACATGTTCTATGTTATTTCTATTTAGTTGCCAAAACCAGGCACAAACAAAAAAAACAAAATTAAATAAAAGTAATACTACTATGACCAAGGAAACCATTTATCAATTTAAAGTCGAGGATTTATCAGGAAAGATTTTTGATTTTGCGTCCTTGAAAGGTAAAAAAGTAATGATTGTGAATACCGCTTCAAAATGTGGTTTGACGCCTCAATACAAAGACCTTGAGGCTATCTATAAGCAATATTCTTCTAAAGGATTTGTTATTGTTGGCTTTCCAGCCAATAACTTTGCTTCTCAAGAACCTGGAACTAATGAAGAAATTGCTACTTTTTGCCAATTGAATTATGGCGTGACTTTTCCTATGATGGATAAAGTTTCAGTAAAAGGAGATGATATGTGTGCAGTATATCAGTTTTTGACTCAAAAATCAAAAAATGGATTACAAGATTCAGAAGTAGAATGGAATTTTCAAAAATACTTAATCAATGAAAAAGGAGAATTAGAAAAAGTAATTTCTCCAAAAATGTTACCTACAGATCCTGAAGTAATAAACTGGATTAAAGCATAGCTTTTATATAGCATAAAAAAAGCGATTTTCGGGAAACTGAAAATCGCTTTTTGTTTTTATAAACAGTTAAAAATTAAATTTTCTCATTTTTGAAAATTGCTGCAACAGCTGCTTCATAGTTTCGAATACTCTGCGCTTTTTTTATTTGTTTCAATACTTTATGTGGATTTGAAAAAGTAGCTGAAAAATATTCCCATAAATGATACATCTTCAGTAAAATATGGGCTGATCCAGATAAAGATTCACTGTATATGGCATATAAAGTGTCATGAAATGCACTGAATAATTCCATTTTATTTGCTGGATATTCCATAGTATTGTTTTTTATCATACTCGGTAAAAAAGGATCAGAAATTAATCCTCGTCCTATCATCCAGTGGTCAATAGAAGGAAAACGTTGCTGCATTTCCTGAAACTTAGCCACCGAAGTGATATCACCATTATAATACAATTTATGTTTCGTGTTGTCAATACATAGTTGAAACGCATCTAAGTTTACACCACCTTTATACAGTTGCTTGCCAATGCGCGCATGTATGGCAATATTTTTAATTGGATACGTATCTAAAATGGGCAAAACATCAAGAATTTCTTCACTATTATCATAACCCAAACGCATCTTCATAGACACAATAATGTCAGATTCAGAATGTGCTCTGTGAAGAATGTTGTTAATTTTCTCAGGATTACTGATCAAACCGGAACCCATACCAGATTTTGTAACCATAGGATACGGACAGCCTAAATTCCAGTTTAATTCTTTGTATCCCAATTCCCGAACATATTTGGCTACAAATAAAAACTCATCGGCATCGTTTGTTATAACTTGCGGAATTACCTCTAAACCTACATTGTTTTCAGGAAGAAGGTCGCGTTCATAGGACGGCTTAATGACAAGTTTTCCGTTTAAACGAATGTATGGGGAATAGTAGGTATCAATACCACCAAACAATTTGTTTTGGGCATTTCTAAAACGAAAATCAGTAAATCCTTGTAAAGGCGATGAGAGTAAGGTATAGTCCATGAAATTTTTAATTGTGCAAATATACCATTCTTTAAACTGTAATTGTTTTCTTGAATAATCTTGTTTTTCAAATTAGCCTTTTTTTATTCTAAAATTAATTGCATAAAGACAGAATGCAACCAGCGATCAAATTTAAAACCGGATTCTTTAATAATTCCAACCGTTTTAAAACCAAATTTTTGATGAAAATCAATACTGCTTTGATTTTCTGAGTCAATAACGGCAATCATAGTGTGTAATCCTTGTTTTTTTGCTAGTCCAATTAATTCTTGCAACAGCATTTTGCCAATACCTTTGCCATGAAAATCTTTATTGACATAAACGGAATGTTCAACGGTAAATTTATAGGCTTCTCTGAATCTAAATTCGCTATACATACCAAAACCAACAACAACTCCGTCTAATTCAGCTATAATAACAGGGAAGTTTTTAGTGATTTTTTCTTCTAATAGTGCTTTTTGCTGTTCATAGCTTCGTGTTTTGTAATCGTAAAGCGCTGTAGAATTAAGAATATTGTAATTTATAATAGCTAATATCTCTTGTGTGTCTTCAGTTTGATAGTCTCTTAACTTGATTTCCATGTACTGTATTATTTGTTTTCAAATTTAAGAAAAATGAGCCAAAATGAGCCGAAAAGCAAGAGCAAGTTTGTAACTTTGTAATCAGAAAAATAAACAAATGATTTACCCCAAAATACCTTTAGCGCAAAGCATCATTGAGATTTGTTTGGCCAAAGGAATCAACACCATAATAATTTCCCCAGGTTCTCGTAATGCTCCGCTAACAATTGGTTTTGTGAGCAATCCTGCTTTTCAATGTTACAGTATAGCTGATGAACGTTCCGCTGCTTTTTTTGCACTTGGAATTGCGCAGCAAACAAAACATCCAGTCGCCTTAGTTTGTACATCGGGTTCCGCATTACTGAATTATTATCCTGCTTTTGCGGAAGCATTTTACAGTCAGATTCCTTTAATAGTAATCTCGGCGGACAGACCACAAAGTAAAATAGACATTGGAGACGGACAAACCATCCGACAGGAAAATGTGTTTGCAAACCATTCTTTATACAATGCTAATTTAAATGAAGCTGTTTCAAAAGCAAATGATTTCAAAATAAATGAAGCGATAGATTTTGCCGTGCATAAAAAAGGTCCTGTTCATATCAATGCGCCATTTGAAGAGCCTTTATACGAAACCGTTTCAGAACTTTCAATAGATGTTATGGTTAATGGTTTTGCAAATTTGAATGCATTGAGCACTGTAGAAAACGTTTCGGATTTTGCTGATATTTGGAACAATTCAACTAAAAAAATGATTTTAGTTGGTGTGAATGAACCCAACTTGATTAGCGAAAAAACAATCGCTGCATTGGCTCAAGATGAATCGGTTGTTGTTATGACGGAAACTACGTCTAACTTGCATCATCCTTCCTTTATCAACAATATCGATACTATAATTACCCCTTTTAGTAATGAAGATTTTGAGGATTTTCGACCAGAAATATTGGTGACTTTTGGTGGAATGATTGTTTCTAAAAGAATCAAGGCTTTTTTGAGAAAATACAAGCCAAAACACCATTGGCATATTGACTCATTGAGAGCGTACGATACTTTTAATGCTTTGACGAAACATTTTGAAGTAAATCCTAATACTTTTTTCGAAGCATTTTTACCTTTAACAGTTGCTATAAAAAGCGATTATTTTGAAAAATTAGAAGCAGTGAAACTTTTGCGAAAGCAAAAACATGAAATCTATTTGGGAAAAATTCAATTTTCAGATTTTAAAGTTTTCGAAAAAATAATTCAAAGTTTACCAAGAAACAGTCAATTACAAATCAGTAACAGTTCAGCGATTCGATACGCACAATTAATAGACATTGATTCATCGATTGAAGTGTATTGCAATCGAGGTACCAGCGGAATCGACGGAAGCACTTCTACAGCTATTGGTGCGGCTGTGGCCAATAAAAAACAAACGGTTTTCATAACAGGAGATATTGGGTTCTTGTATGATAGCAATGCATTATGGAACAATTATATTCCGAAAAATTTCAAAATAATTTTGATTAATAACGGTGGAGGAGGTATTTTTAGAATTCTGCCCGGACATGAAGAAACTCCTGTTTTTAATACTTTCTTTGAAACATCACATGGTCTTACTGCAGAGCATTTGGCTAAAATGTATGGTTTTGAATATGCTGTTGCTAGTGATGAAAAAGGTCTAGTGACGGAACTAGATGCTTTTTATAGTCAAAATGAAAAACCTGGTATTCTGGAAGTTTTTACACCAACATTAGATAACGATAGAATTTTGTTACAGTATTTTAAAGAATTGGTTTAATTATTTTATTTATTCGTTAAAACATATGATTAAATGTTTAAATTTGAGATTGTTAAAAATTATCAATCAAATATTAAACTTTTATTTATGAGTGCAAGAGATGAATTAATTGTAAAGTATGCAGCCGATTTGAAAGACAAATGTGGCGTTAATCCTGATATGGATTTATTGACAAAAGTAACAATTGGTTGTGGTCCATCAATTTATAATGCCGATTCGGCAACAGTTGCTGGAAGCCAACAATCAGAATTGGACACGGTGAAAAATAATTTTCTAATTAAGAAATTAGGGCTCGCTGATAGTACAGATTTAGATGCAGGAATTGATGCCGTAATGGAAAAATACGGTCGTTCCAATAAAAATAAATACCGAGTTGTGGTATATTATTTATTGGCAGTTCATTTTGGAAAAGAGAGTGTTTACAATTAATAATAGATATAAAAATGAAAAGCGCCTTTGTTGGCGCTTTTTTTATGAAGTGATTTTTCGTTATTCTGAAAAACAAAACGTCCTAATCTAGCCCCGATGGGAGTAAGTATCCTTTTTCTCGTCAGTTCGAGTTCGCTTGAAAAGCGAGTATCGAGAACCAGAGAAAAAGATACTGCGGACAGCGGGACGACTCGTAATGAAATAACGGAAAGTCATGCTCCTGTAAAACTAAAAAACAGTCGAATTTAGGCTTCGTTTTTTTGTGTGACGTTTCTTAATTTACTATTTTCAAACTTCGTACCTTTGCGCATTAGAAATTGAAAGAAAATGATTGAAATAGGAAAATACAATACGCTTACCATACTACGCGATACCAAAGTGGGTTTGTTTCTGGGAAATCCAGAAAAAGATCCGGAAGGAATACATGATATTCTTTTGCCTAACAAATACGTTCCAAACGAATTTGAAATAGGTGAGGAGCTGATTGTTTTCGTTTATTTAGACCACGAAGAAAGACCCGTTGCCACAACATTAGAACCTTATATTTTATTGAATGAATTTGCACTTTTGCGTGTGAATTATACGAATCAAGTAGGTGCTTTTATGGATTGGGGAATGGAAAAAGATATTTTGGTTCCTTTTAAAGAGCAAGCGCGTCCTATGGAAAAAGGAAAACGCTACTTGGTTTATCTATATATGGATGAAAAAACGAATCGTTTAGTTGCTTCAAGTAAATTGAATCAGTTTTTGAAAAATGACCACCTAACAGTTGAAAAAGGAGAAGAAGTAGATTTGATTGTTTCTCATATCACTGAATTAGGAATCAATGTGATTATTAACGAGAAGCACAAAGGATTGTTGTACAAAGATGAGGTTTATGATGATGCAATTCGTACGGGAGACCGCATGCGCGGCTATATAAAAACGATTCGTCCTGACAATAAAATCGATGTGGCATTACAAGTTCAAGGCTATCAAAGTATCGAACCAAATGCCGAAAAAATTCTTGATGAATTAAGAGCCAGCAGAGGTTTCTTGCGCTTGACGGATAATTCACATCCTGAAGATATTAAAACGGTTTTGAAGATGAGTAAGAAAACCTTCAAGAAAGCAATTGGTGCTTTATATAGAGAGAAATTAATCGAAATCAAGGAAGACGGAATTTACTTGGTTAAGGAATAAAAAAAAGAAAGACTAATCGTAACGGTTAGTCTTTCTCTTTTTAATGCTGTTTTAGGATATTAAATTCTATCAGCGTTAAAATAAATTGAAGTTTTAAAGTAACTTTATTCGCCTGCAATGCAATAGAGTTCATATACTATTTTAAAAATATTAACTTAAGCGCAAAGTACTTTAAGGAACTTTTTTGTCTTTAAATGTCCAATCGGTTGTCTAGAAGTTTTGGAAATAATTTCACAATAAAGCCGTTGGTTTTGTTTTTAATGGAAGATAATTTTCTAAACAATCGTTTATTAATGTCTCACTTTTGCAAGAACAAGAAAAATAGCTCTTTGGTTAACCGTAGGTGTTACTTTTTATTTTTTACTGCTGGGGCAAATGATTTTTTCATTAACTCACTTATCGGGGCTTTTATAATACTGTTATAAGTTATTACCGCAGAAAAAGGAGTGACAACATTTTTAATTGCATTCAATACATTCTTTTTTTTAGGTTAATAAATCAGTTCTGAATCAATAATTAATTAGGATAAAAAAAAGGTATTTATCTGATTAGCTTATTCTAAAATTAAAAATAATTTGAATTGCCAACTGTTAAAATGTTATTTTTTTGTTCTTTTTTAACATTTTAAAGTCTTTAATCAGAGAAGGATTACCATAAGCTTCTTTAATTAGAATAGATAAAATGTAAAAAATGATTTATTTTTACACTGAAATAATTTAAATCAATTACAATGGATTGGATCACTGCTAAAGAATACGAAGATATCACTTATAAGAAATGCAATGGCGTTGCCAGAATTGCTTTCAACAGGCCGGATGTACGCAATGCGTTCCGTCCAAAAACGACTGCTGAATTGTATAATGCTTTTTATGACGCTCAGGAAGATACGTCGATAGGAGTAGTTTTACTGTCTGCCGAAGGTCCATCGTCTAAAGATGGCGTGTATTCTTTTTGCAGTGGCGGAGATCAAAACGCACGCGGTCATCAAGGCTATGTGGGAGAGGATGGACAGCACCGTTTGAATATCTTGGAAGTACAACGATTAATCCGATTCATGCCAAAAGTTGTTATCGCTGTAGTTCCAGGTTGGGCAGTAGGTGGTGGACACAGTTTACATGTAGTTTGCGATTTGACTTTGGCAAGTAAAGAGCACGCAATCTTCAAACAAACCGATGCTGATGTAACGAGTTTTGATGGCGGATACGGTTCGGCATATTTGGCTAAAATGGTTGGACAAAAAAAAGCTCGTGAGATTTTCTTCCTTGGACGCAATTATTCAGCTCAAGACGCTATGGATATGGGAATGGTTAATGCCGTTATTCCGCATGCCGAGTTAGAAGATACTGCTTACGAATGGGCGCAAGAAATTTTGCAAAAATCGCCGATGGCTATCAAAATGCTAAAATTTGCAATGAACCTTACCGATGATGGAATGGTGGGGCAGCAGGTTTTTGCTGGTGAAGCCA
This sequence comes from Flavobacterium sp. 83, assembly GCF_000744835.1. Classification (NCBI taxonomy): domain Bacteria; kingdom Pseudomonadati; phylum Bacteroidota; class Flavobacteriia; order Flavobacteriales; family Flavobacteriaceae; genus Flavobacterium; species Flavobacterium sp. 83. The sequence goes on from NZ_JQMS01000001.1 coordinate 2,683,234, forward strand.
CACGTCTTGCTTATATGACTGAAGAAGCCAAAGAAGGTAGAAATGCATTCTTAGAAAAGAGAAAACCAAATTTTGAAAAAAAGTGGTTGCCATAAAAAAGGGTTAAAGTTTTTGGTTAATTGTTTTGTTAAAAACACTTGACTTTTAGCTTTTTGAACTTTAAAATTTAAAAATAAAATAATGAAACACTGGATTGAAGCTGCACGTTTGCGTACATTACCATTATCGGTTTCGGGAATAATTGTTGGAAGCATGTATGCTTTGGCACACCCAACGGATGAAATATTAACCCCAACAGAAGTTTTTAACTGGAGAATATTTGGCTTTGCCATATTGACAACACTTGGACTTCAAATTCTGTCTAATTTTGCCAATGATTATGGTGATGGGGTAAAAGGAACTGATAATGAAGACAGAATAGGGCCAAAACGTGCTATACAAAGTGGAGTAATTACTCCTGAATCCATGAAGCGCGCTATTATAATAACATCTGCACTGACATTGCTTTCAGCGATACTGTTAATATATTATGCATTTAAAGATACTAATTTGTGGTATTCCTTATTCTATTTGGTTTTAGGTATTTTAGCCATTGCTTCGGCAATTCGTTATACGGTAGGAAATACAGCTTACGGTTACCGGGGGTTTGGTGATATCTTTGTCTTTGTGTTTTTTGGGCTGGTAAGTACTTTGGGAGTTAACTTTTTGTATTCAAAACAATTGGATTTCGACTTGTTTTTGCCTGCAATTGCTATTGGATTATTGAGCGTCGGTGTTTTAAATCTGAACAATATGCGTGACGAAGCATCGGATAGAAAGTCAAATAAAAATACAATTGTTGTGAAAATTGGCGGTGCTAAGGCTAAGAAATACCATTATTTCTTGATTGTTACAGCAATGGTTTTAGTGATAGGTTTTGCAATTTTAGACCATTTTCACTTTGATCAATACTTGTTTTTGCTAGCGTACATCCCTTTAACTAAACATTTAATTACTGTTTATAAAAACAACAACCCTAAGGAATTAGATCCCGAATTAAAAAAACTGGCACTAAGTACTTTTGCACTTTCTGTATTACTTGCCTTCTGTATGATTTTCTTCTTTTCGGATTTGCTTGTCAATAATTATTAAACTAAAATCTCTCTATTTTAAAATTTAATTCAAATGAAAATAACATTTTACGGTCACGCTTCATTGGGTATAGAAGTTGGTGGCAAACACATTATTGTTGATCCTTATATTTCTGCTAATTTAAAAGCGGGTCATGTTGATGTCGAAACCTTAAAAGCAGATTACATTTTAGTAACGCACGCCCATGGAGATCATATTCTGGATGTGGAGGCAATTGCCAAAAGAACCAATGCAGTAATTGTTTCCAATGCTGAAATTGCCACTTATTATTCTCAAAAAGGGTATAAGGCACATCCTATGAATCATGGCGGAAGCTGGAATTTTGACTTTGGGAAACTAAAATTTGTAAGTGCAATTCATTCCAGTTCATTTCCTGACGGAAGTTATGGAGGAAATCCTGGTGGTTTTGTTATTGAAGGGGAGCATAAAAATATCTACATTGCTGGTGATACGGCGCTTACAATGGACATGAAGCTAATTCCTATGCGTACTAAACTAGATTTAGCGATTCTGCCAATAGGTGATAATTTCACGATGGATGTTGACGATGCCATTATTGCTTCTGATTTCCTGGATTGTGATAAAATTCTGGGGTATCATTACGACACTTTTGGTTATATAGAAATCGATCATGAAGCTGCTATTCGCAAATTCTTCGATAAAGGAAAAGATTTGATGTTACTGGAAATAGGGGATTTTATAGAATTATAATTTATGTTAGCCTGAGCGCAGTCAAAGGTGGAGCAATTTCCTGCTATCCGCTTGTATCTTTTCTTGCTTAAAGAAAGCAAGAAAAGGATGCCGCTTTTATCAGGGCTAGGGCTTTCGTTGATTTAAAACCTTGAGAATCTTGCAATAAACTTTGCGAATTTTGAGGTTAAATTTTTTTTAAGAACGTAATTCAATCATGCAAAAAAAGAATTTCATTGCTTTATTTCTGTTTTTAATTGCAACAAATGCCGTTTTTTCTCAAAAAGACGGTTATTGGGATAAAGCTCGCGCAACAACTGAAGAAATTTTAGTTTCAGCCAGAGACAGAATAATTATTAAAACCCAAGATTTCCCTGAAGGAACTACCGAAGTGATTTATAGAATAACACTTCTTGATAAAAATCAGCAAATGGCGGGTAGTTTGGTTTCGGTTTTAAAGGCCATTCCTGACCCAACAGGAATAAGCCAAGGTTCTGCCGGAGCAGTTTTCATCTTGTCTAAAATATCAGGAGATGATAAATGCAAGTATGCCGTTTTTTCAAGTAGTGATTTAGCTGCAAAATACAAAGCAGACGGAAAAACAGATGACGCTTGTCTGGTTCAGGATACGCCAGTTAGTAAAGATGCCAAACGACTTTCTACGGATAAATCGGCTTGTATGAAATTGAATTCTGGGAATTTATGGTTTGGTTTCGAAAGTAAAAACTGGATTATGAACCAAAAAATTATTTTGGAAGTCGTGCCTTGGGTCGATAGCAAACTTAGTCGCGGTTGGACGCTTGAGAATAGAAAAGTAATCATTGACCAATGTAAAACATCGAATATGGCACAAAAAATGACCAATTCAGATGATTTTTGTGTTTGTATTCTTGATAAAATCCAATCTAAATATAAGTTTAAGGAATTCCAAAAACTATTAGCTATAGAGCGTTCAAAAGCTTTTAAGGATTTTGGAAACAGCTGTTATAACGAAACAGGGGCTTCTAATGTATTTTATGGGACTTTACGTAAACAGGCATCAGATTTAGCGAAACAAGGGCTTTATGGTGCTGCAATCACTAAATGGAATGCGATTATTAATAACAATAAGGCAACCGCTTTGGATTATAATGCAATTGGGAATAGTTATATTTTGACAAAACAATACGGCAAAGCAATTAAATTTCTAAAAGAAGGCGAGAAGCTTGATGATTCTGAGCTATTGATAAAATTGAATTTAGCGCACGCTTATTTATTGAATAATAACTATTCATCAGCGAAAGCTATTTATAAGGAATACCAATCTCAAAACGTAACAGATACTTTGAGTTGGACTGAAAAAGTGAAACAAGATTTCGAAGCTTTTAAAAAGGCAGGAATAATTTCTAATGACTTTGAAAGAGTTTTGAAGTTGATGGAAAAGTAAAATTATTCTCTTTAAGGATTTGTCAAGTCGAGCGCAGTCGAGACTCGTCAATTAGGTCTCGACTGCGCTCGACTTGACAAGATTAGGTATTGCTTATTTTTTTCATACGAATATGTAACTCAAAATTTATAACTCATAATTCATAATTTTTTTTGAAAGCAACTTATCACAAATATATTCTTGATTTTAAACGTCCGTCAGGAACTTCCCGTGGCGTAATGACCGAAAAAGAAACTTGGTTTATCGTCTTGGAGCAAGAAGGTAAAAAGGGAATAGGGGAATGTGGAATTCTTCGCGGATTAAGTATTGATGATCGTCTGGATTATGAAGAAAAATTGCAATGGACCTGCGACAATATTTATCTTGGTAAAGAGCAACTTTGGGAATCATTATTGGAGTTTCCTTCCATCCAATTTGGAGTCGAAATGGCATTCCAATCTTTAGTGAGTGAGACTCCTTTTTTGCTTTTCCCTTCGGGCTTTACAAATGGTGTAAAATCCATATTGATTAACGGCTTAGTTTGGATGGGTGAGGAGTTGTTTATGAAGCAACAAATCGAGGAGAAATTAGCGCAGGGCTTTCTATGTATTAAACTTAAAATAGGAGCGATAGATTTCGATAAAGAATTGCAATTATTACGGTTTATTCGGGAACATTTTACTCCGGAGCAAGTTGAAATTCGTGTTGATGCGAATGGTGCTTTTGATGAAATTTTAGCTTTAGACAAATTAACGCAACTGTCTGAATTTGAATTGCATAGTATTGAGCAACCGATACAAAAAAATCACACCGACAGGATGGCAGAGTTGTGTAAAATCACTCCATTTCCTATTGCTTTGGATGAAGAGCTGATTGGTGTGTTTACATTGGAAGATAAAGAACAATTATTGGAGAAAATTAAACCGCAATACATTATTTTGAAGCCTAGTTTTGTAGGCGGATTTAGAGGTACACAAGAATGGATTTCTTTGGCTGAAAAGCATAAAATAGGGTGGTGGATTACTTCAGCTTTAGAGAGTAACATTGGACTGAATGCGATTGCACAATGGACGTTTTTACAACATAATTTAATGCCTCAGGGTTTAGGGACAGGAGCGCTTTATACCAATAATTTTGATTGCCCGCTGGAAGTTTCACAAGGACAATTATGGTATAAAAAAGAGTTGGATTGGGTGTTTGATTTTGATCTTTTGAAGTAGATTATTTCGTAGCTTTTTTTTGCTCGCCGTCTCCTAATAAAACCGATAATGTCTTTAAGCTAGGTGTGCGGTCTGCAATCAATTTTATTATGCTAACGAAGGGAATGAATAATATCATTCCTGCGGCGCCCCATAAAATGCCTCCTGCAATTACCATTGTTATAATGACAAGCGTGTTTATTTTTAAGCGGCTTCCTACTGCAAAAGGAAATATAATATAAGCTTCAAGTATTTGTACGATTGAAAATACGATTACAACACCTATTGGATACCAAATAGAATTATACGTTATCCAGGAAACAGCAATAGGCAAGAGCGACGATATCATGATTCCTACATAAGGAATAAAAGTTAGGATTGAAGCTATAAATCCGAACAGAAAAGGATGTGGTATCCCAATGATTAATAAGCCAATACTATTTAAAATCCCAACAATAAGATATACCAATAGCATTCCTTTGATAAAATTATAATAAGCATGAATCGTTTCGATAAGAATTTCGTGAATTATTTTTGTATTTTCTAAAGGAAAAAGAGCGTAGAGCGCATTGGACAGCATTTGACGATGATATAAAATCAGTGCTGAAAAAACAGGAATAATTAATAGTGAAAAAACGGATTCAGATAAAGAGTAGGCAAAGCTACGTAATAGTGAAAAAGTTTCTGAACCAGAATTGTTAAAGATGTTTTTGATGAATTCTAATTGTTTTTCGATGCTTATATCAAACCTTTCATAGATTGAAAAGCTTATTGAATTTATTGTTTCCAGAAGCTTTATTCGCAATAATTGCCAATCATTTAAAAATTCTATAAACTGTGTAAACAGTAAATAAATAATTGTTCCTACTAAAATTAGTACTCCTAAAATAGCAATTATGATTGCAACAGCTTTGTTTATGCCTTTTGTTTCCATCCACTTACAAACGGGGTACAAAATAAAACTAATAAGTAATGAAAAGCTCAGCGGGATAAATAATGTTTTTCCAAAATAGAGTATCAAGCAGGATAATACGATTAACTGAAGAATTTCCAGTGCAGCATATTTTCTGTTTGACTCAAATGGAACGGGATTTTTAGAAAACTGTATCATACAAATCTTGTATTATAACTATTATTTCATTTCCGTTTTTTTATAGGAGTATTTTAGATTTATATTCGCTTAATCAGTTATTTGAGCGAATGGAATAAATAAATCTTTTTTTATTAATCTAATAAACGCCTGTGGTAATTGATCTGGCCCAGATGATAGGTGAGGTGGGTAGTCAAATGGATTAGCATAAATTCAGTAGACGTTTTGGTTTCAAAAACTAAAAGAGGGTATTCTTTTTTTAAATCTTCTTCTGATATGGTATTAAGTGCATTGTTAACGGTAACAATGGTTTCTTCAATTTTGTTTATTAATTCTGCTCTTGGGACATTCTTGAGAGAAAATTCAAGCGCTCTGTTTCTGATATAGCCTGTCTTTCCATATTCGGCTCCAATATACGTATTAAGATTTCCTATTATATGCAGGCAAAGATTTCCTGCTGAATTAGTGATTCCTTTTTGAATATGCCAAATTTCATTTTCATATTGGTATAACTCAATCTCTAATTTTAATTTGTTTAGATCTCTATCGAATAGCGATTTTAAAGTTTCAATTAGCATGATTCGTTTCTTTGTACTTTTTCAATGACAACAGTGCTTTTTGTTGTATTTTGTTTTGGAAAAAACCTGTCCATCCAAATAGATACCCTTTAGTTCCTAATGCTTGTTTGGACCATTTCCAAATATCAAAGTAATCAGAATGTTTTACGATTAGCCCCTCTTTAAACTGAAATTTTGCCTGAATAACGTTCACAACTTTTCTGTTGGTTTTACTAAAATTATAGGTAGCTATCCATCGAGCAGAACCAATGTATTCATCCGCTTTTATATCTGAGAATTCAATTTTTATATTTCCTTTGTTGTTTTCTATGAGCATTTTCCACATTTGACACACATCATTTCCTTTTAATAAACCAAATACAGAGTCCCGAAATTGAATATCCGGATGATAACATTCACACATTGTAGTGGCGTCAGCATTTGCAAAAGCAGTATAGAACTTAGTAATGATTTTTTCGTTTGCGGTCATATTTACATAAAGTGATTAGTAAAAATAATGATTTTTTGTTAAAATTTCAGTTTTAAATAGTAATTTTAAAAAAATAAATATTATTTATTCCTAATTTCATTTTTTGATACACGTAAATTAGTAATTATTCATTGAGTTTGTTTCTTATGGATTTAAAAATAAGATAAAAAAAAAGAGGATAGTCTTTTAAGTTTCTATCCTCTTTTAGTATTTATCAAAATTATATTCTTTATTCCTATGACTTATTTAGCAGCAGGAATAATATCAATTATTACGGTACGATTGTAAAAACGTTCTTCTGGAGTTTTGTTTTCAAAAGGAGATTTATTTTCGTCTTCTCCATATCCAAGTACTTCAAATTTCACGTCGTTTCTACCAGATTTAGATAGACTACTTTCAAGAATACTTTTAACATCATTAGCACGAGCTAGAGACAAATCTTGATTATGTACTTCTTCACCTATAATATCAGTATGACCATGAATTGTAACTGTTGCTCCAATAGGGATTTTTGGTGTTACTACTTCAGTAAGGTATTTTTCATAGATAGTTATTGCTTTAGATTTATTAAATTCATAAATAATACTATATCTCGTACCTTCTTCCATTTTTGCAGGAGTCCAAAGTACTATGTGTACTGGAGTTTCGTTCTCTACAATTTTACCACTTTTGGTTTGACCAATCATTTTTACTTTGTAATTACCTTCTGGACGACTACCTAAAATTGATTTTCCAGGAATACTTACTTCCTCTTGTGTATAAGGTCCAAAAGCTTGTACTTTTCCTTGTTCATCAGCTATTTGTAATGACCATGAAGATAAAGCTTCGTTTGCTCCTTTATTATTGAAAGTAACATAGCTTTCAGCTGGTGCTTCTTGTAGAGGAACAATTTGTACAGGTTTCAATTGCGCATCAGGACCGCTTTGAAATTCCATTAACAAATCTGGAGAAGTGCTTTCGATTGAAACTCTGCGATCTCCTTCACGTAACAGTTCTAATTCAAGTGTCCCACCTGGTTGTTCTGATGGAATATTAGGTTTGTTTTGGCCTTTAGTAGTTATTCTGGAAGGATTTATTGCAAAGACATTGACCAAGTAGGTTTTGATAGATTCTGATAAAGCAAGACCATCTTCAGGACCTTTTTCTGATGAGCCCACCAAAGTAATTGTCGATGAAGGATTTTTTTGCATACGATCTCCAAGGATGTTTAAAACATTATAATAAACAATCATTTGTCTTTTTGAACGGTCTGACAAGTTTTTTGGAGCAAAAACTTCCAATTGGTCTTCTTTGAAGTCTTTAACTTGATCTTTATTCAATATAACATACCGATTTGGGATTTCAGTTGATCCTACATTAAAAAACACATAGTTTCTAAGTGGGAATATTTCAGTCATTCTTCGTTCACCAGGAACATTACTTGGCGAGTTTACAGAAAACTGAACTTCAGGATCCTTCAATAGATCTGTTGATTCTTGGATATTATGTCCTTGTCCCATTTTTAGGGCTATACCTGCTCTAAGAGTTGTTATGTTCCATGTTTCTGTTGAACGTGGATTTTGACCAAAATAAGGCTGAAAAGCAACAAAAGGGGATAGTACAAACTGTGTCTTATTTGTATCAGATGAAAGAGGAATATCATAACCGGCTCCAATTTGCATTGAAATAATAGTTTTTTTGACATCACTTAAATCACCTGTTACTGCAGGACTTGGTACTTGATCCGGATATGCAGGATTGATTCCTAATTGATACGTAAATGATTTATCCATATTGAAAGCCAAACGTGGTCCACCATAAAGATAAAAATTAGATTTAAAAGGAGCGAAGCGTAAACTAGGTTCCACAGTAATATAACTTACGTTTGTAGATAAATCTGCCGGACAGTCACATGGAGTAACAATTTGGTCAAAAGTTCCTTTGCGATTATCATATCCAGCTTGAAGCATTACACCCCATCTGGAATCAGCAGGGCGATATTCTAAAAGTGGTGCTATGAAAAGTCCCACACCATTTCCATCATGAAAAGCAGCTGGAGGGGTAAAATCAGCATTCAATTGTTGGGTAGAGCCACGATAAAAATTAAAATTGGCACCGCCTGCAACTCCAAAGTACCATGAAGGTTTTGTGTACTTGAGTACTTGAGTTTCTTGAGATTGAATAGGAGTTTGAATACTTAACCACGTCAAAGAGACTAATAAAAGACCTTTGATAGGCAAGCTATTAGGGGACCAAGCTAGGCGTAATCCCTTTTTTAAATTAGTTTTAATGTTCATATTTTTTTATTTTGATTGTTTCTTTTTTATAATCCCGCCTTACGACGGGATGAAATCATTTATTTGTAAAATCTTAAATTTAGTTAGCAGGTACATTAATAGTTGTATTTACCATAGTAACTGAAGCAACAAGGGAAATAGCTCTACCATTTAATACTGTTTGTGCAGCATTTCCTGCTGTTGAGAAGGTAACTCCAGCAGATGCGATAATCGTACCAGTCATTACTCCACCACCAGCGCCATTGATAACCGCTTGACTGCCTACGTACCAATAAACATTTTTAGCTAAAGCTCCATTGACCAATTTAACACTTTTAGCACCTGTTGGGCCAGCAATTCCTACTGTTAAGCCAGCTGCTGTTTGAAAAATCCAAACTGCATTAGCATCGCCTTTGGCATCTAAAGTTAAATCTCCATTTGATATTTTAAAAGTACCGCTTGCTGATTTATAAATCCCTGGTGCTAATACTAAGTTTCCTAGCTCACCTGCTCCGGGATCGATTCCTCCTGGTTTTGAAGCTGGAGAAATACTGATATAAGCTGCATTTGCATCAATTAGTCCCTGAGTTGCAATTGCTTCAGATGTAGCTGTTCCTGGTGCAGGCGGAGCCGTATATATTCCACCAGATACAAGTCCTTTATTTAAAGGTGTTTCTGTATAGACTGCAGCCGATAGGCCATCGTGGAATCCAGTTATTAAAGTAGAAGCTGCAGTAGTTCCGATACGTCCATTAATTACGGTATTTAAACCCTGATTAGTGATTCCTGCATTTCCTCCAAAAACTCCAAAATATAGACCGCTAGCAGCTGTTGGAGCAGGAGTAACAATTGCTGCATTCACTGTAGTGAAATCCCATACATAATTGTTAGCCATTGGAATACCTAGTGAACTTTTAGCACCCGTTGTAATGGTTGCTCTATAAGTAAGTCCTGTGTCTAACGGATTAACTGGGTTAAATGAAGCCGTTGTACCTGAATAAGTAACTACACCTGGAATTACTGTTGTACCTTGTTTTAAAGTAAAAGTTGCAGTACTAATAGTTAAAGGATCCATAACTATGCTAAATTTAGCTGTAACAGTTTTGTTTAAATTAACTCCTGTTGCATTATCAAGAGGGTCTGTGGTGGTTACTGTAGGAGCTATTGCTGTTGTGAAACTCCATACGTAATTACCAGCCAATGATGTTCCTTCTAAATTTTTAGCACCATTAGTTATGGTAACAGTATAGATTGTATTGTCTATCAATGGAGTTGTAGGTGTAAAAGATACTGTTGATCCAGTATAAGTAATTGCCCCACTAACTGTATTTGTTCCTCGTTTTACAATAAAAGTAGTGTTATTTAAAGTCAAAGGATCCATTGGTACACTGAATGTTGCCGTAATTGTTTTATTCAGAACAACGTTTATTTCATTGGCAATAGGGTCTGTAGAAGTTACCACTGGTACTAATATCATTCCTGTAGTGAATGTCCATGTATAATCGGTTTGAAGTGCATTACCCGTTAAGTCTTTTACTCCAGTTTTAATTCTACCTGTGTAGGTTGTATTAGGTTTAAGAGGACTTGTTGGAGTAAATGTTGCTGTTGTTGCGCTGTAAGCAATAGTACCAGTAATGGCTGTACCGCCAGCTTCAGTAACAGTAAAAGTAGCCGCGTTAATCGTTGAGGCATTCATCGCTTCATTAAATGTTGCAGAAATAACTTGCCTGAAAGGAACTCCTAATGCACCATTAAGCGGTACAGTAGAGGAAACTACTGGACAAACACCAACAATCTCTTGGAAATCGTCTTTTGCACAGCCAGAAATTAATGCAATAAATAGTATTGCAAAGGTTAATAGTAAATTTTTAGTTTTCATTTTTTTTGATTTTAGGGGATTAAATGTTTTATATCGCAAAGGTTGGTTAGTTACTGACTTTAAGTATTATACAATTAGAAGTATAACTTGTGAAATTCACATATTTAAAATGTTAAAATTTATTCAATATATTGATAATCAGATATTTGAATCTTTATATTTGTTAAAAAAATGTTAGAACAAATAATTTATACCGTAAAATAAGGGTATAAATTGCTTAAATTTTTTGCGACAAAATACGTTTAAGGGAAAAAAAATGGAGGATATGGTTAGTTGGCAAACTAATAAAAATCGGTGATGCCAATTCAAAACTGAAGATTAATTTTCTAGCAGTTTTAAATTATATAATAAAAAAGGGTCTAACTTTTTTAAAAAGTCAAACCCCTATATTTTTAAAATTTACATACTCTTTAGGATAGAGTCATAAAAATTGTATGTATTAATTTTATTTATTTTCAATTTTATTTTTTCCTTTTTCACCCAAATTAGAAATATATTCAGTAAGTTCTTGTGTGAAAGAATCGAGTACTAAAGCAGATTGTAAGATCAAATTTGTATATTCTTTTAGTTCATTTGGAGAATTTATCTCCTGTTCCAGCAATAACGATAACCCGAGAATATTAGCAATGGGTTGTCTCACTTTATGCGAGGTTATAAACATCAAATGCTCTAATCCGTTGATGTATTCTTTTTGATATTGTTGTGCTTTTTTAAGTTCTAAATTGATTTTAATTAAATCAATTGCTCTTTTTTCTTTTTCTTTATTTTGATAAGCAAGTTCTTTATTGGCAATAATTAATTCGATTGCTCGTTTTTCTTTTTCATCATTTTGAAATACCAGTTCCTCATTGGCAATTGCTAATTCAGCGGCTCTTTTTTCTTTTTCATCATTTTGAAATACTAGTTCTTCATTGGCAATAACTAATTCTGCGGCACGTTTCTCTTTTTCTTTATTTTGATAAGCAAGTTCTTCATTGGCAATAATTAATTCAATTGCTCGTTTTTCTTTTTCTTCATTTTGAAATACCAGTTCTTCATTGGCGATGACTAATTCAGCGGCTCTTTTTTCTTTTTCTATGTTTTGAAAGGCTAGTTCTTCATTGGCGATGACTAATTCAGCGGCTCGTTTCTCTTTTTCCAAATTTTGATAAGCAAGTTCTTCATTGGCAATAACTAATTCTGCAGCACGTTTCTCTTTTTCCAAATTTTGATAAGCAAGTTCAATATTAGCAATAACTAATTCAGCAGCTCGTTTTTCTTTTTCATCGTTTTGAAAAATAAGTTGTTTGTTAGTTATTATTAGCGTTTCTTTTTTTATCATTTTGTCAATTTTTAATTTAAAGCCTTTACGTTTTTTTTGCTTAGCTATAAATTTATTTTAAGTATGAAAAAAGATTTCTTCTGCAATTAAATGCAATCGTTATTTGGAGAGTGACCTGTTTAAATTTAGACCTTTATATTATCAGAATGCTTTGTTACCACATTAGTGACTACAAATTGTAATAATGTCCCTAATAGTCTTTTTATTGGATTATGAGAAGAGCCTAACAATACTTTTTTTGTCAAATAACCTGTAGACATTCCAATGGCATTACTAATTAAGTTCCCTTTTATCTCAGATGAAGTTGTTATTTCGCTAAAAACACTTTTAATGATGTTTAAAGGTTTTAAACTTTCATAAGTTAATTCAAACTGTTGTTTTAAAGAGATTAATTCTATGGCTTGTTTGTTTTCTAATAAAACGATAGCTTCGTTAAGCTTATCGGTTTCGTTGCTTTTTTTCATCCTATTTTTTTATTAAGCATTTTAGTGATAATGAAATTACTGATAGGGGTTTTAATCCATTGATCCTTAAAAGTGTATAGTATAATTGAAACTAGAAAATAAGCACTTCCTACGATAAAAAAGCCTAAATATGGTTTTCCCATTAATTCACCTATCCATAAAGAGAGACCAATATTAGTAAGCAGAACAAACATTACAACAACAATAGCTACGGTTAATCTGGAAAGTAGAGAGGATAAAACATCTGCTGATGTATCAATTGCATTAAGCTTTACCAATTCAGCGGTTGTTCTTGTATAGTTCTCCGCTTTTTCAAAAAGCGTTTCTATTGTTGTTGCATAGTTGTCCATAATTTAATTTTAATTGAGATTATAGTTTAGAAATTTTAATGAATTGACTGCTTCAATTTAGATTTCTAATTTTTGAATTTCCTTTTTTGTTTTTTCTAATTTGTCTTTTCCTGCTGATAGCAGATCTTGACCTTCTAACCATATATCTTCATATTTTTTAGATACTGTGCCTAATAAATTATCATATTTATCTTTTAAGTCATCAGCATAATCATTGCCTTTACTTAAGATTCTTTTTCTTGTTTTCTTTCCTTTTTCCGGAGCAAATAATATACCCATTAATGCACCTGCTGCAAGACCACCTAATACTCCTAATATTACTTTATCTGTTTTCATAGTTAATTTTTTTGTTTTTAAATATTGATTTTTATAATCTTCGCCCTTGAATCAGTCTTAAAATTATTGCAATTATTGCAATTACTAATAATATGTGTATAATAGATCCTGCACTGTATGCAAAGAATCCAATTGCCCAAAAAATAATTAATATTACTGCTAATGTGTAAAGAAGATTGCTCATGATTTCTGTTTTTTAATGATTAGTATTTAAAATGTTATTTAGTAAAGTTAAAATAAAATAAAACGTAATGTATTGTTTTTCAGTGTTTTGTGTGATATTTTTTTTTAACGTAATCTGAAATTTATTCTATTATTTTTTTGATTAAAATGAAAAAGCTGCGTAAAAACTTAAGACACTGTTTTTAGCATCTGGAGAAGTGAAATTACTACTGGTATTATCTTTACCAATTTTGGTTAATCCATAATTGTAACGAACTCCAAAACTTACTGGTTCTAAATCAAGTCCCACACCTCCTGCAAGACCTGCATCAAAGCGATTGAAGTCATCAGTGTTAATGTTATTTTCAAAATTATAACTGCCGTTATTTGATTTGTTAGTAGTTTTTCCGCTAATTAAGTAAGCAGCATAAGGGCCTGCATGTATATTGAAATTCTTTGTAACGTTTACAACTAATAAAATAGGTACTTCAATATAATCTAATTTAAATTGTGCAGTTCCGCTTACTAATGCATTGTTGTAAACAAGTTCGGCTCCTTTTCCTGTATAAGAAATTTCGGGTTGAATAGCTATAAAATTTGATACTGGTAATTTAGCAAAGAAACCTGCATTAAAGCCTGTCAATACATTGTTGTCATCTACATTATCGGTGTAAAGGTTAGAGAAATTCACACCACCTTTAATACCAAATTTAGGTACATTTTCTTGAGCTTTTACTCCTGTGAAAGCCATGAAAGTTAGGATTAGTGAAGCTGAGATTAATATTCTTGATTTTTTCATTTTTGTTTCTTTAAATTTAATTTATAGTGTAATTTCTATCTTACAAAGGTCAGCACGATAACAGCGAAAAGTGTTACAATACTTTCTGTATAATTTACATTATTCACACTTTCTTGAATGATTATGAGTTATTTAAGGTTTTGTTGCAGTAGGGGGAAATTAAAATAACAAAAGGCGAGTTAAATAAAACTCGCCTTTTAATGATGTGTATTGTTATTTATTTTAAATTAGAAGCTAATAAATTGTTTTTTTACTGTAATTTTAGTTTTTATGTTGGGAGTAAAGAAATTATTCCCCTTTTATTATTCAAACTAGGGCAATCAGGTTATTCCGTCTTGAGTTATTTTATGTGATTAGACAAGTTATTAATTTATGAGAAATAGCTGTAAATAAATTGGATGTTTATACTATAATTGATTTACAGGTTTTTAATAACGGTCAGTAATTCTTCTTTAGTTTTGCCTAATTTTATTTGTAGTTTTCTGATCATTTCGTCTTTCATACTTTCCTTAAAAAGTAAATCATTATCAGTTAAAGCGGCAAATTTTTGTTTCAATTTTCCTTTTTGCTCTTCCCAATTTCCTTCTAGTTCTATACTGTCCATTGCTATTGTATTTATGTGTTGAAAAAATATTCACCACGTTACAAAGTTGAGGGAGTAAGCGTCAAAATGAATTATATAATTGCAGTGAAGATTTGCAATATTCACAGATTACTGACAAGAAGTAGTTTTTTAAACAAATAATAATTAATTATCTTCTTCGTCTAGTTCTTTTATTTTTTCAGCTAATTCGCTGTATTCTTTTGAAAGTTCTGTGATTTCTTTTTCAGTTTTTACGTCAGCGTTCAATACAGCATTACTGGCAGTTTCATGAGATGAAACTAATTCATTTACTTTTAAATGTAATGAAGCTGAAAATCGGTTAAATGATTTTTGGATAATAAATAAACTTAAAAAGGTAACTCCAAAAATAATATCTCCAATGATTTGATGTATATCCATTGTTGTAAATAGATTATTAATCCACCACCAAAGCACTAAGCATAGTGCAAAAATAAATGTAATAGGATTGCCAAGTATAGCTGTTACTGTTGAGGTCAGTTTTTCAAAAAGCTGTTCCAAACGGCTGTATATCTTCATCATAAAAAATATTTACAGGTTTATTTATTTTCTGTTTTAGTATGATTTGGTGCATATTTCTTTAGTATAGAGTTTAATGATTCGTAATAATCTTTCAATATTTTAATATTGATTTTAGGATTTTTGTTATCAGGGATTGTTTCCGGCATTTCTATTAAATATTTGGATAATTCAGGATATTCATTTCGTATTTTTAAAGTCATTTTTAAGATAGCATCATTTAGCTCTTTTTCTGTTTCCATGATATTTTGATTTAATTTTTTAATAAAATAAAAAAAATTAAACTATCAGAAGTGTATCTCATTGCAAGGATGCTTCAAAATAGTTTAATTTTTTATTAACCTATGATAATCTCTTAGTTTCATTAGAAACAGAGTGTACTATAAGACCTATTCTTACAAAAGAATTATAGTTCCTAAATCAGTTGTATTACCTGTTGTCACTACAATAGTAGTTTTGGTAACAGGAGCTAAAGGCAATACAGGAGTAATCGTTACATTATAGGTACCTGCAGGAAGTCCCATAATTAAAAATTCGCCACTTGTATTTACGTTTGTTGAATAGGATGAATTAGTAACTGCATCGACAGCTGTAACTACAGCTATACTTCCTGTAGGGGTAACTTTTCCTTTAATGGAACCGCTTATAGCCGCTTCGATCGTTCTAATAACTGGTTTCAATTTATAGGCCCCGTTACCAGTACTGACAATAGATTTATTAGCATCAAAATCAAGGAGTACACTATACAATATACCTTGTTCAAGCGTTTGATGAACCTGTAATTTTAATCCCGTTTGATCTGCACTAGGAGTACTTAAAGGATAGCTGACATTGTTAATTTTCACTGTGTTTTCAGTTCCTAGTATAAGTCTGATTTGTTCTACTTTAGAAATTTCTAATGAATCAGTGGCAATTAACGTACTCACTCCATTAGAAAAATCAAGCAGATTGTAAATCCCTTTTCGAACATTTAATGAGACTGTTTGGCCAGCATCACCAGTTATTTCCACACCTAGAATATCTACATTTACTTCGTCATATGGACCTGGAGCATCAGTCATTCGTACAGCGTACGGATAACTAGCTGTTGAATTATCATTATTGCATGAATTCAATAAGAATCCAAGAAGAATGAAAGACAGAATAAGATTGATTTTTTTCATTTTATTTTATTTTTTAGATAATAAATAATACTTTGAGTATTATGTAAAGGTAGTATCATCTTTAAAACGCAGTATTATATAACTTTATTTTTAAATTGTAATATTCTCACTTTTAAGACTTTAAGTTTAAGTATTTTAGTGTTAAAATTATTTTTTTGTAGTATTCTCATCAACAAATTTTAAATCTTTTTTCAATTCTAATTCTTGTTGGTCATCTAATTCCTGTTGTTTTTTTTCTTCCGCTTTTTTCTGTTTATTAAAATAACCTCTTAATAAAAAATTATGTTTAGCAGCCTCAATAACTTCATTAAGTCCCTTTGTACCAGTGTTGACATTAGTTAAGGTTGAGTCAACCATTTTTCCCATCTTTTCATCACTGACCAGTTTAGATAAAGCACCTTTTCCGCTATTCATTTTTGTTGTAAAACTTGCAAATTCATTTGAACTGCTTTCTAAGTTGTCAAGTGTGTTTTTTAGACTACCAGCAAATTCTTGATCGGTCATTAATTTTGATAATGTTCCTTTTCCATTGTTCATATTATAGGTAAATTGTGCTAATTGAGCGGTAATAATACCGGCATTATCAACGCTTGTTTTCACACTACTCATAATGTCTTCCATATCAATGGGTTTTCTTGAGGCAATGATGTCATTATCTTTTACTGATTTATTCGAATGGGTTCCTGGCGATATTGTTAATACTTTGTCTCCCATTAACCCGTCTGAGCCAATACTGGCTATTGCATCCGTTTTTATAAACTGTTGTACCTCATCTTTTATCAAAAATTTTACTACTACCGAGGTGTCAGTAACTAATTCGATTTCACTTACAGTCCCAATATTAATACCTGAAAAGCGCACATTATTTCCTACTTCAAGACCACTTACGGATTTAAAGTTAGATTTTAAATGAAATGTTGAACCAAATATATTTTTCTGTTTCCCTACAAAATAAATTGTGGCTATAAAGAGTACTAATCCAATTATTACAAACATTCCCAATTTCCATTGGAACCCAGATTCTTTATTCATAGTTTTTGATTTATTTTTTTAATTTTCTGTTTAAATGAAAAAGGAGCGAACCCATTCGTCATCACTTTTTTCTAAGGATTCATAACTGCCTTCGGCATGTATTATACCTTCTTTTAAAATAACTATCCTATCACTAGTATGTTTTGCACATGCCATATCGTGTGTGATGATGATAGAACTTGTTTTATTTTTTTTCTGAAGATCTAATATTAATTCGCTTATTTCTCTGGAAGTAATCGTGTCTAATCCAGTGGTGGGTTCGTCATAAAGGATTATTTCCGGTTTTAAAATAAGTGTTCGTGCCAGACCAACTCTTTTTCGCATACCTCCTGATAATTCCGAAGGCATTTTATCAATAGCATCCGCTAAACCTACGCTTTGTAATACTTCTGAAATTTCAGTTTGCAATTCTTCTTTTGATAAACCGGTAACATGTCGTCTTAAAGTAAAACTAAGATTCTCTCTTACACTCATTGAGTCGTATAGTGCTGCGTTTTGAAAAAGAAATCCAATCCGGACTCTAATTTCATTCAGTTCTTTAGTATCTATTTTGGTAATATCAGTATCAAATACAGTAATTTCACCTTTGTCCGCTATTACTAATCCCACTATGCATTTTATAGTTATCGATTTTCCGGATCCTGACTTTCCTAATACAACTACATTTTCGCCTTTATTTACGCAGAGATTAACTCCCTTTAACACCTCGTTATCTCCAAAAGCTTTATGTAAATCCTTAATTTCTATTATAGGAGTATTTTCAATAGTAGTTTTGTCTATAGCTATGTTTGCTTTTTCTTGTATCATTTTAAAAGAATAAATCAGTTAATTGTACTGCAAGCATGTCTATAATAAATATAGTCAGTGATGCAGTTACTACTGCTGAGTTTGCTGCTTTACCTACGCTTTCAGTTCCATTTGAAGCATTAAAACCCTTATAACATCCTATCATTCCGATGAAAAATCCAAAGAAAAAAGTTTTAATCGTGGCCGGTATAATGTCTAAAAAGGTCAATGATTCAAAAACTTGAGAAGTATACCGTGTCAGGTTAACATCACTATGCATATTTACGCCTATATATCCTCCAAATATTCCAATTCCATCAGCATAAATAACTAAAACCGGAATCATAAGTGTAGTGGCTAATATCCTTGTCACTACTAAATATTTGAACGGATTTATGGCTGCAACTTCCATGGCGTCAATTTGTTCCGTAACTTTCATCGAACCTAACTCTGCACCAATGCCGGAAGAAACCTTTCCTGCACAAATTAATGCTGTAATTACAGGTGCAATTTCTCTTATTAAGGAAAGCGCAACCATTCCAGGTAACCAAGATTCGGCACCAAATTTCGCTAAAGTTGGTCTGGATTGAAGTGTGAGGACTAATCCCATTATAAAACCAGTTATAGTCACTAATGGTAAAGATTTATATCCTATAGAATAGCATTGTTTAATAAACGTTCGCATTTCATAAGGAGGTATAAAAACTTCACTAAAAAAACGTTTCGTAAATAGTGTTACTTTACCAAAATCGTTAAAAGTATTTTTTAAATATAGAATCAAAATAAAATATTTTAATTGTGATTAATTGATTGGATGCAGTTGATTAACCTATAAATTATGATAGTTATACTATCATAATTTATTTATAAGCCTTTTTGAAAGAATAAAATAGGATTGGTGAAATTTGTCTTTGGTATAAAAACAATAAAATCAATACTTAATTTTTGAAAAGGTTTTACATTTTATATTTCAATTTTTTAATAGAAAACCTTTGTTTTTACGGAGTTTATTTAAAATATTTATTACTGAATAATCTGTCTCGCAGTTCTATTATTCTGGAATTATCAACAGTAATTAATGAATATTGTTTTCGTAACATAACTTGTTGCTCAAAACTTAAATGTTTCATTTTAAAAACTAATGCATTTTTATAATATTGTCCAGCTATATGTTCATACGATTCGCAGTAATTAATGACATCCTGGCTATCTTTACAAATAAGC
The DNA here is from genome assembly GCF_000744835.1 of Flavobacterium sp. 83. NCBI lineage: Bacteria > Pseudomonadati > Bacteroidota > Flavobacteriia > Flavobacteriales > Flavobacteriaceae > Flavobacterium > Flavobacterium sp. 83. Next base: position 2,702,708 of record NZ_JQMS01000001.1, read on the forward strand.
GATGCTTTGAGATTAATCCAAAATTTCGAAAATCGGTTATTTTTTTTATAGTTATCTCTTGGATTTCCTCCTAATTTTTCAATTTCTTTTATAAGTTCTGATTTGCATTTCAGGCTTGTTTGTTGAAATTCTAAAAAAAGTTTTTTTAGCCCTTTTTTTTCAGTAGAATTTAAAGCAGTTTTATAACCCTCTATTCTGTCATTATTAATCTCTACAAGTGTATTTAATACTTCGATTGATTTATTAGTATCCATTGTTATTCAATTTAAATTAATGACTATCAGTTTTATACAAAGTTGGTGACTATCTAAAGAATATCTGTTACATAAATTTTTATAGAAATTACAATATTCACAGTTTTTTTAAGATCAATTTTAGGAGAGTTGTTTGTTTTTACTAAGGATTAAAACAATTCCTCCCGTAGCCAGTACTATTCCAACTATTGGTGACCATACTATCGGATGATTTACTTCTTTATTGATTTGTATAGGACCTATGTCGACTATTTTTTCAGTTGTTATATAATTAAAGCTGTTATAAAGCATCATTATTACTCCAATAATTACCATTACGATTCCTATAGTACGTGTTTGCATTTTTTTATAATTTAAAATTGATTAGTAAAATTTTTAGGCTTTTGAAAAATATTCTCTTACAAAATCATGTTTTTGATTTTCAGTCATTTTATCTGTATTTTTAATTTCAATTTTGATTTTTAAGAAACGCTCATCTTCACTTAATAAGTCAAATAATTCTATTTTAGCATCAGTTGGTCCAAAAAGAATTACTCGTTTATAATTTTTTATAGCCTCTGCTATTTTTTTATAATAATCAAAAAGTTGTTTGGTCTCTTTTTTAGGTGTAAGATTTTTATTTTTCACTACACTTTCATGTTGGAGATCAGTAGTTAAATTTGATTCGATTGTTTCTATTTCAAAATGTTTAGATGTAAATTCCATTAAATGAGCAATAGAGTGATCCATCCAAATGCCTAATTTTTTTGTAGTTTTCATGATATTCTTTTTAATAGTTCCTAGACGTGGTATTGTATTACAATTACAGCTTGTTTAATTGTATTAATAAGTTAAATTTCAGTATTTTAATCGTTAAAATGATTATATAACTTTTGATAAAAGTTATATAATTTACATGTTTGTAAATTTGAATTTTATAATGCTTTTTAAGCATAAAAAAAGGGCTGTTGTTGTCAACAGCCCTTAATCAAAACAAAAACCTAACCTAATTTTTTTTTGGGTACATCCTCAACAGCTGTTGCATGCATAATCCCTACAACAAAATGTTTGCTGGTAATATATGATGGTCAAAACGCAAAACTTAAAAAGTATTAAAGCATTATGCAAGATAAATTTTCGTCAAATTTTTCAAATTCAGTTTCAGATTCTGATTCTTCAAAAGATTTTTTTGCGGTAATTTTACCAACTTTGCAATAACTATTATGTGCTAAATAAACTTCGTTTTCTGAGTTTTCCATTTTGTTATGAGTTAATTTTTTAATTTAAATTAGTTTAAATATCTTCTTAAAATCCAAGACATTGTTTCATGTGACTCCATCATTCCTGTTAGAAAATCAGCTGTTCCTGCATCTTTGTTTTCTTGAGTACTTAGGTCAACATCTTTTCGTAAATGAACGATGATTGTTTCATGATCGGCTAATAATTCTTTTAGCATCTCTTTTTGAGCAGGATATTGATTTGGAGATTCTTTAATTGTTGACAAATCAGAAAAATCTTTCATTGTTCCGATGGCTTTTCCGCCTAATTTACTGATACGTTCTGCAATTTCATCGATTGATTCTTCTAGTTGTTTGTATTGACCTTCGAATAATTTATGAAGTTCCATGAAACTTTCACCAGATACATTCCAATGAAATTTTCTTAGTTTAATATATAGCGTCATTTCATTTGCTAAAATTGAAGAAAGAACTGTTATACTTTTTTTTAAATGCTCTTCTGTAATTCCTATTTGTGGTTTCATATTTTCTAGATTTTTTATTGATGTTAAACTATTGCTTTTTAATGGATGATTTTTCCTGAATACAGGACTTGCATCTTTTGAATTCAAGGGTTGTAAATACTAAAAATTCACCTTACAAAGGTGGAAATCTAATAAGTTTAAAGTGTTATATAACTTTTTAAAGAACTTACAACATTCTCACATTTTATTTTTCAGAGGTGTTGATTTCAGCTTTTTTATTTTTCTTTTTAAAATAGCCTTTCAGTAAAAAATTATGTTGTAGGGCTTCTAGATCTTCATTTAGTTTTTCAGAACTGCTTTCTAAATTTCTAATAGTTTTTTTCATATTAGCACCTGATTCTTCATCATGCAACAATACGCCAATAGTAGAGTTGGGATTATTGCTGGCTTCTTTGAGATTATTCACAAATAAATTAGCAGTTTCAGTCATTTGATGCAATTGTAAAACTGATTTTTTTATCGAAGCATAAACGATTGTATCGGTTACTAATTCATTAGCAAGAGTTCCTTTGTTGTTTAGCTTTGAACTAAAATCATTCAAGGAACTAATAAGTTGTTTTGCTTTTGCGGAAGCATCATTAAGAGAAACGGTTACTGAATTTACATTGTTGTATAAGGTGTTATCATTCAATAATTTTCCAACGGTTCCTTCGCTTGTGGTGAGCTTTTTGCTGATTGTTTTGAAATTAGTGGTTATTGCCAGCAGATTTTCATTGTTCTTTTGTAGTGTATTCAAAATATTCTCTGTAGAAAATGAATTTTCAACAGCTAAAGTATCTCCTTCTTCAACAGCATTGAATTGTGGAGTGCCACCATATATAACAATGACTTTATTCCCAATGAGTCCGTCTGTACTTATTTTTGCTTTAGCATCTTTACGAATATAATCTTGTGCCTTTTTTTCAACATTCAAACTTACTAAAACAAGTGTTTTTCCATCAATAGTTATTTCGCCTACGGTTCCTATTTTTACACCTGAAAACCAAACATTATCGCCTTTTTGAAGTCCGTTTACATTATCAAAGAAAGAAACCAACAACATTTTCTTTTTGAAGGTTTCATGTAAATTGCCCACCATTAAAATTCCAACAATAAGAAATGTAAGCCCTAAAAAAATAAAAAGGCCTACAATTACAGCGCGTTTGTTTGATGAATCGTTCATGGTTTACTGTATAAAATTATAAGCAAAAAACTTTTTGACTTGATCATTATCTGCATGTAAAACGTCTTCAAATGTTCCTACTTTCGAAAACGTACCGTCAATCAACATTGCAATGCGATCGCTGGTATTTTTTGCACATGTTAAATCGTGTGTGATAATAACAGCACTTGTTTTGTATTGCTGCTGTACTTCAATAATAAGCGTATTTATTTCAGCAGATGTAATTGGGTCTAAACCTGAAGTTGGCTCATCATACAGCATTATCTCGGGCTTTAAAATCAAAGTACGTGCTATGCCAATTCTCTTACGCTGCCCTCCGGAAAGGTCTGCAGGAAGTTCCTTTATTTTATCTTTTAATCCTACAGCATCCAATGCTTCTTCTACAGAATAATCAACTTGTTTTCTCGTCAAGTGTTTTACATTCATAATTAATGGAAAAGCCAGATTTTGATATACATCCATGCTATCATATAAAGCACTGTTTTGAAATGAAAATCCTATGTGTAGTCGTAGTTCATCTAATTCTTTTCCATTTAAATCAGCAACTTTTTTTCCTAATACAGCAACTTCCCCTTTGTCAGGTTGTAATAAACCCGCAATAATTTTTATTAATACGGATTTACCAGAACCGGATTTACCCAGAACAGCTACGTTTTCACCTCTATAAATGCTTAAGTCTATGCCTTTCAAAACGTCCAATTCACCAAAGGATTTGTATAGACCATTGATTGTTATAACGGATTCTTCTTTATTAATACTATGTTGTATTTTATCCTTTTTCATGTTTAAAAATATCGAATCCAATTTACAACCTGCACAATGACAACTTCTTCAAAAAAAATAAGAAATATGGAAAGTATGACCGCTTGATTAGTTGCTTTTCCTACGCCACGAGTACCTTGAGTGGCAAAAAAACCTTTGTAACAACCTATAATTCCTATTGTAAATCCATAAACGATAGATTTAGTTAATGATGAAAAAATATCCAGAAAAGAAATATTTGAAAAAGCATTTTTATAAAAAATTTCTAAACTTGTCATTTCTTCATTGTGAACATTGTAGTACGAACCCAATAGTCCAACAAAACTGCAATACAATGCAAGTATGGGAATAGAAATAGTTGTTGCAATTACCCGCGTAACCACTAAGTATTTAAAAGGATTAATTGCTGAAACTTCCATCGCTTCAATTTGCTCCGTAACTTTCATGGAACCTAATTCGGCACTAATGCTGGAACCTACTTTACCAGCACAAATAAGTGCTGTTACTAATGGCCCTAACGCTCTTACAATGGCAATCCCAATTAAGGAAGGCAGCCACGAAACTGCTCCAAAAGTTTCCAACGAAGGTCGTGATTGTTTTGTAAAAACTACTCCTACAATAAACCCTGTCAATATTATTAATGAAAGTGATTTTAATCCAATTTCGAAACATTGATTAATAATTTCACGCCAATGAAAAGGCAGTGTAAATACTTGTTTAAAAAAACGAATGGTAAATTGATAGCCTTTATGAACGCCTTCTAAATAGGAATCGATTCCTTTAGAAAATAAATATTTCTTTGTTTTAAGCGTTTCCATTTTGGAGCTTTTCTATGTTGTTACTATGCTATCACTTTATGCTGTTTTTATTTAAAAAAGATTCACTTCAAATAGGATTGTATCCTTATTTGGTTAACATTATAAATTTACAAAAATAAATTACACAAAGATTGATTTTTAAGAGTATATATTATTTATAATCAGTATTTTATGTATTTATTTTAAATTTAATACTAATTTAAATAGTAGTTAATTATCGTTTTTATACCGATATTGGTAGGATATAAAAAAGTACTTGTTTAGACTTTTTTTGAGGCTGTATGGAATGTTTTTTTCTGAATATCCAATGTATAAATGAAACAATAAATAACAAAATATGGCCTTATTAGCACTTATCCGACACGGAGAATCGATTTATAATTTAGAGAATCGTTTCACAGGAAATCTAGATATAGGACTGACTTCTCAAGGAGAAAAAGAAGCTAGACTTGCAGGAACCAAGTTAAAGGAATTCAGCTTTTCTTATGCATATACTTCAGTACTGAATAGGGCAGTGGCCTCTTTGAAAATTATCTTAGAAGAAATGCAACAAAATACTATTCCTGTGATTAAGGATAAAGCTCTAAATGAAAGAATGTATGGCAGTTTACAAGGACTTAATAAAGAAGAAGTAGCAAAAAAATACGGAGAGAATCAGGTGGAAATATGGAGAAGAAGTTATGAAGTTCGCCCTCCAGATGGAGAAAGTTTAGAAGATACCTACAATAGAATTGTACCCTATTATAAACAAGAAATAGAGCCAAAGCTAAAATCCGGTAAAAATATTTTGATAGTGGCACATGGCAATAGTCTTAGAGCTTTATTGATGTATTTAGAAAATATTAGCCGGATAGATATAACCAAAATAGATATTCCCACCGGAACACCCCGACTTTATGATTTAGATTCTACTCTAAAGATTAAAAACGTAAAATATCTATAGATACAAAGATTAAGCAATAGATACTTCTTTGGTCAAGTAAATTTCCTGTACGGCGTTTATAAGTTTAACACCTTCGTTAAAGGGGCGCTGAAAAGCTTTTCGACCCATTATCATTCCTGCTCCACCGGCACGTTTATTTATTACAGCTGTTTTTATGGCTTCTGCCAAATCCGTATCGCCTTTTGATTCCCCACCGGAGTTAATCATGCTAATGCGCCCTGAATAACAATTCATAACCTGATAACGGCATAAATCGATTGGATGATCACTGGCTAATTTGGTATACATTTCAGGATTTGTTTTGGCAAATTTTATGGCTGTAAAACCACCATTATTAGTTGGCACTTTTTGTTTGATAATATCTGCCTGAATCGAAACTCCTAAATAATTGGCCTGACCGGTAATATCAGCAGCCGTATTATAATCAATACCGTTTTTTATAAAACTGTCGTTTCTGGAATAACACCAAAGAATTGTCGCCATTCCTAAATTATGTGCTTCTTCAAAAGCGCTAGCTATTTCTATGATTTGTCTGTCTGATTCGGCTGAACCAAAATAAACAGTTGCTCCAACAGCAACAGCTCCCATATTCCAAGCATCTCGAACACTTCCAAACATAATTTGATTGTATTTATTGGGATAAGTCATTAGCTCGTTATGATTCAATTTTACCACAAACGGAATTTTATGTGCATATTTTCTGGATAACATTGCCAGTCCTCCCATTGTAGAAGCGACAGCATTACAATTAGCTTCGATAGCTAATTTTATAATGTTTTCAGGGTCAAAATAAATGGGATTTGGAGAAAAGGAACTTCCAGCTGTATGCTCAATTCCTTGATCTACTGGTAAAATAGAAAGATAGCCCGTATTGCCAAGTCGTCCATGTAGGTATAATTGGTTCAAACTCCGAAGAGTTTGTGCATTACGATTGCTTTGCAGAAAATTAGTATCAATATGGAAAGGAGTTGGGATGTGAATCTGGTCTTTCGAAATTGTTTTACAAATATGGTTCAACAAAGAGTCTTTTTCATTGCCTAATAAATTCAATAATTGAGCTATATCTTTCATTTTAACTTTGAATTGAATGAATTTCTAATACATTTTTTACAAAAATGCTTATTTTGATTTAACCTTTATAAACGGGATAATCAGTATATCCTTTCTCATCAGCAGTATAAAACAAATCCATATTTAAGTCTTCAGACAAAGGCCAATTGTTTTTGAATCGTTCCACTAAATCAGGATTATTGATAAACGGGCGTCCAAAAGCGATGAGGTCAGCTAAACCGCTTTCAATTGTAGCTTCAGCTGATTCTTTGTCAAAACCACCACAAAGAATCAAGGTGTTTTTAAAATTCTTACGTATTAATTTTTTAATTTCTAAAGGTACTGGCGGTGCCCCCATGGCAGAATGGTCCACAAGATGAATATAGGCAATGTCCAGTTTGTTAAGTTCCTTTGATAGGTAATCGTAAGTAGCATCAATTTCAGGATAATGAGGCATATCACTGGCTACTCCATAAGGTGATAAACGAATCCCGGTTTTATCTTTACCAATGGCATTTGCAACAGCAGTAACAACTTCAATTACAAAGCGGCATCGGTTTTCAATACTTCCACCATAATTATCAGTTCGGATGTTGCTTATTGGTGAAAGAAATTCTTCTAGTAAATAGCCATTGGCCGAATGTAATTCTACGCCATCAAATTTGGCAAATAAAGCATTTTCTGCAGCGGCAACATATTCTGTTCGGGCATGAAGTATTTCTTGCGCAGTCATTTCTTTTGGAACTACAAAGTCTTGCAAGCCTTTCAAATCGGTCCACATTTGTCCAGATGCTTTAACTTGAGAAGGAGCAAGGATGTGAGCATCTTTATGCATATTCAATGGGTGACTAATTCTTCCTGAATGCATCAATTGAACAATTATTTTTCCTCCGTTTTTATGAACTGCTGTTGTTGTTGTTTTCCAGCCTTCTACTTGAAGTTCACTAAATATTCCCGGGATTCGGGCATATCCAAGTCCGTTGGGTGATGGCGATGTTCCCTCAGTTATAATTAATCCAGCATTGGAACGTTGCAAATAATATTCCTTCATCAGTTCATTAGGGATATTCTCAATTGCTCTGCATCGTGTCATAGGTGCCATTACAATGCTATTTTTTAATTCGATGGAACCCACTTTTTTTGGTGCAAATAATTCGTAAGTTTTCATGTTTTTTCTATTGTTAGATTGTTGATATAAAGATAATTATATTTTACGACTTGTTTTTTAATATCCTCTGATTAAATGTGTTTTCATTTAATTAGAGGATTGTTTTTTTATACTTACAGACTCTTTATTCAATTGTTTTCAAAAAATTAAGTTAGATAACATTCTTTTAAAATATTCTGATTAACGGTTATCAAGCTCGTGTACCTATTCGTTGGTCATAGACGGAAGATTGGAAAACCTCTATGTTCTTGATGCCGTTACGCCAATCTGGCAAACCAGTAAAGATGTCACCTAACAAAATTTAATGAATTCTTTGGGATTATTACTTAATAGACTTGGAAGATCACTAAGAGCATAAGTTTTGGTGTTTCAGATTCCTGAATTCGTAATTCAGATAATTTGGTTAATCAAATCGAATTAACATATTATAATAATAGTTTTTATTATTTAAAATAATCACTATTTGATTTTTAAGGCTCAATTAGTCCATACATTGCTTCATATTTCTTCATAATATTCTCTTCGCCAATTGAGGTAAAAAATAATTCTAAACGTTGTATATGTTCTTGTGTAAATTGAAGATGTACTTTAAGAGCGTCAACTAATTCCTCTGTAGCTGCTTTTTTAATCATTATAGGAATGGAGATTGTTAATGCTTTTTCAGAAAAGTAAATTTCTTTTAGCTCTTCTACAAAAACATTACGACAATCTTCTTTTATTTCCAGGATAATTTTTTTTGAATTTCCTTTACCTTCTTTTAATGCTGCTTTTTTATCGGTAGTGGCGCTTGTACTTTTCATGGTTAATTTTTTTATCTTGTATTTTCTAATACTGTAAAGTTGAACCTTAATTCTTTTTGATGGCTTACATAATTAAAAGTATGACTTGTATTTTTTACATATTTGCATAAAAAAGGTTGTTAAAAAAATAATTTGCTTTTTTATCACAAATAAACAGCTGCAAACTTGTTGCTTGTGTCATTAATTTGTGTTCAAATTATTGTTTTTAACAACCTCTTGATTAGTGAGTTATTCTATCTTCTGCCTTCTTCCCAACGATAACCTCGTTGCGATTTTTGCCAATGCCCTTTTTTATGGTTGCGACCATTATTTTGGTTGGTCCAATAACCATCTCTTTGTTGGTACGTTCGGCTATTGCTTCTCCATACCCAACCACCATCAATCCAAATATAATCAGTGCTTGGGCGTGGGGGTCTATTTACTTCTATATAAGAAGGTTCTTCAGAAACATAACCTGCGGAGCATGCACTAAAAAATAATGCAAATCCAGCTAATACGGTAATAAAAACGAGCTTTTTCATAATATTATTTTTAAATTTATTTTTATTCACAATTATTTTTTAATTGTTTTAAAGTGCTGATATTCAGAGTTCTAATTTAGTTATTATTAGTAAAAAAGATATTGTATAATTTTTATAAATAGTTGTAATATTCACTCATTTCTTTACTCATATTCAATACATTTTAAATCTAAAAATTAATTACCGCTATTAAGGTTGATGTTTATCTTGCTTATTTTCGGGTTTTTGATTTATTGGTTGCTGTTGTTTGACCTGTTGATCGTTGCGTTGTTGTTGCGCTTGCTGTTGTTTGACCTGTTGATCGTTGCGTTGTTGTTGCGCTTGCTGTTGTTTGACCTGTTGATCGTTGCGTTGTTGTTTAACTTGTTGATTGTTAAGTTGTTGTTGTGCTTGCTGTTGTTTGACTTGTTGATCGTTGCGTTGTTGTTGCGCTTGCTGTTGTTTGACTTGTTGATCGTTGCGTTGTTGTTGCGCTTGCTGTTGTTTAACTTGTTGATCGTTGCGTTGTTGTTGCGCTTGCTGTTGTTTGACTTGTTGGTCGTTGCGTTGTTGTTGTGCTTGCTGCTGATTGATCTGTTGATCGTTACGTTGTTGTTGCGCTTGCTGTTGTTTAGCCTGTTGATTATTACGTTGTTGTTGCGCTTGCTGTTGTTTGATCTGTTGATTATTACGTTGTTGTTGCGCTTGCTGCTGCTGCTGCTGCTGCGCTTGTTTGTTATTAGGTTGTTTTGTAGTGGGTTTGGTTGTGTTTTGTGGCTGAGTTTTAGCCTCTCTTTTTGATATAGGTTTCAGTTCTTTTATATTTGCCACTTTAGACGGAACTGGTCTATGCCCGGTTGCATTGTTTTTTTGGACAATCGGTCTGTATATCTGAAGTTCCCCTTTGCTTAAGTTTTGACCAGGTTTATTTCGTTCTCTGAGCGTAATTGGTGAAATCGCAGTACCAGTTCTTCTTTGTACTTCAGTTCTATCAGGTCCAGCATTATACCTTACATTTCTGGATCGATCCTGTTGAATATTATTTATTACTGTCGAATTATAAATAATAGTTGTATTATTTGTTGAATTAACATAGTAATTATAGATATTCCTTCTTCCAAAATCCCGGTCTCTAACAAATGTCCATTGATTGTAGGGTAAATTATAGTTTCTACCATAGGCAATTTCAATGCTTATACCTGGACCTATTGGTGCCCAACCATAATAACCGTTAGCACTTCTCCATGTAACCCATCCCGGACCCCATTCGTAACCAGGAACCCATAACCATCCATAATAAGAGTCGTATAACCATCTGCCATAATGAAAAGGTGCCCATCCCCAGGAATAATTTGAAACCCAAGTCCAACCTACATTAGTATATACCCAATAGCCATTAGTATTATAGGGACTAAAGTTGTTAGAAACGTCAGGTACCCAAACGTATCCATAATCTCGGTTATTTATCCAATTACCGTAAGGACTTAAATCATCATAAAAAACTTGGAAGTTGATTGATATCTGTGCAGATGCTTTTTGTGGTGCTATTAATGTAATTGAATTAACAGCAAGAAATAAAACGAAAATTTTATATGTTGTTTTCATAATATTGTTTTTATTTAAAAAAATAAATAAATTAAATTTATAACATATTAAAGATAAGCAATTTAAGTTTTTTAATGAGCGATTTTTAAATAAAATATTGAAAATTACGCTAAGGAAATTCTATTTTCTTAGCGTAATTTTCAATATTTTATTTCTTTAAAAGAAGAGCTCAACTGTCAATTTCCAAATAAGGGAATCAAATAATCTACTAAATATGTTCAAAAGAAGGGATTACTAAAATATCAAAAAGGAAGTATTGTGCTTGCTTGTAGTTTAGTAAACAAATTAAATAAGGATTCAAAATGGGTATAATTTTCATCCAAATTTTGAATTTGATGACAGCATTTTGTTAAGACTATGAGGTTGATATCACTGACGGAATATCTTCCCCTTTAGTTTGGTGTATTTATTTATACTATTAACCCGTTGGGTGCAATTATTAAAAACGTCAATTCGAGTGTTTTTTGTGTAGTAAAACGGAACAAAAAATGTATAGAGAATCGTTTTTAATGAAATTTTGCTTGTTCTCGATACGATTTTCTATCGAAAATCACTCGAACTGACGAAAAATTATCATCAAAAACCTAATTACACCCAACGGGTACCTATTTCTAGAATAATAAGTAGGAAGAGATTGTAATTTATATTTTTAGGGTTGTCAGTTTAAATTCAGTTTATATGGGGTATGGTATTTATGATTCATCTTTTGTGGTGCGAACTAAGCTAATTCCAGAAACGAAGAATATAATACCAAGAACGCCATAAATGATTAATGATTTGACATCTCTCATTTCAGAGGATGCATTTGAAAACAATATTGCAGTGTAAATTAGGCCGCCAATTCCAAGAGCTGTAAGTAATGCTCCAAAGATTCGTTTTAGATTCATGATTTTATTTTTTTAAAGTTATTGTTATTTTTAAACTATTTGATATTGCAATTTTTTGAATATAAAAAAAGCCAAAAACTGTAATAGAGACAATTAGTAGAGGAATGTTTAGGAGAAATAGCATAAATAGGGATTGTTAAAATTACTATTCAAATGTAGTCCTTAGCATTCTTGAAAATATTATACAATTTTTTTAATAAATTATATTATTCACAGATTCAAAACATTAGAGAATTATAAATCAAACTGAAGCTATTTTTTTATATAAATTAACTCCAAGAAATTATTTTTTAGTTAACTCAATAATTTTATTAAACAATAATTTTTCATCAATAGGTTTTGCTAAGTAATCATTCATTCCCACAGCTTTGCATTTTGTTAAATCAACAGTTGTTACATCAGCTGTTAAAGCAATAATAGGAATATTTACATTCATAGTGTTACGAATATAATCAGTTGCTTCAAATCCATTCATCTCGGGCATTTGCAAATCCATTAAAATAATATCATACGATTTTTTTTGTAGCATTTCAATAGCAATTTTTCCATTGTCAGCAATATCACGTTCAAATCCAAAATCATCTAATATTGTTTTCATCAATAGTTGATTGAGCGCCATATCTTCTACAACTAATACTTTTAAATTTTTGATGTCACTATCTAATACCTTTAAATCATGTTCTAATTCAGCATCAATTTTTGTTTTTTGAAAAGGTAGTGTGAAACTAAAACTGGAGCCTTCATGCATTTTACTTTTAACCCGAATATTTCCTCCTTGTGATTTAACCAGTTGTTTTACAATAGCGAGTCCTAAACCTGTTCCTCCATAGATACTGGAAGTTTCATTAGCAGCTTGTTGAAAGTTTTCAAATATTAAATCGATGTTGTCATCTGGAATTCCAATTCCCGTATCTTCAATAGTAAATTCGACAATAACTTTATCTTCATCTTCAAATATTAAATTGACACTAACTATAATTTTTCCTTCGGATGTGAATTTAATTGCATTACTTACTAAATTTAAAATAATCTGATGTAATCGAATAGGATCTCCTAAAAGAACATCAGGTATTTTTTTGTCATAGTTTGTGAATAATTTTAAATTTTTTTCTTGAATTTTTGTATCAAATAATTGCAGCATTGAAGTTATGGAAACGCCTAATTTGAAAGGCTTTTTTTCAAACGTCATTTTTCCGGCATCTACTTTTGCTAAATCAAGTATGTCATTAATTAATGCAATCAAGGTATCACCACTCAATTTAATTGCTTGTAAATATTCTTTCTGTCTGTCAGATAAGTCTGTTTTTAATATTACTCTTGTAAATCCAATAATTGCATTCATAGGAGTTCGGATTTCATGGCTCATATTTGACAAAAATTGTTGTTTTGCCATCATTGCTTTTTCTGCGATTTTTGTCGCATTCTCTGCATTACCTTTTGCTTCTTCCGCTATTAATGTTGCCAATTCAGCTAATACTTTTGCTTCGATTAATTCGGATTCAATTCTTTTTTGATCCGTAATATCTCTGGCAACTATTACGACACCCAGAATATTTCCCTTATCATCTTTGTAAACGGATCCGTTTAATAATACGTCGGTCAGTTTACCGCTTTTGTGACGTAGCTTAAGTGGAGAATTTGTAATAAAACCTCGAGCAAATACTTCCTGATAAACTGCGCGTGCTTTTTCGGGTTCTGTAAAATATCCAAAGAAATCAGAACCTTTTAATTTCTCTCGAGAAATGCCGGTAATATTTACCGTAGCCCGATTCATATCTGTAATTTTACCTTCATTATTTATTGTAGTCAGTGGATCAAGACTGGCTTCAATCAGACTAAGAGAATATTTTTCTTTCAGATAATAACGGGAACGATCCGTTATGTCTTCAATTGCAAGAAGAATTAATTGTTCTTTATTTGTTTTTTGAATAATTAAATGAGCGTTCAACAACATTATCCTTTCTCCTATTGATGAAAAAGTATGCGTTACTTCAAAATTTTCGAAACTACTTTTTTTCGAAAGTATTTCATTTAGCGCCTTATGGAGTTCTTTAATATCCCATTGCTTATTTCCTAAATCAAATAATAATTTCCCTTCTGTTTCGTCTTTATCTACCACAAATTTTTTATAAAAAGATTTATTGGCGGATATTACATGAAAATTTTTATTCAGGATAAGCATTGGTTCATGTATTGTTGCAATAATAGCTTCTGAATACTCATGGGATTCTATTAATAAATCATGACGCATTTGTAATTCCTGGTTAGTAGAAATAAGCTCTTCATTAGTGGCTTCAATTTCTTCTTTTGAGGTCTCAAGTTCTTCATTCAAGGTTTGGAATTCTTCATTAGACGAAACGATTTCTTCATTTGCTGCCTGTAATTCTTCATAAATAGTTTCTTGCGTTTCAATGATAGTTATCATCTCAGAACGTGTCGTATTCAGTTCCTCAGTTAGTTTTTTTATTTTTAAGTCTTTGATTGTTGCATTGTTTTTTCCATCTACATCTGATTCAATATATTTTTCTACTTGTTCTTGAGGTTTAAAAACAATAAGTAATAAGGGTTCTTCCCACTCAATTTTAAGAGGACTAACTTCAAAAGACATCAATCGTAAAACAGATTCAATTTTTATTTCAATACCTGATTTGTATACTGGTTGCTTTGTTTCTATTACTTTATTAATTGCATTACGGAGTTCAAAAGCAAATTCCGGTCGTGCCATTTTTAAAATATTAAGACTGGCTTTACCGGATGCATGTTCTAGGTAGGAGGAGACTGGACCTCTAAACTGGAGAATTTCCATGTCTTTGTTGACTACAGCGCAGGCAGGCATATAACTGGCTAGAAGGGTTGAATCAATAGCATTTTCGATGCTTTCTTGATTTACACTTACAACATTTTTTGTAACGGAATTTGGTTTTTTACTGGACATATTTGTACGTGCAAAACGAGGAGTTAATTCAAGTATTTTTCTTACTCCCAAATTATTTTTTCGAGAATAAATTTTAAATTTATTGTTTATAAGCGTGAAAAGGAGTGAGGAAGTCCCAATACTTTCTGCTTTGCCTAGCATTAAATAGCCTCCATCATTCAATGCAAAATGTAGGGATGCAAAGACTTTTTTCTGTGCGGCGGAATCAAAATAAATAAGAAGATTACAACAACTAACAAAATCCATTCGCGAAAAAGGAGGGTCACGTAAAATATTGTGAGGTGCAAATATGCACATTTCACGTAGCTCTTTAATAATGCGATAGTTGTCACCTTCTTTAGTAAAAAAGCGCGACAAATACTTTTGAGGGATAGATTCTACATCGCTTTTAGAATATTCTCCACTACGAGCTTCTCTGATTGCCTCTTCACTTAGATCAGTTGCAAAAATCTGGACTGGAATTTTATTTGTTTTATCATTCTGCAATTCAGAAATAATCATAGCAATAGAATAGGCTTCTTGTCCTGTAGAACAAGCCGGAACCCATATCCGTAATGTTTCTTCGGTGGATTTACTATTTAATAGTTTAGGTAAAAGATCGTTTTTTAGAAAGTTGAAAGTTTCAGTTTCTCTAAAAAAACTGGTAACATTAATTAACAAGTCAGTATAAAGAATTTCAATTTCATTGTTTTTTTCGAGTAAAAGCTTTACATATTCCTGTATTGTTTTTATTCCATACTGTTGCATTTTATGGTTTATCCGCCTTTTAATAGTGGCTATTTTATAATGGCTAAAGTCAACACCAGTTTCTTTGAGTAATAGTTCAAAAATAGTATTTATATCGTAATTGTTATTTTTGACAGTGATTTCTTTATCATTTCCTTTACCATTATTTATATGAAAACCATTTTTGCTGATACGAACTAATTCGGTGGCAATTTCCTCTGGAGATAAAATAAAATCTACTACACCTGAAGAAATAGCTGAATTTGGCATACTACTGGCTTGGGCAGTTTCATCTTGAGCAAAGGTTATTCCTCCAGCATCTTTAATAGCTTTGAGACCAATCATTCCATCACTGGCATAACCAGAAAGTACGACACCAATAACATTTTCTTTATGGGTTTCAGCAAGTGAGGAAAAGAGGAGGTCAATGGTTAGATTAGGGATGTTATTTTTAATGCGGGGAAGCAATCGAATGTGTCCATCAATTACCTCAATTACTTTATTTGGTGGAATTACATACACATTATTGGGTTCCATTTTTTCCATATTATCAATTTCCTGGACTTTCATTTTTGTAATCTTAGAAAGTATGGAAGTCAGTAAACTTTTATGGTCTGGGCTTAGGTGTTGGACATAAATATACGCCATACCAGTATCAATGGGTAAATTTTTTAATAAAACGCTGAATGCTTCGAGTCCTCCTGCAGATGCACCAATGGCCACTACAGTAAAGGATTTTTTTTTGATTTCTTTATCAGGGGACAATATATTCGGAGTCAGTTTCTTAGTTAATTTCATAATAAATTAAGCAGCTAATTTTAAAATTTATAGTTACATGATTAGCTATAAATTTTTTGTTACATCGAGGAATTCAAGAACCTTATTATTAGAAATATTTGATTAAAAGTAAGGAAATATGTCTTATGAATTTTAAATACTAATGATTTATAATAGATTGTACCAGTGAATATTAAATATATTGAAGACATTTATTTATTAAATGCTCTTTTTAATTGTTTTAAGTTCTTCTTCTAATTCTTTACAAGCCTGAACACAAATTTTTTCAAGTTGAGAAACTAAGTTATTCAATTCCTCAGTGCATTCTTCTTTTACAGCAATTTCCTGAATTTTTTTGGCCATGTTTTCAAAAATAGGACTAATGCCCATTATCGAAAAAGAGGGAATCATTTTATGCGCAGCAGCTCCTAATAAAGTCCAGTTTTTATCCGCTAAACTTTGTTTTAACGCAGTTACTAAAGGAGGTGTATGAACTAAATATAATGATATCATTTCCATCATTAATGCTGGATTTGATTTTGTACGTTGGTTTAAATAAGTCAAATCAATACATTTTAATTTTTCGATTTGAGTGTTTTCATTTCCTTTAGCAACTCCATATTTTTTATGGCTTTGCTTTTTTACTAACCCAACGATTTTACTATACAAAACTTTTTCGTCTATGGGCTTCGCTATATAATCATTCATTCCCACAGCTTTGCATTTAGCTAAGTCGATAGTAGTTACATCAGCCGTTAACGCGATGATTGGAATTTTAGAATTCATGGTATTTCGAATGTAATCTGTGGCTTCAAAACCATTCATTATGGGCATTTGCAAGTCCATTAGGATGATATCATACGATTTTTTTTGTAGCATTTCGATTGCTATTTTTCCATTTTCAGCAATATCCCGTTCAAATCCAAAATCATCCAATAGGGTTTTCATCAATAGTTGGTTGAGCGCAATATCTTCGACCACAAGTACACTTATATTTCTAATTTTAGTATCCAATTTTGTTGCTATTATTTTTGATTCAGCTGTCGCTTTTGTTTTTTTGAAAGATAATGTGAAACTGAATGTTGAACCTTGATCAATTTTACTTTTTACCTGAATACTGCCACCTTGTGTTTCTACTAGTTGTTTTACTATCGCTAATCCTAAACCAGTTCCACCATAAAGTCTTGAAGTATCACTTGTAGCTTGTTGAAAATTTTCAAATATGGTAGTTATTTTTTCTTGATCAATACCAATTCCGGTATCTGTTACTGCAAATTTGATAATAACTGTTTCATTATCTTCATGAATCAAATCAACGCTAACGGTAATTTGTCCTTTTGAAGTAAATTTTAAAGCATTACTTACCAGATTTAAAATAATTTGGTGTAAACGTACTGGGTCTCCAACTAAAACCTCAGGTATTTTAGAGTCATAATTTTTAACCAGCTGTAAATTTTTTTCTTGGATTTTTGTCTCAAATAAATGAAGCATTGTTGATAGGGACGTTGCTATTTTAAATGGAGTTTGCTCAAAGGTCATTTTTCCGGCATCTACTTTTGCTAAATCAAGGATGTCGTCAATGAGTACGATTAGGGCATCCCCTGATACTTTAATAGCATTAAAATATTCATTCTGTTTATCAGTCAAAGGGGTTTTAATCAATACTTTCGTAAATCCAATAATCGCATTCATTGGCGTACGTATTTCATGACTCATATTCGATAAAAATTGCTGTTTTGCTTTCACTGCATCTTCGGCTTTACTTTTAGCTTCTTCTGCAATTAAGGTGGTTAACTCGGCAAATACTTTAGCTTCTGTCAATTCTTTTTCAATTCTTTTTTGATCTGTAACATCTCTGGCAACAATTACAACACCCAACACATTTTTTTTATCATCTTTATATACTGATCCATTGAATAATACATCAGTTAAGTTTCCGTTTTTATGGCGAAATATTAGTGGAGAATCGGCAACAAATCCTTTTTCAAACACTTTCTGATATACTTCGCGAGCCTTTTGTGGTTCAGTGAAATAATCAAAAAAATCAGTTCCGATTAGTTTCTCCCGTAAAATTCCGGTTACATTGACCGAGGCATTATTCATATCGGTTATTTTTCCTTCAGAACTAATGGCAAATAAAGGATCATGACTTGCTTCAATAAGACTAAGTGAATATTCGGAAAGTAATTTTTGTGCTATTAAATCATTGTTTAGCTTTTTTAGCTGTTCTGCCTGAGCCAATAGTTCCTGGTTTTTTTTATACAAATCAACAAAAACTGCGACTTTTGCCTTTAATATTTCCGGCGAAAGCGGTTTAATCATATAATCAACTGCACCCGCTTGATAACCTTTGAAAATTTGTGCGGAATTATCCATACTGGCCGTTAAAAAAATAATCGGGACATGTTTGAGTTTTTCTATTTGGCGAATTAATTCTACAGTTTCAAATCCGTCCATCATGGGCATTTGTACATCTATTAATATGATGGCAAAATCCTGTTCATGAAGAAGAATTTTTAATGCATCATTACCGGAATTTGCTTTTACGCATAAATAATCCTCGGTGGAGAGAATTACTTCTAAGGCAAACAAATTTTCGGGCAGATCATCTACCAATAAAATTTTAACAGGGGTATTTATTTTCGTTTTCATTTGTAAAATAAAAATTTATCTTAATGATAGGAGGTGTATCACCTTTTTAATGATTTTGGGCTATTTACTTAACCATACGCGCATCAATGAGAGTAGGCGTTCTACATCAATAGGCTTAGTAATGTAATCGTTTGCACCGGCATCAATACATTTTTGTTTATCGTCTTTCATGGCTTTTGCCGTAAGTGCAATTACGGGCAGGTTTCTGAATTTTACTTGTGATCGTATTCGTTTCATTGCTTCGTAACCGTCCATTTCCGGCATCATAATATCCATTAGTACCATATCAATGTGAGTATGTTTATCTAACATTTCTAATGCTATTTTTCCGTTTTCGGACTTTATTACCTCCAGTCCGCGCTCTTGCAAAATTTTGGATAAAGCAAAAACATTTCGCATGTCATCATCTACTAATAGTATTTTTTTGGAATGAAATATAGCTTCTTTATCATGCAAATTATTTATTATTAGTTGTTTCGATTTTGGCAAATTACTGATGGTTCGATGAAGGAAAAGCGCTGTTTCATCCAGTAATCTTTCTTCGGATTTTATACCTTTTATAATAATGCTTTCTGCATATTTATGAAGTAAATCATTTTCTTCTTTTGTAAGTTCCTTTCCGGTATAAACAATAATAGGGGGCATGTTATGGCCTTTTATATCCTCCAGTTTTTGTATAAGATCAAAACCGCTCATGTCTGGTAAACCAATGTCTAGGATGATACAATCAATGTTATTTTGCTCATATGATTCCAAAGCTCCTTTGCCTGTTGCTGCTTCAAAACATTGTACATCGCCATTGCCAATGAGTATTTTCATTGCTTTTCTGGCATTTTCATTGTCTTCTATAATCAACAGGTTTTTTATTTTTCTATTGACAAAATTTTCAATTCGGTTAAAAGCTTCTTCCAGACCATCTTTAGATATCGGTTTCATCAAATATTCTACCGCACCCTCTCGGATCGGTTCCAGCGAACGATCATTAGCCGACATAATATGCACCGGTATATGCCTTACTGATGGATTTGCTTTTAATTCATGCAATACTTGTTGCCCCTTGATTCCCGGTAGACCCATATCAAGAATGATTGCTTGCGGTTTGTATTTTGAAGCAAGTAATAAACCATCTTCTCCAGTTGCTGCCGACAAGCATTTAAATCCTTTTTTGTTGGCTTGTTTTAAAAGGATAGAAGCAAAATTTCGGTCATCTTCAATAATAAGTACTACTTTATCATCGGTGATTATTGTGTTTCGATCGTCTTCAATAGTGCCGTAATTCAGAAAGGATTGATCTTTCTCAGAACGTGGTGCATACACAGCAGGTTTCACTTTTACTGCACTGACAGCTTCTTGTTCAGCATGTATTTCAATCGGAATAATGAGAGAGAAAGTAGATCCGTGATTTAATTCACTACTCAATTTAATTTCTGCTTCTAATAATTTTGCCAGTTCACGAGAAATTGAAAGCCCCAAGCCCGTACCACCATACTTTCTGGAAGTGCCGCCTTCCGCTTGCTGAAAAGCTTCAAATATAGCCGTTTGTTTGTCGTCAGATATTCCAATGCCAGTATCGGTAACAGAAATGTTCAATGTAGTTGCTGTGTTAGGATCAATACTCATAGTTACAGTCCCTTTTTCTGTGAATTTTATAGCATTGGAAAGGAGATTCTTCAATATTTGATTTAGGCGCTGTGCATCTGTATGGATGAATTCTGGCAAATCAGCACCCAATTTGCAAACTAATTTTAATCCTTTTTGTTCTGCTTGATGTCTAAAATCGCGAACTAAATTATCTGTAAAATTTTTCAACGATAATTTTTCAATGTTTATAGCCATTTTTCCTGCTTCAATCTTGGAAAGATCTAGCACTTCATTAATTAATACAAGAAGGTCATGACCACTTTTATATATTATCTCAGCACTTTCAACTTGAATATCATCTAAATTTTTCTTTCTGTTTTCTGATAAATCTTTGGAAAGAATCAGTAAGCTATTAAGCGGTGTTCTCAATTCATGTGACATATTTGCCAGAAATTCCGATTTATATTTGCTGCTAATTTCCAGTTGTTTAGTTTTTTGTTCAATGTCATTTTTAGAAGCTTCAACTTCTTTGTTTTTCTGTTCCAATGACTGAGTCTGCTCTTCCAATTCTTCATTGGTCATTTGCAATTCCTCCTGTTGCTGTTTTAGATTTTGTGCTTGTTGTTCCAGTTCTTCATTCAGTTGTCTCAGTTCTTCTTGCTGCATTTGAAGTTCTTCGGCTTGAGTAGAAAGTTCTTTGTTAGCATAACGTAACTCAACTGCTCTTTTTTCTTTCTCTTCATTTTGATAGGCGAGTTCTTTATTGGCAATACCTAATTCGGCAGCTCTTTTTTCTTTCTCTTCATTTTGATAGGCGAGTTCACGATTAGCAATTCCTAATTCTGCTGCTCTTTTTTCTTTCTCTTCATTTTGATAGGCGAGTTCTTCATTAGCAATAGCCAATTCAGCAGCTCTTTTTTCTTTCTCTTCAGCTTGTTGTACCGTATTTACGCTAATAGCGATACTATTCATAGAAACATTGATAAATTCTTTTTCTGTTTCATTGAAATCGGCAAACTTGCCTATTTCTATTACTCCTATTGTTTTTCCATCAAGTAAAAAAGGGGTAATGAGTACGTTTTTTGGTTTTGCATCAAGTACAGCCGAGGTAATGCGTATTTGATCTTCGGTTATATCTGTTACAAGAATTTGTTTCTGTTCCCACGCTGCCTGACCAATTAATCCTTCGTTTAATTTAAATATTTCGTTACCTTCTTTTAAAGACGAAAAAGCAAATTTTCCATTAATAATAAGGGTGTTATCATAATCATTAAGGAGATACACAGCACCTATATTAGCGTTTAGGTAATTACATAAAAAACTAATAGTATTGTTTGCTAGCTGCGTTAAATTTTGATTTCCAATTAATTTTTCATTAAGCTCTGAGTTACCGGTAAGCAACCAGTTTTTACTGGCAGTTTCTGCTTCGGATTTTTTTAGTGCTTTCAAATTCTCAGTCACAATAGTGTATACAACCAGAAGAATTAAAATAATGATTAACAATAAAAAAGCAAAAACAAGATTAAATTTACTGGCATCGTTTTCACTGATATGAATCCTTTTGATAAGCAAAGAACGTTCTGTTTCCTGAGCTTTATCAATTATTTTTCGTATTTCATCTTGTATTTTTTTTCCTTGGCCTGAAGCAACAAATTCTTTGGCTTTTTCAAAATCATTTTTACGTATGGCTATGCATTTATTTAAATTTTCGAAACGCATTTTGAGTTCTTTCTCAAGTTCTTCAATGTTTTTTTGCTGTTTGGGATTGTCTTTTGTTAATTTTTTTAGGTTAGTCAGGTCTTTGATTATTTTTGTATAAGAAGAGGAAAAAGGTTGTAAAAAATTGGTTTTTCCTGAAATTACATACCCTCTTACACCAGTCTCAGCATCGATGTTAGATATCAATATTTGGTCAAAATAATAGATCACCTCATTAGAATGATTAACCCAAGCATTGGAAGCAGCAAATTTCTCACTATTTTTAAAAGAGAAAATTGCGACTGCTATAAGGACTACCGCACAAGCACTAAATCCTAATACTATTTTTCTGCCAAGGGTCATTTTCATTTTTTAATTTGTAAAGTTTAAATCTATTCTATTTTTTATAATCCAATTCTATTAGCAACGCAACTATATTCTCTATTGATAAAATATAATCAGCTTCAATAGTATCAATTGCTGACTGTGGCATATAAGGAGATTCTGCTGTTTTTGGATCTTGAATAATGGCCAAACCACCGCATTCTTTTATTCTTGTTATCCCTACAGTCCCATCATTATTAGATCCTGTAAGCACAATTCCAATTAATTTGTTCCTATAAGCCTCAGTAGCTGATTCAAACAATACATCAATTGATGGTCTTGCAAAATTTACGCGCTCGTCTATGGTAATTGAAAAAGTTTTATCCTTTTCAATGAGTAAATGATAATTAGGCGGAGCAATATAAATTGTTCCTTTTTCTATTTTCTCTTTTTCATCAGCTTCCTTAATATGAAGATTACTTTTCTCGTTTAAAAGTTGTATCCATTGATTTTCAGAATGCGCTCCTACATGTTGTACGATGATAATTGGTATTTTAAAATCAATCGGCAATGCTGAGGATATGATTTTTAATACATTCATACCTCCTGAAGAAACTCCTATAACAATTGCTTCATAATGCATTTAATATTTCTTTTTAAATATTCGTTGCTTTGCATCCAACTCAATATACTCCTCATATAAATCAGAAAAGCGCAAACTTTCTTTTGATCCTAGGCATAAAACACCACCATTAATAAGGCTATTATAAAAAAGAGATTGGACTTTATTTTGTAAATTTTTATCAAAATAAATCAATACATTTCTGCATAATATCAAGTTTACTTCTGCAAAAACACTATCGGTTACCAAATTATGATTGGCCCAAACAATATTTTTTTTCAAGGATTGATTCATAATCACGTTATCATAATTGGAAGTGTAATAACTTGAAAAAGATTCTTTTCCTCCTGCTAATTGATAATTAGTAGTGTATTCTTTTATCATTTTGTTCGAAAAAATACCTTCTTTTGCTTGATTCAACGCTAGTTGGTTAAAGTCAGTTGCATAAATGGTAGTCCTATCATACAAGCCTTCTTCCTGCAAAAGGATTGCCATCGAATAAGCCTCTTCACCAGTAGCGCAGCCAGCATGCCATATTTTTATAAAGGGATACGTTTTTAAAATGGGGATAACATTTTCTCTTAAAGACCTATAAAATATGGGGTCACGGAACATTTCTGTTACTGTGATTGATAAATCCTGTAAAAATTCGGAAGCAAATGTTTCATCATTTAAAACCTTAGATTGTATTTGAGAAACATCTTCGAATCCAGAAATTGCCATTCGGTTCATAATCCTACGTCGGATATGAGCTTGAGAATACTGTCTGAAATCGTAACCATGTTTTCTATAAATAGCTTCTAATAGCAATGAAATTTCTAGATCCGATGTGTCTTTGTACCGCATTTGTATAGAATAAATTTGGTTATAATTTCAACCAAATTGGAATAATTAATAGGTTTATTAATGAACTTAGGGAAATCTAATCTAGAAAAACAGATTACATTCTATCCATGTACCAACTTAGTTCTTTTTCCATTTTTTGATATTTAAAAATGGTCGTAATAATCTTTTGTAAGCGAACAAATGCAGTTTCACTTTTTACAACATAATCAAATGCTTTGTGATGCATACAGTTTATTGCTACCTCAATTTTATCTTGAGAAGACAACATTACAACAGGGATGTTAACATTGAAATTTTTTATTTTGTCCAAAGTTTCCAGTCCGTTCATAGCATTTTCTACAATACCATCCAGTTGGTAATCTAAAATCACGACATCAGGTGCATTGGATAAGTTTTCAACACACAGTTCCCCTGTAGGATAGGTTTCAATAGTAAAATCGGCATTTTCCAGAAATTCAATTTCTAAAGATTTTAAAAATAATGCATCATCATCTACTAAGAATATTTTTATTTTAGTGTCGTTTTCCAAAATTATGTATTTTTTATAAGGTTAAATTCTTCTTCTAGTTCATTGCAGGCTTGCAAACAAATTTCTTCAAGTTGTCTTACTAAGTCGTGTATGTCATCTTTTTGCTCTTTTGCTATTGCATATTCCTGAATTTTTTTTGCCATGTTTTCAAAATCAGGATGGATACCCATTATTGAAAATGAAGGAATCATTTTATGCACAGTTGAGCTTAACAATGGCCAATCTTCATCCGCTAAACTTTGCTTTAGGGAGTTGATTAAAGATGGTGTTTGTTTTAAATAAAGTGAAATCATCTCCATCATTAATATTGGATTCGATTTTGTTCGTTGATTTAAATAAACCAAGTCAATACACTTTATTTTTTTTTCAGAACCATTTTTCAGCCCAATATTTTCATTAAGCTTTATACTAAGTTGCTCCAATTTTGGTTTTTTTAGTATTCCAACTATTTTACTGTACAGCACTCTTTCGTCAACAGGTTTTGCAATATAATCATTCATTCCTACGGATTTGCATTTAGCTAAGTCTACTGTAGTAACATCAGCAGTCAATGCAATAATGGGAATTTTTGAATTCATCGTGTTACGAATATATTCTGTGGCTTCAAATCCATTCATTACGGGCATTTGCAAATCCATCAGTATAATATCATACTTTTTAGCTTTTAATTTTTCGATTGCTATTTGACCGTTTTCGGCAATATCTCTATCAAATCCAAAATCATCCAAGAGTGTTTTCATTAATAATTGATTGAGTGCAATATCTTCAACTACCAATACTTTTATATCTTTTATTTCAGAATCCAATTCTAAAATTTCATTTTCTAATTGAGCATCTGCATTTGTTTTTTGAAAAGGTAATGTAAAGCTAAATGTCGTTCCAACGTCAATTGTGCTTTTCACACGAATTTTGCCGCCTTGTGGTTCAACTAATTGTTTCACTATAGCTAGTCCTAGTCCAGTACCTCCGTATAATCTGGAAGTTCCGCTTGTTGCCTGTTGAAAATTTTCGAATATACTATCTATTTTTGCCTTGGGAATACCAATTCCAGTATCTGTAACGGCAAATTCAAGAATTACTTTTTCATGATCTTCATGGAGCATATGAACTCCTACGGTAATAGTTCCATTATTAGTAAATTTCACTGCATTACTCACTAAATTTAAAATTATTTGGTGCAATCGAACTGGATCTCCCACCAAAACAGCAGGAATTTTGTTGTCATATTCCTTTATTAATTTTAAATTTTTTTCTTGGATTTTAGTTTCAAATAAATGGAGCATTGAAGATATGGAAGCCTTCATTTTAAAAGGAGTTTTTTCAAAAACCATTTTACCTGCATCTACTTTTGCTAAATCAAGGATGTCATTTATGAGTACGATTAATGCATCACCGCTCATTTTTATAGCGGTTAAATATTCTTTTTGTTTAGCAGATAATTCTGTTTTTAAAACCACTTTCGTAAACCCGATAATAGCATTCATCGGTGTGCGAATTTCATGACTCATGTTGGACAAAAACTGTTGTTTTGCCTTCACTGCGTCTTTTGCTATAATTGTTGCATTTTCAGCATTAAGTTTTGCTTCTTCTGCAATTTCGGTTGCTAACTCAGCAAAAAGTCTGGCTTCGATAGATTCTTTTTCAATTCTTTTTTGATCCGTGATATCTCTTGCTACGACAACAACTCCTAGAACTTCGCCCTCTTCATTTTTGTAAACGGAACCATTTAGCAGTACATCAGTTAATCTATGATCTTTTATGGTCAATGGATAATCAGCGATAAAACCTTTATCAAAAACTTCCCGATATGCTTTTCGAGCCTCTTTTGGTTCAGTAAAATAATCAAAGAAATCTGAACCAATTAATTTTTCACGTAAAATTCCTGTCACTCTTACAGATGCCTCGTTTGTATCCGTTATTTTTCCTTTTGGACTAATCGTAAACAAAGGGTCACGGCTTGCTTCAATTAAACTTAAAGAATATTGAGAGGCTAATTTTAAAGAATTACTAAAAACTTCTAATTCTTTGTTTTCAATTTTTCGTTTTTCTTTTTCTTTGTTTTGAAAAATAAGTTCTTCATTGGCAATCAGTAATTCTGCCGCTCGTTTTTCCTTTTCATCGTTTTGAAAACGAAGTTCTTTGTTAGCAATTATTAACTCGTCTGCACGTTTTTCTTTTTCATCATTTTGGTATGCTAATTCTTTATTGGCAATAACCAATTCGTCTGCACGCTTTTCTTTTTCGTCATTTTGGTATGCTAATTCTTTATTGGCAATAACCAAT
This sequence comes from Flavobacterium sp. 83, assembly GCF_000744835.1. Taxonomy (NCBI): domain Bacteria; kingdom Pseudomonadati; phylum Bacteroidota; class Flavobacteriia; order Flavobacteriales; family Flavobacteriaceae; genus Flavobacterium; species Flavobacterium sp. 83. Next base: position 2,729,371 of record NZ_JQMS01000001.1, read on the forward strand.
TCGTCTGCACGTTTTTCTTTTTCGTCATTTTGGTATGCTAATTCTTTATTGGCAATAACCAATTCGTCTGCACGTTTTTCTTTTTCATCATTTTGGTACGCTAATTCTTTATTGGCAATAACCAATTCGTCTGCACGTTTTTCTTTTTCATCATTTTGGTACGCTAATTCTTTATTAGCAATAACCAATTCGTCTGCACGTTTTTCTTTTTCATTATTTTGATAAGCCAATTCTTTGTTGGCAGTACGTAATTCAGTTGCCCATTTTTGTTCTGCAATATCTCGGGCTACAATTACAACTCCTAACACATTCCCTCTGTCATCTTTATAAACGGAACCATTGAATAATACATCAGTCAATTTACCCTCTTTATGACGAAGTGTAAGCGGAGAATCAGCAACTGAACCTTTAGCAAAAACTTCTTGATACACTTCACGAGCTTTTTGTGGTTCAGTAAAATAATCAAAGAAATCAGATCCAATTAACTTTTTACGTTCTATTCCAGTAATATTCACCGTAGCTTGATTCATATCAGTTATTTTACCACTAATATTTATAGTAACCAAAGGATCTAAACTTGCTTCAATTAAACTAAGGGAATATTTAGATGATAATTTTTGAGCAGTCACATCTCTTGCAGCCGCAAAAACGCCCAATACAATTCCTTTATCATCTTTGTAAACAGATGCATTGTATAAGACATCAATTAATTTACCGTTTTTATGCTTTATGGTTAAGGGATAATCAGCAACAAAACTTTTCTCAAAGACTTGCTGATATCCTTGTTTTGCTTTTTCTTTTTCTGTGAAATAATCTGAAAAATCTGTTCCAATTAAATTTTCACGAGAAACTCCAGTAATTTTTATTGAAGCTTCGTTTACATCCGTAATTTTACCATCGACACTAATAGTTACAAAAGGATCCAAACTTGCTTCTATCAAACTCCTGGTGTAATTAGACTCGTGTTTGTTAGTGGTTTCCATTTTAATTATTTGTATCGTTAGAATTACCAATTTCTTCAATTGGACTCCTTCTTTTATCCTTCAATTGTTTGAAATGAGAAGGAGATAAACCGGTGACTTTTTTAAACTGACTCGATAGATGCGCTACACTGCTGTAGTTCATTTTCCAAGCAATTTCAGTAATATTTAATTCACCGTAAATAATTAATTCTTTTATTCGTTCCGTTTTATGGGAAATTATAAACTGCTCAATTGTAGTTCCTTGTACTTCAGAGAATAAATTAGATAAGTAGGTATAATCGTGATTTAGTTTATCACTTAAATAATCAGAAAAGTTCACTTTTATGTTTTCTGTAGAATGGTGAACCATTTCTATAATCACATTTTTTATTTTTTCAATCAGCATGGCTTTCTTATCATCCATTAATTCAAGTCCTGAATTTAATAATGCTAATTTTAGTTTCCCCCGTTGATCCATAGAAATAATTTCCATGATTTCGACTTCGCCTAAATCAACAACGATGAAGTGTAGCCCAAGTTTTTTCAACTCCTCTTTTACCGCCATTTTGCAGCGATTACTGACCATGTATTTGATATATAGTTTCAAATTATTATTTTTTAACAGATTATGTAAAAATCCAATAAACAGCATTAGAAAAGCTTATATAACTAAAAAAAAAAGTTATATAATTCACACATTATTAATTTCAATTTGTTTTTAATAATGCACATGGGAAGGGGGAAAAAGTAATAAAAAAGCAACCGGTTTTTGAAACAAATTCATCCAGTCACTTTTTTGATTCATTAAATTTACAAATAAACGGCGACAATAAAACGTTATTTTAGTTATTTGTAAAATAATAATGGTTTAGCAAATAAATAATTAGCGCATAATTTCTTATAAATTATGCGCTAGAATTCTTTAGAAATATGTATTTTTTTAATCTAAACAATGTAATTAGTTTTTCTGTATTACAGAAAAACTATTGATACAAAGCAGTTATTTCTGAAGCTGTATCGTAATTTTTTTTGGATTTATCTGCTGCTGTAGAAAAATATGTTTTTCGATTAACAGCCGTGAAATTGCCTATTTGACTACTAAATTTACTGGCATTTCCTTTGATGTTAAAACGAATAGATTGAATATTAGTAGTTTTTATTTTATGCATTTCTAAAGGAGAAAAGGAGTAATACGATACAATCTGACTCCCGATATTTTCTCTAATCCCTTTGTCAGAACACACTATGATTGTATTATCAGTCAAATAAACATAGACTACTCCAGTAATATTGAATGTTGGGTTTGTTGTTGTAACGGCTAATTTTAGGATGCCGCCTTGTTCTGTTTTTGCAATTTGAATAGTTGTAAGTCCAGTTAAAGCATAGTTTTCAGATATAAAATCCCAGGAATTTGTAGCACGATAAGGTTTTGAACCCTTAAAACTCAATACCTCCTGACTTTTTGCAGAAAACGCAACCATAATTATTAAAATAAGCAGGACTTTTGTATTCATGAATTTTGGGGTGTTAATTATTTATATTTAAAAAGATCTATCCAATCAAGTGATTTAATTGCCGAAACCTTGTTTTCTTGATTCATTGAAACCCGAAGTTCTTTGTTGGCAATTTTCTTGGTATACAATGCTTTATAACGAAAAATAGTCGTTTGGTCACTATTGTTCTTATAGATTTCTATTAATTCTAGATCCTTGAATGTTCCATAAAATTGACGAAACTTGGTACAAGTTTTTGTTAATCGTTCTTCAGTTGTATTTTTAATTACCGATGCAGTTGCTTCACTTTCGTTAAAAGGTTTGAACTTTGAAGTATTACAAGTCATTAAAACCCTTTTCCCTAATTCATATGCTTTGTCTTTTTGAGATTCACTCACTTCAGAAAATGTTAGTTTGACTAATTTTACTTCTTCAGGTTTAGGAGCAGAAACAATGGTTTTAGATTTACAACCAACTAGTAAAATAATGCCTAGAATGAGAATTATCTTTTTCATGATTTATGTGATTTTTAATAACAAGTTGGGATCAGGGCAATTTTCTAAATAATAATCCAAGTCATTTTTGCTGCAAACTCCAGGATAATCTCCAAAATTAGCTCCGATGTTTTTTATAATCTGAAAATGTAAGTGAGGGGAGTAATCACCATTAATAAGTGAACTTCCCAAAGTCGCTATTTGTTGTCCTTTTTTAATACGATCTCCAATTTCAATTTTAGTAATACTTTCTAATGAAAGATGACCGTATAAAGTATAAAAAAAATGATTTTCTATCTGATGTTTTAAAATAATAGTTGGACCATAATCGCCCAAACCCACATTATTTTTGAAACTGTGAATTGTTCCGTCAAGTGCAGCCAATACAGGAGTTCCTGCTTTTATCCATAAATCTAATCCAATATGAATATTTCTTTCGGCTGATTCATTGTCATTAAAAACGGTACTGCGCTTGTATAAATTACGCTCTTCATTGTATCCTCCAAAAGCAACTTTTGATTTGTCTTTGGCTAAATATTTTTCGATAAATTCTTCAAAATCTCGTGATGTTGCTATTTCTTGTTTTGAAAAAAATGTATTTGAAACAGATAAATCCAAAGGGATGTAGTTCACATAGTCAATTGAATCCTCTATAACCTTGACATTTTGAATGTTTTTTAAAATTACTTCTAATGTATTCATTTTGATTGTTTGTAATTAAGGTAAAATAAAATAAAAAATGCCAACATAAAAAATTTACATTGGCATTATAACTTTTAATTAAGAGAAAGTAAAACGTTATTTTTTAATTTCAATTTTAGCTTCCCCACCAGAAACATTTACATCGGTTTTAGTAGCTCCGTCTTTAGTGCTAATATTGACGCCATTTGTTCCTACTTTTATCGATGTACTATCTTTTACTTCTTCTGAGCCTGGTGTGATGGAAGTAGTAGGTTCGCCATTTGTTTCTACCTGCGGGTTCATAGGATTATCGTCTTTTTTCTTGCAGGAAACTATCGTCATAATTGAAAGTAATCCTAAAATTAGTGTTATCTTTTTTATCTTATTTGTATTATGGTTATTTGCTAATTAATTGATTACCAATTTAGTATTTTATTTAGTATAATCATTAAGATTAAATTTTTAATTAAAAAAAATCCCAACCTGAATTAAGTTAGGATTTCAAATTATAAAAATTATTTTTTAATATAAACTTGGAAACTTCGAAGGATTTACCTCATTCATCATTCCATATACTTTTTCGAATATATCTTCTGATGATGGTTTAGAGAAATAGTCACCATCTGTGCCATAAGCAGGTCGGTGCGCTTTTGCAGTTAAAGTTTGCGGCTTACTGTCCAAATAATCATAAGCATCTTGTTGCTCAATAATTTGCTGTAATATATATGCTGAAGCTCCTCCTGGTACATCTTCATCGATTACTAAAAGACGATTCGTTTTCGCAATACTTTTTACAACATCTTGATTAATATCAAATGGCAATAGCGATTGTAAATCGATAATCTCGCAATCTATGCCTACTTCAAGTAATTCTTTGGCAGCTTGTTGCACTAATCTTAAAGTAGATCCATAAGATACTAATGTAATATCAGTACCTTCTTTCAAGGTTTCAACAACGCCTATTGGAGTTTTGAATTCACCATAATTCAAAGGCATTTTCTCTTTTAAACGGTAACCATTCAAACATTCGATTACTAAAGCTGGTTCGTCACATTCCAATAAACTATTATAAAAACCTGCTGCTTGTGTCATGTTTCTTGGAACCAAAACATGGATTCCTCGTATGGCATTTATTATCATTCCCATAGGAGAACCAGAATGCCAGATTCCTTCTAATCGATGACCACGAGTTCGTATGATAAGCGGTGCTTTTTGCGTGCCTACAGTACGGTATCTTAATGTTGCTAAATCATCACTCATGATTTGAATAGCATACAATAAATAATCCAAATATTGAATTTCGGCAATAGGTCGTAAGCCTCTTAAAGCCATTCCGATACCTTGACCAATAATAGTTGCTTCGCGAATTCCAACATCGGCTACACGAAGTTCTCCGTATTTTTCCTGCATTCCTTCTAAACCTTGGTTTACATCACCAATGTTTCCAGCATCTTCACCAAAAATTAGTGTTTCGGGATATTTTGTAAAAATTGCATCAAAGTTATCACGCAAGATCATACGTCCGTCTGTGTCTTCTTTTGCATTTTCGGAATATTCAGGCAAAACTTTTTCAGCTGAGAATACATTCAATTCTGTTTCAGAAAACAAGTTACTGCTGAATTTTTGTTGTGTTTTATTAGTGTAGGAAGTTATCCAAAGCGATAGTTCTTCTTTGCCTTTTTCATTCATTACTAAGCGTAATACTTTTCTGGCAGTTACAAGAATCTCTTTTTTCAAAGGAGATTTTATACTGTTTAAATCCGTAATGAGTTTTAGTATTCTTTCTTTGTTTTTACTCGTTTCTGCTGTTTTTTGTAATAAAGAAATTAGCTCTTTTTGTTCTTCAATTATAGGTTCAATGAATGCATTCCATGCTGCTTTTTTAGCTTCAAAAACATCTTTTTTGGCTTGTAAATCAATTGCTTCAATTTCTTCTGGAGAAGCAATATTGATAGCAATCATCCACAGTTTCATTTGACGAAGACAATCAAAATCTTTTTCCCATGCCAATCGATTTGAGTCTTTATATCTCTCGTGAGATCCTGAACTGGAATGTCCTTGTGGTTGAGTCAATTCGTTGACATGAATTAATACCGGAATGTGTTTTTCACGAGCTATACTTGCGGCTTTTTCATAAGTGGCAATTAATTCGGCATAATCCCACCCTTTTACTTTTAATATTTCAAAACCGTTAGAATTGTTTTCTCGTTGGTACCCTTTTAAAATTTCAGAAATACTTTCTTTTGTGGTTTGATGTCTTGCATGAACAGAAATGCCGTACTCGTCATCCCAAACACTCATAACCATTGGTACTTGTAAAACACCTGCTGCATTTATAGTCTCAAAAAACAATCCTTCTGATGTACTTGCATTTCCTATTGTTCCCCAAGCTATTTCATTACCCTCTACAGAAAAATTTGCTGCATTGGTAATTCCTGAAACTTGTCGGTATATTTTTGATGCTTGTGCTAATCCTAACAGTCGTGGCATTTGCGCTGCTGTAGGAGAAATATCTGCACTTGAATTTTTTTGTTTAGTTAAATCTTTCCATGATCCATCTTCATTCAAACTATGCGTTGTAAAATGCCCACCCATTTGTCTTCCTGCTGACATGGGTTCTTGTTCAATATCCGTATGTCCGTATAAACCCGCAAAAAACTGTTGCAAAGTTAATTCACCTATTGCCATCATAAAAGTTTGGTCGCGATAGTATCCTGAACGGAAATCTCCATTCTTGAATGCTTTTGCCATGGCTAACTGAGGCACTTCTTTTCCATCTCCAAATATTCCAAATTTAGCCTTTCCTGTTAATACTTCTTTGCGACCTAACAGGCTGCATTCCCTGCTTATAGAAGCTATTTTGTAGTCACTTAATACTTCAATTTTGAAATCTTCAAATGTCAGGGTAGTATTATTTTTTTCTTTTATCATAATTGAAAAGTATAACTTTGTGCTGCAAATTTAATTAAAAAGTAGCTATTTTCATAATTCATTAAAAAAAATATAATTTGATTATTAGTTGTAAATTTCTAATTAGCATATGTATTTTTTAATTATTTGCATACGGAAACCTTTTTTTTTATTAATAACACAATGAATGGTGGTTTTTGTCCATAATTAAAACCATTTTCGATTAAAAAGATTGATTAATGTTTTTGGAGAGAAAGTAACCACAAATCTAATTTTTTCATTATAATTTTTTTGTCCAATTTCCCATCCGTTGTTGGAATAAATTGGAAAATACAATTCGAAATAGTCAGTTACCAGATTCAGACGAATTCCACTATCATAAACGAATCTCGCATCTTGTGTTCTATTTTTAATAAGACCAATGTCGCTGTATACTTCCATCCAATTCCAAATATTGAAACTTCCGTTCAAAGTAGTAATCCATTGATTAGCAAAAGGAGTGTTTAGTTTTGATTTAAAACCACCTTCAGCTAATATAAATTGTTGGCTGAAAAAACCACTGTTTTCAGATCGTCCGTAATAATTATAATCAAATAGATAATCCGTAGGCCGGTCTAATGCAAAACTAAAAAAGTCTGAAGCAGTTCTATTGTAAAGAAAACTGCCAGCATAGAGGCGTAAATTTATTTGAAAATTGTTTTCAAATAATTTACGGTATTCAAATTCAGTGGCTACTTTTCCAAATTTACCAGATAGTTGTAGATCTGAAGTAAAGTTAAAATGATTGGTAACTTCAGTTCTTGTGTTGATGTATTTTGCATCAAAAACCGAGTAATTCTCAGTGGAATTATCAATCACTAAAGCACTTTTCTCTCTATTTACTAGTACTTGGCGGAACATTATAAGCTGTTTTCTATTGTCTCTTAAGTTTTCTTCTCTAATTCGTAATTGTACCGATGGATTTATTTTCAGGTAGGCTGCATCTGGAGCATAATGGAAATAAGAGCCCGAAACCGAATATCTTACGTTATAAAGCGTACTGTTTCTATAGTTTTGATTAACAGAAAAAGCTGCAGAACCTGTCAAATTATTTGTTTTTGAAGAGTAAGCCGGATTGATGTCGAATATAAAAGGCTTATCTAAAATTGTTTTGTTATGCAATCGCAATCCCGGTGAAAAACCATCATATAAGTTATAGGTTAATGTTGGGACATATAAAATCTGATTGTAATATGGATCTTCTAAATCCTTCATAAAATTAAATTTTATAGGTCGGTTGGTTGGATAAAAACCTTTCAAGGACTTCCAATTATTTCTTAAATTGTACTCAGGAACTTCATTATTATAATTTAAAACGATTTTATCCGCATTTTTTCTTTCAATGGTAAAAGTGCTGTCCGTTTCATTGGCATCAAGCCATTTTTTAAAAACAATTTCTCCTTTTTTTACGCCATAAACAGGAACAGGAACCGAAACATTGGTTTTGTTTTTTACTGAAAAAGTAATACTGTCTTTCGTTTTTGAGACATCAGTAAATTTATAATCTATGATTTCACGAGAACCAATTATGGTTTTAAAAAACCAGTTAATATCTTTATCAGCATTGGATTGTAATATCCTTTCAAAATCAGTTCTCGAAACTTGTTTTTCCTTATTTTCAATATAGAATTGACGAATACTATTGTTTACTTCATCATGTTCCAGATAATCGTCCAGATATCTAAAACTCAATCCGGCACGGTATTTACTGGCAATTTGTTCATTGAATTTTATCAAACTGTTTTTTGGATTACCTAACGGCTGGTCTAAGTTTTTTCGAGCCATAAGCATATAAAAATAGCTGTATTGCTCATTAAAACTTAAGTTGGTTAAGTTGTAGCTTTTTAATAATCGGAGTTTAGAAACACTCCCAAACATCTTGGCGTCTGGATGATTTTCATCAATATATTTCATCATCGCATAAACCTGAATTCCATCGTAAATCCAGTTATCTTTTCTTGAATCTAAACGCAAACTAGTCTTTAAATAGGCGTTTAAATAGGTTTTCAAAAATTTAATTTCAAATATAAATTCATCAGTAAACGGACTTAAAAAAGAAGGTAATTGATTCAGTCCATAAAAAGGGTTTCTCTCATAATCAGTTTGAGAAACGATTATTTTTTCATGAGGATATACTCCAATGAGGGTACTCACATAATCCATGACTCTATTTATAACTATTGCTTTTTCAATAGTGCTAATTTTATTTTCTTTGAGATTTGTGAGTACTTCATTTGTGTTATTTTTATAACTGATAAAACTGGATTTTGGTTCCGCAAAAAGACTAAAATCCGTTCGGTTACTACCTTGTAATTTATAGTTTGTAAAATTGCCTAATTTATTAGGACCAGTACTATTTAAATCTGTTGTGATTTCAATTGTTTCAGGTGTTTTTAATTCAATGTCAAAATCACAAACAGCATTTGCAATATCATCTAAATTGTTGTTGCTGTTTCTAATAAAAGTATGGTTATCATAACGGGCGGGAGTAAGGAACCAGTTTTTAAGATTCATTTCGCCTTTATCATTATAGCCGTATTTAGTGAATTTATCACTTGGTATTTTTGTAATATAAGTGAGATGTAAAGTGGTTTTTTGATTTGGAAGTAGTTTTTCTCTCAATTGTACTTCAATATAATCCGGGTTTTTCTGTGTTCTTTTACATGAAGCAAATAATTGATTTGCATCAATTATAGTTAAATTATTAGTGCTTCCACGTTCTTCTTCTTTGGCTAAATGAAAACCCCTGTAGAATTCATCTGAAAATCGTTTGGCCAAAGGGGTGTTTTTATCAGAATATGCATTGTTCCAATCATTCAGTACAATGGAAGTTAATGTGTCATTCGATTGATTGAAAAAAGTAATTTCTTGCTGGATAGTCAATGTTTTGTTCTCGGTATTCAACTCAACAATCATTTTAGAATGATGTTGTGCGTATTGTTTTACTGATACCAATAAAACAAGAAGATAGACCGTGATTTTAAAGATTAATTTCAACTGTTTTCTTTAGAATTTAATAAAAAATAAATATACTTTTTTTTAGATAAAAACAGTAAGAAAACAAACAAATTAACATAAAAAAAGCTGTTTGTTAGACAGCTTTTCAATTAAAAATTAGGAGTTAAATCATATTTCTTATAGAATTTATCTAACACATCGACCACTTCATCTTCGGTGTCGACAATCTTAAATAAATTCAAATCATCAGCACTTACAGTGCCTTCTTTTTCTATTAAAACCGTTTTTATCCAATCGATTAATCCGGACCAAAAGCTGGTGCCAACTAATATTATTGGAAATTTTGCAATCTTTTTCGTCTGAATCAAAGTCATGGCTTCAAACAATTCATCCATAGTTCCAAAACCTCCCGGCATCACAACAAAACCTTGGGAATATTTTACAAACATTACTTTCCGAACAAAGAAATAATCAAAATTCAAGTTCTTATCCCCATCAATATAAGGATTATAATGTTGTTCAAAGGGCAACACTATATTCAATCCCACTGAGGTTCCTCCCCCCAGATGTGCTCCTTTATTTCCCGCTTCCATAATTCCTGGACCACCGCCAGTAATCACACCATAACCTGCTTTACTGATTTTATAGGCAATTTTTTCAGCAAGTAGATAATATTTATCTTCCGGTTTTGTCCTCGCTGAACCAAAAATGGTTACACACGGACCAATGCGTCCCATGCTTTCGTAACCATTCACAAATTCGGCCATGATTTTAAAAATCGCCCAACTGTCATTAGTTCTTATTTCGTTCCAGGTTTTTCTTTTTAGTCGGTCTTGGATTACTTTATCCTCGTCATTATCAAAATCTTCTAATCTCATTTTCTATATTTTATAATCTTGTTTTTTTGGAGCTACTTCCAGCTATTCGTTTCAATCTTAATTGCCGAAACCCGGCTCATAAGGATTTTTACTGCTATCTGGGCTAGGGCTCCTCAATACTAAAGTAACTCTTTTTTCAAAAACTGCGCCGTATAACTCTTCTTAATTTTTATAATTTCTTCTGGAGTTCCTTTGGCAATAAGTTGTCCGCCTCCTTTTCCCCTCCACTGGAGGGGTGCCTGAAAGGCGGGGTGGTTTTTTATTGTCGTTTAGCCAAATAATATTATTTCTCACCCAAACTCCTCAATAATATAGTTCTCTAGTTCAATCATCACATTATTTAAATCATGTTTTACCCTTAAATCAGATATTCTGTAAACCTTTAATCCTAAAGAAACGAGATAATCTTCTCTTTTTTGATCGTACTCTTCTTTGTTGTCGTGGCTTGAACCGTCAATTTCGATTATCAATCCTAGAGTTTTCACATAAAAATCTACAATATAATTACCAATGATTCTTTGTCTGTCAAAATCTATTTTCCAAAACATTCCTTTGTGCACTTGCAACCAAAAGATAACTTCTGACAACACACCTGCTTTGCGCAATGCTCGGGATCTAGCTTTTAATTTTATGTTGCAGGGTAAGTTTTCGATGAAATTTCTATAAATAGGCTGTATGTTTATATAAGCCGTTATCTCGCCATTGTTTTCCATAATCTTTGTTTCTATTCCCTTTTTTAGAACGGACCTTAGGAATAAATTTACAAAAAAAAACACTAATAGTAACGAAAACTACCCCGCCTTTCAGGCACCCCTCCAAAGGATGGGAATTAAAGTAACTCTTTTTTCAAAAACTGCGCCGTATAACTCTTCTTAATTTTTATAATTTCTTCTGGAGTTCCTTTCGCAATAAGTTGTCCGCCTCCTTTTCCTCCTTCAGGTCCAATGTCAATAATGTAATCAGCCAGTTTAATTACATCCATATTATGCTCGATAATCAAAATCGTATTTCCTTTATCAACCAGTTTGTTAATTACTTCCATCAACACTCTAATGTCTTCAAAATGCAATCCAGTTGTGGGTTCGTCCAAAATATAAAACGTGTTTCCGGTATCTTTTTTGGATAATTCTCCTGCCAGTTTAATTCGTTGTGCTTCACCGCCAGAAAGGGTCGTGCTTTGTTGGCCAAGTGTAATATATCCTAAACCAACATCCTGAATGGTTTTTACTTTTCTGTAAATCTTCGGAATCATTTCAAAAAACGGAACCGCTTCATCTACAGTCATATTCAAAACATCCGAAATGGATTTTCCTTTGTATCGAATTTCCAATGTTTCTCTGTTAAAACGTTTTCCTTGGCAAGTTTCACATTCCACATAAACGTCTGGTAGAAAGTTCATTTCAATTGTACGTACTCCAGAGCCTTCGCAGGTTTCACAGCGTCCGCCTTTGACATTAAAACTGAATCGACCTGCTTTATATCCCCGAATCATACTTTCGGATGTCATTGTAAACAGATTTCTGATTTCGGTGAAAACTTCGGTGTATGTTGCCGGATTACTTCGTGGCGTTCTTCCAATCGGGCTCTGGTCAATATCAATCACTTTATCGATATGTTCCAATCCTTCAATTTTTTTATATGGCTGCGGTTTTTTGACACCGTTGAAATAATAGGCGTTCAAAATAGGGTAGAGGGTTTCATTAATCAAAGTTGATTTCCCACTTCCTGAAACTCCGGTAACGCAAATCATTTTGCCCAAAGGCAATTCTATCGAAACATTCTTCAAGTTATTTCCTGTTGCTCCGGTCAGTTTCAGGAATTTTCCATTTCCTTCACGACGTTTTTTTGGAACCTCGATTTTCATCTCCCCATTCATATACATTGCTGTAATAGTATGATGTTTCAGAATTTCAGCAGGTGTTCCTTTGCTGATGATTTCGCCTCCGTATTTCCCTGCTTTGGGTCCAATGTCAATTACATAATCCGCACGTTCAATCATGTCTTTATCATGTTCCACCACAATTACCGAGTTACCAATATCGCGTAATTGCTCTAGTGAATGAATCAATTTGTCATTGTCTCTTTGGTGTAAACCAATACTTGGCTCATCCAAAATATACAAAACACCAACTAGCTGTGAACCAATTTGTGTTGCCAAACGGATGCGTTGTGCTTCACCACCCGAAAGTGATTTGGAGCTTCGGCTTAAAGCCAAATAATCCAAACCTACATTCATCAAAAAGTTCAATCGATCCTTAATCTCTTTGATTACTTCAGTTGCGATACGTTTCTGTTTATCCGATAAATGATTATCTAAATCTAGAAACCAAGCTGTCAAATCCGAAATGTCCATATCGCACAATTCGGTAATATTTTTTTCATTGATTTTAAAGAATAAAGCTTCTTTTTTCAAACGGGAACCTTCGCAAACGGGACATTTTATTTCGTCCATGAATTCCTTTGCCCAACGCTTTATACTTGTGGAACCACTTTCATCGTGTTGATTTTTTATGAAATGTGAAATCCCTTCAAAATCAATTTTGTATTCACGGGCAACGCCTAAATCTTTTGAATTGATGGTAAATTTTTCTTTTCCACCATTCAAAATCATTTCCATTGCTTCATCAGGAATGGTTTCTATGGCATCCGTCAGTTTGAAGCCATATTTTTCGCCTATGATTTCCAATTGCTTAAAAATCCAGGATGATTTGTATTCGCCCAAAGGAGCAAAACCACCTGCTTTTATAGACAATTTTGGGTTTGGAATAATCTTTTTTGTATTGATTTCATTTACCATTCCTAGACCGTTGCAATGATCACAAGCGCCTTTTGGCGAGTTGAACGAAAATAAATTCGGCTCTGGATTTTGGTATGAAATTCCTGTTGTAGGACACATCAAATTTCTACTAAAAAATCGTACTTCATTAGAATCTTGATCTAAAACCATCAATACATTCTCCCCGTGATGCATGGCCGTGTTGATGCTTTCAATCAAACGTTTTTCATTTTGCTTCGCCAGTTCGTCCTTCGTCCTCGGGTCAGGAGTATCATCAATCACCATTCGATCCACAACAATTTCGATATCGTGTGTTTTATAACGGTCTAATTTCATTCCTAAAGTAATATCCAATATATCGCCATTAACACGAACTTTAAGAAAACCTTGTTTGGCAATTTGTTGAAAAAGTTCCGCATAATGTCCTTTTCGAGCACGAATAACCGGAGCCAAAAGATTGATGCGTTTTCCTTTGAAATCATGAATTATCAAATCTTTGATTTGTTCATCATTATAACTAACCATCTTTTCTCCTGTATTATAGCTGTAGGCGTCAGCACCACGAGCGTAAAGCAAACGCAGGAAATCATAAATTTCGGTAATTGTTCCCACGGTGGAACGCGGACTTTTACTGGTTGTTTTTTGTTCGATAGCAATTACAGGAGAAAGTCCGTCAATTTTATCGACATCTGGACGTTCTAATCCACCTAGAAATTGACGTGCATAAGCAGAAAAAGTTTCTACATAACGGCGTTGCCCTTCGGCATAAATCGTATCAAAAGCTAAGGAGGATTTCCCGGAACCCGAAAGACCGGTAATTACGACCAGTTTTTCACGAGGAATGGAAACATCTATATTTTTTAAGTTGTGAACGCGAGCGCCTTGAACTTCAATGGTATTGTCTTTGTCTAGCATAATTTTTGCAAAAAAGCAAAGTTACCATTTTGATTTATTCTTTCGATAGAACAGTTTAGAAGTTTATGTTAAAATAGGGTGTTAAAAACGCCAACATAAGTTAGCGTTTTCTTTTTCTTGTTGCCATGTAATCCTCGACGGCTTCTCTAGTGGTAAGCCAGTTTCTACCTTCTTTGTAGGCATCAATTTTTCCTGTTCTAGCCAATAAACTGATGTATTCTTGGCCGTAAGGCATATTAGGTTCTTGAACTAAATTTGAAATTGCTACATATTCTTTGTCATTTCCTGGTAACGCATTAATGTAAATATTCAAAGTGCGTTCCAATGATTGATACATCAGCAGAGTCAATTTTTGATAATTACCACCATTAGCTTGATTTAGTGCTTCGTAGTATTTCTTTCTGTCATTTTTTAAAATTATAGCAGGCGGAAATCCAGAACGCATTAGCAATAAATTCATTGCCAACCGTACCGTACGACCATTTCCGTCAAAGAAAGGATGTATCCAAACCAATTTATGGTGAAAAACGGTTGCTAACTCAATATCATTAAGCTGCAATGGATTTGTATTTATGAAATCAATTAGTTCATCCAATTCATCAGGAACTTTATTTGCATTTGGTGGGGTAAAATTAGCGCCAGTAATGCGAACACCTCCATTACGAATACGTCCGGCAAAGTCATCTTCGATTGAGCGTAAAACCAATCCGTGCAAAGATAAAATATCAATACTCCTTAAATTATAATCATCATTTACAATAGAATATAAATAGTCAATGGCTTTATCATGATTGTGAGTTTCAAAATGTTCCCGAAGCGATTTCCCTTTAATGGTAATGCCTTCTTGAATAACCATTTGTGTCTCCCTAAGGCTCATTGTATTGCCTTCAATACTATTAGAGTTGTAGGTCCATTCAATGGAGAGGCTTTCTCTAATTTTATGCAAAGCGATATTTGGCAATGGTCTGCTGGTTTGCAAAACTTGCTTTTTTTCATACAATCTTTCAAAACTTGTTTGAAATTCTTCTCGGTAGTTTAGGTCTATCTTCCACATAGCCACAAATGTACTGCTTAATATCGGATAATTGAAATTTTTATCTATCCGATATTAATTTATTCAATTGTCATTGATTTTAGTTTGGCTCTATAGGCTTCAAGAGCAATAGATTTAGAAATAAAACCATAATATTTGCCCTCTTTGATTACCGGTAGAAAAACAACTTTAGCTTTTTCAAATTTATCCATTACAGTTTCCATACTATCCTCGGGGGATATTATTTCTATAGGCGGAATCATAACTTCTTTTATCAAAGTATATTTGACACGATAAGGGTTGAAAATAATCTCTCTGATGGTATTAAAATGCACGATTCCTACCATTTTCTGGTCTTTATCTACGACAGCAAAAATAACCTGATTGGAATGAGAAATTAAATCAACTAATTTTTCCAGATTTTCATCGGGGGAAACGGTTAAATAATCCGTTTGTATGATTTTATTAATATCTAATGTTGATAGTACATTGGTGTCTTTATTGCTAGTGAAAGCATGTCCTTTTTTGGCTAAATTTTTCACATCCATGGAATGTTTTTCAAATCGTTTAGAAATGGCAAAACTGATAGAAGCAACAATCATTAGAGGAATCATCAAGTTATAACCTCCGGTAATTTCAGCAATTAAGAAAATGGCGGTTAAGGGCGCATGAAACAACCCACTTAATATTCCTGCCATTCCTACCATAGTAAAATTACTGATTGGTAGTTTTGTTAATCCTGTTAGATTTAGAAATTTAGAAAAGAAAAACCCAACATAAGAGCCTAAAAATAGGGAAGGAGCAAAGTTACCTCCATTACCACCGCAACCCAGCGTAATTCCTGTAGCAAAAACTTTTACCATCATTGTAACACCAACAAAAGCTAAGAGTGCCCAACTGTTATTTCTAAATCCATTAAACAGTGTGTTTTCCATTAACTGGCCAGGATCATGCTCTGATAATGTTTTTATACTTTCATATCCTTCTCCAAAAAGTGTGGGAAAAATAAAAATTAGAATCGCTAAAACTGAAGCTCCAAAGAATGCTTTTTTATAAGCTGAAAATTTTAGTCGTTCAAAAAAATGTTCAACTCGCTCAAAATTTCGAGAATAATAAACAGAAATTAATCCAGTAAATAATCCTAAAAGAACATAAAAAGGAATATTATGATAGTTAAAAGTTTCTTGTTGTTTAAAAGATAACAAAATGGTCTCATCTAAAGCTATAACAGAAACCAAAGCACCAGTAGCTGCGGCAATCATAATGGGTGTAAATGCTGAAATACTAACGTCAACCAACAAAACTTCAATGGCAAATAAAACTCCAGCAATAGGAGCATTAAATGCGGCGGCAATACCAGCTGCAACACCACAACCAATAAGAAGTGTTCGGTCTTTATAGCTTAATTTATATTTTTGAGCATAATTAGAACCAAATGCGGCACCCGTAATTACAATAGGACTTTCTAAACCTGCGGAACCTCCTAAACCAACCGTTAGGGAACTGGTTACGATTTGGGCATACATTTGTTTTTTTGGAATAATACTTGCTTTTTTGGCAACAGCATATAAAATTTGGGATGTTCCTTTTTCAATTGTTCCGCTTAAGACTCTCTTTACTACAAAAACGGTCAATAAAATTCCAATAATTGGTAAAATACTATTTATGAAACCTAATTTCAAAATTCCACTTACATAGGTGGCAAACGAAAATACCCAATGGGCAAATGTTTTTAAAACAATTACTGCAAACGCGGATGAAATACCAACTAAAACCGAGGATAAAAAGATAAACTGCTTTGGCGTTAACATAGATTGCGCAAAAGCAATTATTATTTCTAATTTTGAGAGATATTTTTTGAACATTATAAATTTTTTATAAGGGAAGCAAAATTACTACTATTTTAAGGGTAACAAATATTTTTTAACGCTTCTTTTGTGCTTAATGGTTTTAAATTAGCCTTTGAAACAAATTCTTTAACCGCATCCGGATTAGTTTTAGCATATTCCCGCAATGCCCAGCCAATAGCCTTTTGAATAAAAAATGCTTTAGAATCAGCTTGTTTTAAACATTCTGAGAATAAAAAAATAGTATTTGTTTTTTGCTTATAACCCAATTGAAATAGAATCGCACTTCGGTTCAACCACATATTTTCTGACTTTGAAAAATGTTCTATTACATTTTTGGTCTCCATTGGAAATTCTAATAGATATTCACCTAATATGTATTTCGATATTGTATCAACACTGTCCCACCAAGAGTTCGTTAGTATTAGTTTTTCAATCAGTTGAATGTCATTTTTTTTATAATTTCCTTTGAGCTCTTTTATCAAAATTTCAATAGCACAATAATGAAATTCTCGTTCTGGTTTTGAATACAATTCTAAAGCAATTGCTCTAGCGTTTGCTGTAATTTCTTCTTTGTATTCTTTATAAATCTCCTTAAAAATACGTCTTCGTTCCTCAGTTTTTATCCCAAAAAAAAGGAAATTATTTTTCATGTATTTTGCCATTGCAAAAGCACTTTCCTGATTTTTGTTTGTTGTGAAAGCGTTTTCTAATTCAAGTATAAAGTTCATAAATATTAAATTTGTCGTCATCCTGAGCACAGTCGAAGGACTAAAATCCTACAGCTGTATCGTCTCCTCTAAAATCAGCTCCACCTTCTAATTTTTTATTTGGCAAAACTAATATTGCATCAACTTTTCCTATTACAGGCGTCGTTTTTTCATTGATTTTATATCCTTTTAATTTCAAAGAATCAAAGGTTTTAGTATCGAAAGTATTAGGTTCAAAAGTGATTAAATCAGGTAGCCATTGGTGGTGAAAACGAGGTGCGTTAACTGCTTGCTGCATGCTTAAACCATATTCATGAACATTTAATATTGTTTGCAATACTGAAGTGATGATTGTAGAACCTCCAGGTGAACCTACAACCATAAATAATTTTCCGTTTTTCTCTACAATAGTTGGAGTCATAGAACTCAACATTCGTTTTTGTGGCGCAATACTGTTGGCTTCATTTCCTATTAATCCAAACATATTAGGTTCTCCGGGTTTCGTGCTAAAATCGTCCATTTCGTTGTTGAGGAAAAAGCCTAATGCCTCACAATAATATTTAGAGCCATAACCTGCATTTAGCGTTGTCGTAGCAGCTACAGCATTACCAAATTGATCCACAATAGAATAATGTGTGGTTTCAGTACTTTCGTTATAGTTTACTTTTCCTTCTTTTATATCTGATGAAAGTGTAGCCTTATCAACATTAAAACTTGCCATTCTTTGTTTTAAATAATCATCATTCATTAATCCCTTAAGGGGAATTTTTACAAAGTCAGGATCGCCCAAGAAATAGCTTCGATCAGCATAGGCTCTTCTTTCGGCTTCAACAATGACCTGAATAGATTCAGATGAATTATGTCCCATTTTGGCCAAATCATATGGAGCTATCATTTTAAAAATTTGAGCTAGACATATTCCGCCACTACTGGGTGGCGGCATGGAAATGATCTTTAAATCTTTATAATCAAAAGTGAGTGGTGTTCTCCATTTGGCTTCATATTTGGCTAAATCTTCCATAGTAATTATAGCTCCTTTTTCCTGAAGGTATTGCACCAATATTTTAGCTGTTTCACCTTTGTAAAATTCAGCTCTACCATTTTTAGAAATCCGTCTTAATATGGCTGCCAAGGCAGGGTATTTAATAGTGTCATTTTCTTTATAGACAGTCGAAAGAAGGGAATTAGCTCCGTTTATTTTAATTAACTCGTTTCGGTATTCGCTAAGTCTTTTTTCTTGTTTATTGGTAACGATAACTCCACGTTCTGCTAATTCTATTACGGGTTTTAATATTGTTTCGATAGGTAGGGATCCTAATTTTCTATGTACTTCAAATACTCCTGCGATGGTTCCAGGGATTCCAATGGCGAGTGCTGTAGATGTACTTTTCCCTTTTATAACATTCCCTTTATCATCGAGAAACATATCTTTAGTAGCTGCTAACGGGGCTTTTTCGCGATAATCCAAAGTTCCGGTTTCCCCAGTCGCTTTTCGATAGACCATAAAACCACCCCCCCCAATATTTCCTGCATATGGATAGGATACTGCAAGAGCCAGTTCAGTAGCAACCATTGCATCAAAAGCATTACCACCTTTTTTCATAATTTCAACACCAATTTGTGAAGCCTCTTCACGTGCCGATACCACCATTGCTTTATTAGCAACCAGCCCTGTAGGCTTTACCATAACATTCTGGGTTTTACAACCAATAGAAAAAACACTCAATAGAATAATAATTTTTTTCATTTGGATATTTTAATTTTTTAAAAACCAACCGCTTTATTATCACCTCTTTTATCTGCACCACCTTCTAGTTTTCCATTTGGAAGAACTAAAATGGCGTCTACCTCGCCTATAATTTCCTTGTTTTTTTCATTGATGATATAGTCTTTTTTCTTTAAATTATTTAATAAATCCTTATTGAAGGAATTGGGCTCAAAAGTAATTTCATCCGGTAACCATTGATGATGAAAACGGGGTGCATTTACTGCCGCTTGCATGCTCATGCCAAATTCATAGACATTCAATATTGTTTGTAAAACGGAAGTGATAATGGTAGAACCTCCCGGTGTTCCTACAACCATGAAAAGTTTTCCCTCTTTCTCAACAATAGTCGGCGTCATAGAGCTTAACATTCTTTTTTCGGGAGCAATGCTGTTGGCTTCAGTTCCGGTTAGTCCATATAAGTTAGGAACTCCTGGCTTTGCACTAAAATCATCCATTTGATTGTTTAAAAAGAAACCCAATTCATCGCAATATATTTTAGATCCATAATTATCATTTAATGTAGTTGTAACCGCAACAGCATTACCTTTAGCATCCACAATAGAATAATGGGTGGTTTGTTTACTTTCATAGCCTTTGATTTCTCCATTTGCAATATCAGAGGATTTTGATGCTTTATCAAAAGAAAAATTACTCATTCTTTTTTCTAAATAGGTTGGATCCACTAATTCTTTCAACGGAAGTTTTACAAAATCAGGATCTCCAAGGAAATAATTTCTGTCAGCATATGCTCTTCGCTCTGCTTCAGTGATTACCTGAATGGTTTTTAGACTGTTGTGTCCCATTTGAGAGAGATTGAAAGGCTCAATCATTTTCATGATTTGATTCAGACATATTCCACCGCTACTTGGCGGAGACATAGAGGTTATTTTTAAATTTTTATATTTAAATGTAATTGGAGTTCTCCATTTAGCCTGATATTTTTTCAAATCTTCCAAGGTTATATTTCCACCTTTTTTAGCCAAAAAAGCAACTAATTTTTGAGCAGTTTCTCCATTGTAAAATTCATCACGACCGTTTATGGCAATTCTTTTTAAAGTAGCTGCTAATGCTGGATATTTTATAGTGTCATTTTCTTTATATTCTTTTGAAAATAAACTGTTTTTACCATTACTTTTTATAAATGAATCTCTGTAATAATTTAAACTTTCCGCTTGAAATTTAGTAACAACGACTCCTCTTTGGGCTAAAGCAATTACTGGTTTCAGAATTTCACTTATAGGTAGAGAACCATATTTTTTATGTACTTCGAATATTCCTGCAATTGTACCAGGAATTCCCGATGCCAAAGCTGTTTCTCTACTTTTTCCTTCAATTACATTTCCGTTTTTATCCAGATACATATTTTTAGTTGCCGCTAGAGGTGCTTTTTCTCTGTAATCGATTGCTCCAGTTTCACCATCGGCTTTTCTAAAAACCATAAAACCGCCTCCACCAATATTTCCCGCCTGTGGATGTGAAACTGCCAAAGCTAGTTCTGTGGCAACCATCGCATCAAAAGCATTTCCGCCTTTTTGCATGATTTCAATCCCAATTTGCGAAGCTTCTTCACGCGCTGATACTACCATCGCTTTTGAGGTTACTAACCCCGTTGGCTCAATTATTTTTTCATTCGATTTACATGCTAAAACGGCAAAGGCAAGCAGAAACAGTATTTTTTTCATAAGGTTATTATTTTAGCATTAGAAAATAGTATTAATTCTTTAAAAAAATCGCTAAACTCGGTTTCAAATTCTGAATAAAATTCCGAAAGTTCATTAGTAGCAAATTGCATTTTAGATTCGTTTTTGGTACGATGATCCATCTGCGTCAAGATTCGATTAATTCCATCAATAGTTTGATAACTTACTAACCAATTTTGTTTTATCATGTATGGCATCATTCCTTTGGTTCTTTCTGAAAGAACAGCATTGTTGACATGCAAACATTGATAAAAACGATCGACGAAAATGTCAAGTTTTTCATCAGAATATTTAGTCCAGTTTTTTGCCAAAAAATGATCGTAGAAAACATCTACAATAACACCTGCATAATGATGGTAATTTTCATGAAGTCGTTTTGTGCTTTTTCTGAAAATGGGATGGGCATCAGTAAATGTATCGATAGCTCGGTGTAGAATGATTCCTTTTTGGATATCAATGGGATAACTTTCAAACTGTTTTCCACGAATTCCATCAGCCATAAAATTACCAATTTTGATTAAATCATTGTCACCTGAAAGATAAATGTGTGCTAGGAAATTCATCTGTTAGTTTATTGGATTATTAGCCATCGGAAAATTTGTTGCTATAAATATAAACAAAACGCTGTACTTAAAGAACTATATTTGAGTCTTGATTTCTATATAATATGTAAAAAAGATATTTTTAGTAATTAATCTGTTTTATTTTGTTATCGTTAAATTATATACTTTTATAAATCGTTCTGAAAGAACAGATTTAGTTGAATATGAGTTTATTAAAACAGGTTGTTTGAGTTTTAGTATGCTATCTACGATTGTTTGTATTTCCTTGTCAGTAGTTGAATCAGAAATTGGTAAAAAAAGAAATTTTTGATTGTATTGTTTCATGATTTTATGCTCTTTTTCAATTAAGACATCGTTAGTTTTGGGATCCATTATACTAACAACATTTTTCATTTTTCCGTTTAATATAAAACCAAAAAACTCGTCGTCAGTTGGATAAGGTGTGAAGTAAACATGTTGTTGCAGTTTTATGATTTTTCCACGTTCAAAACTTTTTAAGGTATCAATATTATTAGTACCAAGTTCACTTTTTATTTTTAATGTACTATTTTCATTTACTATTATATTACGAAAGACATTGGCTCTGTCTTTGCCTAAATAGCAATGAACGTAATATTTGCCTTTTAAATTATGGGCTATATTTTTTATTTTAATTAAGGAAGTATCATTGTCATCTATCCATGGCAGCATAGGAATTGAAATTAATTTAATTCCAATATCACTTGTATTTGTTAATTCTTCTTGCATTAAGATAGGCTCTGCCGGAATAACCATTTCACTTAATAATGAAATAATAGCAGTATAATTTTGAGATTTTAGTTCTTTTATTTTTTTGGCATCTGGATAGGAGCCAAAGTGAAATTCAGCATTTTCACTTTTATTAAATTTACTATAATCCAAATTAGAATTGACAAGAAGTTCAGGTCTAAAACTGAAAATATATAATGAGACCATTAATGCTATTCCTGAAAAAAGAAGCATTAACCCTTTAGTTGTTTTGTTTTGGGAGTTATAAAAAAAACGAGAAATTAAAATAGTTATAAACAGAACGGTTATTAAAAAAATTAAAATGGCTATTTTTTGAACTAAACTTTCATTTGAGTGAGACCAGTTTTCATTTGCAGCTTTTTCAGCTAACATTCTTGATGGCCCAACAGTTAGCATTAAAAGACCTAGAGGAAAGACTAAACTTAATCCAAAAAAACAAAAAGTTATTGCATTTTTAAGCGTGTTATTTGAAGTGTTTTTATTCATGTTTACTGTTTTTATTTACATAATTATTGCTATACTATCTTTGAAAGTGTATTTTATAGTTTTGATTATTTTTTTTAAAATATATATTGTAATTGCATCGAAATATTTATTTCGTTTTGGAACTTACTTGGGGAATATTCTTGTCTATTATATCCTGTTTGTATCCCATAAATAAATTTTTTGAAAAGTACTTTATTATAACCTGCCCCAAATCTATAGGAGTTTAATGAAATCCGCTCACTAAATTGTGAAATTGTTTCTCTTTCATCTGGAGATGTTCCATATCCTGTATTCAATGAGAAATAGTCGTATCTTGAATTGAAATAATATCTATATGTAGCTGAAAACGATGGATATGGTTTTTGTTCACCTAGTTGCATGTATGTTTTTATATTTAACCAGCCTGCACCAATATATTTACTTACACCTATTGCAGCTGAATAAGTTTCATTATTGATTGTTTTATTGTATCTTATTCCTAATTCTCCATCCCAACGATTACCTAAATTTTGAAAAAATGAATAATTCAACCTTAATTTTGGAAAAATTCTATCCTCGCTATAACCAACATTTAGGTAGGAATAATTTTTTTTGGATGTTTTAATATAAGTTTCAATTTCATAAAGGGAACCCGAAAGTATGCTGTTATTATTAGATTGTCGATCATTATAATTATATCTACCAATAAGGGTTATATTTTTTAGTTGCTTAACATATTGCAAGCTGGTATAATTCCATGGACCAACTCCTGATCTATTAAAAAAGGTTGTATTATTGCTAATACCTATTCTATCTGAAAATGAATTCAATTTCAAATCAAATAATTGGTCTTTTAAATCAGTATCTTCAGGATATTTTTTGACTAAAAAGTTTAAATACTCAAAAGTTATTTTTGGTTCTTTTTCTAAATTTAAAGCTTGTAGTTTTAATAGATAAAAATCTCTTTCTTCAGGATAAAAAGAGATTGCTTGGTCTATAACCGTATTAGCACTTTTACTATTTTTTTGTTCTATTTCAAGTTTTGTCAAGTAACTAAATGCTTCTTTATATTTAGGATTTTTAATAATGACATAATTGAAATAGTATCGGGCGCTATCAATCTCATTTGTCATTTTATAAGCGCGACCCAATGCCACATGAAAATCTAAATAATTAGGGGCTTTTTTTATTCCTAAATGACCAAGTTCAATTGCTTTAGTATAATTTTTTTCAACAGTAATTAATTTATTCGTCACTACTAATAGACTATCAGTATCGATTTTTTGAGAGAATAAATATGTGTTAGTTAAAAATACAACTAAAACAAGTATATATTTTATTTTCATAGGGCAATTTTGTTTGTATTAATTTTCTGTTTAACGTCTCAATTTTATAAAATTATTGTAAATTTCTTTCAAAAAAATGATTTTTGAGGTAAAAGTAATGATTTACATTAAAAAAAATAATATGTTTTGACGATTTATATTATTCGTTTTTTTCTTATAAAATGATACAGTTAACTACAAATTAAGGCATTAAATTTAGTAATTAAATTTAATTGCAACAATTTTTAAAAACATATTTGACAAGTATTATTACAACTCAGTAACTTTTTTATATTTGTGTATTGTTAATACTTTAAAATCTAAATCATAAATGACTTTAATAAAATCAATATCGGGAATACGTGGAACAATTGGAGGTAAAGTAGGAGATAATCTTACTCCTGTTGATGCGGTTAAATTTGCTTCGGCATACGGAACCTGGTTAAAAAACTATATAGGGAAAGATAAAATAACTGTTGTTGTGGGGCGTGATGCTCGTATTTCAGGACCAATGATTCATAATTTAGTAGTGAATACTTTGATTGGACTAGGAATTGATGTTATTGATTTAGGTCTTTCTACAACGCCAACTGTGGAAGTAGCTGTTCCGTTAGAAAAAGCTGAAGGAGGAATTATCCTTACTGCTTCGCATAATCCAAAACAATGGAATGCTTTGAAACTATTGAATGAAAAAGGAGAATTTCTAAATGGTGAAGAAGGACTGAAAATTCTTGAAATTGCTGATGCTGAAGCTTTCGATTTTTCTGACGTGGACGATTTAGGAGTTATACTTATAAACGATGCTTATATGGATATTCATATTGACGAAGTATTGAATTTACCTCTTGTTGATGTTGATGTAGTGAAAGCAGCTAAATTCAAAGTAGTTGTTGATGGTGTAAATTCTTCGGGAGGAATTATTATTCCAAGATTATTAGAATTAATGGGTGTTGAAGTAGTTAAATTATATTGCGAACCAAACGGACATTTTCCTCATAATCCAGAACCTTTAAAAGAACATTTGACCGACATTTCAGAATTAGTAGTTAAAGAAAAAGCTGATTTAGGAATTGTAGTCGATCCTGATGTTGATCGCTTGGCGTTCATTTGTGAAGATGGCGAAATGTTTGGTGAAGAATATACCCTAGTAGCTTGTGCTGATTATGTATTGAGTAAAACTCCTGGAAATACAGTTTCGAATATGTCATCTTCCAGAGCATTGCGTGATGTTACAAATGCACATAACGGAAGTTATGAAGCCAGTGCCGTAGGTGAGGTGAATGTAGTGGAACTAATGAAAAAGAACAATGCTGTGATTGGTGGCGAAGGAAACGGTGGAATCATTTATCCGGAACTGCATTATGGTCGTGACAGTTTAGTGGGAGTAGCCTTGTTTTTAACGCATTTGGCTAATAAAAAAATGACTGTTTCTGCTTTACGTGCTTCGTATCCGGAGTATTATATGAGCAAAAATAAAATCGAATTGACGCCACAAATTGATGTTGATGCGATTCTTGTTGCTATGACAGAGAAATACAAAAATGAAGATATAACGACAATCGATGGAGTGAAAATTGATTTTGCTGAAAATTGGGTTCACCTACGAAAATCAAATACAGAGCCAATCATTCGTATATATACTGAAGCCGCTTCACAAGAAAAAGCAGATACTTTGGCACTAAGAATTATTGATGAAATAAAAGCTATTGCGGGAATTTAAAACAATTGTTTTCAGATAAAAACCCTTTCAAATTCTACTTTGAAAGGGTTTTGTCATTTTATATAATTAGATTTTAGTTTTAACTAGTTTTATTTTTCATATATAAATAATGAAAAATAAGTTTACAATTATACGAATGGTTATTAAATTGAGTTAATCATATTATAATAAATTGGAATTGTTTACTTGATTTTTTTAATCCAATGAGCCTTCTTATCCATAAATAAAGACATATTAGAAAATTAAGTTCAATTAAATTATTCCTCAATTATATTAATTAAAAAAAAATTGTGAAAAAAATAATTATCATACTAATAGTTGTGCTTGCATTATTTATATCCTGTTCAAAGGAAGATAATTCCATTAACAGCTCTGGAACAGTAACAACAGCTAATAAAAAGGCAGCAGGAAGTTCTTCAAACGACTTATTATCCGATAAAATTTTTACTAGTTTGGTTGTAGAAGTAGTTTACGTTCAGGGCTTTGAACCATCAACAACTGCAATTAATAATTTGGTGTCTTTTTTTACTGCGAGGGCTTATAAACCAAACGGAATAAGTGTTTTAAAAAGAGCCATTCCATCAACTGGGAAAGCAACTTTTACCGACAATGAAATTGTAGCAATTGAAGATGCTAACAGAACAAAATACAATACATCAAATCAAATTGCGGTTTGGGTCTTTTTTACAGATGGAAAATCATCGACTGATACCAGTACGGCAGTTATCTTGGGTACAGCTTATCGAAATACCTCTTTAGTTATTTATGAGAAAACAGTTCAAAGTTTGAGTGACAGTCCATTTGAACCTAATAGAAGTCTACTAGAAACAACAGTAATTACGCATGAATTAGGACATATTTTAGGACTTACTAATTTAGGAACTCCGTTACAAAGTAATCATGAAGATACAGCTCATCCTAAGCATTGTAATCTGGAAAGTTGCTTGATGTATTGGTCATCAGAAAGTGGAAAGGGAATTACAAATATGGTTTCTGGAGGTTCAGCACCGCAACTCGATGCGCAATGTCTTGCAGATCTTCGTGCAAATGGAGGAAAATAATTTTATAGGAAATTAGAAAATTATGAAAAGTAAGAACTTGACATTAGCTTTATTTCTGGGAATACTGATTCCGGTTAAAGCTCAAACTAAAACAATACATAAACTGGATATGTAAACTAAAATTGCAACATTAAGTTTAGCTACAATTTTGTAATTAATTTGATTTTTAAATTCTTTAATAGTTGCATAATTTAAAGAAGAATGTTTTCTTTTTATATTGCAGTAAATTTTAGAGAATTCAAAAAAATCAAGTTTAATTATTTCTTTTATGGCAATTTTTAATTGTGACCTAACTGTAATTCTTTGCTTTTGTACCAGTAATAGTACCTGTGAGGGCTAAGTTAGCGCGTCTAACGGTTTCAGGTTTTCTAAATAAAATTCTATGTTTTTTTTTAATTTTTCAATACGGGACTTCTCATTCGTGCTAAAGATTATATAAACTATAGCAATTATAGAAAACAAAAAAATAATTATGCCTGCTTTGGTAAAAATATACAAAGAAATAAAAGAGATTAGTATACAGGATATTAACCATAATAATTTTATCGAATTTTCAAAATTATATTGAGTATTATTAATTTCAATAATTTTTGGTAATTGATAAAGTAATGAAGTTATATCAGATTCTGGTATTTCGTTTTTTCTTAAATCAGCTATTAAATCTTCAACAGTTTTTATTTTTCTATTTTTGGTATACAGATAAGGAAGAATTTCATTGATGAAATTTTGATTTCTTAAATCCTGAATATTGCCAATTAGCATTTTAACATCATTAGGTAAATCTTTTCTTAAAGCAATTTCTTTTTTTAAAGCGCTGAAAGTGGATGTTGTTAATACATCTACATTGTTATAAATATATTGAGTTAATTCGTCCACTGATAAATGATGCAATTTTTCTTCTAATACGCTGTTATCATTCATGATTTTTTGTGGTATTTAATGATGAATATAGGATTGATTTCTATTTCTTTTACAAAAGTATTTCCTTT
The DNA here is from genome assembly GCF_000744835.1 of Flavobacterium sp. 83. Taxonomy (NCBI): domain Bacteria; kingdom Pseudomonadati; phylum Bacteroidota; class Flavobacteriia; order Flavobacteriales; family Flavobacteriaceae; genus Flavobacterium; species Flavobacterium sp. 83. Next base: position 2,757,426 of record NZ_JQMS01000001.1, read on the forward strand.
ATTTATGATTACTTTACGGGAAACCTCATTGACAATAAATATTAATTCTAAAATCTTTAAAAACTAAACGAAACTTAGAATTTACAAACCGTCAAATTATAAATTCAATAAAATAATAATATCTTTGATGTAAATTAAATAATGATGACTACTATTGAAAAACCAACTCAGTTAGAACTTTATTTCCAACAGTTTCGTGATAATATAATTGGAATTAACCAAGAGTTTGAGTCGCCTTTTGGACGAAAACAAATTATCTATACAGATTGGACAGCAAGTGGTCGTTTGTATCGTCCTATTGAAGAGAAATTGATGAATGAGTTTGGTCCTTTTGTGGCCAATACGCATACTGAAACTACAGTTTCGGGAACTGCTATGACAAAGGCCTATCACAAGGCTAGGAATATTATAAAACATCATGTACATGCTAATAATGATGATGTTTTAATTACTGACGGAACTGGAATGACAGGTGTTGTCAATAAGTTTCAACGAATTTTGGGTTTGAAAGTCCCAGAAAATTTAAAGGATTTTATAACTATTCCTGCCGAAAAGAAACCAGTTGTTTTTATTTCGCACATGGAACACCATTCCAATCAAACGTCTTGGCTAGAAACTATTGCTGATGTTGAAGTAATTCCATCTACTGAAGATGGATTGTTCAGTATTGTAAATCTGGAATTATTATTAGAAAAATATAAAGACAGAAGTTTTAAAATTGCTTCTATTACTTCTTGTTCAAATGTTACTGGAATCAGAACTCCTTATCATGAGGCTGCTAAGATGATGCATAAACACAACGGACTTTGTTTTGTTGATTTTGCCTGTTCTGGCCCTTATGTAGAAATTGATATGCATCCAGAAGATCCAGAAAGTTATTTGGACGCAATTTTCTTTTCGCCTCATAAATTTCTTGGAGGACCGGGAACTTCTGGTGTTTTGGTTTTTAATAAAAAATTATATCAAAATTTGGTTCCGGATTGTCCAGGCGGAGGAACAGTAAGTTGGACGAATCCTTGGGGTGAACATAAATACATTGATAATATAGAAGATAGGGAAGATGGTGGAACACCAGGATTTCTTCAGGTGATAAAAACAGCTTTAGCGATACAGCTAAAGGAGAAAATGGGAATTGAAAACATTTTGAAAAGAGAACATGAAATCGTGGATTTTGTTTTTGAATCTCTTGGAAATAGATCAAATATTAAAATTCTAGCCAGTCAGCATCGAGATAGGTTAGGAGTAATCTCTTTTTTCGTAGAAGATTTGCACTTTAATTTAGGTGTGAAATTATTAAATGATAAATTCGGAATTCAAACTCGTGGCGGTTGCAGTTGTGCGGGGACTTACGGTCATTTTCTGTTGCATGTAGATCAGGAAACTTCCCATAAACTAATCGATGAAATTACCTTAGGTGATTTAATTAGAAAACCGGGTTGGATTAGAATGTCAATTCATCCCACAACCACTAATGCCGAAATTGAATTTGTTTGTAATGGCATTAAAGCATTGGCTGAAAACCATAAAACTTGGGCTTTAGACTATACGTATAATTCAATAACAAATGAGTTTGTACACAAACAAGCACAATCTTTAGAAGATGAATTGGTGAAAAATTGGTTTTCATTATAAATTTTAATAGAATAAAAAAAATACCTGTTATAAACGGCATAGTTTATAACAGGTGTTTTTTTATTTAATTGAAACTGCTACGAACACTATTTCCTGTGTTTCCATCGTTTATGCGTCCAAAAATAATATTCAGGAGCTTCAAGGATTTGCTTCTCTACTTCTTGAATAAATTGATGAGTAATTCCAAAATCTGGAATTGATTTAGGGTCATCAGTGATAGGAATCAAAGTTGCTTCATAATACCCTCTTTTTATTTTTTTTACTTTTGCAAAAACAACATTGAGATTGTATTTTTTAGCTAACATTTCGGCTCCTGTATGCACAGGAACTTCGATTCCCATGAAACGGTCCCAATGAAATATTCTATCGGCTTTTGGGGATTGATCACTGGCTAATCCATATACAGAAAGAATATTTTCTCTTTGGTTTTGAGCAATCAATGGAATCGTTTTATTGGTGACAACTAATTGCGTGTTGTATTTTGACCGAATATCTCTAATGAGTTTGTCGAAATATTTGTTGTTTATTTTTTTATAAACACCTACACCTTGGTAGGATATTTTTTGGTTTAGCGTAATCAACCATTCCCAGCTAGCATAATGAGAAGCCAAAAGCATTATACTTTTTCCTTTCTTTTCATATTCTTTAATGACTTCCAGATTTGTTATTGTGAATCTTTTATTCATTTCTTCCGATGAAATTGTCATAGTTTTAATCATTTCTAGGAACATGTCGCATAAATGATGATATGATTTTTTTTCAATATCTAAGCGTTCTTCGTCACTTAAGTGTGGTAATGCCATAGCTAGATTTGCTCGAACAACTTTTTTTCGATAACCAATGACATAATAAACTAAAAAATAAATTGCATCAGATAATAAATAGAAAATTCGAAAAGGGAGAATAGAAACAATCCAAAGAAAAGGATACGCTATAATAAAAATAAGAAATTGCATGCAGTAATTTTTTTTGCAAATATAATGCAAAAATGAACATAGCGATAAATTTTAGCCCGTTACTGTGTCTGAATTTGAGAATGACTATATTTACAATTCACAATAAATAAAGTTTATGAATGTCATTTTAATTGCAATAATTGTTGCAAATGTTTTAATTAGTTACAAGGGATTTAATGATCTTTCCTTTTTTAGAAAATATGAATTTCATGTGGGAAGTATTCGCTCAGGTGAGCAAATAAGAATGGTTTCATCTGGTTTTCTACACGCGGATTTACCACACTTGATTTTTAATATGCTGACACTTTATTTTTTCGCGCCAGTTGTTATCGAATATTTAGGTAGTTTGTCGTTTGTGTTCATTTACTTTGGGAGTTTAGTTTTCGGGAGTTTATTGACAATGCTTTTTCATAAAAATGATTATAGTTATAGAGCAGTAGGAGCTTCAGGAGCTGTGACGGGTGTTTTATATTCAGCAATATTATTGCAACCTGATATGATGTTGGGACTCTTTTTCATTATTCCAATTCCGGCATATCTTTTTGGAATTTTATATTTATTGTATTCTATCTACGGTATGAAAGCTAAGAATGATAACATTGGCCATACAGCCCATTTTGGAGGCGCTATTGGCGGGTATTTGCTAACTCTTATAAAAGAACCTCAATTGTTCGTAGATCATACTTTAATGGTGGTATTATTAGCTATTCCGATTGTTCTGCTTTTTGTAATGGAAAAAACGGGAAAATTATAATGGCATAACTTTTGAAAGGTAATTAGGATAAAATCAATTAAAATAAAATTAAGATGAAAAAAGCAGTACTATTTCTATCTATGATGTTCGTGTCTATGTCATATGCGCAAGAAGTCAAGCAAGTTCCACAAATAAATGTAAGTGGAGAAGGGAAAGTAAAAGTTGTCCCAGATCAAGCAACAATATTAGCTACTATTGAAACAAAAGGAAATAATGCTAAAGATGTTAAGAAACAAAATGATCAAAAAATAGAAGCCGTTTTAAAATTCATAAAAAAAATGAACTTGGCTCCTTCAGATTATAATACGCAACGTGTTTCTCTAAATCCAGAATATGACTATGAAAAAAAGAAACACAATTATAATGCTACACAAACAATCGAAATACTATTGAAAGATTTGTCAAAATATGACGAATTGATGGAAGGATTGGTAGATGAAGGAATTAATAGAATTGATAATGTAACCTTTCAGTCTTCAAAGATGGCACAATATCAATCAGAGGCAAGAAAATTAGCCATGAAAGAAGCTAAACTAAAAGCTGAGGACTATGTTTCTGTTTTAGGGCAAAAAGTGGGTCGTGCGATGACGATTTCAGATAATTCACAAACCTATTATCCGCAACCTATTCGATATGCTGCCATGAAAATGGAAATGAGCGATGCTCAAGCACCAAGAGAAACGCTTGCTGTTGGAGAAATCAATATTACTGCTAATGTAAGTGTGAGTTTTATTTTAGAGTAGAAAGAAGAAAAATTTTAAATTCAAATCCTGTCTCTTTGTTTACAATGAGATGGGATTTTTTTATTATAATTAAATAGGATTCAAATTTAAATACAGCTTTTAAGAATAGTAAAAAAAAACTCTTCAATTACTTGAAGAGTTTTTGTGGGGAGAGCAGGATTCGAACCTGCGAAGTTTACACAGCAGATTTACAGTCTGCCCTCGTTGGCCGCTTGAGTATCTCCCCAAGACTCAATAAGCATTGCTTATTGTGCTAACCGGGTGCAAATATAGAAACTGTTTTGAAGTTTACAAACAATATTTGCACTTAATTTTAGTATTATTTTTAAAGTATTGGTATTGAATAAAATAAAAAAATCTCCACTAGGGAGATTTTTTGTTTTATTCAATTGAAGTAAGTTATTTTGTTAAAAGCGCTATAATTTTTGCTCTTAATTCGTCACCTCTTAAATCTTGTGCTACCACATTTCCTGAAACATCAAGAATAAAAGTAGCAGGAATAGACTGAACTTTATATTGTGAGGCTATAGGCTCATCCCAAAATTTTAAATTTGAAACATGATTCCATGTTAATTTATCTTTTGCAATAGCTTCTTTCCAAGCTTTAGCATCTTTATCTAAAGAAACACCAATGATGTTAAGTCCTTTAGAATGTAATTCTTTATAGATAGCAACAACATTTGGATTTTCCCTGCGACATGGTCCACACCAAGATGCCCAAAAATCAACTATTGTAACTTTTCCTAAACATTCTTTCAGGGAAATTACTTTTCCATCAGGATTAGGTCCAGAAAAATCTGCTCTTCATTTAGTTTCAACAGCAGGAGCAGTAGCACCTACGGAAGGAGATTTCATTTCAGCAAGTTTAGCTTTTATTGCTTTACCTGGTTTTGTGTTTTTTAATGATTCTTCTAAGCTATTGTACATTTTTTCTGATTTTTTAGAATCAGCAGTTGGATCATTAAGCATTCCTTGGATTATTAATGCAGAAATGAATGATTTAGGATGTGTCTCAGCATAACTTACATATTTAGCTTTAGAAGTTGTACCTACTTCTTCTTGAATTTTACCAAATTCTTTCATCAATCCATTGATAACAGCTGTATCTTTAGTTTGTTGAGCAGTATTCATTGCCTGCATGTTTTTAGTCTGAAAATCCATTAACTTCTTTTGAATTTTTGTAATTTCTTCATTGAAAGTTACGTATTCATCATTATTATAAGTTCCGGATACTTTAGATTTTTGTATGCTATCTTTATTTACAACTATAGTAATGTCTCCATTTTCTAAAATAAAAGGTATTTTTCCTTGTACTCCTTCTACTTGAATTGTGTGAAAAGAAGGTTCTATAGCTTTTCCTTTAATTTCAAATTTACCATTTTCAATTTTTACGGTATCAATTGCAGTTAAACCATTACCATTTTCATTTGGTGTTTCCAGAATTACTGTTTTTCCATTTTCAAATCCAGTTGCAGTTCCAGAAATGGTGTATTTATCTTTGGTACAAGAAGACAGCATTACAACAGCTGAAAGGAATAAAATTATTTTTTTCATTATTAGTTAATTAAGTTAAGTGTGCAAAAGTATTTAAAATTATAAATTATAAATAATTTTACTACCTAAATTTTTGTTATAATTTTTAATTCTTAATTAGGGATAGACATAGATTCTATTTTATTGATTTTATTCAATAATTTGAATTGTTTATCTATAGAAGTTGAGTAGAATGTAATGATAGTTTTCAAATCATTCAGAAAAATGGTTTACTATACTTTAATCTGATTTAAAATTTTTAAAAACAAGTTTGAACTATTTAGAAAGAGAATCTTCTGTTTTTAAAGTATTAAATTTTGATTCGCATTTATTAATGTCAAATTCTGCTTGTTCTACTTCATTCATGGTAATTTTAATGTCTAGAGTTACATTCCTTAGTTCTTTATGTAAATCTGAGCAAATTGGGTTAGCTATTAAATTGCGGTTTATTGTAGCTTTTTGTTGTTCGAGTGTGTCAAGAGTCTCCTTAGCCTTGCTGTATTGATGTTTGTATAATTTGCACGGATCATTCATTTTTTTGTAGGTTTATGATTACTAGGGGTTGCTAAATTATTAAATATAAGTGTATTGTGCAAGAATATTTTTTGTGTTTTTAGCTGTAAATAATAATTAAAACTGTTTTAAAATAAAAAAGCATCCCAGTTATAGGATGCTCATGTATTTATGTTGAAAAAAAATTAGTCTTGATTAAGCGTTTTTCTCCAAGTAAAAGCATTAAGAATGTGTCTTTTTGCAAACCTTCCAGGTGAATCAGCATTTACCATTTTTACGTAAGTTGCTTTAGGAACACTAATGTATTCATAAACGCTTCCATTTGAAAAATTGATGATTAATCTACCTTCAACGAATTTATAATCCGTGATAGTTGAAGTTGAAATTGTTTCAGTATATTCTGGCAAGTTTGCTTTTATAGTCTCAGGATTGATACTTACCAAAAAGTGATAAGCCTCAATAATTTTTTTACTATTTTCTTCAGCAGCTTTTAATCCAGCTTCATCTCCTGAAAATTTATCAGGATGTGCTTCTTTCATCGCATTGCGATAAATCGTTTTTAAATCTTTAAGCTCAGCAGTTTTTTCTACATTTAGTAGTTTGCGGTATTCAACTATTTTTTTCATAAATAAGGTAACTACTTGTCTTTTAATATAAAAATCAATAGTATTTGATTTTAAAACCGACAAATTTTTTGCAAAGGTACACTTTTTTTTAAGTTTTTAGTTTAGGTCCAAAAAAAAAATCAAAAAAAGAACAGCTTTTTTTGATTTTTGTCTTGTTTAATAAACATGTTAAGTGCTTATTGTTGTGGCTTATTATTTGCTTTGTCAAAGTTTTTTGACTTTTTGGGATATTTATTGTAACTGATATCGCTTGGATTTTCAATTATACTTTTAATGGTAATCCAATCTCCAACAGTATGTTTTTGAGCCATTTTATAATCTAAAAGATATTCACCACAAAAAAAGTTGTTGTTTTCATCCTTTTCCATAATTCCAGTGTAAACACCTTTTTGTAACATTCTTTCTTCAGAAGCTTTGGTCATAATCAATTTATTTAAAATAATTCTATAGCGCAAAGTTAATCAATTATTGTTTGCCTTGGTCTATTTTAGACTTTCTGATTACCTTTGTTTCATGCAAAAAATATTTCGTCCTAATCCTAATTCATTCAAAAACACTTTTTGTGTATTTCATGAGGAGTCTTTAGATTCGTTAAACGGATTATCTGTTCAATTCCAAAGTAAGTCTGGGAGTAGTTATTATTATACGACATTAGGAATGTATCGCTTGTCTAATCATTGGGGAAGATTAGCTAATAGTAAATGGCGATTAGAACCTTTGGAACCTGAAACCGAGTCTAAGATTAAATTAGGTTTTGCACTTTGGACAAGTTTTTATCCGGATAATGCTATAGAGGAACTATATTATTTAGAAGCTAATTATGAAAAAAGAACGGTTAACTATCAACATAAAAACAATCCGAATTATGATAATAAGGCAATCCTTCGGACTAGTTTTGAAACTACTAAAAAAATCAAGCAAATTCGAAATTTACTTTCTTTGACTTCATGGGCCAAATATTTTGACTATGATGACCTGGATGTTTTACGGCAAAAAATTATCAATGAACTTATTTTTACTAATAAATCTTTAGAAGAAATTAAAAGAGAAATAGTTTAATTATTTGTTGCCACCAATATTAAGTCATCAGTTGTTATGGGTTTAGATAAATAACCCAAAATATCCGGATACGTTTTGGTTTTGTTTTTATCTTCAATAGCTATAGATGAACTTACAATATAAATATTTATTTTTTTGTTTAATTGGGATTTTATCAATTCCATTTCTTCCATGAATTCCCATCCATCCATAATAGGCATATTGATGTCTAATAGAATGATATCTGGAAATTCTCCTGTGTTTTCAATAGTATTACGTAGAGCATCAATAGCGTCTTTTCCATTTTTAAAAGAAAAAATAGTTGAAAACATCTCTGATCTCAGAATGATTTTATTTACTATAATTTGATAAATAGCATCGTCATCTACTACCCAGATTACTTTTTTTCTCATTGAATATAAATTTTAAATGTTGTGCCTATATTAGGCTCACTTTCTACAGTTATATTTCCACCCATAGCATCAATTTGATTTTTTGTTATAAATAAACCAATTCCTTTTGAATCGGCATTGTTGCTAAATGTTTTATACATCCCAAAAATCTTGTCTGCATTCCTTACAAGATCGATTCCGACACCATTATCTGATATTTGAAGTACATTCATTTTATCTTCTATAAACCATTTTATTGTTATTTGGGGTTTTCTTCCAGGATGTTTATAGCGAATGGAATTAGATATGATGTTATAAAGTATGCTTTCTAGATATGCAGGATTATAATTTATTGTAATATCTTCGGGTATTATAGTTGAAATTGAAACTTCATTAGATCTTATTTGTTCTGAAAGTACCTTTTGAACGGTATAAATGTATTCTTTTAAATTTAGCGATTCAGAAACTAAACCAATATTTGTTCTAATGTTAATTACCTCATTCAGGTGAAGCATCGTTTCATTTAGAGAACTTGAAACTGATTTTAATAATTGGATCATTTGGTTTTTTTCCTCCTCTGATTCAGAAGATTCAATTAAACTCATTATAGATGAAATATTACTGGTATGTGATCTTAAATTATGAGAAACTATGTAAGAAAAATTAAGAAGTCTTTTATTTTGTTCCGTAACTAAATTGAAGGATTTGTTTAAATCTTTTTCGGCTTTTTTAGTCTTGGTAATATCAATCATTATTCCACGTAAACTTACTGCTTTGCCATTTTCAAAAACAACATTTACAATGTCTCTTAGCCAAATGACAGATCCATTTTTAGCAATCATTCGGTATTCAAAATCATGATTTAATTCAGCTTCTGTTTGGGATTTAGAATAGTCTAGAACCCATTGTTTATCTTCAGCATAAATATGATCAGACCAAAAAGTTTTATTTGCTAGCCATTCTTCGCAAGTATATCCCAATATTTGCTCTGCTTTTTTACTGATAAAAGTGAAAGAGAAAGTAGCCGGATTACATTCCCATACAATTCCGTCAATAGTATTAATAAGAGATTCTACTTTTTGTTTTGTATCGAGAATGATTTTTTCTGCAGCTTTCCTGTCAGTAGTATCTTCGGTAGAAACTATAATTCTTTCTAATGATTTTTTATATCCTTGGATTGTATTCCATCTTAAATTTATATTACGGTATTCACCCTCTGAATTTTTTATAATCGTATCTAAAATAAATTTATTTTCACCTTGAGTTATTGCAATAAGATGTTCGGTAAAACAATATAATGCTCTATTATTAAATAAGTTAGATTTTGTTTCAATTAAATCTTCTTTGGTCTTAACCTTGTGCAGTTTTAGGCAGGCTTTGTTTGCGTCAATTAATTTAACTAGCGAATGGGATTTATCAACACTATTTGGATTTTTTTCAAAGTAGTTTCTAACTACTTCTTTATCTTCATACATTAAATCAAGTTCTTCAAGGTATTTTTTAACGTCAGAAAAATCTTCCACTCTTAATGGTAGAGGCGAATCATCAAATAAACTTTTAAAACGTGTTTCACTTTTTTTTATTAATTCTTCTGCTTCTTTTTTTAAAGAAATGTCTTCTACAATCGCAATATGTGACGTTACTTTTTCATTTATTTTCCAAAGCGGAGAAACGGTAAGATTTATCCATATTATAGTACCTGCTTTTGTTAAATACCTTTTTTCTAAAGAATAAGATCTAATGTATCCTTTCCTTAATTTTTCTAAATTTATTAAATCTTCTTGTAAATCATCTGGGTGTGTAACAGATTGGAAATTTTTTTCTTTCATTTCCCGCTGCGAGTATCCTAATAAGTTGCAATATTGTCTATTAATCTCAATAAAATTGCCGGAATAAGAATCTATATAGGCAATCCCAACAGCTGCCTGATCAAAAATTGCTTTAAACTTTATCTCAGAATTTAAAAGTTTTGTGGATTGTGTATTTACTAAATACTCTAGTTCTTTTGGTATTTTTAAAAGAGTGTAAATCAAAAAACCAAAAAGTGCTGCCAAAATAAACCCTATAATTGCAGGAACTAAAATCTGGTAATAAAGATAATTTTGATATTTCGATATTAGGTATAATTTCCAGTCACCATCAGGAATATAACTTGAAATATTATATTTTTTTGAAAAATCAGCTTTATTTGGTAAATAAAAGACTTCTTTTTTAGTCTCAGTGTCGTATTTTGAAAGCTGAAAATAGTATTTTGAATCATCAACGTTATTTATTCCAGAAGATTTTAAAAAAGGTTCTAACTTAATAATTACAGCTGAAAACCCCCAGAAATTATTATTATGAAAAACAGGAAATCTACCCACAATTCCCATTCCGCCTTGTTTTAATTTTAACGGACCTGCAAAATACATTTTTTGATTTTCAATAGATTTTAAAGCTTCTTTAAGATAAGGATGCTTTAAAATATTTAAATTCATAGCTGCTTCATTTCCTTTCATGGGATAAATGTATTTTATCACCCCTTTAGGAACTAATTGAACGGCACTAATACTATTATTAGATTCTATTAATTTTGCGCCTATATAATCAAAATTTTCAGGAACTCCTTTGTCGTTAATTGTTAGTGCTAATGTTAAGGTAGTTGTATAACAGTTTTTAAGTGATTGTTCGATATTTTGATGAACAACTTGGAGGATGTTATTCATTTCTCTTTGTTCATCTTCTTTTATAAGTTGATATTGCTGTGTAACAATAAAACCTGCTATAAAACTTAGTAATAGAAACGTAAGAAACCCCGTAATTTTTGGCTTATTTAAGAACCAACTAATGATTTTTGGGTGTTTTTTATGATCCATTTATGTTATTTGGATGAGTGAGAATGGGAAATTATTTATAAAATTTAAAAGTATAAAAAAATAGAATAAGAGCATAATGTTTTCTTAATTATAGTTGTATTCTTATTTTTTAATATCGTATGCTGCTTTTTTATGAAAAACAGTCTGTATTGGGATGTTAAATTTGAGATTAAAACTATTAATTGTAAAAAATAGTATATTCAGTTGCAGTAAATTTTAATTATGACTTGGAAAATACTATCTAAAATTAAATGTACGGTTATAATAACTAAATTATCAAATTAAAAACAATTTGAATTTCAATAAATAACCCGAACTTTGCATTAGTTTTTGAATCAAATGATTGATTTGATAGTTAAAAGAAAAAGCAATGAGTAGAAATAATGAAAGAAACATAAAAAAACACAACGATAAACTGCACAAAGCACAAGATAAAGTAAAACAAGCTGAAATGTTGCGTAAGGAAAAATTGAAACAAATTGTAAAGAAGTTCAATGAAGATAAATCTTCAGAAAATAATTAAAGATGGAAAACAATAAATTTGCAGATTTGAAAAATGGAGTTCAAGAAATAATTGATTTTGTTGCCAATAAAAATGCAAAAGAGGCTAACAATAAATTAGTTGAAGTTAGCGAAGAATTAGATGAATTACTTGACTTTGCAGAAGAAGATGAAGACCTAATCGAAATTAGCAAATACCAAGTATTATTGAATCAATTACACCAAAAAATAATTGCGCTTGACGGACAGGCAACAGGTACACTTTAAAAGTTATTTATTAAAAAAATGATTGTAGAAAAATGCTACTGCGGCTCTCAGAAAAATTTTCAGAATTGTTGTGAACCAATTATAAAAGGAAATAATAAATCCTTAACTGCAGAAGCCTTAATGCGTTCTAGGTATTCAGCTTATGCAACACATGAAGTTGATTATTTATGGGTAACCACACTTGTTTCTGAGAGAAAAAACTATTCTAAAACTGAAATTCTAAATTGGGCAATTTCCAATCAATGGCAAAAACTTGAAATTATAAATGCTACCGAGAATACCGTAGAATTCAAAGCCTATTTTCGGGACAGTAAACTTCAAGACCAAATTCATCACGAACTTTCAACTTTCAAACTCGAAAATGGAAATTGGTTTTATGTCGATGGGGAATTTTTTAATTAGCTTTCTTTTTTAATAAAAAGAGACCTTATTTTGCTCTCTATGTTTTTAACTAAAAATTAATAAACGTTTGTCCAGACTACATTTTAAAAAGATGTAATTTTAATGTCTATGAAAAATGACACTAAAAAAGGATTTTATTTCAAGCAATACCAAGCCCCATTTCAGTCCCCGTTTGATAAACTCTTTGGTATTTTCAAAGAATTAATCGTACATACTTCGGGAGATTTTGATGAAGCAATCGACTGGTTGCGAGAATTAGACAAAGAATATAAACTTACCGATGAACACTATACCATTGATGATTTTATCGAAGATTTAAAGAAAAAGGGATACATCCGCGATGAACTCAAAGATGATGGAACTTCAGGAATAGGAATTACTGCCAAAACGGAGCGCGCCATTCGCCAGCAAGCTTTAGACAACATTTTTGGAAACCTAAAACGATCGGGAAGTGGCAATCATAAAACCAAGCATTCCGGAAACGGAGATGAGCATACCGGTGAATTTCGGGAATTTCATTTTGGTGACGGACTGGAACGAATTTCATTGACCGAAAGCTTACGTAACGCCCAAATCAATAATGGAGTAGCAGATTTTATGTTGACCGAAAATGATTTGGTTGTTGAAGAAACACAGTATAAATCCCAAATGAGTACCGTTTTGATGATTGACATCAGCCACAGTATGATTTTGTATGGCGAAGATAGAATTACACCAGCCAAAAAAGTAGCAATGGCTCTCGCTGAATTGATTACAACCCGTTACCCAAAAGATACTTTAGATATTTTAGTTTTTGGAAATGATGCTTGGACGATTGCAATCCGAGATTTACCGTATTTGAAAGTGGGGCCATTCCACACCAATACGGTAGCTGGTTTGCAACTTGCGATGGATATTCTTCGCCGCAAACGAAATACCAACAAACAAATTTTCATGATAACCGATGGTAAACCAAGTTGTGTACGCGAAAAAGACGGTTCTTATTATATGAACAGTAATGGACTTGATGAATATATTGTGGATAAATGCTACAATCAGGCGCAACAAGCTCGAAAATTACACATTCCAATTACCACTTTTATGATTGCCAATGATCCGTATTTACAGCAATTTGTAAATCGCTTTACCGAAGCTAATCAAGGAAAAGCATTTTACACCGGATTAAAAGGCCTTGGAGAAATGATTTTTGAGGATTATGAAACAAACCGTAAAAAGAGAATTAAATAGTAGTCAGTTTACAGTCTAAGTTGTCAGTTCGAGCGCAGTCGAGAACAAATTTATAGTAATTAGTCTCAGTTGTCAGTTGTAAAGGAGACCAGAATAAATAATAATTTAAATAGCAATTATAATAGTAATATGAAAATAGAAAATATAAAAACACTCGGAGAATTAAAAAAATCAGGTTACAAAAGCAAAAGTATTAAAGATGAATTGCGTTCTAATCTTAGAGAAAAAATTAAATCGGGAAAACCAACTTTTGAAGGTGTTCACGGTTTTGAAAATACCGTAATTCCCGAATTAGAACGCGCTATTTTATCGCGTCACAACATCAATTTGTTGGGTCTTCGTGGTCAAGCCAAAACCAGATTGGCGCGCAAAATGATTGAATTATTGGATGAATACATTCCTTTTGTGACTGGTTCCGAAATTAATGACGATCCGTTGCAGCCGATTTCTCGTTTTGCCAAAGATATAATTGAAATAAAAGGAGATGAAACGCCAATTTCATGGTTACACAGAAGTGACCGTTTCTTTGAAAAACTGGCTACACCAGATGTAACCGTTGCGGATTTAATAGGTGACGTGGATCCTATAAAAGCAGCCAATTTGAAACTGTCTTATGCGGATGATCGTGTGATTCATTTTGGGATGATTCCAAGAGCGAATCGTTGCATTTTTGTCATCAACGAATTACCTGATTTACAAGCCAGAATTCAAGTAGCGCTGTTTAATATTCTACAAGAAGGCGATATTCAAATTCGTGGTTTCAAGTTGAGAATGCCACTCGATATGCAATTTGTTTTCACTGCAAATCCTGAGGATTACACCAATCGAGGCAGCATTGTAACGCCGTTAAAAGACAGAATAGGTTCTCAAATCTTGACACATTATCCGGAAACCATTAAAATTGCTCGAACCATTACGCAACAAGAAGCAAAATTGGATGCAGTGCAAAGTGACATGGTTTATGTACCTTCTTTAGCTAGGGATTTATTGGAACAAATTAGTTTTGAAGCAAGAGAAAGCGAATATATTGATAATAAAAGTGGTGTAAGTGCCAGACTGAGTATTACTGCATTAGAGAATTTATTAAGTACAGCAGAAAGAAGAGCTTTAAAGTCTGGAGATGATAAAACGTCGTTACGTTTGTCGGATTTTATGGGAATTATTCCAGCTATTACCGGAAAAGTGGAATTAGTTTATGAAGGAGAGCAGGAGGGAGCTGCCGCTGTGGCCCAGCATTTATTAGGCGACGCGATTCATACTTTTTTTCCTGCATATTTTCCGAAAATTGAAAAACTGGAAAAACAAGATGAAAAAACACCTTATACAGATATTATAGAATGGTTTTTTGCCGAAAGTGGTTTCGAATTATTGGATGATTGTTCAAATGAAGAATATGAAAGAATCTTAGCAAGTATCGTCCCGCTTGAAGTTTTAATCAAGAAATACCAACCGCAACTGGAAAAAGAAGATAAATTTTTTATGAAAGAATTTATTCTTTGGGGATTGGTCGAATACAAAAAACTGAGTAAAGACCGTTTTTCGGAAGGTTATCAGTTCAAGGATATTTACGGTAGCTTTATCAGTAAATTATAAGTAGCTAAAAGGGTTTAGGATTGATTTCTAAACCCTTTTTTCTTTTTGGTTATTGAAATAAAAAAGAGGAATTATAAATAAATGATTTTATTTATTTCATAATAAGCCTCTAGTGGTTTTATTTAGTCTACCTTGTCCCGTTGGCAGTCTAAGCAGTCAATGAAAAACAGACATGGAAAATAGCTTTGAGGCTTTGATTGCTACTTATATTGAAAATAAGGTAGGTATATCGGAACATTTTTTGAGTGCCGATTTGGCTAATAATTTAAAACAAAATTTACTTACTTTAAATCAGGACAGCTTATTAATGGCTGCAGGAATCGGAAATTCTGAGAAACTTTCTTATGACGGTGCGATTCGAAGTGATTCGATTTATTGGCTTGACAAGAAACACAACAATGCATTCGAAAATGAATTCTTTGTTCAAATAGAAGCATTTATTCTTTATTTGAATCAAAGTTGTTATGCTGGAATAACGGGTTATGAATTTCATTATTCGTTGTATGAATCTGGGGATTTTTATTTAAAACATTTGGATCAATTCAAGAATAATCCTAGCCGAAAATACTCTATGATTAGTTATTTAAATAGTAATTGGCAAGAAAGTGACGGGGGTGAATTGCTCATTCATCAATTGGATAACAATCAAAAAATTTCGCCTACTCAGGGCAAAACCGTTTTTTTTAAGAGTGATGAATTAGTTCATGAAGTTTTAGTTACCCAAAATACCAGAATGAGTATTACGGGATGGTTGAAGAGCGATTAATTACTAAAAAAGGGATTCTTTAATTTAATATAAGAGTGCTATAGCAAACATAAAATAGTAATTTTGCTGGCAAAATATGGTCTATGTTATTTCTTGTTTTAAGTATTCTATGCAGTGTAACTGTTGGTGTACTATTTAAATTTTCACGTAAGTATGGTGTAAGTAATACTCAAATTGTTGCTTCAAATTATTTGTTTGCCCTTGTACTTTGTTATTTGTTCTTCAGTCCGGAACTTAATGCTGTGGGAACTTCAGCACCTTGGGGTATTTATATAGCTATTAGTGTTTTGTTGCCATCGATATTTCTTTTTTTGGCTGCATCTATAAAACACATGGGTATTGTGAAAACTGATGCTGCTCAACGACTTTCGTTGTTTATCCCTATTTTGGCAGCTTGGATACTCTTCAAAGAAGATTTTAATATGTTAAAAGTAGCTGCGCTTGTAGTTGGTTTTCCAGCATTAGTACTCATTTTTGCTAAACCTACTCAAAATACCGAAAATAAATGGATATATCCTGCAGCAGTTTTACTTGGCTTTGGAGTTATAGATATTCTTTTTAAACAAATCGCCCTGTATTCAAGTTTGCCGTACACTACTTCATTATTTGTTGTTTTTGGGATAGCGTTGCTAATTATGATTGTAGTAGTTATTTATGAAGGAACAATTAATAAGGTGTCATTAAATATAAGAAATATCCTTTTTGGAGGTCTGGTTGGTATTTTTAACTTTGGAAATATTCTGTTCTATCTAAAAGCGCATCAGGCAATTGTCAAAAATCCGTCAACTGTTTTTGCAGGGATGAATATGGGAGTAATTATTATTGGAAGCCTTGTTGGGATTTTAATGTTTAAGGAAAAATTAACCAAAATGAATTTTGCAGGTCTTTTTTTAGCTTTGATTTCGATAATTTTAATTGTAATCTCACAGACAAATTAAAGATACCAAAATGATGAGCATCAATAACTAATTATGGATTAGGAAAAGTCATTCCATTTAGTATCTGAGTTTACACTTTGCCGTAAACACGTGCGATATAATTTCCATTCAAAAACTGTTTTGGATTAATTTGGCTTTGCAAGACAACTCCGCTAAGAGAATTTTCTAACAATAGTTGAGCTGCTTGTACTAATGCTACTGCCGTAGTGGTTTGGATGGCTCTCAATTGATGTTTACCAACTATTTGTGGACGTATGCATTTTGCAATTTCTTTTCTTCGCAATATTCCAGTTGCATCTTTACCTTCTACCGCTGCATATAAAATAATTTTATCGTCTTCAATATGAGGAATTATAGCTTCCATTTTTTCTTGAAGGCTTTTAATTGCCTCAGGCGTATTTCCTAAATTAGTAAGTTGTTCTTGAACCCAAGCATAATGCCCGGGATGGCGCAAGGTTTTGTAATCAAGAGCACATACCTTTCCTAGTAGTGCGTTAGGCAAATCTGCTGCACCACCTGAGGTAAGATCCTCTTCATAAGCAATGCCATCAATAATAATAGTTGCTCTTTGTGACAATGATGGCAGTGTCGTTTTTTTAAAATCCCTTAAGACGATGGTTTCTTTCAGATATTCTGTAGCTACACCCACTGGACTCCATGTAAATCCATAATAATGTGGGGCAACAGCATGATTAGTCAGAGCACCCACTTTCATTTCCAGTTTATCTGCTTTGTCTATTTCAAAGTCAATGCAAAACTGTTGAAAAAGTCCATTGGCCAACAAGTTGATGTAGCCGGGAGCGAGACCGGTTTGAAGGATAAAACCAGTTTTGGCATCTTTTGCCAAAACCATTATTTCTTCGGTTTCTGAAACATATTCTGTGAGGTTGGCGTAGTGTAGGTTAAAATCTTTGGCAAACTTTGCTATTCTAGGTGCTTGGCTACCCGGAAGGCAGTCGAGAATGATATCTCCTTGACGCAAGATTATTTTCATTTGATCTGTTAAGCCATTTTCAACGAGGTGGAAGTCCTTAATGAAACTGGGTTTTGTTGTTCCTTCTTGAATCCAATTTGCTACTTTTTTTGCTTTTGAATGGGTTTTGTCACCAATAAACAGGGTAGGGGCTACCTCACTCCATTCCATTAGTAACAAACCAACAGCTTCAGCAATTCCGCCGGCTCCAGCAATAATAATATTGTGATGCTTTTTCATCTATTAAAGGTACTGTTTTTTCTTGATTTAGAATTTGTGATCGTATAGTAATTTGTTGATTGTGGAAATGAATTTCCTGTCAAGGATAGCAATGAAAAGCCCGTAAAGGAAGAGGCTTTTTATAAAACAAACCCCAAAACAGCGACCAAAGGAAGCTCGTTTTGGGGTTATGTTTTATGGGCAACTTCCTGCGGACTTGCAGTGTATAGCCTGCCGGACAGTATAATAATGAAAGGTGTATTATTGTTATTATTTAGGTGATGGTATTTTCATTATTTAAATGATCTGTTTTTTATAATTTTAGTGATAGATATGTAAAGTGTTTATGATGGAAAATTAAAAGAAAATGATGAAGATAATATTATTTACTTTTCTTCAAGGCCTCGATTAATTCAGCCAAATCGACCACACCGTAAGTCGATGAATAATCTGATACGGCATACGGCAATATAAGGCTGTTATTGTGAATAATAGAACCGCAGGAATAGACTACATTAGGGACATATCCTTCTCGTTCATCTTCCAGGGGTGAGAGTAGGGGTTCTTTTAGTCTACCAATTTCTTTAGAAGGATCGTCAAGATCAAACAGTGATGCGCCTATGCAATATCTTCTCATAGCTCCGACACCATGAGTAATAACCAACCAGCCTTCTTTAGTCCACAGTGGTGATCCACAATTTCCAATTTGTGTAAATTCCCAAGTGTAACGAGGTTCTTGGAGGATAACAGGATTATTCCATTGCGTAGCTCTGTCAGAATACATCAGGTAATTGTTTACACCATCAATTCTGGATAGCATAGCGTACTTGCCCTTTATTTTTCTAGGGAATAATGCCAGATTTTTATTTTGAGCACCCGCTCCGTATAAAGGCATTACACGAAACGTGTAAAAATCTTCAGTAGAAATAAGTTTTGGAAGAATGACATGACCATTATAAGCAGTATAAGTTGCCATTACTCTATCTGATTGGTCATCATCCACAAAGCGCACAAAACGTGCGTCTTCGATACCACGACTTTCAGAATCAGATATCGGAAAAATAACACGCTCCGTGATATCGGAATCGTGTTTGAATTGTAAATCATAAAACGAATCTGTCAACCACATTACTTCTTCGAGTGCTGTTCTTCTTTCCTGACGAATCATTGGATCGCTTAATGCTTTATTTACCACATTTTTTAATGCAGCATACTCAAATTCATCCGGTAGGTCTTGCATAATGCGGGTTGAGTATTTATCTGAAGTATGCATCTCTGCCAATTTCATCAAAAAACGTTCTTTGTTGTATAATGATTTGTGAACAATTTCGGCCTTATCAATGTTATTCCCAATTTTCATTACATGGAGATCATTGTTTTTATCCAGGATTCCCCTTCTAAAAACAATAGAGGATATATGTCCCTCACCAGTGGCCCGGAAAGAAATAATGACCCGTTTTTCTCCTTTTTCGAGGTCTGATTGATCAAAATCTTCTACTATTGAAGGATTGAAAAAAGCGGCAGATTCTATAGCATACTCCATTGTACAGTAAGAACCAATGAGCATTTTTCGTTCATCAGAAAGCCTGTCATAGTTGATTTGCATTCCTTCAATTATTCCTTTAATTTTTTCGCAATGGGCGAAGAATATGCGTGAAATATTTCGATGACGTCTGGCAAATTCCCGAAGTGTATGCTCTAGTGTATCTATAACTTGTTTTTCATCCAACATCATTATGCGACTCACCATTTGTTGGGTTCTTTGATCGCCATTCATAAAATATCGGGCAACAACTCTCCTGGTATCAGGTGTGAATATTATATTTTTTCGCATTACAGGTACTCGCATAGTTTTATTTTATAAATTATAATAAAATAAGTGCCCCTTTTTATTTAGAGATAAAAAGGCGTTTAGATATTTTACTTAATAGTTCGGCTCTAATTTTAAATGACACAGCAGCCATTTTTTTTGAAATATATCGATTCTGGTTTTGAGGTGCTCTTTTTCTAAACTTATTTAAAGCATTTTTTAAACCAAGATAAAAAGGTTGATTCACTTAATAAATTAGGATTTTGGAGGCTCAAACTTCAATTAAGTCATTAATCCAAATTTACAAAAATAATAATGAAATAAGTGTTAATCTTTGATTTACAGTATTTAAAAAAAAATGAATGATAAACGAAATAAAATTAAAACAAAATGAGCTCGATATTGTATCGAGCTCATTTTGTTTCAATTAATTGAAAATTTTATCTAAACTTTTAGGTGTAGTTTAGAACAATCTATATCTTTCTTTTATTTATTAATTCATTCAATAAGGAAAGAGATTTTTCCCATTTTTGTAGATTAAAAAAGTACAGATTACTATATTTGGTTATAATGTTTTGATGTCTCAATTGAAAATCATCATTCATTTCATAGTTCCAATTATTATCTCTAAAAATAGTTTCAAAATTAAAGACATTCCCCACTAACATTTTATAATCATAAACTAATTCTTGGTGCGCTTTAGAATTAAGTATGGGTTTGATTTCGGCATTATAAAAAGCCATGGCCGTTTCGTTTACAGCCAATCCTTTTTCAATCCAATGTTGCTCTAAAGAATCTTCTTCATATTTGAAAAAATCAGTGATGAGTTTGTCCGAAAACCAATCGGGCAATTTAACGTTTGGTTGAATAGTATTTATATTCAATTGCAATTGCGAATTGGGAATCATCGAGGAATTGAATAAATACCATTCCGAATCCACAATTAAATAAATGAGTTTTCTGGTTTTGAGTTTGGCCAACCAAGTTCTATAGCGAACAGGAGTTTTAAATAATCCCGGGTCAATGACCATTTTACGTACTTTATTTCCTATTCTAACTTGTAAGACTGGTGCTACATGATATCCCCAATCAATTTTTCCGTTAGGAGAAATATTCTTTTTATCGGCAAACGAAATTAAGCGAGAACTGTTTACAGAATAAACCATTGGTGCAAATGCCCAAATTTTAGCACACAGATAACCTTTAGATTCTAATAGTAAACTGATATAATGAGAAATATTATGGCAATTAGCTTGTTGGTAACCAAAAGGAAGTCCAGATTGGATAATTTCTGCAAATAAATCGTTTGCTGTATTTAGATCTATAATAGATGCTTTTCTAGCCGTTAAAAGGGGGTGTTTTTTTGTGATAATATTAAATTAAAGGTATAACATCTACTTCTACTTTTACTTTATGCTCGCCAGAGCTAAAAATAATTCCTTTTAGTGGCGATACATCGGCAAAATCTCTTCCGTATGCCGTTACAATATGCCGTTGTTGTGGAATCATATTGTTAGTGGGATCAAATTCACACCAACCCATTTCTGGAATATAAACAGAAATCCAAGCATGTGAAGCGTCCGAACCTTCTAGTTTTATTTTACCCTTTGGAGGCAAAGTTTCGATATATCCGCTTACATATTTTGCAGGAATACCAACACTGCGCAAACTGGCAATAGCCAAATGAGAGAAATCTTGACAAACGCCTTTTCGTTCTTTGAGAACTGTTTTTAGCGGTGTATTGACATTGGTGGAACCGGATTTGAATTGAAATTCAGTATATATTTTTTTAATTAAATCCAGGATAGCTTCAAAAAGAGACACTTCTGGAATAAGGCAGGTTTTGGCAAAAGCCTCTATTTCTTCGTCCCAATTGATAAATTGACTTGGTAATAAATACTGAAGAACTTGAATTTTGATTGGAAGATCGGTTTGAAATTTTATCCTAGCTTGCTCGCAGGTTATTGGATTTAATGGTTGTATTACATTGTTTAATACTTCAATCTCGCTGGAAACAGTAACCTTTAAAGATTTATGCGATTCGTGGAGTGAAAAATAATGTTGGATATTTCCAAAATAGTCTGTACGAGAATATACTTTTGAAGGTTTAGGTTCAATCTCTAATTTGAAATTTTTACAAATTTGTTTAGCAGAATTTCGGGGTTGCAGGCACAATATACTTTGGTAATTGTGAACCTCGTTTACATACGTATACAGCGTTTTATGTTTTAATTTATATTTCATCAGAATCACTATTTTCTAGGGTGTCTAAAATGGAATGTTGTATCACGGAATGATTAAAATACAAACTGGATAAATTGTTAGAAACATTACAAATCAGTTCAAAAACTTTGGATAGCGTTTCGTCTAATTCAGGACGAAATTGTGTGTCATCGTCCACTTGTATTAGTTTATCGGCATCAATTAGTTTGACAAGTGTACTGGCTTCCAAAGCTGATTTTTCGGCGATACTCAATCGATTTGGTTCTTTGGATTTAGGTAATTTTGAGAGATAATTTGAAAGAGTGTCTAATAAAAAGGCAAGTGTATAAGGTAAATTTTTCTCCAAAAATACCATATTGATAACGGCTTTCAAACTTAAATGTGATTTGTAAATATTTCGATATTGTGCTAATAAATGATGGTTTTCTAAAACAGCTTCCATCAAAACTGCTTCTTCTTCCTCGTTTTTTTTATAATTCAGAGTAGAACGAAAAACCGATATTAAAGATAGTATGCGTTCTACATTTTTACCTGTTTCAAGTAAATAAAAACCATTATCTCTAGGTAATGTTTCATAAATATTTCCATAAAAAGAAAAAAGACGAATATGCAATTTATCCAAAGCGTGGTTTACATAATTGATATTATCGGTATTGGTTTTTTTAAGTGTCAATAAGCTATCCTCAACTAAATTAATAATGCGTCTAGTGTCATCATTCCACTTTTCGCTGACCTGATTAATAGTATTCAGCAACGATTGTATATTATACACCACAGAGCCTGCAATATTTGGATTGTTAATTAAGAGTAACAATTCTGTAATTGGGTTTTCAAAAATAGGTTCATTATCAAAATCTTCTCCTTCTTTTCCAACAAATCCTGGATAGGTTTGTGTAAGATGTGTTAAAGATTTTAATAGTACAACTAAAAATTCAGGTTGTTTATTTGCGTTTTTAGTTACATTTTCATTGAGTCTATTCAGGATTATTTTTAAAAAACTACGAAGTGCCATTGTTCTTTCGGATAAGCGGCCTACCCAAAATAAGTTTTCGGCATTCCTGCTCGTCAAAGAATTATTCAGTTGATTGTTGTTGTTTTTTTGTTCAACAGACTTTTCATGATATTCTTTTGGTATATCAGAAATAATCCAAGTGTCTTTTGAAATCCCTCCCAATTGGTTCGAAATCTCAAACTTATCTTTAACAGCAGAACTTCTTGTTAAACCTCCTTGCATTACTTTGTAATCAGCACCTTCAGCCACCAAAAAAGCGCGTAGTGCAGCATATCGCGGTTCAATCGCTCCATTAATAAAGGCTGGTGTAGTGGATAAACTCACTTCTTGTTGGGCAACAAAATCTTTGGGACTTTTGAGAATTAGGCTTTTTAAATCTTCCAGCTGTTCCTCATTCAATAAGCGACCATAAATGGATCTAAAACCTTGTTTTCTATTGGTTTTTTTTACGATTAATTTGGGTAAATTGGCTAAGACAAAGTTTAATTCTTTTGCTTGTCCGCACCACCACGTAGCCACAGAACTTATCAATAATGGTTCGTTGAGAAGGAATTTGCAGGCATTTTGCATAAATGCCATCAGGCCATAATTTTCTAAAATACTAGTTCCTGGAGGATTCATCACTGCTACATTTCCTAAACGAATGATTTGTAATAAACCAGGAATTCCCAATAATGAGTCTTTTCGTAATTCAAGCGGATCGCACCATTCATCATCCAATCGTTTGATAATAACATCTACACGTTCGAGCTGGTCAATTGATTTTAGCCACACAAAACCATCTCTAACCAATAAATCATTTCCTTGTACTAAAGTATAACCAAGATAAGACGAAAGGTAAACGTGCTCAAAATAAGTTTCGTTTCCAGGACCTGGAGTCAAGAAAACTACATTTGGATTTTCATTAGAATTATTTCCAAGTGAGTCAACGGTTTGTTGCAGTTGACTAAAATAAGGGGAAAGTCTTTTTCGATATGTTTTTTTGTTGAGTTCAGGAATAACTTTACTCATTACAATTCTGTTTTCGAGTGCATATCCTGCTCCAGAAGGAGCTTGGGATCTGTTGTCTAATAACCACATTTTTCCGTCTGGACCACGAGCCAAATCAACCGCATAATTGAGTAATTGTTTGTCGTGTTTTTGTCTGATGTCAAAACAAGGCAAGAGGAAACCCGAATTGTCAAAAACCAATTCAGCTGGAATGATGGCGTTTTTAATCAAGAGTTGAGGCCCATAGAGGTCTTTTAAAATCAAATCCAATAATTGAGCCCTTTGGATTAGTCCTTTTTCAATAGTTTCCCATTCGGATTCGTGAATCAGAAACGGAATGGGATCTAGTTTCCAAGCGCGATTCGATTCTTTATTAGAATCGTAAACATTATAAGTAACTCCGTTTTCCTTTAATTTTTTTACAATTTCTTGATTACGAAATTCTAATTCTTCAATACCAATAGATTCCAAAGTATCAAAAAGTCCCTTCCAATAGGGCTTCACTTGACCGTTTTGGTCAAGAACTTCGTCGTAGGAATTAATTTTTTCTTTATATGAGTTGAGTAGTCCCAATGAAATATTTTGAATCATTTGTTAATGGTGAATGAATTACGTTTTATAGTCTTGCAAAATACTTGTTTTTAATGGGAACAACAATTAATTATTAAAAATAAGCTGTTATTCGGTTTTAAAATTAGTTAATTCATTATTTAAATTTTATTAAATCTGCCGAATCTACAAGATCTGCATGGCAATATTTTTACACAGATTGTGCGGATTTACTCAGATTTTCTTTTTTTAAATATTAAATATTGTTAGTTCTAGTGATTGTGCTTTGTTGAAATAAACTATTGTTTTTTTGCTACCCAATAATGCCTCAAATCTAAAGTATTCGGATATTCAGGATTAACTAATTCTATGGGCGTATCCGGTTTTAAATTGGTTTTGTTTTGTGCCACAAATCTAGAAGCTGTTGGTGTATTAATAACCGGTGCACTTTGTTCAGAAATAGTTGAAGGCGTATGTCCAAAATCCCAAAAACGACTTATTTTTCTTGATTCGGCTTCATAACTATTCACAGGATACGTTTCAAAACTTCGACCTCCGGGATGCGAAACAAAATAGGTACAACCACCAATTGATTTGTCATTCCAAGTATCTACAATATCAAAAACTAAAGGCACATCTACGCCAATATTAGGGTGCAATGCTGATGGTGGATTCCAGGCTTTATACCGAATTCCAGCCACATATTCGCCTTTGGTTCCTGTACTTCTCAAGGGGATTCTACAGCCTTTACACAATAAAATATGACGTTCAGGTATAATTCCGGATACTTTTACCTGTAATCTTTCGAGAGAAGAATCTACAAAACGAGCCGTTCCATTGCTGGACAATTCTTCGCCCAAAACGTGCCAAGGTTCTATTCCCAAACGGATTTCCAATTGAATATTATCAACTGTAATACCTCCATGATGCGGGAATCTAAATTCAAAAAAGGGGTCAAACCACGAAATGTCAAAATCATAACCCGCTTCTTTCAAATCGTTAACCACATCAATCATATCGAGATAAGCAAAGTGCGGCAACAAGAATTTATCGTGCAATTCAGTTCCCCAACGCACTAGTTTTTTCTCATACGGGTTTTTCCAAAATTTCGCTACCAAAGAACGAACCAATAGGTTTTGAACCAAGTTCATGTGTTTATGTGGCGGCATATCAAAAGCACGTAATTCTAATATTCCTAAACGTCCAGTTGAAGAATCTGGCGAATACAATTTGTCGATGCAAAATTCGGTTCTATGTGTATTTCCTGTTATGTCAGTCAGTAGATTTCTAAAAATGCGATCGACCATCCAAAAAGGAATGTCTTTGTCTTTCGGAATTTGTTCAAAGGCAATTTCCATTTCATACAATCGTTCGTCTCGACCTTCGTCAATTCTGGGTGCTTGACTCGTTGGGCCAATAAATGGTCCTGCAAAAAGGTAACTCAAAACGGGATGATGTTGCCAATAGGTAATCAAACTACGCAACAAATCAGGTCTTCGCAACAACGGACTATCTTCTGGTTTTGCCGCTCCTAAAGTTACGTGATTTCCTCCGCCTGTGCCGGTATGTCTACCATCAACCATAAATTTATCGGTTCCCAAACGAGAAAGAAAAGCTTCTTCGTATAAAGCGGTGGTATTGTCCACGATTTCTTGCCACGATTTGGCTGGATGCACATTGACCTCGATAACGCCAGGATCTGGAGTTACCATCATTTTTTCGATGCGATAATCGGTTTCGGGCTGGTAGCCTTCGATTCGAACAGGGATTTGCAATTTTTCGGCAGTTTTTTCTACCGAGGCAATCAAGTCTAAATAGGTTTCTAAATAATCTGTTGGCGGTAAGAAAACATAAATAATTCCGTCACGTTCTTCTACGCACATTGCGGTCGAAAAAGTCTCCACTTCAAATAATAAGGGTTCCTTTTCTATGGTTTCTTCTTTCGATTTTGAAGAAACATCTGCTTTATAAGTTGCCGAAGCACTGCCATATCTTTCGTCCAAAGATTGATGATAATCTCCTAATGGGGGTAACTCTTCGAATAAGCTTCGGGAAACGGGTTGTTCTCTTTTATTTTTAGACACTTTTGGCAAAGATTCCAAAGGCAAACGCAAGCCAATAGGGGAGTTGCCGGGAATCAAATAACATTGTCCTCTTCGGAATTCCCAAACACAGCTGACCCAATTTTTGGTGGTGTGAATCCATTTTAGAGGCAACACAAAACCCGAAGGATTGTTCAAGCCTTTTTCCAATAATTTAGCAAGTGTATGGCGCTGAATAGAATCTTTTAGATTTACAGCAAGCGGATCAAGGTTAACTGGCAATTTTCCTTCTTCCAAAGCCCAATAAATAGGATCTTCATAGGTAGGATTTATATTTTTGATGTCAATGCCCAAGTATTTTGTCAGTTCAATGGCAAAACGTTCGGCATCGTGAAAAGTGAATTTTTCGCCCTCTTCTTTGGCAATCAGAGCGTCATTTTTCCATAACGGCAATCCATCCTTTCTCCAGTATAAAGCATATTGCCAACGCGGAAATAATTCACCGGGATACCATTTTCCCTGTCCAAAATGAAGCAATCCACCGTGAGCAAAACGACCTTTTAATCGAAGTGCTAAATCATAAGCGAGTTTGCGTTTCAATGGGCCATCAGCAGTAGAATTCCACTCAGGAGATTCAAAATCATCGATAGAAACAAAAGTAGGTTCGCCTCCCATTGTCAATCGAACGTCACCTTCAATCAAGTCTTTTTCGACATCATTCCCCACCTTCATAATGTTTTCCCATTGCTGTTCAGTGTATGGTTTGGTCACTCTTGGATCTTCGTGGATTCGGGTTACGGTATTGTCAAATTCAAATTCCACTTGGCAAACTTCACTCGCACCACTTACTGGAGCAGCACTTTCAAAATCGGGTGTACAACACAAGGGAATATGTCCTTCGCCGGCAAAAAGTCCAGAAGTTGGATCGAGTCCAATCCAGCCTGCTCCGGGTAAATAAACTTCTACCCAAGCGTGCAAATCGGTAAAGTCATTTTCAGGACCTGACGGACCGTCAAGTGATTTTATGTCAGAGGTTAATTGAACCAAATAACCCGATACAAATCGAGCCGCTAAACCAATGCTGCGCAATGCCTGAACCAATAGCCAAGCAAAATCACGACAAGAACCGCTTTGAATTTCAAGCGTTTCTTCGCAGGTTTGCACGCCTACTTCGAGACGGATATTGTAGTTTAAAGTTTGAAATACCAATTGATTGGCGAAAACCAAAAAATCAACAGTTATTAAGTCTTTTTTCGCAGTCAATTGTGACACAAAGTTATCAAATCGGAAACCTCGCTCATTTTCCCTTACTTCGAGATAAGGCCATAATTCTTTGTGTAGTTTGTTTTCGTATAGGAAAGGGAAGTTTTCAGCGTATTCTTCTATAAAAAAGTCAAAAGGATTGATGACTTCTAGTTTCGCAATTACCTCTACTTCAACTCGCAATTCGGTTGTTTTTTCGTTAAAAACCACTCTCGCCTGATAATTTCCAAAAGGATCTTGTTGCCAATTGATAAAATGATTTTCGGGATAAATTTTGAATGAATAACCTTCAATAGAGGTTCTGGAATGAGCCGCTGGTCTAAGCCTAAAAATGTGAGGAAATAGTTTTACACTTCGATCAAATTTATAAGCTGTTTTGTGTGAAATGGCTATTTTTATGGACATAAGGAAGTGCTTTTTTTATGTTATTTGATTAATTCAAATATTGAAAAAAAAACACCATTTATCGAATTTATATGATAATAATAAGGGCGTTTTATCTATAAATACCTTTAAAATGATAATTTACGGTTTTTATTTTAAGAATAATTCAAATTGAAGGTAAAACTAACAAAACAAATGTGCTATGTTATGAAGTAACTATTTTTTTATTAAAATTAATTTCAAAAATGTAGCGTAACTTAATGCGCAGTTTTTATTGGCCTATCCAATGTAAAGCTGACAAATTATGCTGCTTTTTGATATAAAATGGGTGTTGTTTTGATTTATGCTTATAGCAGTTAGTAGGATATTAGTTTTAAAAAAAGGGATTCTTGTAATTCATAATTACATACCAATCTTTTTCTCTTGTAAATAATGCCAATCTTATTTTAGTACTAATTTTTTAATACAATTACTTTTTGATTTGCAATAAGTGTATGAAAGCTAATTTTTTTTATCCAAACCATAAGCTAATGCCGCCCCTTAAGCCATCATTCCCTTCACAAAGACCTCCACAAACTCCTTCATTTTGGTAATAATCCTATCACCAATGGTTCGTGCTTGCAAAACACTTGGTCTATTGTCTAAACATTGAAAAACCTCGTCTTTTATGGGTTCTCTTCCGCTATAGATATAAGCGTCAATAAGTGATTTGAATTGTGCTTTGTCCAGGTGTTCCTCTTCGCATAGTTTGCCTAATGCGAGTACTTTTTGGTCTTGCCAGAATTTCTCAAATTCATCTTCAATGCTGTCACCGTCTTTGATGTGGGGCATATTCTCATCGATAAATTTCTGAATCAATTCCCGTTTGCTTCGTAACTGAATATCGCCACCCAATAAATCAATAATGGCTTTTCTTTGTACAGCGGCTGCCGATTCAGTTTTTGTTCCTTTCAATTGCGCTAATAATTTCAGGATATACGCCACATTGATTTGGTCTCTGTGGATTAACTCTAATTCAAAATCGATGTCATCGAGAATCGAAGTTTTTTGTTTTTCACTATCTCGTTTTACCTTTTCGTATAAGTCTAAATACTTGCTTTTGTAATCCTCAAATTCCTGCTCGTCAATGGATAAATCTTCCCAATCAAAATCAGTATAGGATTGCAAAACATTCATGGCTCGCATCAATTTTCGGAAAGCTTGTACAAATTGGGCTTCTGCTTCTTCACTTTCCAAATCATTTACGCTTTGGTAGGTTGGTGCAATTTCTCGAAGGAGTTTCAAAGCTTCGTCAAACTTCTCCGCTATTTTTTCATAATCGGGCATCGTAACTACTTCAATAGCCTCTTTATTTGAAAACAAAGTAATCGCATCGTCTGTGGCTTTTTTGAGGTTTCTAAAGGATAAAATGTTTCCTTGTGACTTCTGTTCTCCAAGGATTCGATTGGTTCTCGAAAAAGCTTGTATCAAACCGTGTTGCTTCAAGTTTTTATCCACATAAAGCGTATTTACTTTTTTGGCATCAAAACCCGTAAGCATCATATTTACTACAATTACAAGGTCTAAACGGTCTTTCTCATTGTCGAAATTTTCCTTTTCTCGGTCTTTTAATCGTTTGCTAATATTTTGAAAATATTTTTGAAATGATTCACTGTCTTTTGTTGAGTAGCTTGTGCCGTACATCCTGTTATAATTGCAAATGTAACTTTCTAGTTTGTCTCGGGTGTGCTTTCCTTGATAACTGGTTTGAGGTTCTGCCAAAACATCAAAATCGACTTCATCATCAGGAAGAAAATCTTGTGCTTCGTCTGAATCTTCATTGGCACCATAGGTAAAAATAGTGGCAATACGCAAATCGTGTTCTCCTGCCGCTTTCTTTTGTTGGAAAAGGTCGTAATACTGAATCACATTATTAATACTGCTTACCGCCAAAAGTGCTGAGTAATCTCGACTAAAGGTTTTCTGATTGTGATAGGCAATGATGTAATCGACAATTTTATTGATTCGCTTTTCCGAATCCAAAACCTCTTGCTTATCTATATCTTCGACTTCGATGTCGATAAAAGAATTGCTTTTGTTTTTGTATTTCCCCACATATTCAATCCCAAAACGCAATACGTTTTCATCCCGAATAGCATCAGTAATCACGTATTTATGCAGGCAGTTGCCAAATAAATCTTTGGTGGTGCGTTTCCCTAAATCATTCTTGGAAGCGTTTTCGGCAAATATGGGTGTTCCTGTAAAACCGATTAACTGACTTTTGTCAAAGAATTTAGTAATTCTATCGTGGGTTTCTCCAAATTGGGAGCGGTGGCATTCATCAAATATAAAGACGATTTTCTTATGGCGTAACGATTCTATTTTACCTGCAAATCGTTCTGAAACCGCATTGTTTAATTTTTGAATTGTGGTTAAAACCAACTTGGTATTATCCGTTAATTGCCGTACCAAGGATTGTGTGTTATCCGTAACATCAACGCTGTCTTTTTTGAAAGCATTGAATTCATTCATAGTCTGAAAATCCAAATCTTTTCTATCGACTACAAAAACGACTTTGTAAACCTCAGGCAAATCCATCACGATTTGGCTTGCCTTGAACGAAGTTAAGGTTTTACCCGAACCTGTGGTGTGCCAAATGTAAGCGTTTTCACTAGAGTTTTTAACTTGATGAATAATTGCTTCCGTGGCAAAATATTGATACGGTCGCAACACCATCATCACTTTATGGGTTTCGTTAATCACGATATAATGCGCTACCATTTTGCCCAAATGAGTGGGATTCAAAAAAGCAGCTGCAAACTCGGTTAACTCGGTAATATTTTTATTATTGGCATCCGCCCAAAAGAAGGTTTGTTTTACGGATTGCAATTTGTTATTTGCCAAATATTTGGTGTTCACGCCATTGCTTATCACAAACAATTGTACGTATTGAAACAAGCCGTGATTGCTCCAAAAAGAATGCAATTGGTAGCGATTAATTTGGTTAAATGCTTCTTTAATTTCTAAGCCTGAACGTTTGAGTTCTATTTGTACCAAAGGCAAACCATTGACCAAAAGCGTGACATCAAAACGGTTCTTGTAGCTTCCTTCCAGACTGATTTGATTGCTAACTTGAAATAAATTTTTGCTATTGTCTTCCGCATTAAAAAAACGAACATAAAACGAAGTGCCATCTTCCTTGGTCAATTGAAAACGATCTCGCAGCGTTTTGGCTTTTTCAAACACATTGCCTTTGGCTAAATGATTGATAATAGCGTCAAACTCTTTGGCTGTAAAATTGGTTTCGTTAAAAACTTCTAATTGCCTTTGTAGGTTGGAAACTAGCGTTTCGCCATCGGGAATGGCTACGGACGCATAATCTAAACCCCGCAATTGCTTGATTAGGTTGTTTTCTAGTACTGCTTCGGATTGATGGCTCATTTTAGTTGTGAAATTTATCTTCTTTCCATTTGGAAGGGTTGTTTTCTATATAGGTTTGTATTCTTTCGAATGCTTTTGAATCTCTAATAATATGATCGTGAAATCGCGAAAGCCATTCAAAATCAGCATGAATTTTACGCATTTCAAAACTGCATCTTCCTTTATACCACCTAATGATGCGTGATATATTTTCATTTAACATCGGATTTTTATCGCCTGCAAATCCTCCTTTTTTATTTTCACTTTGGGTTTGGGCAGGCGCTATTAATCGCGTCTCTGTATTATCATCATCATCACTATTAGCCGCGATTAATCGCGTCTCTGCGGCATCGGATGGCAATTTCATTTTATTGATTATTAATATCCCATGCATATGATTGGGCATAATCACAAAATTACCCAATTCAATGTAAGGAAATTGATTTGGAATATTTTCCCAATTGCGATGGGCAATTTTCCCTAATTCATTCAATTGCATTTCGCATTTTGCATCATCATCATTATCGTGTAGAGATGCGATTAATCGCGTCTCTACGTCGCCAAAATAACACGCCATATTTTTGGTGCATATTGTGATGAAATACGCTCCATTTTCGCCATAATCCCAATTTTGCAATCGGGCGGATGGTATTCGATATTTATTCTGAAATTTTTTCATATTTCATTATTTTATCAATCTTCTTTTCATAATGAATTTTCGATTCATTCTATTTTGATTTAATCGATCGCATTCATTGTACAGACGCGATTAATCGCGTCTCTACGTTGCATTACACAAACATTTGCTGCAACAATCCTTTTTTGAATAATTGCGTTTTTCCTATTTCCCCCGTAACGTTTTCTATTTTGGCATCGATATTCGATAAAAAATTGGCGATTTTTTGTTGTTCTGGAAGGGAAGGAAATTTAATTTTACATTTTCCGATTTCTCCAAGATTAATTTTTTTTGGAAAAGCTACATGAATTGTATTAGCCCATAATTCTTTTTGAAAATTAACAGATGATATATATTGATTTAAAAACGTTGAATTATATTTGTCATTTTGTTTAATAAGTGCTAGACTTACATAAAATGATGCCTTTATATCCCAATCAATTAAACGAGATGTACCGATATCTCCAATTCTAGTCATCAAAATATCACCTTTTTCAAGTTTTACTCGTTTATTTTCTTTTTCAAATACCTCTTCTGATATATATTTTGATTTTGTAAATTGATTTGCTGTTACATGTTCTACACTGTAAAAAGGTATTCCTGTTTCAACATAATTTGGTGTTTGATGAGTTCCATCATAATATTTTGCAATCTCTCCCAACTTTTTCTCTTCCCAATCCGCATAATCTTTTCCATTCTCGTCTTTAAACCTCAATTTTCCAGAGAACAACTGTTGCATTACGCCTTTTTTGTATTGGGATATCAATTCCTTTTTGCGGGAAAGTTGCTGTATTTTTTCATCTACCGCACTTAAAAAAGAAGCGATTTTTTGTTGTTCTGGGAGGGTAGGAAATGAAATTTCATATTGTAGCAAATCAACAACAGTAATATTTGCTTGATTTGCATTTCCTCTAGCAATACTTTTCATATAATGTTGGTATCGCTTTGTATTTATCAATCCAATAATAAATCCATTATTAACATTTTTAATGTTTTCAAATTTCAGCATATTTTGATTTAATAATCCTTCATTTTCATTATTAATATATATACCTCTTCCAACAGCGGATTCTAGCATTTCTGGCTTAGAACCAACAGTAGTAACTACTATATTTCCTTTTCTTAATTTATATTTATCATAAATTTTTGATTTAATTTCATCAATATAAACTTTTTCAACATCATTTTTTATGCGATCTGATGATAAGTCAGAAACTCGAATAATCCTCACACCATTATCTTGATAATCCTCAGATTTAAATGCGTAACCTTTGATATATTTAGTAACATCACTTAATAAACAGGTTTCCCATTCACCATCAAATCCATTAAATCGCAATTGCGGTATATTATTTTGATAGCTCATCATTAAAATGGTGTTTCAATTCCTAATTCAGTACAAAAACCCTCGATTGTTTCATCCGTTGTTTTACCAAGGTCTGCTAATTCCCGTAATTCAGTGGTTATGGCTTTTAAATCTATGGCATCTTCTTCTTCAAACGTATCTACATAACGAGGAATATTCAGGTTGTAATCGTTTTCGGCAATGGTGGTAGAGACGCGATTAATCGCGTCTGTACGATTAATCGCGTCTGTACGATCAATCGCGTCTGTACGATCAATCGCGTCTGTACAATCAATCGCGTCTGTACGGTGTATTATAATATTTTTGCTGTATTTATCTTCTTCGGTTCGGTTTTCGTAGGTGCTAATAATTTTATCAATATCCTCGGTACGCAACACGTTTTGGGTTTTCACCTTTTCAAAATGTTGGCTGGCATCTATAAACAAAATACTTCGACTGCGCTCAGCATCCTTGTTTCGGTCTTTCTTCAAAACCAAAATACAAGTTGGGATACTCGTTCCGTAAAAAATATTGGCTGGCAAGCCTATAACGGCATCGAGGTAATTCTTCTCTTTTATCAAATATTCGCGTATGTGTCCTTCGGCACCGCCACGAAACAAAACACCGTGAGGGAGCACGATGGCCATGGTTCCGTTATCAGCAAGCTGGTGCACCATGTGTTGCACAAAGGCAAAATCGGCTTTGCTACTTGGAGCAAGTTTCCCATAGGCTGAGAAACGCTCGTCGTTCATGTGCAAAGGGCTGGCACTCCAATTTGCAGAAAAAGGAGGATTGGCCACAATGGCTTCAAAACGCATATCATAATGTTGCGGGCGTTCCAGAGTATCTTCGTTCTTAATGTCAAAACGCTTGTAGTGTACGTCGTGCATAATCATGTTCATGCGACACAAGTTGTAGGTCGTAGGATTCATTTCTTGTCCGTAAAAAGCACTTACGTCTTTTACTTCTTTGGCTACTCGCAACAATAACGAACCTGAGCCACAAGTTGGGTCATAAACGCTTTTGAGTTGGTCTTTGCCCACCGTTACCAGTTGTGCCAAAACGCTGCTTACTTGTTGTGGGGTATAGAATTCACCTGCTTTCTTGCCTGCGCCACTGGCAAACTGTCCTATCAAATATTCGTAAGCATCGCCCAGAACATCGCTATCGGTATTTTCTAAATCAAAGTCGATTTCATCCAGATGCACCAAGACTTTTACGATGAGATCGTTTTTGTCCGCTTCGGATTTTCCAAGTTTATGAGAGGTTAAATCGAGGTCAGAAAACAAGTTACCAAAATCTTCTTCACTTTCAGAACCCATCGTGCTTTGCTCAATATGAGTCAAAACTTTGGCTAAATCCCCAAGGATGAAATTGTTTTTTCCGCCTGCGTTTCCTCTTCGTGCTAATTCCGAAAACAAATCGGCTGGTTCTAAGAAAAAGCCTAATTTATCAATCGATAGTTGTTTTATTTCCTGCATTAACAAAGCTTCCTCAGGATGTCCTTCTATTTCTTGGAAAGTTAAACCGTCTGGTTTTAGGATCGTGTTGGCATACAAATCCATTTTAGTACTCAGGTACTTGTAGAAAATAAAACCTAATATGTAATCCCTGAAATCATCGGCGTCCATTTTCCCACGAAGAGTGTTGGCGATATTCCAAAGTTGTTGTTCTAATTTTTGTTTTTGTTCGGCTGCCATTAAGGTTTAAAAATTGTTTTGAATTAAAATCTTTACAAATGCTAAAGTATAGAATATATAATGAAGTGTAATGAGGAAAACCGTAAAGTCAATAAACTTTCTTGTTCTCAATCCTCCCGAAACTTCGTAATCTATCGAAAATCACTCGAACTGACGAAATTATAATTAAATGCTAATTATACCCACTGGGTTTATATTTAACAGATACCCTAAAATAGCAAAGCCTCAATAATAAATTACCGAGGCTTTTATGAATTGTTTTTTAGTAAAAAATTACTTTCCGATGCAGAAATTAGCAAATATATTTCCTAATAATTCATCGTTTGTAACCTGACCGGTAATCATCCCAAACTGATATAAAGCTTCCTTGATATCAAGAGCCATCAGGTCACTGGACAAGTTGGTTTCTAGTCCAAACTTTACTTTTTGTATCTCTTCCAAAGCTTTTAGTAATGAATCGTAATGTCTTGTATTAGTTACAATTGTTTCGTTATTTCGTAAAGCGCCAGTGTTCACAAACGAGAGCAATTGATTTTTTAAATCCTCAACGCCCAGTTTTTCTTTGGCAGATATAAGTAAGATTTCTGGAATTTCTAATTTGATATTTTGGATTTCAGTTTCTTCTAATTTATCGGCTTTATTTCCAATAATTAGTAGTGGTTTCAATGGAAATTGATTCTTGATTTTTTCCAGTTCCACTTTCAACTTTAAACCTGAAACTTTAAACTCAGAACTGTCAAATAGAAAAACGACCACTTGAGCCTGTTCAATTTTTTCAAAAGTTTTACGAATCCCAATGCTTTCCACAACATCTTCTGTTTCCCGAATTCCTGCTGTGTCGATGAATCGAAAACCGATGCCGCCAATCACTAATTCATCTTCAATTGTATCGCGGGTAGTTCCTGCAATCTCTGAGACAATGGCGCGTTCTTCATTCAATAAAGCATTCAAAAGAGTCGATTTCCCTACATTGGGTTCGCCCACAATAGCAACGGGAATTCCGTTTTTGATTACATTACCAACAGCAAATGAATCGATTAGTCGTTTCAATACAAATTCGATTCTGTTTAACAACTCATGAAATTGGGTTCTGTCAGCAAATTCCACATCTTCTTCAGCAAAGTCTAATTCGAGTTCAATTAACGAAGCAAAATTCAATAATTCTTCACGCAGTTTGGCAATTTCATTGGAGAAACCGCCTCGCATTTGTTGCATCGCAATTTGGTGTGAAGCTTCATTATCTGATGAAATTAAATCGGCAACTGCCTCTGCTTGGGAAAGATCCAGTTTTCCGTTTAGGAATGCTCTGAGTGTAAATTCACCAGGATCAGCCATACGACACCCTTTGCGTAGCAATAACTGGATAATTTGTTGTTGGATATAAGTAGAACCGTGACAGGAAATTTCTATTGTATTTTCGCCCGTATAAGAATTTGGGCCTTTAAAAATTGAAACTAACACTTCGTCCAAAGTTTTGTTGTCATCTATAATATGACCTAAATGTAATGTATGCGTTTTTTGGTTGGTTAAATTTTTGTTTTTAATGGATTTAAAAACAGTATTGCCAATAGTAATGGCATCATCTCCGGAAATTCGGATTACTGCTATTGCTCCAGCTCCCGAAGGAGTTGCCAGTGCCACTATGGAATCGTGAGAAATCATATTTTTATTCAATTTTATGCAAAAGTAAGTAAAATTGACGTTGCAACAAGATGGGCTTACAAAACCATTGACTTTATTTTTAGTTAAAAATTTGCCAAACTGCTAATTATCATATTATTTCATTATTTGTTTTGTAATTTTATGTAAGTATTTGATTTGTAATAAATTAATAAAAGCATGAAAAAAATCCTATTTCCCACTGACTTTTCGGAGGTTTCTAAAAATGCTTTCATATATGCATTGAAATTGGCAGAAGCGATTCATGCCGATATTATTACATTGCATGTGTATCAAATGTTGCAACCAAAATTTGTAGATTTTTCGGCTTATTTAAATGAAGTTTATGAAGTTACGGAGTTAAGTAATTTTGAGAATTACAGAGATGAAGTTCCTGTTTTAAGAGTTATTGCCGAAGAAAATAATTTGGGACACATTAAAGTGAGTCATGTCTTAGTAATGGGAAATTTGATTGATGAAATTGAAAAAATAACGGAAGATGAAAGTATCGATTTTGTGGTTATGGGCACTAAAGGTGCGACAGGATTAAAAGAAACTTTTTTAGGCACCGTCACAACCAAAATTATGGATGATGTTAAAGCAATTGTTTTTGCAATTCCTTCACATTGCCAATATCAACCCATAAAAAGAATACTTTTTGTAACACAATTTAAGCCAAATGACTTTAATGCTTTTAAGAAAGTGATGCAATTGGCTCATTTATTAAACGCACATATTGATTGTTTGTATGTTCAGCAACACGAGCATGA
Source organism: Flavobacterium sp. 83 (assembly GCF_000744835.1). NCBI lineage: Bacteria > Pseudomonadati > Bacteroidota > Flavobacteriia > Flavobacteriales > Flavobacteriaceae > Flavobacterium > Flavobacterium sp. 83. The sequence continues at coordinate 2,795,176 of NZ_JQMS01000001.1, forward strand.
AGGTAAAAATGATTTTACTGACGATTGGAAAACTATTGTTGAAAATCTTGATATAGCGCTCCATACCATTAAAAGTAATGATGTGGAGGGAGTTATTTTAAGTTTTATTGAATTGCATAAAATTAATACGATTGCAATGCTTGTGTATCATAGAAATTTCTTTGAAAAATTATTTCAAATCAGTCTTTCAAAGAAATTGGCTTTTCATGTTGATATTCCAATTTTAGCTATTCATGAATAATAAATGCAATAATTGCGCATTAACTTTCTTTCAGTCAAGGTTTTATTTGTGTTTGTAAAATACAAATACCTGATAATTATCATGTTAAATGATTGTGGATATGTTTAAATTTGATAAATGAACCTTATTAATACTTAATAAAATGAAAAGAATCCTATTTCCAACAGATTTTTCTGAAGTGGCCAATAATGCCTTTGTACATGCTTTAGAATTTGCAAAAATAGTTCAAGGTGAACTCATTTTATTGCACACATTTGATTTGCCTGTATTTGATAATCAGTTTTTTCCTGAAAATTATGCAGTTATTTATGATTCATTGGAGTTAGCTCAATTTGAAATGTTCAAAGACGAAATTCCTAAACTGCGTGCCATAGCTGAAGAACGCAATCTCGATAAAATTAAGATGTCGCACCGGCTTATGGATGGTGATTTACTTTTTAATATTAAAAGGGCGGTGAAAGAAGATAAAATTGATTTTGTTGTAATGGGAACCTCTGGCGTTACTGGATGGGAAGCTTTTTTTGTGGGAAGCAATGCTGGTTCTGCTATAATTAGTATTGATGTCCCTATGTTATGTGTTCCATTAGAAGCTAAATTTAAAAAAATTGAAACTATAGGTTTTACAACCCGTTTTAGAACTAAAGATAAAAAAGCATTAAAATTGGTTTTGGATATTGCCAAGAAAACGAATGCTAAAGTGAAATGTCTCTACGTAAAAACCAGTAGTTCTGATGTTTCAAAAGATACTATTGATAAATGGGAGACTGAGTTTATGCAAGAACCTGTAGAATTTTTTGTTATTACCAGCGATGAAATAAAAGAAATCATATTGGATTTTATTCTCTACAAAGAGATTGATGTGTTGACGATGCTTACTTATAAAAGAGGCTTTTTTGAAGGATTGTTTAAACCAAGTTTTACTAAAAAAATGGTGCCAAATTTTGATATTCCAATTTTAACGATTCACATCGAGTAAAATATTTTAATTACGCTAAATAGTTTTTATTTGTAGGAATTAGATTTAATTATTACTTCTGTTTGGGTGAGTTAAATGCCTTTGTAAGCGTTATATTTGTAGTTTATTAAATGAATTATGGAAGTATACAAAGTAAACAAAGAAAGCTTTTCAACAGCGCTAAATGCAATCAATAAAAAGTACAATAGTATTAGCTTTTTCAGGCTTCTCACTATTGTACTTTTTTTAGTGTCCATGTATTATTATATAAAAACAAACGAAACTGTTTTTATTGCTTTATCAGTATTTCTTTTTGGCTTATTTATTGTCTTGATGCGCTTTCATTCCAAGCTAGTTTTTCAAAAACAAATCAAACAAGCATTATTGGATATTAATGAAAATGAAATATCTTATTTGGAAAGAAAAAAAATCCCTTTTGAAAACGGACAGGAATTCAATGATTTTCATCATCCCTATGCGTATGATTTGGATATTTTCGGTGAACATTCCTTATTTCAAAATTTGAATAGAACCGCCACATTCATAGGAAAAAAAACATTGGCAAAACAACTTTTAGCGATTTTGCCAAACGATGAGATTCTCAGAAACCATAAAGCTGTAAAAGAATTATCCAAAAAAATAGATTGGCGTCAGGAGTTTTTGGCTTTGGCCAAAATAAGTAACGATAATAAAACTAGTTATAATGCTTTACTACAATGGAATAAATTTGAAAGTACTCCGTTGTCAAAAATGAGTATTTTGGTTTCTTTTATTGCGCCAGTACTTTTTCTTGGGACTTTTGTGGGGTATTTAATTACATCAAATACAGCGTTTTTATCGGTATTGTCAGTTCTATTTGTTTTTAATTTAGGTTTTATGGGCAATTTTTTAAAACGAATTCAAATAGAAATTGCAAATGCATCCAGCATTGATAAAATCATTAATCAATATGGTTTATTGATGCAAAAAATCGAGAATGAGTCTTTTCAGTCTGAAAAATTAATCGATTTGCAACAGAAACTAACCTTTAAAAAAGAAAATGCAAGCATCCATTTGAAACAATTGGCCTCATTATTTTCTAATATGGACACCATTGGAAATTTTGTAACGGGATTAGTATTCAACGGAACTTTTTTATTTAATTTCCATGTGTTAAAAGGATTAATTCAGTGGAAAAAAGACCATACTGAGGCTTTGGAAGATTGGTTGGAAGTTATTGGTGAATTTGAAATGTTGAATAGTTTGGCGAATCTTTCCTATAACAATCCTGAATTTGTATATCCCGCATTGAATGCTAATTTCGAAATAGATTTCACTAATTTAAGTCATCCGTTGCTAAATGAAAAAACGAGGGTGGGCAATGATGTGAGTTTTCATCCTGAGTCCTTCATGATTTTGACAGGTTCTAATATGTCAGGCAAAAGTACTTTTTTGAGAAGTTTGGGTATCAATATGGTTTTGTCAGGAATGGGTTCGCCAGTTTGTGCCAGTCAGGCTAATGTTCATCCATTGCCTGTTTTAGTGTCCATGCGATTATCAGATTCGTTGTCTGATAGTGAATCGTATTTCTTTGCCGAGATTAAACGCTTAAAGCAAATTATGGACGAATTAGAAAATGGATCTGCATTTGTTTTATTAGATGAAATTTTACGCGGAACCAATTCAGATGATAAACGAAATGGAACGATAGAAGTGGTAAAAAAAATAATTGGCAAAAAAGCTATTGGAGCTATCGCTACACATGATATAGAGGTTTGTTTGACTACAAATGAATATCCAAATGTTCTCACCAACAAATGTTTTGAAGTAGAGATTATAAATGATGATCTGCATTTTGATTACAAACTACGGGACGGTATTTGTAAAAATAGAAGTGCTACGTTCCTAATGAAAAAAATGGGTGTTATATAACAAATAGGTATATTAGAAATCATTAAAAAACAAAAAACCGCAACTTCATTGAAATTGCGGTTTTTTTAATATAAAAGTGGTTTGGTTAGTAGCGTATTTGTTTTACAATGGTAAGTATTATATTTGGATTTTAAAAATCTTAATGTAACAAAATCACAATATAATGTTAACTGTTTAGCATTACTGGCATAACAAGCATGGTAACTGTTTCTCCTTCTTCTAATCCATCAACTGGAGTAAGGATTCCGGCTCTGTTTGGTAATGACATTTCTAGCATAATCATATCCGATTGTAAGTTGGTCAACATTTCGGTAAGGAAACGCGAATTATAACCTATTTGCATATCATCACCTTGATAATCACAAGTCAATCTTTCTTCAGCTTTATTGGAGTAATCAATGTCTTCAGCAGAAACATTCAATTCAGCACCGGCGATTTTCAAACGAATCTGGTGTGTAGTTTTATTAGAAAAGATGGCCACACGACGCACAGAACTCAAAAACTGAGAACGGTCAATCATTAATTTATTTGGGTTCTCTTTAGGGATTACCGCTTCGTAATTTGGATATTTTCCATCAATTAAACGACACATTAAAACATAATTTTCAAAAGAAAAAGTAGCATTCGAATCGTTATATTCAATTTTCACTTCAGTATCTGAAGCCGAAAGAATATTTTTCAAGATATTCAAAGGTTTCTTTGGCATGATAAAATCAGCCACTTGTGAAGCCGTTACATCAGTACGGGCATATTTTACTAATTTGTGTGCGTCAGTTGCTACAAATGTTAATCCTTGTGGAGAAAATTGAAAAAATACACCAGACATTACCGGACGTAAATCATCATTTCCGGCAGCAAATATTGTTTTGCTTATGGCTGTTGCCAAAACATCAGCAGGAACAAGCGTTACTGATGGATCGTCTAAATTTACAGATTTTGGGAATTCCTCACCAGGTGCATATGCCAAAGCATATTTTCCAGAATTAGAACTGATTTCGATAGTACTGTTTTCTTCAACCGTGAAAGTTAATGGCTGCTCAGGAAATGTTTTAAGAATTTCCAAAAGTAATTTTGCAGGAACAGCAACACTTCCTTTGCTCTCTGAATCTATTCCTAAAGTAGCTGACATTGTTGTCTCTAAATCGGATGCAGAAACCGTTAGCACACTGTGATCTAAATCAAATAGAAAGTTATCTAAAATAGGCAAAGTATTACTGCTGTTGATAACGTTACCTAAAACTTGTAATTGTTTCAATAAGTACGAACTCGATACTATAAATTTCATCTGTTTTGTTTTATTTTTTAACGCATTTTTCTAAATTCAAAATACGATACATTTTACAAATATATCGTAAACAATTCTAGTTTGGAAACTTTTTTATTAACATCTACTTGCTGTATTTTCTTTTTCGAAGGAAAGTAAATAGAACACCAAAAAGCAGCAAAATTAGAATTGGAAGCCCGATAGTTATGAATTGTGTAACGGTATAGTTTTCATAAACTTTTTCTTTATCCAATAATGGTAAATCAAGATCTTTGCTTCGAATGTTAATAAGTCCGGTATCATCCAATAGATAATTAACAGAATTTATTAGAAAATCTTTATTGTCATACAAATTTCCAGATCTTTGATCGTAACCTAATTCTACAGGTTGAAAATTTTTATCCAATTGATTTTTAATCAAATCTCCATCAGAAATGACAATCATTTTACTGTCCTTGCCTTTGGTTTCAAATGTTTTTTGGTCAAAAGGCAAAACTCTATTTTCAAACATCGAATGAAACGAACCTTCCAATAAAACCGAAAGAGGTATATTTCCTTTATTCAGGTAATCTGTTGGCGAGGTTTCCTCAGTAACGCTATTCAAATTTATTTCTGCCGGTGTGCCTATTTTTCTCGAATATTGAGATGATTGCAATAAAATTGTTTTCTTGATTCCGTTTTTCAATGTATCGATTGGATTGGCAAAATCAAACCGTATTCCTCCTAAATTTTTTACTATAGGATGCTTGCTGTTAGGATAAACCTGAGGTGCAAATTTCCAGTTAAATTCCTGAAATTGAGTGGCACTTCCTTGTTCTCCGGTAGCAAGTTTTATGGGACTTCCACGTTCATCTTTTATCAAATCAGGATTGATTCGAATACCGTATTTGAAGAACATATCGTTCAAATTCAAATCTCGTGGGTACGCTAAAGTTGCTCCGGCTGAATTGTACAAACTGTCCATCTCAACAGCAACTTGATCGACAAGCCACAATGTTTTTCCGCCATTTATGATATATTGGTCTAAAACTTGTTTCTCCTCATCCGAAAAAGTTTCTGTTGGTTTAGCAATAATTGCTAAGTCGTATTTTTCTAATGCTTCTAAACTCCCTGTTGGATTTTTTGCAACCGAATCTAATGTAAATGGACCAATATGATAGCTTTCTCTAACTTGCATCAGAAACTTAGCCATTAATACATCCTGAAGCTCTCCGTTCCCTTTTAGTACCGCAATTGTCTTTTGTTTTTCTTTGGTAATTTTATTCAAGGCATCAGCAATCGAATATTCCAGATGTTGTACGGAACCAATCACTTTTTGGGTAGTGGAAGCGCCCATAATGTTTTTCAATAAAGGGATATTAACTTCTTTATTGTTATAAACTGCTATTGCCCATGGAAAAACCATTGCTTGGGATTGTTTTCCTTTGTCGTCAACTGTTATGTTTATTGGAGTCAATCCTTTGCGAAACAACTCTTTTATGTTGTCCATACTTTCGTCTTTGTTTTCCAGTGGATCCACAAATTCGAAAATGATATTTTTGTTGTAAGCTTGAAATTCTTCCAGCAATTGTCTGGTTTCTTGCTGTAATCGTTTGAATTCAGCAGGTAAATCACCTTGCATGTAGACTTTTATAGACAAAGGATTTTTTACTTGTTTGATAATATTCAAAGAAGTAGGGGAAAGGGTATATCTTTTATCTTTGGTCAAATCAAAACGATGGAAAAACGAACTGCCTATTACATTCAGAAGGAATAAAACAGCAAGAGTTATTGCAACGGATTTTAGATTGTTTTTTTTAGCTGTATTCATTACGATTTAAAAGATTTTAGATTATAAACAGTAAACGAAAGAAATGCAACCGTAATGCTTACAAAATAGATAATATCTCTAGTGTCTATTACGCCTCGGCTCATACTTTTATAATGGTCTTGCATTCCTAAAACTGAAATAAAATTTAAAAATGCAGGAGTAACGCTAGCTAAACCTTCAAACCCAAAGTAGAGAAAGAAACATAAAAATACGGCTACAATAAAGGCTACAATTTGATTATCGGAAAGAGTTGAAGTAAAGATTCCAATGGAAGAATAGCCAGCAATCAGGAATAATAATCCAAAATAAGAACCAATAGTGCTTCCCATATCAATATTTCCTTCGGGCATTCCTAAACTAGAAATTACTTTTACATAAATAAAAGTTGGGATAATTGCCATTACAATTAAAAGCAAGGCTCCAAGAAATTTCCCGTTTACTATTTGCCAAATACTCAATGGTTTCGTTAGCAATAATTCTAATGTTCCTTGTTTTTTTTCATCCGAGAAACTACGCATCGTAACAGCTGGAATAAGGAAAATAAAAATCCAAGGTGCTAATGTAAAAAAAGGAGTCAAATCAGCAAAACCGGTATTCAAGATATTGTAATCTCCTTCGAAAACCCATAGGAACAATCCGTTAATTATTAGAAAAATGGCAATAACCAAGTAGCCAATTGGCGAACCAAAAAAGGATTTTATTTCTCGTAATACTATTGATTTCATTTTTTTTGTTTAAGGTTTGAAATGTTTAAGGTTTAAAGTTTCCAATCCAACAACTTTAAACCTTAAACTATTTTTTATTCTAAAGTAACTATTTTATCTACACTCCAAGCTTCTGGTTTGTCGTTGAATAATTTTTTGGTGAATGTCCAAACCTCATAAAAAAGTTCTGAATTTCTATAATTTTCTAAATCGGCTTCATTTTCCCAATAACTGTAGGTAAAGAAAATGCTTTTATTGTTTTTATCCTGATACAGTTCTAAGAAACGATTTCCTGGAGCATTTCGTATTTTATCTTTCATTAACTCGAAGTTTTCTAAAAAAGCAGGAATATGTTCCTCATGAAAACTCAATTTTACTATTCGTACAAACATTTTTTATTGTTTAAACTTTACACAAATTTTATTATTATAATATCCCTATAATTCAAACCCAGTAAACTATTGGCAGAACCTACTTTAGAAGGATTACTTCTAAAAATAGCAATCTCTAGAAAACCGGCTTCATTGAAAATGGCTAATTTTTCCCCTTCATAATATTTAATCGGATATTTATCAGAATTCGCAATTGCCGAATAATTTGGTAAAATGGTTTTGATATTTTTGGTTTTCAATACAATCTCATAAGGTCGTCCTTTGGCCACTTCAATAAAATATTTTTTAGTAATATTAGTCACTACATTCCCAAAATGGTCAATATAAATTACGTGACCTTTTAATGAATTGCCATCAAGGGCTATTGTAGCCTGTAAGTCAGTGACTTGCTTGATGCTGTTTATTTCTTTACCAATAACGTTCATTAAACCGCCTTTGGCAATATGACAGGCTACTTTTACAAAAACATCAAGATCAGTAGCTTCATTATGCAAACGGTCATGAATATTGATAGCAACCATTTTTTGTGGAACAATTTTTTGCGAAAGCATACTCAAAATACCATTATCGGCAGCAATAAAATAATGATCATTCCATTGCATGACGATATGTTTATTTTCTTTATTTGATTCCATATCGACTCCAATGAGGTGAACCGTACCTTTTGGAAAACTCGCATAGGATGCGCCAATAATGTAACTTGCTTCTACAGTGTTGAATGGGTCTATGTCATGTGAAATATCAATAATGGATGCCTCGGAATACTCAGATAAAATCTTCCCTTTCAACGCACCTACAAAGTGATCTTTCAAGCCGTAATCGGTAGTAAGGGTAATTATTGACATAAATTTGTTTATAACTATTGGTGTTATGTAAACCTTATTTTATTAAATTTGAGAAGTGCAAAGCTAATAATAGTAAACTCAAAAAACGAAAAACAAAAAACAAATTCTATTTAAAAACTAGAAATATACCCGACAGCCAATTGATTTATAAAAAAATTAATTCTAATTTAAAACTACCTCATTTGAACGAAAGAATAATCGAGCTCATAGACATCGCTCCAAAAGACTTTTGGGGCGCTCAAGACACTCATCTTGAAACAATTAAAAAATACTACCCAAAATTGAAGATTGTTGCTCGGGGAACAACCTTAAAAGCTTTTGGAGAAAAAGAGGTTTTAGACGAGTTTGAAAAACGATTTCAAAGACTAATGTTACACTTTTCGAGATACAATAATATTGATAATAATGTAATCGAGCGTGTTATTCTTGGTGATGTTCAGGAAGACAGAAAATTTCAAGGTCAAGATAAAATATTAGTGCATGGTGTAGGAGGAAAAATCATTAAAGCAATGACCGCCAATCAACAATTGTTGGTGGATACCATGGAGAAAAATGATATGGTTTTTGCCGTAGGACCTGCAGGAACTGGAAAAACATACACTGGTGTAGCTATGGCGGTTAAGGCACTGAAAGAAAAACAAGTCAAGCGTATTATACTCACGCGTCCAGCAGTAGAAGCAGGAGAAAATCTTGGTTTTCTTCCCGGTGATATGAAGGAAAAATTAGATCCGTATATGCAACCTTTATACGATGCTTTACGAGATATGTTACCTAACGAAAAACTGGAGGATTATATTCTAAAGGGAATTATTCAGATTGCACCTTTGGCTTTCATGCGCGGTAGGACATTGGATAATGCTTTTGTAATCTTGGATGAAGCTCAAAACACAACACATTCCCAAATGAAAATGTTCTTAACCCGTATGGGGAAAAGTGCTAAATTCATGATTACCGGTGATCCAGGTCAAGTCGATTTGCCTAGAAGGACTATTTCAGGTCTTAAAGAAGCCTTGTTAGTCTTAAAAGACGTCGATGGAATTGGGATTATTTATCTTGATGATAAAGATATTGTACGTCATAGATTAGTCAAAAAAGTGATTGATGCGTATAAAATGATTGAGAATAATGATTAAACAAAAAAAGGCTTTTTAAAAAGCCTTTTTTTTGATTTGTATTAAAACATAGCACTCCAATTTTTGAATTCGATATCAGAAAGTTTATATTGATTTAAACTTTCAATAAAAGCTAAATAAGCGGTATTGAATAACGATTTTAGTTTGCAATTGTGTGATTGAAAGATACACGGTTTTGAATCGCAATTAATGATTGGTGTATCGTCTTGTTCTAATAGATGAATTAAATCACCTAATCGAATTTCTCTTGCTTTCTCAGAGATTAGTATTCCGCCATTCTTTCCTCTCTTGGTAATAATTAATTGATTTGCTGATAAGAATTGAACCACTTTAATGAGATGGTTTCGCGAAATTTTAAAAGTATCAGCTAAATCATCCAAAGAACTTTGTGGAGTGTCTTTTTTTTGATTCAGATACATCAAAACGCGCATACTAAAATCGGTAAAGTGATTCAATTTCATATTAAAATGTGCTAATTAAGGCTTAATAATTGAGGGCCAAATTCTTCGTAAAGTATATTTTCTCTATTTACGCCAAGTGCAACCAAAGATTGATATTGCACTTTTATAAAAATTGCCGGTCCGCAAATATAATATTTTGCATCCTCAATAAGGATTTCTTCTTTAATTTGATGTAAATCGATTCGTCCTTCGATAGCATTTGTTTCTGATTCGGGTAAAGTTTCATAAAAAACGAAAGAGGTTAACCATTCATTTTCGTTATTTAATTCCTCGATAGTATCTTTAAACGCATGAACATTTTCATTGCGACAACTATGAATCCAAACCGTTTGATTTTTTTGAAGGGAATTTTTATTAGTTTCTACCATACTCATCATTGGAGTAAGTCCAACACCGCCACTAACTAATACTAAAGGATTTGTTGCTTTTGGATCTGCAAAAAATACACCCGCTGGTGCGCTAACTTCGATTATATCACCTTCCTTTTTGTTATGCAATGCATTGGAAACGATACCGTCAGGCGTTGTATTTTGACTAATTTCTTTTTTTACAGAAATTCTGTAATAGTCATTATTAGAATGGGAAGACAGGCTATATTGTCTAGGTTGTTTATGACCTAATTCAGAAATAAAGATGCTTACCGATATGTATTGTCCTGGATAGAAATTGGCAATTTCTTTGTTATCTTCCGGTTTTAGGTAAAATGAATTAATTTCGTCGCTTTCTTTTACAATTTTAGAGATTACGAAGGTTCTCCAACCTTTCCAGCCTCCTTTTTTATTGTTTGTTTTTTGATACATCTCAGCTTCAATACCAATCATTATTTGAGCTAATTCATTGTAAGCACATGTTCAGGCATCAATTAATTCAGTAGTTGCTAAATCTCCTAATACTTCTTTTATCGATCCAATTAAATGATTTCCAACAATATCATATTGCTCAGGTTGAATATTTAAGCTTACATGTTTATTTCCAATTGATTTTAACGTATTGATTAAAACAGTAGGATTTTCTATGTTTTCAGCGTAAGCAAGAACAGCTCCACTCAAAGCATTTTGTTGTTTTCCACTAGCTTGATTTGCCATATTAAAAATGTTTTTCAACTCGGGATTATTTGATAGCATTCTTTGGTAAAAATACGTTATCAAATCATTTCCATTTTTTTTCAAAATTGGCACAGTGGCTTTTATTAATTCTTTTTGACTTGCATTCATAATTTATTATAATTTAATTTTTTACAAATATAGCAATCATTTTTTAAACATCGATTAAGAAAGATTAACCTAAACTTTTTATAAATTTTTGTGTTTCTATTTAAAATTGAATAAATTTGGATTTATTAAAAATGACAGTGAAAAACGAATGATGCTACACGAAAAAATAAAAGTTGTAATAAGCGATTTAGACGGAACCTTATTAAATTCAGATCACAAAATTTCAGAATATACCAAAACTGTTTTTCAAGAACTACACAATCAAAACTATTTAATAATTGTAGCAACAGGTCGTCACCATTTAGACGCGATGCCTATTGTGGAATGTTTAGGGATTCCACTTTATTTAGTTACCTCTAACGGGGCAAGGATTCATTCCCCGGCAAAAGAACTTCTTTTCTCAGTTAATATGGAAAGCGAAGCTGTAAAATCAATCTTATCCTTAGATATTGATCCTGAGATTACAACCGTTTTGTTTAGAGAAAATGTTTGGCAAACCAATAAACACAATGAAAAATTAAATAGTTTTCAAACGGAATTAAATTATCATCCAGAACTAGTAGATTTTAATGCAGTTGAAGATTTAAATGCCATAAAAGTTTTTTTTACCCATGATTCTCATTCGAAATTATTGGAACTAAGAGAACAAATTCTAGAAAATCATTCCTCCCTTTTTAGTCATGCCTTTAGTCTTCCGCTTTGTTTGGAATTCATGGATAAATCAGTAGACAAAAGTGTTGCCATAGCAAAAATTCTAGAAAAAGAAAACCTGCTTTTCCATGAAGCAATAGCTTTTGGTGATGGATTCAATGATGAAAATATGCTTAAATCAACTGGTAAAGGATTAATCATGGGAAATGCGCCTGAGAGTTTGAAAGATAAACTTTCTCATTTAGAAGTAATATTAACGAATGATAATGAGGGAGTTGCAAAATACCTATCCAAAGAATTATTAAAAAAATATACTTCACGAGTAGAGTAGGTGTGAGTAATAAATTTGCTTTTTTTTTAAAATTTTCAGATTTATTTCTTGAGAACGATTTATTTATACTTTGCGAATAAGGATTCTTTGCTTTTCTTTCTAAAATAATCATAAATTTGCAGCGACATAAAAAACAACACAACATAAATAATAATGAGCAACACCATCACAACTACAAATTTTAATTTTCCAAACCAGAAATCAGTTTACAGAGGTAAAGTAAGAGAAGTTTACAATATAAATGATGATCTTTTAGTAATGGTTGCCACAGATAGGCTTTCAGCTTTTGATGTAGTTTTGCCAAAAGGAATTCCATATAAAGGCCAAATCCTAAATCAAATAGCTACTAAATTCATGGAATTAACCCAAGATATTGTACCCAATTGGTTAATTGCAACTCCTGATCCTAATGTTGCTGTAGGACATTTATGTGACCCTTTCAAAGTTGAAATGGTAATTCGTGGTTATGTTTCAGGGCACGCTGCCCGCGAATATGCTCTTGGTAAAAGAGAAATTTGTGGTGTTAAAATGGCTGAGGGTTTAAAAGAAAACGATAAGTTTCCTGAGCCAATTATTACACCTACAACTAAAGCTGATAACGGAGAACATGATGCTGATATTTCAAGAGAAGCTATTCTTTCTAAAGGGATTGTTTCGGAGGAAGATTATTTGATTTTAGAAAAATATACCAGAGCATTATTTCAAAGAGGAACTGAAATTGCTGCCAGTCGCGGATTGATTTTGGTGGATACCAAATATGAATTTGGTAAAACTAAAGACGGAGTAATTGTTTTGATTGATGAAATTCACACACCAGATTCTTCTCGCTATTTTTATGCAGATGGATATCAGGAAAGACAAGACAAAAACGAAGAACAAAAACAATTATCGAAAGAGTTTGTTCGTCGATGGTTAATTGAAAATGGTTTTCAAGGACTCGAAGGGCAACAAATTCCTAATATGACTGACGAATATATTGAAACTGTTTCTGAGAGATATATTGAATTATACGAGAATATTTTAGGAGAGAAATTCGCTAAAGCTGATATTTCAAATATTGATGAAAGAATAAACAAAAATGTCTTGGCTTATTTAGCAAATAGATAAAAGAGGGTTTTTGCAAAAAAAAAGAAAACCGCAATTCTGAATTGCGGTTTTTTTTTTTATTTAAAAAGAAATAATTAAATCATTAGAAGTTGTTTGCCCTGAATTTTAGAAAATAAGAGCAATCCTTAAATTGCACTTATTGTTGCAAACAAAATATCTGATTGTATGTCCCAAACTAAGTTAGTATATCCATAAGTCGTAGTCATTGATTTTGTGTTTACAACCCATCAAGGACTGTAGTGAAAAATTTGGAAGTAAAAAAAGTTACAATTTCTTCCGATAAAGTAAAATCATCTTCAAGTTGTAGAATTTTCATGGAATTGTTTATTTGTTAATTTGGTCATTTGCTTAAATCGGTTAACTGAATAACCAAATTTACGTTTAAACAGTTTTTATTTAAAATAAGAAAAGGTTTCCTCGTTTTCTAACTTCAACAAGGTTTCATAGATCAATTTAATCACGTTTTCAACATCATCACGATGAACCATTTCTACTGTTGTATGCATATAACGCAACGGCAATGATATCAAAGCTGAGGCTACACCACCATTACTATACGCAAAAGCATCTGTATCTGTTCCTGTAACACGTGATGAAGCTAATCTTTGAAACGGAATTTCTTTTGCCATAGCAGTTTCCAAAATAAATTCTCTCAAATTATTCTGAACGGCAGGAGCATAAGTTACTACTGGACCTTTACCTATTTTAGTATCTCCTTCAATTTTCTTTTCAATCATTGGAGTAGTAGAGTCGTGGCAAACATCAGTAACAATTGCTACATTAGGCTTGATAGTTTTGGTGATCATTTCAGCACCACGAAGACCTACTTCTTCCTGAACAGAATTAGTGATGTACAATCCAAAAGGAAGTTTTATTTTGTTTTCATGTAACAAACGTGCTACTTCGGCAATCATAAAACCGCCCATACGGTTGTCAATAGCACGACAAACAAATTTGTTTTCGTTCAAAATCATGAATTCATCTGGATAGGTTATTACGCAACCTACATGAACGCCCATTTTATCAACTTGATCTTTAGTCTCGCAACCAATGTCGATAAATAAATTATCAACTTTAGCCACTTCCTCTTTTCCTCGATTACGGGTATGAATTGCCGGCCAGCCAAAAACTCCTTTTACAATTCCATTCTTAGTATGAATGTTGACACGTTTTGAAGGAGCAATTTGGTGATCTGAACCACCATTTCTAATCACATAAATTAATCCATCATCAGTAATGTAGTTTACATACCAAGAAATTTCGTCAGCATGACCTTCAATAACTACCTTGTAAGGAGCATCTGGATTTATAATTCCTACGGCGGTACCATACGTATCAGTTACAAAGGTATCAACATAAGGTTTCAAGTAATCCATCCATAATTTTTGCCCGCTACTCTCATATCCAGTTGGTGAGGCATTGTTAAGGTAGTTCTCTAAAAATTTAAGTGAAGTCTTATTTAGTATTGATTTAGTGCTCATAAAATTATTTTTTTGCTAAATTATAAATTTGGCATCACAGTTGTATATATAATGTATAATTTTGGCAATTAAATTTTTCATCTTATGAAGATCGTTACGCTTTTATTATTTTTTCTTTTTACAACTATATATGTTAATGCTCAAGTAGTACCAAAGGATACAACCAAGATGGGTTATGTAGTAATGGAAAATGATTCTATACTCAATGATACCATTCAATTGCCTGAAATAGTCATTCATAAAGAGAAACTCGATCCCGAAGCAAAAAAGCAATTTCTGATTCTTCAAAACCGTGTATACAAGACTTATCCATACGCAAAACTCGGAGCCGAAAGGTTAACAGTACTGAATAAAGGTATGGCTAATCTAAAAACAGGCAGAGAGAAAAAGAAATACTTTAAGATTGTTGAAGATTACCTTAGTAATGAATTTGAAGCGAAGCTTAAAAAACTATCACGTAAACAAGGTCAAATCTTGGTGAAACTAATTCACCGCCAAACAGGGACTACGACTTATGAGCTTATCAAAGATCTTAAAAGCGGTTGGAAAGCCTTTTGGTCAAATACAGCAGCAAGTATGTTTAATATTAACTTAAAAACAAAATATGCTCCTTATGATGATAATGAAGATTTTTTAATAGAAACCATATTAGTTCGAGCTTTTGAATCTGGAAGATTGCAAAACCAGAGTCCGGCAAATCCAGTTGATTATGATTATCTAACGAATACTTGGGAATCCAGAGCTCAAAAATTAAAACAATAATGTCATTTGGGCGTTTCCCATTATATAAAAAGGAGGCAATTATCATTATAGGTAGTTGCCTCCTTTTTATATAATAGGCCGGGCTATCCGCTTCAAGTCCTCGTCCCGCAGAAAAAGCGTGACTGTGGGCTTTTCACTACTATCCCTAACGCAGGTAAACATTTTAATCGAGTTAGTCCTTTTATTGAAGTAAAAATACCATCTACAATATTTTATTATTTCCTTATATAGGAATGAATCATCAGCTATTTCGGTTACCTATATACGATGTTAGTTATTGTCGTTTCTTAATAAAGTCACTTTTCCTTATGATATTAGCGGAACTTGTGCGGGGGAGAAAATAAAAACGATTTACAAGAATCACGTTTACAGCGAGTTGAAACAAACATTAGTACAACATTAAAAAAAAGTGATTAAAAAGCTTGAAAAAGGGAATAAAGGGTCTACTTTTGCACCCGCAATGACGCAGAAGTTATTTGATAAACTGGCAAGATATACGAATCCAAGGAGAGAATTTATTTTCTAAAAAAGATTCAGAAAAGCTTGTGAGATTAGAAAACGGATGTTACATTTGCACCCCGCAAAACAGTGGAAGTTCCTTGACAAACTGATAAGAAATAGAGAAGATAGAGGGATTAAATTTCTTTAAAAAAACTTCAAAAATTTCTTGCCAGTTGAGAAAAGAGTTTGTACTTTTGCACCCGCTTTGAGAAACACTTTAAGGAGTGTTGATAAAGAGAAGAAAAGATAAGAACACGTTCCTAGACATATTGAATTGACAGCCGTTTTGAAAGAGATTTCAAGACAAAAGAATAAGAGTAATAGAATCGAGAGATTTGAAAAAACCACTAGAATTTAGTCGAATAAACAAAGAGAACAGATTTATCTGAACTCACACAATATACGATGAAGAGTTTGATCCTGGCTCAGGATGAACGCTAGCGGCAGGCTTAACACATGCAAGTCGAGGGGTATAGGTTTTCGGACCTAGAGACCGGCGCACGGGTGCGTAACGCGTATGCAATCTACCTTTCACAGAGGGATAGCCCAGAGAAATTTGGATTAATACCTCATAGTATAGCAGTTTCGCATGAGACCACTATTAAAGATTTATCGGTGAAAGATGAGCATGCGTCCCATTAGCTAGTTGGTAAGGTAACGGCTTACCAAGGCTACGATGGGTAGGGGTCCTGAGAGGGAGATCCCCCACACTGGTACTGAGACACGGACCAGACTCCTACGGGAGGCAGCAGTGAGGAATATTGGACAATGGGCGCAAGCCTGATCCAGCCATGCCGCGTGCAGGATGACGGTCCTATGGATTGTAAACTGCTTTTGTACAGGAAGAAACACTACTTCGTGAAGTAGCTTGACGGTACTGTAAGAATAAGGATCGGCTAACTCCGTGCCAGCAGCCGCGGTAATACGGAGGATCCAAGCGTTATCCGGAATCATTGGGTTTAAAGGGTCCGTAGGCGGTTTAGTAAGTCAGTGGTGAAAGCCCATCGCTCAACGGTGGAACGGCCATTGATACTGCTAAACTTGAATTATTAGGAAGTAACTAGAATATGTAGTGTAGCGGTGAAATGCTTAGAGATTACATGGAATACCAATTGCGAAGGCAGGTTACTACTAATATATTGACGCTGATGGACGAAAGCGTGGGTAGCGAACAGGATTAGATACCCTGGTAGTCCACGCCGTAAACGATGGATACTAGCTGTTGGGCGCAAGTTCAGTGGCTAAGCGAAAGTGATAAGTATCCCACCTGGGGAGTACGTTCGCAAGAATGAAACTCAAAGGAATTGACGGGGGCCCGCACAAGCGGTGGAGCATGTGGTTTAATTCGATGATACGCGAGGAACCTTACCAAGGCTTAAATGTAGATTGACCGGTTTGGAAACAGACTTTTCGCAAGACAATTTACAAGGTGCTGCATGGTTGTCGTCAGCTCGTGCCGTGAGGTGTCAGGTTAAGTCCTATAACGAGCGCAACCCCTGTTGTTAGTTGCCAGCGAGTCATGTCGGGAACTCTAACAAGACTGCCAGTGCAAACTGTGAGGAAGGTGGGGATGACGTCAAATCATCACGGCCCTTACGCCTTGGGCTACACACGTGCTACAATGGCCGGTACAGAGAGCAGCCACTGGGCGACCAGGAGCGAATCTATAAAACCGGTCACAGTTCGGATCGGAGTCTGCAACTCGACTCCGTGAAGCTGGAATCGCTAGTAATCGGATATCAGCCATGATCCGGTGAATACGTTCCCGGGCCTTGTACACACCGCCCGTCAAGCCATGGAAGCTGGGGGTGCCTGAAGTCGGTGACCGCAAGGAGCTGCCTAGGGTAAAACTGGTAACTAGGGCTAAGTCGTAACAAGGTAGCCGTACCGGAAGGTGCGGCTGGAACACCTCCTTTCTAGAGCCTTAGTGTTAGTATTTATACACGCTAGGGAAAGAAGACGAAAGTTCAAGTTGGAAACAAATGCCAATATTTTATTACTCTTGCTGTTAGTTCAAATAATACCATTTAAGAATAAGAGTGTCTCGTAGCTCAGCTGGTTAGAGTACTACACTGATAATGTAGGGGTCGACAGTTCGAGTCTGTCCGAGACAACTATTTTAGACTTAAAAGAAAAGAAGAAATTCTAGAGTTGAGGAGTTATGAAGTGAAAATTCATAATTCATAATTCACAATTCATAAATAGATTGGGGGATTAGCTCAGCTGGCTAGAGCGCCTGCCTTGCACGCAGGAGGTCAACGGTTCGACTCCGTTATTCTCCACTATCTTGAGTAGTAATTATTAAGGATTGGGTAGTAAGTATGACTTACGACTTTATAATTAATAATTCATACCTAAAGAAAAAGTTCATTGACATATTGAGATAAGAAAATAATAAAAAGTAGAAAGCATTTTTTGCTTGTTTATTTATAGACAAGTAGAAGAAACGGCACATTTTAATTAATGTGTTGGTACAATAAGCAAAATAAGGGCGTATGGGGGATGCCTTGGCTCTCAGAGGCGATGAAAGGCGTGATAAGCTGCGAAAAGTTACGGGGATTGGCACACACGATATGATCCGTAAATACCTGAATGGGGCAACCCACTATGTTGAAGACATAGTACACCGATAGGTGGGCAAACCCGCTGAACTGAAACATCTAAGTAGGCGGAGGAGAAGAAAACAAAAGTGATTCCGTAAGTAGTGGCGAGCGAACGCGGATTAGCCCAAACCAATGATGTTACGGCATTGTTGGGGTTGTAGGACCACGACATTTGTTGCGGATAGAATTAGAATCTACTGGAAAGTAGAGCCAAAGAAGGTGATAGCCCTGTATAAGTAATAGAAGATAACGATAGTGGTATCCTGAGTAGGGCGGGGCACGTGAAACCCTGTCTGAATTTGGCGGGACCATCCGCTAAGGCTAAATACTCCTGAGAGACCGATAGTGAACCAGTACCGTGAGGGAAAGGTGAAAAGAACCGTGAATAACGGAGTGAAATAGATCCTGAAACCATACGCTTACAAGCGGTCGGAGCCCTTTCGTGGGGTGACGGCGTGCCTTTTGCATAATGAGCCTACGAGTTAACGTTGCTGGCAAGGATAAGTGGTTAAGCCACGGATCCGTAGCGAAAGCGAGTCTGAATAGGGCGCTTTAGTCAGTAGTGTTAGACGCGAAACCGTGTGATCTACCCATGGGCAGGATGAAGCTGTGGTAACACATAGTGGAGGTCCGAACCGGTTGACGTTGAAAAGTCTTCGGATGACCTGTGGGTAGGGGTGAAAGGCCAATCAAACTCGGAAATAGCTCGTACTCCCCGAAATGCATTTAGGTGCAGCGTTATGCATAAAGTTATATAGAGGTAGAGCTACTGATTGGATGCGGGGGCTTCACCGCCTACCAATTCCTGACAAACTCCGAATGCTATATAATGTTTCATAACAGTGAGGGCTTGGGTGCTAAGGTCCAAGTCCGAGAGGGAAAGAACCCAGACCATCAGCTAAGGTCCCCAAATATACGCTAAGTTGAAAGAACGAGGTTTGTCTGCCCAGACAGCTAGGATGTTGGCTTGGAAGCAGCCATTCATTTAAAGAGTGCGTAACAGCTCACTAGTCGAGCGGACGAGCATGGATAATAATCGGGCATAAGCGTATTACCGAAGCTATGGATTTACAATTAATTGTAAGTGGTAGGGGAGCATTCTAACAGGGTTGAAGGTGTGTCGTAAGGCATGCTGGACTGGTTAGAAAAGAAAATGTAGGCATAAGTAACGATAATGCGGGCGAGAAACCCGCACACCGAAAGACTAAGGTTTCCACAGCTATGCTAATCAGCTGTGGGTTAGTCGGGACCTAAGGCGAACCCGAAAGGGACAGTCGATGGACAACGGGTTAATATTCCCGTACTAGTTATTACTGTGATGGGGTGACGGAGTGATGAAAGCGCCGCGAACTGACGGAATAGTTCGTTGAAGTACCTACCTATAAGCTGCGCAGGCAAATCCACGCGGCTTGGGGAAATACGATAGTACTCGGAGTCTTCGGACAAAGAGATAGTGCGCCTAAGGGCTTCCAAGAAAAACCTCTAAACTTCAGGTAATAAGTACCCGTACCGCAAACCGACACAGGTAGTCGAGGAGAGAATCCTAAGGTGCTCGAGAGATTCATGGCTAAGGAATTAGGCAAAATAGACCCGTAACTTCGGGAGAAGGGTCGCCAGCAGCAATGCTGGCCGCAGTGAAGAGGTCCAGGCGACTGTTTATCAAAAACACAGGGCTCTGCAAAATCGTAAGATGAAGTATAGGGCCTGACACCTGCCCGGTGCTGGAAGGTTAAGAGGAGATGTTATCTTCGGAGAAGCATTGAATTGAAGCCCCAGTAAACGGCGGCCGTAACTATAACGGTCCTAAGGTAGCGAAATTCCTTGTCGGGTAAGTTCCGACCTGCACGAATGGTGTAACGATCTGGACACTGTCTCAGCCATGAGCTCGGTGAAATTGTAGTAGCGGTGAAGATGCCGCTTACCCGCAGTGGGACGAAAAGACCCTGTGCACCTTTACTATAGCTTAGTATTGACCTTGGATAAATGATGTGTAGGATAGGTTGGAGACTGTGAAGTGGCGTCGCTAGGCGTTGTGGAGTCATTGTTGAAATACAACCCTTTGTTTATCTGAGGCCTAACCCCGTTTTGCGGGGGACATTGCTTGGTGGGTAGTTTGACTGGGGTGGTCGCCTCCAAAAGAGTAACGGAGGCTTCTAAAGGTTCCCTCAGTACGCTTGGTAACCGTGCGTAGAGTGCAATGGCATAAGGGAGCTTGACTGAGAGACATACAGGTCGATCAGGTACGAAAGTAGAGCATAGTGATCCGGTGGTTCCGCATGGAAGGGCCATCGCTCAAAGGATAAAAGGTACGCCGGGGATAACAGGCTGATCTCCCCCAAGAGCTCATATCGACGGGGGGGTTTGGCACCTCGATGTCGGCTCGTCACATCCTGGGGCTGGAGAAGGTCCCAAGGGTTGGGCTGTTCGCCCATTAAAGTGGCACGCGAGCTGGGTTCAGAACGTCGTGAGACAGTTCGGTCTCTATCTACTGTGGGCGCAAGAAATTTGAGTGGATCTGATTCTAGTACGAGAGGACCGAATTGGACAAACCTCTAGTGTATCTGTTGTCACGCCAGTGGCATCGCAGAGTAGCTACGTTTGGAAGGGATAAGCGCTGAAAGCATATAAGCGCGAAACCCACCACAAGATGAGATTTCTTTTAAGGATCGTGGGAGATGACCACGTTGATAGGCTATAGATGTAAAGGCAGTAATGTCATAGTCGAGTAGTACTAATAATCCGTAAGCTTATGTACGCTTTTCCCCGGGGTAACCCGGGGAAGAAACTTTCTCAACACTTTTTGTTTTCTTTATCTCAGTATGTTAAGATATTATGTAGTTAATTGTCAATTATAAATCGTCAATTGTTACAATAATTGCCCAAAGCAATTATAACCTCTTAAGGTGGTTATTGCGGCGGGGCTCACCTCTTCCCATCCCGAACAGAGTAGTTAAGCCCGCCTGCGCAGATGGTACTGCAGTTATGTGGGAGAGTATGTCGTCGCCTTTCTTTAAAAGCCCTGTTCTAATGAGCGGGGCTTTTTATTAATAACTTCATATAATGAATGTATATTGGTACCTTAGCTCAGATGGTAGAGCAATGGACTGAAAATCCATGTGTCCCTGGTTCGATCCCTGGAGGTACCACTAAATGCTCGGATGGTGAAATTGGTAGACACGCTGGACTTAAAATCCAGTGAACAGCAATGTTCGTGCGGGTTCAAGTCCCGCTCTGAGTACAAGAAACTTCAATTGGCTAACGCTGATTGAAGTTTTTTTTGTTAATTAATTTTGATGATTGATGATCAATGGATTAATACCAAAACCTGTTGAGCAATAAAAATTAAGGATCAATCCTAAAAGTTGGGGATTAGGGAAAAAGATTGCATAATCTAAATAAGAAGAAAATCTCCTTTAGTTAAACACTCTTTTTTTATTGATTATAGCTGTTTTTAATATTCCATATTGGTAGGTTTCCTCTTTTATATGTAGTATTTTTAGTTTAAATATTTTGTTAATGAAAATAAAAATAATTATAGTTGACGACGAATCCCATGCACGTAGTTTTTTAAAAAAATTATGTAACCATCTATATAATGATAAAATTGAAATTGTTGATGAATGTGACTCTGTTAAAAAAGCAGTCATATCTATTAAAAAACATAATCCGGATATTGTCTTTTTAGACATTCAAATGCCTGAAGAAAATGGTTTTGGACTTTTTAAATATTTTGAAACGGTTGAATTTGATACTATTTTTACTACAGCTCATAAAGAATATGCTATAGACGCTATTAAAAATAGCGCTTTAGATTATCTTATTAAACCTATTGATATAAAAGATTTTAAATTGGCTATTTCTCGATTTTTTAAGGCTAAATTAGATAGGGTTAATCTTGATCGTTATAAATTATTAGCAGAGAATATTGCAAACCAAAATACAGGTAAAGAAAGGATTGTTTTTGCCTCAAAAACTGGTTTTGAAGTAGTACAGGCCAATACAATTATTTTTTGTAAATCTGATGGGGCTTATACAATTGTTCATACTTTGGACAAAAAATATTTTACTTCTAAATCGTTTAAGGAAACTTGTGAATTACTTCATTCTTCTAATTTTTTGAGAGTACATAGGAGTTTTTTAATTAATATTAATTTTATTAACAGTTTTAGGTCTGATGAGTTTATCTTAGAAATGATTACTGGCGATAAAATTCCGGTTTCAGATAAATCATTTACTAAAAAAGAATTAATTGATGCAATTTCTAAATAGATTAATATTTTTTTTTATTCTGCTATTTTTTCCATGTTTACTTTTGGGGCAATATTTTCCGTCTAGGAATTATTCAACTAAAGACGGTTTACCTAATAATGCAGTACGTTCATTATTTTTGGATTCAAAAGATGTTTTATGGATTGGTACTGAAAATGGTGTTTCTAGAATGCATAATGGTTTATTTTCTAATCTTGATGTAACTGATGGTTTAGGACACAACAGCTGTTGGGATATTAATCAGGATATGAATGGAAATATGTGGTTTGCGAGTTACGGAGGCGGTGTTAGTAAATATGATGGCAAAAAATTTACTGTTTTTACCACAAAAAATGGTCTGCTAGCTGATAAAACTCGGAAAGTATTTCCTTTTAAAAATAAAATGTACATTGGTACTGAACAAGGAGTTTCGATTATTGATATAAATACTAATAAATTAGTAACCCCAAAAGTACCCCCTCATAAAGAAGATTTTATTAGTATTTCGTTTTTCGAATATAAAGGAGAAGTTTATTTCGCTTCTATTTTTAATGGTTTGTTTAAAATTGACGAATCAGATTTAAAGCCCAAAATTATCCCAATATTTTTGCATAAAAATACGTATGAATTGGCTCTTTTTGGATCAACACTTTATAGTAGTAATGAAGGCTTTATAGATAAATTTGATATAAAGGATCTTTTCAAAGACAAAATATATTCTAAAAAATTTGGAAAATCCTTTGTTTGGCAATACGTAAAAGACAAAAGAAACTCAATTTATGCAGCTGCTTGGGGGGTATATGCCCCAGATGGTGGACTTTATAAAATTGAGAATGATAAAATGATTAATGTTTCTGAATACTATGGAATAGATTCTAAAATTTTACTAAATGTGGTATATGACAAATCTAAAGATATTTTATATGTAGGTTCCAATGATAAAGGAATTTATGAAGTTCGATTGGATCAAATAATTGATTACAATTTATTTGGTACTAAATCAGTCATAGATTTCGAAAATTTGGGGAAACAAAAATTAATTTTGCACAGCCAAGGTTTAACTGTTTTAGATCCAAATAAGGAAATTTTAAAAACTATTTCACTTGTTGATTTTAAAAATTTCGAATTAAAATTTTTAAACAATGGAAATAAAGTCCGTAACAAGCAAGGAATTGAATCAAGAGATTTTGAATTGAATTTTACGATTCCAGCCAGTGGAATTGAGTTTTATGAAATGGTTAAAGCTGATAATTCTTTTTGGATAGGCAGTAATATAGGTATATTTGAAATTGACAATTTAGGGGATATTATAAATTACTTACCAAAACACAGTTTGAAAATCGGTTTTGCATATGATGGTAAATTTATTGAGACTATTACTTATGCAGGTACCAGATTGTATGACGATGTTCACAGTCCAATCTGTAAACATTTTTCAAAGTTCGATAAAAAAACACCACAGTTTATTGTTAAAATTCTTACTAACAGAGATAAAACGTATTTGTTATCCGTTTTTAATGGATTATATGTTTATAAAAACAATCAGTTTCATTCCTATTTAGCTGAAGGAATTTGGAAAGAGAAAAAATTTAAGCATATTGCAATTAACAACAAAGGACAACTTATTTTGGCTGCTGAATTTGGGAATGTTTTTATTGTAGATGATTTAAAAGCTTTTAAAATTCTAAAAACGATTTACAAAAAAGAAATTGTAGGTAACACCATTTTATTTTTGGAAACATTTAAGGATTTTATTCTCATTGGAACTGAAAAAGGAATTAACATTTATAAGGATGGTATTGTTCGATTAATTGATAAAGAACAAGGTTTAAAAGATGAGGCGGTTACAACTTCTCAGATTTTTGATAATCAATTGTGGTTAGGAACTAAAAAAGGATACTATATTATTGATTTAAATCGATTAATAGCACCACAAATGACTGCGTCAGGGATGGTGATTTCATCTATAGCAATCAATAATATTCCTATTAGTTCAGCGAATTACAAATGGTTTCGCTATAATTCAAAAGAACTAATTTGTGATTATAAAAACAATTCGTTTTCTATTGATTTTGTACCAGTGGGACATGCATTTCCTAATAAATTAAAATTCCGATATCGTTTAAAAAGCAGTAATCGGTGGAGTCCATATAGCGAGAAAACGAACTTGTTTTTACCTTATTTACCATACGGCAGTTATAATTTAGAAGTAGAAGTTTTTGATTTGAATGCTGGAAAAGCAACTATTTTTGAATTATTGAAAATTCGGATTGACCCACCGTTATGGTTGACTTGGTGGTTTATTGCTCTTGTAGTGTTGTTTGTATTTAATGTTTTGGTTTATTTGATTTTTAAATTCAAAAAGAAATCAAGAGAAAAAGCAGTTATTCAAAAACGTATAGCTGAAACCAAACTGGAAGCACTTTTAAGTCAAATGAATCCTCATTTTACATTTAATGCGATAAATGCAATACAGGATTATATTATCAGTAATGATATAGATAATTCATTAAAGTATACAGGAGAGTTTGCTAAGTTAATTCGTAAAACACTTGAAAATTCCTCTAAACAAACCATAACCATTGAGGAAGAAATTGAGTATTTAAAGTCCTATATTATTATTGAAAATATGCGTTATGATAACCGAATCGAAACTAATTTTCATATTGGAGATGATGTTGATGTTTATCATTCTAAAATTCCAACTATGTTGCTGCAACCATTTGTTGAAAATGTTTTTGTTCATGCCTTTAATGCTTCATTTACTTCTCCTAAACTGACAATTTCTTTTGAAATGTTATCCAAAAATATTTTGGAATGTAAAATTATTGATAATGGTATGAGCTTAACTGCTGCAAAAAAAATAAAAATTCATCAATCGAAAGGTATACAACTAACTAAAGAAAGGCTTTCACTTTTACAAAATTCGAATGTTAATCCTATAGACATCCAATTAACAGATAATAACGGAACAACTGTTATCATTAGACTTACTGTGTAATTAGTTTCTATTGCTAAATATAAAGGCTCTTTTCCAATTTTGGACAGAAGTGTTCTTCGTATACAAACCAATTAAGCACTCTCATAAGTTTAAAAGTAACTTTCATAAGATACTTTTATTTCTCTTCATAAGATACTTTTATTTCTCTTCATAAGATATTTTAATTTTGAAATTTTAGACAAACATAAACTGTTTTTTTTTTTTTGAATTTGACAGTTTAAAATATCAAAACTTAAATCAAAATTATGGGTTCTTTTTTTTTGCATTTGCAAAATTTTACTGTTGTTTCTTATATCACTTTTGTTACCGTTTTGTTGAGCTTCATTATAGAAGCTAAGTCAAATTCGCCATACAAATCACTTTTGTTTTCTAACATAGCCTTTGGAATATATAATTTTACCTTATTGACTGGCTCAGAAATAGATTTTCCAATATATTTTATTCTTTTCAGTTTTTTGGTCTGTTCTTGGTTCTTTATTTTAAAGAATATTGAAGAGGAGGAAGACGAGGATAGAGGTTTTTTGAGAAATAATCACAACAGCAATATTGTTGGTTTTAATGACAGTAATGCAATTCCATCATTTAAAAAAGTGCATTTGACCAGTTTTATAAATGTTATAAGCAATCAATTATCAAAAATATTAGAAAATAAATTGATGTTGTTTGTGATTCATTTATTTGAAAATGATGTCATTCATTACAAACACCCCCAACGAAAGTTGATACACGCGTTTACTTATCTAATTTTGATTTCCATACTAGTTTCGTTTTTTCTTGTATAGAAATATATTTTTTTGGAGTTTGGATTCAATGTGTTTCTATACGAGTAAGTACTATTTATTCCTCAAAAAGATACTTTCATAGCTATAAAAGTCTCTTTTATAAGATGACTAATTGAAAAAGAAAAGGAAATCTATTTTTGAAAAAAAGTATAATTAACTAACCAAAAATTATAATATGTGTCAAATTTTATTGTGAATACTGAGGTACTAAAAGTTCTAGCATTTCGGGTTTAACCGAAAGGTCCTATTTGTGTCAACCACAGGCGCCGATACAAATATCAAATTATCAAAAATAGTTCATAATTCCTTTGAATCTAATTTATGGTATGAACAAATTGAGAATAGTTAACATTTTTGTGAAAAAATGAATTAAAAAACTTGACAGTTTATAATATTCTTTTGGTGAAATAATAGACAAATAAAAATTTATATAATAACTAAATAAAATAAAACAATGGAAACAGTATTTGCAAATCAAGGAATATCAACATTTATTGAAACTTTAAAAAAAGAATATGCTGCTATAAAAAATGCAACAGTAAATATTGCAATTTCTGGACAAAGTGGTGCGGGTAAATCATCATTAATCAACGCAATTGTAGGGAGAAAAGTAGCGGAAGTTGGAATAACGGAAACTACTTTAGATATAAAAAAATATACTAGTAATGGAATTCATTTTTCTGATTTACCAGGATGTGGTACTGAAAAATTTCCAGTTAAAACATATCTAGAGCATTGTAATTTAGAGAATTTTGATGCTGTAATTGTTGTAACTGCAAATCGTTTTTATGAGAATGATATTTGGTTAATAAAAGAAATGATTAAAATTGGAAGACCCGTTTATGTTGTTCGTACAAAAATAGATGAATCTATCGCAAACGGAAAGCATGACGCTAACTTGAGCGAATATGAAGTCTTTGAAAAAGTGAAAAATGATATTAAAAGTAATGTTGGAAATATTCAAATTAAAGGAATCTATTTGACTTCATCGAGAGAGCCTTTAAAAATGGATTTGTCAAAATTATTAATCGATATTGAACAAAATTTAACTGGAATCAAAAAACAACGTTTTATAGCGGATGTTGCACCTTTGAATGAAAAAATTTTAGCGGAAAAAAATGCTATCGCAAAAAAGGCTGTCTCTTATGGAGCTTATACAGCTGCTGCAAATGGAATCAATCCAATTCCTGGTTTAGATATAAGTTTAGATATTGCAATTTTAATAACAATGTCTAAATCGATTCAAAATATTTATGGATTAGACGAAAAGAGCATTGATGAATTATCAAAAAGAATGGGTAATAATGCAAATTTTACTGTGCTTAAAGCAAAAGCAGGGCAATATGCTACTAAATTTATTGCTAAAGAAGGAATAATAATATTATTGAAAAGATTATCTGTAAATATAGGTTCTAAAGAAGTTTTAAAATACATTCCTTTTGTTGGACAAATTGCAGCAGCAGGTATTGGATACAAAATGACAGATAGTTTTGGTTCGGATTTAATAGATGAGTCAGAATCTTTAGTACGTGAAATATTAATCAAAAGCGAAGCTGAAATTATGCGTTAAATAACGACATATTTCATTTTTTTTAAGCTATAAATTATTTCAGAGTCCAATTAATCAAATCGAATTTGATTAAATGGGCTCTTTTTTGAAAACAGTATTGAAATACTCACAAACCCCATTAATCGGACACTCCTCACATTTAGGTCTTGGTCGGCAAATTTCTCTTCCCAAAAATGAAATAGCCATTCCAATTTCGCCCCAAATTTCTCTTGGTAGCACTTGCATGAGTTGTTTTTCGGCTTTAATGCCGTCCTTGGTTTCCGTGATTAAACCTATTCTTGGTGCAACGCGTATTACGTGCAAATCGGCAATTATACCTTCAGCAGGAACTTTAGCTTCTCGCATGATGACATTAGCTGATTTTCGTCCGATTCCCTTTAGGGCTACTAAACCGTCCATAGTTAGCGGAATGTTTTTGTCTTTTTGGATGGTTTGCGCGATTTCCAGCAACCAGTTAGCTTTCGTACTAAAGTTTCTGACACTTGAGATCTGGTGGAATAATGCGTCTCCATTTGACACCGCCAAACTTTCCATATTGGGATAAGCTTCAAATAAAGCTGGAGCAATTTTATTGATATGAGCATCTGAATCCTGCGCTGAAAGTAGCACCATAACCAATAATTGATATAAATTATGGTAGTCCAACGGATGTTTATTTCCTTTGTATTTTGTCAGGATAGGTTCTAATTTTATAGCCCAATTATCAGAATTTCCAAATAAATCCATAGCATTATTCTTTAAAATCAACAGATAAGGAATTTACGCAATACCGTTGCCCGGTTTTAGTAGGACCGTCATCAAATACATGACCAAGGTGACTACCACAATTGGCACAAAGAATTTCAGTACGTTTCATACCATGGGTAACATCCGAGATGTATTGTACTTTTCCAGGAATTGATTCATCAAAAGAAGGCCAACCACAATGTGCATCAAATTTAGAATTGCTTTCAAACAAAGGTTCTCCGCAGGCGCCACAGCAGTAGGTTCCTTTTTCGTAATGCAGGTTATACATTCCAGTGTGTGGATATTCAGTTCCTTTTTGTCGAAGAATTCGGTAGCGTTCAGCTCCCAATTGTTCTTTCCATTCTTGTTCTGTTTTTTCTAAAGGATATTTCATGATTTATAGTTTTATGTATAATAGTGTAATACGGTTATTTATTTTGAATGAATTGAACAGTTTTTTCAATTACTTTAGAGTTTCCTAGTATTTTTCTGTGCCCTAATCCGTCAGTTAAAAGTAACTCTCCATTTTTCAAGTGTTTATGAATGTTTATTCCTGCTGTCACGGGAACTTCATGATCGTTATTGTCATGGATTACTAAAACGGGTATACTAATTTCCTTTGCAGCCAAAAACGCAGAATAAGTATTCATCTCTTCTTTATATTTTCTTTCAAAATGCAAACGCAAGCGAGTGCTTATACTTGGGTTCAATTTTAATTTTGCTACAAAATCATCCATGATATCCTGAACAATATCTCCGCTGCCAATAACTACAGCTTTATTTACTTTAAACCCTTTTTTTATTGCATTTAAAATTGACATACCTCCTAAAGAATGACCAATTACGGCTTCGAAAGGGCCAAATTGATTGTCAATTTCTAAAATAGCAGCAATAAAATCAACCATAATAGTTGTTTTTCCGGGTGATTTTCCATGTGCTGGTGCATCAAAACTAATTGTTGAATATCCTACTTTAAGGAATTCATCTGCTATTTTGAATAACTGCGTTCCACGTCCTGACCAACCATGAACCAATAAAATTTTCTTTTCACTTTCTCCATAATTATATACCATTATCTGTTTTTTAATTGCTGGAATAACAATCAATTTCTGAGTGCTTTTATGGTTCATTTCCAATTCTCTTTTTGGAACTTTATATTTTATGGGAGTTGTAAATAGTTTGGCAGCAAATAAAGTTATCAATTTTGGCGAAATTAAAGAGATTAATTTACTCGTTAATAAGATAAACCTAGGAATTTTTAAAGATTGTACATGAATAGAAGTTTTTTTTGTCATTTCAATAAATTTTCATGTGTATCATTATGTTATGGTTTTTTTACTAAATTTAGAAAAACATAAAAGTACTGTTTTTTACAAAAGTTTATATTGAATTAACATAAAAAACAGATTTAATAATACTTGGGAAATGTTAGAAAATAAAGTAATTCCTAGTTTTAAGTCTTAGTAATAATTAATAAAAAAAAACAAAATTTCATAAATGGAAATATTTCATATCAGTGCAGAGTGTTACCCCGTAGCAAAAGTAGGTGGTTTAGCTGATGTTGTAGGGGCATTACCAAAATATCAAAATAATGCGGGGCATCTTGTAAGAGTTGTTATACCCTGCTATGATTCAAAATTTAGAAACGAAAATGATTTTGAATGTGTGCATTGGGGACATGTGAAATTAGGTAATTTTAATTTTCCGTTTAACGTTCTTAAAGAAAAAACGGATAAATTAGGATTTGAATTGTATCTGGTAGAGATTCCAGAATTATTCGACAGAAAGGATGTTTATGGATATCAAGATGATATTGAACGTTTTTTATCTTTCCAAATAGCAACTTTAGATTGGATCATTGGAAGAAATGAAGTTCCAGATGTTATCAACTGTCATGATCATCATACTGGTTTAGTGCCGTTTATGATGTTATATTGCTATAAATATGAAAAACTGAGAAATACGCCATCTATGATTACTATTCATAATGGACTGTACCAAGGGCAATTTGGTTTTGATAAATTATATTATTTACCTGAATTTGATTTGTCTCATGTTAAAGTTTTAGAATGGGATAATTGTATTAATTCCCTTGCGGTTGGAATTAAATGTGCTTGGGCTGTAACGACAGTTTCTCCAAATTATCTGAATGAAATCAATTACTCAGCGAATGGTCTAGAGTCCTTATTCAATTTGGTACGATATAAATCTAGAGGGATTTTGAACGGAATTGATATTGAGGTTTGGGATCCGGCAAAAGATGTGATGTTGGAGAAAAATTATTCCATTAAAAATTTTGAAAAAGGGAAGCAGGAAAATAAAGAAAAATTATGTAGCCTCTTTAATTTAGATCCAACAAAACCGCTTTTTAGTTTTATTGGAAGATTATTAGAAGAAAAAGGAGGGGATTTATTACCTCATGCTTCAGCACTTGCATTATCTGAAAATTATGGAGCAATTAATATTTTAATTTTAGGTTCGGGAAATCCAACAATTGAAAATCAACTGAACAGCTTATTGGATGATTATAAAGGCAACTACAATACTTTTATTGGATACAATGAAGAATTAGCCCATTTAATTTATGCTGGTTCTGATTTTCTGTTAATGCCTTCCAGAGTGGAACCATGTGGCTTAAATCAAATGTATTCACTGCGTTACGGAACAATTCCTATTGTAAGAAGAACCGGAGGTTTGAAAGATACTGTTATTGATTTTGGAGATGATGGAAATGGAATTTGTCATGATCAGGCTACAGTGGGAGATGTTTGTTATTCTATTCAAAGAGCGGTCGAATTATATGATGATAAAAAACATTTAAATGAAATCCGAAAAAAAGGAATGAGTACAGACCATTCCTGGGAAAGAGTTTGTCAAGAATATATAGAAATGTACAATTTAATAATTAATAAGAAATGAAAGCTAAAAAGAAAAATGTAATTGCGATAATTTTAGGAGGAGGTCAAGGATCCAGATTATTTCCGTTAACAGAAACAAGATCTAAACCAGCAGTGCCAATAGGGGGGAAATATAGATTAGTTGATATTCCTATTTCAAATTGTATGAATTCAGATATTTATAGAATGTTTGTTTTGACACAATTCAATTCTGCATCTTTGAATGCTCACATTAAAAATACCTATAATTTTAGTATTTTTAGCCACGCTTTTGTAGATATTCTTGCTGCGGAACAAACTCCAGATAATCCAACTTGGTTTCAAGGGACTGCAGATGCTGTTAGACAATGTATGCCTCACTTTTTAAATCATGATTTTGATTATGCTTTGATACTTTCCGGAGATCAATTATACCAAATGGATTTCAACGAAATGTTAGAGGAGCATATAAAAAATGAAGCTGATATCACTATAGCGACTTTACCAGTAAATGCAAAAGATGCTCCTGAATTTGGAATATTAAAAACAAATTCAGAGAGTTGTATCGAGTCCTTTATTGAAAAACCAGCAAAAGAATTATTACCAGATTGGGAATCGGATGTAAGTGAGCAAATGAAAAGTGAAGGGAAACATTATTTGGCTTCTATGGGAATCTACATATTCAACAAAAAATTGTTGGTAGATATCATGTCAAATAAAGAGACTAAAGATTTTGGTAAAGAGATTATTCCACAAGCGGTTGGGCATAAAAAGATATTAAGTTACCAATACGAAGGTTATTGGACTGATATTGGTAATATAGATTCTTTTTTTGAAGCTAATATTGGATTAACGGAAGACTTACCTAAATTCAATTTATTTGATAATGATAATAAAATATTTACCAGACCAAGATTATTACCACCATCAAAATTTCAAAAAACAACTGTTGATAGATCATTAATTTCTGAAGGCTGTATTTTGAATGCCAAAGAAATAAACCATTCTGTAATTGGTATTCGATCTAGGATTGGTGAAGGCACAATAATTCAAAATTGTTATGTAATGGGGAATGATTTCTACCAAAATATTGACGATATGAATGAAGATGTTAAAAATAATAAACTATTGATAGGTATTGGAGAAAGATGTTTTATTAATAATGCACTTGTAGATAAAAACTGTAGAATAGGTAATGATGTTTATATTAATGGAGGCAGTCATTTAGAAGATTTTTCAAATGAATTGTACGCTATTAAAGACGGAATTGTTGTTATTAAAAAAGGTGCTGTTATACCTGACAATTATATCATAAAGTAAATTTACAAACTGTTTTTTCTTTAATTTAATGTTCTAATTATTTTTTGTAATTAGAAATACACAATAAAATATGAATAAAGTTATCTCGCATTCCCTTTTTACCGATTTTGATATCGATTTGTTTAAAGCTGGGAAACATTTTAGACTTTACGAAAAACTAGGAGCACATCTTATAAATGTAGATGGTGTTGATGGTGTTTATTTTGCAGTTTGGGCTCCAACTGCGCATTCTGTATCTGTGGTTGGGGATTTTAATTTTTGGACGCAAGGCGAGCATCTGTTGCAAGTGCGTTGGGATTCATCGGGTATTTGGGAAGGGTTTATTCCTACTATTACAAAAGGTGCTACCTATAAATATAAAATTCAATCCAATAACGGAGGAATAGTAACTGAGAAAGCAGATCCTTTTGCTTTTTATTGTGAAAAACCACCACATACAGCCTCTGTAGTTTGGGATTTAGATTATAAATGGAAAGATAAGAACTGGATGAAAACGCGTCAAAACCATAATGGTTTAGACAAACCTTATTCAGTATATGAAGTCCATTTAGGGTCTTGGAAACGTCATGCGGAAGAAAATAGATTTTTGACTTATCTTGAATTTGCTGAGGATTTGGTAAATTATGTAAAAGAAACTGGTTTTACCCATGTTGAGTTCATGCCTATAATGGAGTATCCATATGATCCTTCATGGGGGTATCAATTAGTAGGTTATTTTGCACCAACTTCCCGTTTTGGAAATCCACAGGAATTCATGCATTTAGTTGACAAATTGCATGAAGCAGGAATAGGAGTAATTCTGGATTGGGTGCCTTCTCACTTTCCAGATGATGCACATGGTTTGGGATTTTTTGATGGATCAAATCTTTTTGAACATCCTGATCGTAGAAAAGGGTATCATCCGGATTGGAAAAGTTTAGTTTTTAATTATGGACGAAATGAAGTTCGTTCGTTCTTAATCAGTAATGCATTATTCTGGTTGCACCATTATCATGCGGATGCTTTACGAGTAGATGCCGTTGCGTCAATGCTATATTTAGACTATTCCAGAAACGATGGAGAATGGGAACCTAATATCTATGGAGGAAGAGAAAATCTTGATACCATAAGTTTCTTAAAGGAATTTAATGAAGCCGTTTATTTAAATTATGAAGGAGTTCAAACCATTGCTGAAGAAAGTACTTCTTTTCCTATGGTTTCAAGACCAACATCAGTTGGTGGATTAGGATTTGGAATGAAATGGATGATGGGATGGATGCATGATACTTTGGAATATTTTCAAAAAGATACAGTGTATAGAAAGTACCATCAAAATGATTTGACTTTTTCAATGACTTATACTTTTTCTGAAAATTTCATGTTACCGCTTTCCCATGACGAGGTTGTATATGGAAAAAAATCAATAGCGGGAAGAATGCCAGGCGATGAATGGCAAAAATTTGCTAATTTAAGATTACTGTATGGCTATATGTTTACACATCCCGGAACTAAATTATTGTTTATGGGAAGTGAATTTGGACAAAGTAGCGAATGGAATTTTGAAGGAAGTTTAGACTGGCATTTATTGCAATATCCGTTTCATGAAGGGGTTAAAAAATTGATTACTGATTTGAATAAACTGTATAAAACAGAACCTGCCTTGTATGAAAAACAATTTAGTCCGGAAGGCTTCGAATGGATTAACTATTCAGATCATCAAAATGCGGTCATGTCTTTCATTCGAAAAGGAAATAACCCAAAAGAAGATGTGATTGTAGTTTGCAACTTTACTCAAGTAGTTCGTCCTAATTATCGTATTGGTTTGCCTAAAAAAGGAAAATTAATAGAAATATTCAATAGCGATGCTGCTGAATATGGAGGAAGTGGTCTTTCTAATCCTAAAAAAATCACCATTGAAGCCTTACCATATGACGGAAGGGATTATTCTGTAGAATTACTTTTACCACCTTTAAGCGTAAATGTTTTTAAAATTTCATAATTAAATATTTACTAATATTATCAAATCACATTACTAATAAATTTCATTTAATATGAAAATAATTAGTAATGTGATTTATTATTACTATGTTTTAAAGAATATTTTTTTTTCAGGAATAGATCTAAGATATACAGTTGTTTATGAAGTATTTTTGTAAGTTTGAGTAGAAAATTGACCGCAAAATCAATACGATAGAAAATGATTACAAATACAGAATTAGAATATAAAGGAGATTTATACCCAACAAAAATTGTTTCCTTTAAACATGAAGTAGACTCCGTTTTTTTTCACACAGATAATAGTGTGATATTAAAAGTAACTGTATTAAGAGATAGTTTAATACGTTTTCGATTTACGACAAAAGGATATTTTAGTAATGATTTTTCGTATGCTATTGATAAAAGTCATACGCATGGATATAATTTTCTTGAGGTTTCTGAAGCAGAAGATTATTATCAGATAAAAACTAGCAAAGTACAGTGTCGAATTCAAAAAATAGATATGCGATTGTCTATTTTTGATTTGGAGGACTATCTCATTTTGGAGGACGAATTGGGTTTTCATTGGGAAGAAAGCTATGAATATGGTGGTAATATCGTAAAAATGAGTAAGTCTTCTAAAAATGGAGAATGTTTTTATGGACTTGGGGATAAAGCAACCCAATTGAATTTGAAGGGGAAAAGATTTGAAAATTTTGCAACAGATCAATATGCTTTTCAAAAAGACCAAGATCCCTTATACAAAGTAGTTCCTTTTTACATTGGATTAAATAACAAAAAAGCATACGGGATTTTCTTTGACAATACTTTTAGAACTTATTTTGATTTTTGTCAAGAAAGAAGAAATATAGCCAGTTACTGGGCTGACGGTGGAGAAATGAATTATTATTTTATTTACGGGCCACAAATGCAAGATGTAGTAACCACATATACTGATTTGACAGGTAAGCCAGAATTACCACCACTTTGGGCGCTTGGATATCATCAATGTAAATGGAGTTATTACCCTGAAAGTAATTTAAAAGAAGTTGCAGCTAAATTTAGGGAATTGAAAATTCCATGCGACGCACTATATTTAGATATCGATTATATGGAAGGTTTTCGATGTTTCACATGGAATAACGAATATTTTCCTGATCCTAAAAGAATGGTTGCTGAATTAGCTGCCGATGGATTCAAAACTGTTGTAATTATTGATCCGGGAATTAAAATTGACAAAGAATATTCAATATACAAAGAAGCATTAGAAAAAGATTATTTCTGCAAAAGAGCAGATGGTCCTTATATGAAAGGAAAAGTATGGCCTGGAGAATGTAATTTTCCGGATTTTACAAATCCATTAGTCAGAGAATGGTGGGCAGGTCTATTTAAAGAATTAGTTTCAGAAATAGGTGTAAAAGGAGTTTGGAATGATATGAATGAACCCGCAGTTATGGAGGTTCCAAATAAAACATTTCCAATGGATGTGCGGCATGATTACGATGGAAACCCTTGTAGCCATAGAAAAGCACATAATATTTATGGAACTCAAATGGCAAGAGCAACCTATCATGGAGTGAAACGATTTGCTTATCCAAAACGTCCTTTTGTTATTACAAGATCGGCTTATGCAGGAGCACAACGATATTCATCATCTTGGACAGGTGATAATGTTGCCACATGGGAGCATTTATGGATTGCAAATATTCAAGTGCAACGTATGTGTATTTCAGGAATGGGCTTTACAGGATCTGATATTGGAGGATTTGCAGAGCAGCCTTCGGGAGAATTGTACGCACGCTGGATTCAATTAGGAGTTTTTCATCCTTTTTGTAGAACCCATTCTTCTGGGGATCATGGAAATCAAGAACCTTGGGCCTTTGATGAAGAGGTTATTGATATCACTAGAAAGTTTGTCAGTTTGCGCTATCAGTTATTGCCGTATTTGTATACTATGTTTTGGCAATATATTGAAGAAGGGATTCCAATGTTGAAACCATTGGTGTATTATGATCAAGAAGATATTCAAACACATTATAAAAATGATGAATTTATTTTTGGAAATCAAATTTTAGTTTGCCCTATTCTTGAGCCTAATTCGTTAGGAAGAAGGATGTATATTCCTCGTGGACAGTGGTACAATTACTGGACTAATGAACAAGTTAATGGAGGAAAAGAGATTTGGGTAGATACTAAATTCGACCAAATTCCACTTTTTGTAAAATCGGGTGCTATAATTCCAAAATATCCTATCCAACAATACGTTGGGCAATTAGAATTTGATGATTTAATATTAGATGTTTACTACAAAGTAGGCAAAGAAAAGTCGGTAGTTTATGAGGATTCTCAAGATGGATATGATTATAAAAAAGGACGGTATAGCTTTCTGTCATTTCAAACAATCGGGAAGGAAAAAGAACTGATAATCCAGGTTCATAAAGAAGGAAAATACGATACCAATTACTCAAAATATAAATTAAATTTTATTGGATTACCATTTAAAGTTAAAAAAATAGAAATTGATAATGAAAAAGTTCCATTTGATAAAAAAAAATTTGAAAATAGTAACTTTATAATCGTTGATAAAGAATTTACAGAGTTGCATATTATTGGAGAATAAACAAAAAAAGTTGATACTTTTGAATTTAATTATGTAAAAATAAAATTCAAAACTTGTTGTATTTTTGTATACCAATTAAACTTAAAATTATGAAAAAATACATGTTATTGGGAGTTTGTACACTAGGATTAGTTTATTCTTGTGCTACAAATCCTCTTACAGGAAAGAAAAGTCTAAATTTTGTTTCAAATAGTGAGTTGTTTCCATCGTCGTTTGAACAATATGGAACTTTTTTGAAAGAAAATAAAGTAATAACGGGAACTACCGATGCAAAAACAGTAGAAACTGTTGGAATTCGAATTAAAGCTGCGGCCGAAAAATATTTGACTTATTTAGGACAATCACAATATCTGAATGACTACCGTTGGGAATACAAATTAATAGACAATAAAGAAGTGAATGCTTGGTGTATGCCAGGAGGAAAGATTGTTGTTTATTCAGGAATATTACCTGTAACAAAAAATGATGCGGGTTTAGCTACCGTAATGGGACATGAGGTTTCACATGCATTAGCAAATCATGGCGCACAAAGAATGAGTGCAGCACAATTACAACAATTAGGAGCTGTAGGAGTTGCAGTTGCAACTGGCAGTCAAAGCGCCGAGAAACAACAAATGTGGCAACAATATTATGGATTAGGATCTCAAGTAGGAGTTATGCTTCCATTTAGCAGAAGTCATGAAAGTGAGGCTGATAAAATTGGACTTACATTGATGGCAATTGCAGGTTATAATCCAGATGAAGCAATAATCTTTTGGCAAAGAATGGCGGCACAATCTTCAGGACAGGCGCCACCGGAATTTATGAGTACACACCCATCTGATGCTACTAGAATTGCAAATTTAAAAGTATTAGTTCCGGAAGCGAAAGCTTTAGCTGCTAAAGTTGGAGTTATTTATAGATAAACGTTTTGTTGATTCTATGTTCATTAGCCATTAGCAATGAAATTTTAAACAGGCTATTCTCGTCATAGAGAATAGCCTGTTTTTTATTTAAATTTTAATAATATAAAGGTGATTATTATTTAATAACGGTTTTTTAATGCCAAAATAGTTGCTTTTTGAACATACTAAATAAAAAATAAATAAATTCGCAACATAAATAAAGAAACATGGCAGATTTACCAAAAGGAAGTAAAAAATTATTAAATGCTTGGGCTTTTTATGATTGGGCAAACTCAGTTTATCCATTGGTCATTTCATCGGCAGTATTTCCAATTTTTTATGAAGCATTATTCTCAGATAGAAATCATTATATAACCGTTTTTGGTTTTAGTGTTAAAAATTCTGCGTTGATTAGTTTTGTTACTGCATTTGCCTTTTTGGTAGTGGCGCTAATTTCACCTTTATTGTCAGGAATCTCAGATTATGTAGGGAATAAAAAATCTTTTATGAAGTTTTTTTGTTATTTAGGAGCCTTGTCCTGCGTGGGATTGTATTGGTTTAATCTAGAAAATATATACATCGGATTATTGTTTTATTTTTTAGGTTTGATTGGTTTTTGGGGAAGTTTAGTGTTTTACAATTCCTATTTGCCGGATATTGCTTTTGTTGAACAACAAGATAAAACCAGTGCAAGAGGATATTCTTATGGTTACATAGGAAGCGTTATATTGTTAATTGTGAATTTAGGCATGATCATGATGCCTGATATTTTTGGTATAACTGGAACTAAAGGTGAGG
Source organism: Flavobacterium sp. 83 (assembly GCF_000744835.1). Taxonomy (NCBI): domain Bacteria; kingdom Pseudomonadati; phylum Bacteroidota; class Flavobacteriia; order Flavobacteriales; family Flavobacteriaceae; genus Flavobacterium; species Flavobacterium sp. 83. The sequence goes on from NZ_JQMS01000001.1 coordinate 2,834,323, forward strand.
CTGCGATGAAAGCCATGCGATACTCCTTTATAATGGTAGGGATATGGTGGATTGTTTTTAGTCAATATACGTATTATTATTTACCAAAAGGAAGTAGAAATACCGAACGCAAAGTGACTAAAGCTTTAGTGTTTAATGGATTTAGAGAATTAAAAAAAGTTTGGCATTTATTGGAAGAAAATGTTGCTTTGAAAAAATACCTTATTAGTTTTTTTGTTTACAGTATGGCTGTTCAGACGGTTATGCTGATTGCTACATATTTTGGAGCACAAGAAATTGCTTGGACATCAAAAAGTGAAAGTACAATAGGTTTAATTATATGTATTCTATTAATCCAAATAGTTGCCATTGTTGGTGCAGTTTTAACCTCAAAAGCTTCAGAGAAGTTTGGAAACATTCCTACGCTTATTGTAATTAATTGTTTTTGGGTTTTATTATGTGCGGCTGCTTATTTTATAACTTTGCCAATACATTTTTACATTATGGCAGGTTTAGTAGGACTTGTAATGGGTGGAATACAGGCTTTATCACGTTCAACATATTCTAAATTATTACCTGAGACAGAAGATACAGCTTCCTTTTTTAGCTTTTTTGATGTTTCTGAAAAAATTGGAATTGTTATTGGAATGTTAGTGTATGGAATTATTGACCAAATTACTGGAAGTCCGCGATTTGCAATAGTTTTTTTAGGGGTATTCTTTATAATGGGTGTCATTTTGTTAAAAAGAGTACCAAAAAGCAATGATAAATAGATTCATACAATTCAAAATTATAGTTCCAATTTTTTAATTTTTAAAATAGATATTTCCCTAATTAATTTTTATTTTTTTTCTTTCTTTGTAAGAAGGTGGTGTTTGTTTTTCTTATACTTTGGCATAATGATTGACTCTTTTAGTGTTAAGCAAGTTAATCATGTCATATATCGTTTTATTTAAAATTACAGCTATGATACTTTATATTTGCTTAACAAATTAAAATTTTTAATGACAAAAAGACTTAAATAATATATGTCAAATCATAAAATACTTACTATTGACAATCTGTCACTTCAAGAATTTGATTCGGAAGCTGATTTAATCCCTTTATTGACTCCTGAAGATGAGGAGGAAATGAATAATGAAGAATTACCAGATTCTTTGTCAATTTTGCCATTGCGTAACATGGTTTTATTTCCAGGAGTAGTAATACCAATTACTGCTGGACGTGATAAATCAATAAAATTGATTAATGATGCAAATGCAGCAGGAAAAATAATTGGTGTTGTTTCACAAAAAAACGAGCAAGACGAAGATCCAACTCCGGAAGATATTCATAATATAGGTACAGTAGCTAGAATTTTAAGGGTTTTAAAAATGCCCGACGGGAATGTTACTGTTATACTCCAAGGGAAAAAGCGATTTGAAATTGATTCTGTAATTGCAGAAAGTCCTTATATAACAGCAAAAATTAAAGAAGTACCTGAAAAAAGACCAGGGAAACATGATACAGAGTTTATCGCGATTCTTGATTCAATCAAAGAATTGGCGATTCAAATTATAAAAGAAAGTCCAAACATTCCTAGTGAAGCTACTTTTGCGATTAAAAATATTGAAAGCCAATCATTTTTAATCAATTTTGTTACTTCTAATATGAATTTAACAGTTAAAGAAAAGCAAGACTTATTAGCTATTAATGAATTAAAAATTAGAGCATTAGAGACTTTACGATATATGAATATTGAGTTGCAAAAACTCGAATTAAAAAATGATATTCAATCTAAAGTTCGTTTCGATTTAGACCAACAACAAAGAGAATACTTTCTTCACCAACAAATGAAAACAATTCAAGAAGAATTGGGTGGTGTTTCACAGGAAGAGGAAATGGATGAAATGTTGCAAAAGTCTTTGACTAAGAAATGGGACGAGAAAACTAAAAAACATTTCGAAAAAGAATTGTCAAAAATGCGTCGCATGAATCCTCAAGCGCCAGATTTTGGTATTCAAAGAAACTATTTAGAGTTGTTTCTGGAATTGCCTTGGGATGAATATTCTAAAGATGATTTTGATTTAAAGAAAGCACAAAAAATACTGGACAGAGATCATTTTGGTCTTGAAGATGTCAAGAAAAGAATGATTGAACATTTGGCAGTTTTAAAATTGCGAAATGATATGAAATCACCAATAATTTGTTTGACAGGACCTCCGGGAGTTGGAAAAACATCTATTGGACGTTCTATCGCAGAAGCTTTAGGTAGAAAATATGTTAGAATTTCATTGGGTGGTTTGCGTGATGAAGCGGAAATACGCGGTCATAGAAAAACGTATATTGGTGCCATGCCGGGACGAATTATCCAAAGTTTGAAAAAAGCAGGAACTTCAAATCCAGTTTTTGTTTTGGATGAAATCGATAAACTATCAAATAGTAATCAAGGTGATCCATCTTCGGCATTACTGGAAGTTTTAGATCCAGAACAAAACAATTCGTTTTATGATAATTTCCTTGAAATGGGTTACGACTTGTCTAAAGTGATGTTTATAGCCACCTCTAATAACATGGCTGCAATTCAACCTGCATTAAAAGACAGAATGGAAATCATCAAAATGTCAGGTTATACGATTGAGGAAAAGGTAGAAATTGCGCGTCAACATTTGTTTCCAAGACAATTGAAAGAACATGGTTTGACTGCTAAAGATTTAACCATTGGAAAAAAACAATTAGAAAAAATTGTAGAAGGATATACACGTGAATCTGGAGTTCGTGGTTTGGAAGCTAAGATTGCTCAAGTAATTCGTAATGCAGCAAAATCTGTTGCAATGGAAGAACCGTATAACAAGAAAGTAACAGACGAAGATATTATAAAAACACTTGGCGTTCCTAGATTAGAAAGAGATAAGTACGAAAATAATGATGTTGCCGGTGTTGTTACTGGCTTGGCTTGGACTTCTGTCGGCGGTGATATTCTTTTCATAGAATCGTTACTTTCTCCGGGAAAAGGAACTATGACAATTACTGGGAATTTAGGTACAGTAATGAAGGAATCTGCAACGATTGCTTTAGAATATATTAAGGCAAATGCTAAATTTTTAGGATTGGATTCGGAGATACTTTCTAAATATAATATTCATTTACACGTTCCGGAAGGAGCTACACCCAAAGATGGTCCTAGTGCCGGAATTGCGATGTTGACTTCATTAGTTTCGTTGTTTACACAAAAACGAGTTAAGAAAAACTTAGCAATGACAGGTGAAATCACCTTGCGTGGAAAAGTTTTGCCAGTAGGAGGAATAAAAGAAAAGATTTTAGCAGCCAAAAGAGCCAATATCAAAGAAATTATTCTGTGTCATGAAAACAAAAGTGATATTGATGAAATAAAACCGGAATACCTTGAAGGTTTGACTTTTCATTATGTCAAAGAAATGAGCGAAGTACTTAAATATGCTTTGACAGATCAAAAAGTAAAAAATGCAAAAGATCTGAAATAATAGATTAACAAGGAATAAGAAACGAATTCCAAATTTCAAAACCTGTTCTGCAGTGCTTGGGATTTGGAATTTTTATTTATAATTACGAGTTTGAAAGTTGCTGTTTATTGTATTTATAATTTTATCTTCGCATTTGCGTTTTACCTTACATAAATCGCGATTTAAAGCATGTTAAAGAAACTTTTATCATACTCCTTAGTTTTTATTTGCGCTGTATCGTACGGTCAAATAGGAGGGAAGTACACTTATCAGTTTTTGAACTTGGTCACTTCACCAAGACAAGCAGCTTTAGGCGGAAAAACTGTTACCATTTATGACGATGATTTGAATCAGGTCAATTTTAATCCAGCAACACTGAATGCGGATATGGATAACCATCTGGCTTTAAATTATGGAAGTTATTTCAAAGAAGTGACTTATGGAACAGCTTCTTATGCTTATACATATGACCGTCATTTGCAAACTTTTCAGGCTGGTGTCAATTATGTGAATTATGGTAATTTTGACGGTTATGATGAAAATGGCCAACCCACATCTACATTTACTGGAAGTGAAATTGCTCTTTCTTTAGGTTATGCGTACAATATTCCCAACACTACTATTCATTTAGGGGCGAATGCTAAATTGATTTCGTCGACATTAGAAAGTTATAGTTCTTTTGGAGGGGCAATTGACATAGGTGCTCTTTTTATAGACGAAAGAAATGATGTGAATTGGGGTTTGGCAATACGAAATATAGGAACGCAATTTACAACCTACAATGGTACAAACGAAAAACTGCCACTTGAAATTATTGCTGGTGTTTCACAAGAATTAGAAAATGTACCCATTCGTTGGCATCTTACACTGGAAAATTTACAACAATGGAATATTGCTTTTTCTAATCCTGAAAGAGCCCAATCTTCAATTGATGGAAGTTCTACCGCCGAAAAAGTATCCGTAATAAATAATGCCTTGCGCCATGTAATTATGGGAGTAGAACTTTTTCCTAAAAAATCATTTAATATTCGATTAGGTTATAATTTTCGAAGAGCAGAAGAATTACGACTTTTGGAACAACGCAATTTTTCGGGAGTCTCTTTAGGTTTTGGATTAAAAATGAATAAATTAAAATTCAATTATTCGTATTCCCGATATACTTTAGCAGGAAATACGAGCTTATTTGGTTTAACTATTAACTTACAATAATATTATTTTGGATAAAAAAATTACCATAGCAATTGACGGATTTTCATCCACAGGGAAGAGTACATTAGCAAAACAGCTTGCAAAGCACTTGGGATATGTATATGTAGACACTGGAGCAATGTATCGTGCCGTTGCATTTTTTGCAATGCAAAATGGTTATATAAATATTGATTCTTTTGATAAAGAAACATTGATTAACAGTTTGCCAAGTATAAAATTACAGTTCAAATTTAATTCTGATTTAGGTTTTGCCGAAATGTATTTGAATGATGTCAATGTTGAAAAGGAAATAAGAACTATCGAAGTTTCTAATTTTGTAAGCAAAGTAGCCGAAATATCTGAAGTGCGAGCCAAATTAGTGGAGCAGCAAAAAGAAATGGGTAAGGATAAAGGAATTGTTATGGACGGCAGAGATATTGGGACCATAGTTTTTCCGGATGCTGAACTTAAAATTTTTATGACGGCAGGGGCAGATACCCGAGCACAAAGACGTTTTGATGAATTACAAGAAAAAGGAGATTCAGTAACGTATGAAGAAGTATTAAAAAATGTAGAAGAGCGCGATTACATTGACACGCACCGAAAGGATTCGCCTCTAGTAATGGCAGACGATGCTATTGAAATCGATAATTCTTACCTTACTCGTGAAGAACAATTTAAAGTTGTTTTGGATTTAGTGGATGAAGTTGTTAAAACACTTTAATCTTTTGTAGATCTCTTTTTTAATATTAGATTTACATCTTGTTACTTTTTTAAAATTAAAAAAATAATTCATTGTATGGGAATTAAAAACAGGTTGGTATTAATGAATTTCCTTCAATTTTTTATTTGGGGTTCTTGGTTGCTTACTATTGGTGCATATTGGTTTAATAACAAACATTGGTCTGGAACCGAGTTTGGGATCATATTTTCGACAATGGGAATTTCTTCGGTTTTTATGCCTGCTTTAACAGGGATTATTTCAGATCGATTTATAAATGCGGAGAAATTATATGGTTTGCTTCATTTTTTTGGTGCAGCAGCTTTATTTTACTTACCTCAAGTAGATAATCCTACTACTTTTTTCTGGGTTATGTTAGTGAATATGTTTTTCTACATGCCCACAATTTCATTGTCAATAACGGTAGCTTATAATGCATTAATTGCAAAAGATATGGATGTCGTAAAAGATTATCCGCCTATTAGAATATGGGGGACAATAGGTTTTATTATTGCACTTTGGGTAGTTAGTTTAACACATAATGAAACTTCTGCTAATCAATTTTATATTGCAGGAATTGTTTCTTTACTATTAGGAATTTATGCATTTACACTTCCTAAATGTCCTCCGATGTGTAAAGGAGAAAAAGGAACTTCTTTTACTCAAGCTTTGGGATTGAATGCTTTTGAATTGTTTAAACAGCAAAAATTTGCCATTTTCTTTATATTCTCTATGTTGTTGGGAGCTGCTTTGCAATTGACTAATGCCTATGGAGATACTTATATTCACGATTTTGCTACTGTTGATGCCTATAAAAACACTATTGCAGTAAAATACCCTGCAATAATCATGTCGATTTCGCAAGTTTCAGAAACACTGTTCATATTAGCAATTCCATTTTTCCTTAGAAAATTTGGAATTAAATATGTGATGTTGTTTAGTATGTTGGCTTGGGTATTGCGTTTTGGATTATTTGCTTTTGGAAATCCTTCAGATGGTCTTTGGATGATTATTATGTCTTGTATTGTTTACGGAATGGCATTTGACTTTTTTAATATATCTGGTTCTTTATTTGTGGAAACACAAACGGATTCAAAAATCAGAGGAAGTGCGCAAGGGATGTTTATGATGATGGTGAACGGTTTTGGTGCATTGATTGGTAGTTTTGCGAGTGGTTTTATTATTCAAAAATATTTTACTATGGCTGATGGAAGTAAAGACTGGTTTCATATTTGGATAACTTTTGCAGCGTATGCTTTAGTTCTTGCTATAATTTTTCCTTTTGTTTTTAAAGATAAATTTGGACCTAAAGTTTTAGGAAAAATTTATCATTAAAATCCTTTTCTAATAAATATAACCCGATAGCTTTAAGAGTTATCGGGTTTTTTATTGCTGAAAAATCACTGTAAAACCTAACTAGCCCCGATGGAGCTGATATCCTCGTAGCGTAGAGATAAAGTCGAGAGCGGGAACCTTGCCTACAAAAAAGCCGATTAATTTGCTCCTGATTCTCAATTGATTATCTTATCTGTAAAATTTTGCAGTTTAAGATAAATGTGTTACTTTTGCAGTCCTTTTGGTGAATAAGAGTTTCCTTTAGGGTTCAACTAATTATACAAACAACTTCTGTTGTTTTCTAGCACATTAAGAAACTCGAGAGAATACAGAATACAAATTTTTAATCAGCATGTCTGAACAAGTAAAATCACAAGAAGAGTTTTTAGCAAATTTTAACTGGCACAATTTCGAAGAAGGTATTGATGCTGTTGATGAGAAAAACTTATTAGAATTCGAAGAACTAGTTTCAAAAACATTTATCGCTACTGATCAAGAAGAAGTGGTTGATGGTGTAGTTGTTAGAATTACAGATAGAGACGTTATCGTTGATATCAACGCAAAATCGGAAGGTGTTATTTCATTGAACGAATTCCGTTACAACCCAGCCTTAAAAGTAGGTGATACTGTTGAAGTATTAATTGACATCCGTGAGGACAAAACTGGTCAATTAGTATTATCTCACAGAAAAGCACGTACTATCAAATCATGGGATAGAGTTATTTCGGCTAACGAAACAGGAGAAATCGTTAATGGTTTTGTAAAATGCAGAACTAAAGGTGGTATGATCGTTGACGTTTTCGGAATTGAAGCTTTCTTACCAGGATCTCAAATTGATGTTAAACCAATTAGAGACTACGATGTATATGTAAACAAAATGATGGAATTCAAAGTGGTAAAAATTAACCACGAATTCAAAAATGTTGTTGTTTCTCATAAAGCGCTTATTGAAGCGGATATCGAAATCCAGAAAAAAGAAATCATCGGTCAATTACAAAAAGGACAAGTATTAGAAGGTGTTGTTAAAAACATTACTTCTTATGGTGTCTTTATTGACTTAGGTGGAGTTGATGGATTAATTCACATTACTGACCTTTCTTGGAGTCGTATTAACCACCCAAGTGAAGTTCTTGAATTAGACCAAAAATTAAATGTTGTAATCCTTGATTTCGATGATGAGAAAACAAGAATTCAATTAGGATTGAAACAATTAAACGCTCACCCTTGGGATGCTCTAGATGCTAAATTAGCAATTGGAGACAAAGTAAAAGGTAAAGTAGTTGTAATCGCTGATTACGGTGCTTTCATCGAAGTTGCTGAAGGTGTTGAAGGTTTAATCCACGTTTCTGAAATGTCTTGGTCTACTCATTTACGTTCTGCTCAAGATTTCGTAAAAGTAGGTGATGTTGTTGAAGCTGTTATCTTAACATTAGATAGAGATGACCGTAAAATGTCATTAGGTATCAAACAATTGTCTCAAGATCCTTGGACTGATATCACTGCTAAATACCCAGTAGGTTCTAAACATACAGGTATCGTTAGAAACTTTACAAACTTTGGAATTTTCGTAGAATTAGAAGAAGGAATTGATGGATTAATTTACATCTCTGACTTATCTTGGACTAAGAAAATCAAGCATCCATCTGAATTTGTAAACGTTGGTGAAAAACTTGATGTAGTAGTATTAGAATTAGATGTTGACGGACGTAAATTATCTTTAGGTCACAAACAAACTACTGCTAATCCTTGGGATCAGTATGAAGATTCTTTCGCTGTAGGAACTATCCACAACGGTGAAATTTCTGAAATTGTTGACAAAGGAGCTACTGTAGAATTCGGAGATGATATCGTTGCTTTCATTCCTACTCGTCACCTTGAAAAAGAAGACGGTAAGAAATTGAAAAAAGGTGAATCAGCTGATTTCAAAGTAATTGAATTCAACAAAGAATTCAAAAGAGTAGTTGCATCTCACACTGCTATCTTCCGTGAAGAAGAAGAGAAAAATGTGAAAACAGCGACTGAAAATACTTCTAGTTCATCTAACTCTTCTACAAATGCACCAGCTGCAACTTTAGGAGACAACAATGATGTATTAGCAGCATTGAAAGCTAAAATGGAAAAGTCAGAGAAAAAATAATTTCTTGAAACTTTTTGAATAGAGAAAGCCCCGCAATTTGCGGGGCTTTTTTTTGTTTAAGAGTTTATTATTATGAAGAATAACTGAACTTCTAGATTTTTATAAACTATTCTTCCATTCCTGAAAATCAGGTTCTACATAAAGCCACTTTACTTCGGGTCTTAAGCTTCTAAGTTCTTTTTCAAAATTATTAATCAATTGGCTTATGGATTGTGTAGTTAGATCTGGACTACATTTTATTTTTACACAAACTAAAACTTCTCCTGGACCTTGTTGAATGGTTCTGCAATTTATAACCTGAGTAATATTTGGCTCTTTTTCTATTATTGCTTCAATAGTTTCTAGAATGATTATATCTGCGCTTTCACCAATTAATAGCGATTTTACTTCAACGGCAAGAAAAACGGCTACCAAAATCAGTACTACACCAATCGCAAGTGAACCTATGGCATCATAACGACTATCTCCAGTATAATAAGAAATTAGCAAGGCAATTATTGCTAAAATTAAACCTAAGACGGCTGCAGAATTCTCGCCAAATATGACAATCAAATCACTGTCCTTTGTGGTGCGTAAATAACTAAAAAAACTACTGCCTCCTTTTCTTTTATTTAGTTCCAAAATATTGGAAAAAGTTGCGTAACCTTCTAAAGCTATTGAAAATAACAAAACTCCAATTCCCCATGCGATTTCGTGAACAGGTTCGGGGTTATTGTATTTGTGAATTCCCTCGTAAATAGAAAACATTCCTCCAATAGAAAATAGGAGCATGGCTACCATAAATGACCAGAAATAAACTGATTTTCCATATCCAAAAGGATGTTGAGTATCTGCTGGTCGTCTGGCTTGTTTTACACCTAATAATAATAGTAATTGATTAGCACAATCAGCAGATGAATGGATAGTTTCTGCCAGCATTGCTCCGGAACCAGTCATAAAAGCTGCAAATCCTTTTGAAATTACAATCACAACATTCACTATTAGACTTTGAATAATATGATGTGAACCATTAACAACCTTAGTAGCCTCTTTAGAATTTTGATCCATTGTGTTTTTAATTTAAAAAATATAAAAATAAGGATATAATGATTAATCAAATGGTTATTTTCTGAAAATATAGCTGAGAAAAATTTTCACAAATAAAATCATCACACATATATATTATTGAAATTCAATTATTTAAGAAAAACTTTCATTTTTTTAAAACTAAAAGAAATCTTACTGCGTAAATGCATTTATATAACTTAATAAAATAAATTTTATGAAAACTAGAAAATTTTTATCGATTGCATTTTTTACATTAGTATTTGGAGCTACTTCTTTCGCTCAAAAAACTGTTATGGTTGGTGGAGCTGCAATGTATCCAACTAAAAATATTGTTGAAAATGCAGTAAATTCTAAAGATCATACTACACTAGTTGCAGCAGTTAAAGCTGCAGGTTTAGTCGAAACTTTACAAAGCAAAGGCCCATTCACCGTTTTTGCCCCAACAAATGCCGCGTTTGATAAATTACCAAAAGGTACAGTTGAAACATTATTGAAACCTGAAAATTTAAAAATGTTGCAAACAATTCTTACCTACCACGTAGTAACAGGAAAAATGAATGCCTCAGACATTGCTAAAGCAATTAAAATGGGAAAAGGAAAAGCAACTTTGAAAACTGTTAGCGGTGGAACTTTGACTGCTTGGATGAAAGGAAAAGAATTATACATTACTGATGAAAATAATAATTCTGCTAAAGTTACAATTGCCGATGTGAACCAATCTAATGGTGTGATTCATGTAATTGATGCAGTTGTATTGCCAAAACAATAATTTTTTTAATTAGAGGTTGGAAGTTGTTTATTAAAAAAGTCCTGTAATTATACAGGACTTTTTTGTGAAAAAAAAATCCCAATTCTAGATTCAGAATTGGGATTTTTTAATAGAATAAAATAGGCTTTATCTTAGGCTCGCTCCAAGCTCTGTTTCAAAATTATTTTGCAATTTACTCATGATTTTATCAATTTGAGCATCAGTTAACGTTTTTGAATTATCTTGAATAGTAAAGCTTAAGGCGTATGATTTTTTACCTTCGGGAAGATTTTGACCTTCATAAACATCAAATAGGTTGATGTCTTTCAATAGTGATTTCTCCGTTTGACGTGCAATATTGTAAATACTGTCATAAGTTATGTTTTGGTCAATTAGTAAAGCTAAATCTCTGCGAACTTCAGGGTATTTAGGAATTTCAGTATATTTTATTTTGGTTGAAATTAATTTCAAAATTAAAGCCCAGTTGAAATCAGCAAAAAATACTTCTTGTTTTATTCCAAAATGTTTTAAGATTGATTTTTTAACAACTCCTAGTTCTACTATTATGTCCTGACCAAATCCAATTGCAATTCCTTCAGAAAATACATCAGAAGTTACTGGTAAATTTTGTGTTTTTTCAATGCCTAATCTAGAAAGTATACCGTTTATATATCCTTTGAATAAAAAGAAATCCGATGGTTTTTGACCACTAGTCCAATTTTCTTTGTTTCTGTTTCCAGAAAGAAATAAAGTTAAGTGTTTGTGTTCTTCATAACCTGAAGGAAAATTATGGTATGATTTTCCAAATTCAAATAATTTTAAATCAGCATTTTTACGATTAATATTATAGGATATGGCTTCTAGTCCTGAGAATAATAAAGACTGACGCATTGTTGCTAAATCATTGCTCAAAGGATTAAGCATTGTTACATTATGAGCTGAATCTAGTACATCAGAAAGCTCAACATACGATGCAGTAGTCAATGAATTAGCCATCATTTCATTAAATCCTTGAGAATTTAATTGTGTAGCAATTGTATTTTGTATTTTATAATCCTCGTTTCTTGGGGAATTCGAAACAGTTGCATTTAGTTTTTTTGAAAAATTAATGTTGTTGTATCCATAAACTCTCAAAATTTCCTCAATAACATCAATTTCTCTTTGTACGTCAACTCGATAAGCAGGAATTGTTAATCCTAATCCGGCATCAGAAACGCTATTTACTTTTATATCTAATGAAACTAATATTTTCTTAATAGTATCTTTTGGTAATTCTTGGCCAATAATTTTAGCTACTTTACTGAAGTTTAAAAACACAGTGAAATCTTCTATTTTCTTTGGGTAGACATTAATAAGATCCGAAGTTATTTCTCCACCTGCTACTTCTTGAATCAATAAAGCCGCACGCTTTAATGCATATTCAGTAATAGTAGGATCGATTCCTCTTTCAAATCTAAAAGAAGCATCGGTGTTTAATTGATGTCTTTTGGCAGTTTTACGAATACTTACAGGATTAAAATAAGCACTTTCTAAGAAAATTGAATTTGTATTTTCTGATACTCCAGATTTTTTTCCACCAAAAACCCCTGCAATACACAATGGTCCTTTTTCATCACAAATCATTAAATCTTCCTCGTGTAATGTTCTTTCAACATCGTCAAGAGTTATGAATTTTGTTCCTGCAGTCAGCGTTTTTACAATTATTTTTCCATTTATTTTTGAAGCATCAAAAGCATGAAGCGGTTGACCTAATTCATGTAAAACATAATTAGTTACATCGACAATATTATTTTTTGGATTTATTCCAATCGCTTTCAATCTGTTTTGCAACCAAGCTGGAGATGGTTTTACTTCAATTCCAGAAATAGTTACTCCACAATATCTAGGAGCAAGTTTAGGTTCTTTTACATCAATATCAATTTTCAAAGTTCTTTTGTCCACTCTGAAATTACTCACTGAAGGTGTAATTAACTCAACGTTTACACCACTTTGTAGCATTCCGGCTCTTAAATCACGTGCTGTTCCTAAATGGCTCATTGCATCGGCACGATTGGGTGTTAGTCCAATTTCGAAAACTTCGTCATTTTCAATTTTGAAAACTTTAGCAGCAGGAGTTCCAGGTGCTAATGATTCGTCTAATATCATAATTCCGTCATGGCTTTCACCAAGACCTAACTCATCTTCGGCGCATATCATACCGTGACTTTCCTGTCCGCGTATTTTTCCTTTTTTTATAGAAAAAGCGATTCCGTCTTTATCGTATAATACAGTACCAATTGTAGCAACTGGAACTTTTTGTCCCGCTGCGACGTTGCTGGCTCCACATACAATTTGTACAGGAATACCATTGCCTAAATCGACAGTGGTTATTTTTAATCTGTCAGCATCCGGATGTTGTATGCAAGTAAGTACATGTCCAACAACGATACCTTCTAATCCGCCTTTTACCGATTGGTATTTTTCAACAATTTCGACTTCCAGACCTAAATCTGTTAGCAAAGCTGCTGTTTCTTCGGATTTCCAGTCTATTTTAATGAATTGTTTTAACCAGTTGTAAGATATTTTCATCAGTCAATTTTAATAAGATGCAAATATAAGGATTGCAGGTTGTAGTAAGAAACAATTTTTTTGGTTTTTTATAACTGATTCGCCACATTTCAATGGTCTTAAAAATGACAATTTGACAATATTCGGTATGAATATATATGAATAAAATAATAAAATAACGTTAAAAAAACATATATGAAAATTTAATGCTACTAGTTGAATGAATTGTGCTATTCTAATAATAAATAGGAGACTATTTTTGATAAAATTAAATTTATTAAGACATGGATAATATAGTAAAAAGACCTGAATTTAAGGCAACGTATGATAATTATATAGGAGGTAAATTTGTTGCGCCTATAGGAGGACAATATTTTGACGTAGTTTCTCCAATTGATGGAAAAGTATTTACAAGAGCTGCACATTCGACTAAAGTTGACATTGATTTGGCTGTTGACCATGCTCATGAAGCTTTTCAAACTTGGGGAAAAACATCCGTTACTGAACGTAGTAATTTATTGAATAAAATAGCGCAAGTTATTGAAGATAATCTTGAATATATTGCTACCGTTGAAACTATAGATAATGGTAAAGCAATCCGAGAAACTTTAGCTGCTGATATTCCATTAGCAATAGACCATTTCAGATATTTTGCTGGTGTAATTCGTGCAGAGGAAAGTTCAATTGCTGAGCTGGATTCTCAGACGGTATCTATCGCTTTGAGTGAACCTTTGGGTGTAATTGCACAAATTATTCCTTGGAATTTCCCTATTTTAATGGCGGTTTGGAAACTGGCTCCGGCATTGGCAGCAGGAAATACTGTAGTTTTGAAACCTGCTGAAAGTACGCCAATTTCAATTTTAGTTTTGATGGAATTGATAGGTGATATTCTTCCTCCAGGCGTTGTAAATATTGTAAATGGTTTTGGAGCTGAGCTTGGAAGAACTTTAGTGACGAATAAAAAAGTATCAAAAGCTGCATTTACTGGTTCTACACCAACTGGCCGTTTAGTGATGCAATATGCTACCGAAAATATTATTCCAGTTACGTTAGAGTTAGGCGGGAAATCCCCTAATATTTTTATGAAATCTGTAGGAGATGCTGATGATGATTTCTTTGATAAAGCGATTGAAGGCGCCGTAATGTTCGCTTTAAATCAAGGGGAAATTTGTACATGCCCCTCTCGCTTACTGGTTCATGAAGATATTTATGAAAAATTTATTGCCCGAGTTATTGAAAGAACTGCAGCAATAAAATTAGGAAACCCATTGGATAGAACTACTATGATGGGGGCGCAGACTTCATTAGTTCAAAAAGAAAAGATTCTAAGCTATATTAAATTAGGAAAAGAAGAAGGTGCGGAGCTGTTAATTGGTGGGGAAGAAAACCATTTAGAGGGTAACCTTTCAGGAGGTTATTATATTAAACCAACTCTTTTCAAAGGGCATAATAAAATGCGTATCTTTCAAGAAGAAATATTCGGGCCAGTTTTAGCGGTTACCACTTTTAAAACAACTGAAGAAGCTATTGCAATTGCAAACGATTCTATGTATGGTTTAGGAGCTGGAGTTTGGACGCGTGATGCGCACGAAATTTATCAGGTTCCGAGAGCTATTCAATCCGGACGTGTTTGGATAAATCAATATCATTCATATCCTGCTGGCGCTCCTTTTGGAGGATACAAACAATCCGGAATTGGTCGTGAAAATCATAAAATGATGCTTGGACATTACCGTCAGACAAAAAATATGTTGATTTCTTATGATAAAAAGAAATTAGGTTTCTTTTAGTAGTTACAGATTATTGGTTAATCTTAAACCTGGCAGATTGTATAATTTGTCAGGTTTTATTTTTAAATTTAAAAAAATGACAAAAAGACTCGAAGCTACAGAAAAAGCAATAGAATTAATTAAAATATTGCAGGAAAAACATGGCGATTTGATGTTTTATCAAGCAGGAGGTTGTTGTGAAGGAACACAGCCACAATGTTTTGAAAAAGGAGGTTTCTACCAGCGAATGGGAGATGTTTGTATTGGTACAATCGAAAATACTGAATTTTGGGTAGATAAGGACTTATTCGAATATTGGAAACATGCACATTTTACTTTGGATGTAATTGATGCTTTTGGAGTGGGTGGATTTTCACTTGAAACCCCATTAAAAAAAACATTCCGAATTGAATATCGCATTTTTACGCCAGAAGAGGAGCAAACACTCGAGACTTTAAAATACATTGAATAAATTAATTTACATACAATAACTGATACTGTTTTGGAGTAATTCCTTCGTACTTTTTAAACAAACGAATAAAATAATTGGAATCTTCAAAACCAGATAAATAGCACACTTCATTAATTTGTATGGTTGGATTTTTCAATAATTGTTTAGCACATCTTATTTTTTCGCTAATTACAAATTCTATCGGACTCATGCCTAATTCTCTTTTAAAAAGTCTATAGAAAGAAGTGGTACTCATACATGCTTTTTCGCTCAAATTTTTCATGCTGATATTTTCTTTTAAATTCAATCGGATGAATTCGACCACTTGAGTGATAGGATTTTTTGGATCTGTAAAAAGACCATCATCAATTGCTTTTGCAGTTTGCGTTTGAATAATACGAATTAATAATTCCTGCAAAGTCAAATCAGCTAAAGCATCTTTGGTAATTGAAGTGCTCATGCATTCTTTTATTAATTTATTAATTGTTGTCGCTAATTCTACATTGTTATAAAAAAAATAATTTTGATAATTCAATTGCCAGAATTGTGTATTGCCTTCTTTTGGATAGCGTTCGTTTAAGAATTGTAATGTATCAGTAATTTTAGTTTGGTCTATCGCCAAAGCCAAACACTGTGTAGGATTACTTTTTGTAGCTTCTGGAAAATCAATTTTCATTTCTACATTCGAAGGAATAACGACCGTTTCTCCTGGTAAATATTCAAAACTGGGATCATCAAAAAGATGCATTATTTTTTTGCCTCGTAACATGCTTGTTACCACTAAATCATTAAACTTCAAAGGAACTAACGTAGAAGATTCATAGGTTTCAAAAAGATTTAGCTCACAATGGTTTAAAGAATAAACAGTTCTGTTTTCAACTAATGTTTTCAATGATTTCTCATTTGATAAATGAGGCGGATTTATTAAAGCACGATTGTTATTCATAGTTTCAAACTTGATAAAGACAAAGTTTAAATTTAATGAAAATAATTAGAACAGTCACACAGTTTAACAAATTTTAAATTAATTCTTCCACATGTTTCTTTATGTTTTCGGCAATTTTATGAGTGGGTAAATCATTTTCATCAGTCCCAAAAGGATCTTCGATTTCCTCGGCAATTAATTCTAAACTAGCCAAAACATAAAAGATAAAAACAACAACTGGTGCCACATAATAACCAAGGCTGAATGAATAGCCAAAAGGTAAAGTCATTACATAAAAGAAGATGAATTTTTTAATAAAAGCACTGTAAGAGTAGGGTATAGGCGTGTTTTTGATTCTTTCGCAAGCGCCACAAATTTCAGTAAAGGATAGTACTTCAGCATTTAAAATGATCAATTGGTCACCGGTTATTTTCTTTGAAGTATATAAATCATTGATTTTTTGAAATAGCATTTTTGCTACCTGATTGGGTTTGTGTTTATGATGGTCAATTTCTAAATCTACACCATCAAATAATTGCTTACTGGTATCTGCATCATTCAAATGTTTGTGCAAAATGGAAGCATAACTGGGAATCATTTTTCTAAAATAATTGCGATCTTTTTCATCCTGTAAGATTACCGATAATTTGATGGCAAAATTACGACTGTTATTGACTAAAGCTCCCCACATTTTGCGGCCTTCCCACCAACGGTCATAAGCAGTATTAGTTCTAAAAACTAATAATAACGAAATCACAAAACCCAACATTCCGTGCATGATAGTAATATTCTTAATGTAGCTATTGTCAGCTAATTGCCAATATTCAACTTCCAGATAACCAATAATTCCTGAGTAAACGCCTATAGCAAGCATTACCGGAAACAAAGTTCTAAAGGTATCTGCCTTATGAAAACGAAAAATAAATGTAAACCAATCCTTAGTATTGTATGAAATCATTTAGGCTAATTTTTTTCTAAATTTAAATTAAAAAACAATAGTTCCAGCTAATTCTTTCAAAGCAATTTCAGATAATTTTGCTTGAAATTGCGCATCGTTGTAACGCACTTTTGCATTGACATAATTCAATTGCGCGGTTCTAAATTCTAAAGTAGTTATGGTTCCTATTCTAAATTTATCCAATGTAATATTCAGATTTTGTTTGGCAATAGCTTCATTTTTTTCTTCTAAAGTTATCAGTTCTAAATTTGTCAAATAGGTTTGATAGGAAGTTGCCAACTGTGAATTTAGAATCTGATTTTGTTGATCGATCGCTATTTTAGAATTGTCAATTTGAATCTGGCTAATTTTCTCGTTTCGGTTTTGTGCAAATCCATCAAATAAATTCAAGGAAGCGCTAAAACCATAATTGAGTCCCCTTGATGAAGATTGTGTGGTAAAACCAAGACTGGATTGACTTTCAGAAAAATTATATCCGGTATTTAGTTTCACTGTTGGATAGCGTCCTGCTTTTATTTGCTTCAATTGTAATTCAACAACATTCTTATTGATAATTTGTGTTTCTAATTGTGGATTTTGCTTTTCAGCTAAAGCATTTAATTCAGCTAATACTAGTGTATTATCTACTACAATTAAATCCACCACTTTGAAATCAATTTTAGCATCTCGTGCAAGTATATGATTCAATTGAATTTTAGTATTAGCCAATAATTCCTTTTGCCTCAGTAAGGTCACTTTATCAGTATTTAAATCGACTTGCGCATTTAAAACTTCCAATTTTGATGCTTTCCCAATTGTGAATCGGTTCTGAGCCAAAGTCAATCGCTGGTTTGAAATAACTATTGTAGAATCTAAAGCAGATAATTGCTGTTGTTGTTGAACCAAATCAAAATAAGTAGCATGAACATCGCTTATTTTTGTAATTATGGTTAGTTTTAATTGTGCTTCACCCAATTTCTGTAACTGTTTCAATTGGTCCATTTTTGCAAACATTTTGAATCCGTCAAAAACAGTCCAATCTAATCCCACCCCATAAGTCAAACTATTGTTTTTAGCATTATCAAGTTTATTCACGGTCCCGTCTGAACGTGTTTGTGAAATGTTTTGAATACCATTATTATCAGTAATTGTAGCTGTCGCTTTTGGCAACATTCCTGCATTTCCAGAACTTACGTTGGTTTTGTCAATCAATAAATTGTTTGATGCAATTTTGATTTCATAATTGTTTTCCAATGCAATTTTTACAGCATCTTCAATCGTTAATACTTCTTGAGCATTAGTTTTTATAACACAAAAAAGTATTAAAATGATACTTTGAAATAGAATTTTAGTGTTCATCATAATTATATTTTTATTCCACGAATTAATTTTGAAAAACGTACTTAGTAGTTAATTTTAAATTTAAAAAAAACAGTAAATCAGTTTTATCTAAATGAACTATGTTTCATTTAAATTATTTTACTCCTTTTTCATATTCTTCAATATGATCAAATTCAGGGTAATGTTTTCTGGCTTTAGACCACATTAAATACATGGCAGGAATAACGAATAAGGTTAAAACTAAAGAGAAAATAGTTCCACCTACAATAACAACTCCCATCCCAATTCTGCTGGTTGAAGCAGCACCAAGTGACATTGCAATAGGCAATGCTCCTAATGAAATAGCCAAACTGGTCATTAAAATTGGACGTAATCTCGCTTCTGATGCTTCTAAAATAGCATCAATTTTTGATTTTCCCTGTTCTCGCAGCTGATTCGCAAATTCTACTATCAGAATTCCATTTTTGGTTACCAAACCAATTAACATTACAGTTCCAATTTGGCTGAAAATATTCCAGGTTTGACCAAAAAGCCATAACGAAAATAATGCCCCGGCAACTGCCATTGGTACAGTTAAAATGATAATGAAAGGATCAATAAAACTTTCAAATTGTGCTGCTAGAATCAAAAATATAAGTAATAATGCTAAACCAAAAGCAAAAGAAGTATTTGAGCTACTTTCTACAAAATCTCTAGATTCTCCACCTAAATCGGTTGTGAAAGTATCGTCTAAAACTTTGGCTTTTATCTCATTCATCGCATCAATTCCATCGCTGATACTTTTGCCAGGAGCAAGACCTGCCGAAATAGTTGCAGACATATAGCGGTTATTATGATACAATTGCGGAGGATTACTTTTTTCTTCAATACTAACCACATTATCCATTTGTATTAATTCCCCTTTATTATTTTTTACATACATCGAGGTTAAATCCAATGGTTTTGAACGGTCTTCTTGATTAAACTGCCCAATTACCTGATATTGCTTTCCATTTCTCATAAAGTAACCAAAACGTTGGCCACTTAAAGAAAGTTGCAAGGTTTGCGCGATATCAATTACGGATATTCCTAAACTCTCCGCTTTTTCTCTATTTATGCTTACGTTAACTTCAGGTTTGTTAAATTTTAAATTCACATCACTTACTGCAAAAGTTGGATTTTTACCTACTTCATCCATAAACAATGGAATTTTTTCTCTTAATTTCTCAAAGTTTGGAGCTTGAATAATATATTGAATCGGTAAACCTCCACGTCTGTTTACAGCAATCGTAGGTTGTTCAATTACTGAGGTTTTTGCATCAGGATATTGTTTGGACCATTTAGTCAATTTTTGTGCAATCTCTTTTTGGGAATCCTTTCTTTCGTTTGGTTCTACCAAAGAAACCCGAATAAATCCACTATTCACAGATGAAGATCCAAATCCAGGTGAAGTAATCACTAAACTCACTTTTTTTCCAGGAATGGAATCATCTACTAATTTTGACATTTCCTGCATGAAACGATCGGTATATTCATAGGTAGATCCTTCAGGAGTTGACATTCGCATTACAAATCCACTACGGTCATCATATGGGGCAGTTTCTTTTTGCAAAATATTGAAAAACAAATAAATCAGTCCAAAACAAGCAATCAAAATGGGAAAACTCAACCACTTCCTTTTCATGAAACGCTTCAATGAATTAGCGTAACTACTGTTTAATTTTTCAAAATATGGTTCTGTACGAATATAGAATTTTGATTTTTTTTGTTCGCCACCTTTCATCAAATAGGCATTCAACATAGGGGTTAAGGTCAATGATACAAATGCTGAAATTAGTACTGCAGCACCAATAACCACACCGAATTCCCTAAACAACCGCCCAACAAATCCTTCGAGGAAAATTACAGGTAAAAATACAGCGGCTAAGGTTATCGATATTGAAATTACTGCAAAAAATATTTCATTAGATCCTTTTATAGCTGCTTCAATAGGTGTCATGCCTTCTTCTACTTTCTTGAAAATATTTTCGGTTACCACAATTCCATCATCGACCACAAGACCAGTAGCAAGAACAATCGCCAGTAAAGTCAATACATTTATCGAAAACCCAAAAAGCCACATAATAAAGAATGTTGCAATCAACGAAACGGGAATATCAATTAAAGGTCTGAAAGCAATAGCCCAATCTCTAAAGAATAAATAGATAATTAAAATTACCAAAATGATAGAAATCCCTAAAGTTTCGGCTACTTCAATAACTGATTTTTTTACAAATATGGTATTGTCGATGGCGATATTTAACTTAATATCTTTAGGTAAGTCTTTTTTTAATTTTTCGAATTCTTTATAAAAAGCGGCAGAGATATCTAAATAATTAGCTCCGGGAAGTGGCACAATAGCCACACCAACTAAAGGCGTGCCTGATTGTGTCATTTGAGTTTCGGTATTTTCAGGACCTAGACTTGCTGTTCCTATGTCGCTTAAGCGAATTACTTTTTCACCAACTGAACGTATAATGATGTTGTTGAATTCTTCAGGTTTGGATAGATTTCCAACTGTTTTAACGGTAAGTTCCGTGTTTTTTCCTGTCAATTTTCCTGAAGGGAGTTCCACATTTTGTTTATTCAACGCATCTCGAACATCCGAAATCGTACAGCCATAAGACGCTAATTTCACTGGGTCAATCCACAAGCGCATTGCGTATCTTTTTTGTCCCCAAATTTGAACACCACTTACTCCTGGAATCGTTTCTAATCGTTGCGAAATTACATTTTCGGCATAATCGCTAAGTTCCAATGCATTTCTGGTATCACTTTGTACCGTCATCGAAATAATGGCCTCACCATTGGCATCTGCCTTAGAAACAACTGGGGGAGCGTCAATATCTTGTGGTAAGTTTCTTACTGCTTGTGAAACTTTATCACGTACATCATTGGCCGCCTCTTCAAGATTTTTATCTAAATTAAATTCGATTGTAATATTACTGCTTCCCTGAGCACTTGAAGAAGTTACGTTTCTGATTCCATCAATGGAGTTAATGGCTTTTTCAAGAGGTTCAGTAATTTGGGATTCAATAATATCTGAATTGGCTCCGGCATAGTTTGTCCGAATCGAAATTTGGGCCGGGTCAATCGATGGAAATTCTCGAACTCCCAAAAAACTATATCCAATAAGACCAAACAATACAATTGCTAAATTAATGACAATGGTAAATACGGGCCTTCTTATACTTGTGGTAGATAAACTCATTTAAATTTTAGTTTTTTTATAGCTAATTTTTAGAATTATGATCGCTATTGTTAATGGGAGATCTTAAATCTATTTTATGATTGTTACTTTTACAGGAGTTTCGTCTTTTAAGGTCATTACGGCACTTGTAATAACAGTGTCTCCCGCTTTTAAGCCTGAAAGGACTAAAATAGAAGCATCAGTTCTTGTTGCAGTTTCAATCATTACTTCTTTAGCCATTCCATTGCTTGAGATGAAAACTTTTTTCCCGTTTTGTACCGGAATAATTGCTTCTGTAGGAACTACGATGGCATCTTTGATGATGTCCAAAGGCAATTCAACATTAGCAAATGTTCCGGGTAATAATTTTCCGTTTTTGTTTTCTGCAATTGCTCGAACTTGTAAAGTTCTTGTTGCCACTTCTACTCCTGGCTCGATTGCATACACTCGAGCTGTAAATTTTTCAGAAGAACCTGCGACAGTAAATGTTAATTGGGTATTGGTTTTTACTTGAGTTGCGTATTTTTCAGGAATCGAAAAAGTAATTTTTAGTTTGCCAATATTGACCAATTTAGCCACAAGAATAGTTGGTGTAATATAAGTTCCTGGCGAAATAGAACGCAATCCTATTTTTCCTGAAAATGGTGCTCTTACTGATGTTTTTGAAATTTGTGCTTTAATAAGTTGACTTTGAGATTGTGCCGATTTTAAATCAGCTTTTGCAATGTCATATTCTTCTTGACTTATGGCCTCTTTTTGCAATAATAATTTGGCTCTTCTTTCGTTTTCAGAAGCTAGACCTTCTTTAGTGGTCATTTGTCTCAGTTGTGCTCTCAGTTCAATATCATTTACTTTAAACAGCACTTGTCCCTTACTGACATTACTGCCTTCCTGAAAATAGATACCTTCAACAATACCAGAAACTTCGCTTCTTATTTCAACTTGTTCATTTGCTTCAATAGAACCAGAAAGCGATAGATTATTATCAAAGGTTTGCGTATGAACAATAATCCCGTTTACACTAATAGGTTTGTCTTTTCCACCTTTATCATTTCCTGCTTCATTTTCGCTTTTATTTGCATTAATTCGGTAACCAATAAATCCAATGATTCCAGCGGTTAATAAGGTATAAACTAGGTATTTTATTTTCATGAGATGAAGGTAATATTGTGTTAAAGAATACTATTTATGATTGATTTAACAAAACTAGGTTTTACTATTGGGAATATTTGTTTTGTTGATTTTTATTTAACGTTTGTACATACAAACATTAACATTAAGAAAATTTTGAATGACAAATAATATAAAATGACTCCAATTGTTAGAATTTATTAGACTGATAAAAACGGCATTGGTTTAACCCGTAAATCTAAAAAAAATGTTTTTGGAGAATTTATTTCAGGAAAGAGGAACTACTGAATTGATTTATCCAATAAGAACTGCTATGCTTTTTTACTAGTGAAAAGGTACATGAATTTGTATTTCTTATATAGTTTAAAGAAAATATATAAAGTAGCTTAACTAATGTAATTCCAGATGTTTTTCTTTTTGGTCATTTCGATAAAAACAGCTCGCAAATTAGTATGCTCCGGTTTTTGCATGCCCGCATCTTCCTTGAGTAATTTTAAAGCGTAATTTCTGGCTAATGCCAAAGTATCTCTATCTCGAACTAAATCTGCAATCTGAAGGTTTAGTACACCACTTTGTTGCGTTCCCATCAAATCGCCAGGACCACGAAGTTTTAAGTCTACTTCGGCAATTTCGAAGCCATCATTGGTCTGCACCATCGTTTCCATTCGGGTTTTACTGTCGGAACTCAATTTATGGCTCGTCATCAGGATGCAATAACTTTGCTCTGCACCACGACCCACGCGGCCGCGAAGCTGATGCAATTGCGACAATCCAAACCGTTCGGCACTTTCTATAATCATCACACTGGCGTTAGGAACATTGACACCGACCTCAATAACGGTTGTGGCGACCATAATATTGGTTTTTCCTTCCGAAAAACGTTTCATTTCAGCATCTTTATCTGCAGGTTTCATCTTTCCGTGCAATATGGAAATCGAATATTGTGGCAACGGAAAATCTCTTGAAATACTTTCGTAACCGTCCATTAAATCCTTGAAATCCATTTTTTCTGATTCTTGGATGAGCGGATACACAATATAGATTTGTCTTCCCAAAGCAATTTCGTCTCGAAGGAATTTCCAAACTTTCAATCTGTTGCTGTCAAATCGGTGAACGGTTTGAATCGGTTTTCGTCCCGGAGGCAATTCATCAATTACAGAAATGTCTAAATCGCCATACAAACTCATCGCCAAAGTTCGTGGAATAGGGGTGGCGGTCATCACCAAAACGTGTGGCGGAATCACATTTTTCTTCCACAATTTAGAGCGTTGTTCTACACCAAAACGGTGTTGTTCATCAATTACAGCGAGTCCTAAATTCTTAAATTTTACTTTGTCTTCCAATAAAGCATGCGTTCCGATAAGAATGTGTAACGTACCGTTTTCCAGTTCTTCATGAATAATTCTGCGTTGTGCTATTTTAGTCGAACCCGTTAATATTCTGATATTGATATTTAAGGTTTCTGCCAATTCGGATAAACCAATGAAATGCTGATTAGCCAAGATTTCTGTAGGAGCCATCAAGCACGCTTGGAAACCATTATCAAGTGCCAAAAGCATGCTCATAAAAGCCACAATTGTTTTCCCGGAACCTACATCGCCTTGCAGCAATCGGTTCATTTGGGCGTTGCTACCCATGTCCGTTCGGATTTCTTTAATGACTCTTTTTTGGGCATTTGTCAATTGAAAAGGCAAATGATGCTGATAAAAATCATTGAAATTTTCGCCTACAATTGCAAACGGATGTCCTTTTATCTTATGTTTCCTGATGAGATTCTTCGTGATTAATTGCAACTGAATAAAGAACAATTCTTCGAAAATTAATCGGAATTTGGCTTTCGCCAAAACATCAGCGCTTTTTGGAAAATGAATGTTGAATAAAGCTGCTTTTTTAGGAATCAGCTTCAGTTCGTTGATTAAATAATCCGGCAAGGTTTCTGTAAATAATGCCTGCGTTTCCAGAAACAATTGCTGCATCAATTTATTAATCACCCGGTTTGAAATCCCCCGATTTGTTAAGGTTTCTGTCGAAGGATATACGGGTTGCATCGCAGAACGCAGACTTTGTTCATGCTCGGTCATCAGTTCGATTTCGGGATGCGCCATATTGAAAGCATTCCCAAAAGACGTGCATTTACCAAAAATCACACACATTTCATTCAACTTTAAACTCTCCCGAATCCATTTGTGACCTTGAAACCAAACGAGTTCCATTTGTCCCGTATCATCCACAAAAGTCGCTACTAATCGTTTTTGGTTTCGACCAAATTCAACGGTTTTAATGTTGATGATTTTACCGATAATCTGAACTTCGGCAATATTGTTTTGCAGTTCGTTAATCTTGTAGTACCGCGTCCTGTCAATATATCTATTGGGAAAAAAATTAACCAAATCCTGATACTTATAAATCCCCAATTCCTTGCGCAGCAATTCGCCCCGATTGGGACCAACGCCTTTTAGGTATTCTATTGGAGTGAGTAGGAGGTTGCTCATTTGGATTATTTGACTGCTGGATTATTAGACTTTTAGATATGTGATTTAAAAAGCTATAAAATCTTTAGATGTTTAAATAATTTAATCTTTCAATTAAGAAAAAGCGAAGATAGTTTTTTGTTTGGAAATTTGGAAATGGGATTGTTTAGAAATAGAGTAGGAAAATATGTATATTTGAGAAATGAATTGTATTATTCATTTGATATGTTTTCATTTAAACATATTACTGATCCTAATTATAAATATAATAATTAAATGAAACGATTTTCAATTACACTATTTTTATGTGGGCTTCTCACAAGCGGATTTTCACAATCTTCATCAAAAAAAGATAATATTAAAAACCTTCTTGAATTAACTGGTTCTGGAAAATTAGGAGTCCAAGTTGGACAAAATATGATTAATAGCTTTAAAAAAAGTTATCCTAACGTACCTGTTGAATTTTGGGATGATTTTTTAAAAGAAATGAATTCTGACACTCTAATAAATTTGATTATTCCAATTTATGACAAATATTATACTGAATCAGAAATAAAACAATTATCTGAATTTTATCAGTCCTCTTTAGGAAAGAAAGTAATATCTACAATGCCGTTAGTTGTAAAAGAATCAATGCAAGTTGGACAAACTTGGGGGAAAGAGATTGGAGAAAAAGTATATAGTGATCTAAAGGAAAAAGGGTTTGCGCCAAAAGAATAATAATCACAGTCGACTAATCCTCGCTCTAAGTGTTTATTAATTTTCTAAGATTTCTTTATTTAAAATTAATAGTTTATTATAAAGTAATGAGATACTAAACTAAAGTTTTAAATTTCCTCAAAACACAATATCTTCGCAAAAACAAAACACCATAATAATGACAACTCATCTCGCATTGCTTCGCGGCATCAACGTTTCAGGTCACAGTATGATAAAAATGGAGGCGCTAAAAACGACTTTGGAAGCCATTGGTTTTCAAAATGTGCAAACGTATATTCAATCAGGAAATGTTTTTGTAGATATTGAGGAGGAAAATCCTGCGGCTGTTGGTTTCAAAATCAAGCAGGAAATTTTCAAGGCTTTTGGTCATGAAGTGCCAGTTGTGGTTATTAGTTCCGCAGATTTAGAAGCGTGTTTCAAGAATAATCCTTTCTTAAAGGAAAAAGATATTGATACAAAAAAGTTATATGTTGCGTTTATTTCTACTACGTTGCAAAGCACCAGTATGAATGATTTAAAAATTAGTCAGTTCAAGCCGGATGAAGCCAGTATTGACGGTAGCAGAATTTTTATTAAATACGCTGTTGGAGCCGGAAAGACTAGATTTGATCAAAAATACATTGAGAAAAAACTGAATGTTACCGCAACAATCAGGAACTGGAATACAGTGACGCAATTGCTGAAAATGTACGAGGAGCGCTAAGCCAATAAAGATTTTAGAGGATATTTAAACCGCTAATTCGCCAATTTTAAAAGTTAGGATTTATTTTGAATTTGCGAATTAGCGGTAATTTTTTTTAGCTACCTGAAAGAATAGATTGATTATTTTTTAATCAAATCACAATACCAAAATCCATAATCAAACGCATCAGTAGCGCTCGTGTCGCAAGCGGTATTTGAGGAATCTTCTTCTTTTGGTTTTTCGTATTTTCTATAAACGATTTCGCCAATTTCGAAATCTATGGGTTTAGAGAAAATCGGGCCGTCAAAAGTGAACGTATGAAACTCACCATTTTCACCACAAACATCAACGTTTTCTGGTAAATCGTTGATAAAATCTTGGTCGATAATTCTTCCAACAAAGCTTTTGTTCAGAAACTGTTCGTTGACGCAAACGACAATTGTTTTAAATCCTAAGCTAATAAATTCCTGAATCAAATCTTTCGTTGGAATTTTCCAAAGCGGAAAAATGCCTTCAAAACCTATTTCGGCTAATTTGTCTTCTCTGTATTTACGTAAATCTTCCAGAAATATATCTCCAAAAATCGAATGTGTAACATCTTGCTCTTTTAGTTTTGTCAATGTTTCCCGCATGACTTTTTCATAGACTTCCATTGTAGGCATTTCGGGAATTTGCATGATTTCAAGCGGTAATCCAATACTTTGCGCTTGTTCTTCTAATAATTCTACCCGAACGCCGTGCATCGAAATGCGTTGAAATTGTTGATTTACGCTGGTAAGCAAACAGGTAATATCGAATTCAGAATTTTGTAATGTTTTATATAAGGCAAGCGCAGAATCTTTTCCGCTGCTCCAATTAAATAGGGCTTTCTTTTTCAATGGTAGTGTATTGAGGTTTTCTGGGGGTAAACTTACAAAATTTGCACTATTAGTTTGGGAAACCTTTGTAACTTTGGGAATCCTAGTTTTAACTTTTGGAATCCATGAAATATATTTTCCTCTTACTATCTGCCATAACATTCGCACAGCAAACCAAATCTGTAGATTTCAAAATCGTTCAAGGACAAATAACAATTAATCCGAAAGACAAATCCGTAAGAGGAGCGGTTAGTTATTGGTTTGATGTTTTAAATCCTATAGATACCATTAAAATCGATGCGCAAAATATGAATTTTACCGATGTAGAATTGAATCAGAAACAAATTCAATTTACTACTGATGGAAAGCAAATTCTATTGATTTCAGCTTTTAAAAAAGGAACCAATAACATTAGTTTCAATTATGTTGCTAAACCTAAGCAAGCGCTATATTTTGTTGGCTCTGAGGAAAAAGATAATGTGCAAATCTGGACGCAGGGACAAGGAAAAAATACCAGCAATTGGCTTCCAAGTTTTGATGATGTTAAGGAGAAAGTGATTTTTAGTTTGGAAGTAGTTGTTGATTCAAAATGCCAAGTGATTTCAAACGGATTTTTAAAAAGCAAAGTAAATAACAATTCGATGACCTATTGGAAATTTAACATGCAAAAACCAATGAGTTCTTATTTGCTAATGCTTGCCATCGGGAAATTTGAAAAACAAATACAAAGTTCAAATTCGGGGATTCCATTAGAAATGTATTATGAACCGAAAGACAAATCTAAATTTGAACCCACCTATCGCTATTCTAAGGAATTATTTAATTTTTTGGAAAAAGAAATAGGAGTAAAGTATCCTTGGGGAATTTATAAACAAGCTCCTGTTCGGGAATTTTTGTACGCCGGAATGGAAAATACTTCAGCAACATTATTTTCTACGCGCTATGTGGTAGATTCTATAGCTTTTGAAGATCGAAGTTATACCAATGTAAATGCACATGAATTGGCGCACCAATGGTTTGGAAATTTGGTCACTGCCGAAAGCAGTAAACACCATTGGCTGCAGGAAGGGTTTGCAACCTATTATGCGTTACTGGCTGAGAAGGAAATTTACGGGGAAGATTATTTTTATTCCAAATTATATGAATCGGCTCAACAATTAAAATTTGCTTCCAGAAGCGATACAATTCCTGTTTTGAATGCCAAAGCGAGTTCGTTGTCTTTCTATCAAAAAGGCGCTTGGGCACTTTTTGTTTTACACGAAGCAATAGGAGATAAAGCATTTAAAAAAGCTGTAAAAAGTTACTTGAAAAAGCATTCGTTTGAAACCGTAAATACACAAGATTTCTTTGCGGAAATAAAAAAAGTATCTGATTATAACTTGAATAAATTTAGTAAAGTATGGCTTGAATCAACTGTTTTTAATACGCAACAGGCTAATATTTTGTTGAATAAAAATAAATCAATTCAAGTGTTATTTGAAGTAGAAAAATTAAAAAATAAACCGTTGTCTGAGAAAGAAGATTTTTTCGCGAAAACGTTACAATCGGATGTTTATTTTGCGGTTAAAGAAGCAATTGTTAATCAATTAAAACTAGAGAAATTCGAAGATAAAGTCGCACTTTTAAGCCTGGCTTTGGCTACTAAAAACGTACAAGTTCGCCAAGCAGTTGCGGCATCATTAAATGAAATTCCAGAAAGTTTTAGAACACAATATGAAACTTTACTCGACGATATGTCCTATCAAACACAGGAAATTGCGTTATATAATTTGTGGAATAATTTTCCTGGGAAGCGCACTGAATATTTAGATAAGTCAAAAAATTGGCAAGGTTTCAATGATTATAATTTAAGAACACTTTGGTTGTCTCTGGCATTATCCACGGATGATTATGGTACTGATAAAGAAGCTTTGATAAACGAATTAATCAATTATTCATCATCAAATTATGAAGCTAATACAAGACAAAATGC
The DNA here is from genome assembly GCF_000744835.1 of Flavobacterium sp. 83. NCBI lineage: Bacteria > Pseudomonadati > Bacteroidota > Flavobacteriia > Flavobacteriales > Flavobacteriaceae > Flavobacterium > Flavobacterium sp. 83. The sequence goes on from NZ_JQMS01000001.1 coordinate 2,863,950, forward strand.
TTTAGAGAAACTACTTGCTTTTAATATAATCAATGACGAAGTATTACAAAATTTAGTCAATGCAACCACACATCATATGTGGCAATTTTCGAAATTTGGAAGGGATAGTATCAGGAAACTGCTTAAAAATAAGGAAATGAGAGTTTCATTCGAAAGAATTTTGCTTAATTTAAATGAAATTGAGCAATTTCAATTGAATCGATTATTGAAAGAATAAAAGTTCATTTAAGAAATGGTACTAATATCCTACCACAATTGTCCAACTTCATTTTTGATATACGCTAAAGCAGCATTACTTGGAGATTGTTTTTCCATTAAATCATTCAAAAGCACTTCACGCAATTTGTCCGCACTATCCACACGATCACTCATATTTGCTTTGCGAATCATTTGAATGGTAGCATTTTTTGCTGTTACAATAATGGTCCAACATTCATCAGACATATAAATTTGCTGTGTCAAATTATGTTCAAACTCCTGTTCGATTTGTGCAATTATAAGATTTTCATAATCATTTTTATCCTGTGAAAGAGGAGAAATTCGAATCAATAATTTGGTAGGATTGATTCGTTCCATATACAATGTCATGCGTTCAAATGCTTGTAAGCGCAAGGGCAAAGCGTTTTTTTGTGCCTCTTTGTTTAATAAATAACGGCGTCTTCCTTCTTCGTTTTTGGTATGTAGATCAAAAAAATAATAGGCCACAACCCCTGTAACAACTGCTGGTAAAGTATAACTTAATAATTCTATAATTGGTAATGATTCCATTTTTATTTTAAAATTTAGTAAAGCAAAAATATACTTTTTTGACTACAAATCAACTTGATTTTATTAGCAATAAAGCAATTCGAATAGTATTTTTACCATTTCTTCCGGATTATTTAATATCGACAATTAGAATGGAAACGTACATATTGGTTTTACTTTGTTTAGCCGCTTTTGCTGCAGGATTTATAGATGCGATTGTAGGCGGCGGCGGACTGATACAAACACCTATGGGCTTGATATTATTGCCTAATTTACCAGTTTCAACAGTAATTGGAACCTTGAAAGTTCCTGCTTTTAGCGGTACTTCTTTTGCAGCCTATCAATATCTTAAAAAGGTTGATATGAACTGGAAATTGCTAGGAATTATGATGCTTTTGGCTTTTCCGTCTGCATTTTTAGGTTCTACATTATTGACGTATGTAAGTAATGATTTCATGAAGCCATTATTACTTGTTGTGCTTTCATTTTTAGTAGTTTATACCTACGCAAAGAAAAATTTTGGGCAACATATTGAAAAAACACATTCTCCCAGAACACAAATCTTAAATGCTATAGGAATCAGTTTTGTAGTTGGCTTATACGATGGATTTATTGGTCCTGGAACAGGTAGCTTTCTTGTGGTTGCATTTATCGCTATTATGGGATTCGATTTTTTGCATGCTTCCGCAAATGCTAAAATGGTGAATCTATCGACGAACTTTGGTTCTATTTGTCTGTTTATTTTGAAAGGTAAAATCATTTGGGCAATAGCACTGCCAATGGCTGCTAGTAATGCTTTTGGTGGATGGATTGGAGCAAAACTAGCTATAAACAAAGGAAATAGTTTTATTCGAATTTTCTTTTTGGTGGTTGTAATCGGTACATTAATCCGTTTTGCTTATGATGTGTTTTTTAAATAATAAATACAGAATATCTTATTAAAAACAATTGTAAAATGAATTAGTCAATTGTTGATTTTTGGTACTAAAAACCTCATTCAAAATCGCTATTTTTGCATAATATAATTTAAAAATTTCCATGCATAAATATATCGATCAACTTAACGAAGCGCAACGCGAACCCGTTTTACAAAAAGACGGTCCTATGATCATTATTGCAGGAGCTGGTTCCGGTAAAACGCGGGTTTTGACTATCAGAATTGCTTATTTGATGCATCAGGGAATAGACGCATTTAGCATTCTTTCGCTGACTTTTACCAACAAAGCAGCACGAGAAATGAAAAAACGTATCTCTGATATTGTAGGTGCTGGCGAAGCTAAAAACCTTTGGATGGGAACTTTTCACTCGGTTTTTGCTCGAATTCTTCGTTCTGAGGCGGAACATTTGGGCTATCCTTCGAATTTTACCATTTACGATTCTCAAGATTCACTTCGGGCCATTTCTGGAATTATCAAAGAAATGCAATTGGATAGAGATGTGTACAAACCAAAACAGGTTTTAAGCAGGATTTCTAATTTCAAAAATAGTTTGATTACGGTAAAAGCCTATTTCAATGATCCTGATTTACAAGAAGCCGATGCGATGTCTAAAAAGCCTCGAATGGGCGAAATTTATCAAAATTATGTAGACCGGTGTTTCAAAGCGGGAGCGATGGATTTTGATGATTTATTATTAAAAACCAATGAGTTGCTGACTCGTTTCCCGGAAGTTTTAGCGAAATATCAAAACCGTTTCCGTTACATATTAGTCGATGAGTACCAAGATACGAATCACTCACAATATTTAATTGTTAGAGCGTTATCAGATAAATTTCAGAATATTTGCGTGGTAGGTGATGATGCACAAAGTATTTATGCGTTTCGAGGTGCCAATATCAACAACATCCTGAATTTCCAAAAAGATTATGAAGGGGTGAAAACCTTTCGATTGGAACAGAATTACCGTTCGACAAAAAACATTGTGGAAGCGGCGAATACTATCATCGATAAAAATAAAGTTAAACTTGATAAAATAGTTTGGACAGCCAATGATTTTGGTCCAAAAATAAAAGTACACCGCAGTTTAACGGATAACGAGGAAGGTCGTTTCGTGGCAAGTACCATTTGGGAGCAAAAAATGCAAAATCAGTTGCCAAACGGCGCATTTGCTATTTTGTATCGTACTAATGCACAATCTCGTGCGATGGAAGATGCTTTGAGAAAGAGAGACATTCCATACCGAATATATGGTGGGCTTTCTTTTTATCAAAGAAAAGAAGTGAAGGATGTGCTGTGTTATTTACGATTGGTAATCAATCCAAAAGATGAGGAAGCTTTGGTTCGCGTAATCAATTATCCGGCTCGTGGAATTGGGAATACAACAATTGAAAAATTAACAATTGCCGCTAATCATTACAAGCGTTCGATATTTGAAGTGATGCAAAACATTGAACGAATCGACTTAAAATTAAACTCGGGAACAAAACAGAAACTTCTTGATTTTGTGACTATGATTCAGAGTTTTCAAGCCATAAATGAAAATCAGGATGCTTTTTATCTTGCTGATCATGTTGCCAAAAAAACAGGATTGGTACAAGAATTAAAGAAAGATGCGACTCCGGAAGGAATGGCTAAAATCCAAAATATCGAAGAATTATTAAACGGTATCAAGGATTTTACTGAAGGACAAAAAGAAGTTGACGGTGCTCGAGGTGCATTAGCTGAGTTTATGGAAGATGTGGCTTTGGCAACAGATTTAGATAAAGATACCAGCGATGAAGATCGTGTGGCATTAATGACGATTCACTTGGCTAAAGGATTGGAATTCCCTCACGTTTTTGTGGTAGGAATGGAAGAGGATTTATTTCCTAGTGCCATGAGTATGAGTACCAGAAGCGAACTGGAAGAAGAAAGACGTTTATTTTATGTAGCTTTGACAAGAGCGGAACATCAAGCGTATTTGACCTATGCGCAATCGCGTTACCGTTGGGGAAAATTGACTGATAGTGAACCTTCGCGTTTTATTGAGGAAATCGACAGTCAGTATTTAGAATATATGACACCACCGGAGAATAATTATCGTTATAAACCAATGATTGACAGTGATATTTTTGGTGATGTGGATAAATCCAAATTGCGTTTGGCAAAACCAATAGGAAGTACACCACCAAAACAGGTTACAAATAACGAACCCAAAGCAGATATAAACGTTAGGAAACTGAAACCAATGTCCAATACAAATGCATCTTCAGGAGCTGCTAATTTATTTGATAATAAACTGGTTGCCGGAAATATAGTGATGCACGAACGATTTGGAAAAGGGCAAGTTATCAACATGGAAGGCGTTGGCGCTGATAAAAAAGCGGAAATCAAGTTTGAAGTGGGCGGAATTAAAAAATTATTATTGCGATTTGCAAAACTGGATATTATAGGATAGTATTCAAGGTTTTTTCACGTCTGTTCGAGTGTTTTTTGTGGAGAGAAACGGAACAAAAAATGTATCGAGAACTATTTTAACAAAAATTATTATTGTGAAGAAATAATATGAAACAGTCTTACGTATATATTTTAAAATGTTCTGACAATTCTTATTATACTGGAGTTACAAGTAATTTAACCCAAAGACTTTTTCAGCACGAAACAGGTTTCTATCCGGATTGTTATGCCACAAACAAAAGACCTATTGAACTGGTTTATTATTGTAAATTTACAGATATTAATTTTGCAATAGATATTGAGAAAAAAATTAAAAAATGGTCAAGAGTAAAAAAAGAAGCATTGATTAATGAAGAGTATGACAAACTTCCTAATTTAGCAAAGAAAAGTTTTATATAACTATCGAAATTCCGAGGACTAATAAACTTTTAAATGCTTCTCGATACAATTTTTAATAGTAAAGCTGTCGCATTACTATTAAAAATCACTCGAAGTGACGGAAAAATAATAAAATAAAAAAAATGGCTCAATTTATAAAAATATACGAAGATAAACCCAATGAAGCAGCAATTGCCAAAGTGGTTAAGGTTTTAAAAGAAGGTGGGTTGGTGATTTATCCAACGGATACCGTTTATGGTCTGGGTTGTGATATTACTAATACCAAGGCTTTGGAACGCATTGCCAAGATTAAAGGAATTAAGCTGGAAAAAGCTAATTTTTCCTTCATTTGCCATGATTTGAGCAATATATCCGATTATGTGAAGCAAATTGACACAGCTACTTTTAAATTGCTAAAAAGAGCTTTACCCGGTCCATATACTTTCATTTTACCTGGAAACAATAACTTGCCTAAAGAATTTAAAAAGAAAACGACTGTCGGAATTCGGGTTCCCGATAACTCAATAGCACTCGAAATTGTTCGTCAATTAGGAAATCCTATTGTTTCAACTTCAATTCACGATGAGGATGATGTGATAGAATATACCACAGATCCAGAGCTTATTTTTGAGAAATGGCAAAACCTCGTAGATGTTGTTATTGATGGTGGCTATGGTGATAATATAGGTTCTACTATTATTGATTTGTCTGGTGATGAGCCTATTGTAGTAAGAGAAGGAAAAGGAAGTTTGGATATTTTGTAGATTTTAGATTATGAATACTAAATATCTTTATAAATAAATGCATAAAAAAAACGTCTTGATTTCTCAAGACGTTTTTTTATGAAATCTCTCAACTGATTATTTTTGTTGTTTTTTCATTTCTTTTTCAATCATATCATAGAATTGATCGATTTTAGGCAATACAACAATACGAGTTCTTCTGTTACGTGCTCTGTTTTCGGCTGAATAATTAGCAACTAAAGGAACGTATGAACTTCTTCCCGCAGCAATTAATTGTTCCGGTTTAACACCTAATTGATTCGTTAATACACGGATAATAGAAGTAGAACGTTTCACACTTAAATCCCAGTTATCCAATAAAACACCATTTCCAATGTAAGGAACACTATCCGTGTGCCCTTCAATCATACATTCGAAATCAGGTTTGTCATTAACAACTTTAGCTACCTTCGCCAAAACTGCTTTTGCTCTGTCAGTTACATCATAACTTCCAGTTTTAAATAACAATTTGTCTGCAATAGAGATAAATACAACTCCTTTTTCAACATTTATTTCGATATCCGGATCAGAAATTCCAACAGCACTTTTTAAACTAGTAACAACAGCAAGCGTAACGCTGTCTTTTTTAGTTAATGCATCTTGCATTCTACTGATTTTTAAATCTTTTTCTTTGATAGTTTCTAAAGCTTTCTCAATGTTTTCGGCACCTTTAGTAGTCAATACAGTCATGTCTTTAGATGTATTGATTAGTGTTTGATTGTGTTCTTTTAAACCCGCAACAGTAGCAGAAAGTCCCGCTTTTTCTTCTAAGCATGAATTTAATTTTACGGTAGCAGAATTCAATAAATCTTGAGTTTCTTTATTTTTTGCTTCTAAATCGGTATATTTCTTTTTAGAAACACAAGAAGTTAAAAGTGCCAATACGGATAAGGCGATTACGATTTTTCTCATAAAATGTTTAATTTAATTAGACGTGAATTACAAACTTAGTTTTTAATAGTTATTTAATAGTTAAATAAATGTTTAAATATTCGAACCTTTTTAATAAAATATAAAAAAACGATACTTTTTTGGTTGTAGTATATTTTAGACTGAAATTGTTCTCTTTTTTTTAAATTACTTAAAAACAACCGATAAAACGATCCATGTGCTTTTAATATCGCTAAAAAATGATTCATTTTTCCTTGCGTAATAAATTGCAATCCGGCCATTCCATCCAGAATCATTCGGCAAAATAGAATCCAATATAACTTGTCTTTTGGCAAATTTTTAGTCAACATCAACAAGGAGTTTCTAAAATTTAAAAAAGTTTTCTTCGGATTTCCTTGCTGTAATGTGGCTCCACCTACATGATAAACAATAGATTCCGAAATGTATTTAATTTTATATCCTTTATTGTTTGTACGCCAGCATAAGTCAATCTCTTCCTGATGGGCAAAAAAATCGGCATCAAAACCTTTTAATTCGTTATAAACCGTACTTCGCATGAAAAAACACGCTCCGGAAGCCCAAAATATTTCACAATCATCATTGTATTGTCCATTATCTTTTTCTAAAGTATCAAAAATACGTCCGCGACAATAAGGGTAACCATATTTGTCTATAAATCCTCCCGCAGCACCAGCATATTCAAAGTATTCTTTACGTTTAAAATCTAATATTTTAGGCTGGATAATAGCAGTTTTAGGCTCACTTTCAAAAGTTTTAAGGATAGGCTGTAACCAATTTTCGGTAACTTCAATATCTGAGTTTACCAAAGCATAAATTTCTGCATCAATATGTTTTAACGCTTCATTGTAACCGCCTGCGAAACCTAAATTGGAGTCATTTTTTACAATTTTGACAGAAGGGAAATTAGCCAATACGAATGAAATGGAATCATCTGTCGAAGCATTATCTGCTAAATATATAGTAGCTTCGGGTGAATATTGCAGTACCGAAGGTAAAAATTGTTCTAATAATTGTACTCCATTCCAATTGAGTATGACAATAGCTATTTTCATTTAGATTTTTAGATTTTTAGACATTTTAGACTTATTAGATTCTAACAATCTAATAAGTCTAATAATCTAACTATTATAATTTGGCAGATTCTCTAGAAAAGCATATTTCTCGTTTTCAAAATCCATTTGGCAAAAGTAATGATTCAATCCGTTAGTCACCATCAAAAACTGGGCTTGCATCGTCATATTATAACGTGCAATTTGGTCGAAAGTAGCTTGAGCAATTTTTATTTCGGGAGCTTTACATTCGATTAAAATGAAAATTGAACCGTCAGGATTAAAAACTACAATATCGTATCTTTTGCGTAAGCCATTGACTTTTAAAACTTTTTCTACATTTATCAGTGATTTTGGATATTTTTTTTCTTCCAATAAAAACTGGACTACATGCTGGCGAACCCATTCTTCGGGAGTGAGAATGATAAATTTTTTCCTTATTTCATCAAAAATGGAGACTTTATTTTCGCTATTTTTGAACCGAAAGTTATAAAGTTGAAAATTTAGTTTTTGCATAAAGCAAAAGTATTAAATAAGTTTAAAATTTAAAGTTTAAAGTTTCAATTGAAACAACAAACTTTAAACTTCAAACTTTAAACAATAAAAAATGGACGAGGTTGTAAAAATTGTAAATGATATAAAAAGCGGCACTATTAAACCTATCTATTTTTTGATGGGAGAAGAACCTTATTATATTGACAAATTATCTGATTATATTGAGGAAAAAGTCTTAACTGAAGAGGAAAAAGGCTTTAACCAAACCGTTTTATATGGAAGAGATGTTTCAATTGAAGATATTATTTCGACCGCTAAAAGATATCCGATGATGGCCGAGCGTCAAGTTGTGATTGTAAAAGAAGCACAAGATTTGATTCGGACAATTGATAAATTAGAAAGTTACGCCGAAAACCCGATGCCATCTACCGTTTTAGTTTTTTGTTACAAATATAAAACTTTGGATAAACGTAAAAAATTGACTAAATTATTAGCGAAACATGGTGTCGTTTATGAAAGTAAAAAATTATACGAAAATCAAGTAGGCGAGTGGATTAAACGCGTTTTAGCAGGGAAAAAATATTCGATTGAACCTAAAGCAAATGCCATGTTAGTGGAGTTTTTAGGAACTGATTTGAGCAAAATAAATAATGAACTCGAAAAATTACAGATTATCCTGCCTGTTGGAAGTACAATAACTCCAAAGCATATTGAGGAAAATATAGGTTTCAGCAAAGATTTTAATGTTTTTGAATTGCGAAAAGCACTGGGAGAACGAAACCAACTAAAAGCTTATACGATTGCCGAAAATTTTGCCCAAAATCCAAAAGATAATCCAATGGTGGTCACAACGAGCTTGGTGTTTGGATTTTTTATCCATTTGTTAAAATACCACGGATTAAAAGACAAGAACCCAAAAAATGTAGCGGCAGTATTAGGCGTAAACCCTTTCTTTTTGAAAGAATATGATGTGGCTTTGAAGAATTATCCCATGAAAAAAGTGAGTCAAATAGTTGGAGCTTTAAGAGACATTGATGTAAAAAGTAAAGGTGTTGGTGCAAATGCGATGTCACAATCTGATTTATTAAGAGAAATGCTTTATAAAATATTTAATTAGCGACTAAAATTACCGATATTTGCACTCCTGAAACTTCGTGATAAATTATAATTTACCTAAATATGGGAATGAATAAAAATACTGTCTTAGGTTGGGCTACTTTAATAATGATTTTAATGGGTTTATTGCTTATTGCATTAGGCGCTTTCAGATATGATGATGTAGCCGGTTGGGGATTTGCAGCCGTAGGCGTTGGCTTTTTAGCTAATGCTTGGGTTTTTAGTTCGCTTAAAGGCAGACTTTAATAGTTATTTTAAATGTTGAATTTTAAATTTTAAATAAAAAAAAATGGCAGACGATAAAAAAGTGATATTCTCAATGTCAAAATTGAGTAAAACTTATCAAGGAGCGGATAAACCTGTTCTTAAAAATATTTATTTAAGTTTCTTTTACGGAGCTAAAATTGGTATTTTAGGTTTAAATGGATCAGGAAAATCTTCTTTATTAAAAATTATTGCCGGAGTTGATAAAAACTACCAAGGTGATGTAGTTTTTGCACCAGGTTATACGGTGGGTTATTTAGAACAAGAACCTATTTTAGATGATAGTAAAACGGTTATTGAAATTGTAAGAGAAGGAGTTGCTGAAACAATGGCAGTTTTAGAAGAATTTAACCAAATCAATGATAGTTTCGGTTTACCTGAAGTATATGAAGATGCGGATAAAATGGAAAAATTGATGGACCGTCAAGCGTTATTACAAGATAAAATTGATGCGCTTGGTGCTTGGGAAATCGATACAAAATTAGAAATAGCTATGGATGCGCTACGTACTCCCGATGCTGATACGCCAATTAAAAATCTTTCTGGTGGTGAACGTCGCCGTGTGGCTTTATGTCGTTTGTTGTTACAACAACCTGACGTTTTGCTTCTTGATGAGCCTACGAATCACTTGGATGCCGAAAGTGTTCTTTGGTTGGAACAACATTTAGCTCAATATGCTGGAACGGTTATCGCTGTAACTCACGATAGATACTTCTTGGATAATGTTGCAGGTTGGATTTTAGAATTAGATAGAGGAGAAGGGATTCCTTGGAAAGGAAACTACTCTTCTTGGTTAGATCAAAAATCAAGCAGAATGGCATTGGAAGAAAAAGTAGCTTCTAAACGTAGAAAAAACTTAGAACGGGAGTTGGATTGGGTTCGTCAAGGAGCAAAAGGTCGTCAAACTAAGCAAAAAGCGCGTTTGCAGAATTACGATAAATTATTGAATGAAGACCAAAAGCAATTGGATGAGAATCTAGAAATTTATATTCCAAACGGACCTCGTTTAGGGACCAATGTAATTGAAGCTAAAGGTGTTGCAAAAGCCTATGGTGATAAATTGCTATATGACAACTTGAACTTTACATTACCTCAAGCTGGTATAGTTGGGATTATCGGGCCAAACGGAGCTGGTAAATCAACAATTTTCAGAATGATTATGGGTGAAGAAAAACCTGATGCAGGGGAGTTTGCTATTGGGGAAACAGTGAAAATCGCATATGTCGATCAAGCGCATTCTAATATCAATCCTGATAAATCAATTTGGGAAAACTTTTGTGATGGTCAAGAATTGATTATGATGGGAGGAAGACAGGTGAATTCAAGAGCTTATTTAAGCCGATTTAATTTTGGAGGAAGTGATCAAAATAAAAAAGTATCTACACTTTCAGGAGGAGAACGCAACCGTTTGCATCTTGCTATGACTTTGAAAGAAGAAGGAAACGTACTTTTACTGGATGAACCAACGAATGATTTAGATATTAATACACTTCGTGCATTAGAAGAAGGTTTAGATAATTTTGCAGGTTGTGCAGTAGTAATTTCTCACGATAGATGGTTCTTGGATAGGATTTGTACACACATTTTAGCTTTCGAAGGAAACTCTGAAGTGTATTATTTTGAAGGTGGTTTCTCTGAATACGAAGAGAATAAGAAGAAACGTTTGGGTGGTGATTTAACTCCGAAACGATTGAAATACAGAAAATTAATCAGAAGTTAATACCTTTCTAATATCGTTAATAGAATCAAGAGGATGTCCGTAAAAGACATCCTTTTTTTGTGTTATTTTTTCTTTTTATCAGAATTCATCATTATTAAAACAGCGGCAACTAATCCAATTATTACCAAACCGAATACGACAATCATTATAAATGAACCGTTATCCCAAGAAAAAAGCGATATGTCTTTCATAAATTAAAATTTTAAGGTTGGTCAAATATAGAATTAGTGTTAAAAGTAATGCATGATAATTATCATAATTAATAATTTTATTCTAAAAACTTAGCTTGAAGTTCTTTTGTAGGAATCATGCAGCTTTCCTTTTTTCCATACCATTTGTATCGATTTTTAGCAATGTAATCGTAAATGTAATTATTAAAGGATGTGGGAAAAATCGAAAATAAAGTTCCACAATAAAAAATTCCGCCTAAACTTTTAGCAATTTCTAATGCAGCTTCTGATTTGTAATAATAAGCAATACCGGGCTCGTAGAGAATTATACTATCTATTTTTTTAGCATCGATTCCAATGTGTTTTATGATTTCCTGACCTAAATCTGATTGCAGCGCTACAAACCTAAAAATATCTTTTTTATCCTGTTTAATGATGAATTGCACTGCCGAATCACAGAGATTGCAAACGCCATCAAATAGGATTATTCTTTTATCTTCAGGGAGGTTTAGCATATTTTTCATTTTGTCATTGCGACCGCTAATGGATTACTTTTTTCCCGCTTCTACAAATTCCAATTCCTCTAAACTTACTTTAGAAGTAAACACACCATAATTCACTACAGCTTTATTCTTTTCAATCTTATCAATACTTCCCACTGATTTTCCGTCTAGCATTCGAACCCGATCACCAACTTTAAGGATGGCTTTTGGTTTTACAACAACTGGTTTTAGCTTCTTTTCTTTCTTTTCCTGACGAATTTCTTCTACATGAACCGTAATTTCTTGTATAACTTCTTTTTTCTTTTCAATAATAGCTTTTGCCTCTTTTGGTGTTGCTTTTTTTCGTTTTGAATTTTCGATTTCAATAATTTTTAAAAACTCCCCAATCAGGTCTTTTTTGTTTTTATTATTAAAATATTTCTCGGCTATATCTTCAATTTTTTGACCTATGTAAATTGTTTTCTGATTGCTGTCATATAATTCTTGATAGCTTTCCAGTTTTTGTTTGATTTTTACATTGATGGTTTCCATCTTCTTACCTTCTTCACGGGCTTTCGTTTCTTCTTCTTTGAGCGTTTGTGACGTTTTTTCCATTTTAGAACGTTCTTTCTGAAGGGTAGCAATCGTTTTATCGAAACGTACTTTTCCAACTTCGATTTTCTTTTTAGCGCGATTAATTAAACTAAATGGAATTCCGTTTTTTAAAGCGACTTCAAATGTAAAAGAACTTCCTGCTTGTCCCAAAACCAATTTGTATAAAGGCTCTAATGTTTTTTCATCAAAAAGCATGTTAGCATTGGTAGCACAAGGCAATTCATTCGCTAGAATTTTTAAATTTGAATAATGCGTTGTAATAATCCCAAAGGCTTCCCGATGATAGAACTCTTCTAAGAAAATTTCGGCCAGTGCACCTCCTAATTCAGGATCAGAACCGGTACCAAATTCATCAATAAGGAACATGGTTTTTTTATTGCACTTCTTTAAAAAGTAGTTCATGTTCTTTAATCGGTAACTATAGGTACTTAGATGATTTTCAATAGATTGATTATCTCCTATATCTGTTAAAATACGATCAAAAAGAAACGTTTCACTGCGTTCGTGTACCGGAATTAACATTCCGGATTGAAGCATCAATTGGAGTAAACCAACCGTTTTCAATGAAATGGTTTTTCCTCCTGCATTAGGACCTGAAATCACAATGATTCTACTTTCCTGATTTAATTCAATCGTTTGTGGATGCGTAATTTCATTTTTTTGTTTGTTATTCAAATATAAAATGGGATGATAGGCATCTCTAAAATAGAGGCGGCGATCCTCCGTAATTGTTGGTAAAATTCCATTGATTTTATTGGCATATTTTGCCTTGGCAGCAATCACGTCAATATCACTTAAAAAATCCTGGTACTGAATTAGTAATGGTAAAAAAGGACGAATTTTATTTGATAATTGCTTTAGTATTCGGGTGATTTCCTCTTTTTCCTCGTATTCTAAATTGCTGAGTTCACGGGAATATTTGAGTGTTGCTTCGGGTTCGATATAGGCAATGCTTCCTGTTTTGGAACTGCCTAGAATCGATCCTTTAACTTTACGGCGATACATCGCTAAAACCGCTAAAACACGTCTGTTTTGAACGAAACTTTCCTTGATATCATCTAAATAACCTAGCGAATTATATTGTGTTAATGCAGCTCCGAAACTTTGATTGACTTTACCACGAACTACATTCATATTCCTGCGAATATCCAATAAGTCCGGTGATGCATTGTCCTTTATTTCGCCATATTTGTCGACTACTTCATCGACCATTGTGATAATATCTTTGGTAAATTCGACTTGTAAAGCTCTATTGTTTAAGTTAGGGTAATAATCTTCGAATTTTTTAAGGAAATTTAATAAGAAATTAGCAGTGGATGAGATGGTGGCAATTTTTCTAAAACTGCCTACTTCAAGAAAGCTGTCTTCAATGGCAAGAAATTTAATTTCATGCGTTATGGCATCAAAACCATGATTGGGAATGGCATTGTTATTCTGGAAAGAGGAAACATATTCAGATGTTTGCATTAATGCTTGCAACAAGGTTTCCTTATCTTTAAAAGGAGTGATTTCTAATGCTTTTTGTTTTCCAATATCAGTATTACAAATCGTCGAAATAGTATCGAGAACGGTTGGGAATTGTAAATCTTGTAACGTTTTTTCGGTGATGGATATCATTTTGTGAGCTAAGTTGTAAAGTTTCAAAGTTACAAAGATTCAAAGTGAAATGCATTAAATTTTTAATGGACTTTGCGAAAAACTTTGCGAACTTTGCTGCAAAATAAATTACATGCAAATCAATCTCAATCCGGAATGGCAATCTATTTTATCAGACGAAATCCAGAAACCTTATTTTCAGGATTTAATGGAAACTGTTACCGAAGAATATAAAAATTATACTTGTTATCCTCCAAAAGAATTGATTTTTGCTGCTTTCAACTATTGCAGTTTCAAAGATATAAAAGTGGTTATTATTGGTCAAGATCCGTATCATGGAAAAGGCGAAGCCAATGGTTTGTGTTTTTCTGTGAATGACGGTGTTAGAATCCCGCCTTCTTTGCGCAATATTTTTCGCGAAATGAGTGATGATTTGGGAACTATTTTTATGCCTACTTCCGGTAATCTGGAGACTTGGGCGAAACAAGGTGTTTTGCATTTGAATGCGTCACTGACTGTGAGAGAAGATAATCCAAATAGCCATAAGCATTTAAAATGGAATGTTTTTACGGATGCTGTAATTCAGAAAATTTCGGAGGAAAAAGAGCAAGTCGTTTTCTTGCTTTGGGGAAATTTTGCCCATAAAAAAGGACTCAAAATAGATCGAAATAAACATTTAGTTTTAGAATCCGGGCATCCATCGCCTATGAGCGCGAATCAGGGAAAGTGGTTTGGAAATAAACATTTTAGTAAAACAAATGCTTATTTAAAACAAAATGGAATGCGATTAATTAATTGGATTTTAGAAAATTAAGCGTTTTTTAGATATAGATTATTGTTTACACTGCTTTGCGTGAGTGATGGTAGTAAAGCTCTTTTATTGAGAGGTGTTTTTTTAACCTCTCAATAAAAAGCGGGAACGTACAGCACGACCCGAAATTTTTATGTAGGGTCACGCCCAAATTGAAATAGTGCTATTTGCAGAATTACGTTGTAAATAGCACTAATTAAAGTGTTTATTTCTTAATAATTTCTTCTAAAGTAGCTTTGTCATCTTCGTTTCTTATTTTTAGGGTAATTTCTTGGCCTTTCAAGGTTTTACCTTCAATAACGTAAATTTTAGCTTTATGAAATTCGGTATTGCTTTTGTCAAAGTCAACATCTCCGTATTGCAAGGTGTTTTTTATATCGATGGTGTCAATCCACTTTTCGGCTAATATTTGAGACGCTTTTTCAGAATAATTAAAAGGTTTGTTTCTTAAATCATTTAATACTCTTGCATTTGGGAAATAATTGCAACGGGTGTCTTTCCCACTGAAAATAGCGGCTACAAAAAACAATCCTAATATTAATCCAATAAGATAATAAGCAAAACGATGTACAAATTTCATGTTTTAATTTTTTGGCAAAGGTAAAAGAAAGTTAGCTTAAAAAACAATTAAATTGATGTCGTTATCAGGTATGTCAAACCAGTCGCCAATTGCTTTATTGGTCAGGATGCCATGATAGAGATAAACTCCGTTTTTTAATCCTTTATTGCAGCGTAAAGCACTTTCAATACCGCCATCTTCAGCTATTTGCAGTAAATAAGGGGTGAGAATATTACTAATGGATAACGATGCTGTTTTGGAGTATCGTGAAGGGATATTAGGAACACAGTAGTGCAAAACATTATTTTTGATGAAGGTTGGTTTTTCATGTGAAGTCACTTCTGAGGTCTCAAAACAACCTCCGGTATCTATACTTACATCTACTATAACAGCTCCTTTTTTCATGTATTCAACCATGGTTTCAGTCACTACAACCGGGCAGCGTTCCTGACCTCTCATAGCGCCAATAGCTACATCACAGCGTCTCAATGCTTTTAGTAATGACTTAGGTTGGATGGTAGAGGTAAAAACCCGCTGATTCAAATTATTTTGCAGTCGGCGTAATTTAGTAATGGAATTGTCAAATACTTTGACTGTTGCGCCTAAGCCAATGGCAGTTCTGGCTGCAAATTCTCCAACTGTTCCTGCGCCCAAAATAACAACTTCAGTAGGAGCAACGCCGGTAATATTTCCGAATAATAATCCTTTCCCAAATTCATTGGTAATCATTAATTCGGCAGCAATTAAAATTGATGCAGTTCCGGCAATTTCGCTCAAAGATTTAACTGCAGGGTAGGTCCCATCCTCATCTTTTATGTATTCAAAAGCAAGTGCTGTAATTTTCTTTTTGGTTAAAGCTTCAAAGTAGTTCTTTTTTCTGGTTTTCAATTGAATTGCTGATATGAGAATTGCTTCTTGGTTCATCATTTCAATTTCGGGTAGAGTAGCAGGTTCAACCTTGAGTATCATTGGGCAGCTAAATACCTTTTTTGTATCATTAGTAATTTCGGCTCCTGCTTCAAAATATTCTTTATCTGAATAACTGGAACTTTCACCTGCACCAGCTTCAATCATAACCCTATGGCCATGATAGGTCAGTGTATTTACAGCATCAGGAGTCAGGCAAATACGGCGTTCTTGATAACTGGTTTCTTTAGGAATACCAATAAAAAGTTCACTTTTTCTTCTCCGTATCTCAAGTTTTTCTTCTTGAGGTAATAACTGCTGTTTAGTAAATGGTGTTATTGTTATTGGCATTAGCGCTGTAAAATTTAGGGGACAATTTACGTAAAAAGTTTTAAAAAAAAGACAATTGAACTTCTGAAAATGCGGCGATGCTGAAATTTAAAATTAGCTAATGATTCTTTCCATTTTAATATCGGCTCTTTCGTAAACGCCATCTTCCAGAGGTATTTCTACAAAACCAAATTTTTCATACAAATGAATTGCTGGTAATAATTTTCTGTTGGAATATAAAATAAGTTTTTTTATTGCTTTTTCTTCCGCGATTTTGATACAATGAATCATCAGTTTTTTGCCTATTCCCAAGCCTTGAATCTTATCTGTAACTGCCATTTTACTCAATTCAAATGTGGTTTCATCGATTTTTATTAAGGAAACCGTTCCAATGATTTCGTTATTGTATTTGGCATAAAAAATCATTCCGCCTTTGTCAATGATTTCACCTTGAGGATTCGATAATACGATTTCATCTTTGGGCTCCACTTTGAAATATTTTTTTAACCATTCGATATTTAATGATTTTATAGGCTCTGTTAAACCTGTAGTAAAAGGAATAATTTCAACTGTATTTTCTAAACTCATAGGTATTGTTTTATTTTAATTCTAAAAAACGTTTTCCATCAGAAAGTAGATTAATTGTAATCACAGAATGAGCTTCTGGAATTAAATTTGGAATCCTCTCTGCCCATTCTATAAAGCACCAATTATCAGAATATAAATAATCATCAATGCCCATATCCAACGCTTCCTCTTCCTTGTTTAATCTGTAACAATCAAAATGATAAACAATTTGATTGTTAGTTGTTTGGTATTCATTAACTAAAGAAAAAGTTGGGCTGCTCGTAGCGCTTAGAACCCCTAGAGTTTTACACAATTGTTTGATTAATGTGGTTTTACCAACACCCATTTCTCCGTGAAAAAGAATTACTTTGTTTGGGTTTTCGGCTATGATTTTTTGTGCAACTTCTTCGAGTTGATCTAAAGAAAAAATAACATTCATTACTTTAAATTTGTTTAAAGTTTAAAGTTTAAGGTTGCACCTAAAACTGAAAACTGAGGCTAAAAAAATCCTATTTTGGATTAAAAACTAAAAACGGAATTATCATTTCTTCCAATGAAATTCCACCATGCTGATACGTATTTTTGTAATAACTCACATAATGATTGTAATTGTTGACATACGCCAAAAACAAATCATTTTTTGCAAAAATATAAGAACTGCTCATATTTATAGTAGGTAAACCAATATTTTTTGGTTCTTTTACTGCATAAACATCTTTATGTTCGTAGGTCAAACTGCGTCCTGTTTTATAACGCAAATTCAAACTGGTATTTTTATCACCCACTACTTTCGATGGGTTTTTCACGTTTATAGTTCCGTGATCAGTAGTTAAAATTAATTTGAAACCTAATTTTTGTGCTTGTTGAATAATTTCCAACAAAGGAGAATTTTTAAACCAACTCAACGTCAGCGAGCGATATGCTTTATCATCGGAGGCAAGTTCTTTTACCACATCCATCTCCGTTTTGGCGTGCGACAGCATATCTACAAAATTGTAAACTACAGTGACCAAATCGTTGTTTTTTAGCGATTTAAAACCTTCAACTAGTTTTTTACCTCCGGCAAGATTGGTGATTTTAAAATAATCTTCCTTTATATGTAATCCTAAACGTTTCAATTGTGCCGACAAAAACTCTGCTTCATACAAATTTTTTCCGCCTTCCTCCGGGTCATTTTTCCAATATTGTGGAAACTGTTTTTCCATTTCAAGCGGTGTTAAACCAGAGAAAATAGCATTTCTGGCATATTGTGTAGCCGTTGGCAAAATAGCGTAATAGGGAACCTCTTTTTCAAGTTTATAATATTTTCCCACTACACTTTCAAAGGCTTTCCATTGATCGTAACGTAAATTATCAATCACTACAAAAAGTACTGGTTTGTCTTTTTTTACAATTTCAGGAACCACTAATTCTCTAAATAATGTGTGCGATTGCACTGGTTTATCCGCTTTTGGTTTAAACCAATCCTCATAATTGCGCTCAATGAATTTTCCAAATTGCGAATTGGCTTCCGTTTTTTGGGATTCTAGAATTTCAACCATGCTTTGATCGTTGATATTCTCCAATTCCAGTTCCCAAAAAATCAATTTCTTATACAATTCAATCCAGTCTTCATAGGAATTCACCATTGCCATTTCCATGGTGATTTTTCGAAATTCCTTCTGGTAATCCAAGGTTGTTTTTTGCGAAATCAATCGGGAATGATCTAGATTTTTCTTCAAACTCAACAAAATCTGATTTGGATTCACAGGTTTTATCAAGTAATCGGCAATTTTAGAGCCAATCGCTTCCTCCATGATGTATTCCTCCTCGCTTTTGGTAATCATAATCATGGGAACCGAAGATTTTTTCTCTTTCATCTCCGACAGCGTTTCCAGACCACTCATTCCGGGCATATTTTCGTCCAGAAAAACAATATCAAAATTGTTTTCGTCAAAAATATCCACTGCATCACGACCGTTGTTACAAGTAGTAACTTCGTAATTTTTCTTTTCCAGAAACAATATGTGAGGCTTTAAAAGGTCGATTTCATCATCCACCCAAAGTATTTTTATTTTATCCATAAGTCGCAATTAACAGGTGTTCAAAAATAGTAATTGAAAGTGCCAATTTACTGTTTTTAGCAACGGTGAGTTGCTAATATTATGATAATTTTTCGCGCAATAGTTCTCTTGTTGCTAAAAAAAGATAAGTTTTTTTGTTCTAAAATTGTTTCTGGGCGTGACCCATCCTCCGTAAACTCCGTCCGGGTCGGGCTGTGCGCTGTATCTTTCCTTTTAAAAGAAAAAAGGAAAGGATGCCGCTTCCATCCCTCACACAGCTTCGATAATGATTGGTGTTTATAACAGCTATTAGGGTAAGAAAATTTTCAGGAAATAAATAGTGTTTTTAATTGTTTTTGATTGTTTTTTTATAATTTCGTTCAAATTAGATACAGTGTTTATAAGAGCAATCTATACGAATTTGTATGCATTGAGATGATTTTGTCAGACCAATAAGTTAGCAGACAGTTTGTGAAAAAAAATAGATTTTCACTAAAAAATATTTTTTTGAAAAAGTTAAACTTAAAATGTATTGCATTAAAATATGATAGATTTGACTAACTTTTTTGATTCTCATTTACGAGCAGCAATGTTTTATTTCGTCTTGTTAGTTTTAATTATTTTTCTTTACAGATATGAATTAAACAACAAACTATAATCAGGGGATCCTCTAACAAATTATGATAAGTATTATTGTCGAAGTTCAATGAAATCTATATTTTTAATTATAGTCTCATTTATTGGTACAATAATCTATTTTCTAAAATCATTTTTTTAAAAATTTTAACTAAAAAAACTTACAACACAGTATTAGCTCAATATGGTTTTTAACTGTCCCTGAAAACAATAGTGTAAATTTTAAATAAGAAGACAATATAAGTTTGGAGAGCAACCAAGAAATTAATTTATAAGTTTTTGCTATCGTAAAATTGGACAGAAGTGGTTTGGTACAGTTCTTCAATTCAACAGCAGAAATGCTACTTATTTTCGCAAAATTGCACTGATTTTTAAATAAAAAATATAATTAAATTCAAATGTTAGATAAAAAACACTATGTAAACGGACAAATAACCCATGAGTTAATTGGGAATAAATTGACTTATTTTTTCAAAAATGGAAAAGTGAAAGCGAAAGGTACTTTTATTAATGAACTGATGGAAGGGGAGTGGTTGTTTTATAGAGAGACTGGACAGCTTTGGCAAGTTGGGAATTTTATAAACAGCAAGAAAAATGGTTCTTTTATTAGGTATAACAGAAACAATCAAGTAGAATATCAAGAGACTTTTGAAAACGATAAAATCATTAAAAAATGATAGTAAAGTCATGAAAATGTAGCTTAAACCTGTTTTCTATAATTTAATTGGTTATAACTCTGTAACTTTACTAAAAAACAGAAAAAATGGAAATAAATTGGATTATTATAGCCGTGGTTTTGGTTTGTGCAATCGCTTTAATTCTTTACTTGATTAAAAAAAATCAAAAGGATAAAAAAGACGTAACCAATTTTTTTAATTCAGATACTACAATTAGAAAGGAATCAGAACTTGATGAAGAGGAGGAGTATTGATTGCGGTATTTTTAATCACAATTCTAAGGTATTGTATCAATTCAATATTACCTATAACTGTTTTTAATTTCTTAGGGGGAATAATTATACTTTAATTCAGCTAAAGAGCTAGTATTAAAAAATCCCGGACCCAACAGCACGGAAATTGTGATTCACATCCAGAATATTAGAAAATTATATTAATAAAAATTGCAAGCTATACTTTAAAAAAAGTCACGTCTTTTTTTATTCTATTGATTTAAAAAATTACTTCAAAACTTAAGTTTCGAAAAATAGATTATTATTTGTAAAATTTAAATGAGAAATTCAATTGATGGCATTGAATGTTTTGTAGTTTATTTATTTAAATTCGTAAACGAAATCAATTACAAATAGTAATAATTAAATTCATAAAATGAAATTCAAAATTATTTTCACAGTCTTTATAGCTATACTATCACTTAACTGTATTGCTCAAAAAAAAGTACTCAAAGTGGGAGTTATAGGTCTTACACACACTCATGTTCATGGAATTTTAGGTATTAAAGACCGTGGGGATATAGAAATTGTGGGTATTGTAGAAACGAATCGAGAGTTGGCACAACGTTATGCTGATCAGTATCACTTTTCAATGGATTTAGTTTACAATACAATGGATGAAATGATAGCCAAAAAACATCCTGAGGCAGTGACCGCTTTTGGAAGTATTTATGAACATCTTGGTGTGGTAGCCACTTGTGCTCCTAAAGGTATTGATGTAATGGTTGAAAAACCACTAGCAGTAAGTTTAGAACATGCACAAAAAATGGAAGCGCTTGCCAAGAAGTATGAGATAAAATTATTGACAAACTACGAGACCACTTGGTATCAATCTAATAAGGAATCCTATGATTTACTGAAGGACGGAAAAATAGGAGAATTACGCAAAGTGGTGGTTCATGATGGACACAGAGGTCCTAAAAAAATTGGAGTCAATTCGGAGTTTTTGGATTGGTTAACAGATTCTGTCCAAAATGGAGGAGGCGCTATAACTGATTTTGGTTGTTATGGAGTCAACTTGATGACATGGTTGATGGAGGGCAAGAAACCTAATACAGTTACAGCCGTAACACAACAATTACAAAAAGAAAACAATCCAAAAGTAGATGATGAATCTACAATATTATTGACTTATGATACTGCAAATGCTACGATTCAAGGTTCTTGGAACTGGCCAATAGGACGAAAAGATATGGAAATTTACGGATTAACAGGAGCCATCTACGCTGATAACAAAACAGACCTACGCGTACGAATGGCCGAAGGATATGATGGTTTTAGGGAAGATGCGCATAAAGCTACTGCACTGCCAGCTCCTTACAATGATCCATTCACTTTTTTTGCAGCGGTAGTACGAAATGAAATCACGTTAAAGCCTTATGATCTTTCTTCTTTGGAAAATAATATGATTGTTATGGAAATCCTAGATGCAGCTATAAAAAGCAGTAAAACAAACTGTGCAATTGAAATTAAATAAAATTCAAGAACTTCAAATTATTGCTTACAATCTAAAATAACATTAAGAATATAAAACATTTTCTATAAAATGGTTAGAAAAATTTGATGTAATTGTAGTGTAAAATTGGTCTATACCAAATTAGTTAGTGCAATCACACTTCACAAAAGTTTAGAATTCCAAGAATTTTCATTAGCAGATGATTTATCTCTCACCGTGGATTGTAACGTCGAGCTGCCACTTTTAGATTATTTTGCAACTGCAGAATAATGGATTGACAAAGTGATTTAAATTTTGATGACAGGAAGGTTGCTAAACGTGAGTTATTTTAACAACAACATAATAATACCTTATATTTTTTTTGTTAATGATGTAAAAACATGGCCGTTTTATTATAAATTTATACTTTGTCCAATAAAATAAATTTAGTCAGTTATGAAATTTAAAAAAGTTAGCAGTTATTTTTTATTAGTTGTTTTATTTTCAACTACAATTGCAATGGCACAGCATACATTTGTTAATACGCCACCAGAAGTATCACCAATGCCAATGAAGCCAGAAATGACTGAGATTTGGCAGCCAGAAGTAGCGGTTATTACTCCTGGAAAAAATGTTAATGATGCGCCATCGGATGCAATCATCTTATTTGATGGTAAAAATTTAGATCAATGGGTAAGTCAAAAAGATATCACAAAGCCTGCTCCTTGGAAAATAGTAGATAAGGAATATATGGAAGTAGTTGATGGCTCTGGAGGGATTCAAACAAAAATGCAGTTTGGAGATTGTCAATTGCATGTTGAATGGAGTGCACCAGATGCAGTGGTTGATGGAGGACAATGGAGAGGAAACAGTGGAGTGTTTTTACAAAACAGGTACGAACTTCAAGTTTTGGATTCTTATAACAACAGAACTTATAGCAACGGTCAGGCCGGAAGTATTTATAAAGATGTACCGCCTTTGGTGAATGCCATGAAGGCGCCTTTAGAATGGAATATGTATGATGTTATTTATACAGCACCACGTTTCAAAGCTGATGGGCGACTCGATGCTCCAGCAAGAATAACAGTATTACATAATGGTGTTTTAGTTCAAAATAATACTACTATCAGTGGGTTGACACTTTACATTGGGTTACATAATTATCCTTTATCACATGGTGATGATGTAATAGCGTTACAAGAACATGGTTGTAAAACTCAATTCAGAAATATTTGGATTAGACGATTGTAAATTAATTTGTCAATAGTTTATGAAAAAGCCACTAAGGATACAGATCTTAGTGGCTTTTTATGAATTAACGAAGATTATTTTTTAGCAAAATTTTATTATTGCCATCCACCACCAAGGGCTCTGTACAATTGAATTACAGCTTTATATTGTTGAAATTTATTATCTACTAAACTTAATTTGGCATTTAGAGCATCATTTTTAGATGTTAATACTTCTAAATAATTGGCTAAACCGTAAGTCAATAATTCATCAGAGAAAGAAGCCGCTTTTGTTAAAGCATCTGCTTGTTTCTCACGAACGGTAATTTTATAGGTTTCATTATTATATTGTGCTAATGCGTCCGATACTTCTTTACCAGCCGTAAGTAGTGATTGCTCAAATTGGATATAGGCTTTTTCCTGATTTGCTTGTGCGATTTCATACTTTGTCTTCACCTGTCTTTGATTGAAAATAGGCTGAGTTAAACCAGTTACAATATTGGCAAAAATAGAATTGGTACTAAACCATTCTTTCAAATCAATACTTTGAAGACCACCTGTAGCAGTAATTTTTAAACTAGGATAAAAACCACTTTTGGCCACATTTGTCAACTCAAAATTATTAATCAAGTTATATTCGGCAGCAATGACATCAGGTCTGTTTCGCAATAAATTAGCAGGAACACCAGTAGTAATACTAGGTTGCATTTTTTGAGCTTCAAAAGTAGAACGCTCAATTTTACCTGAAGCTTCTCCTAAAAGCACACTCATTGTATTTTCTAATATAATGATGCTGTTTCTTAAATCAGCAATAATAATTTCAGTGGCATATTTTTGTGCTTCCGTTTGTTTTACACCAACTTCAGTCACTGTTCCCCCTTTTTTTAATGCTAGAATAGTTTCAATACTTTTGTTTCTATTTATTAAAGTTTCTTCGGCAATTTTTATTTGTGCATCAACTGAAAGGAGTTGGTAATAAGTAGAAGCTATATTGGCAATTAATTGCGTTTTTATTGCTTGATTGGCTGCGGTTGTTTGCAAGTAAGCAGCATTAGTTGCTCTTTTATTACTTCTTATTTTTCCCCAAATATCAGCTTCCCAAGAAAGATTTCCGGTCAACTGGTATTGATCTGTATTCAAATCTGATAGGAAAGATCCAGATTGACTGTTTTTAGAAATTTTGTTGTGCGTCCAGTCAGTACCCGCGGAAAGAGCAGGAAAATAGCCTGCTTCTCCTTGTTTCATTGTAGCTTGTGCGGCAGCAATGTTTTGCATGGCTATGCGAATGTCTAAATTGTTCACTAAACCTTTTTTAATATATCCTTGTAAAAGAGGGTCAGTGAAAATTTTATCCCAAGAAACATTGGCTAATGAAGTAGTATCTGTAGGTACTACTTCATTTCTATACAAATTTTCTGTTTTTAATTTGGGACGTTTGTAATCTTTAGCAACAAAACACGATTGTATTAGTATTGCTGTCACTCCTAAGAGTATGATTTTATTTATATTATTTTTCATTTTTTTTCATCTAAAAGTGCAACATCTGATTCCTGATTTTCTATAGGAAGTGGTTTTGTAGAAATTTTTTCCTGTAAGGTTTGGAAAATGATAAACAATACCGGTATAACAAATACTCCAAAAATGGTTCCTATTAACATTCCTCCAATTGCTCCAGTTCCAATAGCATTGTTTCCAACAGCTCCAGCTCCTTTAGCTAACATAAGAGGTAATAATCCAAATATAAATGCAAATGATGTCATTAAAATAGGACGTAAACGGGCAACAGCTCCATGAATAGCGGCTTGTGCAATAGTCATTCCTTTTTTTCTTGAATCTACTGAAAACTCGACTATCAAAATGGCGTTTTTAGCCAGCAATCCAATAAGCATAATAAGTGTAATTTGTAGGTAAATATTATTACTAACATTGAATAAATAAGCAAAGATATAAGCACCTGCTAAACCAATTGGTAGTGAAATTAAAACTGCAAAAGGCAACATATAACTTTCATATTGAGCGGCCAATAAGAAGTAAACAAAAACTAAACACAATAAGAAAATATATAAGGTTTGTCCACCTGCACTAATTTCTTCACGAGTCATCCCAGAAAATTCATAACCATATCCAACTGGCAAATTCTGCTTTGCAACTTCTTCAACTGCTTTAATAGCATCTCCAGAACTGAAACCTTCATTTGGCGCACCTGTTACTTTTACAGAGGTAAACAAATTGAAACGGTCTATTGCCTGAGGTCCAAAAACTTTTACTAAAGTCACAAATTGCGAAATAGGTGCCATCTGACCATTACTATTTCTGACCAATACTTTATTTAGTGATTCAGGATTACTTCTAAATTCTGGATCTGATTGGTAAACCACTCGGTATTGTTTTCCAAACTTGTTGAAATTAGAAGCATAAACTCCACCATAATATCCTTGCATTGTTCCTAAAACATCAGTAACCGTAAGTCCTGATTTTTTTATCGCAGGAACGTTCAAATCTATTCGGTATTGAGGATAATTTGGAGAAAAAGAGGTAGCTGCATATTTGATTTCAGGACGGCTGTTTAATGCTGCCAAAAATTTATTATTTACTTCACTTAACTCTTGTATAGTTCCTCCTTTTTGATCTTGTAATTGAAATTCAAATCCATTGGTGAAACCAAAACCAACAAGTGTAGGTCGAGCAAAATAAAGCACTTTCGCATCTTTAACAGCTGCTGTTCGTTTAAATAATTCCCCAACCACTGCAGTTATTTCTTGATTAGCTTCTTTACGTTCAGCCCATGTTTTTAATTTTACAATTACCATTCCGTAATTACTACCAGTACCACTAATTAAACTTCGACCGGATATTCTAAGCACTTCTTTTATTTCAGGAATGTCTTTTACTTTATTTTCAATTTGCAATAGCACTTCTTCTGTTCTTTTTAACGAAGTACCCGGTGGAAGGGAAACATCAGAAAGAATAGCACCTGTATCTTCACCAGGAACAAAAGCCTTAGGTGTAATATTTAATAATAAGATAAAAATTCCAGCAAATACAGCTATTCCTAAAAAAGCCAACCATTTGCGTTTTATGAAAAATTCAACGGATCTTTTGTATTTAGCAGTTGTGGTTTCAAATCCAGTATTAAATGCACTATAAAAACGTTCCATAAAACCTTTTTTCTTTGCACTTTTATCGTGTTCTTTTAAGAAAATAGCACATAATGCTGGGGAAAGTGTAAGGGCATTAATAGCTGACAACACAATTGAAACTGCCAAAGTCAATCCAAATTGTTTGTAGAAAACCCCAGCAGAACCACTAATAAAAGAAACAGGTATAAATACTGCCGACATAACAAGCGTAATGGAAATAATCGCACTACTAATATCTTGCATGGCGCTGTGAGCAGCTTTTTTTGGATTGTGTTCTCCCGCTTCCATTTTAGCATGGACGGCTTCTACTACTACAATGGCATCATCCACTACAATTCCGACTGCTAGTACTAAAGCAAATAGCGTTAACAAGTTTATCGTAAAGCCAAATAGACTTAGAAAAAAGAAGGTACCTAAAATAGCAACCGGTACTGAAATAGCAGGAATAAGTGTTGACCTCCAATCTTGTAAGAATATAAAAACCACTATAAATACCAATAGAAAGGCTTCAATTAAGGTATGAATTACTTTTGTGATCGATTCATCTAAAAAGTCATTTGCATTAATTAATGTTGCATATTTAACCCCTTTAGGGAAATTTACTTCCGATTGATTCAATACTTTTAATGATCCTTCAATTACTTCTTGTGCATTAGAGCCTGCAGTTTGTGCAATTGCAATTGCAATAGATTTATTACCATTTGTATAGGCATTACTAGCATAATTTACTGCACCAAGTTCAATTCTTGCTACATCACCTAACTTAAGGATTTCTCCATTTTCGGTGGAGCGAACAACAATTTCTTCAAACTCTTTTGCATTTTGTAAACGTCCTTTGTATTTTAAGGTATATTGAAAAGATTGGTCACCGCTTTCGCCTAATTGTCCAGGTGCTGCTTCAATATTTTGTTCAGCTAATAAAGCTGTAATGTCTGAAGGAACCAGTCCATAAGCTCCCATTACATCAGGCTTAAGCCAAATACGCATAGAGTAGTCCTTTTGTCCAAAAATCATTGCTTCTCCAACTCCAGCTACCCGTTTTATTTTTGGTAAAATATTGATATTAGCATAATTTTGAAGAAAAATATCATCATAATCTGGGTTTTCACTATATAATGATAAAATCAAAATATTGTCACTTTGCCTTTTAGATGTAGTAACACCAGCCTTTGTAACTTCTTGAGGCAACAAAGGTGTAGCACGTGATACACGATTTTGTACATTTACCGCTGCTAAATCAGGATTTGTTCCTAATTTAAAGTATATATTAATGGAAGCAGAACCATCATTATTTGATGTAGAAGTCATGTAAGTCATATCTTCCACACCATTAATTTGTTCTTCTAATGGAATTACTACCGAGTTCATTACAACTTCGGCACTAGCCCCTTGATAATTTGCAGATACAGTTACTGTAGGTGGGGCTATTTCTGGATATTGTGAAACTGGAAGCGAGATTAACCCTAAAACTCCCAAAATTACGATGATAATAGAAATCACCGTTGACAATACCGGTCTGTCAATGAATTTTGAAAACATATTTTGTTATTTATTCAATAGTTAGTTTGTCTATTTTTTTGTTGTTGGATTGATAATAGAATTAAAATCAACCAGTTCAGGTTTAATGAGAGTTCC
The DNA here is from genome assembly GCF_000744835.1 of Flavobacterium sp. 83. Lineage (NCBI taxonomy): Bacteria > Pseudomonadati > Bacteroidota > Flavobacteriia > Flavobacteriales > Flavobacteriaceae > Flavobacterium > Flavobacterium sp. 83. Next base: position 2,891,889 of record NZ_JQMS01000001.1, read on the forward strand.
TTCAGTTACTATTCCTACTCCTTCAACAAGAACTTTATCGTTTATATTTAATCCGCTGTCAACAACAAAAAATTGACCACCCGGAATTGCACGAACTTCAATTGGAACGGCTTTTACTTTGCTGTCTTTGTCCACAACAAGAGCAATGCGTTTGTCTTGTAATTCTAAAGTAGCATTTTGGGGGATTATAATAACATCTTTTAAATCTGTTGGGATTTGGATAATTCCACTTCCTCCTGAACGTAATAGTTTGTTTCCATTTTGAAAACTTGCTCGCACATTAAAAGAACCTGTTTGCATATTGGCTTGTCCACTAAAAGTTTCAATTTTACCCTTTTGTTCATATTGCATGCCATTGCTCAAAATCAAATTTACAGCTTCCATATTATTGATTTTTTCTTGAAATGACTTTCCTGTGGCGTGCATCATCATATCCAATTGTTCTTTTTCATTTATGGAGAAATAAGCATAAACGGTACTGACATCAGATATACGAGTTAATGGTTCTGTTGTTGCATTGCTCACATAACTTCCAAGTCTTAGAGGTAACGTACCTACAATTCCATTAACGGGGCTTTTTATGGTAGCATAATTGATTCTGGCAACGATACTTTGGTAGGTACTTTTAGCACTAGCTAAATTTGCTTTGGCAGTTTCTAATTGCACATCACTGATTATATTGCGTTCTACTAATGGAATTAAACGATTTACTTCTACTTGAGCAGCAGCAACTTTTGCTTTTGCAGCTCCAGCTTCTTGTGTTGCTGTTTGTGTTTCTAATTTAAAAAGTAGTTGTCCTTTTTTAACTTCTTGTCCTTCTTTTACAAATATTTTTTCAATATATCCATCCACTTTTGGGCGAATGTCAATATCTGTAATACCTTCTAAACTTGCAGGATATTCTGCTAATAAAGTGGTATTTGATGTTCCAATTTCTACTACTTTATAAGGCATAACAGTAGGAGGAGCTTGAGTTGTTTCTTTTTTACAGGAGAGCAAGCTTATTGACAATAAAATTGCGCTTATAAAATATCTCTTTTTCATAGGTGAATATTTACTAAATTTGAATTATTTATAAATTGGTATTATTATTATTATTATTATTTGTTTCTGTTTTTTTAAATCCAGCGATGGTTTTCATGAGTAATTGCTCAACCTCTGTGACGTGTGATTTATAAGCTATTACATTTTCCAAATTGCATTTTTCCTCAGGACAGGAAATCGTTTTTTCTCGATAATGAATCAATTTGTCAATTACAACTTTCTCTGATTCTAACATTTTTTTATATTTTAATAATCGCTCACTCAAAGGAGCTCCTTTAAAATATTTTTTTCTGTCACCACTAATTGTGAAATAGTAAATCAACTCCATTTTTAAAAGTAAATTCAGATTTGTAGAAACCGAACTTTTACTGGCTCCTACTGTATCTACTACATTTTCAAATGTCAATCCCGACTTACAACCATCAACAACTAAGAGACCTAATATTCTTGCTGCAAGAGGTGGTATGTTATGTAGCGATTCAAAATGGACACAAAATACTTCTATGAGTTCCTTTCTCTCTTTATTATACATTATTTTTTTTTTGCAAATATACTAATGGTTCGCAAAACACCGAACTGACCGAACTTAATTTTATGTTAATTTTAAGACACTATTTTTATGTTAGTAATTAGTAGTAAAAAACATGAAATTGATAATTTAAGGCATTAAAAAGTATGTATTAATTAGGTCATAAATTATAAAGTCTAATTTACTTATATTTGTTCCTTAAAAATTAACCTCGAGTGAGTCAAATCAATAAACTAAAGATATTCAATGATCCTATTTATGGGTTCATTACCATACCCAATGCATTAATTTACGATTTAATACAGCATCCTTATTTTCAAAGACTTAGGCGAATTTCTCAAATGGGATTGTCTTATTTAGTTTATCCTGGGGCAAATCATACTCGTTTTCATCACGCTTTGGGCTGTATGCATTTAATGCAAAAAGCAGTAGATGTATTGCGCTTTAAAGGGGTATCTATATCATCTGAAGAAGAAAATGCGTTGTATATTGCGATTTTATTACATGATATAGGTCACGGACCGTTTTCGCATGCAATGGAAAAAAGCATAGTTGAAGATGTTCATCATGAAGAAATATCACTGTTGTTTATGAACCAATTGAATGTGGAATTCGATGGTCAGTTGAGTTTAGCAATTCAAGTTTTTAAAGGGGAATATGATAGAAAATTTATGTTGCAATTGATTTCGAGTCAATTGGATATGGATCGAATGGATTATCTCAAACGAGACAGTTTTTATTCGGGTGTTGCTGAAGGAAATGTCAATTCAGAGCGACTGATTCAAATGATGAATGTTGTGGATGATTTTTTAGTTATTGAAGAAAAAGGAATTTATTCAGTAGAGAAGTTTCTGATGTCAAGACGCTTAATGTATTGGCAGGCATATTTGCACAAAACGAGTTTAGTAGCAGAGTTAATTTTGACGAAAGTCTTAAAACGCGCCAAAGAATTAACATTAAAAGGAGTTCAATTGCCTTGTAGTGAGCCGTTGCTGTTTTTTATGCAAAATAGAGTTACCTTAGACACTTTTAATACTGAAAATTTGGATTTATTTTCTCAATTGGACGATTTTGATATTATTAGTGCTTTAAAATCTTGGCAAAAACAAGATGATTTTATATTGTCATCATTGAGTAAAATGATAGTTAATCGTGATTTATTAAAAATAAAATTAACAAGTGAAAAAGTAGATATTGAAGACTTACAACCTTTAAAAGAACGTTTTGCATTGGAAAATAATATTTCGTTATTAGATGCTAATTATTTTATTTTTAAAGGTAAAATAAAGAATCAAGCCTACAGCAAAGAAGCGGAACCAATACGGATATTAAAAAAAGACAGAACAATTGAAGATGTTATAGAATCTTCTGATCAGCTGAATTTAAAATCGTTATCTAAATTGGTTACTAAATATTATATATGTTTCCCAAAACAACTTGTATAAAATGAACATTTAAAATCTATTTTTTTATATTTTTGTCGCAATGAAATTTACAGCAGAACAAATAGCAGGGATTTTAGAAGGAGAAGTTGTAGGGAATCCCATGGCGGAAGTTTTTAGATTATCTAAAATCGAAGAAGGTGACGAGGGTTCACTTACTTTTTTATCAAATCCTAAATATCTTAATTATATATATACTACAAAAGCTTCAGTAACAATTGTTAATGATACTTTTGTTCCTGAATCTGAGATTACGACCACATTAATAAAAGTACAAGATGCTTATGCTTCATTTTCAAAATTATTAGAATTTTACAATCAGGTAAAATTGAATAAAACTGGAATAGAGCAACCGTCTTTTCTTTCGCCAAGTGTAAAATACGGAGATAATTTATACCTTGGTAGTTTTAGTTATGTTGGTCAAAATGTAGTTTTAGGAGAAAATGTGAAAATTTACCCTAATTGTTTCCTTGGTGATAATGTTGTTGTGGGCGATAATGTGATATTATTCGCTGGTGCAAAAATCTATTCGGAGACCGTTATTGGTAATAATTGTACTATACATTCGGGAGCAATTATTGGTGCTGATGGTTTTGGTTTTGCACCAAATCCAGATGGTACTTACACTAAAATTCCTCAAATAGGGAATGTTATTATTGAAGATAATGTCGACATTGGTTCTTGTACTACAGTTGACAGAGCTACAATGGGATCAACAATTTTAAGAAAAGGAGTGAAGCTTGACAATCAAATTCAGATTGCGCATAATGTCGAGATTGGTGAAAATACTGTGATAGCTGCTCAAACAGGCGTTGCAGGATCTACAAAAATTGGCAAAAATTGTATGATTGGTGGTCAGGTAGGAATTTCAGGACATTTGACCATTGGGAATAATGTTAGGATTCAAGCTCAATCAGGTGTAGGAAGGAATATAAAAGATGATGAAGTCTTGCAAGGAAGCCCGGCTTTTGGTTACAACGATTTCAGTAAATCCTATGTTCATTTCAAGAATCTACCTAAAATTGTTGCGGAAATAGAAGAATTAAAAAAACAAATATTAAACCAAAAAAATGGAAAAAATGGTTAAACAGAAGACCATCAAAACAGAAATCTCACTAACTGGAGTTGGATTACACACAGGAAAAGAAGTTACAATGACTTTTAAACCTGCTCCAGTCAATAATGGTTTCACTTTTGTTCGAGTAGATCTAGAGGGACAACCTATTATTGAAGCTGATGCAAATTATGTTGTAAATACGCAGAGAGGAACCAATTTAGAAAAACTAGGGGTGAAAATTCAAACACCTGAACATGTTTTAGCAGCATTAATTGGTTGTGATTTAGACAACGTAATTATCGAATTAAATGCTTCTGAGCTGCCTATAATGGATGGTTCGTCTAAGTATTTTGTAGAAGCTATCGAGAAAGCCGGAATAGAGGAACAAAGCGCTAAAAGAAATGTTTATGTGGTAAAAGAAGTTATTTCTTTTACTGACGAGGCTACTGGAAGTGAAATTTTAGTGATGCCTAATGACCATTATTCTGTTACAGCGATGGTGGATTTTGGTACTAAAATTTTAGGAACCCAAAATGCAACTATGAAGAGTATTTCGGATTTTAAAACTGAAATATCGGAATCCAGAACGTTTAGCTTTTTACATGAATTAGAATCATTGTTAGAAAATGGCTTAATTAAAGGAGGTGACTTAAATAATGCCATCGTATATGTTGATAAAGAAATATCGGCAGCAACAATGGAGAATTTAAAAATCGCTTTTGGGAAAGATGAAATAACTGTTAAACCAAATGGTATTTTAGATAATCTAACTTTACATTATCCAAATGAAGCTGCAAGACATAAGCTACTTGATGTTGTAGGTGATTTAGCTTTAATAGGAACTAGAATTCAAGGTAAAATAATAGCCAATAAACCAGGACATTTTGTAAATACACAATTTGCAAAAAAAATGGCAAAAATTATAAAAATCGAACAAAGAAATTTTGTGCCTGTTTATGATTTACACCAAGAGCCTTTGATGGATATTCATAAAATTATGGCTGTTCTTCCTCATAGACCCCCATTTTTATTGATTGACAGAATTATAGAAATGTCTGAAAGTCATGTTGTGGGTATGAAAAACGTAACAATGAATGAAAATTTCTTTGTTGGACATTTTCCAGAGGCTCCAGTTATGCCAGGTGTTTTAATTGTTGAAGCAATGGCTCAAACCGGAGGAATCCTTGTGTTGAGTACCGTTCCAGATCCAGAAAATTATTTAACTTATTTTATGAAAATAGATAATGTTAAATTCAAACATAAAGTGTTACCTGGTGATACTTTAATTTTTAAATGTGATTTGATAACACCTATCAGAAGAGGAATTTGTCATATGCAAGCAAATGCTTATGCAAATGGAAAACTAGTTGCTGAAGCGGAGTTAATGGCGCAAATTGCCAAAAAACAATAGATTAGATATACAATCTTGCTTTATTTAAAAAAGAGTAAGGAAGTTATTTTTTTCTAATAAATATAAAAACAAAAAAGCAGATGAATCAACCATTAGCATATGTTCATCCTGGCGCTAAAATCGCCAAAAACGTGGTCATCGAGCCTTTTACAACCATACACAATAATGTAGTTATTGGTGATGGAACTTGGATAGGTTCAAATGTTACCATTATGGAAGGCGCAAGAATTGGGAAAAATTGTAATATATTCCCTGGAGCTGTAATTTCTGCCGTTCCACAAGATTTAAAATTTGGAGGCGAAGATTCTTTAGCTATAATTGGTGATAATTGCACGATTAGAGAATGTGTTACCATTAATAGAGGTACTATAGCATCTGGGCAAACTACTTTAGGTAACAATTGTCTGGTAATGGCAACGGCGCATATAGCTCATGATTGTCACATAGGTGATAATGCAATTATTGTTAACGGAGTAGCTTTGGCTGGTCATGTAACAGTAGGTAAGTTTGCAGTTATTGGAGGTTTGGCAGCAATTCATCAATTTATTAGTATAGGAGATCATGCAATGATTTCAGGTGGTTCTTTGGTAAGAAAAGATGTTCCACCCTATACAAAAGCAGCTAAAGAACCCTTATCATATGTTGGAATTAATTCTGTTGGATTGAGAAGACGTGGTTTTGCAACTGAAAAAATAAGAGAAATACAAGATATTTATAGAATTCTATATCAAAAAAATTACAATACTTCTCAAGCATTAGATATTATTGAAGCTGAGATGGAAGCCACCACGGAAAGAGATGAAATTATTGATTTTATCAGAAATTCGTCACGAGGTATAATGAAAGGATATTCAGGGAATTATTAAGAATAAGTCGGTTAATCGTTTGTTTGTTTAAACGATTAAACAAATAAGCGAATAAACAAATCAACAAATAAATATAAAAATGGCATCTACATCAGATATTAAAAACGGATTGTGTATAAAATACAATAATGATATATACAAAATCATAGAATTTCTTCACGTTAAACCAGGTAAAGGCCCGGCTTTCGTTAGGACTAAATTGAGAAGCTTAACGAATGGAAAAGTATTGGACAATACTTTTTCTGCAGGTCATAAAATCGAAGAAGTTAGAGTAGAAAACCATAAATTCCAGTTTTTATATCCAGAAGGTGATGAATTTCATTTTATGAATACGGAGACTTTCGAACAAATTACTTTGAATAAAAATATTTTAGATTCACCGGATTTATTGAAAGAAGGAGAAAATGTAATGGTAAGTATCAATACAGAGACTGATTTACCGCTTTCTGTAGATATGCCAGCATCTGTTATTCTTGAAGTTACTTATGCGGAGCCAGGAATTAAAGGAAATACGGCTACAAATGCAACAAAATCAGCAACTGTTGAAACTGGTGCAACTGTAAATGTCCCTTTATTTATTAATGAAGGAGATAAAATTAAAATTGATACTGCATCAGGTTCTTACATGGAACGTGTAAAAGAGTAGATTACAGTGTTCAGTATTCAGCTTAAAAATGAGCTGAATACTGAATATTGAAACCGAACATTAAAATTATGAAATTCCAAAAAGTTTATACTTTAGAAGAAATTGCAAATATCATCGACTGCGTATATGTTGGTGATAAAAATTTTCCAGTGACTGGAATGAATGAAATTCATGTTGTCGAATCTGGAGATATTGTTTTTGTGGATCACCCCAAGTATTACGACAAAGCATTAAATTCAGCAGCTACCATAGTTTTAATAAATAAAAATGTAGCATGTCCAGACGGAAAAGCATTGTTGATTTCTGAAGATCCTTTCAGAGATTTCAATAAATTGACAAATTATTTTAAACCTTTTCAGTTTTCTAATGTTTCAATCGCTACTTCAGCTTCAATAGGTTCGGGGACTGTAATTCAGCCTAATGTATTTATTGGTAATCATGTTGTTATTGGGGAGAATTGTTTAATCCATTCCAATGTTTCCATATACGATTATACGGTTATTGGAGACAATGTTATTATTCATGCAGGAACAGTTTTGGGTGCTGATGCATTTTATTACAAAAAACGCCCCGAAGGATACGACCAGTTACTTTCTGGAGGAAGAGTAGTGATTAAAGACAATGTTGGAATAGGTGCGCTTTGTACTATTGATAAAGGAGTTACTGGTGATACAACTATTGGTGAAGGCACAAAAATTGACAATCAAGTACATGTTGGTCACGATACTGTAATTGGAAAAAAATGTTTGATTGCTTCACAAACTGGAATTGCAGGTTGTGTGATTATAGAAGATGAAGTTACGATTTGGGGACAAGTAGGAACCACAAGTGGAATTACAATAGGAGCGAAGGCTATTATTCTTGGTCAAACTGGAGTTACAAAATCAGTAGAAGGTGGTAAATCATATTTTGGGACACCAATTGAAGAGTCAAGAGAGAAATTAAAGCAACTGGCTAATATCAAAAAGATACCAGAAATTCTAAATAAACTTAAATAATATGTCTGCCAAAGAAATTGTTCAGAAATTTTATAAATCGGATGCACTAATTGACAGTGAAGTTATGAGAGATTTTTTGCATCCTGAGATAGTTGTTGAATGGAATAGCAGTAAGGGATTCATACAACATAATTATGATTCACTACTTAGTTTAGCAAATGATTTAAGTAAAGCTTATGTTCGATCTAAAGTGAGAATAAGTCACATTATTGCAGAAAATGATTTAATTTCAGTTCGTTATTCTCATTTTGTAAAAACGATAGAAAATCCAAGAGAAGAAATGCTATTGGCGCATTTTATAACAATTTGGCAAATAAAGGATAATAAATTGTTTAGAGGCTATCAAATGAGTCAATTATACTAATACATTTTGATAAAAAAAGGCATCAAAATAATTTACAAAACCTTACTTTTGCATCACAATTTTAAAAACTACATAAAATATATATCATGAGTGTTTTAGTTAATAAAGATTCCAAAATAATTGTTCAAGGATTTACAGGAAGTGAAGGGACTTTCCATGCTTCTCAAATGATTGAGTACGGTACTAACGTTGTTGGTGGTGTAACTCCAGGAAAAGGTGGGACAACTCACTTAGACAGACCAGTTTTCAATACTGTAAAAGATGCTGTAGAACAAGCGGGTGCTGATACAACTATCATTTTTGTACCACCGGCTTTTGCTGCTGATGCAATTATGGAAGCTGCAGATGCTGGAATTAAAGTAATTATTGCAATTACTGAAGGAATTCCTGTTGCTGACATGATAAAAGCAAATAGTTATGTTAAAGAAAGAAACGCAAGATTAATAGGTCCAAACTGTCCTGGAATTATTACTCCGGGTGAAGCTAAAGTTGGTATTATGCCAGGTTTTGTTTTCAAAAAGGGAACAGTTGGAATTGTTTCTAAATCAGGAACTTTAACATACGAAGCAGCTGACCAAGTTGTAAAACAAGGATTAGGAATCACTACTGCAATTGGTATTGGTGGAGATCCAATCATTGGAACTACTACAAAAGAAGCGGTTGAATTATTGATGAATGATCCAGAAACAGAATGTATCGTAATGATAGGTGAAATTGGTGGACAATTAGAAGCTGATGCTGCTCACTGGATTAAAGCTGATGGTAACCGTAAACCAGTTGTAGGTTTCATTGCAGGAGTTACTGCTCCTCCAGGACGTACAATGGGACATGCAGGTGCTATTGTTGGTGGATCTGACGATACCGCTGAAGCTAAAAAACAAATCATGAGAGAATGTGGAATTCACGTTGTGGATTCTCCAGCTGAAATTGGTAAAAAAGTAAAAGAAGTTTTAGGTTAATCTAATCAAGAATTTAATATTTTAAAAGCCTCACAATTTGTGGGGCTTTTTTATTATAAATTGAATTAAAGAAATATCTTTGCACTTTATTAAATTGATCTGTTTTTTAAGATGTAATACTAATAAGAGCAAACATAAACGAATGGTTTCTAATGGGCCTCACGATTTTGTGGGGTATTTTTTTGCAGAAGCCAATTCATATAAAAATAAAATAATATGTACAAAGAGTTAAAAAAATTCAAAATTACCAATCAGTTTTCATTTACTACAGACGATAGTCTAGAAGAAGTATGCAACGCTTCAGAAGGATCTGGAGTATTTTTAGTGTATTCAGTAGGTGATGAAAAAGAACTAATTATGGTTGGTTCAACTGGAACTGTTCAAAATAATGGAACTTTGAAAATTAAAAATGGTGGTTTAAAAGATAAAATTGTAGAAGGACACCAATTTGCAAAAACAGGAAGGAAATATTCTTGGCCAGCACAAATGAAAATCGAAGATATTAGTACTATTGAAGTAGTTTGGTATGAAACATTCAATGATACAACTAAAGCAATACCAACATTCGTAGAGGGGCAAGTTTTACAAAATTTTCTTGACGAAAATGGAAGATTACCAAAATGGAATGTAGCTTTCTAAGGCAATTTAAAAACATACAATTCAAAAGCTTTACTTCGGTAAGGCTTTTTTTATGAAAAATCAAATCCTATTTCATAAGTATTGCCAATTATAATATCACGTCCATATTTTCAAAGTATTCAAAAATAAAAACATAAATCTTATTTTATATTGAAGCATATTGTTTTATTTTTTTTTATTCAAGTAATATAAAATTAAAAAAATTAATCATTTGGTAACATACTGTTATTCGTAAGTAAACTTTGTTGAATGTTCATTTATATACATTTACCCACTTAATTTTATATAAATGAAAAAAATCTACTTTTTAGCATTGACTTTATTCTTATTTACTTCAATAAATGCACAAAATATAACAATCCCGGATAGTAATTTTAAATTAAAATTATTAGATGCGAATTCTGCTAATGTTGTTGCTAAAAATTTACAGGGTGCTTATTTTAAAATTGATTCAAATAATGACAATGAAATTGATAATTCTGAAGCATTACAGGTTAGCGAGTTAAATCTTAATGGATCAACTATTTCTGATATTTCAGAGATTTCATATATTTCTGATCTAGATGGGATTCAATATTTTGTCAATTTGAAAACATTGGATTGTTCATATAATACTATTACTTATTTAAATTTATCAACTTTAGTTAACATTAATTCTATTGATTGTAAGGGTAATTTAATTACATCTTTAAATATTAATGGATTGGCTAATCTTAATTCTGTTGATTGTAAAAGTAATTTAATAACATCTTTAAATCTTATCGGATTGAGTAATCTTGAATCGCTAATATGTAATGACAATAAAATATCAAAATTAAATCTGACAGGATTAACAAAACTCAAAACTTTAGATTGTGGATTGAATATATTAACAAGTTTAGATTTAAGAGACTTAATAAGTCTTACAGATTTATGGTGTCAAGACAATAATTTATTTTCGTTATTCATTAAAAATGGGAGTAATGAAAATTTAAATGACATCAATGGCAATCCGAATTTGAGTTATATCTGTTTAGATGAGTTTCAACGCAGTAGCGTTAAGATTTTAGTTGAGGATCTAAATTATACAAACTGTGTTTTGTCTAATGATTGTGATGCATCAGAACCAATAGTTAGTATTCCTGATTCTAAATTTAAAACAAAATTGTTACAAGCCGATTCCTCTCATTTTATTGCCGAAACAATTACTGGAATTCCAATTAAAATTGACGCAAATTACGATGGCGAAATACAGGTAAATGAAGCTTTGAATGTTGTAAATTTAGACCTTTCTAATTCTGGAATTACTAATTTATCTGGTATCGAATACTTCACAAATCTTGTCATTTTGGAATGTGGTAATAATGTATTAACAAAATTAGACATAAGTAAATTAATTAATCTGGAAAGTTTAGATTGCAGAGTTAATCAATTATCGGATTTAGATGTAACCAAATTAAAAAAACTTACCTCTTTAAATTGTAAAGAAAACCTTTTAATAAGTTTGAAATTGGCGGGTCTTGCCAATCTTAAATATATTGAATGTCAAGAAAATAAACTTGTTGGTTTAGATTTAACAACAATTGTTAATTTAATTTATATTGATTGTTTTGCTAATAAATTAGCAAGTTTAAATATTGCCCATTTAAATAATTTAGAAAGTTTAAATTGTAATACTAATAATATTACAGCTTTAGATCTCAATGGTTTAATAAATATCACCAGTTTTTTTTGTGCAGAAAATCTTTTGTCGACTTTAGATATTACTGGATTGAACAATCTTAGATATTTAGGAATTTGGAACAATCAAATCACAACTATAGATCTTTCTGGTTCATTGAATTTAATTTCACTATATGGTGGTAATAACCCAATAAAATCTTTTGATTTTTCTAAAGTGCCAAATCTTCAAAATTTATGGTGCGGTTACACCTCTATAAACACTCTTGATGTAAGTAATTTAAAAACATTAACAGGCATAAATGTTTCAGGTTGCCCAAATTTAGAATCAATCAATCTTAAGAATGGAAGTTTTGAGGGACTCACTTTTTATGAAAAACAAGTAGCCGATTTACATTTGGACGGTAGAAATTTTTCTAACTGTCCAAAACTCAATTACATTTGTGGAGATGAAACAGAAATAGATTTTATTTCCCAAAAAATTTCAAGCTATAATTATGTGAATTGTGTTGTAGGCAATTATTGCTCCTTTAGTCCCGGTGGAAATAATTATAAAATAGGGGGTAATATCCATATAGATAGTAACAATAATGGTTGCGATGCATCGGATTTAAAAGCAGCTAACATTAAATTTAATATATATAATGGTGATCTAGCAGAGGATTTTATTGCTAATGAAACAGGTAAATATGCTCTTAACGTTCAACAAGGATTTTATACAATAACGCCACTAATAGAAAATCCAGAATATTTTACGATTTCTCCATCTGCAATAAATATTGATTGTACTGGAGAAATCACTTCGTTTTCTCAAGATTTTTGTATTGCATCTGTTGGCTCACATGACGATTTAGAAATTACCTTTATTGCATTAGATGAAGCAAAATCAGGGTTAGATGCAAAATACAAAATAGTTTATAAAAATAAGGGAACTAATATGCAATCTGGGACTGTTAATCTTGTATTTAATGATGCTGTTTTAGATTTAACTTCAACAATTCCTTCAGTTTCAAATTATACTGCAAACAATTTATCGTGGGCTTTTTCTAATTTAGCACCGCTTGAAAGTAGAGAAATCTCGATTGTATTCAATTTAAATTCACCCTTAGAATTACCCGCAGTAAATAATGGAGATATTCTTAATTATACGGCAACAATCAATTCATTAAAAAAGGACGAAACAATAAATGATAATACTAAGATTTTAAGCCAAAAAGTAACAAGTTCTAATAATTCAAATGATAAAACTTGCTTGGAAGGAGATGTTATTACTCCAAGTTTGATTGGGGAATACGTGAATTATCTAATCCGATTTGAAAACACAGGAACGTATCCTGCGCAAAATATTGTAGTGAAAGATTTGATTGATTTAACCAAATTTGATATTTCAACATTAGTTCCAACCAAAGCCAGTCATGAGTTTACCACAAAAATATCGAATGGTAATAAGGTCGAATTTATTTTCGAAAATATCAATCTTCCTTTTGAAAATGCGACTAATGACGGTTATATAGCTTTTAAAATTAAAACTTTTCCAACACTTGTAGTAGGTGATTCTTTTGCAAATGAAGCTAATATCTATTTTGATTATAATTTCCCAATTCTGACTAATAAAGCAACATCCACTTTTAAAACATTGGGAACTCAAGATTTTGAGTTTGTTGATCATTTTAGTGTATATCCAAATCCTATTAATGATATTCTAAACATTGAAATAAAAAATCATATTGAAGTGCAATCAATGGCTATTTATGATATTTTAGGGCAAATAGTAATTGTAGTTCCAAATGCACAAACCGTTTCTAAAATTGATGTTTCTAAACTAACAACGGGAAACTATTTCTTAAAAATGAACACAAATAAAGGAACTTCATGTATGAAGCTTATAAAAAATTAAGTTGATAAATATAATTATGCCAAAAAGCTTTACTTCGGTAAGGCTTTTTTTTGTAAGAAAATTTTTTTAAATATTCCTTTTCTTATATTTACATTCTAAATGAATTTAAATGAAAAAAATCTACTTTTTACTTATTGGAATATTGTTTTTTAATGGAATGAATGCTCAGGTTATTAATTTTACGGACGCTAATTTTAAGGCCAGATTGTTATCTTCAAATGTAAATAATGACATTGCAAAAGATCTTAGTGGAAATAAAATCAAGATAGACGTAAATAATAATGGAGAAATTGAAGTTAGTGAAGCATTAAATATTTATGAGTTAAATATCAATAAACCCAACTTTGATTATACTTATATCTTAAATTTGATTGGAATTAATGATTTCTTAAACCTTAAGGTTTTGTATTGTCAATATAATAGAATTAATGATCTTAATTTTATTACACTTAAAAATTTAAAATATATTAATTGTAGCAATAACCTCTTAACAAATCTTAATTTGAGTTCTTTATTAAATCTTGAGCATTTGGATTGTACATTTAATAATTTAAATAGTATTCAACTTACTGGGTTTAATGGGTTAGTTTTTTTAAGTTGCGGGAATAATCAATTAACAAATATAAATTTATCTTCTTTAACAAAGTTAAAAGAATTATTTTGTAATAGTAATCAGATTTCGTCAATTGATTTATCAAAAAACATTTTGTTAACTGAATTAGGATTAGATTCCAATATTTTATTGTCTTTAAATATTTCTAATTTAATTAATTTGGAACGATTGACTTGTGCAAACAATAAATTAGGCGAATTAAATTTTGCGGGGTTAGGAAAATTAGTTCAAATAGAAGCCTATAACAATCTATTAACATCAATTGATCTTAATCATATAGGTGAAAATTGGGTCAATGATTTTGATGGATTACTAGATTTTAGAAACAATAATTTTTCAACAATCTATATGAAAAATGGATTGAAAGAAAATTATATAATGATATTGGACGGTAATCCAAATCTGCAATATATCTGTTGTGATGAAAATGAAATTAGCACTATTGAAACACAAATAGGATATTTAGGTTATAAAAATTGTGCAGTTAATTCCTATTGCTCTTTCAATCCTGGAGGCAATTTCTTTGCAATACGAGGGAAAAGCGTTTTAGACAGTAATAATAATGGTTGTGATGTAAGTGATATTATTTTCCCAAATTTAAATTTTTCGATTTCAGATGGAACGCTCAAAGGCAATGTGATTTCAAATATATCGGGTAATTATTATATTCCAGTTCAAGAGGGAACTTATACAATCACTCCAATTTTAGAAAATCCTACTTATTTCAATGTTTCACCTTCATTAATAAATATTACTTTCCCACTTCAAGCAAGTCCGTTTACTCAAGATTTTTGTATTACTCCAAAAGGAAATCATCAAGATGTTGCAGTTACTATTATACCAAGAATTCCTGCCAGACCGGGTTTTGATGCAACATATAAAATTGCTTTCAAAAATAAAGGCAATACAACGCTTTCAGGTAATGTTTCTTTAACGTTTAATGATGCTGTTTTAGATTTTGTTTCGGCTGTACCGTTGATTAATAATCAAATTTTAGACAAACTAACTTGGGATTATGTCAATTTACAACCTTTTGAAACTCGTGAAATAACCGTTACTCTAAACGTAAATTCTCCTATGGAAACTCCTGCAGTAAATATTGGGGATCGTTTGAGTTTTAATGCCTTAATTAACCCAGTTACTGGTGACGAAAAACCAGTTGACAATTCTTCGGCGTTGCGCCAAAGTGTTGTTGGTTCTTTTGATCCTAATGATAAAACGTGTTTAGAAGGCGATGTTATCACTCCAAGTTTGATTGGGGAATACGTAAATTATTTGATTCGTTTTGAAAATACTGGAACGTATGCTGCTCAAAATATTGTAGTGAAAGATTTGATTGATTTGTCCAAATTTGATATTTCGACATTAGTTCCAACAAAAGCCAGTCATGACTTCGTTACTAAAATATCTGGTAATAAAGTAGAATTCATTTTTGAAAATATCAATCTACCTTTTGATAATGCGACAAATGATGGTTATATAGCTTTCAAAATCAAAACGCTGCCTACACTTGTTGTAGGAGATTCTTTTGCTAATGAAGCCAATATCTATTTTGATTATAATTTCCCAATTCTGACTAATAAAGCAACATCCACTTTTAAAACATTGGGAACTCCAGATTTTGAGTTTGCTGATTATTTTAGTGTGTATCCAAATCCTGTGATTGACATTTTGAACATTGGAACAAAAAACGCTATTGAAGTAAAATCAATGGCTATTTATGATGTTTTGGGCCAATTGATTATTGCTGTTCCAAATGCGCAGACTGTTTCTAAAATTGATGTTTCTAAACTGACTATTGGAAATTATTTCTTAAAAATGAATACAAATAAAGGAACTTCGAGTGTGAAGTTTATCAAACAATAAATTTATTTTATCTAATGAAAATATACTTTTTAGTAATTGCTTTATTGGTCTTTAAAGTGATCAATGCACAAATTATCAATATTCCTGACGTTAATTTTAAAAATAAATTACTTCGAGCAGATATAAATAATGATACAGCCAAAAACTTAAGTGGTAACTTTTTTAAAATTGATGCTAATAATGATGGAGAAATTCAAGTTGAAGAAGCTTCTCAAGTAAGTTTACTAAATCTTGTGAACTATAGTATTTTAAATTTGGAAGGTATTTTAAATTTTAAAAATATCAAGTCATTAGATTGTTATTATAATTCACTTTCCTCAATTAATTTAGACGGATTGATACATCTTGAATCTTTAGATCTAAGTACAAATTACATCAAATCACTTGATGTTAGTAGTTTGAAAAATCTTAAAAATCTTAATTTACATCAAAATGAGCTTGAATTATTAAATGTAAGTGGTTTACCTAATCTTTTATGGTTGGATTGCGGAAGAAGTAAACTTGCTTCATTAGATGTCAGTAGCTCTACAAACCTAGAACAATTAATTTGTTCTGAAAATCAAATTTCAGAATTAAATATAAGTGGTTTATCAAAACTTAGATTCCTTGATTGTTATACAAATAAGCTTACTACATTAAATTTAACTAATTCATCAAGTTTGACGCATTTAAGATGTGAAGGAAATAATTTAACATCATTAAACTGTGAAAATTTAAAAGAACTTACTTATGTACAATGTTTTCAGAATAAAATTAGCACTTTAGACTTTAGCAGTTCCAAAAATCTTACGCATTTGATGTGTTTTGACAATCAACTAATTTCAATAATTGCAAAAACAAGTGTTCTATTCGATTCTTTTTGGTTTTACAATAATCCAAACTTAAAATACATTTGTGTAGATACAAACAATTTAGATTATGTTAAGGGTTTAATTAATCAATTAGGTTACAGCAATTGTGAAGTTAATACTTACTGCACATTCACTCCCGGGGGGGAATTCTATTTAATAAAAGGAATAAGTAAGGTTGACATTGACAATAATGGATGTGATGTAAATGACATTATTTTCCCCAATTTAAATTTTTCTATTACTAATGGAACAAATAAGGGGAATATTATTTCTAATGCAATGGGTAATTATTCTATTCCCGTTCAGGATGGAACGCATACGATTACTCCAGTTTTAGAAAATGCATCATATTTCAATATTTCCCCTTCTTCAGTAAATGTTACTTTTCCAACACAAAGTAGTCCTTTTGCACAAGATTTTTGTATTACTCCAAATGGTGTTCATAACGATTTGGAAATAAATGTTTTACCCACGATTCCCGCAAGACCAGGTTTTGATGCAACCTATAAAATTATATATAAAAACAAGGGGAATACAAGTCAATCGGGTTCAGTAGCTTTAACTTTTAATGATGCCGTTTTAGATTATGTTTCGGCTGTGCCAAATGTGAATAGACAAATTACAGATAAAATCAGTTGGGATTACAGCAATTTATTGCCATTTGAAACACGTACAATAACTGTAACTCTAAATGTAAATTCTCCTATGGAAATTCCTTCAGTGAATATTGGAGATCGTTTGAGTTTTAATGCGTTAATCAATCCGGTGACTGGGGATGAAAAACCGGTCGACAATTCATCGGCTTTGCGTCAAAGTGTCGTGGGTTCATTTGACCCTAATGATAAAACGTGTTTAGAAGGAGATGTTATTACTCCAGATTTGATTGGGGAATATGTACATTATTTAATTCGTTTTGAAAATACAGGAACGTATGCTGCTCAAAATATTGTAGTAAAAGATTTGATTGATTTGACCAAATTTGATATTTCGACATTAGTTCCAACCAAAGCCAGTCATGACTTTGTTACCAAAATTTCTGATGGTAATAAAGTGGAATTCATCTTTGAAAACATCAATCTCTCCTTTAATAATGCGACAAATGACGGTCATATCGCTTTTAAAATCAAAACTTTACCTACGCTTGTTGTAGGTGATTCCTTTGCAAATGAAGCCAATATTTATTTTGATTATAATTTCCCAATTCTGACTAATAAAGCAACATCAACTTTTAAAACATTGGAAACTCAAGATTTTGAATTTGGTGATTATTTTAGTGTGTATCCGAATCCTGTAAACGACATTTTAAATATTGGAATAAAAAACGTTATTCAAGTAAAATCAATGGCTGTTTATGATATTTTGGGCCAATTGATTATTGCTGTTCCAGATGCTCAGACTGTTTCTAAAATTGATGTTTCTAAACTGACTATTGGAAATTATTTCTTAAAAATGAATACAAATAAAGGAACTTCGAGTGTGAAGTTTATCAAACAATAAATTTATTTAGATGAGAAAAATCTACTTTTTAGTTATCGCTTTATTGGTTTTTAAAATGATCAATGCACAAATTATCAATATTCCAGATGGAACTTTTAAAGAAAAACTAATCCTATCCGGAGAAGGTCAATATTTATATGTTGCTAAAAATTTAAGTGGTGTTTATTTTGAAGTTGATGCAAATAAAGATGGAGAAATACAAACTAGTGAAGCCTTACAAATTAGTTATTTGAATGTTGTCGGTTCCACAATAGTTGATTTGACAGGTATTTTGAGTTTTACAAATCTTGAAACTTTGTATTGTAACAATAATAAAATAACATCATTAGACATTAGAGGATTAATGAGTATGAAAGATTTGATTTGTAGCAATAATCAATTAAATTCATTAAATATTAGTGGATTGATCAATCTTAAACATATCGATTGTTCTTATAACATACTCACATCATTAGATTTAAGTGATTTATATAATCTAGTTGAACTAAACTGCGGAAAAAACAATCTTACTTCTCTAAATACAAATGATTCGGTAAAGCTTACAACTTTAAATTGTTGGGGAAATCAATTAATTTCTCTTTTTGTAAAAAATGGTAAAGAAGAATCAAGTATTCAATTCAATGAAAATCCAAATCTTGAATTCATCTGTGCTGATGAAACAGAATTAGGGTGGTTACAAAAGGGTGTCATTTCTTTAGGATATAACAATTGTGTCGTAAATTCTTATTGTTCATTCAATCCTGGTGGGGCTTTTTATACCATTCGAGGAAATCAAAAAAATGATTTAAACAATAATGGATGTGATGGTTCAGATGCATCTTTATCTAATCAAAAGTTCAGCATTTTTGACGGAATAAATAAAAAAGAAATAATTTCGAATACTTCTGGAAATTTTATAATTGGTGTTAAAGACGGTTCTTATGCTATAACTCCAATTTTAGAAAATCCTACTTATTTTACAGTTTCTCCAACCTCTGTAAATGTTACTTTTCCAACACAAAGTAGTCCTTTTGCACAAGATTTTTGTATTACTCCAAATGGTGTTCATAACGATTTGGAAATAAATGTTTTACCCACGATTCCCGCAAGACCCGGTTTTGATGCAACTTATAAAATTATTTATAAAAATAAAGGGAACATGACACAATCAGGTGCGGTTACTTTAAGTTTTGATGATGCCATTTTAGATTATGTTTCGGCTGTTCCTGTTATTAATAATCAAATTACAGACAAACTTAGTTGGGATTACAGCAATTTATTGCCATTTGAAATACGTACAATAACTGTAACTCTAAATGTAAATTCTCCTATGGAAATTACTTCAGTGAATATTGGAGATCGTTTGAGTTTTAATGCGCTTATTAATCCAATGACTGGGGATGAAAAACCGGTCGACAATTCATCGGCTTTGCGCCAAAGTGTCGTGGGTTCATTTGACCCTAATGATAAAACCTGCCTCGAAGGAGATGTTATTACTCCGGATTTGATTGGGGAATATGTACATTATTTAATTCGTTTTGAAAATACAGGAACGTATCCTGCACAAAATATTGTAGTAAAAGATTTGATTGATTTGACCAAATTTGATATTTCGACATTAGTTCCCACCAAAGCCAGTCATGACTTTGTTACCAAAATTTCTGATGGTAATAAAGTGGAATTTATCTTTGAAAACATCAATCTCTCTTTTGATAATGCAACAAATGACGGTTATATCGCTTTCAAAATCAAAACTTTGCCTACTCTTGTAGTAGGAGATTCCTTTGCAAATGAAGCCAATATTTATTTTGATTATAATTTCCCAATTCTGACTAATAAAGCAACATCAACTTTTAAAACATTGGGAACTCAAGATTTTGAATTTGCTGATTATTTTAGTGTGTATCCGAATCCTGTAAACGACATTTTAAATATTGAACAAAAAACGTTATTCAAGTAAAATCAATGGCTGTTTATGATGTTTTGGGGCAACTGATTATCGCGGTTCCAAATGCTCAAATGGTTTCTAAAATAGATCTTTCTAAAATAACAACCGGAAACTACTTCTTGAAAATGAATACGGATAAAGGAACTTCAAGCGTGAAGTTTATAAAAAAATAGAGATTTGAGAATTTAAACTTTTTAGTGAATTCAACCTGTTTTTTTTACGTTGTGAAATCAAAAAAGCACTCTTTAGCCCTGATTGAAACAAGTATCCTTTTGTGGAGGTTTTTTCGACACAAAAGATACTGTGGAAAGCAGGAGGGAACTTGAATAAAAACGAAATGTTGTGCTCCAAATAACAAATATTATCTTTTCAATGAAAAATGAGATTTGAATTCTTTATTGATTCCATCTTCAACATAAATGACTTTGAACCAATAATCAGTGGCAGGCATTTGATATCCATTATAGGTTCCGTCCCAACCGAAATCATTGGAATTAATTTGTTTCAATAGTTTTCCATAACGGTCAAAAATATATATTATCGCATTAGATTGCCTGTTGAAGCCAATAATGTTCCAAGTATCGTTATGTCCATCTCCGTTTGGCGTAAAGAATTTTTGATAACCTACAATCGTAATTTCTTGGCTTAAATCAGTGCAACCATTAGTATCTATAACATTTATTATGTGAGTTCCCGCAGGCACATCAGAGAAAATATTAGATGATTGAAATTGGCCTTGATCCAATTGATATTCGTATTTTCCTATTCCTTGTACAATTGAAATTGTTACCGTTGCAGCATTGCTAAAAGCATTCGTCTGTTTTATTTCAATAGTAGTTGAGTTTGAAAAAATTTCTGTAACCGTTGCTTGAACTAGGGTAGATGAGCAATTTGTAATTTTATTTGTGGCAATAACTGCATAAATCCCTTTTTCTGTTGCTTCTAAAGTATTTCCAATGGCATTACTAATTTTATTTCCATTCAAAAACCAATCGAAATTGTAGTTCGCTGCATTTAATTTTGAATCTAAAATATAGGATTGAATTATTGTATTTGTGTTTTTGTCGATGCAAATTATTCCGTTATTCAATAAAGGAATTGGCTTTGGATTTACTGTAATTGTCAATTTAAATGAATTCGCGCATTGTCCTGAATCTGGAGTAAATGTATATTCAGTTGTTGTAACGTTGTTTAAAGCTGGCGACCAAGAACCTGTAATGTTGTTGTTAGATATTATTGGTAAAGGAAGTAATAATGTTCCTTCACAAATAGGAGCAATGACAGTGAATGTTGGAATTATTATTGGATTTACTGTAATTGTCAATTTATATGAATTGGCACATTGTCCTATATTTGGGGTAAATGTATATTCTGTTGTAGCAACTTTATTTAAAGCGGGCGACCAAGTTCCTTCAATGTTGTTGTTTGATTTTATTGGCAAGGGAGATAAAACTGTTCCTGCACAAATAGGAGCAATGACAGTGAATGTTGGAATTATTATTGGATTTACTGTAATTGTCAATTTGGTTGTTGTAGCACATTGACCTGAATTTGGGGTAAATGTATATTCAGTTGTTGCAACGTTATTTATAGCGGGCGACCAAGTTCCTATAATATTGTTGTTTGATTTTATTGGTAACGGAGATAAAACTGTTCCTGCACAAATAGGATTTACAGCAGTAAATGATGGAATTGTAACTGGATTTACTGTAATTGTCAATTTGGTTGTTGTAGCACACTGTCCTGAATTTGGTGTAAAAATATATTCAGTTGTTGTAATGTTGTTTAAAGCTGGAGACCAAGAACCTATAATATTGTTGTTTGATTTTATTGGCAAGGGAGCTAAAACAGTTCCTTCACAAATAGGAGCTACAGCGGTAAATGATGGAATTGTACCTGAATTTACTGTAATTATCAATTTGGTTTTTGTAGCACACTGTCCTGAATTTGGGGTAAATGTATATTCAGTTGTTGTAATGTTGTTTAAAGCTGGAGACCAAGAACCTATAATATTGTTGTTTGATTTTATTGGCAAGGGAGCTAAAACTGTTCCTTCACAAATAGGAGTCACAGTAGTAAATGATGGGATTGTAACTGGATTTACTGTAATTATTAATTTGGTTTTTGTAGCACACTGTCCAGAATTTGGTGTAAAAGTATATTCAGTTGTTGTAATGTTGTTTAAAGCTGGAGACCAAGTTCCTATGATGCCGTTATTAGATTGTAAAGGAAGTGCAGCAAGAAACTCTCCTTCACAAATAGAAGGAACCGCAGCAAATGTTGGAGTTGTTATTGAGTTTACAGTAATTATTCCGCTTATACTTGCGTTTGTCCCGCAACCTCCAGAAGTAGAAATAGTATAATTAAATATACCTGTATTAGTTGCAATTCCCTTAATAGTAAATTGATTTCCAACTAAACTAGTTGTTACACCTGTGGGTAAACTACCTAAGGTTAATGCAGCAGTTGTTGCACCTCCATCAATTGTAAAAATTATATCTGAAATAGTTTCATTTTCACAAATTTGTTGTGAACTTGCTCCTTGAGTAACACTTAATGTGGGACTTATTAAGCAAGCGTCAAGCACGCAGGATATTGAATTTGGTCCAAAGCAATCTGCCGGCGTGCCTGTTGGAGTAACTGTTATCACAACAGTTTCACCAGACGGAACATTTGGAACTGTATAGGTATAAACACTACCAAGATATCCAACATCCACAATAGGGTTATTTCCTATTTGATACGAAACAGAAAATGTTGCTGTTCCTAGGGCCAGCCAATCAAAGGTGATCGAATTAGCGGTTTTTGCACCACAATAAAGATAGGGAGTCGCAATGGTGCTGAATTAAATTTTTATTTCATCATTAACGGGACAAGTTGCCCCAAAAGGAAAAGCTTGAACAGAATATAAGCCGGACTGATTAACAGTAATTTGTGGCCCAAATTCTCCGGGAATTACATTGCCGTTGAAGCGCCATTCATGAATTTCGCTACCATTTAATCCTGAATTTAATACATGGTTTGAAGCACTGCATATTTTCAGGTCAGGTCCTAAATTAATTGCAGGAGAACTAAAACTCGCACCTTCTATAAATACAGCCGAATCATAATTATTGTCCCCAACATTAGCAATGGCTAACTTTATATGATAAGTTTCACCGCAAATTACATTGGCATTTGCTGCTAGGACCTTAGTAAATCCATCATATTGTATGGTTGAACCTCCTTCATTATTAACATAGTATGCACAATATTCACAAGGTCCTGTATTTGAATTTCCATTATTCAAATTGTTTATGGAGACAGGAAGTACAGTACTTGGTATGAGAGCTATATTTTTGGCGCCACCAGAAAAAGGCCCCGTTATTCCTGGACCACTTAAGAAAAAACCAAAATTATCATTATAAGAATCATTAACAAATTCGGGATACTCTTCTGAAGCAAAAACAAAATTAAAACTTAATTTATTTCCAACTGGAACAAAATCAAATTCGAGAATAGCAACGTTCTTAATCAATTGATTGTTAGAAAGAATTTTTAAGTCATTGTCTCCTACAAAAGGATTTGAAGTGGGTAACGTAGCTAAATCTCGGTCATTTGGTCCCACGGCAATTGCAGAATTACCCGTACTCAAAATTATTCCTTTATCAATCCCAATATTGGTAGTTGTACCGTTAGTAAAAAGTCCTACCTGATCACTAAGTGAATTTGCACTAACTGCAGAGCCATTAAATTTAATATTTGAAGCGTTTATCCCTTGTCCTACAACAACATTTTGGACTAATTGCAATGGTGTTTGTGTGGTATTATCTATAACTAATTGAGCATTGACAGCGCAATTAACCAGTATTAAAAATAATAAAAAATTTCTTTTCATTTAATCGACTTAGGGCAATTGATAATTTAATATTCTAAAATGAAAAGCCCCAAACCTTCATTTTATGATGACAAATATAGGTAACAGAATAATAATACTTTTCTGATTTTTATAAATAATTGTAAAAGACTTCATTAAAACTTAAAAATTTGACATCTACGCTTTTAATTAACTTTCTAATCTTGAATAGCAATCTATTTTAATATTCATTTTCTTATATTTACCAACTCAATATTTTCTTATGAAAAAAAGCTACTATTTACTATTTACATTATTTTTAATTACAGGAGTTAATGCTCAAGTAATTAATTTTCCTGACGTTAAATTTAAAAATAAATTATTAGAAGCTTATGACAATAGTTTTATCGCTAAAGATAAAAATGGACAAAAAATTAAAATTGACATAAATAATGACAGTGAAATTCAATATAGCGAAGCGCTAAATGTTGTAGAATTAAATCTTAATTTCTTCAATATTTCTGACTTAAATGGAATAGAAAATTTTACAAATCTTAAAGTATTACAATGTCTCGGTAATGAATTAACAAAACTTGATACATCAGGATTAAATGATTTAACTGCCTTGTATTGCTCTGGTAATAAAATTACAACTTTAAGTATTTTGAATTCTAAAAATTTAGAGGTCCTTGAATGTCATTCTAATCCATCATTAGATTTAAATGTGAGTGAATTGAAAAAACTCAAAACATTAAATTGCGAATATAGTAATTTGATTAATTTGAATTTGAGTGGATTAAGTTATTTAGAAAATCTAAAATGCAACAATAATCAATTAATTAGTTTAAACCTATCTGGTGCCATCAGTTTAAATTATCTTAAATGTGATTACAACAAATTACAAAAACTAGATGTTTCAGATTGCATTAATCTTGAAACAATAGTTTGTGATAATAATAAAATTGCTAGCTTAAATTTAGATGGATTGGTAAAAATGAGCGCGCTACTATGTAATGATAATATGCTTACAGATATAAGTTTTAATGGCTTGATAAATCTTTTCAATTTTAAATGTAATAATAATCAACTCAAAAATTTAGATTTAAGACCTTTGAAAAGACTTACATATTTATATTGTGGTAATAATTTTATAGAAAATATAGATTTTACTGGTGTCAGTGAACTTTTAATCTTGCATTGTGAAAACAACCAATTAACTAATTTAGATTTATCTAGTGTAACTTACATGTATGATTTATTTTGCGCTCATAATAAATTAATTTCAATCAATTTAAAGAATGGTAGTTCAGATAGCCAACTTCTTTTTGGGGACAATCCAGATTTAAAATTTATTTGTGTTGACGAGAGTCAGGTTGAATTTGTTACTTTTTTGATAAAAACTTCCAATCAAACAAATTGTGTTGTAAATTCTTATTGCTCTTTTACTCCTGGAGGAATATTTTATACTATAAAAGGGAAAACAATTTTAGACAGCAACAATAATGGTTGTGATACTTCCGATTTAAGTTATCCAAATTTAAATTTTTCGATCAGTAATGGAACAAACAGTGGAAATATAATTTCTAATAGTTCTGGGGATTATAATATTCCTGTTGGAGAAGGAACTCATACAATTACTACCAATATAGAAAATCCAAATTATTTTACTATTTCACCAACTTCAGTTAATGTAACTTTCCCAGCACAAGCAAGTCCATTTCTGCAATATTTCTGTGTCACTCCAAATGGGAATCATCCAGATT
Source organism: Flavobacterium sp. 83 (assembly GCF_000744835.1). Taxonomy (NCBI): domain Bacteria; kingdom Pseudomonadati; phylum Bacteroidota; class Flavobacteriia; order Flavobacteriales; family Flavobacteriaceae; genus Flavobacterium; species Flavobacterium sp. 83. Next base: position 2,917,752 of record NZ_JQMS01000001.1, read on the forward strand.
TAGAAGTTACTTTTCTACCAATAATCCCTGCGAGACCCGGATTTGATGCTACCTATAAAATCATTTACAAAAACAAAGGAACGAAAATACAATCTGGTTCAGTAAACCTAAGTTTTAATGATACTGTTTTAGATTATATATCAGCAATTCCAGCAGTAAATAGTCAAGTTACAGATAAACTAACTTGGGATTATACCAATTTAAAACCTTTTGAAAGTCGTGAAATTACAGTTACTTTGAATGTTAACTCGCCAATGGAAACTCCTGCAGTAAATATTGGGGATCGTTTGAGTTTTAATGCGCTTATTAATCCAGTTACTGGCGATGAAAAGCCTGTTGACAATTCTTCGGCTTTGCGCCAAAGTGTGGTTGGTTCTTTTGACCCTAATGATAAAACTTGTTTGGAAGGAGATGTTATTACTCCAAGTTTGATAGGGGAATATGTGCATTATTTAATTCGTTTTGAAAATACCGGAACTTATCCTGCCCAAAATATTGTGGTGAAAGATTTGATCGATTTAACCAAATTTGATATTTCAACTTTAGTTCCTACCAAAGCCAGTCATGACTTTGTAACTAAAATAACTGATGGAAATAAAGTAGAATTTATTTTTGAAAACATCAATTTGCCTTTTGATAATGCAACGAATGACGGTTATATTGCTTTCAAAATCAAAACGCTGCCTACGCTTGTTACAGGTGATTCTTTTGCAAACGAAGCCAATATTTATTTCGATTATAATTTCCCGATTCTGACTAATAAAGCTACGTCGACTTTCAAAACATTAGGCGTTTCAGATTTTGAGTTTGCTAATTATTTTAGAGTGTATCCAAATCCTGTAAACGACATTTTGAATGTTGCTTTGAAAAAATCGATAGAAGTGCAGTCAATGGCAGTTTATGATATTTTGGGACAGTTAGTTATTGCAGTTCCAAATGCACAAGCCGTTTCAAAAATTGATGTTTCTAAATTAAAGACAGGAAATTATTTTTTAAAAATAAACTCGGATAGAGGAACTTATAGTACAAAGATTATTAAAAATTAAGTTTTAAATGCTACTTTATCTAATTGTATAAAGTAATAAATAAGCCTAATTTTATTTTTTAAATAATTAATACATAAAACTATAGCTGTTTTAATGTTATTGGATTTGCATTTTTTTTTTCAAACCACAATTATTGCTATATTTGACGGGTGTAAAATAGCGCTGATAGTCCCTAAGTTTTGGGAGAAATCCTTTTATGTTTTTGTCTTTGCGAAGAACGAAGCAATCTAAACATAAATGATTATTTACCAATTTAATATTTATTTTGGTGTTCAGTGATTTCTATTTGAAACGAATAGCAGGAATAGCTACAAATAAAAAAATAACTAATTTTAGAACATGAAATTACTAGAAGGAAAAGTTGCCATAATTACAGGCGCAAGCCGCGGAATTGGAAAAGGAATTGCAGAAGTTTTTGCGAAACACGGTGCAAATGTTGCATTTACTTATAGTTCATCAGTAGAGTCTGCTTTGGCACTTGAAAATGAATTGAACGCTTTAGGAATTAAAGCCAAAGGATATCAATCAAATGCTGCCGATTTTAATGAAGCGCAAACATTTGTAGATGCAGTTTTAGCTGAATTCGGAACTGTTGATATTCTAATAAACAATGCAGGAATTACTAAAGACAACCTTTTGATGCGTATGTCTGAAGGAGATTTCGATCAAGTAATTGATGTAAATTTGAAATCGGTTTTTAACATGACTAAAGCGATTCAAAGAACTTTCTTAAAACAACGTTCCGGATCAATAATCAACATGAGCTCAGTAGTAGGAGTAAAGGGAAATGCGGGTCAAACTAATTATGCGGCTTCTAAAGCAGGAGTAATTGGGTTTTCAAAATCAGTAGCTCTGGAATTAGGCTCTCGTAATATTCGTTGTAACGTAATTGCGCCAGGATTTATAGAAACCGAAATGACAGCCAAATTAAACGAAGATGTTGTGAAAGGATGGAGAGACGGAATTCCGTTGAAACGTGGTGGAACAACTGAAGATGTTGCTAATGCGTGTCTTTTCTTTGCATCAGATATGAGTGCTTATGTTACTGGCCAAGTCATGAATGTTTGTGGTGGAATGCTTACCTAAATTATTATAAATTATAAATGATGAAAGAATTTGAATTTCATCATTTAAAATAACAAAGAATGACAACAGCTACCGTTCTATTGATACTACTTTCTATAGTAATTGCTGGCGGTTTGTCATTTTTTCAATATTTTTATAAAGTCAAAAGTAAATCGAAAATCAATTTGCTTTTGGCTTTTTTGCGTTTCATGTCCATCTTTGGAATATTTTTATTATTGATTAATCCAATAATAACTAATAATACGCTGGAAACTATAAAAACACCATTACCAATTGTTGTTGATAATTCCAGTTCTATTTCATTCTTGAATGCTAATAAAAAAGCATCAGAATTGTATCAAAAATTGATTTCGAATGCAGCCTTGCGAGGAAAGTTTGATATTCAATCGTATCAATTTGATAGTGAATTTCAACAATCCGAAAAATTTGATTTTAAAGGAACGCAAACTAATCTCGATGTTGTCGCCAAAAACCTGAAAAGTATTTATAAAAATGTAGTTTTTCCAACCGTAATTATTACTGACGGAAATCAAACTTCAGGCAACGATTATGTTTATGGTTTTGATACAGCTAATAAAGTATTTCCATTAATTGTAGGCGACACAACCACTTATTTAGATTTTAAAATAGACCAACTAAATGTAAATAAATATGCTTTTTACAAAAATAAGTTTCCTGTAGAGGCATTTTTGCGCTATTCAGGAACCAAAAATGTAACTACTGATTTTATTATTTCACAAGGGAATATGGTTTTTAATAAACAATCAATTTCATTTTCTCCATCGAAAAAAACGGCAGTTGTTAATCTACTTTTACCTGCTAATAAAGTAGGACTACAAGTTTTTAAAGCCACGATTTCATCTAAAGAAAAAGAAAAAAACACCTATAATAATACTAAGAATTTTGCTGTAGAAGTGATTGACCAGAAAACTAATATCGCTATTATTTCGGCTATAAATCATCCGGACATTGGTGCTTTGAAACATGCAATCGAAACGAATGCACAACGTAAAGTAACTTTATTTAAACCTAATTATATCAAATCATTACAAGATTATACTATTTTAATTTTATACCAACCCACCACTGAATTTAAATCTATTTTTGATACAGCTAAATTAGCCGGAATTAATACATTTATTATTACCGGAAACAATACAGATTTCAATTTTTTAAATCAGCAACAAAATAATTTGTCTTTCAAAATGAGCGGTCAAAAAGAAGATTATTTAGCGGAATTTAATTCTCAATTTAATCTCTTTGCAATTGATAATATTGGTTTCGAAAATTTTCCTCCTTTGCAAAATTCTTTTGGAAATATAACTCCCAATGGAAACATTTCGGTATTGCTTTCGTCCAAAATAAGAAACATTGCTACTAATGCACCTTTATTGGCTTTTGCTGAAACTCAAGGCAAAAGAACGGCTTATTTTTTAGGGGAGAATAGTTGGAAATGGCGTTTACAAAGTCATATCGATAATCAATCTTTTGAGAAGTTTGATGTATTTATAGATAAGATTATCCAGTTTTTGGCTTCTAATAATTCAAAAAAATCACTGGTTGTTACCCATGAAAGTTTTTATAATTCAGGAGAAGGAATTGAAATTTCTGCGCAATATTTCAATAAAAACTATGAGTTTGATGAGAAAGCTCGTTTGACAATTGCCGTAACTAATACTAAAACCAAACAAACTATAAATTTCGATTTATTAAAAAGCAATAATTCTTATCAAGTCAATCTTGATGGACTTACGGCTGGGAATTATGATTTTTCGGTGAAAGAATTAAATTCAAAAACTACCTATTCCAATCATTTTGAAATACTGGATTTTGACATCGAAAAACAATTCGTTAACCCAGATGTAGAGAAATTGACACAATTAGCTTCGCAAACACAAGGAAAAGCCTATTTTCCGGATCAAATTGAGGTTTTAATGAAATCCCTTTTGGATAATGAAGAATACAAAACCGTTCAAAAGAATACTATGACTAAAACACCTTTGATTGATTGGTTTTGGTTACTCGTTTTAATTTCGATTTTTCTTTCAACCGAATGGTTTGTTAGAAAATATAACGGATTGTTGTAAATTTAAATTCCATTTAATAAAAATATAAATCATGGATTTTAGATTAAAAGTATTTTTTACTGTCGCCAATAGATTGAGTTTTACTAAAGCAGCAACGGAATTATTCATTACGCAACCTGCCATTTCTAAGCATATCCAAGAGTTAGAGGAACAATATAAAATCAAACTTTTTGAAAGAAACGGTTCTAAAATTTCACTTACCAATGCTGGGGAAGTATTGCTTGAGCACACTAAAAATATATTTGAAGTCTATAGAGAAATAGATTTTGACATGAGTGCATTGATCAATCAACAAAAAGGATTGCTTCGATTAGGAGCCAGCACAACAATTTCTCAATATATAATTCCGCCTCTTTTGGCTCGCTTTCATCAAAAATTGCAGGATATAAAAGTAAATCTGTTAAACGGAAATACAGAGCAAATTGAAAAGGCTTTATTGAATAAAGAAATTGAAATAGGAATTGTAGAGGGACAATCTAAAAATCAATCTATCAAATATACTGAGTTTTTAAAAGATGAATTAGTTCTGGTCTGTAACAGTACCAATCCTTTAAGAAACAAAGAACGAGCTACTTTAGAGGATTTGAAAAAGCTGCGATTTGTAACTCGAGAACAGGGTTCTGGAACACTTGAAGTTATTGAACATGCACTAAAACCTTTTGGAATTAATCTCTGGCAATTGAAAATTGAAATGCAGTTAGGAAGTCCTGAAAGTATAAAATCCTATTTAATAAATTCTGATTGTGTTGCTTTTATTTCCATTCATGCTATAGAAAAAGAACTTAAAAATAACGAATTGGTTATTCTTGATATTGATAATTTTGTGATTGAACGGTTTTTTTACATCATTACTTTACAAGGAAAGATAGATGGGATGTCAGAATTATTTATAAAAAACATATCAAGCTATTATAATTTAAAGTTATAGCAGATTGTTTTTTGCGATTGGTGAATACCGATTAATCTATTCACCTTTGTAAAGTAATAATTCAATTATTTTACAATGGAACCTAATCAAAATGCAATTCTAAAACAAGCGCCTCTATTTTTTAAAATAAATGCAATACAGCAGCAAATTATTTTTGTTGCACTGCTGTTTTTTTGCATGACCTCTGTTATTTCACCACCAATCGCTTTATTGTTAGGGCTTATTGTAGCCAATCTTTCCGGTCATCCTTTTTTACATCTCAACCATAAAGCAACTAATATTCTATTGCAAGTTTCGGTTGTAGGTTTAGGTTTTGGAATGAATGTCAACAGTGCTTTATCGGCAGGTAAGGAAGGTTTTATATTTACCATTGCATCCATTTTTAGCACTATAATTTTAGGAACATTTCTAGGGAAATGGCTAAAAATTGAAAAGAAAACTTCTCATTTGATTTCATGCGGAACTGCAATTTGTGGTGGAAGTGCGATTGCAGCTATTGCACCGGTAATTAAATCAGATGAAAAACAAACTTCCATTGCTTTAGGGGTGATATTTATTTTAAATTCAGTGGCTTTGTTTTTATTTCCTACTGTAGGACACTGGTTGGATTTATCACCAAAAGAGTTTGGATTATGGTGTGCCATTGCTATTCATGATACAAGTTCTGTGGTTGGTGCGGCTAGTGAATTTGGACCAGAAGCTTTGCAAATAGCGACAACTGTAAAACTAGCCCGAGCCTTATGGATTATTCCGGTAGCTTTACTTACATCTATTATTTTCAAAAACAAATCCAGCAGCATCAAAATCCCTTATTTTATTGGACTATTTATATTAGCAATGGTTATGAATACGTATGTTTCAAAAACAGCTATAGTTGCCCCATTTTTGGTTTCAATTGCAAAAATTGGACTCACGCTAACTTTGTTTTTAATTGGAGCAGGTTTGAATAGGAATATTTTGAAATCAGTTGGAATAAAACCGATATTTCAAGGTCTTTTACTTTGGATATTTATAGCAATAGGAACATTATTAACCATCATGTATTTTAATTAGAAAGTATCATTAAAGAATATTAATGATTGAATTTCTTTCTTTTGATGGAGAAATACGTAAGTCTCATATAATCATAAAAAAGGGCTACAAAAAGAAAAAAGGAAGCGATTAAAAGAGTCTTTAATTCCATTTTTTGATAGATAAATCCTCCAGAAACACAACCTATAAAAAAGAAAGAAATGATTGAAAAGCGTAAATAAATGCTCGTTTTCAATTTTGTTACTTCATCCTCTTTTTTATAAAAAAATAATTGGGACAATTCAATCCCTAAATCAGTAAAGAGTCCTGTTAAATGTGTTGTTCGAACTGTTGATTGTGAAATTTTTGTAACCAATGAATTTTGAATTCCCATGGCAAAAAGCATCAAAAAAGCGATTGTTTTGCCTTCTAAAATAGAAATATCTGATGGAATTCCAAAAAATGCAACGCCAGTTAAAATTAAAATCTCTAAAGAAATGGGTACAACATGAGACAAATCGGGATATTGACCTGAGACTAATTCCGATAAAAAGTTAGAAGTAAAAGAACCAATCAAGAAAAATATGGTAAAAATAAAAAAAGTTATTGCAGCTGAATAATTGTTAAGCATCAATTCTTCAGCAAAATAGGCAAAGTGTCCTGTGACATTAGTTGTCAATGTTTTTACCGCCAAAACTCCAGTAATATTAACAATTCCAGCCACGAAAGACAGCAAGGTTGCTAAACGCAAATTGTGAATAAAAGTTCTATTTTTTCCTTTGTGACGAAACATTTTAATTAATTTCTTTAAATTAACATAATCTTAAACCAGATTTCATTGAATTATATTTAAAAAAAATACATTTGCAGTACTAATAAATAAATATAATGAAAAATTTTAAAATTAGACCTACACTTATTGGGTTATTTACAATTGGAATTGCTTTTTTGCTGTTGTCATGGGGTGTTGTTGGCCATGAAAGAATCAATAGAGCCGCGGTAATGGCGCTTCCAAAACCATTACAGACTTTTTTTTATAATCATATCGATTTCATAACTCAGGAATCGACTGTTCCAGATTTAAGAAAATTTATTTTGAATGATAAAGCTGAAGGACCACGCCATTATTTTGACATGGAAAATTTTGGAAGCGTTGATAGTTTTCCCAGAACAATGGAAGCTGCAAAGAAAAAATATGATGAAAAATTTTTATCAAAAAATGGAACATTGCCTTGGTACATCCAGGAAATGATGGGTAAATTGACGACTGCTTTCAAAGAGAAAAGAAAAAACGAAATTCTATTTATTGCTGCAGAACTTGGTCATTACATAGGAGATGCACACATGCCTTTGCACACTTCTGACAATCATGATGGTCAAAATACCAATCAGAAAGGAATTCATTCGTTATGGGAAAGCCGTTTGCCTGAATTGTTTGTTAAGAATTATAAACTAAATGCTGATGAAGGTAAATATATTGAAAATGTGGACCAAGCTACATGGGATATTATTTTTGACACACACAACTTAGTAGCTCCTTTATTAGCGGCTGATAAAAAACTAAGAACTAACACTCCAGAAAATAAAATGTATGTTCTTGATAGTGCAGGAAACATTTTAAAAAACAAATACAATGGTGTCGTGTATTCGGATGATTATGCTACTAAATTTCATCAGGAATTGAATGGTATGGTTGAAAATCAAATGAAAAAAGCAATTACTGCGACAGCTAGTTTTTGGTATACAGCATGGGTAAATGCAGGAAAACCAGATTTAAGTAATTTAGATACTGAAACACTTACCAAACGCAATAAAAAAGGGTTGAAGCAAGATTCCAAATTATTTAAAAATGGACTGCTTTTTGGTTTAGTAAACGATAAAGAATAATTTTTAAGTCAAAAAAAAAACGGGTAAGATTACTGTCTTACCTGTTTTTTTTGTGCTAATTAATTTTTTGATATTTCTTTTTCTTCAACATATCCGAAGCCGTTTGGTAATAGGAAATGGTTTGGTTTACTAAATCAGTTCTTTCTTTTATCAACGGGTTTTGGTCGTAATAAATTTGAAAATCAGGAGCTGTTTTTTGATCTTTTTTTAATGTCAATTGAAATTGCTTGACTTGTTGTTTGGGTGAAATAATAGTCAAAACATTATCTTTTATCAATCCTAAATCCTGATACGTTGCAATTAAAGCTCTTGGTTTATAGTCCGTTTTTAAAACGTCTTCCCCATAGAATTTACTTTGATAATTGAAATTCAATAATCCCAATAATGTAGGCATAATATCTATTTGAGACATCAAATTGGTGTAATGTTTTGGTTGAATAAATCCTGGACTGTAAATCATTGCCGGAATTCGGTATTTATCAACAGGAAGTTCTGTTTTTCCAGCACTGGAAGCACAGTGATCCGCAAGAATGACAAAAATGGTATTGGCAAACCAAGGCTGTTTACTTGCCATTTCAAAGAATTTCTTCATGGCAAAATCAGTATATTTTACGCCTCCATCACGAGATTTAGCATCTCCAGGAATATCAATTTTATTATTAGGATACGTAAATGGCCTGTGATTACTAACCGTCATAATATGATTAAAAAACGGCTTGCTCTGCTTTGCTTCACTATTCATTATCTTGATAGCTTTGTTGTACATATCTTCATCACAAACGCCCCATACATTCGAAAAAGTAATTTCTTCAGGAGCAAATGTCTTTTTATCTATAATTCCATAACCGTTTCCAGTATAGAAATCTTCCATATTATCAAAGAAAGCATCACCACCATAAAGGAATTTTACATTGTATCCTTTTTGCTTAAAGATATTTCCAGTTGAAAATTTGTTTTTATTATCTTCTCTTTTCACAACACTTTCACCAGCGGTGGGTGGGAAACACAATGTAACAGCCTCAAGACCACGGACGGTTCTATTCCCAACGGCATATAGATTAGTAAACAACAAACTTTTTGTAGCTAAACTATCCAAAAATGGTGTAAGATTTTGATCATTTCCGTACATTTTCATAAAATCAGCGCTATAACTTTCGATAGTTATTAATACTACGTTTTTATGATTTTCGGCAGCTTCATTTTGAATTTTTCGTAACGAAGTTTCTCCTGAAATTTCTGGAAGTTGTTCTTTTAATACTGCATAGGCTTCTTTTTCTGGAAGTGTTTTATAGAATTTGAAATAGTCCAATTCGCTATTTTTAAAGGCTAAAAAGAACTTATAAATTCCATTCGCTTCTAATTCATTAGTAAAAATATTTTGAGAATTTTCCTGAGCCGATAAAAAAGGTATTGCTACTAAAGAAAGCCCAAATAAAGCCAGATAAATTCCGGAAAGTTGTATTTTTTGTACAAATGTTGGTATACTTTCGATATAACTTCTAGAATGCCTTACAATAATGTAGGTTATTAAACCAGAAACAATAAAAAGTGCACTGAATATAGGAATAACAGGGTACGATTGCATAATATTCCCGATAACTTCATTGGTGTAAACCAAATAATTTACGGCAATGAAATTGTATTTTACACCAAATTCATTCCAGAAAAAGTACTCACTTATTCCATTTTGTAAAATCAAAACTACATACAGGAAAATGACAAATGAGAATAACCAGAATCGAATTTGGCTTCGGTATTTTGGCAGAAAAAGTAACAAACCAAATAAAATAGTTTTGATACCTATAAAAGCAATTCCTATTGTTGGCAAAGCGCCACCATATTCATTAAGAATAGTGTTGCCAAATGAAACATACAATAATAAGGCTACTAATAACCCAAAAAAGAGATAACCATATGGTTGCATGTACTTTGAATTGGATATAAAAATAAGATACAACCATAAAAAACCGCTAACCAATACAAAAATGAAAAAATCAGAGATTAGTCCAAATCCAAATATTTTAATAATATCTAAAAATCCAAATGAGCTTTGGGTAATGGGGTGAAATAGTAATACAATTCTTAATACTATGCTTACAATGATATAAAAAATCATAAGATTGTAAAATGGAGAGAACTTTTTTGAAAGCGTCATTATCAGTTTTTTTTTTACAAAAATAGTGATTTGAAACAATAAAAGCGTTAAGTGCTAAGTGTAATCCATTCTTAATTTTGGCTTAAGAAGTTTGATTTAAACAATAAACAGTTCTCTTTTTAGTTAACTTTGTGATGTTTTACTTTTAAAATAAAGATTAGTACAAATGAAAAAAATAATGGTATTAATGCTGCTTTTTGCAGTTACAATTGGGTATTCACAAGAATGGAAAACTGATTTTACAGTAGCTAAAAGCGAAGCTAGTTCTCAAAATAAGAATATTTTACTTGTTTTTTCAGGATCTGACTGGTGTGGGCCCTGCATTAAATTAGACAGAGATATTTGGCAATCTGCAGAATTTAAAGAGTTTGCTAAAAATAATTTAGTTTTGGAACGTGCTAATTTTCCGAAGAAAAAACAAAATCAATTAGCTCCTGAATTAAAAAAAATAAATGAAGAGTTGGCTGAAAAATACAATAAAGATGGAATGTTTCCATTAGTTGTAGTCTTAGATAAAAATGGAAAAGTATTAGGGAAAACAGCTTATAAAAATGTTTCCCCACAAGAATATATTGACATACTTAAATCATTTTTAAAATAAAGATAATGAAATTAGTAGTTTTTATTTCTTTCTTATTAACGGTAAGTTTAACATCAGCACAAGTTACACAAAAAAGAACATTGTCGATGTTAGGCAGCCCTTTTGAAATGACTGTTGTCGCTAAAAATATCCCAGAAGCAGACTCCTATATTGATATGTCAGTAGCGGAAGTTTCACGTCTTGAAAACTTAATTTCAGACTGGATTCCAACTACTCCAATTTCTCAGGTGAATAAATTTGCTGGTTTAAAACCGGTTAAAGTACCACAGGAGGTTTTCGATTTAGTAGAGCGTACTATAAAAATATCAGAGTTAACGTCTGGTGCTTTTGATATTAGTTATGCATCGATGGATAAGATTTGGAAATTTGATGGTAGTATGACTAAGATGCCTACACCGGAAGAGATAAAAAAATCGGTTGCAAAAGTTGGTTATAAGAATATAGTTTTAGACAGCGGCAACAGTACAGTATTTCTAAAGTACGAAGGAATGAAGCTGGGTTTAGGAGGAATTGGTCAAGGCTTTATTGCTGACAAAATTAAATCTTTACTTACTTCAAAAGGTGTAGTAGCAGGAATAGTAAATATTTCTGGAGATATTAACTGTTGGGGGAAGCAGACGAATGGTGAAAAATGGAAAGTAGGCATCAAAAATCCATTGAATAAAGATAAAATTTTTGCTACATTTCCTTTAGATAATAGCGCTGTGGAAACTTCAGGAAGTTATGAGAAATATGTAACTTTTAACGGAAAAAGATATTCTCATATAATTGATACCAGAACGGGGTATCCGGCAACGGGAGTTATCAGTGTATCCGTTTTTGCCAAAACTACAGAATTAGCAGATGCTTTAGCAACAGGTATATTTGTAATGGGTGTTGATGTAGGGTTAGATTTAGTGAATCAATTACCAGGTATTGGATGTATATTCGTAGATGAACACGGAAAAATATTTAGCTCAAAAAATATAGATTTAAAAAAATACAAAGATGAATAAAATAATGCTTTTTTTCGTTTTACTCTTCATTATGCAGTCCTGTGTAGCGGTTAAAGAATATGACAAACAATACATAAATGATCCAGACATGAAATTAAGTGCTAAACCTGCTGAACGATATGAAACTACATTCCAAGTGTATCGAGAAGCTGCGGCTGGAGCAAATGGTGGGAAAACTGGTGGAGGATGTGGTTGTAATTAAACAAGTGTTATGAAAAAAATTATTTATACAATAGTCTTACTAATAAATGTTGTAGCTATTGCCCAAAGTCAAGATACTACAACTACGTTTAAGAAAAGGGTTTTAGAAAATACTGAAGTTGATTTTTTATTAAGTTACTATAAACAAGATGGAGTTCACTCAGCTGTAGGAGGAGGGATAGGTTCTGAAAAACTAACTGATATTGCTACAAATATTGTTGTAGCTTTACCAATGAATGAAGATGATATTTTGACTTTTGATGTCGGAATTTCTGCATATACATCAGCTTCATCCAGTAATATAAACCCCTTTAATGCTTCAGGAGCATCCAGTAGAAATGGCAATGACGACAAGCAATGGAGCAATAAAGCGACTGCCGCAACCAGTCCTTACGGAACTCCTTGGCAAGCATCATCTGGTGCATCAGGGAGCGATCAATTAGCTTCGGTTACTGCAAATTACAGTCATAGTTCTGATAACCGAAATACGATTTGGAATGCTGATGTTTCATTTTCTAATGAATATGATTATACATCAATGGGTTTTGGTGGTGGGTTGACAAAACTATTCAATCAGAAAAATACTGAAATTGGTTTAAAAGTTAATGCTTATCTTGACCAATGGAGGCCTATTTATCCAACGGAATTGCATGAATATTCATTATATGGAAGTAATTTTCAAAATCAGGGATATTTTTCCGGAGTATCAGTTTTAGACCAAAACGGAAATGTATCTAATAGTTATTTACCTGCTGCTTTTACAACATATGATGCCAAAAACAGAAATTCTTATTCAGCTTCATTATCGTTTTCACAAATACTTTCTAAAAGAATTCAGATGTCAGTTTTCATGGATATTTTGAAGCAAGAAGGATTATTAGGGACGCCTTATCAAAGAATATATTTTGCCGATAAGTCAAACTATTATATTGGACAAGCGCAATTTATTCCAGTTTATGAGACATCCGAAAATAAAGGGGTTTATAGGCTTTCAGATGATATTGAGCGTTTGCCTAAGAGCCGCTTTAAAATTCCAATAGGCGCAAGAATAAATTTCTATATTAATGAATACGTTGTTGCTAAGGCATATTATAGATATTATGAAGACAATTGGGGAATTCAGGCGCATACAGTTTCAATTGAATTGCCAATAAAATTTAGCCAAAAAATCACAGCATACCCAATGTTCAGATATTATACACAAACAGCTTCTGATTATTTTGCACCATTTGAAAAACATATTTCAACTGAAAAATATTATACATCAGATTATGATTTATCTGCTTTCAATGCAAGACAATACGGTTTTGGTTTAAGCTATTCAGATATTTTAATGGGATCCAGAATCTGGAAATTAGGTTTGAAAAATATTGATTTCAGATACAATCATTATGTAAGAAGTGATGGCTTAAATGCAAATATTTTTTCATTAGGTTTTAAATTTTTAATGCAATAATTAGGATGCATATTTTAATAGTAGAAGATGAAGCAGGAATTATACAATTTCTTCGTCAAGGATTGGAGGAGGAAGGGTATCAAATCACAAGTGCAGCAGATGGTTTAGAAGGTTTTGGGCTGACTCAAACGGAAAATTTTGATTTGATTTTATTGGATTGGATGCTTCCAAAAATGACTGGTTTAGAGCTATGTAAAGCAATTAGACTAAAAAATACGGAAACGCCTATTCTTTTTTTGACTGCCAAAGATACGATTCAAGAAACCATCGAAGGATTAAAAGCAGGTGCTAATGATTACATCAAAAAGCCATTTAGTTTCGATGAACTTTTAGAACGAATTAAAATTCATTTCAGAAATCAAAAAGAAACAGAAATCCTTAGTCTTGGTACAATTGAAATTGATGTTATCAAACATCGTGTTTCAATAAATGGGGATGAAGTTAACTTGACACAACGCGAATTCCAATTACTTCATTATTTAGTTAAGAATAAAGGAAAGGTCTGCACCAGAACCCAAATTATTGAAGATGTTTGGGATATTCATTTTGAATATGATACAGGAGTAATTGATGTGTTTATGAATTCAATTCGCAAAAAACTCAATTTAAAAATTGAAGAAGATTTTATAAAAACCATACGCGGAGTTGGTTATATCGCTAATGATTAATACAAATAGAAATGCTTTCTTTCAAAAATAGAATCGCTTTTAATTATATTATTACAACAGCATTATTAATTTTTGCTGTTTTTTTTGGTATTTTTTCTATTGTAAAATATAGTGTTTACAGTCATATTAATAGTGATATTAATAGTGAAGTTAGTAAACATTTAACTGAGATTGAAATAATAGGCAATCATATTGGGCTTACCCATGACAATGAATGGCAGGAAAGAGAACATAACACTGTAGCAATAAATCCGGTCTTTGTTCAGTTTTATGATAAGCATGGATTAATTGGAGAAAAATCTCCGAACCTAAAAGTGAAATCTTTAAAATTCAATAAAAACGCTACTGATAATCAGTTTTTTGATACGAAGTTAGTAAATAAGGCAATTCGTCAAATTCAAGTTCCTATTTATCAAAATTCAAATAAAAAAGGATATTTGGTAATCGCAATGTCACTTGAAGATGCTAAAATGGTCCTCAAAAACTTGTCAAATACACTTGTAATCTCCTATCCAATAATTCTTATTTTACTCTTTATAATTGCCAGATTCATAGCAGGTAGAAGTATAAAACCGATAAATTCTATTATTGAAACTTCAAATATTATTACAAAAGATAATTTAAAATCCCGAATTCCTTTACCGCAAAACAAGGATGAGCTTTATATCCTGTCAGAAACAATCAATAATTTGTTGGATAGAATCGAAAATACTATCGAAAGAGAGAAACAATTTACCTCAGATGCTTCGCATGAATTGAGAACGCCATTGACAATAATCAAAGGAACTCTCGAAGTTTTGATTAGAAAACCTCGAAATCAGGAGGAATATGCCGATAAAATTAATTTTTGTGTCAATGAGGTCGACCGATTGAATAATCTGGTAGATCAATTGCTTTTATTGGCTCGATTTGAAAATCAACGACAAAGTCTTAAAATCGAAAAAGTCTATTTAAATGGAGTATTCTCTGATGCAATTTCCCGCTATTCAAATATAATTGAATCTAGAAATATTCATGTTTTATCTCATTTTGAAAAAGAATACTACATTCAAAGTGATGATTATTTAGTTTCCATAATAATTAATAATTTGATTTCAAATGCCTTAAAATACTCTAAGGATAACTCTAATTTAAAACTTAGTATTTCAGATAATTATGGCAAAGTTGAATGCCAAATCACTGATTTTGGTATAGGAATACCATCTGAAGATTTACTAAAAGTTTTTGATCAATTTTATCGTTCAAGGTCAAATGAACATATAGAAATTAAAGGAACAGGATTAGGTTTATCAATTGTAAAAAGACTTTGTGCTTTGCTAAATATTGATATCAAAATTTCAAGTCAGGAAAACATTGGAACTACCATATTCTTAAGTTTTCAATAAGCATATCTTAAGTAGTTCTTAAGCTACAAATTCCTTTTTAATTTTACTTTTGTACAATAAAATAAGATTAAAATGCTAGAAAAAATTATTGCTTTCAGCTTAAAAAACAAACTTATTGTTTTACTCTTTACCATAGGAGTTTTTTCATTTGGAATATTTTCGGTGTTCCAAATTTCTATTGGCGCGGTTCCTGATGTAACGAACAATCAAGTTCAGGTAATTACAACTTCTCATAATCTTTCGACTCAAGATATTGAACAATTCATCACTTATCCAGTTGAAATTGAAATGGCAAACTTGCCTGGAGTTAAAGAAATTAGATCTATTTCAAAATTTGGATTATCGGTAGTAACTATCGTTTTTGAAGATGATTTAGGAACTTATCTTCCCCGACAATTAATAGCTGAAAAAATTAAAGCAGCAACTGAAAAAATTCCTCAAGGTTTTGGAATACCAGAAATGGGACCAATAACGACTGGATTAGGGGAAATCTATCAATATACGCTGGAAGTTAAACCGGAGTTTAAGAATCAATACTCCGTAACTGATTTGAGAACGCTTCAGGATTGGGTTGTCAAACGACAATTATCAGGAATTAAAGGTGTTGTTGAGATAAATACTTGGGGAGGTTATCTAAAACAATACGAAATTGCCATAGTTCCATCTAGTTTAAAAGCAATGAACATTACTACTGGTGATATTTTTACAGCATTAGAAAAAAACAACAGTATAGCCGGTGGTGCATATATCGAAAAAATAAATCAAAGCTATTTTATTCGTGCCGAAGGAAAAGTTAAATCCATTCAGGATATTGAAAATATAGTGGTTAAGAATGTAAATGGTTTACCTGTTTATGTCAAAAATCTGGCACAGGTTCGTTACGGAAATGCCAATCGTTTTGGAGCAATCACAGGAAATGGTGAAGGCGAAAAAGTTTTAGGGCAAGTTATGATGCTAAAAGGAGGAAACTCAAAACAAGTTATTTCAGATGTAAAAGACAGAGTTGCCGAAATTCAAAAACATTTGCCGCAAGGAGTTTATATTAACGGCTTTTTGGAAAGAAGCGAGTTAGTGGGTAAAACTACATTTACGGTTGCTGAAAACCTTATCTTAGGATGTCTTATTGTGATTTTTGTAGTGGTTTTGTTATTAGGAAACTGGCGTTCGGGATTGGTTGTAGCTTCTGTAATTCCATTGTGTTTACTTTTTGCAATTTCATTGATGAATATTTTTGGGATTGATGCGAATTTGATGAGCTTAGGTGCTATTGATTTTGGAATTATAATTGACGGAGCCGTTATTATAGTAGAATTTATAGCTTTCCAAATCGCTAGCAAATCGGCAAATCTTGGAGATTTATCCAAAGAAGATCGTCAGTTAGAAATTGACCAAATCACCTATAAAAGTGCTTCAAAAATGATGAATTCGGCTATTTTTGGTCAGTTGATTATTTTAATTGTTTTTATTCCAATCCTTTCCCTGTCTGGTATAGAAGGAAAAATGTTCAAACCGATGGCGATGACATTCAGTTTTGCTTTGGTAGGAGCAATGATATTCTGTTTTACCTATGTTCCGGTAGTTTCTTCTTTGTTTCTAAAACCAACGATTGAGAATCCAAATTCCTTTTCAAACCGATTAATCCAAAAATTAAACTCCTTTTATGTTCCAATAATTACTTGGGCTTTGGCCAATACCAAAAAAGTGATGTACGGTGCAATTGGGTTATTATTCATGGCAATTGCTTTGTTTGCAACAATGGGTGGCGAGTTTATCCCCACTCTTGACGAAGGTGATTTTGTAATTCAACCCGTTCTTAAAACAGGAACTTCATTGACAAAAACAATTGCTACAACAACTAAAATTGAGAAAATAATTCTGAAAAATTTTCCGGAAGTACAGCAGGTTGTCAGTAGAATTGGTGCTGCCGAAGTTCCAACAGACCCAATGTCTATGGAGGAAAGTGATGTTATTGTCAAACTTAAACCAAAATCAGAATGGGTTTCAGCTTCCAGCAAAGATGAATTGGCCGATAAAATTAAAAGCGCTATCGAAAAACAAATTCCAAATATGGATATTGAGTTTACGCAGCCGATAGAAATGCGTTTCAACGAATTAATTTCAGGAACACGATCTGATGTTGCGGTTAAAATATTCGGGGAAGATTTAAATGTCTTGGCTCAAAAAGCACATGAAATTAAGGTTGCCATTAAAAATGTCGAAGGAGCATCGGATGTGATTGTCGAAAAAACGGAAGGACTACCTCAAATGGCGGTAGTTTATGATCGATCTAAAATTGCTCGTTACGGCTTAAATATTGCCGACTTAAACGAAACAATTGCACTAGGTTTTGCTGGAAAAATAGTTGGAAATGTCTTTGAAGGAGAAAAGCGTTTTGACATGGTTATTCGATTAGATAAAACAAAACGAACTGATATCGAAGATTTACGAAATCTATATGTTTCAACTCCAAACGGGGAACAAATTCCGTTGAGTGAATTAGCATCGATTGAATACACCGAAGGTCCTGCCAAGATTTCCAGAGACAATACAAATCGTAGAATTGTAGTGGGAATCAATGTTCGAAATCGAGATTTACAAAGTGTAGTGGCTGATATTCAAAAAATTGTTGATACAAAAATCAAACTTCCTACAGGATATTATGTGAAATATGGCGGACAATTCGAAAATCTTCAAAGTGCAAAAGCCCGATTAATGATTGCAGTTCCAATTGCTTTATTATTGATTTTTATTTTGTTGTACTTTGCTTTTGGAACTATCAAAGAAGCATTAATGGTTTATACCGCGATACCGCTTTCGGCAGTTGGTGGAATACTGTTTTTATGGATTAGGGATTTGCCTTTTAGTATCTCAGCAGGAGTTGGTTTTATTGCGCTTTTTGGAATTGCAGTACTGAATGGAATTGTACTTATTGAACATTTTAAAGAATTGAAACACAGCGGAGAGATAAAAAATATGGATGAATTGATTTTAAAAGGAACAACTGATAGATTGCGTCCCGTACTATTAACGGCTTCCGCAGCAGCATTAGGTTTTTTACCAATGGCAATTTCGTCATCAGCAGGAGCAGAGGTGCAACGTCCGTTAGCCACTGTTGTTATTGGCGGATTGTTTACAGCAACTATTTTAACCATGGTAGTTCTGCCAATATTGTATAAAGTTTTTGACGGAAAAGAATTTAAGAAACCTAAATTCAAACATAATAAATCAACTTATATAATCTTGTTTTTATTAGCCTCATCAATGGCTTTTGCCCAAAATGCAAATAATAATGACAAAGAATTACAAGATTTAATTACTAAAGCAACAGAGAATAATAAAGGCTTAAAAGCAGCCCGATTGCAGGTAACTAAAATGAAAGAGAATATAAAAACAGCTTACACATTTGATAAAACCAACATTTATTATAGTTATGATCAAAATAATTTAGCTTTAAACAATGAACCTTTAAAAGTCTTTGGAGTACAACAGCGTTTTGCTTTTCCAACGGTTTATGGCGCACAAAAAAAGGTTTATTCCACTGAATATGAAAAAGAAAAAGCCAATTTTGATATTCAAAAAAACAAACTCGCTTTTGGGGTTTCTAATCTGTATTATCACATTGTTTATTTGCAAAACCAAGAGGTTTTGTATCGGTATTTAGATAGTTTGTACCAAAATTTTTCTAAAGCCAGCGACAGACGTTTCGAATTGGGAGAAACGAATTATCTGGAAAAAATTACAGCTCAATCTAAATTTAGAAAAATTAGAACGATGCTTATTCAAATTGAAAATGATAAAAAAGCACAGTATGAAATGTTGCAATCTTTGGTTCAATCTGATGATACAATTGAAATGAAAAATATAATAATAACACCCAGAAATAATTTAACTAACGAAACAAGTAAGTCGTATTATACTACTTATTTAGAAAGTGTTACTAAAAATTACAAAAGCCAAATTAATTTACAAAAGCAACATTGGTTACCAGATATTAATATAGATTATTTTCAAGGAAAAAATAACGGTTTGTCACAATCGCTTTATGGTTTTCAAGTTGGTTTGGCAGTGCCAATATTGTTTTCGGGGAATGTTTCTAAAACAAAAGTGGCGCAATTAGAATTGCAAAGTTGGGAACAACAAAAACAAAATGAAGAGCTAAAAATTGATAAATATAGTACTCAAAAAAATAATGAATTAGCTAAATACCAGGAAGCTATTAATTATTACAATCAATATGGTAAAAAATTATCTGATGAAATTATAAAAGTAGCCAATAGTAGCTACAAAAATGGTGAAATTGATTTCTTTCAATACATTCAAAGTTTAGAAAATGCAACAACAATTCAAGTCGATTACCTGGACACTATTTTACAATACAACAAAACACAATTAGATTTAGAATACCTTAATTTTTAATATTTTACAAATGAAAAATTCAATTTATATAATCGCTTTATCCTTTATTTTATTTTCTTGTAAAGAAACAAAAACAGAAGAACCAATTCCCAAAGACGACGGTTTAATAACTGTAACAAAAGAACAATTTCAGTCTTCAGGAATGGAAATTTCCAATCCTAAAGAGCAAGACTTTGATGTAACTGTTAAAGCTTCGGGGAGAATTGATGTGCCGCCACAAAACAGAGCAAAGGTCACTACTTTTATAGGTGGTTATGTAAAATCGACAAAACTTTTAGTTGGAGATAAAGTAATAAAAGGACAAGCTTTATTGACATTGGAAAATACGGAATTTCTTGATATACAAAAAGATTATTTAGAAGTGGCAGAGCAAATAAAATATTTAAAATCAGAATACGAACGTCAAAAAACATTGTACGACGAAAAAATAACTTCACAAAAGAATTATTTAAAAGCAGAAAGCGAGTACCGACGTGCTAAAGCCATGCACCAAAGTTTAAAAGCTAAATTAGTAATGCTAAACATTAATCCAGCTCAGGTAGAAAAAGGTAAATTGACCTCAATAATAACTATTTTTTCTCCTATTTCAGGAGATATTGTAGTTATGAATGCTAATGTCGGAATGCTAATGAGTCCATCGGATGTGATTTTAGAGATTGTTGATACGGAACATTTGCATTTAGAATTAGCTGTTTTTGAAAAAGATATTTTGAAAGTAAAAATAGGGGAGAAAATTAAATTCAAAGTGCCGGAAGCCTCAAAAGATGAATTTAATGCAGAAGTACATTTAGTTGGAAAATCAATTGAAGGCAATGATAGAACAATCAATGTTCACGGTCATTTAGATGAAAATGTAAAACAACGACTATTAACGGGAATGTTTGTAGAAGCAGGAATTATTGTGGATTCTAAAAAAGGTTTAGCGATTCCAAATAATGCATTAATCACTGAAAACAACAAAAATTTCGTACTTTTATTGAAAAAAGATAGTGACAATAAATTTTCTTTCGAAAAAATACCTGTTACTATAGGAGAGGAATCTGGAGAATATATTGAAATTTTGCCCAATAATACCATTACTTCATCTTCAAAGATATTAACCAAAGGAGTTTTTGATTTAGTTAATTAACAACAAAATAAATTATGGATTTAAGTAAACTAAAAGGGCAATTGCAAACAGAAGTAGATACTGCTTTTTTGTATGATAGTATTGCGGCAATTCAATCTGATGATAATCTCACTAGGGTCTTACGGAGTCTTGGTGAAATAGAAAAAGGTCATGCAAAACACATGTTCGATAAAGTATTAACTTTCGAACCTAATTATAAAATGCCATTGCCTTCAGGAAGAGCAAAATTCCAATTAAAACTGGGTAAGATTTTTGGTTACACTTCTATAATTAGCAGCCTTTCCAATATTGAAAAACAATTTGCAGTTAATTCAATAAAAAATAAAATAGAAAGCGGAGAGAAACCTACAGGTTTTGAACACAATCATCTTAATATTATTGAAGCGGTGAATAATAATGCGGCGCTAAATGTTTCTGGAGGTTTTTTATCTAAATTCGAAAGTCGGCATAAGTCTGTTGGAGGGAATGCATTAAGAGCAGCGGTTTTAGGTTCAAATGACGGATTGGTTTCTAATATGAGTTTGGTCATGGGAGTTGCCGGTGCCGCAGTTTCTAATAATACGATATTATTAACTGGAATTGCAGGGCTTTTGGCAGGAGCTATTTCAATGGCATTAGGAGAATGGCTTTCGGTACAAAGTTCCAGAGAATTAAACCAACGCCAAATTGACTTAGAAACAGAAGAACTGGAAGCTTCGCCCGAAGAAGAGAAAAAAGAACTGGTTTTATTGTATCAAGCCAAAGGAATGAATATCGTTGAAGCTCAAAAATTAGCCGATAAAGCATTTGAAAATCCACAAACAGCCATAGATGCAATTATTACTGAAGAATTGGGGATTGATAAAGAAGAATTAGGAGGATCAGCTTGGGAAGCAGCTATTGCATCTTTTGTGTTGTTTTCAATTGGGGCGATTATACCGTTATATCCTTTCATGTTTTTAGATGGTAAAAATGCAATTCTGCTAAGTGTTGGAAGCAGTGTAATCGGGCTTTTTGGAATAGGTGCTGCAATAACCCTGCTGACAGGGAAAAGCATTATGTTCTCTGGACTCAGACAAGTATCTTTTGGATTAGCAGCAGCTGCGGTAACCTACGGTATAGGTTCTTTAATTGGTGTTTCATTAGCAGGATAAATAAATAATTCAATTTAGAGCGATAATATAGATAATTGCGCTTAACTTTAAATTTTTAAACCTTAAAAAAATAATATTATGAATGATGCTCACTTACACATGGTAGTCAACCATTTTCCTATTATCGGGACCATTTTAGGTCTTGGCGTTTTAATAACAGGAATAATTTTAAACAATAATTCAGTTAAAAATACCGCTTATGCTTTATTCGTTGTTGCTGCGCTTTTTGCACTAGCAAGTATGGCTACTGGTGATGGCGCTGAAGAAATGGTTGAAGATATGCCAAGCATCGGTAAAAGTATTATTCATGAACATGAAGAAATTGCAGAAAAATTAGCCATTGTATTGTATCTTCTTGGAGCAATTTCAATTATGGGTATAGTTTTAAATATAAAAAATCATTCAAAAGCTAAATTTATCTCTTTTGTAGCGGTTATTGTAGCAGCTTCTGGTGTGTATATCTCAACTTTGGTAGGAACTTCAGGAGGTGAAATTCGTCATACTGAAATTAGAGAAGATGGAATAAGTTCAGCCGTTAAAAACAGTATTGATTCAGAAAAAGAAGCTCCTGTTTCTAATAAATCAGAGTCGAAAGAATACGATAGATAGTGTTGATTTAACAATATAACAACGTTAAGTTAAATTAATTATTGCATTATAAACAATATTTCACTTATATTTGCAATCGAAATCAAGGGATTATCAAATTAAAAATTATGTTATCAATTCAATTGCATCATCATCATTCTCATTATTGCTCTCAAGCGATGTGTTAATGGTATGCATGTAAATCATCATATTTTAAAACCCGTTTGAGTATATCAAACGGGTTTTTTTATTATCTATCCGTTGTACTCAAACACAATAATAGTAAATCAAAAAAAAAAAATCAAAAATGAGTACTTTAAAAATTGCAATTCAAAAATCAGGACGTTTAAACGAAGACAGTATCCAAATTCTAAAAGATTGTGGAATTTCCATAAACAACGGGAATGACCAACTTAAAGCATCAGCTTCCAATTTCCCATTAGAAGTGTTATATTTAAGAAATTCCGATATTCCTCAATATTTAATTGACGGTGTTGTAGACGCAGCGATTGTTGGAGACAATCTTTTGGTTGAAAAAGGAAAAAATATTGAAGTTGCTGAAAAATTAGGCTTTTCTAAATGTAAAGTTTCAGTTGCAGTGCCTAAAAATTTCGAATACAATTCAGTAAAAGATTTAGATGGATTACGAATTGCTACTTCATACCCAAATACTGTTTTAGACTTTTTCAATTCTAAAAATGTAACTGTTGATTTACACCAAATTTCAGGTTCTGTAGAAATAGCTCCAAATATTGGTCTTGCAGATGCAATTGTAGATATTGTTTCTAGCGGAAGTACTTTATTCAAAAATAATTTAAAAGAAGTAGAAGTTATTTTTAAAAGTGAAGCGGTTCTAGCAGTTTCTCCAAAAATTACGGCTGAAAACAAAGCTGTTTTGGACAAATTACAATTCAGAATTCAATCCGTTTTAAGAGCCCGTAAATCAAAATACATATTGATGAATGTTCAAAATGATAAAATAGAACTTATCAATAAAATTTTACCTGTATTAAAAAGCCCAACCGTAATGCCTCTGGCGCAAGAAGGATGGTCAAGTGTGCACACCGTTATTGAAGAAGATCGTTTTTGGGAAGTTATTGATCAATTAAAAGAGGCCGGTGCCGAAGGAATTTTAGTTTGTCCAATTGAGAAAATGGTCCTTTAAAAGTTTTAAATTATAACGTATTCTATTTAAGAATTCATTGCGAACTTTGCGAAAACCTTTGTGAACTTTGCGGTTAAAAACAATATAATGAATAAAATATACAATCCAAAACCAGAAACTTGGTCTTCCATTTTAGAAAGACCTACAAAAACTGTTGATGATATTGAAGCAACAGTAAAAGAAATTTTTAAAGAAGTACAAAAGAAAGGTGATATTGCTGTTGCAAAATACACGTCACTATTTGACGGTGCAACAATTGATAAGTTAGAGGTTACTAAAGCTGAAATTGAAGCGGCTATAACATCTATATCTTCCGAACTAAAAGAGGCTATTCAATTAGCAAAAGCAAATATAAAAAAATTCCATTCTGCTCAAAAAACTGATAGAGTTTCTATTGAAACAATTGAAGGTGTAAATTGTTGGCAGGAAAAAAGACCAATTCAAAAAATAGGTTTATACATTCCCGGAGGAACCGCTCCTTTATTTTCTACAGTCCTAATGCTAGCTGTACCGGCTGAAATTGCAGGTTGCAATGAAATTGTGTTGTGTTCTCCACCAGATAAAAATGGAAATATAAACCCTGCAATTTTATATGCAGCTCATTTATGCGGCGTAACTAAAATTCTAAAAGTTGGCGGAATCCAAGCTATTGCTGGAATGACTTTTGGAACTGAATCTATACCAAAAGTCTATAAAATTTTTGGCCCGGGAAATCAATTTGTAACGGTTGCTAAACAATTGGCAACGCAATTTGGTGTAGCAATTGATATGCCGGCAGGTCCATCAGAATTGTTGATTGTTGCTGATGATACGGCGGTTCCCGCTTTTGTAGCATCCGATTTATTGTCTCAAGCAGAACACGGAGCTGATAGCCAGGTTATTTTAGTTTCTACATCAAAAAAAATAATTGATGCCGTTGAAAATGAAGTGCAAATACAAATGGACTTATTGCCAAGAAAAAATATTGCTGAAAAAGCGATTGCCAATTCTAAATTGATTTATGTTGAAAATGACACTATTGCACTGGAATTAATCAACGAATATGGTCCTGAACACTTTATTATTTGTTCTGAATTTGATGATTTTTACAGCAATGGTGTACAAAATGCCGGCTCTGTATTTATAGGGAATTACACCCCTGAAAGTGCTGGAGATTACGCTTCAGGGACTAATCATACCTTGCCAACTAACGGTTATGCAAAGAATTATAGTGGTGTAAATCTGGATAGTTTTACTAAATCCATGACTTTTCAAAAAATAACTAAAAAAGGAATACAAAATATTGGTAAAGCCATTGAAATTATGGCAGAAGCCGAAGGGTTACAAGCGCACAAAAACGCAGTTACATTACGATTAAAAGCGATTGAAGATGGAAAATAATTTCGATATAAATACTATAGTTAGAGAAAACGTAAAGCAATTAAAACCCTATTCTTCTGCTCGTGATGAATTTGAGGATTTTGATACTGCAGATATGATTTTTTTGGATGCCAACGAAAATCCATTTGAAAATGGCGTAAATCGTTATCCGGATCCCCAACAAATGAGCGTAAAAGCAATTTTGGCAAAACAAAGAAATGTCAAAACGAATCAAATTTTGCTTGGAAACGGGAGTGATGAAGTATTGGATTTGTTATTCAGAGCTTTTTGCGAACCAAAAACGGATAATGTAATCACTTTGCCGCCAACCTACGGGATGTATAGTGTTTTGGCTAATATAAATGCCGTAGAAAACAAAGAGATTTTACTTTCAGAAGATTTTCAACCACAAATTGAGAAAATCATGGAAGTTGTTGACTCAAATACTAAAATTATCTTTTTGTGTTCACCCAATAACCCAACCGGTAATTCATTTTCAGATGAAAGTGTAGCCTATTTATTGAAAAACTTCAATGGTTTGGTTGTGATTGACGAAGCGTATATTGACTTTTCTGAAAAGGAAAGTTGGATTAACGAAATCGATGAATATCCAAATTTGGTCATTACTCAAACACTATCAAAAGCGTATGGTTTAGCAGGAATTCGTTTGGGAATTTGTTATGCATCCGCAGAAGTTATTGCGGTTTTAAATAAAATTAAACCACCGTATAATGTGAATGAATTGACTCAAAAAAGAGCTTTAGAAAGATTAGATAATAAAGCCAAAATAAAATATGAAATTGAATCTATAATAGAACAAAGAGACATATTACTTAAAGTATTACTTAATGTCGATTTTGTTACTATTATCTATCCAACGGAAGCCAATTTTATTTTGATAAAAGTGGATGATGCCAATAAAAGATATGATGAATTGATTGCTAAAGGAATTGTAATTCGAAACAGAACAACCCAGCCATTGTGCGATAATTGCCTGCGTTTGACAGTTGGAACAGAACAAGAAAACATGAAATTAATTGAGGTGTTAAAACAACTTTAAACCTTAAACTTTAAACTTTTTTTAATGAAAAAAATACTTTTTATAGATCGTGACGGAACAATGGTTTTGGAACCAAATGATTATCAATTAGACAGTTTTGAAAAATTAGAATTTTATCCTAAAGCATTTCAATTTCTTGGAAAAATTGCTTTAGAATTAGATTTTGAATTGGTAATGGTGACCAATCAAGATGGTTTGGGAACTGATTCTCATCCAGAAGCCAATTTTTGGCCAGTGCATAATTTGGTTATGAAAGCTTTTGAAAATGAAGGCGTTGTTTTCAAAGAAGTATTAATTGACAAAACATTTCCGCACGAAAATGCACCAACTCGCAAACCTGCAACGGGTTTGTTGACACAATATATTGATAATCCGGAGTATGATTTAGCAAATTCATTCGTAATTGGAGACAGAATAACTGATGTAGAATTAGCAAAAAACTTGGGTTCAAAAGCAATTTTTATTAGCACTGATGAAGAGTTGGGAAGTGATGAAATATCGTCTAAAAGACACGAATTGGATTCGGTTATTGCTTTACAAACTACAGATTGGAAAGTAATTTATGAGTTTTTGAAATTAGAAGAACGTTCTGCTTCAATTGAAAGAAAAACAAACGAAACGGATATTTACATCAACTTGAACCTAGACGGAACCGGAAAAAGTAAAATCGAAACAGGAATTGCTTTTTTCGACCATATGCTGGACCAAATCGCGCGTCATGGACAAATGGACTTAGAAGTTCTTGTAAAAGGAGATTTAGAAGTAGATGAACACCACACCATTGAAGATACGGCGATTGCACTTGGTGAAGTATTTGCAAAAGCATTAGGAAACAAATTAGGAATAGAACGTTACGGTTTTTGTTTGCCAATGGATGACTGTTTAGCGCAAGTGGCTATTGATTTTGGAGGTAGAAACTGGCTGGTTTGGGAAACTGAATTCAAACGTGAAATGGTAGGTAAAATGCCAACAGAGATGTTTTATCATTTCTTTAAATCATTCTCGGATGGGGCAAAAGCAAACATTAATATCAAAGCAGAAGGAACTAACGAACATCACAAAATTGAAGCCATTTTTAAAGCTTTTGCAAAAGCAATAAAAGTTGCTGTAAAGCGTGATACCGAGAAAATGATTTTGCCAAGTACGAAGGGAATACTTTAAAAAATTATGAATTATAAATTATGAATTATTAAGTGTTAAATCCTTAATAAAACTTAATTTCTTAATGGTTAAAAAGAAATGAAAATAGTAATCATAAATTACGGAGCAGGAAACATTCAAAGCATCATGTTTGCCATCGAGAGATTGGGATTCAAATCAGTTTTGAGTAATAATCCAGACGAAATAAAGGCTGCCGATAAAGTTATTTTCCCGGGTGTTGGTGAGGCCAGTTCAGCAATGAAAATGCTTTTAGAAAGTGGATTAGATACTTTGATTCCAACCTTAAAACAACCAGTTTTAGGAATATGTCTGGGCATGCAATTGATGTGCAACAAATCGGAGGAGGGTAATACTAAAGGATTGGGGATTTTTGATGTTGATGTGATTAAATTCACGCCAAAAGTGAAAGTGCCACAAATGGGTTGGAACCAAATTTATAATTTGAAATCGCCATTATTTACTGGAATTAATGAAAATGAATACATGTATTTAGTACATAGTTTTTATGCTCCAAGTTGTCCCGAAGCTATTGCTACAACGGATTATGAAGTTGAATATGCCTCAGCGTTACAAAAGGATAATTTTTATGGAACTCAATTTCACCCAGAGAAAAGTGGCGATATTGGGGAACAAATTTTGGCTAATTTTTTAAACCTTTAAGTTGAGTCTTTAAGACGTTCGACTTTCAAACTTTAAGACTAATTACAATGAGAATAATACCTGCAATAGATATCATAGAAGGAAAATGTGTTCGCTTATCAAAAGGTGATTACAATACCAAAATTATATACAATGAAAATCCGCTTGAAGTAGCGAAATCATTTGAAGCACATGGAATTGAGTACTTACATTTAGTTGATTTAGACGGTGCAAAGTCAAGTCAAATTGTGAATTATAAGATCTTGGAGCAAATAGCTACACAAACCAAATTGAAAATTGATTTTGGTGGAGGATTAAAATCTGATTCTGATTTAAAAATTGCTTTCGAAAGTGGTGCGAATCAAATTACCGGCGGAAGTATTGCCGTTAAAAACAGAGAACTATTCGAAAAATGGATTGCTGAGTATGGTTCTGATAAAATCATTTTGGGCGCAGATGCTAACAATGAAAAAGTAGCGGTTTCCGGTTGGTTAGAAGATTCAAATGAAGATTTGATTCCGTTTATTCAAGACTACCAAAATAAAAGAATTCAGTATGTAATTTGTACCGATATTGCCAAAGACGGTATGCTTGAAGGACCGTCATTTGATTTATATAAAAAAATTATTGATCAATGCACTGTCACTTCGAGCGGAGTCGAGAAGTTGGCGGAAGCCAACGGTATAAAATTAATTGCTTCCGGAGGAATTTCTACTTTTGATGAATTACCTAAATTAGCAGAATTAGGTTGTGAAGGAACAATTATCGGAAAAGCCATTTACGAAGGACGAATTTCATTGAAACAATTGGAAAATTATATTTTAAGTCTAAATTATTAAGTATTAATGATGAGTGAAGACGTAATAAAAATAAAAAGCTTTTGTTTTGCCATTAGAATTGTTAATTTATATAAAACTTTAAATACTAGGAGTGAATATGTAATGAGTAAACAAATTTTACGTTCTGGAACTTCTGTAGGTGCAAATATTAGAGAGGCCAAAAATGCAGAAAGTAAAGCTGATTTTATTCATAAAATGGGTATTTCTCAAAAAGAAGCTGATGAAACACTATATTGGCTTGAACTTTTACAAGCAACAAATTATATTTCAAATGAAGAATTTTTAAGTTTAAATAACGATGGTGTAGAAGTTTTAAAATTAATAAAAAGCATAATTATTACTTCTAAAAACAATATCAAAAAAACTTAATAATTCATCCTTACAATTTAATACTTAATTTAGATGTTAACAAAAAGAATTATTCCCTGTCTCGATATAAAAAACGGAAGAACGGTAAAAGGTGTTAATTTTGTAGACTTGCGTGATGCTGGAGATCCGGTAGAATTAGCAAAAATATATTCGGATGAAGGTGCGGACGAATTAGTTTTTCTGGATATTTCGGCAACGGAAGAAAGAAGAAAAACCCTAGTTGATTTGGTTCGCAAAGTGGCTTCGACGATTAATATTCCGTTTACTGTTGGTGGTGGAATTTCATCTGTAGAAGATGTTGAAATTTTATTGCAAAACGGTGCAGATAAAGTTTCCATTAATTCATCGGCAGTGAAAAACCCACAGTTGATTAATGATTTAGCACAAAAATTTGGAAGCCAATGTGTAGTAGTTGCGATTGATGCCAAACAAATTGATGGGCAATGGATTGTTCATTTAGTGGGCGGAAAAGTGCCTACCGAATTGAATTTATTTGATTGGGCCAAAGAAGTGGAGCAAAGAGGCGCAGGTGAAATCCTGTTTACTTCCATGGATAATGACGGAACTAAAAACGGTTTTGCCAATGAAGCTTTGGCAACACTTTCGGAATTAGTTAATATACCTATTATTGCTTCAGGTGGCGCAGGAAACATACAACATTTTGTAGATACTTTTCTGGAAGGAAAAGCTGATGCAGCATTGGCGGCAAGTGTCTTTCATTTTAAAGAAATTGAAATCAAAACATTAAAAACAGCTCTTAAAAACAACAATATCGAAGTACGAATTTAAATTAAGGCATAAGTATTAAGTATGAGTTTTTAAGTATTGAGTTGCTTATTTATCCATATAACTTAATACTTAAGACTTACAACTTAATACTTAAAAAATATGAATATAGATTTCTCAAAAAATACAGACGGATTAATTCCTGCAATAATTCAAGATAGCGAAACCAAAACAGTTTTGATGTTGGGTTTTATGAATGCCGAAGCATATCAAAAAACGATTGACACTAAAAAAGTAACATTTTATAGTCGTACGAAACAAAGACTTTGGACAAAAGGGGAGGAAAGTGGCAATTTTCTGAATCTGATTGACATTAAAAACGACTGTGATAATGATACGTTACTGATTCAGGTAAAACCGGAAGGACCAACATGTCACAAAGGAACTGATACGTGTTGGGCAGACGAAAACAAAGTAGATTATGGTTTTATTTCGAATTTAGAAGATACAATTCAACTTCGAAGAAAAAATGCGGATTCTGAAAAGAGCTATGTTGCTTCTTTATTCAAATTAGGAATGAACAAAATCGCCCAGAAAGTAGGCGAAGAAGCGATAGAAGTGGTTATTGAAGCCAAAGATGATAATGATGATTTGTTTTTGAGTGAAAGTGCTGATTTGCTTTTTCATTATCTTATATTATTACAAGCCAAAGGATTTAAACTAAATGATGTTGTGGAAGTCTTAAAAAGTCGCCAAAAGTAAAATCTATCAAATATTTTTTACCAATACAAACCCAATAGGAAATTCATTTGCTATTGGGTTTTCTTTTTTCTTTTATTTCAAATCGCAATCGACTATATTTACTATTTATTTTTAAAATATTAGCAGTCTAATACAAGTGATGAATTCAGATAATACCACATTTACCGAAGAAATAAGTAATCCGATTTTGAATACCGGGCTCTATATAATACTTACAACTGATGAAGATGATGCGCGACCAGTTTATATTTCAGGTAATTTCAATAATTGGTATACTCAGTCAAAAGAATTTATGATGGAGAAAATGGGTGTTGGTTTGTATCATTATAAATTTCCAGTTGATTTTAATTATCCAGTTGAGCTTTTGTATAAATTTACAAAAGGAGACTGGAGTGAAGTAGAAATTGACAGTTTTGGTAATCGTACGGAAAACAGATCCACTTCTAATCATACAGGTATTCAAAAAGAACATGTAGCCAGATGGAGAAAAAACTGGTTGCCTTTTAAGCAATCTTTTTTACCACAAGTCCAATTAATATCGGATGAATTTGAAATTCCGCAACTCAATAAAACGAGAAAAATATGGGCTTTATTACCTCATGATTACGATCACTCAAGTGAAAGTTATCCAGTTATGTATTTGCAGGATGCACAAAATTTATTCAATGAAGAAGCCGAATTTGGCAATTGGGAAATTGATAAAAAACTCGCAGTTATGTCTGAATATAAAATTGGAAAAATTATAATAATTGCTATAGAACATGCCGAAGAAGATCGGTTAAAAGAATACAATGTAGGAAAAACAGTTTTAGGAAAAGGACAAGGTAAAAAATACATTCGATTTGTAACTGATACGCTAAAACCATATGTAGATAGTAATTTTCGAACAAAAAAAGAACGAGAATTTACTGGAATAGGAGGAAGCTCGATGGGCGGATTAATCAGTATTTTTAGTGGATTGCGTAACCCTGAAGTTTATGGGAAATTAATGATTTTTTCGCCATCACTTTGGGTTGTTCCTGACCTTAAAATCAATTCTAAAAAAGCCAATTTAGCAGATACAAAAATTTATTTATATGCAGGCGGAGATGAAAGTTCTACGATGATTGATCATATAAAAAAGTTTCAAGAAGATTTGATTACGAGCAAATTTGTAAAAGATAAATCGAAAATTAATTTAAGTATTAATAGGCAAGGGAAACACAGCGAAACCTATTGGAGTGATGAATTTCCAAAAGCAATAGAATGGTTGTTTTTTAATACAAAATAAACGTAGGGTCGCGATTTATTGTATGTAAAATAAATAAGCATAATGCATTTATAGCGTTTCAATCAAGAGGCTAAAAAAATAAGAGAACAAATGAAAACAAATACAGTAGTAAACTTAGATAATTTTTCAGGAACAATTTTAATTCCAGTTTTTGAAACCTACTCAAAAAGTATTATTCCCATAGCGTTTAATGGATTAGAAATTGCTTCCAAAGTTTTTTTTGGAAAAAAAGACACCTACTATTTAGCCGAAAAAAACGACAATACTTATATTTTTATTGGTTTAGGAAAAACGATAGATTATAAATCATTGAAAACAGTTTTTCGACGTATTTCATCTAAACAAAAAGATAATTTCAGTTCGAATATAGCTTTAGTTATACCCGAACAAATAACTCAGGATCAGGCTGAAGCTATGATTTCTGGTATGCTTTTAGGAACTTATAATTTAGGTCATTTTAAAACAGAGAAAACAGAGCATCCTTTTTTAAATCCTGATTTTACTTTGAATCTGGTTTCTGAAAAAGATTATTTGGCTACAGCCAAAAAGGGAATTAAAATAGCCAAAGCACAATTAGCAACTTATACTTTGGTCGATTTACCACCCAATACAATTAACCCAAAATATTTGGCGAATTGGGCTAAAGAGACTGGTGAAAAATATGGATTTGATGTAGAGGTCCTTGGTTATGAAGCTTCAAAAATTGCAGGTCTTGGCGCATTTTTGGCAGTAGGAAAAGGAAGTGAAAATGAGCCTCAATTTATCATTATGAATTACACTCCGGCAACTGAAGTGGAACAGATAAAACATGTTGGATTAGTGGGAAAAGGAATAACCTTTGATACTGGTGGATTAAACATAAAAACAGCAGGAATGGTTCATATGAAATGTGATATGGCTGGAGGTGGCGCAGTACTAGGAGCCATGCAACTTATAGCCGATTTGCAATTGCCTGTAAAAGTAACAGCAATTGTTCCTTGTGCTGAAAATTCAGTTGACAGTAAGTCGTTTTTACCTAGTGATGTGATTCATAGTTATAGTGGACATTCGATAGAAATCATTGATACGGATGCCGAGGGCCGACTTGTTTTGGCCGATGGATTATCGTATTTGATTAAAAATTTCAAACCGGATTATATTGTTGATATCGCCACACTTACCGGAAGCAGCGTTGGTACTTTTGGTTATGAATGTGGTGCTTTGTTTACCAATAATGAGGAAATGGCTAAGAAATTAAAAGAAAATGGAGATGCAATTGGAGAGCGTTTGTGGCCTTTACCACTTTGGGATGTTTATAAATCAGACATTGAAAGCGATATAGCTGATGTAAAAAATTATAGCGGAAAACCAGTTGCCGGAGCAATAAGCGCAGCTAAATTTTTAGAATATTTTACCCAAGAGCACAAAGCTTGGGCACATCTTGACGTTGCAGGCGTAACATTTAATGATGATGAATTTGCTAAAAGCAAACATGCAACTGCTTATGGAGTTCATTTATTAACTAAATTTATTGAAAATTTATAACGTATGGAAAACTCTAAAACCTTCCTTTGTATTTCGAATTATTTCAAGGGTGCTGATTTTTTAATCAATTTAAAAAAGTTAGGTAACAAAGTCTATTTAGTTACAAGTGAAAAACTGAGAGACAAACCGTGGCCACATCAATATATTGATGAGATTTTTTATATGGAAGGTCAGGATATAGATTGGAATTTAGAGCATTTATTATTAGGTGTTGGGAATTTTATGAAGTCTACAAAAATTGATGGCATTGTTGCTCTCGATGATTATGATGTAGAGAAAGCAACTTATCTCCGCGAAAATCTTCGTATTGATGGTATGGGTCAAACCACAGGACGCTATTTTAGAGATAAACTAGCCATGCGTATGAGAGCAAAGAGTTGTGCCATTCCAATTCCAGCTTTTTGTTCCCTGTTTAATGATCATGACATCAATACTTTTGCTGATTCGATTCAAGCTCCGTGGGTTTTAAAACCACGTTCCGAAGCTTCAGCAACAGGTATTATAAAAGTATATGATAAAGAGAGTTTATGGATTCACATTAATGAAATGGGGAATAATAGATTCAAATATTTATTGGAGCAATTCAAACCTGGTGATGTATATCATTGTGATAGTTTGATATCAGATAACAAAGTAATCTTTAGTTTAACTTCAAAATATTTAACTACACCTATGGAAATTTCACAAGGTGGAGGAGTTTTTCGTTCTGCCAATATTCCGTATGATTCTGAAGATGACAAATCCATTAAAAATATAAATAAGCAGGTTTTGAGTGGCTTTGGACTGAAACATGGTGCTGCTCATACTGAATTTATAAAATGTAAGGAAGACGGGAAAATTTATTTTCTCGAAACTTCATCCCGCGTTGGTGGAGCGCATCTTGCAGAAATGGTCGCTCAAGCTTCAAATATAAATTTATGGAAAGAGTGGGCAGCAATTGAAAACGCATTGGTAAAAGAGACAATATACGCTTTACCAGAAGTAAAAAAAGAATACGCTGGTATTGTTTTGACTTTATCTAAATTTCAACATCCTGATTTATCATCGTTTTCAGATCAAGAAGTTTGCTTCAGAGTTCCGCTTGAATATCATGCAGGGTTAATTGTAAAATCAGATAAACAGTTACGAATTTTAGAACTATTAGACGATTACGGCAATCGTTTTGTTACTGATTTCACAGCGGTAATAGAACAAAAATCAGTTTCTAAATTGCATTGATTTTTTATTTTTTTTGTAAAAAATAATTTATATTTTATTTCTAAGTTTCAAATTCATGACAAAATATTTTAGCATAATTTTTATTGCATTTCTTATTTCTAATAACACAAAAGCTCAAGGTCTTCTTGAACATAAAAAAGAAATTTTTACCAGACAAGATTCATTACGAGGTAGTATTACCAAAGAAAGAGCGTGGTGGGATGTGAAATACTATCACTTAGATGTTAAAATAAATCCTGTCGATAGTACAATTACAGGTTCAAATACGATAAGATATCAAGTTCTACAAGAATACAATAGAATGCAAATTGATTTGCAGAATCCAATGGAGATATACAAAGTAATTCAGGACGGTACATCTTTAAAATTTAAAAGAGAAGGAAATGCTTTTTTTCTTGAATTGATAGCTCCTCAAAAAACAGGTTCGACAAAAGAACTTATTATTTATTATGGAGGTAAACCTAAGATAGCAGTAAATCCGCCTTGGGATGGTGGTATAACTTGGAAAAAAGATAGTAACGGGAATCCTTTTATAGCTTCTTCTTGTCAAGGATTAGGTGCCAGCGTTTGGTGGCCCAATAAAGATCATATGTATGATGAAGTAGAAAGTATGTTAATTAGTGTGAATGTTCCCAAAGGTTTGACTGATGTTTCTAATGGTCGTTTACAAAGTATAAAACAAATGAAAGATGGAACTAAAACATTTAATTGGTATGTTTCAAACCCTATCAATAATTATGGTGTAAATATAAATATAGGTGATTATGTTTCTTTTTCAGAAAAATACAAAGGAGAAAAAGGAGATTTAGATTGTTCTTATTATGTTTTGAGGAACAATTTGGACAAGGCAAAAAAACAATTTCAAGACGTTCCGAGAATGCTAAAAGCTTTTGAGCATTGGTTTGGACCTTATCCATTCTATGAAGACAGTTATAAACTAGTTGAGGCTCCTTATTTAGGGATGGAACATCAAAGTAGTGTTACATATGGAAATGGTTTTCAAAACGGATATCGAGGTAGAGATTTAAGTGGTACCGGTTGGGGTTTAAAGTTTGATTTTATTATTATTCATGAATCGGGACACGAGTGGTTTGCTAATAATATCACTTATAAGGATATTGCTGATATGTGGATTCACGAGAGTTTTACTAATTATTCTGAAAGTCTTTTCCTTGAATATTATTATGGTAAGGATGCCGGATATACTTATGTAAGAGGAATTAGAAAAAATATTGAAAATGACAAACCAATTATTGGTCATTATGATGTCAACAATGAAGGTTCAAGTGATATGTATTATAAAGGGGCAAATATGTTGCACACTTTACGTCAAATTGTCAACGATGATGTAAAATGGAGAACAATTTTAAGGGGTTTGAACAGTGCTTTTTATCATCAAACGGTTACCACGAAACAAATTGAAAATTACTTAAGCCAACAGGTTGGTATTGATTTAACAACGATTTTTAATCAATATTTAAGAGATACCAGAATTCCTACATTAGAATATTTTTTCAAGGCCAACAAACTTGGATATCGTTGGACAAATTGTGTTTCGGGATTTAATATGCCAGTGAAAGTATCTCTAAACGGTAAAGAAGAATTGCTAAAACCAGAAACGGAATGGAAGAATGTTCAGGCAGATACAGAAAATCCAAAACTTGAAATTGATAAAAACTTTTATGTAGCCAGTTTTAATATTACAGAATGAATTTAAAAAGGTGTATTTCTAAAACAATGGAAATGCACCTTTTTTTATCTTTTCTTAAACTGAATAGGATTTTCACCTACTACTTTCTTAAATATTCGATTAAAATAAGAAAGACTTTCAAAGCCGCATTCGTAGCAGGTTTCAGTTACATTTTTATCACTTTTCAAAAGCCGTTTTGCTTGTTCTATTCTATATTGATTCAGAAATTCAGTAAACGTCAAGCGTGTCATTTTCTTGAAATAGCGACAAAAAGCAGCTTTAGATAAATGCGTCAGTTCTCCCATTTCTTCAATGGTTATGTTTCTTTGAAAATTATTTTCAATAAAAGTATAGACAACCTTCAATCGAGTTTGTTCTTTATTGTTATAAAAATCATCGAATGGAGCTTCGTACAAATAGGTTATTTCATCTGATATGGCCAACATTTGAAATAAAGATAAGACTTCTACAAATTGTTCAAAGTTGGGTAAATGATGAATTTTTTTTAATCGTTTTCCAACAGATTCTTTTGTTATTCCATTAAAACAAATTACCCTTTTTGAATTTTGAAATAATTGATAAATTGAAGCCAGTTCCGGTGTTGTAATAAAATCATTTTTGAAAAAATCTTGTTTGATTTGTAAAACTACTTTTTCATATTCGGTTTTGATTCCATAATCAAAATTTAAATGCGGAATATTAGAACCTATAAAAACCAAATCTGAACCTTCAAATTGTCCCACATGATTGCCTATGCGCCTTGTGCCGAGTGGTGCTTCAATAAAAGTTAATTCAAATTCAGGATGAAAATGCCAATAATAAAAATCATTTAGTTTGGGATTAACTAAAATTCGAAATGAACTTCCTGCTAAACGTTTGATGTCTTCAAAAACAATTTTCATCTGATTGTATCTTTATTATATCATAAATATACTATTTGTTGTTTAAATATAAGAATAAATGTCAATATAGTACAAATTATGGTAAATTCTGTTGAAATTCAACATGATAAATCCTATTACATTTGAATTATGAAATTTAAAGACTTAATCAATATGGAAAACAAGAATCAAAACATGGTACCTACAATGACGCCAACTATGACTACTAATACACATAACGATATCCCAGGAAATCCTTCTGTTGCAAAATCAAGTACCGCAAAATTAAATGATCGTTCTAACGGTAAACCTCTTCGTTTACTCACGGAAGAACAATGGCAATTTTGGATTGAGAACGGTTATATAATAATAAAAAATGCTATCCCTAAAGAAAATGCTAAAAGATTAGCTGATTTCATTTGGGAATTTGAAGAAAAAGACCCCAATAATCCTGAAACTTGGTACACAGCCCCAAGAGCAGAAATGAAAATGAAAGAATTAAATAATAGCGGTATGGTTGAATTATATAATCATCAATACCAATGGGATAATCGCCAAATGCAAAAAGTACATGATGCTTTTGCAGATGTATGGGGAACCGAAAAATTATGGGTTACAATAGATCGAGCAAATCTTAATTTTCCAGTACGACCAGATCATGTATTCAAAGGTTTTATTCATTGGGACTACGATCCGGAAACAAAACCTCAAAATGTACAAGGTGTGCTAGCCTTAGTGGATGCGGATGATGAAAATATGGGAGGTTTTCAATGTATTCCAGAATTGTTTCGTACTTATGATACTTGGAAATTAACGCAACCTGAGGATAGAAATCGTTTCCAACCAGATACAACAGGTTTTGAAGGACAATTTGTAAAGCCGAAAATGGAAGCAGGTGATTTATTAATTTTTAATAGTTCGCAACCACATGGTATTCGACCAAATTTAACAAAAGACAAAATAAGGGTTGCCCAATACATTTCAATGATGCCTGCTGAAGAAGATAATGAAGAGCTGCGTGATTGGCGAATCAATTCTTGGAAAAACCGAATTGCACCAGAAGGATATGCCTTTCCTGGAGATCCGCGTAATTGGGAACAAACTAAATATGAAACAGCTAAACTCAGTGAATTGGGCGAAAAATTATTAGGTTTAACAAAATGGTAATAAAAAAAGGCTCGAAAAGTAATTTTTGGGCCTTTTTTTAGTCTTTTGAACATTGATATTTTTTAATACAGCCATTTTTTAAAGCACTTTTCCATTCATCATAAGAACTTTTTACAAATAATTTAATCTCCCACAATATGTAAGATATTTATTTCTGGCCGTTTTCAAGTGGTTTATATCCAGATTCGAAGAAGAGACACATGTATCTTTAATAGATATTAATTGTTAGTTTTGTAAAAAAAGTTAATAAGAGATGAAGAAACAATTATATAAATGGATATTTTTTAACCTTATGAATTGGAAAATAGTTGGAACGATAGACGGAAATATAAAAAAATGTGTAATGATGGTTATGCCACATACTAGTGCCCATGATTTTTATTTAGGAGTTTTTACCCGAGAAATATTAGGACTAGAGATGAATTGGGTTGGAAAAAAAGAATTATTTAGTTTTCCTTTCGGCTATTACTTTAAATATATGGGAGGAGAACCTTTGGATAGAACGGGTGGGCTAAATAAAGTAGACTCAATTGCAGCTATTTTTCAAAGAAAAGAAATTTTCCGTTTAGCAGTTGCTCCAGAAGGAACTCGTAATAAAGTATACGAACTAAAAACAGGATTTTATTATATTGCATTGAAAGCAAATGTTCCCATAATTCCCGTCGCTTTTGATTTTGGTAAAAAAGAAGTAAACATAGGGAGTCCATTAATTCCGTCAGGAAATTTACAAGCTGATATGTTTATTTTGAAAAGACATTATATAGGAGTTGAAGGCAAAATTGCTGAAAAAGGATTTAAAGCATAAATTAAATCTCTTTAATAAAAAGAACAAGGTCATTTACTATAAATCATTCTAAAAATTAATCTGGAACATAACTTTTAAATGTTCCATTTTTATAAAAAATTACAATTTTATCAATTTCGCCCGAAAAAAATTCTTTTGCAATATTTTGACTTTCCACTTTTTTTGTTTCTATAGTATTTATTGGATTTACGTTTTTTATTTCTGAAAATAAATTTTCAGGAATAATTTCGTTGTTTAATGGAGTAGGGATATTTTGTTTTACAACTTCTTCAAATACATTTTCTTTTGTATTGATTTGTGCGGTATTTTTAGGAAAAGTTCCTTTTCCATTCAAAATCCAATATAAATCTACATCAGGAAAAACGTCTAAAATTTTAAGGATAAAATCCAGACTTGGTTTATTTCTTCCTGAAAGAAGGTGAGATAAACTCGAACGCTGAACGCCAATTTTATCAGCAAAAGATGAAGCATTCAAACCGTAATAATCTAATATAATTTCTAGTCTTTTTATAAAATCGTCTATGTTTACCATTGTAAATTTTGATTGATACTAATCCGTTTACAAATGTAATTAAATTAAATAGAAGTACCAAAATCACAAGTGTAAATAATGATTATTTAAGTATTTTAATTAAAATTTAAGTATAAATAGCAGTTCATAACTTATTGGAAAATAATTATATAGATTATATTTATAATTTTAATCACATTTGTCAATTACTGAGCGTTTAGTTTAGCTCGAACTATAAGAAATGTTGTTTACATCATTGAAATAGTTTAAATTTATTTTGTTTACAAATGTAAATACAAAGATGTTTACTTTTGTAAATTAAATAATATAGTATGAATTTAGAACAATTATT
Organism: Flavobacterium sp. 83; assembly: GCF_000744835.1. Classification (NCBI taxonomy): domain Bacteria; kingdom Pseudomonadati; phylum Bacteroidota; class Flavobacteriia; order Flavobacteriales; family Flavobacteriaceae; genus Flavobacterium; species Flavobacterium sp. 83. The sequence continues at coordinate 2,958,022 of NZ_JQMS01000001.1, forward strand.
CAATCAGTATAAAGAAGAATCTATCCATGGTCGTTATATTACTTTAGATTCAATTGAACCTTTATTGCAAAAATTAAACACCAATAATCAACTGCAGGTAATTGGAAAATCAGTCCTTGAAAAATCTATTTATTCTTATCAAATTGGTGAAGGTAAAACTAGAATTTTTCTTTGGTCTCAAATGCATGGAAATGAAAGTACAACCACAAAAGCACTATTTGACTTTTTAAACGTATTAAATAGCGGATCGGATTTAGCAAAACAATTGCTTGACAACTTTACTTTTTACAGCATTCCAATGTTAAATCCTGATGGAGCTACATTGTATACGCGTGAAAATGCTAACAAAGTAGATTTAAATAGAGATTCTCAAGATCTCTCTCAACCTGAAAGTAAGATATTGAGACAAACTTTTGAAACTTTCAAACCCGATTACTGCTTTAATCTTCATGATCAACGCACTATATTTGGAGTTAGCGATACAGGCAAACCTGCAACATTGTCTTTTTTAGCACCTTCATATAATGAACAACGAGAAATCAATGATACCAGATTGAAGGCAATTAATCTTATTGCAACTATAAACGATGCGTTGCAACAGTATTTACCTAATCAAATAGGGCGTTTTGATGATTCTTTCAATATAAATTGCATAGGAGATACTTTTCAGTCTTTAGGTGTGCCAACTTTATTATTTGAAGCAGGGCATTTTGCAAATGATTATGAGAGAGAAGTAACTAGGAAATTTGTTTTCATAGCGTTAATTTCGAGTTTTACGTCACTTTGCGAAAACGTTATAGTTAGCAATGGAATTGATAAATATTTGAATATTCCTCAAAATAAAGTCGTTTTTTATGATTTTATGTATAAAAACATCAAAATAAATTATGATGGTATCGAAAAAATCACCAATTTTGCATCACAATACAAAGAAGAGTTATTTGAAAATCAGATTTATTTTAACGCCTATATTTCACAAATTGGCGAATTAGAAAATCATTTTGGTCATTATGAGTATGATGCTAAAGGAGCGCTATATAAAGATGACTATTCTAATTTTCCGAAAATAAATCAAAAAGCTGATTTTTATTTAGACGACAACGTAAAATTTGTTAATGGAATGATAAAAGTATAACATTTACATCATTTTATTACTTTTTATGTATATTTTTATACTTTGTAATAGCAATTATTAATATTAATTAAAGAAATATGAGTAAGTTTCGTTTAGATGAAGTAGATCACCAGATATTAGATATGTTGATTGACAATACAAGAGTTCCGTTTACAGATATCGCAAAAAAATTGTTAATTTCTGCAGGAACTGTGCATGTTAGAGTAAAAAAAATGGAAGATGCCGGAATTATAATGGGTTCTTCATTAGTTCTTGATTATGATAAATTAGGATATTCTTTTATTGCATATGTAGGCGTATTTCTTAATAATACTTCTCAAACAAAATTTGTTTTAGAGCGTATTAATGAGATTCCTTACGTAACGGTTGCTTCAGTAACAACTGGGAAATTTAATATTTTCTGTAAAATTAGAGCTAAAGATACGAAACACGCTAAAGATGTTATCTTTATGATTGATGATATAGAAGGAGTTTACAGAACTGAAACTATGATTTCTCTTGAAGAAAGCATAAATGATAAGAAGCGATTGATGCACACTATTTTCAAAAACATGTAATTAATCTTGAACGCTATATTTTAAAATATAACCTCAAGTTTATTCTTGGGGTTTTTTTATGAAAAATTGACCAACTAAACCAACTATAACTAAATTATGTACACGCTACCTAAAATAGAACGTTTCAATCAGGACGTACTTTCTAAATATCACATTTATAATAGTGTTTTTATTACATTACCTTTTGACTCTATTGACAATACTGGAGTTTTACTACCCTTATTTACAGATGTTTGTGATACTGGTTTTAAAAAGCAAGAAACTCCTAAAGAAATTGTTGATTTTTTTGCAAAAAGATATTTACATAGCGCCTCAGAAACTGAGAAAATTGATTTAATGTTTCGTTTTATTCAATATATCGAAAGACAGATAGTGTTATTCGATGCGATTGAAGATGCTGCTTTTCCTGTAGTCAATAATATGGAAGGAAGAGGTTCTTTGAGAGATATTAAAGAAAAATCAGAAGCAAAAGATAAAGAAGAGGAATTGATTGATTTCTTGGAAAATTTTAATGTAAGAACCGTTTTAACAGCCCATCCTACACAATTCTACCCAGGTGCTGTTCTTGGTATTATCAATGATTTAACAGATGCTATCCGCAAAAATAATTTACTTGACATCAAGCAATTGTTAGCTCAATTGGGTAAAACTCCTTTTATTCAAAATGAAAAACCGAATCCTTTTGATGAAGCTGTAAGTTTGATTTGGTATCTTGAAAATGTGTTTTATAAAACTTCGGGAGATATGGTACATTATCTTCAAAAGAATATTTTTAATGGAAATTCAATTAAGAACCCATTAATTAAACTTGGATTTTGGCCAGGTGGAGATCGTGATGGAAATCCATTTGTAACAACAGGTATTACATTGAAGGTGGCTGAACGTTTGAGGACTTCTATATTAAAATGCTATTACGTTGAAATGAGAAATTTAAAACGTAAGTTAACTTTCTCTGGTGTAGATGTTTTGGTTTCTGAACTTGAACACAAGCTTTATCGTTCAGTATTTTATTCAACTGGAGATATTTTCATTACTTTGGATGAGTTTAAGTCACAGTTAAAAAAAATAAAGCAAATAATTATAGACCAACACCAATCATTATATCTTGATGAGTTAGATTCATTGCTAATTAAAGTGAATTTATTTGGTTTTCATTTTGCATCTTTGGATATTCGTCAAAACAGCAAAATTCATGATGCCGTATTTAACGACGTTGTTGAATTCTATTTGAATTCAAACCCAACAGTTTTTCCTGAAAATTATTTTGAATTATCCGAAGAGGAGAAATTTACAGTTCTTTCTAATACTAAAGGTGATTTAGATCCAAATGTTTTCAATAATGAAATGACTAAATCAACTATTGAGTCAATTCAGGCTATAAAAAAAATCCAAGAGAAGAATGGTGAATTTGGTGCAAATCGTTATATTATAAGTAATAATGAAAGTGCACTTAATGTAATGGAGACTTTTGCATTATTTCGTTTGAGTAATTGGGAAAATCCATCAGTTGATATTATTCCGCTTTTTGAATCTGTTGATGATCTACAAAACGCTCATGCTATAATGGAGAAATTATATACCAATCCGGCATATGCTAAGCACTTAGTAAATAGAAAAAATAAGCAAACTATAATGCTCGGTTTTTCTGATGGAACCAAAGATGGAGGGTATTTAATGGCGAATTGGAGTATTTATAAAGCTAAAGAGGAACTTACTGAAATCTCCAGAAAATATGGTATAAAAGCGATTTTCTTTGATGGTCGTGGTGGCCCTCCGGCTCGTGGTGGTGGAAAAACACATAAATTCTACGCTTCATTAGGTCCAAATATTGAAAATAATGAGATTCAAGTAACGGTACAAGGACAAACGATAAGTTCTAATTTTGGAACTTTAGATTCTTGTCGTTACAATTTAGAAAATTTATTGAGTGCAGGTGTAACAAATCAGGTTTTCAGTAAAGGACAGAATGAGTTGTCAACCAATGAGAAAGATATTTTAAATCAATTAGCAGAATTAGGATATGAAAAATACTTGAGCTTTAAGAATCATCCTAAATTCATTCCATATTTAGAACAAATGAGTACTTTGAAATATTATGCTAAAACGAATATTGGAAGCCGTCCTTCAAAAAGAAGTAAATCTGAAAGTTTAGATTTTGCTGACTTGAGAGCAATTCCTTTTGTAGGTTCATGGAGTCAATTGAAGCAAAATGTACCAGGATTTTTTGGTGTAGGATCAGCTTTAAAACATTATGAAGATACAGATCAGTGGAATAAAGTTCAAGATCTATATGACAATTCTTTATTCTTTAAAACGTTATTAGAAAATAGCATGATGTCATTGGCAAAATCATTTTTCCCGTTAACGGCTTACATGAAAAAAGACCCTGAATTTGGTGCTTTTTGGCAAATAATCTATGATGAATTTTTAGAAACGAAACGTTTGCTTTTGAAAATTGCAGGTCATAAAGAATTAATGGAAAATTATCCTGATGGTAAAGCATCTATACAAATAAGAGAGCGTATTGTATTGCCGTTGTTAACAATACAGCAATATGCTTTATTGAGAATTAATGAAATTAATAAAGAAAAAAATCCTGATATAGACTTGATTAAAGTATATGAAAAAATTGTAACGCGTTCTCTTTTTGGAAATACAAACGCAAGTAGAAATTCCGCTTAATTCTAAAAAATGAAAACAGATCAATTACCTATAAGTGAATATTCTCAATTTAATGCAACTTATATAAGTGCTGCCGGGAATGTTGAAATGATTGATGAATTGGAAATTTGTCTTCACGATTTTATTCGTTTTGTACAAAATATTCCAATGGATAAATTTGATTACAGATATGCCGAAGGGAAGTGGACTATCAAAGATATCATTCAACACATCATTGATACGGAACGAATTTTTGCTTATCGCGCATTACGAATTTCAAGGAATGATAAAACACCTTTACCAGGATTTGAAGAAAATGATTTCGTGGATAACACGAATGCGAATGATAGAAATATTCAGGACTTATTAGCAGAACTATCAGCGGTTAGACATTCTAATTTGTTTCTTTTTAAAAGTTTTTCAGAAGACCAATTAAAGCGAACAGGAACGGCTTCTAATACAAATATTTCAGTTCGTGCAATAGGTTTTATTATCATTGGTCATCAAAAACACCATCAAAAAGTTTTTCAAGAAAGATATTTATAGATTATTCGAAGCAAGTTGACCAGATTTTTAACTTGTTTTCAAAAGACATTGTATTAGCAGGACTAGTTGAAGGCATCACATAATACGTGATGCCTTCTATTTGTCCAAATTTTTTCAGGAAATATTTATGACTTTCTTTTCCATTAAAGATGATTTTAGTGATTGTTGGAAATTCTTTAAACAACGATTCAAAATCATTTTCTTTTTGATTTTTAATGTGGATGTCCAAACTTCCTTTTCTTTCACAATTTTCTAAAACATCCCACAATCCAATTTTATTATTTTGCAATAACTGTATCTTTTCTTCAAAAACTTCTGATACGGGTAAATTAGCTAGTAGTGTGTACATTATCTTCCAAAAATGATTTCGTTTATGAGCATAATATTCCTGTTTTTCCAGAGAAGCTATGCCTGGCATCGTTCCTAAAATCAAAATTTTAGTTTGAGAATTCACAAATGGATGAAATGAATTTATCATATTAATTTTTAAAATACAGCATTTTCTTTTTCTAGTATAGCCAATGCCAAACGGATTTTACCGTAATCTATTTTTTCTTCAAAATAATCAAAATAAGGTTTCAGTGTATTTGGTGACTCTAGTTTTATTTGAGCTTCAGCAATTTTAGAAACTTCTTCTTTGGATATAAATAGAGTTAAATCAATAGCAACTCCGTCAACATATAATTTTGCTAAATGGGACATAATCGTGCTTAATCCTAATTTTCGTTTTTGAGAAATTTCTTCAACAGATAATCCGCTTTGGTATAATTCTAATGTTTCTTTATAAGTTGTAGCTTCTTTCTTTTTTTTAACAATTTTAGTTTTTTGAAAATCAATAATTGCTTTTATAAAGGCGTCACCATATTTTTCCAATTTGGCTTTTCCCACACCGTCAATGGCTAATAATTCCTGTTCACTCATAGGTCTTTCAGTTTCCATTTGTCGTAAAGCCGAATCACTAAAAATGACATAAGCCGGAACAGATTCAACCTTTGAAATTTCGTATCGCAGTTTTCTTAGCTTATCAAATAATGAATTTAAATTAGATTTGCTTTTAATTTCTTTGACTTCTTGTTTGTCGATATTGATTTTCTGAACAGTAGTTAGTTGTACTTTCTCTCCTTCAAATAATACTTTTTTTGCAAAAGCAGTCAGTCTAATTTTATTTTGCTGATGAAATGCAATTTCGCAATAGCCTAAATTGATGAGTTGGATTAAATATTGATTCCAATCAAACCAGGAAAGATCAATGCCAACTCCATAAGTTTTAAGTTTTTGATACTCTTTTTCATAAATATAAGCATTTTTAGATCCGCGTAAAAAGTCAATAATTACAGGTAATGGTTCTGTTTCCTGTAAACGAATAATTGCCGATAATGCTTTTTGGGCAATAATAGTACCGTCAAAAAAAGAAGGTGGATTTTTGCAAATATCACAATTCCCACAGTTTTCAGTAACGAGCTCTCCAAAATACGAAAGCAATATTTTTCTGCGACAACTTAAAGCATCGGCATACTGTTTCATTCTTTCTAATTTTGCCAATTGTACTTCAGCATTCAAACCTTGTGAAGCAAATTTTTGAAGTTGAATAACATCGCCGTAACTTTCAAACAGTATAGTTTCAGATGGCAATCCGTCCCGACCAGCACGACCAATTTCTTGATAATAACCCTCTATGTTTTTTGGTAAGTTATAGTGAATTACCCAGCGAACATTAGATTTGTCAATTCCCATTCCAAAAGCTATTGTAGCACAAACTACTTGGCAATCATCAGTAATGAACTCATCTTGGGTTTGAGATCGAATTTTATTATCCAAACCTGCATGATATGCTTTAGCATTTATTCTTGTTTTTTGTAATTTTTCAGCTAGTTCTTCCGTTGTTTTTCGGCTTAAGCAATATATTATTCCCGATTCATTTGGCTTTTCTTGGATGAAATCAATAATCTGTTTTACTCGGTCTAAAGCAGGACGAACTTCTAAACTTAGATTCTTTCTGTCAAAAGAAGCTACAAATATTTTAGGTTTTTTTAAATTTAATTGTTCGCTAATGTCCTTACGTGTAGCTTTATCGGCAGTTGCAGTTAAAGCTAAGATTGGAGTAAAAGGAAAGCGGTTTTTAAGATAACCCAAGTTAGTATAAGCCGGACGAAAATCATGTCCCCAAGCTGAAATGCAGTGTGCTTCATCTATTGCAATAAGACTTATAGTTAAACTATTGAAAATGTTGTCAAGATAAAAAAGGCTTTCTGGCGCAATGTAAACTAACTTTATAACGTTCGATTTTAAGCTTTCAATATAAAATTGACGTTCGTCTTCAGTTTGACTACTATTTATAAAACAGGCGGCAATACCATTTGCTTTTAAACTATCTACTTGATCTTTCATTAAAGCTATTAATGGAGAAATTACGATTGTAATTCCTTGTAAAATTAAAGCGGTTAATTGAAAACAAATTGATTTTCCACCACCGGTAGGCATAATAGCCAAAGTATCTTGACCAGAAAGTACACAATTTATTATTTCTTCTTGATTGGGCCTAAATTTTTCAAAACCAAAATTTTCCTTGAGTTTGGCATGTAAAGTTTCTTGTGTCATTTTGGCGTATATTTTGAATTCTAAATTAATAAAAAAAGGAACTCGTGTGAGAGTTCCTTTTTTATTTTTATTGAAGAGTTTTGTTAATCTTCATCATCATCATCTTCTTCGTCCGATATATCTTTATCATCATCTTCGTCATCCTCTCCATTATCTTTATCTGGCTTATCTAAGTTTTCATCATCATCGTCGTCAACTGAATCATCGTCATCAAGTTCAAGTCCGCTGATCGGTTCAATAACGTCATCAATTTCGTCGTCTTCGTCAAAATTTTCAATTCTGTCTGCCAGTTTTGTGCTAACTTTTACTAAATAAATGGTGTCTTCTGTGCGTACTTCGACAGCTTCTATTAATTCATTTTTAGCATTTCTAAAACGGATAATGTTTGAATCATCATATCCTTCAGGAAATTTTTCTACCAAAAGGTTTAAAATTTCATTTGTTAGTTTTGCGTAATCAACTATTACTCTTTTCATAAAGTTATTCTATAAATCTAATAAATAAGCGAAAATTAAAGGTGCTACAATGGTAGCATCGGATTCAATAATAAACTTAGGAGTTTTTATATCTAATTTACCCCAAGTAATTTTTTCATTCGGTACCGCTCCAGAATAAGAACCATAACTGGTTGTTGAATCTGAAATCTGACAAAAATAGCTCCAAAACGGAATGTCATGCATTTCCATATCTTGGTATAACATTGGTACAACACATATTGGAAAATCCCCGGCAATTCCTCCACCAATTTGGAAAAAACCTACACCATTAGTACTATTTTTCGGATACCAATCTGATAAGAAAACCATATATTCAATACCAGATTTCATTGTTGATGCTTTCAATTCACCTTTAATTACATAAGAGGCAAATATATTTCCCATCGTACTATCCTCCCAACCAGGTACAATAATAGGTAAATTTTTCTCAGCAGCAGCATACATCCAACTGTCTTTTAAATCAATTTCATAATACTCTTCCAGAACACCAGAAAGCAACATTTTATACATAAATTCATGTGGAAAATATCTTTCCCCTTTATCATCAGCATCTTTCCAAATTTTGTAAATATGTTTTTGCAAACGACGGAAAGCCTCATGTTCCGGGATACAAGTATCAGTTACACGGTTTAAGCCTCTTTCTAATAAATCCCATTCATCTTGGGGAGTTAAATCTCTATAATTTGGAACTCTTTCGTAATGAGAATGAGCTACTAAATTCATAATATCTTCTTCAAGATTTGCACCTGTACAAGAAATAATCTGAACTTTATCCTGACGAATTATTTCAGCAAAAATCTTTCCAATTTCAGCTGTACTCATAGCACCAGCCATGCTCACCATCATTTTTGCACCGTTGGCTAATTGTTGTTCGTATGCCTTAGCTGCGTCAACTAAAGATGCAGAGTTGAAATGCAGGTAATGCTTTTCTATAAACTGACTGATTGGTCCTTTGCTCATTTTTTAAAATTTAAAGATTTAAAAATCGAAACATTGAATTTGTATTTCAAATTTAACGAATTTTTAAATTGACTAATTGTATAATTAATTATTTATTTTTTGTCGTAACCTAATATTTTTAAAACGTCCTCAGAAGTTTGTTGTTCTGAGAAAACCTCAGTTGCCAAAATTCCATTTTCATCTCTATCTATCAGTATGTGTTTGGGCTGTGGAATCAAACAGTGGTGTAGGCCTCCATATCCACCTATTGTTTCCTGATAAGCTCCGGTATTGAAAAATCCAATATATAATGGTTTTTCTTTGTTGTATTTTGGCAAATATATAGCATTCATGTTTTGCTCGGAGTTGTAATAATCGTCACTATCACAGGTCATTCCACCCAATAGAACTCTTTCGTAAGTGTCGTTCCAACGGTTAATTGCTAACATAATGAAACGCTTATTTATAGCCCATGTATCTGGTAAAGTGGTGATAAAAGAAGAATCAATCATATTCCATTTTTCTCTATCATTTTGTTGTTTTTGATACAAGATCTGATAAATTGCACCTCCGCTTTCACCAACAGTAAACGAACCAAATTCAGTAAAGATATTTGGAACATCAACTTCTGCTTCGTCACATGCTATTTTAATCTGATTGATAATTTCATCGATCATGTATTGGTAATCGTACTCGAATGTCAATGAATTTTTTATAGGAAAACCTCCACCAATATTTAATCCATCTAATGTAGGACATTCTTTTTTTAATGCAACATAAACCTTGATACATTTTACTAACTCGTTCCAATAATAGGCATTATCATTGATCCCAGTGTTAATAAAAAAGTGCAACATTTTAAGTTCCAGTTTTTTATTTTCTTTGATTTCTTTTTTATAAAAAGGAACAATGTTTTTGTATCCAATTCCTAATCTTGAAGTATAGAACTCAAATTTTGGTTCTTCCTCAGCAGCAATACGAATTCCGATTTTAAATTTTCCTTTTATTTGACCTTGAAGCAAATCTAGTTCTTCATAGTTATCAATAATTGGAATAGTATTTTTATGTCCGTTATTTACTAACCGGGCTATGTTTTCAATGTACTGATCTCTTTTAAATCCGTTACAGATAATATAAGTACTTTTGTTGATTTTTCCGTTTTCTAATAAATTTTCAACAATATTTATATCAAAAGCAGAGGAGGTTTCAATGTGTATATTGTTTTTAAAAGCTTCATTCATGATAAATTCAAAATGGGAGCTTTTTGTACAATAACAATAGTAATATTTAGCCTCATATTTATTTTTTTCCATCGATTTACGAAACCAGCTTTTGGCTTTGTTAATGTTATTGGAAATTTGAGGTAGATAGGTGAATTTTAATGGTGTTCCATATTTTTCCACTAGTTTCATCAAGTCAATATTGTGAAACTGAAGGTTATCTTTGTTTAATGTAAATTCTTCTTGGGGAAAGTAATAAGTTTGATTTATTAAATCAGAATATTTTGTATTCATTTGTTTTTCATGATTTTAGATTAAATGTACGTAAAAAATAATTAATCTAAAATTCAAACTCTGATATTTGCATAAATTATTTGAAGCTTTTCGTGGTCCGATTTCAAATATTGAAAAACATCAAAACTAAAGTTTCCTTTAATAGAATAAAAACGCTTCAATATCCTTAAAAAAGACATATTGTTTCGGTTTTTCTTAGCACTATAAATTGTTTTATTTTGACTTTTTTTCATCGTGGCAAATGTAAAAAATAATATATACGTAACGCAATCCTTTTTATAAAAAAATAATTAAGATTTATAATCCAGGAAAGCCTTAAGAATTAATTCATTTTCAACCGATTGATTGATTTTTATTTTCCCGATACCCTCTATTAAAGCAAACTGAATGTTACCGTACTCATTTTTCTTGTCATGAATAAGTAATTCCAAAATAGGTTCTATGTCATTTTCTTCAAAAACGATGTCGTCATATATGGTCTTAATTGTTGATTTTATTTGGATATATTCCCCTGAATTGATCAAGTTTTTATTTAATGAAATATAACTTTCCAATATCATTCCTACTGCAATTGCTTCACCGTGCAATAAAGTAGTTTTATTTTCATTTTCCAAAAAATAACTTTCAATAGCATGTCCTAATGTGTGACCAAAATTTAATGACTTACGAATGTTTTTTTCAGTAGGATCTTGCTTTACAATTTCATTCTTTATTTCGACTGAACGATAAATTAATGCATCAAAATCAGCAAAATCAATTGCTTTTAAATCTAAAAATTGCTCCCAATATCCTTTATCATATATTAAACCGTGTTTCAACATTTCAGCTAAACCAGATCGCATTTCGTTTTGCGGGACAGTATCAAGGTATTGAGTGTCGATAAGAACCATTGCCGGTACATTGATAACGCCTATTTGATTTTTCAAATTCCCTAAATCAACCCCATTTTTTCCGCCCACAGAAGCATCAACCATAGATAATAAAGTAGTAGGAATATGAATAAAATCTAAACCTCTCTTAAAGGTTGAAGCTACAAAACCACCCAAATCAGTAACAACCCCGCCGCCTAAATTAAGTACAAGACTTTTTCTGTCCGCACCGAGTTCAGTCAATACATTCCAAATTTGCACGCAGGTTTCAATATTTTTATTTTGTTCTCCTGCTTCAAATTCTATAATTTCTATAGTAAGATCAGTTTCTAAAAAAGGCAGAAATTTTGGCAAACAAAACTCATTTGTATTGCTGTCGACAATAATAAATAAATTAGAATATTTGTTTTCTTTTAAATGAAGGTTTAATGCTTCATATCCTTTTTCGTTAAAATGAATTGGATAACTGTTGGCGTGAATTGATTGCATCTTTATTGATTAATTGAAAGGGCAAAATAAGGTAATTTTTGGGGAATAATATTCAAAACTCTATCTATATTTGTACAAAAATATCACAAAAAATGGAAAAAATATTCAATAATACACAAGTTGCGTTTGCTTTAAAAAGCGATACCGAACTCGATAGAGCTTATTTTCTTTTCAAAATGATTGATAATCAGCCTTTAGTTCGAATAGGAACTGCGGTTACTAATTTTGCATTGAAAGCAAATCTTCCGGTCGAAGGTTTGATTCGTGCTACTGTTTTTGACCATTTTTGTGGCGGAGTAAATGAGGTTGATTGTCTTTCTGTAGTAGATAAAATGTTTACAAAAGGAGTTTCTTCTGTTTTGGATTATTCTGTAGAGGGGAAAGAGGAAGAAGATCAGTTTGATGCTGCATTGGAAATGACTTTAAAAACAATCGAATTTGCCAAAGAGCGTAAAGCTATTCCTTTTGCAGTTTTTAAACCAACTGGTTTTGGACGTTTTGAATTGTATCAAAAATTAGGAGAAAAACAAGAATTAACCGCCAAAGAACAAGCGGAATGGAATAGAGTAGTGGAGCGTTTTGATATAGTTTGTAAAGATGCCCATTCTAAAGATGTAGCACTTCTTATTGACGGTGAAGAAAGCTGGATGCAGGATGCCGCAGACGATTTAGTTACCGAAATGATGCGTAAATACAATAAAGAAAAAGCTATTGTTTTCAATACGTTACAAATGTACCGTTGGGATCGTTTGGATTATTTGAAAAGATTACATGAACAAGCCAAAAGAGAAGGATTTTTAATTGGAATGAAATTAGTTCGCGGTGCCTACATGGAAAAAGAAATTGCGCGTGCTGAAGAGAATGGCTATAAGTCACCAATATGCACTTCAAAAGAGGCTACGGATGAAAATTATGATGCTGCAGTACACTATATGATTGATCATTTAGATACGATGTCAATTTTTGCAGGAACCCATAATGAGGAAAGCACCTATACGCTAATGGAATTAATGCAAGAGAAAGGTATTAAAACAAATGACAAGAGAATTTGGTTTGGTCAATTGTATGGAATGAGCGATAATATAAGTTATAATTTGGCTGCTAATACTTATAATGTTGCTAAATACTTACCTTTCGGTCCTGTTAAAGATGTGATGCCTTACTTGATTCGTCGTGCCGAAGAAAACACTTCTGTTGCTGGACAAACCAGTCGGGAATTGTCAATGATTAAAACGGAACGTAACAGGAGAAAAGGGAAATAACATTACGTTTTCAATCATATAAAAAAACTCCATTCAGTTTACAGAATGGAGTTTTTTTTTGTGAAATTAGTAACGAATACTAAGAATTGCTAAACTGCAAATTACTTAAATTTTTATACATTCCATTCTCTAAAGTAATTAATTCCTGATGTGTTCCCTTTTCAGCTATTTTTCCATTGTCAAGAACTAAAATTTGATCAGCACTACGAATTGTTGAAAGACGGTGTGCAATAATGATACTTGTCCTTCCTTGCATCAGAATTTCAAGTGCTTCCTGAACTAGTTTTTCACTTTCACTGTCTAATGAAGATGTGGCTTCATCTAGGATTAAAATACTTGGGTTTTTAAGTAATGCTCTCGCAATGGCGATGCGTTGTCGTTGTCCACCAGAAAGTTTAATTCCTCGTTCACCTACAATAGTTTCAAATTTTTCGGGAAAACTTTCGATAAAATTATAAGCATTAGCTTGTTTTGAAGCGGTAAGAATTTCTTCTTCGGTTGCATTTGGTTTTCCGTAAGCAATATTTTCTCTGATTGTTCCACCAAATAAAATAACATCTTGCGGTACAATACTCATATTTCCTCTAAGATTTTCTAAATCATAATCGTAAATATTTTTCCCATCAACCAATATTTCTCCTTCATCAATATTATAGAAACGTAATAATAATGATGCAATTGTTGATTTTCCGGTTCCACTTGGTCCTACAATAGCTATTTTTTGACCATAATTAGCGGTAAAACTAACATCTTTCAATACTTGTATTTCTTTTCTTGAATGATAACTGAACGCAACATTTTTGAAAGTAACATTCCCTTTTATTTTATTTGCAGAAGAGGCATTTTGGATTGAATTGATTTTTTCAGGAGTTTCATCTAATAATTCAAAAACACGTTCGGTTGCACCAATTGCTTTTTGGATCTGTGCATAAAGTTCCGCAATTCCTCCAAAAGAAGCCCCTACAAATGTAGAGTACAATACAAACGAAATTAATTGTCCTACGCTCATTTCTCCGCTAATGCTTAAACGAACGCCAAACCAAACTACGGCAACAATGGCTCCAAAAAGACAAAAAATAATGAATGAAGCGAAGTAGCCTCTATATTTCCCACCTTTAATGGCAATTTTCACAACCTCCTTTATTTTTCCATTGTAACGGGCAATCTCGTACCATTCATTGGCGAAAGCCTTAACGATAGTAATTCCCTGCATGGTTTCCTCAACAATAACTTGACTTTCGGCAACTTTATCTTGAACGTTTTTTGAATATTTTCTAATAAAACGCCCAAAAATAACCGCAGCAACAGCCACAAGGGGAACAACAGACAACATCAACAAGGTTAATTTGATGCTTTCGTTTGCTAATAAAAGAACACCACCAATAATTAAAATGAATTGTCTCAGGAATTCAGCTATTGTAGAGGTTAAGGTATCTTGTATTTGGGTTATATCAGAGCTGATTCTACTGTTTAATTCCCCAACACGCTTTTGTGAAAAGAATGACATGGGCAACTTTACCAGATTACTATACAGTGCTAATCTAAGATTTGCTAAAGTATGTTCCGTAAAATTGACAAATAATGACAATCTGAAAAACGAAAAAATAGATTGAAAAAATAAAATGACAACTAATCCCAAGGCAATATAATTAGCCTGAGCATTATCTTTATTTTTCACACAATCGATAAGCATTCCCATTAATTTAGGGAAAGCAAGCGCGGTTGCTCCTGTCAGCAATAAAAAAACTAAACCTACATAAAATTTCCAGCGATGATTTCCAGCATATTGAAATATTAGAGTTGCTTTAGTAAGTGAACTTGCGGTAATTTTTGATTTTGGTAAATCATTTTCTTTAAACCTTGCCATTATTTATAATTTATATCGCAAATGTAAGACTATAACAACTCAATACAAAAAAATAGTAAGCTTTCATGATGTATTTAAAGTGCTAGCATAGAGAGACAAAGATATTTATTGTTATTTTTTATTTTATTTTTTTGCTATTTTACTTGTAAATACGATTTCTAGGTGTATATTTGCACTCGCAATAAGGAAATGAAAATTACCAAATTGTAGAAGGGCGATTAGCTCAGCTGGTTCAGAGCACCTCGTTTACACCGAGGGGGTCGGGGGTTCGAACCCCTCATCGCCCACAAAAAACTCCATTAGAAATAATGGAGTTTTTTTATTTAATTAGTTTTATTCTAAAGTTAAAGCACCTAAAATTTCTTCGGATAAAAAAGGACCGCCAGGATAATTTGCAGTATAATCGAGGTTCATCCATATTTGGCCACGTTCATCAATGTGATAATGAAGTTGTTTCTCGTTACTTTCATCTACAAACAAAACATTTTTGATTAGAAAGTTTACTTTTTCTAAATCCTTTTGAGAACCAATTAATATTTCGGGATAAATATGTCCTTTAGTATGAATCAATCGGGGAGTTCCGCCAATAGCCCTGACACTTGCGGCCATTAATATGGAATGATCATCACAATCACCTGAAAAATAGTCTAATGATTCACTAGCAGATGCAATATAATCCCCATCTTTAGGATCACTCACGTAATTCCAACGGTGATTTATTTCTTTAAATACTGCAAAACATTGAATAATAGTTCTGTAATCAGAATATCCTTTTACATTTTTGAAATATTTAGTTGTTGCCATAATCGCAAAATTCCTCACTTTTGGATTCTGATATTCTATGGCATTAATTATTTTTGATTTATTGGGAAACGGAAGTAGTTTAGCAATGATTATATCTTGAGGATATGGATTATACGACATAGAATACATCATAGAATTATAGTCTTCAAAAACACTGTTGAAACCATAATTCCCTATCACTGAACCATAAAGTAAGACCATTAAATACAAGAGAATACAAATGAGAATAATTGTCCTAAGAAATCTCAAGATTAATTGTATTGACACTATGATAAGCAGGAATAAAATAATCCTGTCAATATTAAAAAACCAATTGGGATTGATTAGATTTTGATGTACAATTATAAAAACCGGAATCGCAATTAATATGTTTAAGACAAAAATAATAACATCATCCCAGGGTTTTTTGACCTGAAATTTTTGTTTAATACCTTGAAAAGTAATTTTTTTTATTTTTATCATAATAACATAAAAACAGAAATCTAGACTGTTTTTACAATTGCATCAAAAGTACCTTTTTTATCGATAATTTTAAGTTGAAATAATTGATTTTGAATTTTGTTTAACACTTCCTCTGTCAAAGTTCTTTGTGACCATTGCGTTAATGAAAGCCATTCCTGAATATCGTCTATTTTTTGATTGTAATTTGATGCTAAAGTTTTGTCAATACTCGGAATGTCTTTAAATTCTTGAGTTGTTTTATTGATGATTTCTACAATTTTAGAAATGATTTTTGGATTTTTTTCTAAAACTTCATTGCGAACAGCAATTACAAAACAAGGCCAAGGCGTTGGGCAATCAGCAATTCTGCGGAAAATTCCTTTGTCAACAAGTGGTTTTGTCATAAAACGTTCCCACATAAAATAATCAGCAGTTCCATTAGTCAAAGCTTCAACTGCACCATCAATGGTATTTACAATTTCAAACTGAAGGATATCTGTTTCCCAACCTTGATTATCAGCATTGACATAGGCCATTAATTGTGAACCGGAACCTAATCTGGAAATCGCAACTTTGGTATTTTCTAGATCAGCTAACGTTTTATAATTGGATTTTGCAGCGACATGAATTCCCCAAATTAAGGGACTTTCAACATAAACCTGAACAATTTTACTTGAATTTCCGGCAACGATATCTTTTACGATTCCTTCGGTTAGGATTACGGCAATATCCGTTTCTCCATCACGAAGCATTTGGCACATTTTGCCTGTTCCCTCAGGAACGTCAGTCCATTGTAAATCGATATTTTCTTTTTCAAAATCTCCGTTTTCGATGCTTAAATGCCAAGGAAGGTTAAAATGTTCTGGAACTCCGGCTATTTTTATTGTTGTCATTTTTTGATTTTTTATAGTTAATCGTTTTAACTAGCCCCGATGGAAACGGAAATCCTATTGTGCCGGGGTTCGGAGCAATAGATTATAGTGTACAGCGGGACACGAGCGCAGCGAACTGACGAAGTAATTAGCTCCTGAAATTAAACATTAATATCTTTAAAATTATTCACTCTGGCATAACGAATCATGCTGGTAAATGCTTCTTGGTCTAGTTTTGGTATTTCAAGGATGGAGTTCAGTAAAGTGGTATCGTATTCGTTAGCAGCAGTTGTAAAATAGGGACTTAAATGTTTTCCAATGCTTTCATAATACAATTTCTCGATGGTATTTTTGTATTTAAAGTCTAACGGATTTTGGATTAAAGTAAAATTAGTGTAACCCACTTCTTTCATAATCAATTGCAATCCTCTTACCATATTGAAACTTTTGGCATTAACAATATTAAGCTGTTCAATATCATTCCTTTCGAATGTGTTTAAAATCACTTTTGCCACATAATCTACTGGAATGATATTCAAAACGGTATCTTCATTGACAATAAAACGCACATTTTCTTGGTCTCCTTTTCGTTGGGAAGTAAAGTGAAAGAATTTTGCCAAAAGATAAAAAACCATATATTTAGAAATAAAATATTGATTTTCGGTCCCTAGCATTTTACCACCAATAACACTCGGGCGCAAAATTTGGAATGGTAAACCTATTTTTTTGCATTCTTGCGCTATAAAATTCTCCGAATGGAATTTGGCATTTTCATATGCATTGCGATGTTCTGGTTTGAATCCTAAACTATGAAAATCATTATCAATCAATCCTTTTCTAATTCCTGATGAAAAAGCAGTTCCTATATAAATAAACTTTTTAATAAAGGGATGAAATATTTTGAAAAGTGATTTTGTGATTGTCGTATTTTCATCAAAAATTTTATCACGTTGGTCTACGTCAGTGGATAAATTCACATATCCCGCTGAGTGAATGAAGTAAGCATCTTTTATTTGGCTTGAAAAAGTATCCTGAATTGAAGCCAAATCAGTATCGATAATTTCAATATATTCATGCAGTTTTGCGATTCCTTTATCTTTGATGATTTTAGGTGTGTAACTGCTGGATAAGAGTTCGTTTATTCGATCTAAAGCGGAGTTTTTACCTTTACTTCTTGCAATAAGAAAAATTTTTCCGTCAATTTTATTGTTGATAAAAAGCTCTAGAATTTCATACAAAATATGAGATCCAAGAACTCCTGTAGCACCTGTAAGTATTATTTTCATTATTGAATTGTTATAAAAGCAAATGTAGTTTTAAAAAATAGAATCTCATTATTTTAAAAAAAATCTTAATACTCAAAGCTTAAAAGTAATCAATAATGCAAAAAATACTCATTAATATTTCTCATACCAATCGAATTTATCTTGGACGATATTTGATTTTTCTTTCTCTATATAGTTTAAAATAGCTTTTGCAATAGGTGAGTGCTTTTTCCCTTTAAGCCATATTAAACTCCAGTTGGTTGTAATAGGTAATCCTTTAACTGGAATTATTTGCAGTTCATTGTTGCGCAATTCGTTTTTTATACCAATTAAAGGCATAATCGAATAGCCCAAACCAGCTATTAATGCTTGTTTTACGGCTTCATTTGAAGTGAGTTCCATTTTATTCATTACCGAAATGGCATTTCTTTCAAAGAAACTTACCATGATTTGTCTTGTTCCAGAACCTTTTTCTCTAAAAATTAAAGGCAAATTTTCGAAAAGACTTTCTTCCTTGTCCCTCTTTTCGAAAATGATGTCGGTATTACCTACTAAATACAGTTTGTTTTGAAGCAGGTCTAATTTTTCTACATTGAGTTTGGAGGGCAAAATGGAAACCAGCGCAAAATCGACTTCGTTGTTTTCTAAACTCTCTATAACCCTGCTTTTATTTGTTACATCCATCAGCAACTCGATCCCCGAATGTTCTTTCATGAAATCGGCTAGAAAATAGGGCATGACATATTTTCCTGTCGAAACAATCGAAATTTTCAATTTCCCGGCCATTCGTCCTTTGTAGGCTAAAGTTTTATAGTTGATAGCATGCACTTGATTTATGATATTCTCGGCTGCCTCAGCAATTTCATGTCCAAAATCGGTGATGTAAATTTTCCTCCCAACAACCTCTGTCAAAGGAATATCAAACTGTTCCTGAAAATT
This sequence comes from Flavobacterium sp. 83, assembly GCF_000744835.1. Lineage (NCBI taxonomy): Bacteria > Pseudomonadati > Bacteroidota > Flavobacteriia > Flavobacteriales > Flavobacteriaceae > Flavobacterium > Flavobacterium sp. 83. The sequence goes on from NZ_JQMS01000001.1 coordinate 2,977,277, forward strand.
CTTTAACTGGATAGATACCGCGGGCTGGGTTAGATGCAACTCCTCCGAAGCCTTTGTCACGCTTTGTGTTTTTACTATTTTCAGAAATATCTGAAGTTGATTTAAAGTATAATTCATAAATTAATCTAATACATTACATTACAAATATAAATAAAAATTTATGGATTTGAATTCGGAGTTTTGTGCTGTTAAATATAAAATTATTAAGAAAAATATAAAAAGTAGGAAAGCATTACTTTCTTTTAAAATGTTCATCTCGAAAAGTAAAAATACAAAAGATGGATCGTGCAAAAATCAACATGAAATAATTTAAACTAAATAGTATCAAATGAAAACAGTCGACATTAAATTTTTTGCAAGCGCAATATTGATGGTTCTTTTTTTTATAACCGCTTTAATGACAGGAGACGTTATATTTCAAAAATTGTTTCTTGCAATTTCAATAGTATCAGGACTAAAATTTCTTCAAATTTCTAATCATAAAATTATTATAGATGAAAACAACTGAGAAAATTATACTTATAAACGGTAATTTTTCACCAACTGAGGCAAAGGAACTATTGATGAATTTATTCATCAACAAAATCAATTTCCATCAAAACAAGAACTTCAGCTCACACGAGCGTTACGGAAAGGAAGACGAAACCGCAACAAGAAGAATACCCGAACTAAAAGAAAGTGTTGAAGTAATCTCCAGAATAGTAAATGAAGCAACAACACAAAACCTGAACATAGTCATAACATCAACCGTTAACATTCATTTTTCTAAAACGGATGAATGAAATGTTTAAAGGGAGAAAATTGCTAATTGCAACTAAACATGAAAAAGAAAAAGTAATTGCTCCAATTATAGCAAAGGAATTAGGTGTGAAATGCTTTGTAGTTCCAAATCTTGATACCGATGAACTCGGAACCTTTACCGGAGAAATTGAAAGGAAAGAGGATCCAATAACAACCGCCAAGAAAAAATGCCTTATGGCTATGGAGTTGACCAATTGTGACATGGCCATAGCAAGCGAAGGTTCTTTTGGTTCTCATCCATCCATTTTCTTTGCTCATGCCGATGATGAGTTTTTATTCTTTATCGATAAAAAAAATAATTTGGAAATCGTTACCAGAGAGTTAAGTCTGGATACCAATTTTAGTGGTGCTGTAATACATAGCAAACAAGAGTTGGATGAATTTGCCAAAACGGCAAAATTCCCTTCACACGCCTTGATTGCAAGGAAATCCATCGATGATTTTATCGAAATTGAAAAAGGCATCAGCGATTGGGGGAAATTAGTTGAGTTGTACAATCATTTCATCGAGTTATACGGATCTGTTTATATTGAAACCGATATGCGGGCAATGTACAATCCTTCACGTATGAAGGTTATTGAAAGCGCTGCTATAAAATTGGCCGATAAAATTAATTCCAGTTGTCCTAATTGCAATACCCCCGGTTTTGGGGTTACGGATGCCAAACGAGGTCTTCCTTGTGAATGGTGTCGTTTCCCAACCCGTTCCACTTTAAGTCACATCTATACCTGCCAAAAATGTTCTTATGTAAAAGAAGAATTGTATCCCAACCAAAAAGAATCTGAAGACCCTACGTACTGTGATAATTGTAATCCTTAAAAAGACTCCGTGACAACAACTAATATAACCAAAGCCGCGCAGGCTTTGATAAATGATGAGATAATAGCTATTCCCACCGAAACCGTTTATGGTTTGGCTGGAAATGCCTATAGCGAAAATGCAGTGAAAAAAATATTCGAATTAAAAAAGAGACCCTTTTACAACCCATTAATTGTACATATCAAGTCTACCGAATTTTTAGACAAGGTTGCCACTGATATTCCAGATATGGCCCGTAAGCTTGCCGACGAGTTTTGGCCGGGATCCTTAACGTTGGTTTTGAAAAAACAACCCCACATCCCAGACATCGTCACTGCTGGCAAAGAGACTGTTGCTGTAAGAGTGCCAAATCACCCAGTGGCTTTAGCACTTTTGGAGAAACTTGAATTCCCGCTGGCAGCACCAAGTGCCAATCCTTTCGGTTGTATCAGTCCTACAACTGCCACGCACGTTTCAAACTATTTCAAAGAGAATTTGGAAATTATATTGGATGGGGGAGCATGCCAAAACGGAATAGAATCTACAATCATTGGTTTCGAAAATAACCAACCAATTCTTTACCGGCACGGTTCAATTTCAGTAGAAAATATAGAACGAATCGTTGGAAAGGTCCTAATTACAACTAGCAAGGACTGCTCACCAGATGCTCCAGGAATGCTTTCGCGCCATTACGCTCCAAAGACCAATACCTATCTTACCGATAATGTAGCCGAGTTGATACCATCATTCTCTGGTAAAAAAATTGGATTGCTGTTGTTCAAGGATAAAATTACAGCTACCGAAAATATACTTCAAGAAGTGCTCTCCAAAAAAGGAGATCTAGCCGAAGCCGCAAAGAATTTATACGCCACAATGCACCGTTTAGACAAAAACAACTTGGACGTAATCATTGCAGAGCGATTTCCCAACAAAGGACTTGGAAAATCTATAAATGACCGATTGGAAAGAGCCATAAAAAAATAAAGAATGAAAACAATCATCCGAAACGCATCAATAGTAAATGAGGGGAGAATAATTATTGCCGATGTTTTGTTGAATAAAGATAGGATCGAAAAAATAGACGCTCAAATTGCCCTGCCGTCAAATACAAATTATGACGAAATTAATGCCGAAGGCCTTTACTTGATGCCTGGGATTATTGATGACCAAGTACATTTTCGTGATCCGGGTCTGACACACAAAGCGACAATCTATTCTGAATCAAAATCAGCAGTTGCAGGAGGAATTACGTCATTTATGGACATGCCTAATACAATTCCGAACACGCTGACCCAAAAATTATTAGAAGAAAAATATGCAATTGCATCCGGAACTTCATTAGCGAATTATTCCTTTTTCATGGGAATAAACAAGGACAATCTCGAAGAAGCTTTAAAAACGGATACCGAAAATGTTTGCGGTATAACCGATGATGGGCTATATTTTAACAACGATGATGGGATTTTAGCAAACTATCCTGATTTTCTCGAAGAGTTGTTTTCCAGAACCAATACCTTGATTGCCCTGCACAGCGAAGACGACTCAATCATTAAGAATAACACTCAAAAATACCGTTCTATCTACGGTCAAGATATTCCATTCAGATACCACCCACTAATAAGAAGTGAAGAAGCCTGTGTGGTAGCGACAAAACGAGTTCTGGAAATTGCAAAAAAACACAACAATCGCGTGCATATATACCATATTTCTACCCTCGAAGAAGCAAATTTGTTTGACAATACAATACCGCTCCGAGACAAGAGAGTAACTGCAGAAGCATGCATCCATCACCTTTGGTTTTCGGATGCAGATTATGAAAAGTTAGGATCGAAAATAAAATGGAATCCATCCGTAAAAACTGAAAAAGATAAAGACGGATTATTGGAAGCTTTATTGAATAACAAACTAGACATCATTGCAACAGACCATGCTCCCCATACGATTGTGGAAAAAGGTGGCAATTATTTTGAAGCTTTATCAGGTGGTCCGTTAGTGCAGCATGCTTTACCTGTCATGTTAGAATTATACCACAAAGACAAAATTAGTTTAGAAAAAATAGTCGAAAAAATGTGCCACAATGTAGCCGAAATTTATCGTTTAAAAGAGCGTGGCTATATACGAGAAGGGTATTATGCTGATTTGATTTTGGTTGATTTGAATAATCTTTGGGTCGTAAGTACCAAAAACATTCTTTATAAATGCAAGTGGTCTCCATTCGAAAATCAATCGTTTCAAAGCAGTATTCTAAAGACATTTGTTAATGGGAAACTTGTTTTCGATAACGGTGTTTTTAATGAAAGTAGCTATGGAAAAAGATTGAAATTTGAAAAATACAGATAGAATGAAAAGAATATTTATTACAGGAATTGGAACAAACATTGGAAAAACAGTAGTATCTGCAATTGTGACCGAATATTTAAATGCAGATTATTGGAAACCAATTCAATCTGGCGATTTGATGGATTCGGATACAATGAAGGTTAAAACACTGATTTCTAACAACAAATCTGTTTTTCATCCCGAAAAGTATAGATTGTCGCAACCCTTGTCTCCCCATGCCGCTGCCAAAAGAGATGGAGTCGCAATTAAACTGGAAGATTTCATACTTCCTGAGACAGAAAATCATCTGGTAATTGAAGGAGCAGGAGGGCTAATGGTACCTTTAAATAACGAGATTTTGATAGCCGATTTAATTCAACATCTCAATGCTAGTGTATTATTGGTATCGCAAAATTATTTAGGAAGTATAAACCATACTTTGCTTACCATCCAGGAATTAAAACGTAGAAATATTACAATTATCGGAATTGTTATTAATGGGGAATCCACTCCCGAAACAGAAGCGTTTGTCATGCAATATTCTAATTTGCCAATTATATTCAGGGTTGAAAATGAGTCTTCTATAGACCAAAATACAGTTTTGAAATACGCCGAAAAACTAAATTTTGATGGTATTTTTTAAGTATAATTTATACTTCCTATAAAATTATTCCAAAACGATAAGCTCTTTTTCGAAGATTTCAATTTACTAAATAGCCATTTAGCACTTTAAACAACATATACAATTAGTGTTGCCCAATTCATTTTCTATGTGCTTATTTAATACTAATGTATTCATGAAATATTGTAGTAATCAAGAATTGGTTAATTTATTATTCATAAAAAAACATTATGTTTTACATCAAATATATAAATGAAAATTTATCAATTTTAGTTAGCACATTTGCAATGGCAAATTTTAAATCAAACAAATTATGAAAATGTTACAAGTTGCAACCTTAGTTTTATTACTACAATTGTTTCCATCATGTAAATCGAATTCAAGCAAGATTTCAAATGATGACAATAAATCTTTTACAGCACCCTACAAACATCAACATGTGCTGACTAAAGCAGAACAGGATCAATTATCTCCCGATCAGGTTTTACTTGAATTCAAAGAAGGCAACCAACGCTTTAAAAGCGGTAATGTAACGCAACGTGAGCATTCTGACGAAATTAGAAAAATTGCAACGGGAGGTCAATACCCAAAGGCGATGGTTTTAAGTTGTCTGGATAGCAGAGTGCCCGTGGAAGATGTCTTTGACCAGGGAATTGGAGACGTATTTGTGGGCAGGGTAGCGGGTAATTTTGCAAACACGGACCTTTTGGGGAGTATGGAATTTGCTTGTAAAGTAGCTGGGGCAAAACTAATATTGGTAATGGGTCATCAACACTGTGGAGCGGTAAAAAGCGCAATAGATGATGTGAAGTTAGGAAATATTACCTCAATGCTCACAAACATAAAGCCAGCAGTTGAGATGAGTAAAGATTTTCACGGCGAAAAATCATCCAAAAATGAATTCTTTGTCAAAGAAGTTGCTTACAACAATGTACGTCATACCATTAGTGAGATAAGAGCCAAAAGTGAAATATTAAAAACAATGGAAAGTAAAGGGGAAATAAAAATTGTGGGAGCCTTTTACACACTCAGAACTGGTGAGTTGGATTTTGTAGAATAACTATATTTTAAATCGATAGCAATAACTAAATAATAAATTAACACAAAAATCATGAACTTAAATCTATTACTAGAGAACCTAACCAATCCAGCACTGCTTTTTTTTGTACTTGGCGTGATTGCCGTACTTCTAAAAAGTGATTTGGAAATACCACCCAATACGTCAAAATTCATATCACTTTACTTGCTGTTTGCCATTGGGTTTAAGGGAGGACAAGAGTTGTCGCATGAAGAATTCTCTAGTGAAATTGCCTTGTCTATGCTCTTTGGAATCATGATTTCGATGCTAATACCATTGTACACCTTTTTCATCCTAAAAAGAAAACTCAGTGTTTATGATGCTGGAGCCATTGCGGCAGCCTACGGCTCTGTAAGTGCCGTAACCTTTGTCACGGCGGTTTCCTATCTCGAATCACTGCAATTGACCCTTCACGGACACATGGTAGCCATAATGGCTTTGATGGAATCGCCTGCCATTATCATTGGACTGGTCCTGATATCGATATTCAATAAAGATCAGTCTACTAATAAAATAAAATTCAGTGCTGTCCTAAAACACTCTTTGACCAATAGCAGTGTATTGCTAATCCTTGGTAGTTTGGTAATCGGTTTTTTGGCCAGTACTAAACAGGCTGAGGGAATCAAGCCCTTTACTAACGACCTTTTCAAAGGATTCTTAGCTATTTTTCTTCTGGATATGGGAGTAACAAGTGGTAGAAAACTAAAATCCTTCTTCTCTTTCGGATGGTTTCCTTTCCTTTTCGCAATGATTATTCCTTTGGTCAACGGCTGTATGTTCGCCGTATTAAGTTCCTTTGTCACCGATGATGTCACCAACCGATTCATCTTTGCCGTACTAGCAGCAAGTGCTTCCTATATCGCCGTTCCCGCAGCAATGCAAATTTCGGTTCCCAAGTCAAATCCCGGTCTGTATTTGCCCATGGCACTTGCGGTAACATTTCCGGTAAACATCACTATAGGAATGCCGATTTACTTTCTAATTGTTCAGTATTTTTAATAATAGACTTATACTTTTAAAAAACACAAGAAAAGTTATTTTATAGATATCCTTGAGATAAATATGTAATGTATTCTTCTCTGAAAGCCCGCAATTGTTCAAAACCTATAGTAGCATTTGAGTCCGACAACCACTTTTTTATAAAATTTTTATGAAATTTGATTTTGAACTCTCCAACTTGGTAGGGTTCAATTTCAATTTCTTCCAATAAATCCTTTTCGATTTTGGATTTGTGCAATCTATACGAACGTCATCAATTTTTAAATAGCAATGGGCTTCTGAGATGAAATCAATGTTATTATTTAGTATGGTTCCAATTTTAGTATTGATTTCGTTCATATTATGGATTCCAATAATGAGTTTTACGTTTGGAATCGAATTTAGATTAGCCACTTCTTTTAGGAATGCGTTTTTGAACCTGCATATTCCTTTGTTTTCTTTTAAAACCAACGACAAATCTTCTCGATTAGCATTTCGTCCCTAGGGAATATTTTTGACATAAATCAATAAATCTTCCTAAGAATCAATTTCTGAATTTTGAATTTGTTGAGTGAGATTGTCGGATGAACAAAGCAAGGTAGAAATCATTTAATCTTAATTTAAAATTTGATTAATATGGTATTCTAAATGTTGAACATAATCAGTCATTAAAAACTTCAAATCAATTACAGATTGATCACTCAAAATAATTTGATAATCAAGTGCTTTATCATCAATATTTTTAAAAACTCTAATGATTTGCTTATTTAGCGAAAGCCAAAGCTGTACTAATTCGTCGGTATCCATTGTTTGATATTGATTTAAATTAACTAAATCAATTTGACTATAGGGTCTGTGGTGATAAGGCTTTTCTACATAATTTATTTCGGTAAAGCGTACTAAATTATTTATTGCTGAATCAATTAAATGGCCTAGAATTTCTTTTTTAGACCATTTGTTTTCAGAAGGTTTAAATTTTATAACGACGTCACTCACGCTATTAAAATACCTACATGCACTTAATAAAAGTGCTTCTGTTTTTTCAACTTGTAATTCCATATACTGCATTAATTTTTAGCCAATTTCTCTAACGTATATGTAATCAATTTATCTACGGCTTTATAAGGATCACTGCTGAAAGTTCCATTGGCACGATTGGCAATAATGGCATTCAGCGACAGCGCCTGATGCCCTAAAAGAGCCGAAAGTCCATAAATAGCAGCAGTTTCCATTTCTAAATTGGTGATTTGGTTGTCACCAAATTTAAAATTATCCATTTTAGAATTCAGTGCTTCATCTTGAATATTTAGACGCAGCACACGTCCTTGCGGACCATAAAAACCTCCGGCAGTTGCTGTAATTCCTTTATGTATTTTGTTGCTTTCAATCATTTTTTCCAATTTTTCGGAACAAGCTATTACATAAGGTTTTCCTTTTCGTAAATCCCAATTGGTGTGTTTTACAAAAGCTTCTTCCATTTCAAGATTTGAAACTTCGTCAATCAAATAGGAGCGGAGCATGTTGTCCAAGCCTAATCCAAATTTAGACATGACAAAACTATCCACTGGAATATCCGCTTGTAAAGAACCCGAAGTTCCAATTCGGATGATGTTTAAAGAAGTTAGATTCTCTTTTGGTTTTCTGGTTTTCAAATCAATATTGACCAAAGCATCCAATTCGTTCATGACAATATCAATATTATCTGGACCAATTCCCGTTGACATCACAGTAATTCTTTTGCCTTTGAAAATTCCGGTTTGGGTTTTGAATTCTCTTTTTTGAGCAGAAAATTCGATGTTGTCAAAAAACTGTGTAATTTTTTCGACGCGATTTTGATCCCCTACAAAGATGATATCATGCGCAATATGTTCCGGTTTTAAATTCAGATGATATACACTACCATCCGGATTTAATATTAACTCTGATGATTGTATCATTGTTTTTCGTATATAATTTAAGGTTTAAAGTTTCTCAAATAACAACGTTTTCTAGCCTCCAACACGTTTTACTTTAAATCCTTTTTCTTTTAAAATAGTCATTATTTTATCGCGATAATCACCTTGAATAATGATAGAATCATCTTTGAAAGTGCCGCCAACACTCAATTTGGTTTTGATTTCTTTGGCCAGAATTTTAAAATCCTCGTCTGTTCCTTCGTAACCTTCAATTATAGTGGTAGCTTTTCCTTTTCGTTTTTCGAATTTGCAAATCATAGGTTCTTTTTGAACGTATAATTCGTGTGCTACTTCTTCAATAGCTTCTTCCGGCGATGGTTCATGATCTGGAAAAAGGTTTTTTAATTGGTCTTTTAAGTCCATTTTTTTTAAAATTAATTGATTTATTAAACCATTAAGAAGTTAAGAAAATTAAGTTTTTACTATTCTTAATGTATCTTAATTTCTTAATGGTAAAAAAACAAAAGACATCAAGCAAACTCGATGTCTTTCTTGAACTATAAATTTAAGTTTTATTATTTAATAAGTCCCAAATCTACTAAACGTTCGTATAAATAAGCTCCTGCAGTAATATCTTCGAATTTTTTTGGATTTTCTGCATCAATGCAATTTTCCAAACAATCCAATTTCATATCACTTACGGGATGCATAAAAAATGGAATAGAATATCGTGAAGTTCCCCATAATTCTCTCGGTGGATTTACCACTTGATGAATCGTAGATTTCAATTTGTTATTAGTATGACGCGATAACATATCGCCCACATTAATTACCAATTCGTCGGGTTCAGCAATGGCATCAATCCATTCACCATCATGATTTTGAACTTGTAATCCTCTTCCTTGTGCTCCCATCAATAAAGTAATTAGGTTGATGTCACCATGAGCCGCAGCACGAATCGCATTGGCTGGCTCAGAAGTAATAGGAGGGTAATGAATAGGTCTTAAGATTGAATTCCCTTCTTTGGCATATTGGTCAAAATAAAATTCATCTAAACCAAGATGCAAAGCCAAAGCTCTCAGGACATAAACGCCTGTTTTCTCGAGCATTTGATAGGCTTCTTTACCTACCACATTAAAACGGGGTAATTCTTTTACTTCAACATTTTCAGGGTATTCTGAAGCATATTTTGAATCATCGGCTACATATTGTCCAAAGTGCCAAAATTCTTTCAAATCGCCTTCTTTTCTGCCTTTGGCGTGCTCTGTTCCAAAAGAAACATAGCCTCTTTGTCCTCCAATTCCAGGAATTTCATAACTGCGCTTTGTTTCTAATGGCAAAGCGAAAAAATTTCTGATTTGATCATACAATTCATCAACCAACTGGTCGTCTAAAAAATGCCCTTTGAGTGCTACGAAGCCAATATCTTCAAATGCACTTCCGATTTCATTTACAAATTTTTGTTTACGTTTCGGGTTGTCCGAAAGGAAATCACGCAAGTCAACACTAGGAATGTTTTGCATAGTATAATTTAATTTAAACTTAAAAGGATATTAATCCTCCAACCAACAAATATAAAGAATAAATTTAATTTAGGATTCCAAAATTTAGAAACAAAAAAACATATATTATTCAGAAACTATTATTTGATTTTTTTACAACTCAACACGATTTTTCTACAACTCAACAGAAAGTGATTTTTCAAAAGTTATTACAAGAAATACTTTTGTAAAAACTTTAAAAAGACAAGTATGAAAAATTTAAAAATCAGTGCTTTGGTAGTTATCGGAATTGTTATTGGTAGCATCATAAGTTGTAGCAATAATGATAGCTCAAACACAACAACAGCAGCAACAGATGTCCCAGCTGTTTATAAAAAAATATACGGAACGACCAGTATAACCAGTGACGGAACCTATATTTACATCAAAACAAAAGATTTACCGGACCACAAAAGCGCTTATTATCCAACAACAAATGCTTTGTATGAGGCTTATTCCGGAACAACGTTTGGAGGAAACACTTTTGTTAAAAATCCAAATTCAATAATTGAACAAACGGCTACATTGAAAACACCCTTAAATCCTGTCGTGGCGTCAACTCACGCTGCTACTCCTTTGGGAGCAATTGGTATTGCCATAAATGGAGTTGCTTTTTTCAATCAATATGCGGGACCTAACAATCAAGTTTTGGCTGGAGAAATTGCCACTTTCGACAAGTATTACGGACATCCGCAAAATCAAGGAGTGTATCATTACCACGTAGAGCCTTTGTATTTAACCACTGTAAAATCGACCAAATCAGGCTTGATGGGTTTTTTATTGGATGGTTTTCCAGTTTATGGCCCACAGGAAGAGAACGGTACAGTAGTTACCAATGCAGCTTTAGATGTTTATCACGGTCACACACACGCAACGGTTGATTATCCAAATGGCATATATCATTATCATTTTACCGATGAAGCTCCTTATCTCAACGGAAACGGATTTTACGGAACGCCCGGAACTATTTCGCAGTAGATGAAATTTTTAAAAATTTATGTTTTAGCGCTTTTGGTTTGTTCTTGTTCCAAGAAGGAGTCAAAAGCTCCTAAAACATATAGCCTAAAATCATCCACAGAAATTACGGTTTTAAATGATGTTGTCTATTTGAACAAAGAAAAATATTCGGGTTTTCTATTTGAATTGTATCCCAATCAAGATACTATTTCCTCGGAAGGTTTTATTAATGGTCAATTGAGTGGGATTTGTAAAAAATGGTATCCCAACAAAAAGCTACTAGAAGTACGCATATACGCTGGTGGAAAAAAGAATGGAAAACAAGTGGCTTTTTGGGAAAATGGAAACAAACGGTTTGAATTTATGGCCGAAAATGATGCGTATGAAGGCGAATTGAGCGAATGGACCTTTGATGGAAAATTAACTCATTTGGCCCATTTCAAAGACGGTCAGGAAGATGGAAGTCAAAAATTATGGTATGACAATGGCAAAATCAGAGCCAACTATGTAATTGTTAAAGGAAAAAGATATGGTTTATTGGGAACTAAAAATTGTAAAAATGTATCGGATAGTATTTTTGTTGTTAAGTAGTTTGTTGTTAGTTAGTTGTTTGGATAAAAAAGCGGAAGCCATAGGTTTGCCCTATTATAACGAACCTGATTTTACACCAATATTCATTACCGATACATCCGAAGTGGAATCAAAAATAAAACACACCATTGCCGATTTTTCTTTTTTGGACCAAGACAGCACTTTGATTTCTCAAAAAAACATTAAAGGCAAAATTCATATTGCCAATTTTATTTTCACGACCTGTGGCAGCATTTGTCCAAAAATGACTACCAACTTAAAAATTGTAAACGATAGTTTAAAAAGCCATTCCGATATTGTTTTACTCTCCTATTCGGTCACGCCTTGGATTGACACACCAAATGTTTTAAAGAAATACAAAGCCAGAAATGAAATAACGAATCCGAATTGGCATTTCCTGACGGGTTCTAAAAATGATATTTATAAATTGGCTCGCACATCCTATTTTGCCGAGGAAGATATCGGTTTTAGCAAAGACAGCAGCGAATTTCTTCATACAGAACATTTTATTTTGGTAGACAAAAACAAAAGAATAAGAGGTATTTACAACGGTACTTTAGCACTAGAAATGCAACAAATGATAGACGATATTAAAACTTTAGAAAACAAAAACAAATAAAAATAATTAAAAATGAAAAATAAAAAATTCAAAATCGAGAAATTAGCAGTCCTATTGGCACTAGTCTTGGGTACTTTCGGATGCAGCAAAGACAATGAAAATATAGTTGACACCTCGGTTGGAACAATTATAAAAGTAAAATCGGATAATTTTCTTTCTGCTGGATTATCAGAGCCCATAACCATAGTTTCCAAAACACTTTCAAATGGAACCACTGTGGATTGTTATAAAATAGTAAGCAAAGGTACCCCTACAGATCATCCCATGGGACCTTGGTGTCCTACAAATATTTCGGATGATTCCTCTGCTGGTGGAATTTGGTTAAAAGACGGAAAAGTATATGATGTTGATGGCGCATTTATAAAAAATTTAGCTACTTTTTTTTCGGACTCTACCTGGATGATGTATGATAGCAGTACTGGTACGGTAATTAAAACCAAAACCCAAGCAGATTGCCAGGCTGCAGCAAACCCAAATGTAGGTGTAGAATACAAAAATTTTTGTGTGGAGTGTTTACCTTCCTACGTTGCTAGTTTAACTCAAACCTATTATATCCCAGTAAGTCCAGTGAAACTAACTAATTCCGTACAATTCGGAGGGGGACCACAATCTACTGGACCTAGTGTAAGAGGAATTGCTTTTAACGGAGTTCGATTTGATGCTCCAGCACCAGTTGACCGCATCTTAGGAGCATATACACTAGCGCCATTTGACGATGCTGGAGGACATATCAATTTGGGTGCGGGTTACCATTATCATGCAGCCAATGGAAAATCGAAAGAAATTGCTCAAACCGATGGACATGCACCCATGATTGGTTATGCCATAGATGGACATGGATTGTTTGCGAGACTAGATACAAAAGGGGCTGAATCCACTGATTTAGATGAATGTAGAGGGCATACTGATGCTGTTAGAGGATACCATTATCATGTTGATACTGCAGGTGCAAATAATTTTATCAACTGTTTAAAAGGAGCTTATGTCAACTAATTTTTTTAATACTAAAAAAATGAAAAGAAATGTAATAGGAATTCTGTTTCTTTTAACTAGTATTTCTATACAGGCACATCAATCCGATTTGTCAACAGTAATGATTTATCAGAACGAAAAAGGGAAATGCTATTTACAAATATACAGTTCACTAACCGCATTTAAAGGGGAGGTAGATTATAAATATGGAAAGAATGCTTATAAAACTCCCGAAGAATTTAGAGCATTGGTAACAGATCATTTCAAAAAAAATGTTCTGTTTATTTGTAATGATCAGGACACCCTTAAATTTGGCAAACCCCTAGTATTATTAGGACACGAAACTAAACTGGTTGTAGAAGTATTTGGTTTTTCTAAAAATATTAGCTCCATGTATTTTAAAAATGGAATGTTTATGGATACTCCACATAATCAAAGCTCCTTAATTATATTAAAAAAAGGATTGCCCAACCAATTATACGTTTTGAATGACGAGAATAAGCAACAAATTGATCTGGTTTTGGAGAATGGGAAATGGCAATCCACTACTTCAATTTTAAATTTATCGATGGCGCTCTTTTTGTTTTGGGGTTCTATAATAGTGTTGCTATTGAGTATTCCATTATTATTCAGAAAATTTAAACCTAATTTTGGTTCGAAAACAATTCTTTTACTTCTATTTGTTTCGACCGCTACGTTTGCTCAAAACAACAAACAGAATATTCGTGGAAACGTGACTGATAAATTGTCTCAAACACCCATAATTGGTGCGGCAGTTCAAATAAATAATTCCGAAAAACAAACTGTAACCGATGAAAAAGGAAATTATATTTTAACCGATATTACTCCTGACCGTTACGAAATTAAAGTTTCATTAGCTGGTTATAAAGAAGTGGTAATCCCAGAGGTGATTGTGACATCGGGTAAAGAGGTTATTTTGGATATTACTTTGGAAGATGAATTCAAAAAACTGGACGAAGTAGTTGTGAAAGCATCCAAAAAATCGGGAACAATTAATAAATTTGCAACAGTGAGCGCCCGAACATTTTCTATGGAAGAGGTCAATCGTTACGCTGGTGGAAGAAGCGATGTGGCACGAATGGCAGCAAATTTTGCTGGTGTTAGCACCCCCGATGACAGCAGAAATGATATCGTAATTAGAGGAAATTCGCCTGTTGGTGTTTTATGGCGCATTGACGGAATGAATGTAACCAATCCAAATCACTTTGCAACGGTTGGAACGACTGGTGGAGCCGTAAGTGCCTTGAATACCAATTTATTAAAGAATTCCGATTTCTTTACATCCGCTTTTCCTGCCGAATATGGTAATGCTACTTCGGGTGTTTTTGATATTGGTTTTAGAAATGGAAATTCAAAAAAGAGAGAAACTACCATTCAATTGGGTGTTATTACAGGTCTTGAAGCCACAACTGAAGGACCAATTAACAAAGAAAAAGGTTCCTCCTATTTAGTTGGATATCGATATGGTTTAGCTGGTGTAGCAAAACTGGTTGGAGTTGATATAGGAACAACAGCAACACCGTCTTATCAAGATTTATCGTTTAAATTGAATAGTGGTACTTCTAAATTGGGCAAATTTTCAATGTTCGGAATTTTGGCTTCCAGCACCATAAATATTGAAGGTGGAAATTCAAATTCTTTATATGGGAATGGCAATCAGGTTGATTTTGCCAGTAAAATTGGAATAGTTGGCTTGAATTATTTCAAACAAATTAATATTAAATCGTTTATCAGTTCGACCATTGGATTGAATTATTCCAAAACAGACCAAACTTCATATGATTTCGACAGAATGGCAAATGCTACTTTTACCAAAGAAGTGAGTAATGTGGCCAAAACTGGCTATAATTTTAGCACCACTTATAATTTAAAATTAAATCCAAAGTTTTTTATAAAAGCGGGAATTCAAGATGAATTGATGGGCTTGGATCTATTTTATAAAACAAAGCAAAACAGTTCCGATACTTGGAAACAAGTTTGGGATACAAACAGTTCTACTAATTTGGCGCAAGCTTTTGTTCAGGCTAAATACAACATTAGCGAAAAGTTGATTTTAAATGCTGGTATTCATTCGCAAAAGTTTTTCTTGAATAATTCGGTTTCAGTTGAACCGCGTTTGGGATTGAAATATGCTGTAAACAGCAAAAGTAGTTTTAGTCTAGGGTATGGTTTACATTCACAAATGCAGCCAATTAATGTTTATTTTCTTCAAACTCAAAACACGGATGGCTCGTATGCTTTCAACAACAAAAATTTAGATTCCACCAAAAGCCAGCATTTTGTTTTGGGATATGATTTACAACCGTTTCAGGATTGGCGATTGAAAACCGAAGTGTATTATCAAGCTATTGCTAATGTTCCGGTGAATACTTTTTCGAGTAGTTATTCGATGCTGAACACAGGTTCAAGCTTCAAAACCGATTTAGAAGACAATCTTATTAATGCAGGAACTGGAACCAATTATGGTGCAGAAGTTACCATTGAGAAATTCTTCAGCAAGGGCTATTATGGCTTGTTTACTTCGTCTTTATACAATTCAAAATACAAAGGAAGTGATGGTGTAGAACGAAATACGGCTTTCAACGGAAAATATGTTTTCAATGTTTTAGGAGGAAAAGAATGGAAAGTTGGTGGTCAAAATAAAATTTCGACAGACGTTAAATTCACCAATGCTGGCGGAAGAGCTTATACTCCAGTTGATATTTCGGCATCGCAAGATGCAGGTCAGGAAGTGTTGTCAACAGACGCCTATTCCGCCAATTATGACAATTATTTCCGTTTGGATGTAAAAGGAAGTTATATCATTAATAGCAAAACCAAAAAGCTATCCCAATCCTTTTCGTTGGATTTACAAAATGTGACCAATCATAAAAATATGTTTTCACAAACGTATGATAATAGAAGTATGAGTTTGAATACAACCTATCAATTGGGTTTCTTTCCTAATTTTATTTATAAATTGCAGTTTTAAAAAACAAATACGATTGTAAAATCTAATTTTACAATTAAAATTAATAACAAATAAAATTTTAAAAATTATGAGAACATATATTGTAATATCAGTCTTTTTTATCAGTTTATTTTCGGGTGCTTGCTTTGCTCAACCCCAACCCGACGGCAAAGGACGCAAACCACCAACCATTGAGGAACGGTTGAAAATGGTTAACGAAAAAATTTGCCAGCCACTCAAACTAGACAAAAACCAAACGGCAAAAGTGAGTGCTGCCTTCAAAGACTTTTTTACAGAAATGGAAAAGTTAGTTGATTTTAAATCAAATCCACCGAGTATGCCCGAAAAATCGAAAGTAGATGCACTTGCAAAAATCAGGGATAATAAAGTAAAAAAAGTCATCCCTGAAAATGCATTTGAGAAGTACATCGAACTCGAAAAAACGACACGCCCGCCGCACGAAGGAAATCCTCCAAAGTAATAAATGGCTTATCAAACGACTATGAAATAGGCTTCCAATTAACAACTAATCTGTCAACAGGGTTTCTTTCCAAATTTAATTTATAAATTGCATTTTTTAAGAAAAAATAATGAAGAATTCAAAATTTAAAATAATAAACAAATTAGGAATTGCGATTGCAATAGCATTCTTTTTTAAAATCGCGTTTTTTCGAATTGAGGAATTTTTTGAATGGGATTTACTATTCATAACTGTCATTATAGTAATAATTTGGCAAGGAAATGAAGCTATCGACAACTTGTTGAATACCAAGTATCCTTGGATTGAAAACACTAAAAAGAGGTTGATTATTCAGAGTATACTTTCGTTTGTTTATACCTCAATTACCTTGTTTGCTTTGATGTATTTGCTGCATCAATTACGGTTTGGTGATGGCCAAATTATCAATCGTAAAATGATGGAAATTTTTCCACCAGCCATTCTTTTTACTTTGGCGCTTTTGGCCGTCAAAATTGGAAGTGAATTTTTTAGTGCTTTAAAAAATAGTTTAGTTGAAATAGAAAAATACAAAACTGAAAGTGCTAATGCTCAATTGCAAAACTTAAAAAATCAATTAAATCCCCATTTCTTATTCAATAATTTAAGTGTTTTGACTTCGTTGGTTTATAAGAACCAAGACAAAGCCGCTGATTTTATCACTGAATTGGCCAAAGTATACCGCTATGTTTTGGATACCAAAAATGCTGAATTAGTTCCTTTACAAGAAGAATTGGATTTTATAAATCATTATATTTATTTGCAAAAAATACGATTTGAAGACAGTGTTCTTTTTGAAATAAAAATAGAGGAAAGCCAAAAATCAGCTTTTATATTGCCAATGTGTTTGCAAATGTTAGTTGAAAATACAATTCAGCACAACGAAACTTCGCAAGCCAATCCGTTGAAAGTTTTAATTTATACGCAAAACAATTCATTAATCATCGAAAACCCAATTTTGCCAAGAAGCAACACTGCAGAAAGCACTAAAACTGGGTCGAAAAATATAGAGCAACGGTATTCCTTTTTTACCGACAAAAAAGTCATCGTTTCTAACAACGGAGAAATTTTTAAAGTAATTTTACCTTTAATACAGAAAAAATGAAAGTAATAATTATAGAAGACGAAAAATTATCGGCAGAACATTTGACTGTTCTTTTGCAGAAAATAGATCCCTCTATAACTGTGATTAAATATTTTGATACAATTAAAACGTCGGTAACGGCTTTCAAGGAAGGTTTAACTGCCAATTTAATCTTTATGGACATTCATTTGGCTGACGGCAATAGTTTTGAGATTTTCAACCAAATAGAACTTGAAATTCCTGTTGTTTTTACTACCGCTTTCGATAATTATGCCATTCAGGCTTTCAAGCAAAATAGCATCGATTATTTATTGAAACCCATTGCTTTACAAGAGTTGCAATTTGCTATGGAAAAGTTTAAAAAGCAACAACAAGTAGGAAATAAAGACCTTATTTCAAGTATTTCAACGGCTTATCAGCAAATGAATAAAGAGTATAAAACACGCTTTTTAGTCAAATCAGGTCAAACCATCGAGACCATAAAAATCGAAGAAATTCATCATTTTGAAACTAGGGAAAGCCTATCTTTTTTAGTGACCCATAAAGGAAGCCACTATTCAATTGACTATTCATTAGACCAACTGGAATCGATATTGCAACCTAAAAACTTCTTCCGCATCAATAGAAAAATAATTCTAAATATTCATTCAATAGAGAAAGTGAATACTTATTTCAATAGCCGTTTATCTATTGCAACTAAATTTTTAGATAATGACGCTAGAATTGTAAGTCGGGACCGAGTAAATGATTTAAAAAAATGGTTGGATAATTAAATTATCAAAGTCTAGAGTTATAGAAGTATTAATTTATATATATATTTAGTTTTATAGATGTAATTTTTGATACTTTCATCATCATGGAAATATTCCTGTTATTGAAATCAATAATATAAAAAAATATAACAAATTTACACAAAACTGTTATATTTTTTTATCTTTGAACCATACATTAAAACTGAAAAAATGATCTTCGATAGAAAAAATCTTACTGACAATCAATTATTAGATTTATATAAAAGAATACTGAAACCAAGACTTATTGAGGAGAAAATGTTGATTCTTATTCGTCAGGGAAAAGTATCCAAATGGTTTTCAGGAATTGGCCAAGAGGCTATTTCTGTTGGTGTTACAGCAGTTTTAGATTCTGATGAGTATATTTTGCCAATGCACAGAAATCTAGGCGTTTTTACAGGAAGAAACATTCCATTGTACCGATTGTTTTCACAATGGCAAGGCAAAGCCAATGGTTTTACCAAAGGTCGTGATCGAAGTTTTCACTTTGGAACCCAACAATATAAAATTATTGGAATGATTTCTCATCTTGGCCCACAATTAGGAGTGGCTGACGGAATTGCTTTAGCCAATAAACTCAAAAAAAACGGTAAAATCACAGCTGTTTTCACTGGTGAAGGCGCAACTAGTGAAGGCGATTTTCATGAAGCTTTGAATATAGCTTCAGTTTGGGAATTGCCAGTTATGTTTGTAATAGAGAATAATGGTTACGGACTATCGACACCTACAAATGAACAATACCGATGTGAAAACCTTGCCGATAAAGGGAAAGGCTATGGAATGGAAAGTCATATTGTTGATGGAAATAATATACTTGAAGTTTTTAATTTATTATCTGAATTGAAGGCTTCGATGAAAGAAAATCCACGTCCGGTTTTATTAGAATTCAAAACTTTTAGAATGCGCGGACACGAAGAGGCGAGTGGCACTAAATATGTTCCACAGGAGTTAATGGATATGTGGGCAATCAAAGATCCAGTAGAAAATTATAAAAAATATTTGATAGAAAACGGAATTCTTACTGCTGATTTTGACACTGTTTTACATGCTGAAATAAAGAAAGACATTGATGAAAGTTTGGCTGTTGCTAATGCCGAACCAGAAATTGAAGCTACATTAAGTGAAGAATTAAATGATGTTTATAAATCATATACATTTGAACACGTTAACCCATCTGAAGATAAGGAAAATATTCGTTTTATAGATGCTATTTCTACCAGTTTGCGACAATCTATGGAACGTCACGAAAACTCAGTAATCATGGGTCAAGATATTGCTGAATATGGTGGTGCTTTCAAAATTACCGATGGTTTTGTAGCGCAGTTTGGTAAAGAACGGGTTATCAATACGCCTATTTGTGAAAGCGCCGTGGTTTCGGCCGGAATGGGATTATCTATAAATGGCTATAAAGCGATTGTTGAAATGCAGTTTGCTGATTTTGTTTCGACAGGATTTAATCCAATTGTGAATTTATTAGCAAAGTCACATTACCGTTGGTTAGAAAAGGCTGATGTTGTAGTACGGATGCCTTGCGGCGGCGGAACACAAGCTGGTCCTTTTCATTCGCAAACTAATGAAGCTTGGTTTACTAAAACACCAGGTTTAAAAGTGGTTTATCCAGCATTTCCTTATGATGCCAAAGGATTATTGAATACCTCAATAAACGACCCGAATCCAGTATTATTCTTTGAACACAAGCAATTGTACCGAAGTATTTATCAAGATGTTCCTACTGATTATTATACGATTCCACTAGGAAAAGCGGCTTTATTGAAAGAAGGAAATCAGGTTACGATTATTTCATTTGGAGCAGCGGTACATTGGGCATTGGAAACTTTAGCTAAAAACCCTCACATCTCAGCTGATTTATTGGATTTGAGAACTTTACAGCCCTTGGATACCGAAGCTATTTTTGCATCGGTAAAGAAAACAGGAAGAGTGATTATTTATCAGGAAGACAGTATGTTTGGCGGAATTGCCAGTGATATTTCGGCAATGATTATGGAAAATTGCTTTAAATATCTTGATGCTCCAGTTAAGCGTGTCGCAAGTTTAGATACGCCAATTCCTTTTACAAAAGCGTTGGAAGATCAATATTTACCGAAAGCAAGATTCGAAAATGATTTGAAAGAACTTTTAGCCTATTAATTTTTGGGATTATAATTAGGTTGTTTTTAAAGTTTTAAATTCTAAAAATAACCTAATATCCAATAGATAATTATAAATAGTATAATTGTGCCAAAACAGCCGCCACCTAATTTTTTGGCGCCATAACCTGCGAGTATTGTCTTGAAAAATCCATTCATAATTGAAATGTTTAAATGTTCTTTAAAAGTAATGAATATTTTGGAACGTAGTACTTTAGTTTAATTCTAGAAAAATTTTCTTGATTAAGGCAATTTCTTCCTGATATATTGTTTTTTTCCTGGTCGCAAAATAAAGCGTATTTTTTAATGGAGTCTTCCCTTCCCAAATCATTTTAATGGAACCGTTATCAATTTCTTTTCGGCAAAGAAAATCAGGAACAACAGCCAATCCCTTACCACTGCTTAAACAACGAATTATTGAATTTAGATTAGGAACAATATAATTAGGTCTGAAATCAGGATGTTTATTAAAATTTAACTGCCAGAAACGGCGTAAATGTTCCATATCTCCTGTAGTTCCATACCATTTTTGTTGTTTTAACCAATTTTCGATTTCTTCTATACTTTTATTTTTCTCAATGGAATTGAATTCTAAATTGTCAATTTCACTTCCGCCTACAAGCACAATAGTTTCTGATGAAAAGGCTTGATATTCTATTGCATTTTTAATTACCATTTGCGGTGTGATGATTAAATCCAGAATTCCTTTTTCTAAACTTTCGACCATTTCAGGATATTCACCAAACTGAATGATAACATTAAATGGCAAGGTCGAAACATACTGTTCCAATGTAATTTGGAATGTTTCAAAACACATTCCCACACTTATGGTTGGTGTATTTTTCTCCGTGCTGCGTTGAAAATTTTTCTCGGCTTCCTCTAGTTTGGTCAACGCTTCAATGATAAAATTGTAGAGCACTTTTCCTTTTTCGGTTGGAACCATTTTTCGTCCAGTTCGGTCAAATAATTTATAACCTACATAATTTTCCAAGGAACTCAAATGCAGACTCACGCCCGGTTGAGAAATAAACAATACTTCAGCAGCGCTTGTTAACGTTCCTGTTTTATAAACTGCTTTGAAAGTGCGATACCATTCTAAATTGATCATAACTATTATAATTATAATACAAAGGTATGAATTAAGCTATTTTAATAATAGACTTTCTCGTTCTAACTTTGCACCATTAAATTAAATATACAAATCATGACAAAAATATTTATAATCAATGGCGGACAAAAGTTTGGCCATTCAGGAGGACGATTTAATGAAACTATTTCGAATGAAACTTTGATTTTTTTCAAAAAAAATACTGATTTTGAAGTCAAAACTACCAATATCAATGACGACTACAATCCTATTGCTGAAGTTGAAAAATTTGTTTGGGCTGATGTAATCATTTATCATACACCAATATGGTGGTTTCAGTTGCCACATGGGTTTAAAAAATACATTGATGTCGTTTTTACTGAAGGGCACGCGAAAGGAATTTATAAAAGTGATGGACGTTCCGCGGAAAATCCAACGGTTAATTATGGAACAGGAGGAATGCTTCATGGTAAAAAATATATGTTGACCACTTCTTGGAATGCTCCAAAAGAAGCTTTTACTTTACCTGGAGAATTTTTCCATCAGCACAGTATGGATGAAGGGCCATTATTTGGTTTTCACCGAATGAATGCTTTTACTGGAATGGAGCCATTACAAAGTATTCATTTTCATGATATTGAAAAAAATGCTGATGTAGAAAATGATCTTAAAGTGTATCAAAACCATTTAACAAAACTATTTTTAAATTAATTATGCAAATAAATCTAACAGTAATTATAAAAAGTAAATTGGAAAATATAGAGACATTAAAATCTCTTTTAATTGATTTAGTTCATAATTCAAGAAAAGAAGCAGCGTGTATTCAATATGATTTACATCAAAGTTATGATGAATCTAATACCTTTATTTTTCATGAAATTTGGGAAAATCAAAACGGATTGGATAATCATAATCAACAATCTTACATTCAGTCGTTTTTCGAAAATTCGAAACCACTTTTACTGGAAACCCCAATTCTTTTTAAAACTGAGAAATTAGAATAATAAAAAGGCTAATAAATAGACTGCGCCAATTTGTGTTTAAACTTTTAGGTGCAGTCTAATTACTTATTTATGACTTAAAATCTTATCGATTACTCAATTTAGCTTTTTCCTTAATAATATCACTGATTTTTCGGTTTTCAATTTTACTTTCGAGCCAAGAGATGATATCAAGGTAAAGAAATGCTCTTTTTTCGTAGGTGTTTTTTTCCAATTCGATAAATCGCTCTCTCATTTTTACAAACTCTTTTTTGATATCACCTGGATAAATCGAGTTTAGGTTTTTCATGAATCGCATAATTTCCTTTTGAACCTCATGTAAATCATTCATTTTCAATAGAAACTTGTAGGTGTTTTTCAATTGGTTTTCCAAATAATAATCTTTACCCAATTCATAATGAGCTATAAGACAAAGAATTCGGGAAAAGCACATTAAATCTTCCCGCATCGAAAGATTTTTGTTATTTATGATTTTCTCTAAATAAAAAATGCATTCATTATATTTTTCGTTACCAAAATAAATAGAAGCAATTTTATAGTAAAACAACATTTCGTGATGTTCATCAAGATGTTCACTATGTAATTTTAATTTGTCTAAAATTTCAGGAATTAAGTACTCACTTTCTGCAAAAGTGCCTTCAAGAATATGATAATTTAATTTGTTATTATAGAGATATAAAAATGATAAAGAGGCAATATTATCATTCACCGGAAAACGAGGATCACTGATAGTCTCTTCGAGTAAAACCAAATATTTTTTAAAATTTGATTTGTATTTAAGCATGTATAAAGACTCCAATAAATAATGGTTTCCTTTAAGGAAAAATACTGGATTTAGATAAATCATATTGGGATTATCATAAAAAAGATTGACCCATTTATAGGCATATTTATAACTGGCTAAAAAGTCCTGAACTAAAAAGCTATGCCAAAGATTGGCATTATAAAACCAGTATTTTTCACGAAATCCAAATTTTTTCTCATCGAATTTAGAAATGTGTTTATTGAAATAGTCATCTATATATTTATATTCCTCATCACTTTTCACATAACCAGTTTTGAGCATAATACCGTATAACTGCAAGGATAAATTAGATAATTTACTGGAAATAGTATTGCGATAATTCAATTCTTTGGCCTGAATAACTAGCTCATCGGCGCGTCCCTGAATACTTCGAGTAATGTATTGTGATTCAATTAGTTTTTCGAATTCTACAATCTCATAGGCCATGAGTTTTTCGTCATTTTCTAATGCTAAAATCTTTGTCTTATCTAGTATTTTTAAGCTTTGTTTGTATAAACCTTTATTGTATAATATTGCCGCAAAATCAATTTGCTCTCTTAGTTGATACCGAATGTTTTGACTCGGAATATTCAATCGAATACTCACTAAAATTTGTTTATATAAATAGGACTTCAGGTTTGATAATTGTACTTTTTTGATGATACCACTTTTTAGAATAAGTTTCTCGTCATATGCCTCTGATTTGTCTAAAATATTGAATAATTCGATAAATTTTGTATTTGAACTCGTCTCGAGTCGGCTTGCAAAAATCTTAAACTGTCTTTTTTCAGACTTTGAAAGGGATTTAATTAATACAAATAAGAAATCTTTTTGATGGTTAGCCATTGTAAAATATTGTAGCTTAGTTGCTTGTTAGTCAGTTAGTTATAAAGCATAAATTCTCTTTATAAGCAGTATATTTCGTTAAAATGAGTTTTATATTAAAGTAATGAAATATAAATTTGTTATCGAGATGTGAAATTACATTAAATAAATGAAAATGAATAGAGAGAAAGTTCAAATTTTTGATACCACCTTAAGAGATGGAGAACAGGTCCCAGGATGTAAATTAGATACCAATCAAAAACTCGTTATAGCAAACCGCTTAGACGAAATGGGTGTTGACATTATAGAAGCTGGTTTTCCTGTTTCTAGTCCAGGTGATTTTTTATCTGTTTCTGAAATTAGTAAGATTGTAAAAAATGCTACTGTTTGTGGTTTAACCAGAGCAGTGAAAAATGATATAGATGTTGCTGCCGCTGCCTTAAAACATGCTAAAAAACCACGTATTCATACTGGAATTGGAACTTCAAATTCACATATAATACACAAATTAAATACCACTAGAGAAGATATTATTGCTAGAGCAAAATTCGCAGTTTCACATGCGAAATCGTATGTTGAGGATGTAGAATTTTATGCTGAAGATGCTGGTAGAACTGATAATGATTTCTTAGCAAGAGTTTGTGAAGAAGTCATCAAATCAGGTGCTACAGTACTTAATATCCCTGATACTACCGGATATTGCTTACCTGAAGAATATGGTGCCAAAATCAAATACCTAAAAGAAAATGTAAAAGGGATTGAAAATGTTATTCTTTCTTGTCATTGTCACAATGATTTAGGAATGGCAACTGCAAATTCTATTGCTGGTGCGGTAAACGGAGCAAGACAAATAGAATGTACTATAAACGGAATAGGTGAAAGAGCGGGAAACACTGCACTTGAAGAAGTAGTAATGATTTTCAAACAACATCCTTATTTGAATTTATACACTGATATCAATACAAAACAGTTGAATGAAATGAGCCGTTTAGTTTCTGAAAGTATGGGAATGATGGTGCAACCCAATAAAGCAATTGTTGGTGCTAACGCTTTTGCACACAGTTCAGGAATTCATCAGGACGGTGTGATTAAAAACAGAGCAACTTATGAAATCATGGATCCTTTGGATGTAGGGGTCAATGAGTCGTCTATAGTCCTTACTGCTAGAAGTGGTAGAGCAGCATTAGCTTACAGAGCAAAAAAAGTAGGATATGAACTTACTAAAGTACAATTGGATGTAGTTTATATTGAGTTTTTGAAATTTGCCGATATTAAAAAAGAAGTCTTAGATGATGATATTCATCAAATTATTGAAGCTTGCAAAATACAAAGTGATTTAATAAGGAATTAATAAAAACATTTTTTCAGAATAGATTAATTAAAAGACTAACCATGAATTTAAAAATAGCAGTATTGCCAGGAGACGGAATAGGGCCAGAGGTAACCCTACAGGCAAAGAAAGCTTTGTATGCTATAGGTGTAGTATATGATCATGAATTTGTTTTTGAAGATGCTCTTATGGGAGCTGTTGCCATAGATAAAACCGGAAATCCTCTCCCGGAGCAAACGCTTAACCTTTGCCTAAATACGGATGCGGTTTTGTTTGGTGCCATTGGTGATCCAAAATACGACAACAATCCCAGCGCTAAAGTTCGTCCGGAGCAAGGTTTATTAAAATTAAGAAAAGAATTAGGTCTTTTTGCAAATATTCGACCTATAAAACCATATAAATCATTGTTAGATTCTTCTCCTTTAAAAAGAGAAATTATTGAAGGTGCTGATTTTACTATTTTCAGAGAACTTACCGGAGGCGTTTATTTTGGCGAAAAAAAATTGAACGATGCTGGCACAATAGCTTCTGATTTGTGCGAATATTCAGAAGAGGAAATCACCCGAATTACTCATTTGGCTTTTAAAGCTGCACAAAATAGACGTAAGAAAGTAACGATGGTGGATAAAGCCAATGTTCTTGAAACTTCTCGATTATGGAGAAAAGTTGTTAAAACAGTAAGTGAAAATTATCCTGATGTACTATTGGATTTTCTTTTTGTTGATAATGCTGCAATGCAAATTATCCTAAATCCTAAACAATTTGATGTCATTTTGACCGAAAATTTATTTGGAGATATTTTATCTGATGAAGCTAGTGTTATTACAGGTTCTATAGGATTATTGGCTTCGGCATCATTAGGAAATAAAAATGCGCTTTTTGAGCCCATTCATGGTTCTTATCCGCAAGCAAAAGGTAAAAACATAGCAAATCCAATCGCTTCAATATTATCAGCAGCAATGCTTTTAGAACATTTTGGACTTCATAAAGAAGCTAAAAAAGTGTACGAAGCTGTAGAAAAAGCAATTGAATATAATGTTGTGACAGTAGATTTGAAAGCAGATTCAAAATTCGGGACCAATGAAGTTGGAGACTTTATTTCGAATGTCATTTTAAGTAAAGACGATTTATATTTTAAAAGTGATAATGTCCAAATAGGACAATCGACTATTGTTTAACAAAACAATAATCAAAAGTGCATTTAATAATTGAAAAGCACTTATAATTTTAAGATTATTTTTTTTTGTTCTATTTGTTTTTCATATTTTTGAAACAAATAAAAAAAATGAAAATCGTAACTATTATATCTTCAATTATTAATGTCAATGTGGTAATCACATGTGCAGTAGGAATGTTATAGATATAATTAAAAAAATATTTAAAACCTTCCGATTATTTTGGAAGGTTTTTTTTTGGAATAAATTTATAAATACAGAAACAATCATATAATGGAATTAAATAAATACAGTAAAACAATCACCCAGGACGAAACACAACCAGCTTCTCAAGCGATGTTTTACGGAATTGGTCTGACAGAAGAAGATCTTAAAAAAGCGCAAGTAGGAATTGTGAGTATGGGTTACGACGGAAATCCTTGTAATATGCACTTAAATGATTTGGCTAAAGATATTAAGACTGGCGTCTGGAAAGAAGATTTAGTGGGTTTGATTTTTAATACTATTGGTGTAAGTGATGGTATTTCTAATGGTAATGATGGAATGCGTTTTTCTCTGGTTTCTCGTGATGTAATTGCAGATTCAATCGAAACAGTTATGGGAGCCCAATGGTATGACGGTCTGATTGCTGTTCCAGGTTGTGATAAAAATATGCCGGGAGCTTTAATGGCTATGGGTAGAGTAAATCGCCCATCTATTATGGTTTATGGTGGATCCATTCATCCAGGAAAATGGAAAGGTGAAGATTTGAATATTGTTTCTGCTTTTGAAGCTTTAGGAAAAAAAATTAAGAATACAATTACACCTGAAGATTTCAAAGGAGTAATTCAAAATGCTTGTCCAGGTGCAGGTGCTTGTGGTGGAATGTATACTGCAAACACAATGTCATCAGCAATTGAAGCATTAGGAATGAGTTTGCCTTACAGTTCTTCTAATCCTGCTTTGAGTCCAGAAAAGAAACAAGAATGTGTTGATGCTGGTAAAGCTATCAGAATATTATTAGAAAAAGATATAAAACCAAGAGATATCATGACTCGTAAAGCATTTGAAAATGCAATTACGATGGTAGCTGTTTTAGGAGGTTCAACCAATGCGGTAATGCATTTAATTGCAATGGCACACGCTGTAGGTATTGAATTGACATTGAAAGATTTTCAAGATATCAGTGATAAAACACCATTATTAGCCGACTTGAAACCAAGCGGTAAATACTTAATGGAAGATTTACATAATGTAGGAGGCGTTCCAGCAGTAATGAAATATTTATTAAAAGAAGGTTTCTTACACGGTGAATGTTTGACAGTAACGGGAAAAACAATAGCTGAAAATTTAGCTTCAATTCCTGATTTACATGATGGTCAAGAAGTAATTCATGAAATCCAAAAAGCATTAAAAGCTACTGGAAATATTCAAATTCTATACGGAAATTTAGCTTCCGAAGGTTGTGTGGCTAAAATTAGCGGTAAAGAAGGTGAGTTTTTTGAAGGTACAGCGGTAGTTTTTGAAGGTGAAAAAGATGTGATTAGAGGAATACAAGCAGGTGAAGTGAAACCTGGAAACGTAGTGATTATTCGTTACTGTGGTCCAAAAGGTGGTCCTGGTATGTCTGAAATGTTAAAACCAACATCTGCCATTATGGGAGCTGGTCTAGGAAGTACTGTTGCTTTGATTACTGATGGGCGTTTCTCTGGAGGTTCTCACGGTTTTGTGGTAGGACACGTTACTCCAGAAGCCTATGAAGGTGGAGGAATTGCATTGATAGAAAACGGTGATGTGATTACAATTGATGCTGTGAAAAACACTATCAATATGAAAATATCTGACGAAGAATTGGCAAAACGTAAAGCCAACTGGGTTCAACCAGTATCACCAATTAAACAAGGAGTGTTACTTAAATATATGCGTTCGGTCTCCAGTGCCTCTGAAGGATGTGTAACCGATAAATAATCCCCCTAACTCCCGAAAGGGAAATAAAATAGGTTTGGACTTTTATTTTAAAAGTAAATAATTAAGAATACTATATCAATCTCGACTAACTTTCTTTTGAAAAAGGCTCGGGTGAGGAAAAATAATAAACGTACCCATGGGAACAAAAAAAATATCAGGCGCAGAAGCCGTTATTAGATGCTTATTAGAAGAAGGAGTAGACTTGGTTTATGGCTATCCAGGTGGTGCCATCATGCCGGTTTACGACGAATTATATAAATTTCAAGATCAATTGCAGCATGTTTTAGTACGCCACGAACAAGGGGCGACTCATGCCGCTCAAGGATTTGCAAGAGCAACAGGGAAAGTTGGTGTGGCAATAGCTACTTCAGGTCCCGGAGCAACAAATCTTGTAACTGGAATTGCCGATGCTCAGATTGATTCTACTCCAATGGTTTGTATTACTGGTCAGGTAGGAAAACATTTATTAGGTTCAGATGCGTTTCAAGAAACCGATATTATTGGAATTTCTACTCCGGTTACTAAATGGAATTATCAAATTACTGAGGCACATGAAATACCTGAAATAATTGCTAAAGCTTTTTTTATTGCAAGATCAGGTCGTCCTGGGCCCGTATTGATTGATATTACAAAAAATGCTCAGTTTGACGAAATTGAATTCAGTTATAAAAAATGTACTAGCATTAGAAGTTATAATCCAAAGCCAACTTTAGATATTGAAAAAATCAAAGAAGCTGCGGAGCTAATTAATAATGCAAAAAAACCATATATCGTTTTTGGTCAGGGAATTATTCTTAGCGAAGCTGAAGAACAGTTAAAAGCATTAGTTGAAAAATCTGGAATTCCAGCTGCTTGGACTATTTTAGGACTTTCGGCATTGCCAACAGATCATCCCTTAAATGTAGGAATGTTAGGAATGCACGGAAATTACGGACCTAATCTATTAACAAACGAGTGTGATGTTTTGATTGCACTTGGAATGCGTTTTGATGACCGTGTGACTGGAAATTTAGCCACTTATGCAAAACAAGCTAAAGTTATTCACTTCGAAATTGATCCGTCGGAGATAGATAAAAACGTAAAAACAACTGTGGCCGTTTTAGCCGATGTCAAAGAATCGCTGACTGCCTTACTCCCTTTAATCAAAAGTAACACACATGAATCTTGGCACAACGAGTTCAAGGAAATGTATAAAATTGAACAAGAAGAAGTAATCAATGACGAGTTAAAACCTAAGAAAGAAGGAATTTCCATGGGGGAAACTATCGAAATGATTAACAAACATTCTAAAGGTGACGCTATAATTGTACCTGATGTAGGGCAACACCAGATGTTTGCCTGTCGTTATGCTAAATTCAATTCGACTAAAAGCATCATTAATTCTGGAGGTTTAGGAACGATGGGATTTGCTTTACCGGCTGCGATTGGGGCCAAAATGGGAATGCCGGAACGTGAAGTGGTTGCTATTATTGGTGATGGTGGTTTTCAAATGACCATTCAGGAATTAGGAACTATTTTTCAAACTAAAGTTCCTGTAAAAATTGTTGTTTTGAACAACGAATTTTTAGGAATGGTGCGTCAGTGGCAACAATTGTTTTTTGACAAAAGATATGCTTCTACGGAAATGACCAATCCTAACTTTATAGCGATTGCTGAAGGTTATTATATTAAAGCAAAAAAAGTAACCAAAAGAGAAGATTTAGATGCGGCCGTTGCTGAAATGATGGCTTCAAAAGAATCGTACTTCCTTGAAGTTATGGTAGAAAAAGAAAATAATGTATTCCCAATGATTCCAACAGGAGCATCGGTTTCTGAGATGAGATTAAGTTAATATTATGGAAAATAAAACATTCACCATTTCTGTTTATTCAGAAAACAACGTTGGCTTATTAAACAGAATATCTGGAATATTCTTGAAACGCCATATCAATATATTGAGTCTAAATGTATCCGAATCAGAAATAGAAAATGTTTCCAGATTCATCATCGTAGTAGATACAACTGAAAAATGGGTACAAAATATTGTAGGCCAAATCGAAAAACAAATCGAAGTAATCAAAGCTTTTTATCATGTAGATGAAGAAACTATTTTTTTAGAAAGTGCTTTGTTCAAAATACATTCCAGTTTATTATTTGATGAAAGACAAATACAAAATATCATTAAAGAAAGCCACTCAGAAATCGTTACTGTATCAAGAGACTTTTTTGTAATTTCAAAATCAGGAAGGCGTTCTGAAATTGAAGAACTTTATGAAAAATTAAAACCTTTCGGAATAATGCAGTTTGTGCGTTCAGGAAGAATATCAGTTTCCAAAGAAAAAATGGAAATATCAACTTTATTAGAAGAACTTAAATAGAATTCATTTTTCAGTAACGCTTAAAAACGTTATTGTAATAATCAAAATTTCAATTATTAAATTTTAAAATCATTAAATAAAAAAAGATGGCAAATTATTTCAATTCATTACCACTTAGATTACAATTAGAACAATTAGGCGTTTGCGAATTCATGGATCAATCTGAATTTTCAAATGGTATAGCAGCATTAGCAGGAAAAAAAGTAGTTATCGTAGGTTGTGGAGCTCAAGGTTTGAACCAAGGTTTAAACATGAGAGATTCGGGTTTAGATATTTCTTACGCATTGCGTGCAGAAGCAATTGCTCAAAAAAGAGCTTCTTACATGAATGCTGCTGATAATGGTTTCAAAGTGGGAACTTATGAAGAATTAATTCCAACTGCTGATTTGGTTTGTAACCTTACACCAGATAAACAACATACTGCTGTAGTAACAGCAATCATGCCTTTGATGAAAAACGGTTCAACATTAGCTTATTCTCATGGTTTCAATATCGTAGAAGAGGGAATGCAAATTCGTAAAGACATCACGGTTATCATGTGTGCTCCTAAATGTCCAGGATCTGAAGTTCGTGAAGAATATAAAAGAGGTTTTGGTGTACCAACTTTAATCGCAGTTCACCCTGAAAATGATCCAAACGGAGAAGGTTTCGAACAAGCAAAAGCATACGCAGTTGCTACTGGTGGACATAAAGCTGGAGTTTTGAACTCATCTTTTGTTGCTGAAGTAAAATCGGATTTAATGGGAGAACAAACCATTCTTTGTGGAATGTTACAAACAGGTTCAATTTTATGTTTCGATAAAATGGTTGAAAAAGGAATCGAGCCAGCTTATGCTTCAAAATTAATTCAGTACGGTTGGGAAACTATAACTGAAGCTTTGAAACATGGTGGAATTACAAACATGATGGATCGTCTTTCTAATCCTGCAAAAATTGAAGCTTATGAAATTTCGGAAGAATTGAAAGATATTATGCGTCCGTTATTCCAAAAACATCAAGATGATATTATTTCTGGAGAATTTTCAAGAAACATGATGATTGACTGGGACAATAATGATGTTAATTTATTGACTTGGAGAGCTGCAACTGCAGAAACTAATTTTGAAAAAACGGCTCCAACAGCAGCTCATATTTCAGAACAAGAATATTTTGACAATGGTGTTTTAATGATTGCAATGGTTAAAGCGGGTGTAGAATTAGCTTTCGAAACAATGACACAATCAGGAATCATTGAAGAATCAGCTTACTACGAATCTTTACATGAATTACCTTTGATTGCAAATACAGTTGCAAGAAAAAAATTATATGAAATGAACAGAATCATTTCTGATACAGCAGAATACGGTTGTTATTTGTTTGATCATGCTTGTAAGCCTTTATTGGTTGATTTTATGAAAACTGTAGACACAAACATAATTGGTAAACCATTCTCAACTTCTAACGGAGTAGATAATGCAGTACTTATTGCCGTAAATAAAAGTATTCGTCAACACCCTATTGAAGAAGTAGGAGAGTGGTTGAGAGAATCTATGACTGCAATGAAAAAAATAGGATAATAAAATTAGGAATTACCACACATGAGGGTGTGTTGGGATTTGCATTATATCATTTGAATCCATAATATTTTGAATTAGTAAGCACTTATTAAAAGAAAAGAGGATATGGATGCATAATTACATTCACTTAACTTCGAACAAGCTGAGAGTTAAGTGGAGTAATTCCTTTATTTAAAATAGAATTAGGAACTGCCTTTATATTTTTAAAATGTATAAAAGTGCAGTTTAATTGAAATTGTAATAAAGTAATTTTTTATTACAAAAATTATTTGTTGTTAAATTTTGTTGAGATAAAAGGCGGGGTAGGAAATCTATCTCGCTTTTTTTGTTTGTATCAAAATTTTATAAAACAGTAAAAAACGAACAAATTATCATTAAAAAGTTATTTTTTTTATTTAATATTTAAATTTCTATAGGAATTTATAATTTAAATAATTTTAAGAATAGCTTGAGATTTAATACTTTTATAAAAAATTAAAAAAACATGAGCTACTATAAAATTGATAATTTAGAACAATATTTTAAACATTATAATAAATCAGTTCGTGAGCCAAGAAAATTTTGGGGTAAAATAGCAGAAGAAAATTTTACATGGTACCAGCAATGGGATAAAGTTGTAGATTTTAATATGGCTGAAGCAGAAGTAAAATGGTTTACGGAAGCTAAAGTGAATATGACTAAAAACTGTATTGACAGACATCTTGCTAAAAGAGGTGATAAAACGGCTATTATTTTTGAACCAAACGATCCTACAGAAACAGCTTTACATATTTCTTATAATGAATTACACCAAAGTGTTTGCAAAATGGCAAACGTTTTGCGTGAACAAGGTATAAAAAAAGGAGATCGTGTTTGTATTTATTTACCAATGATTCCTGAATTGGCAATAACTACATTAGCGTGTGCCAGAATTGGGGCAATCCATTCCGTTGTTTTTGCTGGATTTTCAGCTTCGGCAGTTGCAACTAGAATTAATGATAGTGAATGCAAAATGGTCATCACATCAGATGGTGGTTACCGTGGTAATAAAACTATTGATTTAAAAGGAATAATTGATGAAGCATTGATAAATTGTCCTTGTGTTTCAAATGTTTTAGTAGTTAAAAGGACGAATACAACTGTAAATATGAAAGAAAGTCGTGACCAATGGTTGCAACCTCTTTTAGACGAAGCATCGGACAATAATGTAGCTGAAATTATGGATGCCGAAGATCCGTTGTTTATTCTTTATACTTCCGGTTCTACAGGTAAACCAAAAGGAATGGTACATACTACAGCAGGATACATGGTTTATACTGCTTACACGTTTAAAAATGTTTTTAATCATGAAGAAAACGATATTTTTTGGTGTACCGCTGATATAGGATGGATTACGGGACATTCTTACGCTCTATATGGTCCATTATTGAATGGCGGAACTACTGTTATTTTTGAAGGAGTTCCTTCTTATCCTGATTTTAGTCGTTTCTGGGAAATTATCGAAAAACATAAAGTTACTCAGTTTTACACTGCACCAACCGCTATTCGTGCTTTAGCAAAAGAAAGCTTAGAATATGTACAAAAATTCCCTTTAAAATCATTAAAAGTAATCGGTTCAGTAGGTGAGCCTATCAACGAAGAAGCTTGGCATTGGTATAATGACCATGTTGGAGATAAAAGATGTCCTGTAGTAGATACATGGTGGCAAACTGAAACAGGTGGAATTATGATTTCTCCAATCGCTTTTGTAACGCCAACTAAACCAACTTATGCAACTTTACCATTACCTGGAATTCAACCGGTATTGATGGATGAAAAACGAAATGAAATAGAAGGCAATCAAGTGGTAGGAAGTTTGTGTATTAAATTTCCATGGCCTGGAATTGCCAGA
Source organism: Flavobacterium sp. 83 (assembly GCF_000744835.1). Classification (NCBI taxonomy): domain Bacteria; kingdom Pseudomonadati; phylum Bacteroidota; class Flavobacteriia; order Flavobacteriales; family Flavobacteriaceae; genus Flavobacterium; species Flavobacterium sp. 83. Next base: position 3,011,869 of record NZ_JQMS01000001.1, read on the forward strand.
ACCATTTGGGGAGATCATCAAAGATATATAGATACTTATTTTTCTACTTTTCCAGGAAAATATTTCACTGGAGACGGTGCTTTACGTGACGAAGTAGGGTATTATAGAATTACAGGTCGTGTAGATGATGTTGTTATTGTTTCGGGACATAATTTAGGAACTGCCCCTATTGAAGATGCAATTAATGAGCATCCTGCAGTAGCAGAATCCGCAATTGTAGGTTTCCCGCATGATGTAAAAGGAAATGCATTATACGGTTTTGTTATTCTAAAAGAAACTGGAGAAACAAGAAATAAAGAAAATCTTATCAAAGAAATAAATCAGCATATATCAGATCATATCGGTCCAATTGCTAAATTAGATAAAATTCAATTTGTTTCCGGTCTACCAAAAACCCGTTCAGGAAAAATCATGCGTAGAATTCTACGTAAAATAGCCGAAGGAGATTATTCGAATTTTGGAGATACTACAACATTATTAAATCCTGAAATTGTAGAAGAAATAAAAGAAGGAAAATTGTAAATTAATTAAAAGCTGTTTGTAATAAAACAGCTTTTTTTTGGCTTAATTGTAATACAACACCCAACATTTCTAGATAACAAACAATAATTAATTATGTAAGTTTTTTATTAAATATCATAACTACATTAATAAACAAATCCATAAATTTACTTCAGTATGAAAAATAAGGAAGTCTTAATTATTGGTGGTGGTTTAGCAGGTTTGACTGCTGCAATTCATTTGTCAAAAATTGGATTTAAAATTACTGTTGTTGAAAAAAATGAATTTCCAAAGCACAAAGTTTGTGGAGAATATATTTCCAATGAAGTTTTACCTTATTTCAATTGGCTTGATTTAAAAATAGCTGATTTACACCCTGCAACAATAACAAAACTTAACTTTTCGACAGCTAAAGGAAAGACAATTAAAAGTACTTTGCCTCTTGGAGGATTTGGAATTAGTCGGTATGCTCTTGATGAATATTTATATAAAAAAGCAATTGCAAATGGTTGTACAATTATTCAGGATTATGTAGAAACAATCGTTTTTGAAAATGAAATATTTACCGTAACAACTTCAAAAAAAACTATTTTAAAAGCTAAAATTGTAATTGGAGCTTTTGGCAAACGTTCAATTATTGATCAAAAACTAAATCGTAATTTTATCCAAAAAAAATCACCTTGGTTGGCTGTAAAAGGTCATTATTCTGGAGATATTCCTAGTGATATAGTTGGATTACATAATTTTAATGGTGGTTATTGTGGTGTTTCAAAAGTAGAAAACAATATAATTAATATATGTTATTTAGCAGATTACGAAACCTTTAAGAAGTTTAAAAACGTTGAAGAATATCAAAATAACGTCGTTTTTCAAAACCCACATTTAAAAACAATTTTCGAAAACACTAACTTACTTTTTGAAAAACCGTTAACAATAAGCCAAATATCTTTTGAAAAAAAACAAGCGGTTGAGAATCATATATTAATGATTGGAGATACAGCTGGACTAATTCATCCTTTATGTGGAAATGGAATGGCAATGGCTATCCATAGTGCTAAAATTGTGTCTGAATTAGTAGCGAAATATTGCAATGATGACATCAAATCCAGAAACGAATTAGAAGAAAAATACAATAAGGAATGGAATTCTAATTTTAGTAAAAGATTAAAAATAGGGAAGCTTTTATCTAATCTTTTGCAAAATCAAAAACTTTCAGGTCTATTGATGCGTATATTGATTACATTTCCTTTTTTATTACCGAAGATTATAAAAAAAACGCATGGAAAACCTATAATTTTAAACTGATAAATGTTTATAAACACCAAATACAGAACGGACGAACCTGAAACTATGGATGATTTTGACATGGAAGGAGAAATCTTACGGGATGCCTTAGACAAAATTGCCAAAATCAATCAGCTTTTAGGCGGAAACCTATTAACTTTACGAGGAGTTCAACATTTGATTAAAGATATCTCAAAAGCAAATGAAATAAGTATTGTTGATGTAGGTTGTGGAAATGGTGATATGTTACGAACATTGGCAGATTTTGGATTAAAAAATAATCTTAAATTTCGATTAACTGGTATCGATGCTAATAATTTTACAATTAATCATGCGCAAAAACTATCTAAAAAATATTCTAATATATCGTACCAATGTGAAGATATATTTGATAAACCTTTTCAAGAATTAAAATACGATATTGTACTGTGTACTTTAACGTTGCATCATTTCAAAAACAATGAAATAATTCAGTTATTGAATGTATTTAATGCTAATTCAAATGTTGGAATTGTTATAAATGATTTACAAAGGAGTTCAATAGCCTATCGTTTATTTCAGGCATTATGTTTTGTTTTTCGATTAAATAAAATGTCCCGAGAGGATGGATTAATTTCAATTTTAAGAGGTTTCAAAAAAGAAGAATTAATTTATTTCTCGCAAAAATTAAATTTTAAAAACTATAAAATTCATTGGAAATGGGCCTTTCGCTACCAGTGGCTAATTTCGAAAATATGAGTGTAAAAATACAAACAGTTGCAAAACAATTACCAAAATACTCCAGAACAACGGAAGAAATCATTCCATTTTTGGATGCTTGGTTAGTAGGACAAGATGAGCGTTTCATTAGAAAAGTAAAGAAAATTTTTGAAGGTGCAGCTGTTGATAAACGCTATTCTATTATGGATCCAATTGAAGTCTTTACGAAAACTTCTTTTGAGGAAAGAAATGATATTTATGTACGCGAAGTAATTAATTTAGGCGAAAAAGTATTAGAAAAAGCATTAAAAAAAGCTAATTGGAATCCCGAAGATTTAGATTACATCATTACGGTGAGTTGTACCGGAATTATGATTCCTTCATTAGATGCTTATTTGATTAATAAATTGAAGTTACGCCAAGATATTGTTAGGCTTCCAGTAACTGAAATGGGTTGTGCTGCCGGGATTTCGGGAATTATTTATGCTAAAAATTTTTTGCAGGCGAATCCAGGAAAACGTGCTGCAGTTATTGCGGTAGAAAGTCCGACTGCGACATTTCAATTAGACGATTATTCGATGGCCAATATTGTAAGCGCAGCTATTTTTGGTGATGGTGCAGCTTGCGTTTTGCTTTCTTCCCATCAGGATGACGAAGGTCCAGAAATACTAGCCGAAGAAATGTACCATTTTTATGACAACATTCAGATGATGGGTTTTAAACTCACGAACTCAGGTTTGCAGATGGTATTGGATATTGAAGTTCCTGAAACCATTGCATCACATTTTCCTGATATTATTAATCCATTTTTAGAAAAGAATAAGGAAACTATAGAAACTATCGATCATTTAATTTTTCATCCTGGAGGTAAAAAAATTGTTCAAACGGTTGAAGGTTTATTTTCGGATTTGGGAAAAAACATCGATGATACAAAAGAAGTGTTGCGATTGTATGGAAACATGTCAAGTGCGACTGTTTTATATGTTTTAGAACGAATTATCGACAGTAAACCTAAAAAAGGAGAAAAAGGATTGATGTTGAGTTTTGGTCCGGGATTTTCGGCACAACGTGTTTTATTGCAGTTTTAGCTCTTTAGCCCAATGAGAAAAGAAGAAATCATATCAAAATTACCCTATTCTAAACCTTTTTTGTTTGTAGATGAGCTTGTACGAATTGACGAAAATGGGGTAGAAGGAAACTATACCTTTGACGAATCGTTAGATTTTTATAAAGGGCATTTTAAAGATAATCCGGTAACTCCAGGTGTAATTTTAACTGAAGTTATGGCGCAAATTGGGTTAGCTTGTTTAGGGATTTTTTTATTAAATGATTCATTTAATAAAAACACTTCAATTGCTTTAACATCAACAGAAATAGAGTTTTTAAAACCTGTATTTCCAAATGAAAAAGTAATTGTTATTTCAGAAAAAATATATTTTAGATTTGGAAAATTAAAATGCAAAGTGAAGATACTAAATAAAAAGGGAGAATTGGTTTGTACAGGAACAATCGCGGGAATGATAGTTTAGGCTTTTAATCTATTATTGAAATTTAAATTGCAAATGAAAAAACGTGTCGTAATTACAGGACTTGGTGTTGTTGCTCCAAACGGAGTAGGACTTGACGCTTTTACTCATGCTATAAAAAATGGCATTTCGGGAATCAAACATGATACAGAATTAGAAAGATTGCAATTTTCTTGTCAGATTGCGGGGAAACCTGAAATTTCTACTGAATTAGCATTACAGTATTTTTCGGAATTAGAATTGAGAAATTTCAATTCAACGGGAATTTTATATGGTGTTATTGCTGGAATTGATGCATGGAAAGATGCGGGTTTATCATTAGAAATTAATGAAGAACCGGATTGGGATAGTGGAACTATTTTTGGGGCAGGAACATCAGGAATTGATAAATTTCGAGAAAGCATTTATAAAATAGACGATTTTCAAACCCGAAGATTAGGAAGTACAGCCGTGGTACAAACAATGAATAGCGGTGTGAGTGCCTACTTAGCAGGAAAATTAGGATTAGGAAACCAAGTCACTACAAATTCTTCTGCATGTACAACAGGAACCGAAAGTATTTTGATGGCGTATGAGCGTATAAAATCAGGGCGGGCAAAACGTATTTTGGCTGGAAGTACAAGTGATTCTGGACCCTATATTTGGGGTGGATTTGATGCTATGAAAGTCTGTACTTTTAAACATAATGAAAATCCGGAACAAGGCTCAAGGCCAATGTCTGAAAGTGCATCAGGTTTTGTTCCAGGAAGTGGAGCAGGAGCTTTAGTCTTGGAAGATTTAGAAAGTGCATTGGCACGAGGTGCTAAAATCTACGCAGAAATTTTGGGAGGAAATGTAAATTCTGGTGGTCAACGCGGTTTAGGAACTATGACTGCTCCAAATCCCATAGCCGTTCAAAAATGTATTAAAAATGCCATTGAAAATGCTGGAATTTCTGCCAATGATATTGACGCTATAAATGGACATTTAACAGCCACATCCAAAGATAGTTTAGAAATTCAGAATTGGAGTGAAGCTTTGGACAGGAAAGAAAAAGATTTCCCCTATATAAACTCCTTGAAATCAATGGTTGGACATTGCTTATCAGGAGCAGGGAGTATAGAAAGTGTGGCCTCAATATTGCAATTAGATGAAGGATTTATTTTCCCGAATATTAATTGCGCTGATTTAAACCCTGAAATTACCGCTCTGATTGACGAATCAAGAATTCCGATACGATTGATTGAAAAAGAGATAAATATTATTGCCAAAGCCAGTTTTGGTTTTGGAGATGTGAACGGTTGTGTAATTTTTAAAAAGTATATTTAGTCACAAATTCGCCCATTTTAAATTTGAAATGAATTAAAAAAAAACTAAGAATCAACGCTAAGAAATAAACAAACTATGGACAAACAAGAAATAATTGAGAAATTAAAAAATATTATTAAGCCTTATGTTCAAAATAAAGTGGCTTTTGATAATCTTACCGAGGACACTGATTTTATTAATGATTTAAAAATAAATTCCGCTAATTTGGTTGATGTGATTTTAGATATTGAAGAAGAATTTAATATTATAATCGATAATGAATCTATGGAAAAAATGCTTGATTTGAAAGCAGCTATGGCGATAATTGAAACAAAATTAGCTGAAAAGTGATTGGAAACGACATTATAGATTTGGCTTTAGCCAAAAAAGAAAGCAATTGGAAACGGAAAGGATTTTTAGATAAAATCTTTACTCCAAAAGAGCAGTTATTAATTTTTAATGTCATTAATCCTGAAGTTATGGTTTGGAATTTATGGAGCAGGAAAGAAGCTGCTTATAAAATCTATAATAGGGAAACAGGAATTAGGGCATTTTTCCCTTTGCAATTAGAGTGCCATTATGAGAGTGAAACTTTAGGGACTGTTACCTGTAATGGAAATACATATTTTACACATACGATTATTTCAGAGGAATTTATTCATTCTATTGCAGTTGCAAAAAAAGAATATTTTAATGCAATAAAGAGTTTAAATACTAAAACTAAAATCAGTAAAATAAATGGAATTCCTTTTATAATTGATAGTCAAACCCAAAAAGCTAGCCCGGTTTCGATTAGTCATCATGGGCGTTTTTGGGAAGGAATAAAGTTGTCCAATTGAATCCCTCTTAAAAGCTTCAATTATTGATTCAAGGAATCAATTACTTTATCCCCAATCTAGATTTTAATTTTAAAAAGAGTAAAGCAATTTTGTAAGCATCCTCAGAAGAAGAATTTCTATCGCTTTTTGGAATTTTGAAAATAGTACACAATTCGTCCAAAGAAAATTGGCGGTCGTTTATATCCAGAAGTTTTCGATACATTACATCTATATCTAAAGCTTCATTTTTTAATCGACCACAATCTAATCTTTCAAGAGCTGCATTAATCATTTCTACATCAAAATCGATATGGTGTCCCACTAAAACTGCATTTCCTATAAAAACTATTAAAGACTGGATTGCTTCAGATTCTCCAAGCTTTTTCATTTTACTTTCAACTATAAACTCATTAGAAAGTCCGTTATCGTGTAAAAATTTATATTGTAATAAAACCGCTTCAAAACTATCTCCAATAATAACACTGTTATTGACTACCGCAAAAGAACCGATCGATAAAATAACGTCTTTAGTAGGATTTAAGCCTGAAGTTTCAGTTGATAAAATAACAAAACGATTCGGTTTTTTTTCAAATTTTGAAATATACGTTTTCCAAAATTCTGGGTGTTCTTTATTAATATTTTTAAGCCAGTCTAACATGTTATGAAAATTGTGTAAGTTGAAATTTACTTTTAATTAACTCCTCTAATTCTTTCATTGGAGCAAAAGCATTTTTTAATTTCTCTTTATCAATTTTTGATAATTCATTCAAATTTATAAACTGACCCGAATTGTCATTTTTTAAACCTTCTAATGTTCTAAATTTTGATAATGTCAAAAAGGCTTCTGCACAATTAAGATAAATCTCTGCATTTTTGGCGTCAGTAATTGCTAATTGTTTGAATCGTAAATAGGTATTGTTAATTCCTTTTAAATTGTAGTTTAAAACAAATAAACGAGCTGCATCAATCAGAGGCATTAAAGCACGGGTTTTTATATCAAATTTATCTTTATTCGGGCCTTCCTCTTCAACAATGAATTTTTTGAAAAAACTTAAAGGGGAATTTTTCTTTAAAGCATCATTTCCTAAGAAATCAAAAAAGAGGGTATTATTTTGTGCATTTTTGAAAATAACATTTCCTATAGCTTCTTCTATTCTTTGTTCGCCAAAAGCAATTTCATAATCAAAAAAGATACTGCTCAAATCATTGCTGTTTTCACCTGGAGTATTCATCCAACTGTTGTATTGTTTTGTCCAATCTGTCAGTGATTTACACCATAGCATATTACTTCCCATATGTCCGTTTGGACATAATTCATAACCTACTTTTTCTAAAGTAGCAGTAGTCTTTTTTCCTAATTTAAGAAAATAATCTTTTACATCTCTATATTTATCAGGAGTAACATCCTCAAAAATTAAAATACTATCCTGATCCGTTAATAACAATTGCTCTTTTCTTCCTTGACTACCTATACTTAACCAAGCAAATCGAGCAGGAGGGGAGCCTAAATCTAAAATTGATAATTCTACCGAACGTTTAATTATTGCCATATTAATTTCGCTGGCGATATTATTTACATGAGAAAGAGGAATATTTTTATGAATTGAATTTTGAATAAGGTCAGAAAGTCGTTCCCGTATTTGTTTTAAATCTTTAGGAGTTTGGGACCGTTTTATTTCTTTTATTAATACACCAGGATTACTGGCTTGTGCAACAATTAAATCTCTTTCGGAAATAATCCCTTTTATTGAAGACTGATTAGTACCGTCCTGTGTAACGCATAAATGAGTTACATTGTGCTTTAACATCAGTAATTGTGCTTCAGCAAGAGAAACATTTTCTAAAACTGTTATTACTGGTGATGACATTATTTTATCTACCGAAATTGTTATTGGAAATCGACCAGTAGCAATTTTTGAACGCATGTCAGTATCTGTAACAATACCAATAGGAATAGTGTTATCACAAACAATAATATTGTTTATTAAGGCTTCTGTCATCAGTTGTGCAACATCCTGAACAATCGCGTTTTTTGTTGTAATTAAAGGAGAATTATTATATGATAGAGACTGAAAATATTGCATTTCAGATTGCTGATCAGAATAGAAAACATTGTCCGAAATAAGTTTTCCGTTTAGATTTTCTTTGTCTTTTGGATTTCTTGTGTTTGTAGCAAAACTCTCTAATAAAAAGTTCAAAACTTCAGAATTATTAGCCACAAAAGGACGAAAAGTAGCTATAGGTATAGCATAAATAATACTTTCTTCTCGGGCTTTAGCAGTCATCATATAGTTGTTTTTGGCAAAAAATGGACGTAAACCAAAAATATCTCCTTCATGACATTTGTTCAATAATGTTTCTTCAGCATCAGCAATGACTGACAAATTGATAACTCCCGAAGCTACAACGTAAAAACTATCGTGTAAAACATCATTAATTTGAAATAATACTTTATGTTTTTCTAAATTTACTACACGAATATTTGTGGCAATTTCAGATAATTCTTGGAAAGTCAAGTGATTAAATGGTGGATATTCCTTTAAAAAATCAGCAATGTGCTCAGCAATTGTATTCATATTTTTTGGCAAATAAATAAAGTATTGATTGTAAAAATAATAAATTAAACAATTAGAATACTGTCAATAATGTAGTAAAACAAATAAATTTAACAATCCTTATTTTTTTCTTAAAATTAGTAAGAATTTATATAAATTAAATAAAGTTATTTTAAGTTTGTAATCATAACTAAAACATTTTAAATCATGAGATTACTTAAAAAAATCCCCTTTTTAACCTTTGCATTATTGTTTATAAATTTCTTGAATGCTCAAGAAAAAGCAAGCCCGGCAGCTGTTGCGACAGGAAAAATTAATGACGCTACAATTAGTATTAATTATAGTAGTCCTTCTGTCAAAGGAAGACAAATTTGGGGTGGATTAGTTCCATTTAATGAGGTTTGGCGTGCTGGAGCAAATGAAGCAACTACATTTGAAACAGATAAAGACCTAACAATTGAAGGAGCTAAATTACCTGCAGGAAAATATTCTTTTTTTGTTATTCCAAATGAAAAGGAATGTATAATCATTTTTAATAAAGAACCAAAACAATGGGGAGCTTATAAATATAATGCTAAACAAGATCAGTTAAGAGTTACTGTAAAACAAATAGCTGCGTCTACAATTGCCGAGAAATTGGTTTACTCAATAAATAAAGATACTATTGTTTTAAGCTGGGAAAATTGGAATATTCCATTTTCAGTTAAATAACTACTTTAAAAATATTATAACACAAAAGCATTGCTGAAAGGTAGTGCTTTTTTATTTTAAATAGTAATTGAATCAATTTTGAATTTTTATTAAATTCTATTTTACATAATATAAATTATAATGCAAAATATTCCATTGAAAGAGGTACTTGAAAAATTGTAAATAAGTTAATTTTTGGCATTATATTTGAAATCATTTTATAAATATTTAACCTACAAAAAAATCATTATGAAAAAAATTACCTTGTTACTTATTATGTTTACCGCTTTTTGTTATGCTCAAGATAAACCAGATGGAACTACTTTAGAGGAATATAATTATATGACTAAAGGTTATAAAATTCAAATATCTTCTGGTCTTGATGTAAAAAGAGGCTATCGGATTGATGACGTTACAAGCTATTCTACTCCCTTATATGATTTTAAATTCAAATCTTTAGTTCGTGAGAAAGATGGTGTTTCTGCTGGTTTAATTCTTATAGCAACTTCTAAAATGTGGAGTAATGTTTATTATTTGGCTATTCCTATTAATAATGCTGATTTAATGAAGTCCTTTAATAAAGATGTTGACCTATGGGATGAATCTATGACTACAGCATACTCTGAGGCTTCTACTTTTTTAATGTCTGAGCTTTTTAGGATTTATTCGACACCAAAATCCGTAAAATAAAAGTTAATAAATAATTATTATAATTTTTCAAATAAATTTAAGTATTTTTTCTACAGTTATGGAAAGTATTGCTTTTTCAAACAAAAAAGAAACGAACAATATCATTAACTGTTCGTTTCTTTTTTAATTAAAAATTCTAATTAAGTTAAAATACTGCGTCTACGATTACGTTAGCCTTTTCAATTACACTCTTTTTTGATGATTTATAAGTGCTATAACCATATAAAGTAACAACAGCCAAACAGATTAAAGGTAAAATAAACGAGAAATTTACTTCAGGAATAAATCCAAAAATTTTCAAATCTGAAAACCCAGGTCCTCCCCAATCTAATATACTTGCTTGCAATAATGGCATTAATGCTCCACCTACAATTGCCATAACCAAACCTGAAGATCCAATTTTAGCTTCATCTCCCATATCTTTTAAAGCAATACCATAGATTGTAGGGAACATAATTGACATGAAAATTGATACTGAAATTAATGAAATCAATCCAGGCATTCCTTGTAATAGTATCGCTCCAGATACGCAAATCATTCCTCCAATACCAAAATATATTAGCATTTTTGAAGGATTTATATTTTTCATCATAGCTGTACCTATCCATCTTCCTGATAAAAATAATAACATTGCTCCAATATTGTAGTTTGTTGCAGTTATATGTAGCCCAAATGTATGATTGATATTATCAACATATTGGTACATAAAAGTCCAACATAAGATTTGTGCACCTACGTAAAATGCTTGCGCAATTACTCCATTTTTATAATTTTTGTTAGCCAATAATTTTTTGAATGATTCAGATATAGACATTTTTTCTTCATGAACCGTTTTTGGCATTTTAGTAAAGATGATGATAATCAAAATGGCTAATACAAAAATTCCTAATCCAATATAAGGAATACTAATAATATTTAAATCATGTTCTCTAATAGATGCTAATTCACCCGAAGATAAGGCTTTGAATGTTTCCGGCGTATAACTATTTGATTTTATGCTTCCAATAACCAATTGCTGTGCCAACACTAATCCTGTTATAGCTCCAATTGGATTGAATGCTTGAGCTAAATTTAAACGTTGTGTTGCCGTTTCGTTGTTACCTAAGAATAAAATCAAAGGATTTGATGTTGTCTCCAAAAAGGCCAAACCACAAGTAATTACCCAAAGTGAAATAAGAAAAAAAGTATAATTTTGATAATGAGCTGCAGGATAAAACAAAAAGGCTCCAGTTGCATATAAAATAAGGCCTAATATAATTCCTGATTTGTAACTGTATTTTCTAATAAAAAGTGCAGCTGGGAAAGCCATAAAAAAGTAACCAAAATAGAACGCCATTTGAACAAATGATGCCTGCAAATTGGAGAGTTCAGGCATTACCTTTTTAAAAGTAGATACCATCGGAGCTGTTAATTCATTTGCTATTCCCCAAAGGGCAAATAATATGGTTATTATGATAAATTGAAAAACTAATTCTTTGCTGACTATGGGAATTTTTTTGAATTGATTCATGGTTAAGTTTAATTAATTGTTTGAAATGTGTTTGATTTTTTTACATCAGAATTAGTGTGTTCAAAACCACATAAAAAATCCTCTATTTCTGATTGCAGAATTATAGGATTGGCACCTTCGTTTTGAGCAACAATAGCGCCTACAGCACTAGCGAAATTAATTGCATATTGAGGGTCTTCTCCATTGAGCAACATTATGATTAATGAAGCTAAAAAAGAATCTCCGGACCCCACAGTATCGACTACATTTACTTTGAAGCCGCAATTATGATAAAAAGTGTCATTACAATATAATACTGCTCCATGAGATCCTAAAGTAACACATACAGTATCTGTATTGGTTTCCTTTGCAATGAATTTAATATTTTGCTCCAATGACTTTTTATTTGAATTTAAATCTTCGCAAATTTCATTTAACTCATCATCGTTAAACTTAATGAAATCAGATTCTTGTAATAAATCCAAAACATTTTTCTTGGTGTAATGCGGCACTCTTAAATTCACATCAAATATTTTATATTTGGCTACAGCTAAAAGTTGATCCAATGTATTTCTGGAAACTGAATCTCTTGAAGACAGACTTCCGTAAACAAAAAAATCTGCATTTTTTACGATTGAAATATTCTCATTTGAAGTTTCAATTTTGTCCCAAGCCGATGGATAATTGATATCATACGATGCATTTCCTTTCTCATTCAAAATAACATTGACTAAACCCGTTGGATAATTATCCTTTACTTGAACAGCATCAGTATTAATTCCTGAAACATTCAAATACTCTATTAATTCTTTTCCGTGTAAATCGTTCCCTACTCCACTGATAACGGAAACCTCCCCTCCTAGCGAACTTAATCTTGAAGCCACATTTAGCGGAGCTCCACCAATTTTTTTATGTTCCAGAAATACATCAAAAAGGATTTCTCCAAAACAAACACCTTTTAATTTTTTTTTCATTTTTTTGCGATTTATTATAAAAAAAGCATTGGATAATTGCTTTTTTCAGGTTTAATTATATTTGAATAGTGTACCATTTACTGACCATTTCCCTCATAAAAGCAAGACTACCTTTAGCGAGATCTTCCGAGTTGTATTTTGAAGGCCTCCACAAGGAAGTTGGCCCAACTAATGCTTTGATTTCGGAAGAAAAATTCTCCAAGACTAGCGGACCTTGATAATTAATTGCTGCTAAAGCTTTAAAAAAATAATCCCAATGTACATTGCCTTCACCAGTCATACCGCGATCACTTTCGGTTATATGCACATGTTTCAACCTATTGCCTGCACGAATAATCGGATCATAGAAATTCTGTTCTTCAATATTCATGTGAAAAGTATCAAGATGCAATCCTATATTAGATTTGCCAATACCTTCGATCATATTTAAGACTTCATCAGCTGTTGTAAATACATAACTTTCGTACCGATTAATGGGTTCAGGAGCAATCGTAATATTATTTTTATTTGCATAATCAGCAACTTCACTAAATACTTGCTGAATGATTATCCTTTCCTCTTTTGTACATGGATTTCCTGTGAATGTCCCAATGGAAGAATGTAAAACCCCTCCTAAAAAATCACCTTCCATTTCAGCTACTTTATCAAGAGCTAATTTAATAAGCGATGTGGCTTGCTCTGGGTATAAAGTAATGTGACAGTTTTTGGGTAAATTCAACGTGCAACGCCCTGAAATATGGTTTTCATCAAGTAGTTTTTTTGTTTTTTTAGCATCAAAATCTAATGAAGCCGGTAAAATAATTTCAAGCATATCAAAACCATATTCAGCAGTTTTTTCTATTGCAAAAAGACCTCCTTCAGCAGTCCATCCGGAGATAAAAGATAAAATTGTTGTTCCAAAAATTGGCATATTTCTATAATTTTAAAGTTATTTCTATTTTAAAACTTCTTGTTTTAAAATAACCACCATTCTGTTTTCACTCCCATATAGGAACCCCAGCTTTTTTGGTTCACTTGTAAATAAGGGGAGTAATTATGATCACGGGCGTAATCGTTGTAGTGTGCGAGCGTGTAAACAAGACGAATGTGAGGACGACTCCAAGGATCTTTTTTTCCTAATGGAACAATAGTGGGAGCAAAAGAAAATTTCCACATATTAGCTTCTGGATTATCTCCATCTTTTCGTATTGCATAATGTACTTCTTCAATTAAGTGCAGCCATTTCGTAACATAAAAAAAACTTCTGAAGCCTACAACAAAATCTATTTTTTGATTGTACAACTGATTTCCGTTGAAATATTCATCTGTATTTGTACTTGTAGAACCACCTTTACTTTTTGTAAAAACACCATATCCGTTAATGCTGAATTTTTGTGACAGGTTTAATAGAAAATGTTCTACCATTGAAAAGGAATAGGCATTTGTATATTTACCTTCTGAATCTGGTGCTCCATAAGTCGCCCAAGTAAAAGTATTTCCATTATCACCCCCATTAGCAATTCCGGAGCCATATCGAACCGAAAATTGATTGAATGAACCTGGTAAAGCAGTTTTGAGCGGATTATTATACTTAATTCCAGCAACCCAGCCATTATCAGAAGGATAATTTTTAGAAGCGTTTTTTGAGTTTGCCGAAACATAATGAAACTCTCCCAAAAGTTTAATTACATTATCATTTTTCAAATGAATACTATGTTCTCCAATCCAAACCATGCGTTGGCGAATAGCAGGATTTGTTGCACCGGCAACGGTAACTTGATAATTATACGGATACACATTTGTTGAGTCTGAAGAAGCGGGCATTAGCAGGGTTAGTTCTGTATTTTTATGGCTTACGCCAAAACCTTGCGCAGAATGATCGTCAAAATAAAAATAATCACTGATGTGAATGTCATCATAGCGACGAAAACGGGATCCCACCCAGGCAGACCATTTGCTTCCCATAATATTTCTAGCTTCTATATAGGCTTCGGGAAGAATAAAAGTCAAACCATTATTAGAACGAGTACTTACATTTCCCACAAACTGTCCGTTGGCAGAATACATTCCTAATCGCATTTGGAAAGTAACATTTGTGCTATCTTTTCCAATAATTTTTGGAGTAAAGTGTACGGCTGGCAATATATCGATATAATCATTTTGTTCCATTCGTCCACCTAATGAACCTTGACCGGAAAGATTCAACGGTTTCCACATATTCCCTTCGCCATTTGGAGAAAGGCCAACTCCTATTCGACCTGTTGTTCCCAATGAAAAATTTGAATTTGTTATCACAACTTGTGAATAAATTGGTATAAATAAAATTAAAAATGGAAGTATAAAAAATATTTTCTGCATTAGGCGAATATTAAAAAAATTAAAAGGTTTTTACGTGTTTTAAAAATGAATTAAAAGACTACTATATAGATTAAAAAGTATGTTTATAGTACTTCCAAAAAATCAATACTCTAAGTAATTTTCTAAATTATTTTTTGTTTTTTTAATAGTATAATAGTTTTATATTATTAAGCGTCATTTTGAATATTATTTTTCAAATGTATTATTTTTTTTTAATTTACAATAAAAAAATTAAATAAATATCTAATATTATCAAAATAAAGTCTTAATAAATGTGTTTTCAATAAATAATAATTAATTTTATTAAAAAAAAATATAACGTAATAGTGACGTTTAATGCTTTACAAACAAAAAACAAAGCCAAATATGTTATTATAAATAAATCATTAGTTTTGTACTATTAAAAGGACATGTCAAATGATACTTTCTTTCAAAATATTAATACAATTCTTTATTAAATTATGATGCATCAAATAATTCCAAATATATCTGTAGACTGCGTCGTTTTTGGTTTTGACGTCAATACAAAATCACTTAACGTATTATTGATAAAACGTTATTTAGAATCTAAAGAAAATCAAGAACCTCTGGTTGACGATTTTGTTCTTACAGGATATCATACCTTTGAAAATGAAACTATAGACGAAACTGCAAGCAGAGTTTTAAAGGAGTTAACCGGACTTGATAATGTCTATAAAAAACAATTTAAAGTTTTTGGGGATCCAAATCGATTAATGAATGAAAAGGATGTGATTTGGGCACAAAATGAAAATTTTAATAAACGGACTATAACTATAGCTTATTATTTTTTACTAAAAACACAGGAGGTTCATTTAGAGAATAACAAGCATAACCCAAAATGGTTTTCTGTAAATGATTTACCAGAATTAGGATTTGACCATAAAAAAATCATTAATGAAGCTTATGCAGATTTAAAAGAAAAAGCATTATACAAACCTATCATTTTTGAACTTTTACCTGACAAATTTACCTTCAAAGAATTACAAGATACCTATGAATCTATACTAGGAAACGGAATCGACAATCGGAATTTTAGGAGAAAACTGCTAACAAAGAAATACATTATTGAGCTGGATGAAAAACAAGTAGGAGTTTCAAAAAGACCTTCTCAACTTTTTATGTTTAGTAAAGATATTTATCAAAAAACATATAAAGAAACGTACTTGATTACTATTTAGTTTGCTGTTTTTAATAAATGATAAATTGGTTTTAATTCATAATATTACCTAAGAAAGTGGTTCGATTGGCATCTTAAATATTTACATTTGCAAAAAATTAAAAAAAGCAATTTGATGACCGATAAATCCATCTCAAAAACAAAATATATAAAATTAATTCTAATTTTAGGTTCTTTAACAGCTCTTGGCCCATTTTCAATAGACATGTATTTACCAGGTTTTGCTGGAATTGCAAAAGATTTAAATACTACTGTCGCTAATGTTTCCATGACGCTGTCCAGTTATTTTATTGGAATTTCTGCCGGCCAATTACTTTATGGTCCGTTATTAGACCGTTTTGGCAGAAAAAAGCCTTTATTTATTGGCTTGTTGGTTTACATTTTGGCATCATTAGGTTGTGTTTTTGTTACAGACATTGATACTTTTATTGGTTTGCGTTTTATTCAAGCTATAGGCAGTTGTGCTGCAGCTGTAGCTTCGGTTTCTATGGTTAGAGATTTATTTCCTTTGAAAGACATTCCTAAAGTATTCTCGTTATTGATGTTAGTTGTTGGGCTTTCGCCAATGTTAGCGCCTACAATTGGAGGTTACATAACAGCTGATTATGGTTGGCATACTGTCTTTTTTATATTAATGTGTATGGGTTTTTTAATTCTTTTGGCTGCTCAAATTGGCTTACCAAACACTTTCAAACCAGACACTTCAATTTCATTAAAACCAAAACCTATTATTACAAACTTTATCAGTATTGTAAAAGAGCCTCAGTTTTATACCTATGCTTTTACAGGAGCTATCGCTTTCTCAGGGTTGTTTACTTATGTAGCAGCTTCTCCAATTTTATTCATGGATATTTTTAAAGTAGACGCTAAAACCTACGGATGGATCTTTGCGTTTATGTCGTTAAGTTTTATAGGTGCCAGCCAGCTTAATTCATTATTGTTAAGAAAATTTACAAGTGAAAAAATGATTTATGGTTCATTAATAGCGCAATCAATTGTTAGTATTCTGTTCCTTATTTTAGCAATAAATGGTCTTTTAGGTTTATATGAAACCATAACCATACTATTCTTATTCTTAGGTTGTTTAGGAATATCAAATCCTAATACAGCAGGACTTACTCTTGCTCCTTTCTCAAGAAATGCGGGAAGTGCTTCGGCTTTAATGGGCGCTATTCAGTTAGGATTAGGAGCTTTGGCCTCTTTTGCAGTGGGTATTTTTGTAAAAGATTCTATTTTACCTATGGTTGTGATTATGGCCGTTACAACAATTTTGGCATTAATCATTTTAATTTTCGGAAAACGAACCATAAAAAAAACTATTGCAACTTCTCATGATGAGGGAATTGCAATAGTTCATTAATTTTTGATTTAAATATTCTTATTTTACTTCAGCTTTTACCTTTTTATCAGGTCTGATAATCATACGCAAAGACTGATCTTTTGCAAAGTAAGCAATCATCCAATTGAAAAATGTTTTCACTCTGTTGCGATACGTTATTAATGAAATGAGGTGAATAAACAACCATATAATCCATGCAAAAAATCCTTTAAAATGCATTTTAGGTTTCGGCAAATCAACTACAGCCTTATTTTTCCCAATGATAGCCATAGATCCTTTATCATTGTATTTAAAGGGTTTTAATGGCTTATTTTGATTCATTAATTTAAAGTTATTTGCCAAATTGATTCCTTGCTGAATGGCAACTTGTGCTACTTGTGGATGTCCATTTGGAAAATCGGTATCTGTATGCTGAATACAAGTATCGCCGATTGCATAGATATTTTCAGTACCATTAACTTTATTAAATGCGTCAGTAGTCATTCTTTTTCCGCGACCATAACTTTCAGTTGGAATTCCTTCGAAAACTTTTGCTGAAACTCCTGCAGCCCAAATTAAATTTTTGGTTTGAATGGTTTCTCCATTAGCAAAATAAACGGTGTCATCAATATAATCAGTAACTGTGTTATTTAATTTTACTACAACACCTAATTTTGTTAGCGCTTCCAGTGTATCTTCTTGTGACGCTTTACTCATTGGAGACAATACGGCATTGGCTCCGTCAACGAGATAAATATTACTTGCTGTTGTACTTAATTCAGGATATTCTTTTAACAAAATATTTTTTCTCATCTCAGCAAACATTCCCGAAACTTCAACACCTGTAGGACCTCCTCCAGCCACTACAATAGTTAACAATTTTCTACGCTCACGAATATCTTTGCAAATGGCAGCTTTCTCAAGATTTTTTAATAATGTATTGCGCATTACAATGGCATCATTCAGTGTTTTCATTGGAATGGCATTTTTCTTAACGTTTTCCATTCCAAAATAACTGGTTTCAGCACCTGTTGCAAAGACAAGGTAATCATATTTTAATTCTCCATTATTGAGAACTATTTTTTTCTCAGCAGGAATTACTTTAAGTAAGTTTCCAAGACGAAACTTTAGATTTTTTTTTCCTGCAAAAAATTTTCTAAAAGGATAACTGATACTTGTAGGCTCTAAAAAAGCCGTGGCAACCTGATAGATAAGTGGCGGAAAAAAATTATAATTGTTTTTATCTACTAATGTGACATTAATATCTTTTTGATTCAATAAGTCTTTCGCAACATTTAATCCTGCAAAACCTCCTCCGATAATAACAATTTCCATATAATAATTTTAATATAGTTTTATAAAAAATAATTGTTACAAAATTACATAAATTATAAAGGAGACTCGAATAATTAATATTAAAATAGGGTTAAAAAACAACTGTTTCATTAGTATTTTTGGGACTTTTCCACTTTATTCTCAACGAAAACGATAGCGTTAGAAAGTTTCAAAGTTTCTATTTTTTTTAAGCAGAAGTATCTTTTTTATTTAAATACATTTTTTTTTAATCTGCGATAAAATGGAATGGCGTATAATAACCCAATATCTCAAATCAATTTTTATTAGTTATTCTTTTTTAAATTGTGTCGATAAATACAGTTCTAAAAGGCTTTTCGAGAATTGACTTAGATGTTTTACTTATAAGAAAATCATTGTGTTTTTTATCCAATTTTGAATATAGGATTTTTACAAAAAAACCATTGCATTACTTTTTAAAGTAATTGCAATGGTTTTGCAAATTGTATGTAGAAAAGAATTTTTTACTTCTTTTTTAGTTTTTTAACGGGCTTTTCTAAAGGCTCATTTTTGTTTTGAAGGATATAATTAGCCAATAATTTTTCAATTAATTCATCTTTAGTCAAATGATGAAAAACTGTTTTTATTTTTTCTTTTAATTCTGCTGCAACATCATGATTTGGCTTGGTTTTGAAAATTTGTTTGGCCCACAATAAGGTATTGTTTTCTTCGATGCTGGCAACGGTTGGTTTTTTGAATTGAGTAAATTTTATTCCCAACTCTTTTTTAAAATCAGCAATTTCAATTACTTCTTCTGGTTGTAAAACCGTTAAAGAAAGTCCCTTTGCTCCCGCTCTTGCTGTTCTTCCACTACGATGAACATATGCTTCGTAAACGTCCGGTAAATGATAATTAACTACATAAGAGATTTCCTTTACGTCAATTCCTCTTGCTGCTAAATCAGTCGCGACTAATATATTGATATGTCCTTCACGGAATTGCTCCATGATTCTGTCTCTAATTCCTTGTGATAAACTACCGTGCAATGCGCCTGATGAAAATCTATTAATTGCCAGATTTTTAGCCAATTTATTGACTGCTGCTTTCGTTTTACAAAAAATAATTCCGCGTTCCCCTTCTTTAGTATTTAAGAAATGCATTAAAACATCTAGTTTTTCAATTGGATCCACCACAATATATTCGTGATCGATTCCTTGATTTCCTATTGTTTCCATATTAGCACTAACTTGAACTACGTTTTTGTTTAAGTAGTTTTGAATCAGTTGTTTTATGGTTCCTGGCATTGTTGCCGAGAATAAAAAGGTATTGTGATTTGTAGGTAATTCGGCGATGATTTCGTCTAAACCTTCTTTTAATATGGTAACCATTTCATCAGCTTCATCAAGTACGAGGAATCTGGTTTCTTTTAAGTTTATCGCTTTGCGCTGAATCAAATCAATTAAACGTCCAGGTGTTGCTACTACAATATGTGTAGGTAACGAAAGTCTTTCTATTTGTGGTTTGATTGGAATCCCTCCGCAAGTTGCCGCAATAGAAACTTCAGGCAGGAATTTAGCAAATGATTCTAAATTCTTAAATATTTGTTGTCCCAGTTCTCTTGTTGGCACAAGAATTACTGCTTGAATAACAGATATATTAGTATCTATTAATTGTAATATGGGTAGTCCAAATGCCGCTGTTTTTCCTGTACCTGTTTTAGCAAGTCCAACCAGATCCGTTGTATTTGATAAAAGCAACGGAATTGTTTTTTGTTGAATTTCTGTTGGTACAGTAAATTTCAATTCATTTATTGCTTTTAATATGGGTGTTGAAATTCCTAAATCAGAGAATTGCTTTGGCATTTTTTTGAATTTTATAATTTTATAAAAAAGTTGTTTTGTAAACGGTAATTTTTAGCCCCGATGGAAACGACATCCTGTTGTGGCGGGGTTCGCCACAACAGATATAGTGTACAGCGGGATTAGCTCCTTGAAAAGAAAATATTAATCTTCGTCAGGTTCGTTCATGATTTTCTCACGATATTTTTTCCCCGTTAACAATACCAGTTTTAATTTGTAATCATCAACAAGCCATTCGCGGTAATTTTTGCTGCATTGGCTCAAACATTTAGAATAGCGTTTGATACGGCAATCTATATCGTCTTCCAGCAATTTCCCTAAAGCCTTAGCTTCTTGTAAAGTCTCTGAATTATCAACACACATGGCAGCGTGCTGTTCTAAGGATTTTTCTAACACTTCTTTTGAACGTAAATTTTGTTTAATGATGAGTTTATGTTCTTCATCAACATCAAAAGTTACGACTTCAGTTTTACTGAATTTTGCGCGTACATCAGGTGGCATATTGTATTTGAAATACAACTCAATTTCCGTATCGTCACGTAAATTTTCCAAGTAAAACTCTGGTGATTTAAAGATATGTTGCCAGTTTACCGGCTCACTCCATAGTCCAAATCGTGCTGCATTATTTCCTAAATCGATAACGTTAAAAGTATCTTTATTAGGTAGTTTTCTAGAACCACGACCAATCATTTGATAATATAATGTCAACGATTTTGTCGCTCTATTTAAAATTATGGTTTCAACTGTAGGCTCATCAAAACCAGTGGTAAGAATTCCAACAGATGTTAAAATAGCATCCGGTGTATGCTTAAACCAATGCAAAATGTCTTTCCTTTCCTCGTTATTACTGGTGTTATCTAGGTGGCGAATCGCATAACCGGCTTCTCTAAAAGTTTCATATACATATAAAGAAGTATTGATACCATTATTGAAAATTAAGGTTTTCTTGCCTAGAGATTTCTCGGTATACGCATGCAATAATTTTTCCTGCATGGCCATATTTGTGTATAAATCATCCGATGATTTTACGGTGTAATCGCCATTGATTCCTACTTTTAATGAGGTCAAACCTACATCATAGCTATAGGTTACTGCTTTGGCCAAAAAACCATTTGCAATCAAAGAACTAATAGTGTCTCCTACGATTAATTCATCGTAGCTTTCATGCATTGGTAATTTAATATTCGAACTTAAAGGCGTTGCGGTAACTCCTAATATAAAGGCATTTTTGAATGAACTTAATAATTTTCTGAAGGAGTTGTAATGCGCCTCATCGATGATTACCAATCCTACATTATCTAAATGTAATTTTTCGTCATTGATTCGGTTTTTCAACGTTTCTACCATAGCAACAAAACAAGAATAATCGTTTTGATCCGGAAGTTCTTTTACTTTGCTATTGATGATTTTGTTTTTTACATCAAAACCTTTCAACATTTTTGAAGTTTGTTTACACAACTCAATTCGGTGTGTTAAAACAACTACTTTTTTATCATGTTGTGATAAATAACGGCGTACGATTTCTGAAAACACTACTGTTTTCCCACCACCCGTAGGCAATTGGTATAACAAATGGTGTTGTGGCGGTGCATTATCTATGCGTTCAAAAATGGCGTCAATATCGCCTTTTTGATATGCATAAAGTTCTTTTTTGTCTTCGATTTCTATTTCTAAAGTGTTTTGGGACATTGCTTATTGTTGGATTTTTGCAAAAATACACCTAAAAAACAGTTTAATTGTCAATTTTAATTAAAAAAAAAACGATTGATTAAATAAAATTGAATTATGTAGGAACTTAATATTCAAATCGCTCTATAATAGCATTAAATTCAGGTTCGTTATACCATTTTTGTTTAACGGTTTCATCATGAATCGCTATTATTCTTGTTTTAAAGTCATTCAGAATTCCGTTTGCAATCAAGAAAATTACCGCTTGTTCAAAAGAATTGAACATACTTTTGAAAAATAAATCTTGTTTTATAAGATGCTCTGAGGAGAATGTTTGTGCAATTTCAACATTATAAAGCATGACATCAGCAATTACAAAGGGATCTACTCCCAAAAGGAGGAAATGCTTGATATATTTTTGAGCAACAGAGCGACGCATTTTAGGTTTGCTAGGTCTTCCCGCCTTTTTGAACGGATAATATTCATTTGAAATTTTGAGTTTGCATTCTTGCAAAAGTGTTTCTTCCTTTGGGTTGAAAACAAAATTATAATAGACTTTTACGGGACTAAATTTCTCGTACAATTCGATAATCTGCTCTTCGAGTTGTTCTTTACTAAGTTCCGACAAGTATTTTTTTAAATCGCGCTTGCTCATTATCAAAGTTTAAGAATACAAAAGTAAATTACTTTAGGAATGAATACATCCAAAATCAATGATAATACTTAATTTTACCATAAATAAAGCATTAAGAACGTTTCTTTGGCGCTTTATTTTTTACTTTTATACCTAAAATTTAATTTTTATGCTCAAATTTTTTAAGATTGTTGCCATTCTCGAAGGGATTTCCTATTTGGTTTTATTTTCAAATATGCTTGTTGTAAAACCTACGAATTTAGTTCTTTATAAAACACTTTTATTCCCAATAGGAATGGCTCATGGTGCGTTGTTTATTACCTATATTATAGTAGCAGTACTATTGAAATTTAAGGAAAATTGGGACTTTAAAAAATTTGGGATTATCGGCCTTGCATCAATAATTCCTTTTGGTACTTTTTACGTGGAAAAGAAATACTTGAAAAATGTATAAATTCATAGAAAAAATATTCACTTTCCTATATCCTATATTACGGAAAATAGGATTTGGGAGTAGTTTTTCGAGCTATTTAAGTTTGATCATAAATATTGCCTTGTTATGTGCAATAGCATATGGTATTTATATACTTTTCAGACTTATTTTAGTGACCTTAATGATCGTTGTTGCCAAGAAAACAAAAACTAAGTTTGATGATTTATTGGTAACCAACAAAACAGCAAAATATATTGCTCATTTAATTCCGCTACTGTTTATTTATAAATCGGTTCCTATAATTTTAGATCGTTTTGAATACTGGGAAGGTATTTTTGGTAAACTGGTAGGAATCTATATTGTAATTTTAGTTTTATGGATTATCCGAACTATTTTCAATGCTTTACGAGACTATTTAAAGTTAAAACCAAGATACAGCGACAAACCTATTGATAGTTTCATTCAGGTTATTATGATCGTTCTTTGGATGGTTGGAATTACAGTTATAATTTCGAAACTATTTGATATTGATCAAAAAGAACTCCTGACTATTTTAGGAGCTGTTTCTGCAGTAATTATTTTGATTTTCAGAGATACAATTTTGGGATTCGTATCTAGTGTTCAGGTCTCTATAAACGATATGGTACGCATCGGAGACTGGATTACAATGGATAAATTTGGAGCAGATGGAGATGTCATTGAGATTAATCTGGCTACTGTAAAAGTTCGGAATTTCGATAATACAACAACCACTATTCCTACTTACAGTTTAAGTTCTGATTCATTTCAAAACTGGCGCGGAATGCTAAATTCAGATGGGAGACGCATAAAAAGACACATCCTTATTAAAACGAGCAGTATTCGCTTTTTAGAAGAAGAAGAATTAAATGAATTTAAAAAAATTGAATTGATTTCCGATTATATTGACACAAGAAAATTAGAAATTGATGATTTCAATTCGAGTCATAAAATCGATAAATCAATAGCTGTTAATGGTAGAAACCTTACTAATCTAGGTTTGTTTAGAAAATACATTACCCAATATCTTCATCATTATCCGGGATTGAATAAAGATATGTTAATGCTATGCCGTCAATTGCAATCTACTTCGCATGGTGTTCCTCTTGAAGTGTATGCTTTTTCACATGACAAACGATTTGAAAATTATGAATACATCATGTCAGACATATTTGATCATATAATTGCTTCAGTAAAATATTTTAATTTGGAAATTTTCGAAGGAATTAATGAAAGTACAACAAATTAAAAATATAAGGAATATAAATGAGCGGAGAAAAAGATTTAGGTACGTTGCTTAAAACAATGAAACCAGAACATATTACAGGAGAATATGTTTTTTGTGTAGTTTGTGATTTGATAAATCTAAATCTTAACGATATCTTTATGACATTCAAAGAGCAGGAAGGAACTACACTAGTAATCAAGAAGGAATTTGCCGATAGTCTAAAATTAGAATATTCTTTTATTGCTTCTTGGATTACTTTAACGGTTCATTCTTCACTGGAAGCTGTGGGATTAACCGCAGCTTTTTCTAATGCTCTTTCGCAGGAAGGAATAAGTTGTAATGTGGTAGCCGCTTTTTATCACGACCATATTTTTGTAAATAAAAAAGACACTGATAAAGCAATGGAAATCCTTAATCGATTTTCAAAGTAAAAGCAAAAATATCAACTCTAATTACAAACGATCCTTTACAAATTCAATTTCTGTTTTTCCGTGTGCTTTTGGTTTTCCATCAGCGCCTAAACTTACCATTGTAGTATGATCAATTGTGATAATTGTTTCTCTTGTCATCATGTTTCTGGCCTCACATTTTAGCGTAAGCGAAGAATTTCCAAATTTTACAACATCAATACCAATTTCTATAATATCGCCTTGTTTTGCTGAACTTCTAAAATTGATTTCAGACATATGTTTAGTGACAATTCTTGTGTTTTCTAATTGGATGATGGTGTACAAAGCCAATTCTTCATCAATCCAAGCTAATAATTTACCTCCAAATAAGGTTCCGTTTGGGTTTAAATCTTCTGGTTTTACCCATTTTCTAGTATGAAATCTCATATTTTTTTTTAATAAATGCAAAATTAAACTATTCTTATGGCTATTTTTCTTTATTTTTAAAGAAAAAACAATGAGCGAACGCGATACTTTCTTAAAAGAATTCAGAGGACAAACGATAGGTTCTGTAACTACTCAATCATCATCGGAAGAATCATTTCAAAATGAAGTACTTAGACCAATTTTGAAATTACAAAATGATTTATTCATAGCTTCATTTATTAATTATACAGCAAAAAATAAAGCTGATTTTTATAGTTACACTACCGAAAAAAAATTATCAGTTATAGAAAATGCTATTCAAAAAGATATCAAGTTTAGAAATGCGTTAAAAGGAATGATAATCGCATTATTTACAGCCGATGAATATGGTGAGTATATAAAAAATTCCTCCAATATTAACAAAAGGATGATGAGTATGCTTATAGAACGATTAAAAAGCCAGGTTCAATTGTTTGATATCAATCAAAAAATATAATCCAATTTGTTTTTTTTAAAGTTTATTACGAGGTATTCTTTAGAAATAGCAAGCTGTTAAATTACGTAATTTGTTATGCATAATTTAATAAATCGCTACTTATTGATGTAAATATTGTCATTTAATTATGATTTGATAAATGCATTGTTTTTTATAATAAATATCCGTTAAGTAATATAATTTATGCCAATCGCTCGAATATTTTCATTATAATTGTTAAAAATAAAGTTATGAAGGAAGAATATTTTAAATGGCATTCACCTAATCTTAATAGAGAAATTGAAATGCTAGTTTTTGGACATGCAGGATATCCTATAATCTTATTTCCTACCTCTATGGGTAGTTTCCATGAAAATAAAGATATGGGGTTAATTGAATCTGCAAAATGGTATATTGAACAAGGTTTAATCCAAATATTTTGTCCAGACAGCATTGATAAAGACAGTTTTTACAATAAGCAAATTCATCCAGTACATCGAATAGAAAATCACGTTAGATATGACAAAATGATTTGTCATGAAATCGTTGAAAAAGTAAAAAACAATACTTCTTCGGGTAAAGTTGTTGTTGCGGGTTGCAGTTTTGGCGGGTATCATGCCGCTAATTTCGCTTTTCGACATCCGGGTTATGTGAGTCATATGTTTTCTATGAGTGGTGCGTTTAACATCAAGAGTTTTCTGGATGGTTTTCATAATGATGATGTGTTTTATAACAGTCCTGAGGATTATTTATACGGACTCGATGATCATGAATTGTGGAATATGGATATTGTTCTTGGAACTTCAAATTGGGATATTTGTTTTGATGCAAATCTAAAATTAAGCAAAGTTCTAAGTGACCGAAACATACATCACTGGCTTGATATTCGTCAGGAGCGAAAACACGATTGGCCGGTTTGGCAAGAAATGTTTCCACATTATTTATCAAGAATTAAATTTTTCTAATTCTAAAAAGGGAAACAAAATGAAATTAAGTAATTTTTAAACGTATTAAGATGAAAAAAATAGGAATTTTATTTGGAATGGAAGACACCTTTCCGCAAGCATTTATAGACCGAGTAAATTCAAAAAACGAAAAAGGAATCCTAGCCGAAGCTGTAGCAATTGATAAAGTAGTTCAAAATCAAGATGGAGAATATGCTGTAATTATTGACCGAATTTCACAAGATGTTCCTTTTTATCGTGCTTATTTGAAAAATGCGGCCTTAACAGGAACTAACGTTATTAACAATCCTTTTTGGTGGAGCGCTGACGATAAGTTTTTTAATAATGCATTGGCAGATACACTAGGAGTTCCATTACCAAATACAGTGATTCTTCCTTCTGCGGAACACCCAACTGATACCACCGGAAAATCGTTTAGAAATTTAAAATACCCAATGGACTGGGAAGGAATCTTTGAATATATTGGATTTCCTGCCTATATGAAACCGTATGCCGGTGGAGGTTGGAAAAACGTATACCGATTGGAAAATAAAGAAGAGTTTTGGGAAAAGCATCAGGAAACGGGACAATTAGTTATGATGTTGCAAGAAGAAATTGTCTTTACGGAATATTTCAGAGTGTATTGTTTGGGCTGTAAAGCAGTCAGAATTATGCAATATGAACCTCGAAATCCGCATCATTTGCGATATGTGATTGATGGGCCACCGGTTGACAAAAAATTATTAGCGACTATAAAAGATTATACTTTACGCCTTTGTAAAGGATTGGGATATGATTTTAATACAGTTGAGTTTGCTGTTCGTGATGGGATTCCTTATGCGATAGATTTTGGAAATCCTGCTCCTGACGCTGAATTGACTTCGGTAGGCGCTGAAAATTTTGAATGGGTGGTTGAAGAAGCTGCAAAAATGGCTATTGCTGCCGCAAAAAAACAAAAATCAGGAAAAATCAATCTTACTTGGGGAACTTTTATTAAAGATGCCGTAGCTGTAAAATAAAAATTATAGATAAACGGAATTCCTAGCCACGATTACTTCAATTAATTTCCATCGGAGTTCAGTGAACTTAATTTGCATTAGAAATCCTTGTATTCTTGATTTTTTTTCAGGAATAAAAAGATTAAAACGAAAAGCGGGACACGAGCGAAGCGAACAGACGAAGTAAATAGCTCCTAAAAAAAAAATAATGAAAAAATTACCAGTTTTCACACTTGGTGTGGAAGAAGAATATCAAATTATTGATCCTGTAACAAGAGATTTACGTTCGCATTTATCTAAAATTGTAGATGGTGCCAAAATAATTTTAAATGAACAGGTAAAGGCTGAAATGCACCAATCAGTGGTGGAAGTAGGGACTAATATTT
Organism: Flavobacterium sp. 83; assembly: GCF_000744835.1. Taxonomy (NCBI): domain Bacteria; kingdom Pseudomonadati; phylum Bacteroidota; class Flavobacteriia; order Flavobacteriales; family Flavobacteriaceae; genus Flavobacterium; species Flavobacterium sp. 83. The sequence goes on from NZ_JQMS01000001.1 coordinate 3,039,986, forward strand.
GTAATAGTGTTAATGATGCCAAAAACGAAATAAAATTTTTGCGTTCTAAAATTGTTGAATTAGCCGATAAACAGGATTTGATTGTGGGTGGTGCGGGAACGCATCCTTTTTCGAAATGGCAGGACCAGCCTATTACCGATGATCCTCGTTATCATGATATTGTAAATGAATTGCAAGATGCGGCTCGTTCCAATTTAATTTTTGGAATGCATTGTCATGTTGGTATTGAAAACCGTGAAATTGGATTGCAACTGATGAATCAGGCGACTTATTTCTTGCCTCATATTTTTGCGCTTTCTACAAATTCCCCTTTTTGGGAGGGGAGACAAACGGGCTATAAATCCTTTAGAACTAAAGTTTTTGATAAATTTCCAAGAACTGGATTACCGGAATATTTTGATTCAGTAGGTTCCTATGAGAATTATTTGGAGACATTAGTAAAGACCAATTGTATTGATAATCCTAAGAAAATTTGGTGGGATTTACGTTTACATCCGTTTTATAATACGATCGAATTCAGGATTTGTGACATGTGTTTAACCGTTGATGAAACAATTTGTATTGTTGCAATTATTCAGGCAATTGTAGCAAAACTCTACAAACTCAACATGAATAATACTAGTTTCAATATTTATCGATTAGCATTAATAAAAGAAAATAAATTTCGTGCAGCCCGCTATGGAATTGATAATAATATGATTGATTTTGGATTGCAGAAAGAAGTGGAAACTAAAATGCTTATTCTTGAATTGCTTGATTTTATTGATGATGTAGTTGATGAATTAGGAAGTCGTGAGGACATTAATTATGTGCATAAAATTTTGAAAAACGGAACTGGAGCAGATAAACAATTAGCTGTTTTTGAAGAAACGGGAGATCTTTGCAGAGTCGTAGACTTTATAACTGGTGAATTTACCAAGGGATTATAAAATATAAATTACTTTTGTAAATTCTTTTTTAAAAATAGTTTATGTCCAATAAAATTATAAAAATTGCGCTTTTAGATATGTACAATGGAGAACCTAACCAAGGTATGCGTTGCATTATCGATGTGGTAAATAGGTTTAGTCCTGTTGTCAGTTTTGAAATATTTGATGTTAGGGTAAAATGTGAATTACCGGATATTAATTCCTTTGATATTTATATTTCAACTGGAGGGCCCGGAAATCCATTAATAGGTGATGGAAATTGGGATGTAAAATATTATGAATTCATTGATTCATTGAACAAATGGAACAATGAAAATATAATTAAAAAACATGTACTATTTATTTGTCACTCTTTTCAAATGGCATGCTTGCATTTTGGATTAGCAACGGTTACAAAAAGAAACGATACTTCTTTTGGTGTAATGACTATTCATAAAACGAAAGAAGGACTTGTTGATCCTCTTTTTGAAGGATTAGCAGATCCTTTTTATGCGATTGATTCCAGAGATTACCAAGTTGTACAGCCTAAACTAAGTATTTTTGCAAAAAAAGGGGCTAAAATTATTTCTTTAGAGAAAATTAGGGATCATGTACAATACGAACGTGCAATTATGGCAGTTCGTTTTACTGACTATTTTGTAGGTACTCAGTTTCACCCAGAAGCTGATCCTATTAGCTTTGTCTCACATTTGAGAAACAAAGAATCTAAAGAGAAAATAAGAGCTATGAAAGGGAAAAGAAAGTTTAGGAATATGCTGGAAGATTTGTTGGACGATGATAAAATATACAGAACCAATGAAACTTTGATTCCAAATTTCCTTCGAATGGCAATTAATGACTTGATGAAAACAAAAAAAATGCTTTCTAATTAATACAATACTTTTCAGATGATTTCAAAATATCGGGAGTTATTTAATGCTCAATTTACAGAAAAAAAATATCAAGAATTTAAAGATGATATTGCTTCCGATTTTAATTATATGCCAACTTTCCGATTGGGTGAAACGCCTTTTTTTATTTCAAATGAATTAAAGTCACAATTGATTGAAGGCAGTAATCAAGTTATAGCTTTAATTCAAGATAAATCGTTTAAATTACTTACAGATAAATCATTAGAACTTAATCATAAAGTTCCAAATGAAGATGAACACACTACTTTTTTAGCAATTGATTTTGGAATTTGCGAAGAAGATGGAGTGATTATTCCTAAACTGATTGAAGTGCAAGGATTTCCTTCTTTGTATAATTATCAAATTAATTTATATGAAAAATTTAAGAATCAGTATCCTTTTCTCAGCGAATTAACGCCATTTATCAATAACATTGAATCAAAAGAATATCTCAATATTCTTGAAGAAGCGATTTGTAATAATCATCCCAAAGAGAATGTTATTCTTCTTGAAATAGAACCAGAAAAACAAAACACAAAAATCGATTTTTATTATTGCCAAAGAGATATTGGCATACCTATAGTTTGTGTTACTGAACTTATAAAAAAAGAAAAACAACTATTCTACAAAAACGAAAAAGGCGACGAAATTCTTGTGAAAAGAATCTATAATCGGGTTATTTTTGATGAATTGGATTTACGCACTGATTTAAAATTGAATTTTCATTTCTCAGATGAGCTTGATGTAGAATGGGCTGGTCATCCCAACTGGTTTTTTAGAATCAGTAAATTTATTCTACCTTTCTTGAAAGGAAAATATTTCATAGAAACTACATTATTAAGTGAACTCAAAGAAATTCCCGAGGATTTAGAAAATTATGTTTTAAAACCTTTATTTTCTTTTTCAGGGACAGGTGTTATTTTTCATGTAAAAAAAGAAGACATTGAAGCGGTAGCTGAAAAAGAACTTTACATTCTCCAAAAAAAGGTCAATTACATTCCAATTGTTCAATCTCCTGATGGCAAAGTAAAAGCTGAAGTTCGTATGCTTTGTATTTGGAAAAAAGATGCTACTGCTCCTACTCTACTTTGTAACTTAGTACGTTTGAGTCGCGGTGAAATGATAGGTGTGAAATTTAATAAAGATAAGGATTGGGTTGGTGGTACGCTAGGATTATTTGAAAGATAAAAACAATTTCTTTCTGATTGCATCTCAGGACATGCTTTTTAGTTTGCATCTTTAAAATAGTTATTTTTTTTAGTTAGTTATCCTACTACTATAGCAACTTTGTTTTTAACAATAAATCAGCTTTATATTTCTTCTTATATATAAATCCTTTTTAAGATTATTTTTTTTGATATAAATGTCATTTTAACACAATGACATTTATTTAAATGGTAATTTAATTTAATTTTGTAATACAAAACTTACTAAATAACACTTCAAATATTTTTTTTGATGATTTTTACTTCGCCAGGTAATTTCAAATTTTGTTTTTTTTCTTATTTTAATTGATTAGGGTTACTCTTTAATGAATTTTTCAATGTTATTCCCTTAATAATTTGCAAATTATTGAATTCTATCAATAATTTAACACTAAAAAAATGAATATAACTTATTTTTATTTATTATTGTATAGTTATAATAAATGCATAATATTCAGTAATCAGTAATACTTTTAACAGTTTTAATAATTTAGTAAATGGATAGACGTAGAGCAATCAAAAACTTAGCATTGGTGCTGGGAGGTGTTATTTCAGCAACAACAGTTGGAATTTTAATTAAAGATTATGTAATTCCTGACAACGAAAATAGTAAAGTATCATTTTCTCCTACAGATGAAGCTCTATTAGCTGAATTTGCAGATATAATAATTCCTACTACAAAAGCAGCACCCGGAGCTAAGGCAGCCGGTTTAGGATCTTTTATCCCTATGATGGTCAATGAATGCTATCCATCTGATTTGCAACAAATTTTTTCAACTGGAATGAAAGAGATGGAAGAAAAATGTCAAAAAGAATATAGCAAAAACTTTATCTCACTTTCTGCTGAAGAGCGAGTTAAAATAATGGAGCATTTAAGAACTGAATCACTTGTAGATACTAAAAAACCTTCATTTTTCATTATTGCTAGAGACTTAACAATTTTAGGTTATTTTTCATCAGAAATTGGTTGTACACAAGCACGTGAATATATAGCAGTTCCTGGTAGATATGATGGAAGTGCCGATTATAAACCTGGACAAAAAGCTTGGGCTACATAGAAATTAATAAATAAAATCCTTATTAATAATCATTTAAGATTTTAAAATATTATTTTTTTAGAAATATCATCTTCAAATTAACCTAATAGAACTCCTCTAGAATGAATATAAATTCAAATTTAAAAGAAGAAAATACTTATGACGCAATTGTTGTAGGTTCAGGAATAAGTGGTGGTTGGGCCGCAAAAGAACTAACTGAAAAAGGATTAAGAGTCTTGATGTTAGAACGCGGAATGAACATCGAACACATAAAAGATTACGATTCGGCCATGAAAAATCCATGGGAATTTAAGCATGCCGGAAAAATGACCGAAGAGCAAAAAAGAACGCATCCTGTTCAAACAAGAGATTACCCATATAGCGAAGCAAATGAAAAATGGTGGGTAAATGATTTAGAATGCCCATATACAGAAGATAAACGTTTTGACTGGTACAGAGGTTTTCATGTAGGAGGAAAATCCTTAATGTGGGGACGTCAAAGTTACCGTTTAAGTGATCATAATTTTGAAGATAATGCCAAAGATGGTCATGGTAATGACTGGCCTATTCGTTATAAAGATATTTCCCCTTGGTATGATTATGCAGAAAAATTTGCAGGAATAAGTGGACAAGCAGAAAATTGGCCTCTTTTACCTGACGGTATATTTTTACCACCAATGGATTTGAACTGTGTTGAGAAATCCGTTAAGGAAAGAATGGAAAAGCATTATAAAGGAACACGTATTCTTACGATTGGGCGTACAGCAAATTTGACTGTTCCTCATAATGGTCGTGGAAATTGTCAATATAGAAATTTATGCAGCCGTGGTTGTCCGTTTGGCGCTTATTTCAGTACACAATCTGCTACCCTCCCTGCTGCTATGGCCACAAAAAGATTAACAGTAAGACCGTACTCTATAGTAAATCATATCATTTATGATAAAGATACTAAGAAAGCAAAAGGAGTTATGGTAATTGATGCTGAAACCAATGAAACAATGGAGTTTTATGCTAAAATTGTTTTTGTAAATGGTTCAACTTTAGGCTCAACATTTATTTTATTAAATTCAACTTCCGAAGCACATCCGGAAGGATTAGGTAATGCCAGTGGTCAATTAGGGCATAACTTGATGGACCACCATTTCCGTTGTGGCGCTTCAGGAAAAGCAGAAGGTTTTGAAGACAAATATACTTATGGCCGAAGAGCAAACGGTATTTATGTACCTAGATATCAAAATATAGGTAATGACAAAAGAGATTATTTACGAGGTTTTGGTTATCAAGGTGGTGCCAGTAGAAATCCTTGGCACGAAGAAGTTGCAGAATTAGCTTTTGGTGGGGATTTTAAAGACAAAATGAGTCTCCCTGCTGATACATGGAATATGGGATTAGGTGGTTTTGGTGAAATGTTACCTTATTATGAAAATAAAGTGTATATCAATCATGATAAAAAAGACAAATGGGGTCAACCAGTTTTAGCTATTGATTGTGAATACAAAGAAAATGAGAAAAAAATGCGTATTGACATGATGAATGATGCTGCAGAAATGCTTGAAGCATCAGGAATTAAAAATGTAGAAACCTATGATAATGAATGTTATCCAGGAATGGCTATCCATGAAATGGGAACTGCCAGAATGGGTAACGACCCTAAAACTTCTGTTTTAAACAAATGGAATCAAATGCACGAAGTAAATAATGTATTTGTAACAGATGGTTCTTGTATGCCATCAATTGCTTGCCAAAATCCATCATTGACCTTTATGGCATTAACGGCTAGAGCTTGTGATTATGCAGTAAAAGAATTAAAAAAAGGGAATATTTAGTATACAAAAGATGAATAGAAAATTAAAAATGGGTATGGTCGGTGGTGGCCAAGATGCTTTTATAGGTGCCATTCACCGCTTAGCCGCCAATATGGATGGACTTATAGAATTAAGTTGTGGTGCATTGAGTATAAAACCAGAAACCGCAATTGCATCAGGAAAAGCCTTGTTTCTTCCAGAATCAAGAACATACCTTACTTATGAAGAAATGTTTAAAGCTGAAGCAGCATTGCCAGTTAATGAGAGAATGGATTTTGTGACTATTGTTACTCCTAATTTTGCGCATTTTGCACCCGCGATGATGGCTTTAGATTATGGTTTTAATGTCGTAATCGAAAAACCAATCACTTTTTCATTAGAAGAAGCCAAACTTTTAGAACAAAAAATAAAAGAAACAGGATTAATTCTTTGCTTGACACATACCTATTCTGGTTACCCAATGGTAAAACAGGCAAAAGCTATGGTAAGAGAAGGCAAACTAGGAAAGATAAGAAAAGTTTGGGTAGAATACCCTCAAGGATGGTTGAGTAAATTATCTGAAAGAGAAGGAAATGCACAAGCTGCTTGGAGAACGGATCCAACAAAAGCAGGGAAAAGTTCTGTAATGGGAGACATTGGTACTCATGCAGCTCATTTAGCAGAATATATTACCGGATCTAAGATTACAGATGTATGTGCTGAATTGAATACATTAGTCGAAGGACGTGTAATGGATGATGACGGAGCCGTAATGTTAAAATTTGATAATGGTGCTAAAGGTGTTTTAATGGCGTCTCAAGTTGCTGCAGGAGAAGAAAATGCTTTAAAAATAAGAGTTTATGGTGAAAAAGGCGGAATCGAATGGATGCAACATGATCCTAATACTTTAATCGTAAGATGGTTAGATGAACCTGCGCAAATTTTAAGGGCAGGATCTAATTATGCACATTTATCTTCATTTGCTACTCATAATTGCCGTACTCCAGGTGGACATCCGGAAGGTTATTTAGAGGCTTTTGCTAATATTTATCGCAATTTTGCATTAACTCTTGGTTGTAAACTAGATGGCACCGAGCCTAGCCCAGAAATGTTAGACTTTCCCTCTGTTGAAGATGGATTAAGAGGTATGGCATTTATAGATAACGTAGTAGTTTCAGCACATTCAGATAAAAAATGGACTCCTTACGTTTTATAGTAAAAGGATATTCATAAAATTAAAATAAATAAATGACAACAATACAAGGCCCTGCGGTATTTTTAGCCCAGTTTATCGGTGATGCAGCTCCATTTAATTCCTTAGACGGAATTTGTAAATGGGCGGTTGATTTAGGTTTTAAAGGCATACAAATGCCAACATTAGATACTCGTTTCATCGATTTGCAAAAAGCAGCTGAAAGTAAAACCTATGCTGACGAATTAAAAGGCACCATTGCTTCCTATGGATTAGAAATCACTGAATTATCGACGCATTTACAAGGCCAATTAGTAGCGGTTCATCCTGCCTACGATGACTTTTTTGACGCTTTTGCGCCTAAAAATGTACATGGAAATTCAAAAGCAAGACAAGAATGGGCAGTACAACAGTTGAAATATGCCGCAAAAGCATCTCATAATTTAGGCTTAAATGCACATGCCACTTTTAGCGGTTCACTACTTTGGCAGTATTTTCATCCTTGGCCACAACGACCACCAGGTTTAGTGGAAGATGGATTTGCTGAATTGGCAAAACGCTGGTTGCCTATCTTAAATGAATTTGATCAAAACGGTGTTGATCTCTGTTATGAAATTCACCCAGGAGAAGATTTATTTGACGGTGAAACGTATGAAATGTTCTTAAAGGCTGTAAATAATCACTCCAGAGCTTGTATTTTATACGATCCCTCTCATTTTGTTTTACAACAATTAGATTACATTCAATATATTGATTTTTATCATGAACGGATAAAAGCATTTCATGTTAAGGATGCCGAATTTAACCCAACGGGGAAACAAGGTACTTTTGGAGGCTACCAGAGTTGGGCAAATCGTGCAGGACGCTATCGTTCACCTGGAGATGGACAAATTGATTTTAAAACCATTTTTAGCAAACTAGCACAATACGATTATAAAGGTTGGGCAGTTATGGAATGGGAATGTTGCATTAAAAATCAAGAAGATGGAGCTCGTGAAGGTGCTGAATTTATTAAAAAGCATATTATTAAAGTTACAGACAAAGCATTTGATGATTTTGCTGCAGTAGAAACAAATAAAGCATTTAATATGAAAAATTTAGGATTGTAAAATCAATCCAAAAAATAGTCAACTTATACAATATTTCGAGCACCAATAGATTTTCTGTATTTCATAATAAATAACAAACATCTTATAATGGATATTAAAAAAGAAAACGATAAAGAAAATAAAATCATAACTAACCGACGTGATTTTATAAAAACTAGTGCTATAGCGGCAGCGGCATTTATGATTGTTCCCAGACATGTTTTGGGAAGAGGATATGTAGCTCCAAGCGATCGTTTATTAATTGCCAGTATAGGTGTGGGTGGAAAAGGACAATCTGATATTGCTATGTTTGATAAAAGTGGAAAAGCAAATATTTCTTTTCTGTGTGATGTTGATGATAGAAGAGCTGCTAAGAGTGTTACGGCATTTCCAAAAGCCAAATACTATAAAGATTGGCGTGAAATGTTTGATAAAGAACATAAAAATTTTGATGCTGTTTCAGTAGCAACACCAGATCATAATCATGCAATACAAACACTTGCAGCAATGCAATTAGGTAAGCATGTTTATGTTCAAAAACCCTTAACACATGATATTTATGAAGCTCGAATTTTAACTCAAGCTGCCAAAAAATACAATGTGGTGACACAAATGGGAAATCAGGGTGCATCAAACGATGGAACCCGAATAATGAAGGAATGGTATGACGCCGATTTAATTGGAGATGTTCATACCGTATATGCTTGGACTGATCGTCCAGTTTGGCCACAAGGTATCCCTTGGCCTACTACAAAAGCAGAAATTCCAAAAGAATTAGATTGGGATTTATGGCTAGGAACTGCTCCTCAAAGAGATTATGTAGATAAATTAGTTCCTTTCAACTGGCGTGGATGGTGGGATTACGGTACTGGCGCATTAGGAGATATGGGTTGTCACTTGATTGAAGCCCCTTTTAGCGTATTAAACTTAAAATATGCTAAAGATGTGCAATGTAGTGTTGGATCTGTCTACGTTGATGAATTTAAAAGAGGTTACTTTCCACAAAGTTGTCCGCCATCTAGCCATGTGACGCTAACCTTTCCTAAAACCAATAAAACGAATGGCGATGTAACTTTACATTGGATGGATGGAGGTATTCAACCTGAAAGACCTTTGGAATTAGAACCAAATGAAATTTTTGGAGATGGTGGAAACGGTACTTTATTTGTTGGTACAAAAGGAAAAATGATGTGTGACACTTATGGAATGAACCCTCGTTTGCTTCCTTTGACAAAAAATCAAAATATAAATGTTGCCCAAAAATACAATCGAGTTATTGATGGATCTAATGGTCATTATAAACAATGGGTAGAAGCTGCAATTGCAGGTCATGGTAAACAAGAATTAAGCTCTCCTTTTGAAATTGCCGGTCCTTTAACTGAGGCGTTATTAATGGCTAATTTGGCTATTAGAGGGTATGATATTCAAAAAGAAACAATTGGTAAAACGAAATATCCAGGTCGATCAGTAAAATTACTTTGGGATAATGATGCAATGAAAATTACAAATTTTGATGATGTTAATCAATTTGTAAAACGGGAATATCGTCAGGGTTGGAATAATTTAACTTTATAAAAGTACTTAAAGCATTCATAATGATAAAAAAAATCCTGAGCATATTAACATTAATAATCATGGTACAAATTACAAATGCCCAAAATGAGTTTAAACCACTTTTTGATGGAAAAACTACAAACGGTTGGCATACTTATGGAAAAAAAACAGTAGGTACCGCTTGGAAAGTTGAAGATGGCACATTGCATTTTGACCCATCAGAAAATACAAATGGTCAGGGAGGAGATATTGTAACAGATAAGGAATATACTAATTTTCATTTAAAATTAGAATGGAAAGTAGCTCCAAAATCGAATAGCGGAATTATATTTTACATTCATGAAGATCCTAAAAAATTCAAGAATACTTATGAAACTGGTTTAGAAATGCAGGTTTTGGATAATGATGGACATCCTGATGGAAAAATAAGTAAACATAGAGCAGGAAATTTATACGATCTAATAAAAAGTGATATTGAGCCTGTTAAACCTGTTGGAGAATGGAATACTGTTGAAATAATTAGTGATAATGGCCAACTTACTTTCAAATTGAATGAGGTGATTGTTGTAAAAACAACCCTTTGGGATGACAATTGGAAATCACTTATTGCTGGAAGTAAATTTGCTTCTTGGAAAAGTTTCGGAACCTTCAAAACTGGAAAAATAGCCTTGCAAGATCATGGTGAAAATGTTTGGTATAGAAATATTGTACTTAAAGAATTACAACCAGACCAATTATTTGTTTCGAATTAATATTAAAAATAAAAACTATAACCAATTTATATTAACTAACCTAAAACCAATGAATACCACAATCCGAATTAAATTATCTGTAATGATGTTCCTAGAATTTTTTATCTGGGGCGCATGGTTTGTAACACTAGGCACTTTCCTCGCAAGTAACTTACATGCTTCAGGTTCAGAAACTGCTGCCGTTTTTTCTACACAATCCTGGGGTGCAATTATTGCTCCTTTTATTATTGGTTTGATTGCAGACCGTTATTTTAATGCTGAGAAAATTTTAGGTATTCTTCATTTGATTGGCGCATTTTTGATGTATCAAATGTATGTCTCTGATGATGTTACTATTTTTTACTCATATGTTTTAGGATATATGATTTTATATATGCCAACATTGGCATTAGTAAATTCAGTTGCTTTTAATCAAATGAAAGATCCAGAAAAAGAATTTGCAAACATAAGAGTTTGGGGAACAATTGGTTGGATTTTAGCCGGGCTATCCATTAGCTTCTTATTTCATTGGGATTCAGTTGAAAGTGTTACTCAGGGATTACTAAAAAATACGTTTCTTTTAGCAGGAATTGCTGCTTTAGTTTTAGGAATATTTAGTTTTTCATTACCAAAAACACCACCAAAAGTAACTGACGAAAAAATTAAAATTGGAGATATTATTGGTCTTGATGCTTTAAAACTTTTAAAAGATAAAAACTTTGCAATATTTTTTATATCATCAATTCTTATTTGTATTCCTTTAGCTTTTTATTATCAAAATGCGCATCCATTTTTAACTGAAGCAGGAGTTGAAAATCCAACAGGAAAAATGGCCATTGGACAAATATCCGAAGCATTATTCTTATTATTAATCCCAGTGTTTTTTAGCCGTTTTGGTTTTAAGAAAACCATTTTATTAGGAATGTTAGCTTGGGCTATTCGCTATGTTTTGTTTGCCTATGGCAATGGAAGTGATTTGAGTTTTATGCTTATAATAGGCATTGCTTTACACGGTATTTGCTATGATTTCTTTTTTGTATCTGGTCAAATATACACCAACTCTAAAGCGGGTGAAAAATATAAAAGTGCTGCACAAGGATTGATTACACTAGCTACTTATGGCGTAGGTATGTTAATAGGTTTTGGAGTTGCAGGTTGGATTACCGATAATTATAAAACGCTTGATGGAGCAATTGATTGGAGAATGGTTTGGATTATTCCAGCAGGTATTGCTTTAGGTGTATTTTTACTTTTTGCACTTTTATTTAATGATAAAAGTAAAACAGAAAATGAAATTACTACAGTATAAAAACAAAATATATGAGTACTAACATAAATAGAAGATCGGTTATAAAAGGAATTCTTGCGGGGACAGCCGCCATGAGTATTCCAACTGGTTTTTCTGCTTTGGCTATGCCAAAAAATGAAACAGATATGGCGTCTAATTTTTTAAAAGGAAACATAAATCACTCCGTTGCGAGATGGTGTTTTAACGATTTTGACATAGAAAATCTTTGTATCGAAGTAAAAAAATTAGGAATTACAGGTATCGATTTAGTTGGGCCTAAAGATTGGCCTACGTTGAAAAAATATGATTTAGTATCTACCATGTGTAATGGTGCTGAAATTAATTTAGTTGATGGTTTCAACGATGTCAAATTCCATGAAATACTTATAAAAAATTATACGGAAATGATTCCGTTAGTTGAGAAAGCCGGATATAAAAATCTCATTTGTTTTAGCGGAAGCAGAAGAGGATTAACAGATGAGGAAGGTTGGAATAATTGCGTAATTGGTTTGCAAAAACTAATTCCTTTGGCAGAAAAACATAATGTAACTCTGGTAATGGAACTTTTAAATAGCAAAATAGATCATCATGATTATCAATGCGACAGAACATTTTGGGGAGTTGAATTGGCAAAACGTTTGAATTCTGAAAATTTCAAGTTGCTTTATGATATTTACCACATGCAAATTGATGAGGGAGATGTCATTAGAAACATAAGTGAAAACCATCATTATATTGCCCATTTTCATACTGCAGGAGTTCCAGGCAGAAATGAAATTGACGATACACAAGAACTAAATTACCCGGCAATTATGAGAGCAATTGCCAAAACCGGTTACAAAGGATTTGTAGGTCAAGAGTTTATCCCAAAAAATCCAAACAAACTAGCCTCCTTAAAACAAGCTATTACAATATGTGATATTTAATAATTTAAAAAAATAACTAATGATAAAAAGAAGAGATTTTTTAATAAAGAGCGGTGTGGCTTTGGGAGCATTAGCTATTGCTCCGTCATTTGCATTTACTTCAAAAAAGAAACCAATTGGGATTCAATTATGGACTTTAAGAGATACTTTGCCTAAAGACGTAAAAGGTGTATTAGCTCAAGTTGGAAAAGTTGGATTTAATGAAGTAGAAACTTTTGGTTATTCCCCAACTAATGGTTTTTTTGGGACTTCTGTAAAAGACTTTAAATCAATGCTGTGTGACAATGGTTTAAAAGCGACCAGTAATCATTTTGATTTTAATGGATATATAGAAAATGGTTCAACGGAATCTATTAAATCTTACATTGAAACTGCTAATATATTAGGAAGTGACTATATTACAGTGCCTTATATAGTACAAAACTTAAGAGGAAAAAGTGTTGATGATTATAAAACATTAGCTTCAAAAATAAATCATGCTGCTGAGCTTTGTAAAGCATCAGGTTTAAAATTGGCCTATCACAATCATGATTTTGAATTCGAAAAATTTGAATCTACTACAGGATATGAGATTTTACTAAATAATACTGATAAAAACTTAGTTGATTTTGAAATGGATCTATACTGGGTATTTCGTTCCGGAAATAATCCTTTGCAATTATTTAAAGAGCATCCTGGACGTTTTAAAATGTGGCATGTGAAAGATATGGATAAAATAAATCCAGCTTTTAATGCCGAAATTGGAACTGGTTCGATAGATTTTAAGGCTATTTTTGCTGAAGCTGAACTTTCTGGAATGAAACGTTTCTTTTTGGAACATGAATCTAATTACAAACCTAGTCCAATAGAATCTGCAGCAATAAGTTATACTTACATTAAAAATAACTTAATATAATAGTCTAAAGAAATATAGTGCTTTAAAAAGAAGCTATCCGAATACATTGCCCCCAAAAAGTCAGAGACTATAGGGGGTATTTTTATGCAAAGAAAAATAAAGTATGATTATGTATTTGAACTTGAATATATATTGTTAGTTACTAATCTGTACTATTCTTGTAAATCTGTATCAAATCAAAAATCTAATATTTGTAAATAATTTCTTACATAAATAGAATAAATGTTTTTTTTGCTCTTAAATACTAATTATTAAAACAAAAAAAAATGTCCGAAAATTACTTTTCGGACATCCTTGCCATTATAAGGTTCATTTTATAATGAGCGGTCTGCAAAAAACTATTCTTTAAACAATCAATTTTGCTTTCTTTCTTTTCTCCCTTTCCTGAACATCAATCACCGCTACGGCTGTCATATTTACAATTTCATTTACGCTTGCCCCTAGTTGAACAATATGAACTGACTTACTAAGTCCCATCATTATTGGACCAATAGAATCGGACTTATTGAGTTCTTTCATTAATTTATACGTAATATTTGCCGACTCTAAATTAGGAAAAATTAAGGTATTTACTTTTTTGCCAGCCAATTTAGAAAACGGGAATTTACTTTGCAACAAGTCAGTATTCAACGCAAAATCAGATTGTATGTCTCCATCTACAACCAAGTCCGGTTTTTTAGCGTGTAAAATTTCAACCGCTTCTCTCACTTTGCCAGCATGAGGATGTATCGAAGATCCAAAATTAGAATACGATAACATAGCCATCACGGGATCAAAACCAAAAGTGGTCGCTACATTAGCTGTCATTTGGGCAATATCAGCCAATTCTTCTGCAGTAGGATCAATATTTATAGCAGTATCTGCTAAAAACATAGGACCTCTTTCAGTTGTCAAAATATTAACTGTTGCCACTTTTTTTACATTTAAAGCTTTTCCTATTACTTCAAATATGGGTTTAATCACCGTAGGATATGCTCTTGAATATCCTGATATCATACCGTCTGCATCTCCTTCAAGTACCATCATCGCCCCAAAATAATTACGCTCTCTCATTTTTATTTGGGCACCATAAAGTGTCACACCACTTCTTTTTCTGTTGTTCCAAAATTTAGTGGCATATTCATTTCTCACTTCATACGATTCTTCTGCAGTGGTATCAATTATTAGTACATCGGCACCAAATTCAATTTCCTTTTTTAATTCGACTATTGTTTCCTTATTTCCTAATAATATTGGGATTGCAATTCCTTCATCATAAACAATTTGGGCTGCTTTCAACACATCCAAATGGTCTGCTTCAGCAAAAACTATTTTCTTAGCATTCATTCTAGCGCGGCTGTGCAGCATACGTACCACTTTATTATCATTCCCGGAACGCTGCAACAATTCTTCTCTGTACTTGTCCCAATCAGCAATAGGCATTTTGGCAACACCACTTTCCATAGCCGCTTTGGCAACAGCTGGAGGAATTGAAGAAATTAATCTGGGGTCAAATGGTTTTGGAATAATATAATCTCTTCCAAAAGTAAGACGAGTCTCGCCATAAGCAATATTCACTTGCTCCGGAACAGCTTCTCTAGTCAAATCGGCTAAAGCTTTTACAGCAGCCATTTTCATTTCTTCATTTATTTTTGTTGCTCTTACATCTAGTGCACCTCTAAAAATAAATGGAAATCCCAAAACATTATTTACTTGATTAGGATGGTCTGAACGACCCGTTGCCATAATAATATCTTTTCGGGTACTAACTGCCAGGTCATACGCAATTTCAGGATCTGGATTCGCCATAGCAAAAACAATCGGATCTTTGGCCATAGCCAGTAACATTCCCGGATTTACCACATCAGCAACGGAAAGACCTATAAAAACATCGGCATCCACCATCGCTTCTTCTAGTGTGTCAATCTTTCTGTCTGTGGCAAACTCAAGTTTTTCAGCAGATAAATTTTCTCTATCACTTCGAATAACTCCTTTGCTGTCCAACATTACAATATTCTTGGCATTAGCTCCAAAAGCTTTGTATAATTTGGTGCAAGAAACTGCAGCTGCACCAGCACCGCTGACAACAATGCGAACTTCTTCTATTTTCTTCTTGGTTATTTCCAATGCATTTAACAAGGCTGCAGCCGATATAATAGCCGTTCCGTGTTGGTCATCATGCATTACCGGAATATCCAATTCTTCTTTTAATCGTCTTTCGATTTCAAAAGCTTCCGGTGCTTTGATGTCTTCTAAATTGATACCTCCAAAAGTAGGAGCCATAATTTTTACCGTTTCAATAAACTTGTCTATATCTTTAGTATCCAATTCAATATCAATACTATCAATATCAGCAAAAATCTTGAATAACAAGCTTTTACCTTCCATCACCGGCTTTGAAGCTTCAGGTCCAATATCTCCTAATCCTAAAACAGCTGTACCATTAGTAATCACTGCAACAAGATTTCCCTTTGCCGTATATTTATAAACATCATCCTTATTCTTAAATATTTCCAAACAAGGTTCAGCAACACCTGGAGAATAGGCTAATCCTAAATCTCGTTGGGTAGCATACGGTTTTGTTGGTACGATTTTTATTTTTCCGGGTTGTGGATTGGCGTGGTAAGCCAAAGCCTCACTTCTTAATTTTTCGTTACTCATAATTTGGTATTATTTTAGTAGTGTATTCTTTAAAATTAAATAAGCTAAATTTTTTTTAAACTATTTTACATTTATATTTTCGATAATTACGGCATACCCCATTCCCACACCAATACACATGGTGCATAAGGCATATTTTTTATTTTGTTTTTGAAGCTCGATAGCTGCAGTTTGAATTAAACGGGTTCCTGACATTCCTAACGGGTGTCCGAGTGCAATGGCGCCACCGTTTGGATTTACTCTTGCATCATTATCTGCTAATCCTAGTGCTCTTGTACAAGCCAAAGCTTGGGCTGCAAAGGCTTCATTTAGTTCTATAATATCTATTTCGTCTAATGTTAAACCCGCTTTTTGAAGTGCTTTTTGGGTAGCTCCTACAGGCCCTATTCCCATTATTCTAGGTTCTACACCAACCATTGCCGAAGAGACAATTCTGGCTAATGGTTTTAGATTGTATTGCTTAATGGCTTTTTCAGAAGCTAAAAATAATGCCGCTGAACCGTCATTAAGACCTGCAGCATTACCGGCAGTTACACTTCCTTCTTTCTTGAAAGCAGCTCTTAAAGTCGCCAGCTTTTCTAGAGAGGTATTACCCTTTATAAATTCATCTTTAGAAAATAAGGTAACAATCCCTTTTTTATCTATCAGTTCCACTGCAATTATTTCTTCATCAAATCGTCCGTTTTGTTGTGCAGCGAAAGCTTTTTGTTGTGAATTATAGGCGAATAAATCTTGATCTTCTCGACTTATGTCATACATTTCGACCAAATTCTCTGCAGTAATTCCCATTGCATCTGTACCATACATGGCTTCCATTTTTGGGTTTACAAAACGCCATCCAAAACTCGAATCAAACATCTTTGCATCATTCCCAAAAGGCTTCGAAGTCTTAGAAATAACCCAAGGGCTACGCGTCATATGCTCCATTCCTCCTGCGATCATAATATCGGCATCCCCCACCTGAATACTTCGTGAAGCATCTATAACCGCTGACATCCCTGAAGCGCAAAGGCGATTGACCGTTTGAGCCGGAACTGTGAAAGGTAATCCTGCTAATAATGTTGCCATTCGAGCTACATTTCTATTGTCTTCTCCAGCCTGATTATGGTTTCCCAAAATCACCTCGTCAATCATTTCAACAGGAATATTCGGGTTTCTTTTTACTAATTCTTGGATTGTTAATGCTGCCAAATCATCCGCTCTTACAGCAGATAGACTTCCTCCAAAACTTCCTATTGGTGTTCGAATTGCATCTATGATATAGGATTGATTCATAATTTTCTAGTTTAATTTTTCAATAAATTTCGCACTCGTTTTGGCTCGTACCTCTTCTAATGAACTGCCATGCATAATTTCGATTAAGGTTAGTTTTCCTTCATCAAAAGAAAAAACGGCTAAGTCCGTGATAACTAAATCCACAACATTCGAAGCAGTAAGCGGTAAAATACATTTTGGTACAACCTTCGAAGAACCATCAGGATTTGAATGCGTCATGGTGATAATTAATCTTTTAGCTCCTTTGGCCAAATCCATTGCACCTCCAACACCCAATAACGGTTTTCCAGGGACAGCCCAATTGGCCAAATTGGCAAATTCGTCTACTTCTAAACCACCCATAATAGCAGTATCCACATGCCCACCACGAATCATAGCAAAGGAATCGGCACTATCAAAATAGCTACTTCCTTTAAGTGCAGTAACAGGAATTTTACCTGCATTTACTGGATAATCCATAGCACCGCCACCGTCAGTTGGAACTGGTCCTACGCCTAACATTCCGTTTTCGGTATGCAGGATAATACCATGAGCATCAGTTATCAAATCAGCAACTAATGTTGGTATTCCTATGCCTAAATTCACCACATCTCCTTTTTTCAATTCTTCCAAGGCACGTTTCGCCATATTCATTCGGCTTTCATCCACCTTTTTAGAAGTCGAAACCGAAGCAGAACTTCCTAAGTCCTCCAAAGTAATTTTGGCTTCGACCAAATAATCTACAAAGCAACCCTGTGTATGAACAAATTCAGGCAAAATTTCACCTACGGGAACAATTTCTTCGACTTCGGCAATAACCAAATCAGCGGCAGTTGCCATCGCTTTATTGAAATTATTTTCGGTCATACGGTATTGTAAGTTCCCTGCTGTATCCGCTCTCCAAGCCCGAATAAAGGCTACATTCCCTCGAATTCCTTTAATAAAAACCTGCTCAACATCATCAATTATTTTGGTTTCTCTACCCTCGGCAATTAATGTTCCAGCGGATGTTGGGGTATAAAAACCGCCTATTCCTGCTCCACCCGCTCTAATCGCTTCGGCTAGCGTTCCTTGAGGCAAAAGTTCATATGCGACCTGACCCGTTTGTGCTGCTTTTACTGCATCTGGATTGGAAGTAAAAAAGGAACCAATCATCTTTTTAAGTTGTCCATTCCGCAATAAACGTCCGCCTCCGAGACCGGCTTCACCAGTATTATTGCCAATAAAAGTTAAGTTTTTTGTACCAATTTCTGCCAACGCATGCATTAAGTGAACAGGATTTCCTGTCATTCCAAAACCACCTTGCAGTAGTGTATCACCTTCTTTTACCATTTTGGCAGCGGTATGTAAATCTATAATAGGGACTTGTTTCATTTCGTTTTTTGTAAAATATTCATATAAATGGAATGCAATTTTGAATTTAAAAATTTATTCAAAAGCTTCAAAAGGCAATCCTACATAATTCTCGGCAATGGTCGTAGCGTACGCTTCAGAAATAGCTATATAATCAAATTTAGCTTGTTGCATGCTGTACTGAAAAGAACCGTGTTCTTCTTGTTTATGGAAAAGAGCCGTCATAAAATTAGAAAAATCCTGCGCACGCCAAATGCGTTTTAAAGCTGTTTTAGTATAAGCATCCAACGTTTCCATTGCATTATTTTTGTAAAAATCAACCAATCCATCCACTAAATGTTTGACATCAGCAACAGCTAAATTAAGTCCTTTCCCTCCTGTTGGCGGCACTATATGAGCCGAATCACCTGCCAAAAACAATCGTCCATATTGCAAATTATCAATCATGTAACCGCGCATAGGCGTTATGCTTTTTTCGAAAATAGGTCCCGATTTCAATTCCCATCCTTCAGTTCCCAAACGAATTGCCAATTCTTCCCAAATGCGTTCGTCTGGCCAGTTTTCAAGCGTATCATCATTATCAACTTGAACGTACAAACGGCTTACTTCTTCAGAACGAAGACTGGAAAGTGCAAAACCATTTTCATGATAGGCATAAATCAGCTCTTCGGATGATGGAGCAACATGGGCAAGAATGCCTAACCAACTAAAAGGATACGTGTGCGTAAATTCATTATAGCTTTCTTTAGGCAATGTTTTTCTACCCAAACCATGAAATCCGTCGCAAGCCATGGCAAAATCACAGTCAATTACTCCTTGCTCGCCTTCGTGTTGAAAGTAAATTTTTGGATTATTGGTTTCGAAATCTTCAATTTTTTCAGCTTGTGCTTCAAAATAAATTTTCCCTCCAGAAGAAAGCCAAGCCTCAGTAAGATCTTTTACAACTTCTTGCTGACCATAAATAGTGATTTTGCGACCACCGGTAAGTTCGTCAAAAGGTACTCTTACTCGTCTCCCATTAAAACTTAAATAAACACCATGATGTTCTAATCCTTCTTTCACAAGACGATCAGCTACACCTAAATCTTTAAATATATCTACCGTATTTTGTTCTAACAATCCTGCTCTCACACGAGATTCTATATAGGTACGACTTTGACGCTCAATGATTACGGCTTCAATTCCATTTTTTTTAAGCCAAATAGCAAGCGTAAGTCCAGCCGGACCAGCACCGATGATGCCAACCTGAGTTTTTATATTTTTCATTTTTTAAAGTGTCTTTTGGTTTATTTTTTATTTTCTCTAAATACCTCTTCAGTGGTATGAATCGCTTCGTTGGCAGCAGGTAAACCACAATACAAAGCGGATTGCATGATAACTTCTTTGATTTCCTCCTTGGAAACTCCATTATTAAAAGCCGCTTTGATGTGCATTTGTAATTCTGCTTTTCGGTTTAAGGCAATTAGCATGGCAATGGTAATCAGGCTTCGATTGTGTTTTGATAATCCCGGTCGAGTCCAAATTTCGCCCCAAGCATAATTGGAGATAAAATTTTGAAATTCTCCATTTAATTCATTTATATTTTCATTCGCTTTATTGACATGAGTATCACCCAAAACAGTTCGTCTTACGTGCATTCCTTTTTCGAAAGTACTTTCGCCAACAATAAAATCAATAAGTATTTCTGAATATTCTTTTGGAAGTTCTGTGCTTGACAAATGACGAGCAGGAAGTACTTTCAGACTTGCATTTGGAATATTTCTCACCAATACTTCCGCTTGTGCAACATTGGTAACAACATCTTCATCTCCAGTAATAACTAATGTTTCAGCGGTGATTTTATGCAAATGGTCTCTAAAATCAGCATCTCTTACCGCAGCACAACTATTGGCATATCCAAGCGCATTGTTTTTAAGAAAAACAGTTTTAATTTCAGCAATTCTGTTTGGATTTTTTTCTCTGAAACCATCGGTAAACCAACGCTCCATTGTCCCTTCAACAATAGCTTGCATTCCATCTTTGATAATGGTATTGATTCTGTCGTTCCAAGCTGAAACTGTTCCAATTTTAGCATCAGTATTGCTTATAATCAATTTTATAATTCTGTTGGGATGATGAATTGCGAGCCATTGTCCAATTAATCCCCCCATTGAAAGCCCACAGAAATAAGCATTTTCTATCTTCAACTCATTTAATAAGTCAACAACGTCATTACCCAATATATCAATCGAATAAGGACTATCTGTAACTTCACTTCCACCATGCCCGCGAGTATCGTATTGCAACACACGAAAATAAGGCAATAAGTAAGGAACCAATTCTTCCCACATTCCCATATCGGCACCTAAGGAATTAGAAAAAACTAAAACCGGACTGTTTGGCGTTCCCGTTATTTTATAATTTGTTTTCATCTTCGTTTATTGGTATTTCTTTACAACTTGGTCGATTAATTCCAAACTTAACCCAATAGCATTTTTTGGATCAAATAAAGCATCTAAATCCGCTAGTTCGATATTCATTTCGAGCACCACTTCTTTTAAATGTCTCTTCTCTTCAATAGCTTTCTTGCAAGCCTTTTCTATGGATTCATGTGCAGCGGACTTGCCTATTTCTTGGGCTAATGCCAAAGCTAAATTTTCAGCATAGATTAGGCCTTTGGTCAATTCAAGATTGGCTAACATTTGTTTTTTATCAACTTCCAATCCTTCGATTAAAGCAATGCTTTTTTCAACAGAACCAGCGGTTAATTGCATAATTTCGGTCAATACTTCCCATTCGGAATGCCATAAACCCGCCGAGCGTTCGTACTCTTGAGGCATTGCTGAAAGTATCGTCGCAACCAAATGTGGCAACCGATTCGTATTCGCCAATATTGCTGCACAAGTCACTGGATTTCGTTTATGTGGCATCGTACTTGAACCGCCTTTTCCATCGGCTGCACCTTCAAAAACTTCTCCAACTTCAGTTTGCATTAATAACGAAATATCTTTCGCCATTTTCCCTAAACTGCCACTTAATATAGCCAAAACACTTGCTATTTCAGCCAAATTATCTCGGTGCGAATGCCAGGTAAATGAAGGCTTTAAACCTAATAAACGAGCAAACTCCTCTTGAATTTCGATTGAAATATTTGTATTCGCATTTCCTACTGCTCCACCTAATTGCACTACTAAAACTCGTTTCTTAATTTCTTGTAGGCGTTGTTTACTTCTTGTTACAGCTGTTAACCAACCCGCCGTTTTGAATCCAAAAGTCGTAGGTTTTGCTTGTTGCAAAAGCGTGCGGCCTATCATAATGGTTTGGCGATACTTACTCGTTAATACGATTAATTGCTCTTCTAAAAGATTAACCTTGGCATCCAACCAAACTATAAATTTTTGTATTTGTAAAACTGTTGCGGTGTCAACAATATCTTGACTAGTTGCACCCAAATGAATAAATTTGGCCGCTTCAATATCTTTATTTTTTACAATTTGTGTCAATTGTTTAATCAAAGGAATTGCAGCATTTCCGCCAAGCGCTATCTCTGATTTAAGTTTTTCAATATCAATTTCAGAAGTAATACAATTTGCTTCTATTGTTTCGGCAATAGCTTTACAGAACAACCCATTATTCGCTTGGGCTTTCGCCAAAGCTGCTTCAACACTTAGCATTTGTGCAATAGCTTCTGAATCAGAAAACAGCGCATCTACTTCTTTCGAATAAAATAATTGGGTGTATAAGCTCATAAATACTATTTTTAAATTAATTGTTAAATAGCAAAGAAAACAGTCTCCTTCTCCCCTTGCATATGAATATCTAACTCGTAAAATCCTTCCTTTTTCTGGGCAATAATGGTATTTCTTCTTTCTGAATCAATCGTATTTAAAACAGAATCCTGTTCATTTAACACTTCTTCATCCGAAAAATAAACCCTTGTATACGAATGGATTAATTGTCCTCTCATAAATATAATAAGGGTAACGTAAGGAGCGTGCCCATCAACTGATTTTGGTTTTATCGTTTCAAAAATAAATTGATTTTCAGCATCTGTTCCTGTACCAAATCTACCAAAAAATTGATTCACTCCGTCATTTTGCCAAAGTTCTATCATGGCATCAGGAATTGGATTATTTTCTCCATCAAAAATTTTCCCTTTTATCGTTATAATATCCGAAAGTTTACCAAGATTTACGATACGGTTATCCACTAAATTTATAAAATCATAGCAGTATTGCTTAGGTGTAAGTCCATAAGCAAAATAAGGACCAACGGTTTGCGAAGGTGTTTGTAGCATATTTGTGTCCATAATTTTATCTGTTTTCAAATGGTGTTGCCTGATTTCCTCTTAAAACGATATCAAAACGATAACCCAACGCGAAGTTAGGTTCAGTTATATCTAAGTCAAATTTAGAAATCAACAGTTCTCGACCTTTCGCTTTTACGGCTTGATAAATAGGGTCATACTGCAACAACGGATCGCCAGGAAAATACATTTGTGTAACTAATCGACTGGAAATTTCATTACCAAATAACGAAAAATGAATGTGATTGGGACGCCATGCATTAGGATGATTTCCCCATGGATACGCTCCCGGTTTTATGGTATAAAATCTATAATTCCCTTCGGAATCTGTCATACAGCGTCCAGTTCCTAAGAAGTTTGGATCCAAAGGAGCGTCATGTTGGTCAACCTTATGTACATACCGACCTGCTGCATTGGCTTGCCAAATTTCAATCATCGTATGAGGCATAGGTTGTCCTTTTTCATTCATCACTTTTCCATGAACTACAATACGTTCACCTATTGGTTCTCCGTTTTGGATTGAATTTTTAGTCAAATCATGATCAAAAGCACCCAATTTAAAATCCTCAAAAAGTGGCCCTGTTTTTTCTGCCAACGATTTTTTCAAAACAATTAAAGGCATACTTGGCGCACGTAAAATTGTGGATGCATATTCTGGATACAATAATGATGGTTGCACTTCTATATCAAAGGAGCTTTCTGTAAAATCACTCATATCATAATATTACTGGTTATAAAAATCTACAAAACAAATGTATTCTAAGTGATCATTACAATTTTGGACTATCTATATATATTCTTGCACAAAAGAAACATTTAGTGTTTTTAATTCAAAAAAAAATGATACTATTGTAACCTCAAATTAACCATGAAAAAAAATCTTCTCAATTACAAAGGACTCTATGGTGACAATAATCATCGAGATTTTGGTGACTTTGTGCACCATGAATTATTACAAACCCGAAGTAAATTGTATAATTGGGAAATTAACGTTCACTTACACACGGATCTGTTTCAAATTTTCATCATTTCTTCTGGTGAAGGCATCTTAATTCAAGATAACAAAAGAATAAATTTGAAAGCTCCGTGTATTCTTTTAATCCCTACAAATACCTTTCATGGCTTTGAATTTCAGTCAGATGTAATTGGAGAAGTGTTTACAGTTTCAGAACAATTCATCGAAACTATTTTTAAAAACACACCACTTATTTTATTGGAATTAAATAAAGCTAAACAATACAGTTTTAATTTGAACAACCCTGATTTAAATGATTTTATCTACCTTAAAAATAAGATAATAAAAACAATTTCCGAAAGTAATCCTTATAAACAAATTAGCCTTCAATCACTATTCCAATTATTCTTTATAGGACTACACAATCAAAACAATACATTTGAAGACCCAAAAGAACTATCCAATAATAGAACATTAGGTTATTTCCACTCTTTTCAAAAACTGATAAAAAAAACATTACCCGAATCTAAACTCATAAAAGAGTATTCAAATGAACTGCGGATTACTCCCGTTCATTTGAACCGAATCTGCCAGACATTAGTACAAAAAACAGCATTACAAGTTGTGCACGAATATTGCATTACCGAAGCCAAAAAATACTTGCTATACTCCTCCTATTCCATCTCTGAAATTTCATATTTACTAAATTTTAAAGATCCTGCTTATTTTTCCCGTTTGTTTAAAAAACAAACCGGTCTTTCCCCTAATGTTTTTAGAAGCCATACCAGCCAAAACAACAGTAATTAGTCCATTTCTTACTGCTTTTTATTAAAATTGAATACTCAATCGTTTTATAATTGTAATAAATAGATAAAAATGATTGATTTTGATTATTTCTAGCGTTTAAATGATTCTCTTGTTATAGTATTTTTTAAGAATTTTGTAAAAATAACTTTGATTATTTATTGATTGAATAAAAAATCAATCGTATAAATTAACTAATCCATTTTTTTTAACTCACATAATAGAAATATGATATTAGAAATAGCAACATTTGACATAAAAGAACAATCACAAGCTGCTTTTATAGATGCCTTTCAGGAAGCCAAATTAGTGGTATCAAAATCAAAAGGATTTATTGGATTGGAATTCCAACATTGCATCGAAATTTCGACCAAATTTGTGGTATTAATACAATGGGAAACACTCGAAGACCATACTATTGGCTTCAGGGAATCCCCTTTATTTACCCAATGGAGAGCTATTTTGTCTCCCCATTTTCAAAACCCACCTATTGCAGAACATTTTCAAACCATCAATAAAATATAATTCACGCATGAAAAGAGTAATTAAAGAAGGAATCGCATTATTTGAAGCAGAATCTAATGACAAAAAAGTTAGAGAAATCGTTGAAAACGTATTAGAAGAAGTAAAAAATGGCGGTGATGCTGCTGTTCGATCTTTATCTGAAAAATTTGATAAATGGTCACCTGCAAGTTTTCTACTTTCAAAAGAAACAATCGAAGAAATTATCAGTGGTGTTCCTGAGCAAGTTATAGAAGATATTCGATTTGCACAAACGCAGGTTAGAAATTTTGCGCAACATCAAAAAAACTCCATGCATGACATTGAAGTGGAGACACTTCCAGGCGTTTTTCTTGGACATAGAAATGTACCCGTAAACAGCGTAGGTTGTTACATTCCGGGAGGTCGTTACCCAATGGTCGCTTCAGCACACATGAGTGTACTTACAGCAAAAGTAGCTGGAGTAAAACGCGTTATTGCCTGCACACCACCTATTAATGGACAAATTCCTGCCGCAACGGTTGCCGCAATGTATATGGCTGGCGCCGATGAAATTTATTTATTGGGAGGTATTCAAGCCATTGCCGCTATGGGAATTGGAACCGAAACCATCGAATCTGTAGATATGATTGTTGGTCCCGGAAACTCTTATGTAGCCGAAGCCAAAAGACAATTATTCGGAAAAATTGGAATCGATTTATTGGCAGGTCCAACAGAAACTTTGGTAATTGCTGATGAAACTTCTGATGCAGAGATTTGCGCAGTAGATTTACTAGGACAAGCAGAACATGGGCCAACATCCCCTTCTATTTTATTGACCAATTCAGAGAAACTAGCTTACGAAACTTTGGCAGAAGTAGAAAGACAACTAAAAACGTTACCAACAGCAGATGTAGCCAGCATTTCTTGGAGAGATTATGGACAAATTATCCTAGTTGACACTATTGATGAAATGGTAGCCGAAGCAGACAGAATTGCAAGTGAACACGTTCAGGTAATGACAGCAGACCCAAGATACTTCTTGAAACACATGACTAATTTTGGCGCCCTATTTTTAGGTAAATACACCAATGTGGCTTATGGTGACAAAGTAATTGGAACCAATCATACCTTGCCAACAAAGCACGGAGCAAAATACACCGGCGGATTATGGGTTGGTAAATTCATGAAAACTTGTTCGTATCAAGAAATTAGAACTCCTGAAGCCAGTGCTATGATTGGTGAATATTGCTCTCGTTTGTGTGCTATAGAAAATTTCTGGGGACACAAAGAACAAGCTGATATTCGAGTGAGAAGATATGGTGCTATAGTTTCACAAGAGTAAACCGCATAAAAAACAGGAACGTAGATTCGGCAGATTTTGTGATATTCTATATGACTATCCGTGACTAGTACCAAAGCCATAAAATTAGCCACAGATTAAAAAGATTTTCACAGATTCCTTTAATAATATTTATAAAATCTGTGTGAATCTGTAAAATCTGTGGCAAAAAAAAGACTTGTTACGAATTAAGGACATTCATAAAATCCTAATATTTGAAATGGCTATTTTTTCAAAAGAAAATGCCACAGTTTACATCAACCTAAATAAATTTCAAATTATTTTAAATAAAAAATATTATGCGTAAAACGGTTCTAGTTACAGGTGGTTCTGGCGAAATAGGTTCGGCGATTTGCCGAAAATTTGCTGAAAACGATTTTGATGTCATCATTAGTTACAACTCAAATTTACAAAGAGCCGAATCATTTATAGCGAGCTTACCAGAAGGAAATCATGCTTTTTTTCATGCTCCTACAACAGATTCTGAAAAAGTAAAAGCCTTTAAAGTATTTGTTGAAGAGAAATATGGTAAACTAGATGTACTTGTGAATAATGCAGGCGTTACTACTCCAGTTCCACATGATGATCTTGATGGATTGACAGACGATTGGATTGATAGAATCATGCAAACTAATTTTAGAGGATCCTTTGCAATGGTAAGAGCGTTTAAAGATTTATTGCAAAAATCAACAGAAGCCACTGGACTAATCGTAAATATTTCCTCTATTGCGGGAATTTTTGGCACAGGAAGTAATGTTGCCTATTGCGCCTCAAAAGCTGCTTTGGATTCTATGACGCGTTCTTTAGCAAGAGCTTTGGCACCAAAAATAAGAGTAGTTTCTGTATCTCCAGGATTCGTCGAAGGAGAATATACTGCTACAATGAACCCCGATTTTTTGAAAATTCAAAAAGACCATACACCTTTAGCGAGATTTGCTTTGGGAGAAGATGTGGCGAATGCCGTTTTTTCGGTAGCAACTCAACTAACATTCTCGACAGGCAATATTATAACTGTTGATGGAGGAAGACTTTTAAAATAAAAACATTCTAAATCATAAAGTCTAAAAACCTCAAAATCATTCGAAGTAATTCAATTTAAAATTAAATTTAAAATATACTACATGAAAATAATAGATCTTTCCGTTACGATTTCAGAGGAAATTAAGGAGCCGTTACCAACTACAATTATCTATGAAGACCACAAAGAAGGAGCAAAAAAAATGGGTGGAAAACTTTTTGAAGGATTAACTGATGTCTTCATCGAAGGTAATGGTCCTGCGGGAGAATTTCTTTCTGTAACTAGCCACTGTGGAACCCACGTTGATGCTCCCTATCATTATTACCCAACTTGCGAAGGAAAACCTTCCCGCACCATTGATGAAATGCCATTGGATTGGTTTTTCCACGATGGAGTTGTTCTTGATTTTACAGATAAACCAGACGGCTACATGTTTGAGCCAGAAGATTTAATCGAAAAATTAGCTGCAATAAACTATACGTTAAAACCTTTTGATATAGTACTTATTCGTTGTGATGCTGATAAACGCATTCATGATGCTGATTTTGTGCGCATTCATGTTGGCGCTTCCGCAAAAGCAACGCACTGGCTGATTGATCAAGGAATCAAAGTAATGGGAACTGACGGCTGGGGATGGGATATCCCATTGCATATTCAAGCCGAAGATTTCAGAAACAATCCACGTCCGGGAATTATCTGGCAAGCTCATTATGTTGGAATTGAAAAAGAATATTGCCAAATCGAAAAATTAGCAAATTTAGAAGCTTTACCGCCATTTGGTTTCAAAGTAGCTTGCTTTCCTGCAAAAATCAAAGGAGCTAGTGCGGGTTGGACAAGAGCAGTTGCGATAATTGAATAATTTTTTTGTAATTTTATTAAAATATAAAAAAAAGTATGACTACTAAAGAGTACATCCCAACGCTGATACCTTCAGAAATGAATAACTTTCATTCTCATACCACGAGTTGGAGACCTTTTATGTCTAGTCATTCGCATCAAGAATACCATATTAACCGATTAGAAGATATATCGAATAAATCTAGTTTTCAGGTTTTACCACATCGTAAAACAGTACATGATTTTATATTCCTGAAAAAAGGAATTTCAAAAAGAAGTAAAGGACTAAACAAATATGAGTTTGGTCCTTCTTCTATATTTTTTTTACCGGCACATCAAATTACTCAACACGAAATGATCAGTGATGACGCAGAAGGTTTTTATCTTCATTTCGATGAAAAAATATTTGATTATTTACCTAAAAATTACCTTAGCGAACAATTTCCTATCTTTCAATTTCAGTCGAATCCCGTGATTCAGATGTCTGAAAGCACACTAAATAACATAGAGTTTATTTTGAATAGAATACTTGAATTATACAAAGAAGAAAATACTGCTAATAAAAAACTTGTTTCTTACAATTTATTGGTGATTTTTGAAGAGATAAAAAAAGAAATTCCATTTCAAATCAAAAAAACAAAAAACTCCTTTTTTGAGATTACTGAACGCTATAAAAATGCATTAGGACAACACATTTATAAATATCAAAACATTTCAGATTACGCTAAAATACTGAACATTACTCCAAATTATCTGAATAAATGTGTCAAAACCTGTACCGATAAAACTGCCCAAGATTTATTGAAAGAAATGTTGGTTTTGGAAGCCAAAACCCTGCTGAAGTATTCAGATCTACACATCTCCGAAATCGCTATAAAACTCTGCGATCAAAACCCAAGCAACTTTGCTCGTTTCTTTAAAAAACAAACTGGTCAAACACCAATGGAATATCTACAAATGTGTTGATTTTGAATAGTTGTAGCCTTTTTTTGATTCACAAAATTGATTTTTGTAAGCCACTTTTGTAAAATAAATATTTATCAAATATTTATTTTATTAAACCAAAAAAAATCAATCTAATTTAAAAAAGACCAAAATTATGAAAACAACGCATTTTATTAGGATTTTAATCCTTGTTGTCGGATTTAGTTTCTCTGCTACTTCTTTAGCTCAGGAAGGTAAAATTCAGGGAAAAGTAACCAATTCTAAAGGCTTAGGTCTAGCAGGTTCCTCAATCGTTATAGTAGAAAATAACAAAAGCAACAGCACAGATGCGAATGGGGATTTCACTATAAATAATCTTGCAAATGGAAGCTATCAAATTCTTGTATCGTATGTTGGTTTTACAACCCGAAAAGTATCAGTAAAAGTACCTCAAACAAGCAAACTAACTATTGTATTACAAGATGACCAAGCTGCTTTAGACGAAGTCGTAGTAACTGGGGTGTTTGATAAACGATCAGCACTTAATTCTTCTATTGCAATTTCTTCAGTTAGTGCAGTTCAAATTCAAAAAATGGCACCAACAAGCGCTGCAGAATTATTGAAAAATGTTCCTGGTATTTTTGTAAATAACTCCCTAGGTGAAATTAGAAATACCGTTTATTCTCGCGGAGTTACTACAGGTAATAATGACGGAAGATGGGGATATGATTATGTTTCTATGCAGGAAGACGGACTTCCAGTGACCAATGCTATGTTTGCAAATTTTGGTCCAGATATGTTTTTAAGGGCTGACGCAACTCTTGATAAATTAGAAGCCGTACGTGGTGGAACAGCTTCTATTACTGGTGCAAATGCTCCTGGAGGTGTTTTTAATTATATTTCGAAAACAGGTGGTAAAACTTTTGCAGGAGAAATTAGAACAAGGCTGGGTCTCGAAGGAAATGGAAAAAATCCATATTACAGAGCAGATTTTAATCTTGGAGGACCACTTGCTAAAAACTTAACTTATAATATTGGAGGTTTTTATAGAAAATCAGATGGGTCTCAATATCCAGGTTACGCTTCTAACTTTGGCGGACAACTAAAAGGAAATTTAATGTATAAATACGAAACAGGTTCATTGAAGTTGTTAGTAAAAAGTTTGAATGACCATAATTTAACAGCCGAAGGAATCCCTACAAATAGCTACACCGACATGAAACCATCGATTGGATTTTCTAATACATCTTCGGTATTGCCTCCTGCAATTTCTTTAACAACTTATGTCCCTACTAGAGGTGATGTTAACTATAAATCATCTGATTTATGGCATTCTAAAGATAATTCAGTTGGTTTGAACTGGGAACAAAAATTAGGGAATGGCTGGAAATTAACGAACAACGCTCGTTTTTCTTCTATGTCAGAGGAAGCATTTACCCCTTTAAGTACCGTTTCACCTATTGCAATGGACAATATTGTTACCTATTTCATTTTAGGAGCTTTGCATCCGCCAACACAAATCATACCAGGTACATATACTGTTTCGCAAGGAGGCCAACCAATTATGACTATTAAATCCTTTAGCGGATTTGATTATCATGTTACCAGTAACACAGCTCCAGGAAGTGCACTTTCGCCAAATTCATTGTTCTTCACTCCTTTAATTTACAACTACAGTAAAGTAAATGAATTTAGAGATCAATTTAATTTTAATAAAAAAATGGGGAAACATACCTTCAATATTGGTGGTTTCTTTGATAATTCCTCATTATCCAGAGTTTCTGGATCAATGGGAGTTTCTTTAAACACGATTCAAAACCACCCGCAAACTGTTGACATATCCGTAACTAATCCCGGAAACGTTACGTATCAAGTTACCAATCCAAACGGAATTGTTAACGTTGGTGCAGATCAAGGGTATACGATTATTAATTCAAAACAAAGTCAGAAAGCAGTCTATTTTGCTCATACTTGGGAAATCAATGATAATCTGACATTTGATTGGGGAGCGCGATACGAAAATGTTCGCATTCATGGAACCAACAATGCGCCTTCATTAGTTACTTCGACCACAGGTGGCGTGGACGGAAATCCGTTAACATTGTATGATAACAGTTCAGCTGCATTGGGAAGTCCTTTTTCCTATGACAAAACCTTAAGCTATCTTTCTTACTCAGGGGCTTTAAATTATAAAGTTTCGGATCAAACTGCCTTATATTTTCGTTATTCCAATGGTAAAAAAGCACCTGGATATAACATTTATAATGATGTTAGCACTGCGTTTGGAGCCAGTAGTTTAGATCCACAAGTACAAATAATCCAACAATATGAAGTGGGTTATAAATCAAAAATAGAGAACGCTACTTTTACCATTACTCCATTTTACAGTTTGTTATCTCATATTCCTAATAGCGTAACTTTTACAAATGATGCAACAGGCTTATTATACAATCCACCAGCATTATATAATAACATCAGAACCTTTGGTATCGAATTAGAGAGTTCTATTAAGTTATCTAATAATTTTAATATTAGAGGAGTTATTACTGCCCAAGATGCAAAAGCGACAAAATACAATGCTTGGATTCACCAGACTGACAATTCTCATACTACAGCCGGAACGGATGTAATGATTGATAATTCTGGAAATAAGGCGGCAAACGTACCTAATTTTATGGTAAATATCACTCCTGAATATACTAACAATAGTTTTTATGCTAATGTAACTTGGTCTTACATGGGAGCCAGACAAGCTAATTTTGCCAATGCTTTTGAATTACCGGCCTTTAGTCAATTTAACCTTGCAATGGGTTATGATATTACCGCTAAATTAAGAGTAAGTGCTAATGTAAATAATGTATTAAATTCTTATGGCGTTATGGGTTGGGTAGGTCCAGGTTCATTTCCTTTTAACTTAAATTTAGAGGGAGTTACCAAAGCTGATGTTGCTGCAAATCCTACTGCATTTCATCAAGCGATTGCAATTCCGGCAAGGGCTTACTTCTTGACACTTGCCTATAAATTTTAATTGTATTTTGTTTTAGTTATTAAAAGTCTTCCTTAACGGAAGGCTTTTTTTAGTTAAAAATATACCTAATAATTTCATCAAGTTATTCAAAAAGTATTGATTTTGAATAGCAGTAGTTGTTTTTTGATTCACAAATCAACTTAAATCATTGTCATATTTGTATTCTAGTATTTATATTATATACATATATTTAAAAATAAAAAAGAACTTACTATAAAAAAAATACAAAAAAAATGAGTAGTCCATAATTTTAACAAAATTAAACACATATTATAAAATTGAACTTAGAAATCACACTTTATTAAAAATGAATATTTAAACTAAAATAGTATTAACTAATTCTTGTTTCTTTTTGAAGACTCCTTTTATACCTATGAAAAACAAACTTTTTACCTACGAAAATAAACTTTTAATCTTGATGAGCATCACCTTTGGATTGGTGTTTGTTGATCGAATGGCATTAACTTATCTTTCCCCTTTTTTAATAAAAGACTTAGGATTAAACAATGCTCAACTCGGAATGTTAGTTTCTGGATTATCCTTCACTTGGGCAATATCAGGATATATTTCAACTTCATGGGCTGAAAAGCATAATAAGAAAAAAGCAGTATTTGTTGGAGCTGTTGTTTTATTTTCACTTTCCTCTATCAGTTCAGCATTAGCAACTACTTTTACGGTATTGCTTGTAACACGTTTGCTGATGGGACTATCAGAAGGGCCAACTTTACCTTTAATTCAATCCTTTATAGCTAAAGAATCTTCAAAAAATCGCATTGGATTTAACATGGGATTTCTACAAAGTTTTGGTTCAACCCTATTCGGTTTCATGATTGCTCCAATTGTATTGGTATTATTAGCCGAAAAATTTGGATGGCGTTCTACATTTTTAATTGCAGGTATTCCAGGATTAATTATAGCCCTTGTCAATTGGAAATTTTTACGAAAAAACACCGTTGAAAACGTACAAAAATTAGAAGATAAAAGTTTAATTTTTAAAGAATTATGGGCCTACAAAAACATTCGAGTAGGCGTCTTAATTAGTTGTTGTATGATGACTTGGCTTAATTGCAGTATTGCGTTTTTACCAAAATTTTTCATTGAAATCCAACACCTTACCGAAGGGCAAATTGGAGCTATTATGGGATTAATGGGATTGTCATCTCTGATTTCAGGAATTGTTGTCCCAACATTATCTGATAAATATGGTCGTAAACCTTTTGTAATGATTTTTGCTTTTGTTGGCATTTTCTATCCAATGGCAATCCTTTTCATGCAAAATTCTGGTCTCCAAATTCCAAGTATGTTTATTGCTTATTTCTTCTTTGGTACTTTTCCAATTGTTTTATCTGCTATCCCTTCCGAAATAATACCTATGCATTCAACAGGTAAAGCCATAGGAATGTTAGGTGGTGCAGGAGAAATTGTTGGTGGTATGATTGCTCCATTGGTTGCAGGAATATTAGCCGATAAATATGGTATTTCTATTCCATTTTACATAGCAGGTTTTGCCGCATTAGTAGCAGGAATAGCTTCTTTTATGTTGATTGAAACAAAAGTAAAAACAAATACAAATACAATTACAAACCCAATATATAATGATACAAAAAAAATACAATCAGAGACTTTTAGGTAAAACTGCAATAGTAACTGGTATTGGTGCGGGTATTGGAAAAGGATGTGCATTACTATTTGCTCGAGAAGGAGCCAATGTTTTTGGTTGCGATATCAATGCTGCTGCTGCCGAAGCTACTCTTGAAATGGCTCGCAATGAAGGTTTAACAATGCAAAGTTTTCATCCTTCAGACCTAACCAAAGAGAAAGATGTTGAACTATTAATGGAAAAAGCTGTTGAAGCTTTTGGAGGCATTGATATTGTTGTAAATGCTGCTGCCTTTTGTGCTTTTGAATGGATTGAAGATTTAGATTACGAAACTACTTGGAAAAGAAGTATTGCAGGAGAATTAGATATCGTTTTTTTGAGCTGCCAAAAAGCTTGGAAATATTTAAAAATAAATGGGGGTTCTATCATCAATTTTGCTTCTGCCAATGCGAGACAAGCATTAAAAGGTTCTCCCGCATTAGTGCATTGTGCTACTAAAGGAGCTGTTTATTCCATGTCGATACAAATGGCAATGGAAGGTGGACCACACAAGATTCGGGTAAATACCATTTCGCCAGGACTGGTTCACACGGAGGCAACATCACATTTAGTCAATGATCCTGAGGTTAGACCTTTTCTAAACGACAAGCACATGATTGGTCGAATTGGTTCTCCTGATGACATTGCCTATGCCGCTTTGTATTTAGCTTCTGATGAATCCAGTTGGGTTACAGCTGCCGATTTTCCTATTGATGGTGGTGCATCTAAGTGGTAGAATTGCATTATTAAAAAATTAATATTCCTTTTAATAAAGATTAAAAACAAATGAATTTCAAAGGTAAAATATATTATAAAGGAGATGCCGGTTACGAAGAAGCGCGAGTTGGCAGAGTCTTCAATCACCTTCGTCCTAATCGATATCCTATTGCTGTTTTTTTTCCAAAAGACGCTGATGATGTTGTTGAAGCAGTAAAATTAGCAAACGAAAAATCATACAAAATAGCCACACGTTCAGGAGGACATAGTTGGGCTGTGTGGAGTGTACGCGATGAAGGTATTTTATTGGATTTAAAACATTTAAATACAATATCCTTAAACAAAGAGACTAGTATTGTAAGTGCTGGCCCTGCTACCAAAGGAGGACATGAACTGGCTCCTTTTTTAAAAGAAAATGACCTGTTTTTCGCAGGAGGTCATTGCCCTACTGTTGGCATTGGTGGCTTTTTATTACAAGGAGGGCAAGGTTGGAATGCCCGCGGCTGGGGCTGGGCTGCGGAACAAATTGAATCGATTGATGTGGTAACTGCCAATGGAGAATTGGTCAAAGCAGATGCTAATCAAAATTCGGATCTCTTTTGGGCTGCTCGAGGAGCCGGACCAGGATTTTTTGGTGTTGTTACTTGCTTCCATTTAAAGACTCGCCCACTCCCAAAAGCGATAACTGCCAGTACGTATGTGTATCCCGCTAACGTTTGTGAAGGGGTATTACATTGGCTGCAGACCATGCACACGACTGTTACAAATACTGTAGAAATCGTAGCAGTAGGGCAAACATTCGAGTTTGGAACAGGAATGGTCGTTCATGCCATGGCATTTGAAGACACAACTGAAGCCGCCCAAAAAGCGCTTGCCCCTTTTGAAGAATGTCCATTTATAGATCAAGCAATAGTGCATAAAACCGCTCAGCCTACAACATTGGCAGCTGAGTATGAAGTACAAGTCAAAAACAATCCCGAAGGACATAGATGGGCTGTAAGTAATGCATGGTTGAAAGGAAATCCAGATGAAATAGTTCCTGTGATTAAGGATAGTTTTATAAAATTGCCCAACGAAAAAACATTTACACTCTGGTTTAGTATGGCACCTTTACGTCAATTACCAGACATGGCTTTTTCGCTTCAAACCGATATTTATTTAGCAATTTATACGCTTTGGGAAACGGAAGAAGAAGACAAAAAATGCAAAACTTGGCTCAACGAACAAATAAATCGAATAGAAAAAGTAACCGAAGGGCAATATCTTGGGGATTCGGATTTTACTAAACATCAAAGAAGATTTATATCGGATGCAAATTTTACAAAACTACAGGCAATAAGAGCCCTAAGGGACCCAAAAGGGTTATTTCATTCTTATTTAGCAAAATCAGACGAGACAATAAACACAAATGAGTTCGAATAAAATGAATCCAATCTATTTAAAAGCACACCATGTAGGAATAAGCATTGCCAATATGCAAGAAGCAATCGCTTGGTATCAAAAAACTTTAGATTTTGAGTTTTGTTGGGAAAAAGATTTTCCAGAAATAAAAACTAAAATTGCGTTTCTGCAACATGGTGATTTTAAAATAGAATTGTTTGAGCATTATGAAACCGAAGCCATTCCAGAAGCACGAAAACATCCGCTGTCGGATATTCGCCAACAAGGGACAAAACATATTTGTTATGAAGTCGAATCCGGTCTAATAGCATTATTCGAACGCTTTAAGAACACAGGAGTTGATGTTGTCATGGGTCCTTTATTGAGCCCTCCCCAAGATGCTATGATGGGATTCATCAGGGATACTACTGGAAATTTAATTGAGATTATAGAACTATTATAAAAATTATTATGAAAAAAATTATTGCAACCTTAAGCTTAATCATTCTTTCGGGAATTGCTTTAAAAGCACAAAATCAAACTCCCTTTCTATGGGGAGTAGCTTCTGCAGCATACCAAGTGGAAGGCAACTATCAAGCGGATGGTAAAGGCGAGTCAAAATGGGATTTTTTGACCAATAAAGTAGGTGTAACTCAATTCATCATCGGTAAAAAAGAAACAGGAAATGTCGCTATCAATATGTATGATAGAACACAATACCTTAAAGACATTCAATTGATGAAAGAATTAGGGGTTAACTCCTACCGTTTTTCATTAGACTGGAGCCGTATTATACCTGATGGTGTTGGTGCTGTAAACGAAAAAGCACTAGCTCATTATGACCTTTTAATTGATGATTTAAAAGTGGCTGGAATAGAACCGGTAGTTACGCTTTATCATTTTGATTACCCTTTCGCTTTAGTACAAAAAGAAGGCTGGGGAAATCCGGAAATGATTAACTGGTATAAAAACTATGCTAAAATAGCCTTGGAACGTTACGGTAAAAAAGTAAAACATTTCATCACTTTCAATGAGCCATATATTGAATTTTTTGTTGCAGAATACCTTATGAACATGGAACAAAGTAAAGAACCAGCTGTCACTCGTTTTGCCAGAGGAATGATGAAAGTACATAGAGAGATGGTAGCTAGTGCCGAGGTGATAAAAATGTATCACGAAATGAATTTGGGCGGAAAGATAGGGATGACTTTCAATTTTTCCCCTTGTTCCCCGCTAGATCCTAACAATCCAAACGATGTGAAAGCTTCAGCTTTGCAAGAAAAATTATTGAATACTGTTTTCCTTGATGGCTATTTCAAAGGTACTTATCCAAAAGAAGTATTGGATATGTTTACAAAATATGATCCTGCATTTCTACCTACGGCTGCCGATATGAAAATTCTGGCTGCAAATAAACCAGATTTCTTAGGTGTTAATTTTTATGCTCCAGCCTTAGTGAAATATGATGCTGCCGAGCCATTTGAAATGAAGTGGATGGATGTAAATACAGACAAAGTTAAATCTGCCAATGGCCCTGTACGCCCAGAAGAATTGTATAAATTTCTTGTCAAAATCAAAAAAGAATACAACAACCCCCAGATAATGATTACTGAAAATGGTGCAAGCTTCAAAAATAACGAAGACACGGTTATTAGTGGAAAAGTAAATGATGTTTTGCGTGCTGATTATATAAAACGTCACATAGAAGCGGTAGTAAAAGCTAAAAAAGAAGGCGTTAGAATGATCGGTTATTTCGCATGGAGCGGTTGGGATAATTTCGAATGGGTATTTGGTTACACATCCCGTTTTGGATTAATTCATGTTAATTTCGACACCCAAGAGCGTATCCCAAAACAAAGTTATTTTGAATATCAAAAACTGATTAAAGAGTATAAAAATTAATAATTAGCATCGATGATAATGAAAAATAAAACCTTTTTAATTGTATTATTGATTGCATTTATTTCAAATGCTCAAAAAACCATTCCACTATATCAAGGTAAAGCACCTGGTTCAGAAAACTGGAATTGGCTGGAAAAAGAAATGTTTTCACAGACATTTCAAACCCAAGTGGTGTACAATGTTTCCCAACCGACGCTTACAATGTATGCACCGGACAAACCATTGGCAAATGGAACTGCAATGATTATTTGTCCCGGAGGCGGTTTCCATACTTTATCTATAAACAGTGAAGGAATTGAAGTTGCCAAATGGTTAAATTCAAAAGGAATAACGGCCTTTGTATTAAAATACCGACTCGTAAAAAGTGAAACTGATGACCCTGTAAAAGAGCTTTTTCCATTATTTGAAAACAGAAAAAAATTAGATTCCATCAATGCTCCCATTGTCACTCTGGCTATTGCCGATGGATTAACTGCAATACAATACGTGAGAGATCACGCAGCTGAATATGCTATTGAGAAAAACAGAATCGGAATTATAGGTTTCTCGGCTGGAGGAACAGTAGCAATTGGCACCGTTTTCAATTCAAAAGGAAGCAATCGTCCAGATTTTGCAGCGCCAATTTACGCCTATACAGGAGCTTTAAAAAATACAATTGTTCCAGCAGATGCTCCTCCTCTATTTATCGCAGCCGCTTCAGATGACCAATTGGGTTTAGCACCCAATAGTGTAAAAACCTATAGCGATTGGTTGGCCGCAGGAAAATCGGCAGAATTACATATTTATTCTAAAGGAGGTCACGGTTTTGGGATGCGTAAACTGGATTTACCTGTCGAAAGTTGGAAAGACCGTTTTGGAGATTGGTTGGAACTACAAGGATTATTATGGTCCGAACATCCAACAGGTTTGTCGGCACATTTCAAAACGCAAAAGGCATTCAATCAGTTTTTAAAAGAAAGAGAAGATAATTTACATACCGATTGGGCTTTCCTAAAACGATACGAACTAGAAAATAAAAATTTGCCTGCTCCAAAACCTAACGAAAACAGAGTCGTGTTTTTAGGTAATTCCATTTTTGAAAACTGGAAAGCACTTGATTCTACATGGTTTGCAGAAAAAAAATACCTTGATCGACGGATTAGTGGTCAAACAACGGGGCAAACCTTAGTTCGCTTCAAACAAGATGTTATCAATTTAAAACCTGCCCTAGTTGTCATCAATGGTGGAACAAATGATGTTAGTGAAATGACTGGTCCTTATGTAGAAGAAAACACCTTAAATAATATCATTTCGATGGTCGAATTAGCCAAAGCAAATAATATAAAAGTAGTTTTAACATCCGTTTTACCAGCTTATAATTTTGCTTGGAAACCTAGTATACAACCAATCGATAAAATAATACAGCTAAACAAGAGGATTAAAGAATATGCTTCAAAAAACAATATCGTTTATCTCGATTATTATTCCCCATTAGTGGATGAAAGAAAAGGAATAAAAAAGGAGCTTACCGAAGATGGTGTTCATCCTACATTGGCAGGCTATAAAATTATGGAGCCTTTGACTGTAAAGGCAATTGAAGAGACTCTAAAAATAAAATAATACATCATGAAAAAATTCCTTCTTCTAATTTGTTTTGCTTGTCTTAACTTGATTGTTTTGGCACAAGAAAAACCGGTACCCAAATTAAACAAGAACAACATAAAACAAGTGATCAAAGCTTTGACTCTTGAAGAGAAAGTCAAATTGGTAGTCGGAATGGGTATGTATATTTCAGGGGCTCCAGCAGGTTTATTACCTCCCAATGATCCAGAAGATGACAAAATTGCACCAAAAGTTCCCGGCACCTCGGGTAGAACACACGCCATAAAACGTTTGGGAATTCCTAGTATTACCCTATCCGATGGACCGGCTGGAATACATTTTCTGGATTTAACCAATGCAAAGCCAAAATATGCTACAGCAATTCCCATAGGAACATTGTTAGCCAGCACTTGGGATACCATTATGACCAAAAAAGCGGGCGAAATATTAGGTCGTGAAGCTAAAGAATATGGAATTGATATTGTATTGACACCTGCTTTTAACATCCAAAGAAATCCTTTGGGAGGCCGAAATTTCGAATACTATTCTGAAGACCCGTTTCTTTCAGGAACTATTGCAGCAGCGGTAACTAATGGTATTCAAAAACAAGGCATTGGCGTTTCTGTAAAACATTTTGCAGCCAATAATACCGAAACCAATAGAATGAAATTGAACACCATTGTAAGCGAACGTACCTTAAGAGAAATCTATCTAAAAGGTTTTGAAATAGCAGTTAAAAAATCAAATCCCTGGACATTGATGACTTCGTACAATCTTATAAATGGCACTTATACTTCAGAAAGTAAAAAATTGATAAGCACTATTTTACGTAAAGAATGGGGTTTTAAAGGTTTGGTGATGAGTGATTGGTTTGCAGGACAAAACGCAGCTATTTCTCTAGGAGCCGGAAATGATTTACAAATGCCGGGAAGACCAGATCAAGTACAAACTATTACAAATGGCGTAAAAAATGGTTCACTAGCAATGAGTGATTTAAATTCGAGTGTGGAACGCGTTTTAAATCTTGTTGTAAAAACAATTACTTTCAATAAGTACAACTATTCAAATGAACCCGATTTAACGGCAAATGCAGCTATTTCAAGAATGGTAGCATCAGAAGGAATGGTTTTATTAAAAAATGACAAGGCGCTACCACTACCAAAATCCAGTACTATTGCCTTATTTGGCAACGCATCTTATGACATTATTGCGGGAGGAACAGGCAGTGGAGATGTAGTAAAAAAATATACGATTTCTCTTGACGAGGGTTTACTGCATTCTGGATTCAAACTACAACAAAATGCCAAATCTACTTATGAAGATTACGTAAAATTAGAAAATGCAAAAAAACCAGCTCCTTCATTTATGGATGTTTTTAATCCTTTTTCTATTAAAGAAATGGACATTAAAAACGAATTAATTACAACAGCTGAAGCTAATTCTGACATTGCTATTATCACAATTGGTAGAATATCCGGTGAATCTAAAGACCGTAAAGTAGAAAATGATTTCAATTTAACTGATGCTGAAAAGCAAACACTTAAAACACTTTCGGAATCTTTTCATGCTAAAAACAAAAAAGTTATTGTGGTTATCAACGCTGGAGGTGTTGTTGAAATGGCGAGTTGGAGTCCTTGGGTTGATGCTATTTTGATGGCTTGGCAACCTGGTATGGAAGGTGGTAATGCCATAGCCGATATACTATCAG
Organism: Flavobacterium sp. 83; assembly: GCF_000744835.1. Classification (NCBI taxonomy): domain Bacteria; kingdom Pseudomonadati; phylum Bacteroidota; class Flavobacteriia; order Flavobacteriales; family Flavobacteriaceae; genus Flavobacterium; species Flavobacterium sp. 83. Next base: position 3,081,352 of record NZ_JQMS01000001.1, read on the forward strand.
GAAAAGTAAACCCATCAGGAAAATTAACAGCTACATTTCCTATTTCCTATAATGATGTACCCTCTGCTGGAAATTTCCCTGGAAAACAACTTCCGCTTAAAGAAGGGGAAATATTAGACCCTGTAATGCCTACTTATCCTGCCGAAATAACATACGATGATGAAATCTATTTGGGTTACCGTTATTTCAATACTAAAAAGGTAAAAACAGCTTATGAATTTGGCTACGGTTTGAGTTATACACAATTTGAATACAGCACTATAAAACTCAATTCAACTGATTTTACAGATAAAATTACAGCAACTATTACCATTAAAAACACTGGTAAAGTAGCCGGAAAAGAAGTCGTACAATTGTATTTAAGTGCACCTTCAATAAAATTGAAAAAGCCTTTCGAAGAGTTGAAAGGGTTTGCAAAAACAAAATTATTACAGCCGAACGAATCACAAACCATAAGTTTTACTCTTACCCCAAGTGAATTAGCATCTTTCGATCCTACTTTTTCGTCCTGGATTGCTGAAGCAGGAAAATATACCATTCGAATGGGAGCCTCTTCATTAGATATCAAACAAACAAAAGAGTTCGGCTTGAAAAAAGACATTCTTGTTAAATAATAATAATCTAAAATAATATGAATCTTTCCAAAAGCAAAACAATCTTTCTGTTACTTCTAATGTTTATAGGAGGAATTGGCTTTGGTCAAGTAGGCTATCAAAATCCTGTTTTGCCCGGATTTTATCCTGACCCAAGTATTTGCCGAGTGAATGACGACTATTATATGGTCAACAGTAGTTTTGGTTATTTCCCTGGAGTGCCTATTTTTCATAGTAAAAACTTAGTGAACTGGGAACAATTAGGCTACGTTTTAGACAGAGAAGAACAATTGCCATTGGTAAATGCACAAGTCACTTTAGGAATTTTCGCCCCAACCATTCGATATAATAATGGCCTATTTTATATGATAACGACCAATATTACCAACAAAGGAAATTTCTACGTAACGGCAAAAAATCCAGCTGGACCTTGGTCAAATCCCATTTGGATTGCCACACCGGGAATCGACCCAAGTCTGTTTTTTGATGATAACGGAAAAGTATATGTCACCTCGGCACAAAATTGGGGGCCAGTAAAAAATCGAATTGTGATGTCTGAAATAGATATCACAACTGGCAAACTACTTTCAGAGCCTATAACGATTTGGAAAGGAACCGGCGGAAAATATCCTGAAGGGCCTCATTTATATAAAAAAGACGGCTTTTATTATTTAATGATTGCCGAAGGCGGAACCGAATATGGCCATAAAGTAACCATCGCCAGAAGCAAAAACATTTGGGGAGCTTATGAATCGAATCCCGCAAATCCTATTTTAACGCACGCAAACGCTGATGAAGAAAACAATCCAATTCAAGGAACTGGCCATGCCGATTTAGTGCAGACTACCGACGGTTCTTGGTTTATGGTGGCATTGGGTTTTAGACCTTTGGATAGTCATCAAATTTTGGGTAGAGAAACTTTTTTGGCTCCCGTGGTTTGGAATCCTAACGAATGGCCTATGGTTAATGGTACTGGTTCCATAACTTTGGATATGAAGGTCGAGAAACTTCCCGGTCAAGTAAAAATGAAGAACTACAATCAGAACGATGATTTCTCCGGAGAAAAATTAGGTTTCGAATGGAATTACATCAATAATCCCATTCCTCAAAACTACTCCCTTTTGGAACGCAAAGGGTATTTAAGATTGTATGGAAGTGAAAAATCATTGAGTGAAAATCCGGGCGTGACCTTTGTAGGCAGAAGACAACAACATTTTAATTTTAATGCCACGACAACAATTGATTTTAATCCCCTTACTGAAAATGAAGAAGCTGGAATTACACTTTACAAAGACGCTTTACATCATTACAAACTATTTATTCGAAAAAACAGGAAGGAACGTGAACTGGTTTTAGTTTATAATATTGGTAAAATTAACGCTGTTGAAAAGCGAATCCCTTTAAAAAAAGGAACAGTAAAACTGACTATTTCTGGAACTCCAGCGTTTTATGAATTTGGTTTTTCGCAAGGAAATAATCCTCAAACTACCCTTGAAAAAGTAGAGACAAAATATTTGAGTACCGAGACGGCAGGAGGTTTTACAGGAGTTTATATTGGTTTGTACGCTTCTGGAAATAGTATTAAATCCAAAGCATCTGCTGATTTTGAGAATTTCAGCTACAATGTACCTGAATAAATAAATTAACAAAAAATACAATATGAAAAAGCATATTTGGTTTGTGGTTGTTCTTATACTGTTTTTTTTGTCTTGCAGTTCAACCAAAACAGCAAAAAACACAATTCAACCCGAACTAGGTTTTCGGTCTATAACCCTATTAAAAATAGATGGCCTACAATTTAAAGATTTAAACAAAAACAACAAACTTGATAAATACGAAGATTGGCGACTTGCTAACGAGATTAGAATAAAAGACCTTATTTCTAAAATGACCATTGAAGAAAAAATAGGTTTTATGATTATAAGTACCACTCGCCTTGCGGGTGATTATTCGTTTCAACAAAACGCTCCTAAGTCTGAAATTACAAATGGTTTTAATGAAGAAGACTTGATACAAAACGTAAATATGTTTAGTCATAAGCCTCTACCCGCACCAACCATGACGGCAGCAGGAACAACTAAAGGTGTTTTGACATACCATCTTCGACACTTTATTGCGCGAGCCAATACAAGTACAAAAATAATGGCCGACTGGTCTAATAATTTACAAGCTTTATCCGAAACTTCTCGATTAGGTATTCCATGTATCATCGCTTCAAATCCACGAAATCATGTAACCTCAGATGCTGCAATAGGTTTGAGCGTTGGGACAACCGTTTTCTCAAAATGGCCAAGCGAGTTGGGACTTGCCGCAATGCGCGATTTGAAATTGACTCGTGAATTTGCCGAGATTGCCGCAAAAGAATGGACTTCTGTTGGTTTGCGAAAGGGATATATGTATATGGCCGATTTAGCAACGGAACCGCGCTGGCAACGTATAGAAGGAACATTCGGTGAAGATGCCAATTTAGCTTCTGACATGATTCGTGAAATTGTATTGGGATTTCAGGGAAAACAATTAAATAAAAATTCAGTAGCAATGACTACCAAACACTTTCCAGGTGGTGGCCCACAAGTCGAAGGGCAAGATCCACATTTTGAATGGGGAAAAGATCAGCATTATCCCGGTGGAATGCTTGATTATCATCTTAAGCCGTTTCAAGCGGCCATAGCTGCAGGAACATCTTCAATAATGCCATACTATGCAAAACCTATTGGTACTCAATATGAAGAAGTAGCTTTTTCTTATAATAAAGGAATTATTAATGATTTGTTACGCAAAAAAATGGGATTCAAGGGAATCATCAACTCGGATACCGGTCCTATAGACATGATGCCTTGGGGAGTGGAAAACCTAAGTGTTTTAGAACGGTATCAAAAAGCTATTGGTTGTGGTGTTGATATTTTTTCAGGCAGTGCAGATCCCGCTCTATTACTCGAAACCGTAAAAAAAGGACTCGTTTCTAAATCTCGAATCGATGAATCCATAACCAGACTTTTAAGAGAAAAATTTGAATTGGGTCTATTTGAAAACCCTTATGTAAACGCCGAGGAAGCCATTAAAATAGTAGGAAATGCCGAATTTCAGAAAAAAGGTGATTTAGCCTTAAGAAAATCGATTGTATTACTCCGAAATGATTCAGAAATTTTACCCATTTCCAAAAAAACAAAAATCTATTTTGAAACCTATTTTGACAACGGTAAATCCAAAAGTCCAATTGTTATAAACAAACCAATAATTCCTAATTCTAATTTAGAGTTTGTTGATTCAAAAGAAGAAGCAGATGTCGTTTTGCTTTGGCTTATCCCAAATTCGGGTGGTCTTTTTAGTTCAAATGGCAGTCCGATCGAGTTAAGCTTGTCAAAAAACAAGATTGATGTTGCTCATGTCAATGAAATTACAGAAGCCAAGCCAACCATAACAGTTATAAATTATACTAGTCCTTGGATTATAAACGAAATTGACAACGGAAAACTTAAAACGGTTTTAGCCACATTCGGAACGACGCAAGATGCTTTATTAGAAGTTGTTAGTGGAGTATTTAATCCAACTGGAAAAATGCCATTTACAACACCCGTTTCAACAGAAGCAGTTTTAGAAAATCAATCGGATGTTCCCGGTTATTTAAAACCTAAAGGATATGCATTATTCCACTTTGGTGATGGACTGAGTTACTGACTCAATTATGATTTTAAACTATTTTAATTCTTACTCTAAATATAACTCCATAATAACTTAGAACAGGAAGCTTGACTACTGTCTATAAAAAAAGAACCATTTTGTATCAATAATAATTATAAATAAAACAATTATGAAGGAGACCAAATTTACAATGAATTATAGCTTTCCTAAAAATGCTTGGTATGCTTGCGCAAGGGATGTAGAAGTTAAAAAAGAATTATTTGCTAGAAAAATTGCGAATGAGCCATTGGTAATGTACCGTACTTCTGACAATAAAGTGGTAGTTCTTCAAGATGCTTGTTGGCATCGATTATTGCCTCTTTCTAAAGGAAAATTAATTAATGACCAAGTAATTTGTGGTTATCATGGTTTAAATTATAATAAGGAAGGTAGATGTACCTACATGCCTTCTCAAGAAACAATTAATCCTTCTGCTTGTGTAAAAAGTTATGCTGCTGTAGAAAAATACCGTTACATCTGGGTTTGGATGGGGAATCCTACAGAAGCTGATGAATCAAAAGTACCTGATTTACACTGGAATAATGATGCCGATTGGGCAGGAGATGGGGAAGTAATATATGGAAAATGCAATTATCGATTAATTTTAGATAATTTAATGGATTTAACTCATGAAACTTTTATACATGGAGAAAGCATTGGTAATGATGCAGTAGCAGAAGCACCCTTCGAAGTAACTCATACCGATAATTCAGTAACTGTGACCCGTTGGATGTTAGATATTGATCCTCCTCCTTTTTGGAAAGCACAATTAGACAAAGAAGGAAATGTTGATAGATGGCAAATTATTAATTTCCAAGCACCATCCACCATTACTATAGATGTAGGAGTTGCGCTAAAAAAAACTGGTGCTTTTGAAGGAGACCGATCGCAAGGTGTAAATGGTTTTGTTTTAAATACCGTTACGCCTGAAACAGATACTACGTGTCATTATTTTTGGTCTTTTTGTAGAAATTATGACATCCTCAATCAAAGAAGAACACATGAGTTAAGAGCTGGGGTTTCTCATATTTTTTCCCAAGACGAAGACATCTTAGAAGCACAACAAATTGCTATTCAAAACAATCCAGGTCGGGAATTTTATAATCTAAATATAGATGGCGGGGCAATGTGGGTAAGACGAATTGTAGATGAAATGGTTGCAAAAGAGGCTTTAGATTAATATTTAAAAAAATACAATGAGATATTCAAATATTTGGAAAGAAGCAATAATAACAAAAGTGTCTTTGATTGCAGAAAATGTAAAGCACATTGAATTATCCTTGAGTGAAATTCCTGCCTATACTCCGGGTTCACATATTGACGTTCAAATTTTTATTGATAATAGTCCAAGCATACGAAGTTATTCCCTAATTGGAAGATCTGAAAAAGGAAAACCACTTACTATTGCAGTTAAACTGCTAGCTGAAAGTCGTGGAGGTTCAAAATATATCGGTAAATTAAAAGAAGGGCAAAAAATTCAAATATCACAACCAAAAAATCATTTCGAAATGACATTTGGGCGTGATAATTATATATTGATTGCTGGAGGAATTGGCATTACTCCTATTATTGCCATGGCGCAGGAACTAAAACATAAAAAATCTAATTTTCGGTTAGAATATGCTGGTGCATCTAGAAAAGAAATGCCTTTCCTGGAAATGCTCTCTGAATCCTTTGGAGATAATTTGAGTTGTCATATTAAAGATGAAAACCAACGATTAGATATTAAGAAAACAATAGCAGAACTTGCAAAAGGAACACAACTTTATTTTTGCGGACCTATGAGAATGCTCGATGATATTCGACAAGCTTGGCACGACAATGGTTTTTCTTCTTTTGATTTGAGGTATGAAACGTTTGGAACAACGGGCAGCTACCCTACGCAGTCTTTTACAATAAATCTACCTCGTTTTAATAAAACCCTTTCGGTTTCTATCAACACAAACCTGCTAGATACTTTAAAAGACAATGGAATTGAAATTATGTCAGATTGCCTAAAAGGAGAGTGTGGATTATGTGTAGTTGATATTATTAAATATACAGGTAAAATTGACCATCGAGATACTTTTTTTAGTCAAGAACAAAAGTCCGAAAACAAACAAATATGCGCCTGCGTATCTCGAGTGTTTGAAGGAGAATTAACAATCGATACTTCATATCGTGGAGAAAATATAAAAAATTAAAAAAAATGGAAAAAAGAACTAATAAATACAAATTAAAACTAGAAATTTTGACAACAGCAAAAGTTGACGATACTGTCTATACTCCTATAGAATTAGAATTCGACAATCATGATAACATTTTAAATATTGTTGAAAGAATGAAAAGTAGAAACCTTTTTCATACTGAAAACCAAGCTACAGAATTTGCTATTGGACTAAAAATGTTTAGCGAAGTAATGTTAAAAAACAGGGACAATGCACTTTTTACTGAATTCAGACCTGCTTTCAGTGAGTTTATGAAAAAGCTTAAGTCAACTCCAACCCAAAACGAAAATTAATAAAAATGAATTTACCAATTAGAAGAATTGTAACAGGACATAATCTGGAAGGCACTGCGGTATTCACTTCCGATGAAGAATTTGAAACCGTTGTTATTCCAACTGGCGATGCTGCTATGACTACATTGTGGACAACAGCTACTGTTCCTGCAGATTGCAATGACGAAACTGATGGAGCCAAGAGAGATGCTGGCACAACTCTCAAAGGAGGATCGGTGATTCGTATTGTAGATATGTTACCGGGAGCTTCTTCCCCACTTCACCGAACGGACAGCATCGATTATGGAATTATAATTAGCGGTGAAATCGAACTTGAATTAGAAAATAACGTTTCAAAGAGAATTGGTGCCGGAGAAATTATAATTCAACGCGGAACCTTGCACAAATGGAAAAATCCAAGTGAAACTGAAATTTGCAGAATTGTTTTTGTACTCATTGAGGCAAAACCATACGAGATGAACGGAATATCGCTTCCTGAATATATGCAACATTAAAAGTTCATTAGTATAAGCGCTAATGATTGTAATTATTAAATCATTAATCCGATTACTTTTTGTTTAGTGAAATGGAAAAAAAAATAATTCATTGGAAATAAAATCAAATGACAAAAACAAAAGAAATTAATATAAAAACCCTAATTATTGTATTAGGTTGTTTGAATGGGTTAATGCCTTTTTCAACTGATTTATATTTACCAGCATTTCCTGCAATGGCCGAAAATTTGGGTACAAATGTGGGAATGATTACCCTTTCGATGAGTACTTTTTTTGCAGGAGCTTGTGTAGGCCAGTTTTTTAATGGTCCACTTTTAGATCGTTTTGGGCGTAAAAATCCAATGTTAATTGCGTTAGTATTTTTTTTCTTGACATCTTTAGGATGTGCTGTAGTTGGGAATATAATCCTTTTATGTGTTTTTCGCTTTTTTCAAGCTATTAGTATCAGTGTGTGTTCCGTGGGAAGTAGAGCGATGGTAAGAGATGTATTTCCTGTAGAAAAAATAGCTTCCATGTTTTCTACGCTTTCCCTAATTATGGGAATTGCCCCAATTATTGCCCCAACTTTAGGCGGTTTTATTCTGTTATTTTCTGATTGGAGAGGTATTTTTATCTTTTTGGCAGTAATGGCGTTACTTTTATTAGTCGCACTGCATTTTTTTCTTCCCCATGTGAAAGAAGCTGACGCCAACTATTCTCTAAAACCAAAAGCGATTTTGGGCAATTATAAAAAAGTAATCCTGACCAAAGGATATATGGGATACGCTATCATTACTGCTTTGGCATCAGCGGTATTATTTAGTTGGATTTCAAGTTCTTCTTTATTATTTATTGGGATTTTAGGAATTAGTAAACAACATTTTGGATGGATATTCGCCAGTACTGCTTCCTGCATGATTGTAGGCAGCCAGTTTAATCGGGTATTGTTGCGGAGATTTAATAGTTATGACATTGCATTTTGTGCTGTAGGAATGCAATTATTAGTTTGCTGTTACTTATTATATATAGCCGTTTACTCCTTGACGGTAGTACATCTTCTAATAGGCATGTGTTTTTTTATGTTGTTTTTATCATTGATTTCTCCCAATACAATGGCAATTACTATTCGTCCTTTTACGGAAAATATAGGCAGTGCCAATGCAATTATGGGTGTGACACAAATGGCATTGAGTGCATTAGTTACAGCAATACTTAGCTATTTTCAAAATGGCAGCGCAATTCCTATGGTCGTAACGATGATGGTATTATGTAGTATTAGCTTTAGTATGCAATACGTTTTAAAACAAAAAAAAGTATGAAAAACCTATTTGATTTAACAGGGAAAGTCGCTTTAGTAACGGGTGCTTCAAGCGGTATGGGAAAAGCAATTGCTGAAATCATAGGGATACACGGAGCTACAGTTATCATTTCAAGTAATGATACAAAAGGATGTATTGCAACTCAAACAGCGTTTGAAAATAAAGGAATTAAAGCATTTGCAATTCCTTGTGATATTTCTAAAAAAAAGGAAATAGATGCGTTGGTTTTTCAATGCAAAGAAAAAGCAGCGACAATTGACATTTTAGTGAATTGTGTCGGAATAGCCATTCCCGGTTCTTTTTTGGAAATCGATTCAGAAAATTTTGAAAAAACAATGCAAATTAATTTAGAAAACGTCATTTACTTAACCCAAAAAATAATCCCAAGCATGCAGGCTCAAAAAGAGGGTACCATTATCTATCTAGCCAGTTTATCCAGTGTAAGAGGTAATAAGAACTTGGGATTATATGGCATTTCAAAAGCGGGATTAGCACAATTGGCACGTAATCTTGCGGTAGAATTTGGACCTGATAATATTCGGGTCAATGCAATTTCGCCTGGCGTTATTGATACGGAATTTGCAAAACCATTGACACAAAATCCCGAAGTTATGGAAAAAAGAATTTTGCTTACGCCATTACGAAGAATTGGAAAAGTAGAAGAAGTAGCCGGAATGGCTCTCTTATTAGCTTCAAAAGCCGGCGGCTTTATCAGCGGTCAAAATATTATCATTGATGGTGGCACAACCATTAGTGATGGAAATTAATTTTTTTTTTAAAAGAAACATTTTAGAACATAAAAAATATGAAAAGATTTGAAAACAAAGTATGCTTAGTAACTGGAGCTTCATCTGGAATTGGTAAAGCAACGGCACTTTCATTTGCAAAAGAAGGAGCCAAAGTAGTGGTTTCGGATGTAAATGAACAGGCAGGATTACTAGTAGTACAAGAAATTACTGATTTAGGACATGAAGCACTATTTGTAAAATGCGATATTTCTAAAAGAGAAGAAGTAGAAAATATGGTACAGCAAACCGTTACCAAATTCGGGCGATTGGATTGTGCCGTAAATTCAGCAGGAATTGCAGGAACACTTTCGTTACCAACCCATGAATATCCTGAAGAAGCTTGGTTGCAACAAATCAATATTAACTTAACGGGAACTTGGTATTGTGTAAAATACCAGTTGATTGAAATGCTAAAACAAGGTGGAGGAAACATCGTATGTGTGTCATCGGCAGCCGGATTAGTGGGGCAACCTGATAATGTTCCGTATTCTGCTTCCAAACACGGTGTTATCGGAATAGTAAAAAGTGCCGCTATAGAAAACGCTACCAAGAACATTCGCATCAATGCCATTTGTCCGACGGCTATTGAAACACCTATGATTATGGAAGGTAGAAGAAAACTGGCACACAATCCAGAAGCATTACAAATGGCAATAAATCTGCAGCGGATGAAACGTATGGGCCAACCTCAGGAAGTCGCTGATGTTGCTTTGTGGATGTGTTCAGACCAATCTTCTTTTATAACAGGGCATGCCATGGCGGTTGATGGTGGTGCATTTGCATAAAAAGAATACAAAAACATCTTAATAAGCGTCGATAAAACAAAAAAGAATTGATTTTGAATAGCAATAGAATCTAATTGATTCACTCACATTTATAAATCATTTTATTTTTGCAACATAAATTACACAAACTATAAAAAAACCAATAAATAAAAATAAAAATGGCAAAAAATCCACATTATTTTTCGCAATTAGCTCACGTAGAAGTTTTAACTACAGATTTGAACAAATCAGTAGAATTCTTTCGCGATGTAGTAGGAATGGATGAAACAGGAAGAGAAGAAAACTCTGTATATTTAAGAGCGTGGGGTGATTATTTTCACCACACCTTGAAACTTACACAAAGTGAAAAATCAGGTTTAGGACATTTAGGCTGGCGTGCCGATAGTCCGGAAGCTTTAGAAGAAGTTGTTAGTTATTTAGAGAATATTGGCGCAGGTATTGGCTGGGATGAAGGTGACTTAGGACACGGAAAAGCCTATCGCTTTAAATCCCCTGAAGGTCACATTCACGAAGTATTTTGGGATGTGGTTTGGTTGAAAGAAGAAGGCGAAAGAGGAAGTGTTTATGCTGATCGTTACGCCAGTAACCGTCTTAACGGAGCGAATCCTAGACGATTGGATCACGTAACTTATATGGTTGCCAAAGGAAAATATGCCGATGAAAAGAAATTTTGGCAAGGCTTAGGATTTAATAATCCTGACGAAATCCGTATTGCTGATGAAATCCCTCCAATTGGTGGTTTATGGACTCTTGGTAATCTTTCTCACGATATTGCTATTTTCTCAGATCCAAATATTGGGGAAAATGAAGCGGTTTTAAATCATATTTGCTGGAATGTAGATAGTCGTGAAGAAGTTTTATTAGCGTTAGATTATTTTATTGAAAAAGGATATAAAAGTGTTATGGGTGCTCCTACCCGTCATAAAGCAGATGAAGGATTCTTTATCTATATCGTAGATCCAGGAAGTGGAATTTTGTTTGAATACTATGCTTGTGCCCGTTTAGTTTTTGCACCGGATCACTTAGATGTTCATTATTTAAAAGACAATCCAAACGATGCTTGGGGATCAGCTAACCCATTTGCAGAAATGGCAAAAGGTAAAAGATTAGGGTTAACAGACGGTGTAGTAAAACCAGCTGATGTTTAATCTAAAATAATTAAGTTATTCCTAGTTTATAATAAAACAACACGGTGTTTTCAAATGAGAACAACACTGAAAACAAAATTAAAAAAAACAAAGCTATGTGGCATTATTTTCCAGGGCAGTATATGCCTTCCTATCAAGTAAACAGAGCATTAACTCAAGCGCATTATGGCGGTGGTGAATTTGCTGAAATACTAGAAGTTGCCAGCGAAATTGACCCATCAAACAGAGAGTCTTTCAATATCGCTTGGTTAAAGAAAGGGGACCAAGTTTATGATCTTGGAGAAAATTTCGAAAACAATAATTCTTTCATTTCGGCAAGTCGTACTTACTTAAGAGCATTCAACTATTTGCGTACTGCTGAGTTCTTTATGGAACTTGGAGACGATAGAAAAGTACCAACATATTTAAAAGCGAGAGAAGCATTTATTAGAGCCATTAAATATTTCAAAAACAAACCCTTACAAATAGAAGTACCTTTTGAAGGGTCTTTTTTACCAGGTTATTTGTTTGCTCCAGAAGGGGTTAAAAACCCTCCAATGATGATAATGTTTGGAGGCTTAGATAGTTTAGCTGAAGAATTATATTTTGGTATATCGCAACATCTTAACGAAAGAGGTATTGCACTTTTGGCTATGGACGGACCAGGACAAGGAGCTTCATTAAGACTAAATCATATTCATTCGCGTTTTGATTACGAAGTAGCTGGAACAGCTGTTTTAGATTGGTCGATAGCTAACCTAAAAGATTATGTAGATACCTCTAGTATTGGTATTGGAGCAGTATCCATGGGAGGATATATGGCAGCGCGTTGTGCCGCATTTGAGCCCCGTTTCAAAGTCTGCATGATATTTGGTGCTGTATGGTCGTATTACCAAGTTTGGGCTGGTCGAAATGCAAAACATCCATTAGCAGAAATAGTGATGCATATTATGGACGCAGCAAGCTTTGAAGAAGTTCTTGAAAAATTAAAAGGCTATACACTTGAAAATGGAATCGCTGAAAAGATATCCATGCCAACGTATATTCTTCATGGTGGTGATGACCGTCAAAACTTTGTTGAACATGCTTATAATGTAGATAAAGCTTTAACTTGTGAACATGTTTTAGAAGTAATTCCAAAAGAAGAAAGTGGTTCTCAACATTGTTGTGTTGACGATTTTACCCGAACTTTCAATATGTATGATTGGGTAGCCAAAAAATTAAAAGAATAGTATTAATCTCAAACAATTTATAATATGAAAACTATAGAGAAAGTACTTATTGTTGGTGGTGGTATCGGCGGTCAGTCTGCAGGTATTGCATTAAGACAAATTGGTATAGAAGTTGAGATTGCTGAAATACTACCTAAATTCGACGTCTATGGTGTAGGTATTATACAACAAGCAAATGCACTAAGAGCTTTAGATGCATTAGGTGTAGCAGACGAAGCGCTAAGAAGAGGATCACCTTACCCAAAAGTAAAAATGTGTACAGCAACTGGCCATCAAATCGCTGAAGCTGGTACAGACCCTATTGGCCGTTTTCCGAGTCATAATGGAATTTCACGCAGAGTTTTACATGATATATTATTAGAACGCAGTATTGAACTTGGTGTAAAATACCGTTTGGGCCTTACAGTAGATTCAATTACAGATAAAGAAGATGGTGTTGATGTTGTTTTTTCAGATGGAACAGCTGGTAGTTATGATCTTCTTATTGGTGGAGACGGCATAAACTCTAAAGTTAGAAACTTAATTTTTGGGGAATCAAAGCCTAACTATGTTGGATTATCTAACTGGCGTTATGCTTTTAAAAGACCTAAGGATTTAGATACGGGATATATCTATTTTGGTAAAAAAAGTAAATTAGGAATAATTCCTATGACTGAAGACAGTTGCTATGTGTTTGTAGTTTCTGCTGAAGGAGCTGACAATCCTTTTATTAAAGAGGATCAAATGATTCAAAAGCTACAGTCTTATATGAAAGAATATCCTATTCCTATGATACAAGGTTTAATCGATCAGGTAGTCGATCCAAAATTGGTAAACTATAGACCATTAGAAACGTTAAATCTTCCAGCACCTTGGTATAAAGGAAATGTTATTATTATTGGAGATGCTGCCCATGCAACGATTCCTCAATTAGGTTCAGGCGCAGCATTGGCTATTGAAGATGCTGTAGTATTAGCTGAAGAAATAAAAAAACAAGATGGTGCACAAGCTATATTCTCAAGATTTATGAAAAGAAGATACGATCGCTGTAAAATGGTTGTTGAAAGTTCTGAAAAATTAGGGGTATGGGAATTAATGGAGTTTTCAGGTCAAAAATTGCCTGATGATGCAAATATTGGTGCTACTATGGGAAAAACTACTGGAATGTTAGCTCAACCTATTTAAAAAAAGAAAAATGAAATTAGTAACATTCGAAAATAAAGCAGGCGAAAGCCGCACAGGCTGGTTACAAAATGATGCCGTAGTCGATATGAATTTAGCTGATGCCAGATTGCCTATTGATATGCTAAGCTTTATTGATAATCACGAAGTAAATTTTGATATTATAAAAGCACTTGGCGACGTTAAGCCTCATTACACATTATCAGAAGTAAAACTTTTAGCTCCTTTGCCAAATCCTAGAAGTATTAGAGATTATATAGGATTTGAACAACATATGCTTAACGCTTCTAAATCATTTGGTCACACTGTTGGAGCCGCTTGGTACGAGATTCCTATTTTTTACTTTACCAACCATCAAGCTATTTATGGCCCTGAAGATAATATTCTTCGTCCTGATAATGAAACTAAGCTCGACATCGAACTAGAAATGGCTGTTGTAATTGGTAAAAAAGGAAAAGATATTAAAGCTGAAAATGCTGATGATTATATTTTTGGTTACACTGTTTTTAATGATTGGACTGCCCGTTCAATTCAAAAACATGAAATGACGGTACCACTTGGACCACATAAAGGAAAAGATTTTGCTAACGCTTTTGGACCGTGCATCGTTACCAAAGATGAATTTGAACAATACCGTTGCAGCATTTCAAGAGAATCACATCCGGAACATTTAGCAATGCCTAATAGTACAGGTGATCGTTTTGACATCAAAATGACATCAAGAATCAATGGAGAAACAATCTGTGAGGGTAACTACAAAACTGTTCATTGGACTTTTCCTCAAATGATGGAACGCGCCTCAGAAAACAATGTAAATCTTATGCCAGGAGATATCTTAGGATCTGGAACTGTAGGTTGGGGAAGTTTGATAGAAAATAACTTTTCTGTTCACCGTCCTTTAGAACCCGGAGATGTTGTAGAACTGGAAATTGAAGGAATTGGAATTTTAAAAAATACAGTGGTTTAAACTGTCCAAAATAAATATTTTCAATTTAGTTGAAATACCTAAAGCACATGTTGTTTTAGGTATTTTTTTTGCTTTAAAATCATGTCCTTTTCATTCCTATCCTTCAGCTAATGAAAATACATTTGACCACATTGTAATGTGTTTTAATGCTGGAATAACCCGTTGGGTGCAATTATTCAAAAAGTCAGTTCGATTGTTTTTTGTGGAGTAAAATGGAACAAACCTTCTCGATGCGCTTCGTACTTGAAGTAATGTGTATCGATAACCGTTTTTAATACTAATTTTCGTCAGGTCGAGTGATTTTCGACAGAAAATTATATCGAAAACTAGGAAATTATTATTAAAATTAATTACACCTAATGAGCTAGAATATTCAATATATTTGCACCAAATAAAACAATATATTTAACAGAATTAGTTGACTTAACTATTTTGCATTTATCATGTAACATTAATTAGCTTTAATAATAACTAGAAAATTCTAACTTTAAATAGTATTACAACCAAAGTCCCCAATGTTTAAAAAAATATTCAGTTACCTTATTCCAATAAAAATTTATCAATCAAAATCTTCATTGAGTAAATCGATCGAAGTGACTTGGGCAAATGGAGAGTTAGTTTTAGATTCTGAAAATGCCAATTACTCGTATGGAAGTTTACAACGTATTTTAAGAATTGGTCTAAAAAACATTGGCTTTGAAAGAATAGCGACTATGGAACATATTCTTGTTTTAGGAGTAGCCGGAGGCAGCGTTATTAAAACATTGGTTGATGAAATTAAATTTAAAGGAAAAATAACCGGAGTTGAAATTGATTCCGATATAATTAAGGTGGCTAATAAATATTTTGCCTTAGATAAAATACCCCAACTTGATATTGTTATTGAAGATGCCTTTGAATTTGTTTTGAAAACCAAAAATAAATACGATTTGATTATAATAGATATCTTCCAAGATACTACAATGCCCAATTTTTTATTTGAAACATTTTTTATCAACCGAATCTGCTTTCTTTTAAGAAGTAAAGGTTTCATTCTTTTCAATACGATGATTTTGAATGAAACACAAAATATAAGAAATCAAAAATATGTTTCTGAATTTTATGAAAATCAATTCAAAATAAGAACCATACCCAGAATTGAAATACACAATGAATTAATCGTAATTGAAAAATTAGAATAAAAACTGCTCCTATTAAATAGAAACGCAGATTCACATATTTAATTAACAATCTGTAAATCTGCAGTTTTTTAATTTATTAAAGCATTTTTCTTGCTTTTTCTAAATCTTCCGGAGTATCAATTCCGATTCCGACATGTGTGGTTTCGATCATTTTGATGCGTTTTCCAAATTCTAAATAGCGTAATTGCTCCAGTTTTTCGGATGCTTCCAATGATTTCATCGGTAAACTATAAAAATCCAATAAGGCTTGTTTTCTAAAAGCATAAATCCCGATGTGTTGCATATAACGAACGCTTACATTTTTCTCTCTTGGATATGGAATTACCGAACGTGAAAAGTACAAAGCAAATCCGTTTTGATCCACCACAACTTTTACATTGTTGGGATTATTGATTTCCTCTTCGTTTGTAATTTCACGCATCAAGGAAGCCAAATCCACTTTTTTATCCAAATCATTTCTAAAAACTTCAATGACTTTTGCCAAAGGTTCCGCGTCAATAAACGGTTCGTCTCCTTGTACATTAATCACAATGTCAACATCCAGATTTTCGACCGCTTCTGCAATTCGATCACTTCCTGATTCGTGTTCTTTGATGCTTCGAATGGCTTTTCCACTATGAGAAACAATTTCATCATAAATTAAATCCGAATCCGTTACCACAAAAACATCATCAAACAATTGCGTGTTTATGGCTGCTTCATAGGTTCTTAAAATGACCGTTTTGCCACCTAAATCCTGCATTAGTTTAGCGGGAAATCGTGTGGATGCGTAACGTGCGGGAATGACTGCTATTATTTTCATTTTTATATTTTTCATTTTGCCACGAAGGCACTAAGTCGCAAAGTTTTTATTTTAATTTTTTATCTAGGGCAAACGGAACAATCAAGTTCGCTTGGTGCTAAGTTAGTATGTTTTTAGGATTTACAAAATTGTTCTTAATTATCAACCTAAGTTTACTTTGTGATATTCCAAAAACTAATTTTTCGTCTAATAGTAAAACCTAATTTCTCGTACAGTTGTATTGCTCCACGATTATCTTCAATCACATGTAAATAAGGAGTTTTATTTTGCTTAAAAACTTCATTTACAACATGGGCAACTAATTGTTTGGCGTATCCTTTTCCGGTATGATTGGGATGTGTGACTACTGCGCTGACTTCAATAAAATCATTCATTTGCATGCGCTCACCAGTCACGGCAACAAGTTCATCATTTTTGAAAATACCGTAATAATTACCTAATAAAACAGTTTTTCTTTTAAAATACCCTGGTTGCACCAAGTTTACCAAATCATATAAAGCATCAATATGTTCGTCAGTGAGTTTTACGATTGGGTCATTAATGGCAATATCGATTGGATTGTAAACAATCATTTGAAGGCAAACCAATTCTTTATTTAACTTTAATAGATTTGAAAGTTCAGGCTTTTCTCCAACAATAAAAAAACTATCAACCATCTCAGAATATTCATCGATAGACTTTACGATCGCATTTGCTTTTTCAAAACCACCAAACGGACAATAATCCGGATGATAGAATTTTACACTGCCATAATCTACCGCAAAACTTTGATGCGTTTCTGATACCGAAAACCAAACTGGATTATCTAATTTTTTATCGTCTTGTGTTTTCACTTTAAGTAGTTTTGAGGATTTGGATTTGGGATTATTGATTATGATATTTATATTTAGTTTGTGGTAACATGCGAGTTGGTCACGATAATTTTTAGGTATATAAAATCTGCCAAGTAAAACTTAATTTTCAACTGCTTGTATTGAATTACACTCTATAATAAATTTTAATTCTTCAATTTCTAATTCTTTTCCATCAACTTTTCTATGCAACATAGCATGACAATTAGGGCAAACTGGAATCAAATCTTCTTTATAATTTATTTTGTACTGTTTTCCTATTTTATGAATTGGAATAATGTGATGAACATGAATAAAACCTTTGCCTATATCTCCATATAATTTTGAAAAATCAAGATTACATATTTTACAAGCTGTTCCGTGAAATTCAATACATTTATTTCTAGCAATTGAACTTCTTTCATATTTATTTACAAAAACTTGTTTTTTTATTCCTTCATATGCATGTGAATCTTCATTAACCATTTCTGGATAAATATCATTTTGATTCAAATCATTAAAATTACTTTCAATATATTTTATCAAATTTTCATTTGGTTTAACAGGTCCTTGTGGCGCAGCTTTCAAACCATTTAAAAGTAAATTTTCTAAACTCATTTTAGAGTTATCAACTTGTTCAATCAGAACAAGTCTCATAAATTTTCCTTCTAAAGACTTTTGAAACTCATTTTTATCGACCCAATACTCTTGATCATTTCTAATATCTCTAAAGGGTAAATCTATTTTTTCAACTTTACATTTATATTGAATTTTCTTTAATGGTCGAGTTGAGTAAATATAAATTATATCATTTTCTTTGAACTTCCCATTTCCTTGTCTCCAATCAACAAAACCAAAATGTTCAAATGAACTTGCGTGATCATAAATTGTAGCATTTGCAGAGATTAACCAATTCATATGTTTTTTTTATAGATTCAAATATAAAATTTATTTCACAAAATCATCCTAGATTATCTTCACTGAAGTCATGCTCAAAGAACCCGCCAATAACTTATCATTAAACAAACTCAGTTCTTCGGATTTTCCTTTTAATCCTAAAGTATAAATCAAAGGTAAATAATGTTCTGGCGTAGGAATCGCTAACTGAAATGCTTTGCTTTGTTTTTCAAAATCAATCAACGGCTGGAAATTCCCATCCATTAAATAATTGTTTACCGATTCCCTTGCTTCAATTGCCCAATCGTAACCATAATTATCTTTATCGAAATTGTGATAATCGACCAATCTTAAATTATGCACAATATTGCCGCTGCCTACAATCAGGATTCCTTTGGTACGCAAGGCACTTAGTTTTTGAGCCAGTTCAAAATGGTATTGTCCGGATTTTGTATAGTCAATACTCAACTGAATCACGGGAACATTCGCTTCGGGATATAAATGTTTGATGACACTCCAAGCTCCGTGATCCAATCCCCAATGTTCGTCCAGCTCTACTTCTACCGGTGTCAACAATTGTTTAGTTTCTATCGCTAATTCAGGACTTCCTTTGGCAGGATATTGCACGTCGAACAACGCTTGCGGAAAACCTCCAAAATCGTGAATCGTTCTAGGCATTTCCATTGCAGTAACCTTTGTCCCTTTGGTAAACCAATGCGCCGAAATACACAAAATGGCATTTGGTTGCGGCAACGTTTTTGCCAAGTTTCGAAAACCAGTCACAAACTGATTTTCTTCAATCGCGTTCATCGGGCTTCCATGTCCTAGAAACAAAACAGGCATTTTTTCGGTATTCGAAAAAGAACCTGAAATTTTATGTAAGTCATTTAATGTGTTCATAATAAAAAAATTAAATATTTTTTAAACCATTAAGAAAATTAAGATTTATGGTTTGGCACTTAATAACCTTAAATTTTTTAATGATTTAATTTAAAAAAATTATTCTACAAAATTCTCGTCCTTAAATCCTATCAAATATAATTTATTTTTTGCTCGGGTCATAGCGGTGTACAACCACCGAATATAATCTCTATTGATACCATCCGGCAAATACGGTTGTTCTATAAAAACGGTATTCCATTGCCCACCTTGTGATTTATGACATGTAATTGCATACGAGAATTTCACTTGCAAGCCATTGAAATATTCGTTGGCTTTTACTTTTTGGAATTTTTGGAATTTGGTTTCACCTTCATAATCTTTCAACACTTCCTGATACAATCGGTTGGATTCTTCGTATGTTAACGATGGCGATTCGCTCTTTATGGTGTCCATTAACAATACCGTTTCAAACGGAATCTGATTGGGGTAATCAATCATTCGGATTTTTACTTTGGCAAACTTAAAACCATACAATTCTTTGATATTGAAAATTTCCAATATTTCGATAATATCACCATTGGCAATAAAACCCGCTTCATCAGAATCTTTCAACCAAAAATAATTGTTCTTCACCACCATCAGAAAATCGCCAGTGGAAAGTTCACTTTCTTTATCGAGGATTTTGGTTCTGATTTGCTCATTATATTGATTCGCTCTTTTATTCGAACGAACAATAAAAGCGGTGTCTTCTATGCTATAATTACTGTAGGCGGAATTGATAGCATCCTGAATATCGTAGCCATCGGTCAACCGAACAATATCTTTGAATTTCTTAACATCAAACTTGAATTCATCGATAAAAGAATCTTTCAATAATTCCCGAAGTTCGGTTGCGTTATACAAAATCCCTGAACTTTCTTCCTGACGCATGACTTCATCCAATTCTATGTGTTCTACTTCCTTATCATAATTCATTCCTAAAGTACGAATGTCCAAAGCGGGACTAATATCCAAATTCACCGGAGGCAACTGGGCGGTATCACCCAGTAAAATCATCTTACAATTGGTTCCTGAATACACATACGAAATCAAATCATCTAATAAAGAGCCGTTTTCATACAACTTAGAATCAGAATTAGTATCAGAAATCATCGAAGCTTCATCGACTATAAATATGGTATTCTTGTGTTTGTTTTGTTGCAATGTAAACGAAACGCCACCGCCGGAAGATTTCTTGGGAAAATATATTTTTTTATGAATCGTAAAAGCCGGTTTGTTCGAATAATTAGCAATCACTTTTGCCGCACGACCAGTTGGCGCCAACAAGACATATTTTTTATTGATATCCAATAAGCTATTTACAATTGTAGAAATAACGGTTGTTTTTCCAGTTCCTGCATATCCTTTTAAGACGAAAATAGTCCTGTTTTCAGCTTCAGTTAAAAAAATAGCAATTTTTTGAAAAAAAATATCTTGTTTATAAGTGGGCTGAAAAGGAAATTTTCTCTGTAAAAGACTGTAAAACAAGGAGGAATTCATGTCGATTTGATTGCTATAAATGAACATCAAATATAAGTATGAAAATCGAGGCAATTGCATAAATTGGCATTAGAATCAAAAAAAATTGTAAGTTTGTGACCGCATTTAATTCTTGTACTATATATAAGGTAGAAATGGATTGAAAATCAAATTATGTCAATACAAAACACGAATATCACCGAAAAAAAATATAAAAAACTGTCCATTCAAGTTTCTTTGACTGGACTTTCTTTTTGTTGTTTTGACACACTAAATAATACGGTAACTTCATTTAACGAAGTACATTTTGATACGTTTCATAAAGCCACAAAAATTGAGGATTTATTTGGTGATGCTTTCAGAGATTATCCGGAATTAAAGGATTCGTATGATGAGATTTTGGTTATTCACAATAACAACCTGTCTACTTTTGTTCCTACAGCTCTTTTTGATGAAAACTTTTTAGGCAGTTATTTGCAGTACAATACGAAGGTTTTTGAAACTGATTTTTTTGCTTTTGATGAAATTCCAAACTATCAAATGAATGCGGTTTATATACCGTATGTGAATATCAATAATTTTTTTATTGACCAATTTGGTTCTTTTGATTACAAGCATGCCAATAGTATTTTGGTTTCGAAACTTTTGGTTGCCTCCAAAAATAAGGATGAGAAAAAGATGTTTATTCACATCAATTCTGGTCATTTTGAAATCATTGTAGTTCAGAACCAAAAATTATTGCTTTTCAATTCTTTTGATTACAACACGCCAGAAGATTTCTTGTATTACATTTTATTCACGGCAGAACAATTGAACTTAAATCCCGAAAACTTCGCATTGGAATTAATCGGAAATATTGATACCGAAAGTGATTATTTCAAAATCGCTTACAAATACATTCGCAACGTTTCCCTTATAGATGTGGAAGATTTGCGATGGAACAATTATTTTTCTGAGGCCGAAAACAGAAATCATTTTATACTTTTCAACTCATGAGAATCATTTCAGGAAAATACAAAGGAAGACGCATTTTTCCACCAAAAGGATTACCCGTTCGTCCCACTACCGATATGTCTAAAGAAGCATTATTCAATGTTTTGAACAACCATTTCAGTTTTGAAGGACTTAAAATATTAGACTTATTTGCCGGAACAGGAAATATCAGTTACGAATTTGCTTCAAGAGGAAGCACGCCAATCACATCTGTTGATGGTGATTTTGGTTGTGTAAAATTCATCAAGCAAGTCGCCGCCGAATATGATTTTAATATTGCAGCTACCAAAAGTGATGTTTTTACCTATTTAGAAAGATGCAAAACGTCCTATGATATCATTTTTGCAGATCCGCCGTATGCTTTGGACCAAAAAACTTTCGAGAAAATCATATTGTTAGTTTTCGAAAAACAATTGCTTAATGAAGAAGGAATGATGGTCATCGAACATTCGAAATATACTAAGCTGGATCACATGATTCATTTTTCATTCCAGAAAAGTTACGGAGGTTCTATTTTTAGTTTCTTCGAATTTGATTCAAGTAATGATGCAGAAGATTCTGAAAATGCATCAGACCAAAACGACAGTGAAGAAGAATAAGCTTGATATGTTAAAAACATAGAAACCCTTGCAATAACAAGGGTTTCTATGTTTTTATTAAACAATTAAAGTAATTATTTACCAATTACCCAACCCAAAGTAAAATTTAACACGGTTACAAAATCACTATTATTTTTTTCAAAATTATAACCAACCCCCATATTCAAATCAAGATTAAAATTACCCTTGTATGTTCGCTGAAAACCCCAAACTGGTGCAATAGTAATCGATGAATTTTTGGGTAAAAAGTTATCATTGGTTGAAATTGATCTAAAATTATAAAAAGCGGTCATAGCAACAAATCCACCTGAATTATGGGAAGTAACTTTTCCCTTTTCTGCCCTTTTCTCTAAATTATAATAATGACGAAATTGCTCATTAATATTAGGGTAAAAAGTCCAGGTTTTTCCAAAACTATTTGATGTATATCCATAACCTGAACTCAATTCTGAATACAGTGTGTTTTTTTCACTTAACCCATGTTCATAAACAAATCCTGGAAGTAATACATTAATCTTGAATTGGCTTTTTGCTACGGCTGGTTTTTCTTGTGCTTTTGAATGTAAAATTGTCATTAAAATGAAAAAGACAAGAATAACTTTCTTAAATCTTGATGGTTGCATAAATAATCTATTATTATGTTTTTAAAAAATTAAATCTAAACCAAACATAATAAATTAAAATTCAATTTGTAAGAATTTATTTTAAAATCTAAATACTACTAAGGATTTTATTTATCGAATTCTACTCGAATTTTCATCAATATTTTTCTCCTTAAATTCCGTGTTTTTTATTTTTCCAAAGGAATATTTTACTGAAAAGGAAACTAAATTGGAATCGGTATAATAGATTCCTTTTGCGGATATATTGTTGATAGTAAAATTTTCATGAAATTTCATTTGTCTAAAAATATCATTATAATTTATTGCACAATCAAAGTGTTTAAAGAACGTTTTAGAAACTGCAAAATCCATTGTAAACAAAGCACTTCTTTCAAAAACTCCTTGCTGTTGTCTTGTCAAACCCCATCCTGTTAGTGCTACTTCTATTCCTTTTGGCAATTGGAACGAATGATTAGAATAGTAATACAAATAGGGTTTGACATCATTTAAAATGGCTTGCTTATCTTCAATTTTACTCAAGGCAAAATTTAAAGTATTGGTTGTAGTCCAAAATTTTTGTTTAAATGGAAGCGTAAATTCTAAATTAAAACCGGTTTCTTTCTGAAAATTTGTTGTTTTGAAAGTCAATATGTTTTGAGAGGCATCATAAGAAGAACCGTAATAAACCGGATTATTAATTTTGTTATAGCTCACTTTTACCGATTTTTCTTTATACTGATAACTTAAAGCGACTTCATCCGTAATTGTTGGATCCAGATTGATATTATTAGACCAAACAAAATAGGGATTTATGTATGCTGAAACTTGACTTGTCGTGGAAAAGTTAGGTCTTAAAATACTTTTAGCATAATTGAAATTAATTGTATTTGTACTGTCTATCGGAATTTCGACTGTAGCTTTTGGAAATAGATTGATATAATTTTTATCGATTAACAAAATATTTTCTGATTGATATTTCCCTTTTGCAATGGTATTTTCAGCTCTAAAACCAAAGGAATAATTTACTTTTTTGATGCTTCCGGAAAGTTGGGAATAAGCAGCAATGTTCTTTTCTATATATTTATAATCTGAATTTATTATACTATTCGGATTAACATTTTCTACTAAAAAGTTAGTTTTAGAATTTGCCTGAAGGTAAAGTGTTCCTAGTTCTAACTTCATTTTATTTTTAAATTCTTTTTCGAAATCAAATCTTCCCGAAAAAACTCCAATGTTTATTTTTTGATTTCTATTTTGCGACAGTTGAAAACTAGTATTGTTATAATTATTGGAAATTATACTGGCAACTTCTTGTTTGAACTTAGAATACTGAAAACCCGAAAATAAAATGCCATCGATACTTTTTATTTTATGATTATAGTTTAAAAATCCATTAGAAAAGTTTCTATATTCGTCATTAGCATTAAAAGTATTGACTGTATTAATTGTATTTTGCTGCTCATTATAGGTATCAGTTATAATATTAAAAATGTCTTTTTGAGTTCTTCTGCTAAAATTTAAAGACAAATAATCTTCTTCATTAATTTTATAGAAAACACCGGCTCCAAAAATAAATTGTGGTCGTTTGGTAACTGCAGTAACCAAATAATTTGAAATAATAGCATTCGATGGAATTGTAAAATCATTACCGTTGCTCTCCCAAACTTTAATTTGATTGTAGTTAAAATTAGCTTTAAACTCGAATTTGTTTTTCTTTAAACTGGAATTAATTCCTAAATAATTATTGAACTGTTTTTTAAAAGAGGCCACTTCAGATAAAGTAGTTTGAAAACCCTCTTTTTTACTAAACTTTCTGGTAATTAAAATAACTGCTCTTCCCGATGCTTCATATTTAGAAGATGGATTATTAATAATTTCAATGGTTTTAATAGCATCAACTGATAAGGTATTCAAATCATTCATTCCTACTTTTTGATTATCGATGTAAATCAAAGGATTTCCTTTTCCTATAATCGTAATGCTTTCTTTATCAGCACTAACTTGAATATTGGGTAATTTTGCCAATAAATCTATTGTATTAGGGATTGAATTATAAATAGAATTTGCAATGTCAACTTTAATATTTCCATTTTTGTTGGTAAACAATTTACTTTGGCCACTAACAATTACTTCATTTAATTTAGTAGAAATACTGTCTTTTGGAGTTGTATTTTGTCCATATCCAAATCCTGATATAAAGAGACAAATTGCGATGATGTTATATTTAATTCCAGTGTTCCTTTTCATATAAAATTGTAATTATGTTTAAAACATTGCAAAAATGCTTCTAAATATGCACTGCATAAGTTAATCGAAGGTTAATGCGAGGTTAATGATTAAATTGAATAATAAAAGACTTATTTTTGAATTGTATTTTTTAACAAATGAAACAAAGAATCAATTTATTAATTGCGTTTTCTGTCATCGCCCTGATAGCATTATCAGTTGTGCAATGCTATTTGGTAAAAACAACTTACGATTATAAAGTGGCTCAGTTTCATTCAGAAATTAAAGAGGAAATTGCTACTATTTCAAATGATTACAGCGATATTGATTCGACGATTGTCAACAAAAAAGACTTACTTTATAAACAGTTAGCGGAGCATTATATTCGCGACAAAAGAACCAAATTTAAAATTAAAAATGCTTTGCTTCAAAATCAATTCAGAGGCGAATTGACCCGAAAATTACAGCTTAAATTTGAAAGAGAAATTCCAAATATTACCATAGATTTTGCCATTGTTCTTAACAAGTTTATCATTTATAACAGTCGAAAAAAAACGGACACTATTTTTTCAGAAAAACCGCTTATAAAAAATAAATTATATGGAAATTTAGCTTCTTTAGATAATGCCTTTTTAGTCCGAAATTATGTAGGAACTACCAGTGGTTCTTCGCAAATGCAAGATTATAAATTACTTACTGAAGATTCTATGTATGTTTCTGTAATGGATTGGGAAACCATAATTCTAAAAAGAATGAGAATGGTTTTATTTTTATCCTTACTTTCAATTCTAACACTAATTATCCTTTTCGTAATTGCCATCAAAGCATTAATCAAACAAAAAAAGGTGAATGATGTTAAAACTGATTTTATCAATAACATCACCCATGAACTCAAAACACCATTGACCACTTTGGGGATTTCCACTAAAATATTGGAGCGAAAAGACATTCGGGACAATGAAGTCCAATTCAACACAATTCTTCATACAATTACACGTCAAAATAATCGTTTACAAAATTTGATTGACCAAGTAATGTCAAGTTCATTAGGAGAAAACAAGATTGAACTACAAAAAGAAGCAATTGATTCGGAGATTTTTTTGAATGTAATTATTGCTGATTTCAAAATTTCAAACCCTAAAATCAATCTCATAGCAGACTTCAATACTTCTAAAACAACATTGTTATTAGACCAATTTCATTTAACAACTGCAATTCAAAACGTGCTTGAAAATGCAGTGAAATATGGTAGCACTACCATTTCCATTAAAACAGAATTAATCCAAAACCAATTTAACATTAGTATCAAAGACAATGGAATTGGGATATCAAAAAATAAGCATTCTTTATTATTTGATAAATTTTACAGAGTAGAGCAAGGCAATTTGCATAATACAAAGGGATTGGGATTAGGTCTTTATTATGTAAATCAAATTATAAAAGCACATCAAGGTTCAATCGCGGTCATCAGTGATTTAGGAAAAGGTGCTATTTTTACTATTATGTTTAAAGTTTAATGTATTCAAAATTGAAAAAAATACTTTTAGCCGAAGACGATTTTGATTTTGCAAGTGTACTCAAACAATATTTAGAGTTGTATGAATATGCAGTAACTTGGGCACAAAACGGAGAAGAAGCATTGGTTACTTTCCAATCGGAGATCTTTGATATTTGTGTTTTTGATGTCATGATGCCAAAAATGGATGGGTTTACACTTGCTGAAAAAATCATCAAAATCAATCCTGAAATTCCTTTTGTTTTTCTAACGGCAAGAAAGCTAAAAGAGGACAAAATTATTGGATTAAAATTAGGAGCCGATGATTATATTGCAAAACCTTTTGAGGTGGAAGAACTTGTTTTACGATTGAATAATATCTTAAAAAGAAGCCAACAAAAACCAACTCTTTTTTCAAAAATTGATGAATTGGCAATTGGTTCTTATGTATTCGATACCAAACGTTTGTCCTTAAAAAACAGTTTTAAAACACAACAACTCACAGAAAAAGAAGCGGCTCTTATTCATTTTTTTTACACCTATAAAAATCAAATGATAAAAAGAGAACAAATCCTAAAAGCGATTTGGGGCAATGACGATTTCTTTTCGGGACGAAGCATGGATGTTTATATTAGTAGAATTCGGAAATATTTCAAAGATGATTCTCAAATCAGTATTGAAAGCGTTCGTAATATTGGATTAGAATTCAAGATTAAAAACTAAAATTTTCTTTTATCACAACAACTTCTCTAAAACTATTTGATATGTTGGTATTGCAACACCATATTTTAAACCTTGGTTTACCACATATTCCGTCAAGGAAACTACTTCGGTATTTCTACCCGCCAATAAATCTCTATGCATAGATGAGGTGGCATCTTGTGGAGTTTTTTCTAGTTTGACAATCGTTTGGGCAACAATGTCATTTGGTATCGCTAATCCTTTTGCGGCAGCTACTGCACTAATTTCATTAAGTAGTGAAATATAAATTGCTTTGTGGGAAGGATTGTTCAAAATACCGCCAATATTCACATTCAAATACGAAGTAACCGAAGCCAAGGCCGAAATAAAAATGAATTTTTCCCAAACCACTTCTTCAATGTTTTCAACAAGATAACTTTCTATAGCAGCCTTTTCCAAAATGGATTGTAATTGATTTAGTTTTGAAATTGAAGCAGTTTTTGAGCCAAAAAATAATTTCTCATAGTGACCAATTTTCTTGATAATCCCTGGTGATTCAATCATCGAAACAATATAAACACACCCTTGCAAAACTTCATTTTCGGGAAATAAATAACTAATTCGTTCTGGCGCATCAACACCATTGTATAAAGGAAGAATTACCGTATCTGGAGTAATACAGTTTTTTATAGATTCAAAACTAGATTCGATATCATAGGTTTTAGTGGCGCAAATAAGGTAATGCAGTTCTCCTATTTCTTCTGGATTATTAGAAACTAAATTTGGAAAAACAATGACTTCATTACTATCCGTAATAATTTTCAGACCGTTTTGAGCTATTGCTTTTTGGGTTTCCCCACGAGCAATGAATATTATTTCAACAGAATCAGATTCAGCATACGCTTTGGCCAATAATCCTCCAAAATAGCCTCCTACTCCACCCATTCCTAAAATTCCAATTCTTGTTTTCATAATTACTTATCTATTAAAAAAATTAAACCATTAAGAAATTTAGAAAATTAAGCATTACTACTTAATAAAACTAAATTTCTTAATGGTTCTCTTTTAGATTTCACAATCCCTAATTTTATTAAAGTTTTTAATAAAAAAATGCAGACCTATAAGCCGGATTCTGTCCCCGATAAATCGGAGCCTTATCATTTATCTAGACTTATAATTACTCATAAGCTCAAGCTATCTACCCTTCAACAACGGACGAGAAGCCCTTAAATGCTGATATACTTGATATTTCACCGCATAGAGTTTACCTGGTTTCACTACAGCATTACCTGTACATACTTTCTGTTGCACTTGTCCTGAATTGATTGCTCAACCCGACGGGCGTTACCCGTTATGCTTCCCTATGGTGTCCGGACTTTCCTCCCTTCTGATTGCTCAAAACGACGATAAGGCGGTCTGCGCTGCAAATTTACAACTTTTAATCCTTTTTTTAAGTTTTAGATTATTTACTTTAACAACTCTTTGACAATGAATTCATAATAAAATAGTTACCTTTAAACATTAACCATAAATCTGCTATTATGTCAAACATATATCATTATGCCAGTGTTTCTAAGGCTTTAGACGATTTGAGTGAAATGGGATTTACATTTGATTTTAATCTGCATGAGGAAGACATTATCAAAAATCCACATCGTTATGAAATCGAACACATCTATCGTTACGAAGGCGACAGTAGTCCTGATGATGAAGCAACTGTTTATGGTATAAAATCCAGTTCTGGCAAAAGAGGGGTTTTTGTTGCGGGTTTCGCGGCTAATTCCGAAAATGATGCAGCAAGAGTTTTGAATGAAATCAGCATTAAAGGAAGATCGAAATAAGCGATTTTTCAAAAATAAGGTTTTTTTGAAATTTATTTTTTTATTCAGGAGCTATTTACTTCGTCAGTTCGCTTCGTTCGAGTCCAGCTATCCGTTACAATTTTATTCGCAAAACCCCGGCAAATAAGGATTTTCTCTTCTATCTGGACTAGGGAATTTTGAAAACAAAAACCATTTTAAAAATTATATAATCTTTCAAGCAGCAAATTTTTCCATCATTAAATTAAAAGCTATATTTGCTTTCGAATAAAATTTCTATGGAACAATTTGTTGTATCGGCTCGTAAATATCGTCCTCAAACATTTAAAGATGTTGTAGGGCAAAAAGCCATTACCAATACTTTATTGAATGCCATAGAAAGCAACCACTTAGCTTCGGCATTATTATTCACAGGACCTCGTGGAGTGGGTAAGACAACCTGCGCCCGAATTCTGGCTCGAAAAATTAATCAGCCAGGATATGATGATCCAAATGAAGATTTTGCTTTTAATGTTTTCGAATTAGATGCTGCATCCAACAACTCTGTTGATGATATCCGTAATTTAATTGACCAAGTCCGTATTCCACCACAAACGGGACAATATAAGGTTTATATTATTGATGAGGTTCATATGTTGTCATCAGCAGCTTTCAATGCTTTTCTGAAAACATTGGAAGAACCGCCAAAGCACGCCATTTTTATTTTGGCTACGACCGAAAAACATAAAATTATTCCAACGATACTTTCTCGTTGTCAAATATTTGATTTCAAAAGAATTACCGTAAAAGATGCCAAAGAACATCTTGCAGAAGTTGCGACAAGTCAAGGCGTAAATTTTGAAGATGATGCTTTGCATATTATTGCTCAAAAAGCAGATGGAGCGATGCGTGATGCTTTGTCTATATTTGACCGAGTAGTTTCTTTTTGTGGAAAAGATTTAACACGTCAGGCAGTTACGGAGAACTTGAATGTGTTGGATTACGAAACCTATATCAATGTAACCGATTTGATTCTGGATAATAAAATCCCAGATTTATTAATCGCATTCAATGAAATTCTTGCTAAAGGATTTGATGCACATCATTTTGTATCCGGATTAGCTTCTCATTTTAGAGATTTATTGGTTTCTAAAACACCTGTTACACTATCGTTATTAGAAGTTGGGGAACAAGCACAACAAATGTATGGTGTACAAGCCCAAAAATGCAGCCAAGATTTTCTTTTGAAAGGAATCGAAATTGCAAATGATTGTGATTTAAAATACAAATTAAGTCAAAATCAACGACTTCTTGTCGAACTTTGTCTGATGCAACTAGCCTCCATCACTTTTGATGGAGAAAAAAAAAAGTTGAGCAATTTATAATTCCTCCTACTTATTATAGAAAAAACGATTACTCTATTGTTGATGTAAAAAGCCTAAAAGCAAAAATTGAAATTGATACAACTCCAATTGCAACAACAGTTGAAGAAAAAGAGCCAAAAGTTACAGTTAACGCTACTTCCGTTTCAACTCCTACAGTAAAAATTGACATTCCACAATCTAATGAACCAAAGGTTTCTGCGTTTTCTTTAGCCAGTATTCGTGCAAAAAAAGCATTAGAAGAAAGCAATAAAGGAATTGTAAAAGAAACAGTTCACCTACCAACTGAATCTTTTACTGAAACTGAAATGTTATTGTATTGGAATAAATATGCACAACGTTTAGGAGATAAAGGATATAAAATTATGGAATCGTTGTTACTTATCAACGATCCTAAATTGAACGGAACAGCCATCACGATCGAATTGCCAAACGAAGGTTCAAAATTAGATTTTGAAAAAGAATTGAATGGGCTTTTAGGGCATTTGAAAGGTCATTTACACAATCATGATATTACTATAGAAGTTATTGTAAATGAAAGTGTGGAAAGCAAAAGAAACTTTAACGATCAAGACCGATACAACAGACTCCTTGAAATAAATCCAAATATTGAACTCTTACGAACAACATTTGGATTAGATTTAGATGCTTAATTATATGAAAAATGAATTGTAATTATTCATTTGAATTAATCACTTTTTCAATTCTTTTATCAGGTACAAGCCAGATTATTGCAACAATAATGTAAATTGCGGTAGCTATAAATTCATAAAAAAAAGAAATAACTATTGCACTTAGGTATAATAAGTTTGATATTTTTCCTTTAAAATTTTTTCCTAGCGCTTTTGCTAATAATGATTTTTCCCCTTCACTGGTAATAATTATGTTTTGAAGTAACCAAAAAGCTATCGCCGAAAAAAATAGAATTATTCCATACAATGTAATGGTAGCTTTAGCAAAATTGTGTTCCCCCATCCATCCCGTAGAAACTGGAATTAATGACAACCAAAATAACAAATGTAAATTTGCCCAAAGAATTTTACCATTTACTTTAGTAACACTTTGTAGCATGTGATGATGATTATTCCAGTATATCCCTACATAAACAAAACTCAAGATATAACTTATAAATTTTGGAAAAAGGGAGAGTAAATCGCTGAAATTTTCTCCTTCAGGAACCTTTATTTCCAATATCATTATAGTAATTATGATAGCCAAAACACCATCACTAAAAGCTTCAAGTCTATTTTTATTCATTAAAAACTTATATTTTACCGTAGTACATGGCTTTTACAATACCATCAGAAAGTCCAATTTTAGGAACATAAATATTTCTGGCTCCACTCCATTTCATGGCATTAAGATAAATTCTTGTCGCTGGAAGAATTACATCGGCACGATCTGGATTCAATCCCAATTCTGAAATCCTTTGTTCATAGGAAAGTGAGTTTAAGAAAGCATACTGGGAATTCATGTATATATATGACAAAGGTTTTTCCTGCATTTTCCCTGACATCTTGAAGAGTTTATTAATATTTCCTCCGGAACCTATTAAAGTGACTTCATCATATTCTTGAGTATTTATCTTTATCCATTTTTCAATTTCATCCCAGACCACATCGCAAACCATACCATTCAACAATCGAACTGTTCCAGCTTTAAATGATCTGGAATTTATCATTTTACCATTAGAAAATAAGGTAAATTCAGTACTTCCTCCACCTACATCCACAAAAAGATACGTTTGATCTGTTTTTAACAAATGATGCAAATCAGTTGATGCAATAATGGCAGCTTCTTTTTTTCCATCAATAATTTCTATATTTATATCCGCTTTTTTCTTAATCATTTCTACAACTTCTTTGCCATTATAGGCTTCACGCATCGCTGAAGTTGCAAATGCCATATAGCGCTCTACTTTATGCACTTTCATTAATAGATTAAATGCTGTCATGGCATCACACATCCTTTCCATATTCTCCTCAGAAATTTCACCTACCGTAAAAGCATCTTGTCCCAAACGAATTGGTACACGTACAAGAGAACTTTTATTAAATTGAGGTTCTTTTCCTTCTTGTTCAACAATATTCACAACCAATAGACGCATGGCATTTGAACCAATATCTATTGCGGCATATTTCTTTATTTTAATCATTATTAATCTATGATTTGAATTTAGTTTCTTCTTTTATTCGAGGATAATAGCAAGTATTAAGCCGCTTTTAGACAATTTCCTCCAAAACATCGATTTTATTTCGATAATATTTATAAGTCTCTAATTGCGCTCTAAAAATCGGATTATGATTTCTTACTCTATATTTATTATCTAATTTAAAGGAATGATATCTTGCTTTTACATTTCCTTTCCAACCTAAATCAAAATTATCTATGAGTTCATTTTTAATTTCCTGATCATAAATAGGGCAAGTAACTTCTACTCGACCATCGAGATTTCTGGTCATAAAATCAGCTGAAGAGATGTAGACTTCTGTTTGTCCAGCATTTCCAAAAATATAAATTCTCGAATGTTCCAGATAATTATCTACAATACTTATTGCTTCTATATTTTCGCTCATCCCAGGAATTCCAGGGATTAAAGAACAAATACCTCTAATTTCTAGTCGTATTTTCACTCCCGCATTACTGGCTTCATATAATTTATCAATCATTTTAAAATCTGATAAACTATTCATTTTTAATTTTATATGAGTTTTTCTACCTGCTGAAGCATGCAAAATTTCTCTGTCTATCAGTTTGTAGAATCGGGTTCGGGTATAATGAGGAGAAACGATAAGATGTTTGTATCGATGTACTCTGTAATTAATATCAAAAAATTCAAAAATTTTATTAATGTCTTTTAGAATTTGTTGGTGGCTTGTAAATAGAGTCACATCAGTATACACTTTTGCTGTTGATTCATTAAAATTCCCTGTAGAAATGAAACCATACCTTTTGATTTTATCCTTTTCGGTTCTTTCAATTACACATATTTTACTATGGACTTTTAGCCCTTTTATTCCAAAAATAAGTTCAATTCCCTCAGTTTTCATTTGCTCTGCATAGGAAATATTAGAAGCTTCATCAAAACGAGCTTGCAATTCGATTTGCACAGTCACTTTTTTTCCGTTTTTGGCAGCATTTATTAGAGAACTTATTATTTGAGAATTTTTTGCTAATCGGTATAACGTGATTTTAATCGAAGTTACTTTTGGGTCAAGAGCCGCTTCTCTTAAAAATTTAGTTAGATATGAAAATGACTGATAAGGAGCATTTAATAAATAATCTTTAGTACTAATTTTTTCTAATATACTTCCTTCAAGACTTAATCCGGGAATTGGTAGAGGTTCATTAGTTTGATACAATAAATCAAATCTGCCTAGATTAGGAAAATTCATATAATCACGCCTATTGTGATATCTACCCCCAGGAATAATACTGTCAGTCGTGACAATTTTCATTTTATCGAGAAAAAATTGGAGTGTGTCTTTTTCTATCAACTGGTCATAAATAAAACGAACAGGCTCTCCTATTCTTCTATCTTTCACACTTGTTGAAATTTTTTCAATCATACTTTTGCTTAAATCGCTATCAATGTCTAACTGCGCATCTCTGGTTATTTTAATCATATGAGCTGAAATACTTTGGTAATCAAAAATATTAAAGATACTTTTCAAATTATGCCTTATGACATCATCAAGTAGGATTACATATTGCTTTTCATTATTCGAAGGCAAAACAACAAATCGATTAATTGTTTTTGGAATTTCGATTACGGCATATCGAACTTCAGAGGTATGATTCATAACTAATTTTACAGCCAAATATCCTAAAGTATCTTTCAACAAAGGAAATTCTGCTAAATCATTCAATATAATTGTAACTAATTCCGGACTTAATTTTTGGATAAAAAAGTCTTTTAAAAAATTTTCCTGTTCCCTTGAAATTTCATTTTCATTAATAATGAATATATTTTCTGTTTCAAGTTTTGTTTCAATAATATTTAAAATACGTAAACTTTCAGACTGCTGCTGAATTACTATTTCGGTAATATCCTTTACTAATTGTTGTGCTGATATTCCCCCCAAATATTTTTCTCCTGAAATTCCTGAAAGACTTAATCGTCTAATTGCAGCAAATCGAACCCTGAAAAATTCATCAAGATTGTTAGAAAAAATACCTAAAAATCGCAATCTATCTAATAACGGTACTGAATCATCTGCAGCTTCTTGAAGTACTCTTGCATTGAAAGCTAACCAACTTTTTTCTCTGTCAATATATCTATTTTCTAACACTTTTTTTATTTTAATTCTTTCGGAAATATTATTTTTTTGGTTTTGCCATTTTTAATAGCATCCCAGTTGTCTGTATCAAATTGTAAAGCTACAAATCCAGCTGTAGGAACATTATTAATAAATGCATCTCCAAATTTATTAACAAAATTTGTAATAGCCTCGTTATGTCCAAAAAGAATAACACTTTCTATATCATTATTACAAGATTTAATAACTTTCTCTAATTTATTTTCATCGAAAGTGTAAAGTTCGTCTTTGTAATCAATAGATTCTATGGGATAAGATATATTTTGAGCAAAAATCATTGCTGTTTCAGAAGCTCTTTCTGCTGAACTACTCCAAATCATATATGTCTTAGGTATATAATTACTTATATGTGAAGAAACAAGGTGAGCATCTTTCATTCCTTGATTTGTTAAAGGTCTGTCCTTATCATGTAATGGAGCTTCCCAACTCGATTTTGCATGCCGAATTAATATTAAGTTTTTCATGCTTTAATTTTTTATATGAAAATATTTTTGTCGGTATTATTAAAGAATACAAATTACAATTTTTTTTTTAATTTCTACTTTTTATTAAAACAGAACTAATGAAAATAAAATTAGTTTGTCGCTATATATCTCATTTAAAAAACAACTAAATGCACACAAAATCAACTACTTAACCACTTTATCGTCTTTTTTATTTTTAACTATAAATTAAAATAGCGCTTTATAATGTTAAAATTTTATTTAAAAAAACGATAATATCATAAAAAGACAATAAAACCACCTTTAAAAAGAAATCTACACCTATTTTTCATTTTTTTTCAACAATAAATGTCATTTCAACGAGTATTTTGGTTATTGATAGAAAAAAAAGATGTAATTAAATGAAACTAATTAGCTTAGTATTCTATATTTTTTAAAATTCCTAAAAATGATTGTTAAAAATTAACAAATAACTAATAAAATTGACACTTTTTTTATAAAAAAAACACTTGGTTGCTAAATTAAAATAGGATTAAATATTACAAACGATAATTAAAATTTGATTGTATGAAGACAAAAATTACCCATCTATTAATTACTTTATTTATGTTTGTTGGTAATTTATATTGCCAATTCGATGCTAATCATCCTGATTTAAGATTATGTGGTATAGCACCAAATTACTATCTGGATTCCTTTAATTGTACATCTAACAATTTTACCTTAAAAGATGTATTCCTCAGTCTCACAGATGTAAATGGAGTTCCAATGAACACCACAACATGTACAATCGGGACCTCGCAGCAGCTTTATGTAATGCTCAATTACACTTCAAATGCTAATAATACCCCTAATAATGGTAGATTATTTGCTGATATTGCTATTACTTCTTACAATACAAGTGGAAATCCTTCTACTCAGACTATTCAAATTAATTCTTATTTAGGAGATATCAATCCTGGAAATGGGCAAAGATTAATTTACGGACCATTTACATGGACATGCGGACAAGAATTAGAACTAAAAAAAATATTAGTTGTTTGGAAAACTGGGGGTAATTCAAATCAATTATCCTCTTATAATTGCAGTACTTATAGTTCTTCTCAATGTGAATTACCTGGGAATACTACCATTAAAAAACCTCTTGCCGTTCAGTTTTCATACAAAGCATGTAAAGTTAGTAATAATGTAACCGTCAATTTCACATCAACTACTAATGGTGGTACTCCTGCTTATACGTATGCTTGGGATTTAAATAATGATGGAGTTTTTACTGATTCCTCTCTTCCTAATCCAATATGGACATACTCTTATAATGCCTTAGGATATGTGGCTAAATTAAAAGTAACTGATTCTCTAGGCCTTACCAATACATTTACAGTAACAGTTGCTAATCCAACTGAATTAATGCTAAATGGCGCTACTCCTACCAATGTTGGCTGTGGTGGAGGATCCAATGGTTCAATAATATTAAATGATCCGACTGGAGGGACTCCTGGATATACCTATTTATGGAGTAATGGAGCAACAACTCAAAATCTCAGCGGACTTTCTGGAGGTATTTATACAGTAACAGTAACTGATAGTAATGGTTGTACCAAACAACTTTCAGTAACGATTAATGGAGGAGATTCTATAAATCCACTAGTAACTGCTCCCACTAATGCAACCATTGAAGGATGTGGTACATCTAATTTGGTTGGCGCTGGTTTATTGGCTTTTTCAACCTCACAAGTAACAATCTCTCCTTCTACTTTTAATTCAATTGGAGGTTCATATGTTGATACTTCAACTATTTCAAGTATTACTTATCAAGATACACAAAGTGGAACCATGCCAATAATCATTACAAGAACTTTCAGAGTAACTGATGCCTGTAATAATGTTGGAAGTGCTACACAAACAATTAAAATTCAAGATACTACCAAACCCGAAGTTCCTCTTTTGGCTGATGTAATCGGACAATGTACCGCTACTGCTACTGCGCCTGTTACTACTGATAACTGTAGTGGAAGCATTACTGGAACAACTTCCGATGCTTTAACGTATTCCACTCAGGGAACTCATGTGATTACATGGACTTTCACTGATGCTGTGGGGAATTTTTCTACCGCTACACAAAATGTTGTCATTACCGATACTACCAAACCCGAAGTTCCTCTTTTGGCTGATGTAATCGGACAATGTACCGCTACTGCTACTGCGCCAATTACTACCGATAACTGTAGTGGTACAATCACAGGAACAACTTCCGATGCTTTAACGTATTCCACTCAGGGAACCCATGTGATTACATGGACTTTCACCGATGCTGTGGGGAATTTTTCTACCGCTACACAAAATGTTGTCATTACCGATACTACCAAACCCGAAGTTCCTCTTTTGGCTGATGTAATCGGACAATGTACCGCTACTGCTACTGCGCCTGTTACTACTGATAACTGTAGTGGAAGCATTACTGGAACAACTTCCGATGCTTTAACGTATTCCACTCAGGGAACTCATGTGATTACATGGACTTTCACTGATGCTGTGGGAAATTTTTCTACCGCTACACAAAATGTTGTCATTACCGATACTACCAAACCCGAAGTTCCTCTTTTGGCTGATGTAATCGGACAATGTACCGCTACTGCTACTGCGCCTGTTACTACCGATAATTGTTCTGGTACAATCACTGGAACAACTTCCGATGCTTTAACGTATTCCACTCAGGGAACTCATGTGATTACATGGACTTTCACTGATGCTGTGGGAAATTTTTCTACCGCTACACAAAATGTTGTCATTACCGATACTACCAAACCCGAAGTTCCTCTTTTGGCTGATGTAATCGGACAATGTACCGCTACTGCTACTGCGCCTGTTACTACCGATAATTGTTCTGGTACAATCACTGGAACAACTTCCGATGCTTTAACGTATTCCACTCAGGGAACTCATGTGATTACATGGACTTTCACTGATGCTGTGGGAAATTTTTCTACCGCTACACAAAATGTTGT
Source organism: Flavobacterium sp. 83 (assembly GCF_000744835.1). Classification (NCBI taxonomy): domain Bacteria; kingdom Pseudomonadati; phylum Bacteroidota; class Flavobacteriia; order Flavobacteriales; family Flavobacteriaceae; genus Flavobacterium; species Flavobacterium sp. 83. Next base: position 3,119,632 of record NZ_JQMS01000001.1, read on the forward strand.
CATTACCGATACTACCAAACCCGAAGTTCCTCTTTTGGCTGATGTAATCGGACAATGTACCGCTACTGCTACTGCGCCTGTTACTACCGATAATTGTTCTGGTACAATCACTGGAACAACTTCCGATGCTTTAACGTATTCCACTCAGGGAACTCATGTGATTACATGGACTTTCACTGATGCTGTGGGGAATTTTTCTACCGCTACACAAAATGTTGTCATTACCGATACTACCAAACCCGAAGTTCCTCTTTTGGCTGATGTAATCGGACAATGTACCGCGACTGCTACTGCGCCTGTTACTACCGATAATTGTTCTGGTACAATCACTGGAACAACTTCCGATGCTTTAACCTATGCTACTCAGGGAACTCATGTGATTACATGGACTTTCACTGATGCTGTGGGGAATTTTTCTACCGCTACACAAAATGTTGTCATTACCGATACTACCAAACCCGAAGTTCCTCTTTTGGCTGATGTAATCGGACAATGTACCGCTACTGCTACTGCGCCTGTTACTACCGATAATTGTTCTGGTACAATCACTGGAACAACTTCCGATGCTTTAACCTATGCTACTCAGGGAACTCATGTGATTACATGGACTTTCACTGATGCTGTGGGGAATTTTTCTACCGCTACACAAAATGTTGTCATTACCGATACTACCAAACCCGAAGTTCCTCTTTTGGCTGATGTAATCGGACAATGTACCGCTACTGCTACTGCGCCTGTTACTACTGATAACTGTAGTGGAAGCATCACTGGAACAACTTCCGATGCTTTAACGTATTCCACTCAGGGAACTCATGTGATTACATGGACTTTCACTGATGCTGTGGGGAATTTTTCTACCGCTACACAAAATGTTGTCATTACCGATACTACCAAACCCGAAGTTCCTCTTTTGGCTGATGTAATCGGACAATGTACCGCGACTGCTACTGCGCCTGTTACTACCGATAATTGTTCTGGTACAATCACTGGAACAACTTCCGATGCTTTAACCTATGCTACTCAGGGAACTCATGTGATTACATGGACTTTCACTGATGCTGTGGGAAATTTTTCTACCGCTACACAAAATGTTGTCATTACCGATACTACCAAACCCGAAGTTCCTCTTTTGGCTGATGTAATCGGACAATGTACCGCTACTGCTACTGCGCCTGTTACTACTGATAACTGTAGTGGAAGCATTACTGGAACAACTTCCGATGCTTTAACGTATTCCACTCAGGGAACTCATGTGATTACATGGACTTTCACTGATGCTGTGGGAAATTTTTCTACCGCTACACAAAATGTTGTCATTACCGATACTACCAAACCCGAAGTTCCTCTTTTGGCTGATGTAATCGGACAATGTACCGCGACTGCTACTGCGCCTGTTACTACTGATAACTGTAGTGGAAGCATTACTGGAACAACTTCCGATGCTTTAACGTATTCCACTCAGGGAACTCATGTGATTACATGGACTTTCACTGATGCTGTGGGGAATTTTTCTACCGCTACACAAAATGTTGTCATTACCGATACTACCAAACCCGAAGTTCCTCTTTTGGCTGATGTAATCGGACAATGTACCGCGACTGCTACTGCGCCTGTTACTACCGATAATTGTTCTGGTACAATCACTGGAACAACTTCCGATGCTTTAACGTATTCCACTCAGGGAACTCATGTGATTACATGGACTTTCACTGATGCTGTGGGAAATTTTTCTACCGCTACACAAAATGTTGTCATTACCGATACTACCAAACCCGAAGTTCCTCTTTTGGCTGATGTAATCGGACAATGTACCGCTACTGCTACTGCGCCTGTTACTACCGATAATTGTTCTGGTACAATCACTGGAACAACTTCCGATGCTTTAACCTATGCTACTCAGGGAACTCATGTGATTACATGGACTTTCACCGATGCTGTGGGGAATTTTTCTACCACTACACAAAATGTTGTCATTACCGATACTACCAAACCCGAAGTTCCTCTTTTGGCTGATGTAATCGGACAATGTACCGCGACTGCTACTGCGCCTGTTACTACTGATAACTGTAGTGGTACAATCACTGGAACAACTTCCGATGCTTTAACGTATTCCACTCAGGGAACTCATGTGATTATATGGACTTTCACCGATGCTGTGGGGAATTTTTCTACCACTACACAAAATGTTGTCATTACCGATACTACCAAACCCGAAGTTCCTCTTTTGGCTGATGTAATCGGACAATGTACCGCGACTGCTACTGCGCCTCTTACTACCGATAACTGTAGTGGTACAATCACTGGAACAACTTCCGATGCTTTAACGTATTCCACTCAGGGAACTCATGTGATTACATGGACCTTCACTGATGCTGTGGGGAATTTTTCTACCGCTACACAAAATGTTGTCATTACCGATACTACCAAACCCGAAGTTCCTCTTTTGGCTGATGTAATCGGACAATGTACCGCGACTGCTACTGCGCCTGTTACTACTGATAACTGTAGTGGAAGCATCACTGGAACAACTTCCGATGCTTTAACGTATTCCACTCAGGGAACTCATGTGATTACATGGACTTTCACTGATGCTGTGGGGAATTTTTCTACCGCTACACAAAATGTTGTCATTACCGATACTACCAAACCCGAAGTTCCTCTTTTGGCTGATGTAATCGGACAATGTACCGCAACTGCTACTGCGCCTGTTACTACTGATAACTGTAGTGGAAGCATCACTGGAACAACTTCCGATGCTTTAACGTATTCCACTCAGGGAACTCATGTGATTACATGGACTTTCACTGATGCTGTGGGGAATTTTTCTACCGCTACACAAAATGTTGTCATTACCGATACTACCAAACCCGAAGTTCCTCTTTTGGCTGATGTAATCGGACAATGTACCGCGACTGCTACTGCGCCTGTTACTACCGATAATTGTTCTGGTACAATCACTGGAACAACTTCCGATGCTTTAACGTATTCCACTCAGGGAACTCATGTGATTACATGGACTTTCACTGATGCTGTGGGGAATTTTTCTACCGCTACACAAAATGTTGTCATTACCGATACTACCAAACCCGAAGTTCCTCTTTTGGCTGATGTAATCGGACAATGTACCGCGACTGCTACTGCGCCTGTTACTACCGATAATTGTTCTGGTACAATCACTGGAACAACTTCCGATGCTTTAACGTATTCCACTCAGGGAACCCATGTGATTACATGGACTTTCACTGATGCTGTGGGGAATTTTTCTACCGCTACACAAAATGTTGTCATTACCGATACTACCAAACCCGAAGTTCCTCTTTTGGCTGATGTAATCGGACAATGTACCGCGACTGCTACTGCGCCTGTTACTACCGATAATTGTTCTGGTACAATCACTGGAACAACTTCCGATGCTTTAACGTATTCCACTCAGGGAACTCATGTGATTACATGGACCTTCACCGATGCTGTGGGGAATTTTTCTACCGCTACACAAAATGTTGTCATTACCGATACTACCAAACCCGAAGTTCCTCTTTTGGCTGATGTAATCGGACAATGTACCGCGACTGCTACTGCGCCTGTTACTACCGATAATTGTTCTGGTACAATCACTGGAACAACTTCCGATGCTTTAACGTATTCCACTCAGGGAACTCATGTGATTACATGGACCTTCACTGATGCTGTGGGGAATTTTTCTACCGCTACACAAAATGTTGTCATTACCGATACTACCAAACCCGAAGTTCCTCTTTTGGCTGATGTAATCGGACAATGTACCGCTACTGCTACTGCGCCTGTTACTACCGATAATTGTTCTGGTACAATCACTGGAACAACTTCCGATGCTTTAACGTATTCCACTCAGGGAACTCATGTGATTACATGGACTTTCACTGATGCTGTGGGGAATTTTTCTACCACTACACAAAATGTAATTGTGGATGATGTAACTCCTCCTTCAATTACTACAACAGGTACTAACTTAATTATCAATTGTCCTGCAACTCCTGTATTCACAGTTCCTACAGCTACTGATAATTGCTCAACAGCTACTATCAATGTATTATCTGATATAACATCTCCAGGTAATTGTGCAGGTTCATATAGCCGAACAATTACTTGGGATGCAACTGATGAAAATGATAATCATAGTTCACAAATAAGTCAAACCATTACTGTTCAAGATATAACTGCTCCAAGCTTTATACCTCCTGTAAATATTACTATGAATAGTGATGAAAATTGTTTAGCAAATATTAACCCTGCAGTAACTGGTAATGTAACAAACATAAATGATCATTGTGATTCTAATCCAACTGTTACTTACATGGATTCAGAATGTTTTGGAATCATAGAAAATAATGGATCAATAAATGCTGGAAATGGAAATTATTTTCCCTTTACTGTTTCAGGATTTGATGATTTATCAGCAAATAATATTGAAAAAATTGCTTTATCATTTGAAACAAATCAAGGAAAAGGAAGAGCTGAATTCACTTTAGTTTCTCCTAGCGGACAAGGAGTGATATTAGTTGGTCCATATTGTACAGGTGGAAATTGTGATGATGCTACATCGAATTCAAAAGAATTATATTTACCTGTATTTTATCCAAATAGCTCTGGTTACACTCAATGGAATAATGCTAATTTTATTCAAGACGGGATAAATCAAAATATGACTCCAAACGGAGGAACTACCTCACCAAATACAATCAATGGGTTAACTTCTTATGTATCAAGTTTTGAAAATCTTACCGGACCAATGAATGGTACTTGGTTTATTTATTCAAGAAAACAAGCAAATGTAAATGGAAGCATAGATTTTAACAGTATTTGTTTAACCCCAGCCAGTTCTTGTACAAGTAATAAAGTAATTACAAGAACATGGACCGTTACAGATGCTTGTGGTAATTTTTCTAAAGCAATTCAAACAATAAAAATTCAAGATAAAACTGCTCCAATATTGAGCGAGGCTCCTGCCGATGCAACAGCAGAATGTTCTGCAGTTCCTGCTGCAGCTACATTAACTGCCACTGATAATTGTGATGCCGCTCCTGTAGTGACTTTCGAAGAAGTTAGAACTGACGGAAATTGCGCTAGTAACTATACCCTAACCAGAACTTGGACTGCAACAGATGTTTGTGGAAACACTGCTTCTAAAACACAAGTAATTACCGTTAAAGATAAAACTGCTCCAGTATTGAGTGAGGCTCCTGCAGATGCAACAGCAGAATGTTCTGCAGTTCCTGCTGCAACTACATTAACTGCCACTGATAATTGTGATGCCGCTCCTGTAGTGACTTTCGAAGAAGTTAGAACTGACGGAAATTGTGTAAGCAACTATACCCTAACCAGAACTTGGACTGCAACAGATGTTTGTGGAAACACTGCTTCTAAAACACAGGTAATTACCGTTCAAGATAAAACTGCTCCGGTATTGAGTGAGGCTCCTGCAGATGCAACAGCAGAATGTTCTGCAGTTCCTGCTGCAGCTACATTAACTGCCACTGATAATTGTGATGCCGCTCCTGTAGTGACTTTCGAAGAAGTTAGAACTGACGGAAATTGTGCTAGTAACTATACTCTAACCAGAACTTGGACTGCAACGGATGTTTGTGGAAACTCTGCTTCCAAATCACAAGTAATTACCGTTCAAGATAAAACTGTTCCAATATTGAGCGAGGCTCCTGCCGATGCAACAGCAGAATGTTCTGCAGTTCCTGAAGCTGCTACATTAACTGCCACTGATAATTGTGATGCCGCTCCTGTAGTGACTTTCGAAGAAGTTAAAACTAATGGAAACTGTGCCAGCAACTATACGCTTACCAGAACTTGGACTGCAACGGATGTTTGCGGAAACACTGCTTCCAAATCACAAGTAATTACCGTTCAAGATAAAACTGCTCCAATATTGAGCGAGGCTCCTGCCGATGTAACCGCAGAATGTTCTGCTGTTCCTGTAGCTGCTACCTTAACGGCCACTGATAATTGTGATGCCGCTCCTGTAGTGACTTTCGAAGAAGTTAAAACTAATGGAAACTGTGCCAGCAACTATACGCTTACCAGAACTTGGACTGCAACGGATGTTTGCGGAAACACTGCTTCCAAATCACAAGTAATTACCGTTCAAGATAAAACTGCTCCAATATTGAGCGAGGCTCCTGCCGATGTAACCGCAGAATGTTCTGCTGTTCCTGTAGCTGCTACCTTAACGGCTACTGATAATTGTGATGTGGCTCCTGTGGTGACTTTCGAAGAAGTTAAAACTAACGGAAATTGTGCCAGCAACTATACACTTACCAGAACTTGGACTGCAACGGATGTTTGTGGAAACTCTGCTTCCAAATCACAAGTAATTACCGTTCAAGATAAAACTGCTCCAGTGTTGAGTGAGGCTCCTGCCGATGTAACCGCGGAATGTTCTGCAGTTCCTGCAGCTGCTATCTTAACAGCTACAGATATTTGTGATGTGGCTCCTGTGGTGACTTTCGAAGAAGTTAAAACAAACGGAAATTGTGCCAGCAACTATACACTAACAAGAACTTGGACTGCAACGGATGTTTGTGGAAACACTGCTTCCAAATCACAAGTAATTACCGTTCAAGATAAAACTGGTCCAATATTGAGCGACGCTCCTGCCGATGTAACAGCAGAATGTTCTGCTGTTCCTACAGCTGCAACTTTAACAGCTACTGATAATTGTGATGCTTCTCCTGTGGTGACTTTCGAAGAAGTTAAAACTAACGGAAACTGTGCCAGCAACTATACACTAACCAGAACTTGGACTGCAACTGATGTTTGTGGAAACTCTGCTTCCAAATCACAAGTAATTACCGTTCAAGATAAAACTGCTCCAATATTGAGCGAGGCTCCTGCCGATGTAACCGCAGAATGTTCTGCTGTTCTTGAAGCTGCTACCTTAACAGCTACTGATAATTGTGATGCTTCTCCTGTGGTGACTTTCGAAGAAGTTAAAACTAATGGAAACTGTGCCAGCAATTATACCCTAACCAGAACTTGGACTGCAACGGATGTTTGTGGAAACACTGCTTCCAAATCACAAGTAATTACCGTTCAAGATAAAACTGCTCCAGTGTTGAGTGAGGCTCCTGCCGATGCAACAGCAGAATGTTCTGCTGTTCCTACAGCTGCAACTTTAACAGCTACTGATAATTGTGATGCTTCTCCTGTGGTGACTTTCGAAGAAGTTAAAACTAACGGAAACTGTGCCAGCAACTATACACTAACCAGAACTTGGACTGCAACTGATGTTTGTGGAAACTCTGCTTCCAAATCACAAGTAATTACCGTTCAAGATAAAACTGCTCCGGTATTGAGCGAGGCTCCTGCCGATGCAACAGCAGAATGTTCTGCAGTTCCTGCTGCAGCTACATTAACTGCCACTGATAATTGTGATGTGGCGCCTATGGTGACTTTCGAAGAAGTTAAAACTAATGGAAACTGTGCCAGCAATTATACCCTAACCAGAACTTGGACTGCAACGGATGTTTGTGGAAACACTGCTTCCAAATCACAAGTAATTACCGTTCAAGATAAAACTGCTCCGGTATTGAGCGAGGCTCCTGCCGATGCAACAGCAGAATGTTCTGCAGTTCCTGCTGCAGCTACATTAACTGCTACTGATAATTGTGATGTGGCGCCTGTGGTGACTTTCGAAGAAGTTAAAACAAACGGAAATTGTGCCAGCAACTATACACTAACCAGAACTTGGACTGCAACGGATGTTTGTGGAAACTCTGCTTCCAAATCACAAGTAATTACCGTTCAAGATAAAACTGCTCCGGTATTGAGTGAGGCTCCTGTCGATGTAACCGCAGAATGTTCTGCAGTTCCTGCTGCAGCTACATTAACTGCCACTGATAATTGTGATGCCGCTCCTGTAGTGACTTTCGAAGAAGTTAAAACTAATGGAAACTGTGCCAACAACTATACACTTACCAGAACTTGGACTGCAACGGATGTTTGCGGAAACACTGCTTCCAAATCACAAGTAATTACCGTTCAAGATAAAACTGCTCCAATTATTGCTGCATTACCTGAAACTTCAACTGTTTCTTGTTCAACAACGCCAACTTTCGCAATAGCTACTGCAACTGATGAATGTGGTTCAGTTGTAACTTTGACTTCGGAAGACGTAACCACTAATGGCGCTTGTGCTGGTTCCTATTCTGTAACTAGAACCTGGACTGCAACAGATGCATGTGCAAACAGTACTAAAGCTTCACAAACTATCAATGTACAAGATACAACTGCTCCTACCACAACTACTGATTTTGCAGCGACTATCGATGTCAATTGTGATGCAATTCCTTTGAAACCTGAGCTCGTATTTGTTGATAATTGCTCTACTGTATCTCCTGCACTATTTACTGAGGAAATCATTAACAAAAACCAAAATTCCTATTCAATCATAAGAAAATGGTCTGTGGCTGATAGTTGTGAAAATACTTCTGTATTTACTCAAATAATCAATGTTAACATTACAAATAGTGTTATAGAAAAAGTCGGTTCGGTTTGTAATGATGGAGAAATTACTACTATCGATTTATCAAGTCTGTTACCTAGCGAAACTCCTACCGGAACTTGGATTAATGTAAATAATATTGAATCTTTTCAAGGTTCTATTCTTAATGCAGCGGGTCTTGCAATTGGTAATTATGTATTTGAATATAAAATTGACGATGCAACTTGTCCTAGAACAATAAGAATTACAATAACAGTAACGACTGGTTGTGGTGGTATAGTATTACCATGTGGATTAGTAGTAGTTCATAATGCATTCTCTCCAAATGGAGATGGAATTAATGAAGTATTTGTTATCGACAATATTGATGACACAAATTGTTATCCGGATAATACCGTTGAAATTTACAACCGATGGGGTGTTTTAGTTTTTGATACTCAAGGCTATAATAACACAACAAAAGCATTCAAAGGCTTCTCTGAAGGCAGATCAACTATTAGCCAATCATCTGGTTTACCAACTGGAACTTATTTTTACATCTTAAATTATACTTCTACAGACGGTACAGGTAAAGTACAAACCAATAAAAAAGAAGGGTATTTATACCTTACTAAATAATCAAGTTTAATCCCTGAGGGCTCTTTAGTGCTCAGGGATAATTAAAATAACAAACAGCTGCTATGAAAACAAAATTATTTTCTTTCGTTTTGATGTTTACAGCCATTGTAAGTTTTGCGCAACAAGATGCTCAATTTACGCAATACATGTACAACACAATTAATATTAATCCCGCTTATGCAGGATCTAGAGGTGCCTTAAGTATTTTTGCATTACATCGTACACAATGGGTGGGACTTGAAGGAGCACCGGTAACTAACGCTGTATCCATCAATACACCACTCAACGGAAGTAATCTGGGATTGGGAGTATCAATTATAAATGATAAAATTGGCCCTACACATGAGAATACCATTTCGGCTGATTTGTCATATACAATTCCTACTTCAGAGACTTTTAAACTTTCCTTTGGAATTAAAGCAACTGCTAACATATTTGATTTGGATGTTTCTCGCTTGAATCCTGTTGATGACGATCCAAGCCTACACGATTTCAGTAATAAATTCACTCCAAATATTGGTGCCGGTGTCTATTTGCATTCTAATAAAGCCTACGTGGGATTCTCTGTTCCTAATTTTATTCAAACAAATCGATATGATGATAATGAAGTAGCCATTTTTAAAGAAAAAATTAATTACTACTTAATTGCCGGTTATGTATTTGATTTGAATGATTATATAAAATTCAAACCAGCAGTACTTGCAAAAATGGTAGAAGGAGCGCCTCTTCAAGCTGATGTGTCAGGAAATTTTATGTTTAATGATAAGTTTGTGGTGGGAGTAGCTTATAGATGGAGTGCGGCGCTAAGTGCCATGGTTGGATTTCAGGTTTCTGAAGGTTTGTATATTGGATACGGATATGATCATGAAACAACCAATTTAGACCATTATAATTCTGGTTCTCACGAGATTTTCTTGCGCTATGAATTATTCAAAAACAATAATAAAATCACAACACCAAGATTCTTCTAAAAATAATTATTATGAAAAATAATATACTCCTTTATATAACAATAATAAGTGTTTTTTCTTTTAATACTTATTCCCAAAAAGCTAAATTGGCTGCAGCTGATAAAAAGTACGACAACTATGCCTACGTAGATGCCATAAAAACTTATGAAAGGGTTGCCGAAAAAGGATACAAATCAGCTGATATGTTTAAAAAATTGGGGAACGCCTATTACTTCAATGCGGAGTTAGACAAAGCAGCTAAATGGTATGGGGAATTATTTGCCATGAATACCCCAGATTTAGAACCTGAATACTACTATCGCTATGCTCAGTCTTTAAGATCTATTGGTCAAAATGATAAAGCGAATGAAATGTTAGAATTATTCAATCAAAAACTAGGAAACGACAATAGAGGTAAAATTTTCAAACAAAATACCAATTATTTAGAAGCCATTAAAGCCAATTCAGGAAGATATCAAGTAGAAGATGCAGGTATCAACTCTAAATACTCTGATTATGGAACAACTGTATATTTAAACAAAATAGTATTTGCTACCGCAAGAGATACTGGAAGTTTAGGACATCGAAAACACACATGGACCAATCAATATTTTACTAATTTATATTCTGCTGATTTAGGAGATAACATGACTCTTGGCTCCCCACACAAGTTTAGTGAATCTATAAATTCGAAATTTCATGAATCTACACCTGCCTTTACTAATGATGGAAAAACTATGTATTTTACCCGAAACAATTATTTAGACGGTAAAAAGGGGAAAAATGGAAATAAAATTACGCTGGTAAAAATATATAAAGCCAGTTTAGAAAATGATAAATGGGTAAATGTAACTGAATTACCTTTTGACAGTGATAATTACAGCACTGCTCATCCTGCCTTAAGCCCTGATGGGAAAACATTATATTTTGCGTCAGATATGCCCGGAACAATAGGACAATCTGATTTATTTAAAGTAAAAATAAATGATGATGCCACTTTTGGTACTCCAGAAAACTTAGGAAATACAATCAATACTGAAGGAAGAGAAACCTTCCCTTTTGTAAATGATGAAAATGAAATTTATTTTGCATCTGACGGACATCCAGGTCTTGGAGGTTTAGATGTTTTTGTATCCAAAATAAATCCTGATGGGACTTTCAGCGAGGTTCAAAATGTGGGAGAAAATGTTAATTCTCCCAAAGATGATTTTGCTTATTTAATAGACACAAAATCAAGAAGAGGCTTTTTTAGCTCCAATAGAGATGGTGGACAAGGATACGATGATATTTATAAGTTTTTAGAAACCAAAAGACTTACTTGTGAACAACTTTTATATGGTGAAATTACTGACTTAACTACAGCAGAATTGCTTTCAGATGCTAAAGTCACTTTATATGATAGTCAATTTAATTTAGTGAGCACTACTACTTCTGATGCAAAAGGGAATTATTCTTTTACTGTGGAATGTGGAAAAACTTATAATGTAAGAGCTGAAAAAACAGAGTTTACTACCAAAGAACAAAAAATCACTATAGCCAGCAATAAAGGAAAAACATATTTACCAATCGCATTGGAAAAAGAAAAATGTAAAGTAACAGTGGGTGATGATCTAGGTAAATGCTTTGGTATAAAAATGATCTACTTTGACTTTGATAAATCGAATATCAGAGTAGAAGCATCTATTGATTTAGAAAAAATATTAGATGTAATGAGTCAATATCCAACTATGAAACTTGATATACGCTCCCATACTGATAGCCGTGGCACTTTCAAATACAATGAAGAATTATCAGATAGAAGGGCTAAGTCTACTATAAACTGGTTAATAAAAAATGGTGTTGATTCAAGCAGATTGACTGGTAAAGGATATGGTGAATCACAATTAGTGAATAAATGTAGCGATGCCATAGAATGTAATGAAGATGAACATCAACTTAACAGACGTAGCGAGTTTATAATTACTGCTTTGTAAAAGCAAATCAATTAAAGGAAAGCAATGTTAGATTCTTAAGCATATTTAAACCCAAAAAAAGTATTTTTTTGGGGTTTATTTTTAAAAATAAGCTTTTCAACTATGTATTTAAAATAGTAATAACACAAACACTTTGTTAAAAAAACAAATCAATTAAAATTATTTTTATTTATTAATTATAGTTTTATTATAAATATAATTGCTCAAAATTTAAAATTATTTATTGATACTTAATTAAACTACTAAACAAACGTTAAAATACAAGAGCAATAAAATTGTTTTTTTATTAAGAATATACATTTGAACGAGTATTTAGGTTATTGGTAGAAAAAAAAAATCAATATCAATAAATCTTTATAACTTTAATGTAAGATAATAAAAGGCTTACAATTATTTGAGAACCTAAATCAAATAATTATTTACGAGGAAAAGTTTCTTTCTGCCCAAAAAAAGAGAACTTTCATCCCTGAAAAATTTAGAAATAATCTAAATTTTAGACTGTTATTTTTTTTAAAATAATTTATTAATTAAAAAAAGTATTGAACATATTTAAAAAATATCTTTCTAAATAATTTTATACTTAAAAAAATCAAACAAGTATAAATTGAATTAAAAATTCAATTGTTTGATAACTCATAATTATTTTATTTTTAATTAAAAAATTCAAATAATATGAAAAAAATTACTTTCCATTTATAGATTTCTTCAAGTTTGTGAGTAATCTAAATTCTCGATTTGATTGCCAATTGCATAAGGATAACCTTGGCTAAATTGATTTTTTTTCCATCTTTAATAGTTCTTTATTTTAATTAAATAATTAACCATTCAAGTGTATTTATAATACATCTTTCTTTTAATCATAATACGAATGAATGTTCATTGAGAACGATTCATCCATCAATTCACAAGCAACGTTCTAAAATGAATTTTGCTATTTACAAACATTTCATTTTCTAACGATTTAAAACAAATCAATATGAAATCAACTTTTACTAATTCGACAAGAATATTTACTATTTTTTTATTAAGTTTTTTATGTTCTCCAACAGTAATACTTGCACAAATTGGTCCTGGTATTGCACCTGTCAATTCACTAAGTGGTGGATTTAATATAGACGGAACACTTATTGCAAATACAGCTGCAGGAGATTGGACGGACGGAACAGGTACAGGTGGATTTGTACTTGCAAATTCAGGAGTTCCTTTAAATTCAGGAACTACTTATCATTTATATGACCCTTATAACAACTCTACTGACAATATATTTGGAGGTGGGGATAAAGTAAGTGATAATCCAAATAGTATGACTTGGGTACCAGGTACTGCAAATAATAAAACCGACATGAACAATGCTCTAATTCATCTAACGACAGATAGTAATGGAAATGTATGGGTTATTTTTGCCGCCGATCGTTTAAGCAATAGCGGTAATGCCTATGTTGATTTTGAATTTCTTCAAAGTACTATGACAAAAACTAGTAGTGGTTTTACAACTACAGCTCCTGCATCAACTGGAGGACGAACTGCTGGAGATTTTTTATTGACAGTATACTTTGAAAGCGGTGTCGCTAAATTTGATATTCAACGATGGGAGCTTAATGGAAGTGTATGGGAATATAAAACCTATTTCTCCTCTTTACCTGCTAACAGTGTATTTGCAGACGGAAATTCTACTACTGTACCAGTACCTTTTCAGGCATTTGGAGTTAATAACTATCTTCAAAATACATTTATTGAATCTGCTGTAAATTTAACAGAAGTATTAGGGGCAATTGACCCATGTATAAGTCTTAAAATAAAAACTATTTTTGTTAAATCTAAAACATCAACATCTCCATCTGCAGCTATTAAGGACTTTTTTGATCCACTTCAAATCAACAATCTAACTCTCGGAAGCGCTGATGCTGGTGATGATGATACTGTTTGTGCAGGATCACCTTATACGCTTCAAGGAGCGGCTATACCAAGTAACGGTTATGAAGTAATATCTAAAACTTGGTCTGTAGTAGGTGGATCAGCAACTATAGTTGACCCAACAGATTTACATAGTAATATAAATATAACTAGTAGTCCAGCTACCTTACGCCTCACTGTAGTTACGGGACCTTTAGTTGGCTCAGGATCACAATGCACCGTATCTGATGATGTGATTATAACAGTAAACCAACCGCTAACATGTTCTATCTCTGGTTCAAGTGGTCCTCTATGCCCTTCCTCCTCTTCTAATATTTATTCAGCTCCATCAAGCGCTACATACTTATGGAAGATATCTGGAAATGGGTCAATAGTAGGAAATAGTAACTCTCAAACTGTTTCAGTAACTACGGGAATAGGCTGTAATACTTCATTTACATTAACCTCTACAATTACTAATTCTAATGGTTGTACTTCGACTTGTACAAAAACAGTTTCAGTAGTCGATGACAGCATTCCAATAGTGACTACAGCTGCGAATTCTCTAGATCATACGTTGCAATGCAACAATACAGTAGGAATAGCTGCAGCAATAGCAGAAGTACCTACAGCAACTGATAATTGTACCGCAAACCCAACATTGAATTTGGTAAGTGATACAAATACTGCCAATGCAAATTGTGCTAATGCTTATGTTAGAACACGTACTTGGAACTTTAGCGACGGTTGTGGAAACACTAGCGCCAACTTTGTCCAAACGATCACTGTTATTGACAATACTGCTCCAGTAATAACTACAACTTCGAATTCCCTTGATCATACTTTACAGTGTAACAATATCGCTGCAATAGCTGCTGCATTAGCAGAAGTTCCTGCAGCTACGGATAATTGTACCGCAAACCCAACTATGAATTTAGTGAGTGATACAAATACTCCAAATGCAAATTGTACCAATGCTTATGTAAGAGTGCGCACTTGGAACTTCAGCGACGGTTGTGGAAACACTAGCGCCAACTTTGTGCAAACAATCACTGTTATTGACAATACAGCTCCAGTAGTATCTACTGCTTCGAATTCCCTTGATCATACTTTACAGTGTAACAATACCGCTGCTATAGCTGCAGCATTAGCAGAAGTTCCTGCAGCTACGGATAATTGCAGCGCAAACCCAACTATGAATTTGGTAAGTGATACAAATACTGCCAATGCAAATTGTGCCAATGCTTATGTAAGAGTGCGCACTTGGAACTTCAGCGACGGTTGTGGAAACACTAGCGCCAACTTTGTGCAAACAATCACTGTTATTGACAATACAGCTCCAGTAGTATCTACAACTGCGAATTCCCTTAATCATACTTTACAGTGTAACAATACCGCTGCTATAGCTGCTGCATTAGCAGAAGTTCCTGCAGCTACGGATAATTGCACCGCAAACCCAACTATGAATTTGGTAAGTGATACAAATACTGCCAATGCAAATTGTGCCAATGCTTATGTTAGAACACGTACTTGGAACTTCAGCGACGGTTGTGGAAATACTAGCGCCAACTTTGTGCAAACGATCACTGTTATTGACAATACTGCTCCAGCAGTATCTACAACTGCGGATTCTCTTAATCATACTTTACAGTGTAACAATACCGCTGCAATAGCTGCAGCATTAGCAGAAGTACCTACAGCGACTGATAATTGTACCGCAAACCCAACTATTAATTTAGTGAGTGATACAAATACTCCGAATGCAAATTGTACCAATGCTTATGTGAGAGTGCGTACTTGGAACTTCAGCGATGGTTGTGGAAACACTAGCGCCAACTTTGTGCAAACGATCACTGTTATTGACAATACTGCTCCAGTAATAACTACAACTGCGGGTTCTCTTAATCATACTTTACAGTGTAACAACACCGTTTCAATAGCTGCAGCATTAGCAGAAGTTCCTGCAGCTACGGATAATTGCACCGCAAACCCAACTATGAATTTGGTAAGTGATACAAATACTGCCAATGCAAATTGTGCCAATGCTTATGTACGAACACGTACTTGGAACTTCAGCGATGGTTGTGGAAATACTAGCGCCAACTTTGTGCAAACGATCACTGTTATTGACAATACTGCTCCAGTAGTATCTACTGCTGTTGGTTCCCTTGATCATACTTTACAGTGTAACAATACAGCAGGAATAGCTGCAGCATTAGCAGAAGTACCTACAGCTACGGATAATTGTACCGCAAACCCAACTATGAATTTAGTGAGTGATACAAATACTCCAAATGCAAATTGTACCAATGCTTTTGTAAGAGTGCGTACTTGGAACTTCAGCGATGGTTGCGGAAACACTAGCGCCAACTTTGTGCAAACGATCACTGTTATTGACAATACTGCTCCAGTAATAACTACAACTGCGAATTCTCTTGATCATACTTTACAGTGTAACAATACCGCTGCAATAGCTGCTGCATTAGCAGAAGTTCCTGCAGCTACGGATAATTGTACCGCAAACCCAACTATGAATTTAGTGAGTGATACAAATACTCCAAATGCAAATTGTACCAATGCTTATGTAAGAGTGCGTACTTGGAACTTCAGCGACGGTTGCGGAAACATTAGCGCCAACTTTGTACAAACGATTACCGTTATTGACAATACTGTTCCTGTAATAACTTCTACTGAGAATTCCCTTGATCATACGTTACAATGCAACAATACAGCAGGAATAGCTGCAGCATTAGCAGAAGTACCTACAGCGACTGATAATTGTACTGTAAACCCGACCATGAATTTGGTAAGTGATGCAAATACTGCTAATGCGAACTGTGCCAATGCTTATGTTAGAACACGTACTTGGAACTTCAGCGATGGTTGTGGAAACACCAGTGCTAATTTTGTGCAAACTATTACGGTTATTGACAATACACCACCAACTTTTAACGAATCATTACCAGCGGATTTAACTGTAGAATGTAATTCAGTTCCTACTGCTAAAATATTGACTGCTAATGACAATTGTGGTATGGCAAATGTTGACTTTTCAGAAACTGAAACTGCAGGAACTTGTGCTGGATCGTCAACTATTTTAAGAACTTGGATTGCCACTGATGCGTGCAAAAACACAACTACATTTACCCAAACAATAAAGGTTCAGGATACTACACCTCCTACTTTTACTCCACCAACTAACAAGACACTTACTAGTGATGAAAATTGTTTTGCTGACATTAGTACAACTTCAACTGGAACCGTAACAAACATTCAAGATAACTGTGATCCAAATCCAACAGCTACATTTGTAGATCATGATTGTTTTGGAAACTCAGATATAACATCGGTAAATGCTGGAAGTGGTAATTATTTTCCATTCACTGTTTCGGGTTTTGATGATATAACAGCTAGTAATATCGAAAAAATTGCTTTGGCATTTGAAACAAATCAAGGAAAAGGTAGAGTCGAATTTACTTTAGTTTCCCCAAGTGGACAAGGAATTGTTTTAGTTGCTCCATATTGTTCTGGAGGAAATTGTGATACAGCAACACCAAGTGATCCAGAATTATATTTACCTGTATTTTATCCTAATAGTTCTTCTTATCCAAAATGGGATAACAATAATCCTGTGCTACCTAATGTCATTCAAAACTTTACTCCATATGGTGCAGTTTCATCGACAAGTAGCATCATTGGCTTAAATTCTTATGTATCAAGTTTTGAAGAACTTACCGGTAACATGAATGGAAATTGGTTTATTTATGCCCAAAAAGATGGAACTGAACTCGGCACTATTGAATTCAAAAGTGTTTGTTTGACTCCTGCAGGTTTATGCAAAAACAATAAAGTAATTGTAAGACATTGGTCTGTTAGCGACGCTTGCAAAAATACTGTAGGATTTGATCAAGTAATTAAAATTGTTGATACTACAGCTCCAACTTGGACTACTGAAGCAACTGCTTTAAACTCAACTATCGAATGTAGTAATACCGAAGATTTGGCTGCAGCCCAATTAGTATTCCCAATAGCTAAAGATAATTGTGATTTGGATGTTTCCAATATTACAAAAGTAACGGGTCAATTTGTAGCTTCTGAAGGATGTGCAAATGCTGGAACTTATACTAATACTTGGACAGTAAAAGATGATTGTGGAAACACTTCCGAAGTATTTACGCAAGTAATCACTATCGAAGATACGACTGCACCAACTTGGACTAGTCAAGCATCGTCTTTAAATAAAACTATTGAATGTAGTGATGTAGAAGCTTTGGCTACAGCCCAAGGATTAATTCCATTAGCTACTGACAAATGTGACGAGGATGTAACAAATAGTATAAAAGTGACCGGTCAATTTGTAGCCTCTCAAGGATGTGCAAATGCTGGAACTTATACGAACACCTGGACAGTAAAAGATGATTGTGGAAATACTTCTGAAATATTTACGCAAATAATCACCATCGAAGATAATACACCACCAGACATTAATATCCCTGCTACAAATATAACTGTTGAATGTGATGGTCAAGGAAATCAAAATTCTCTAACAAATTGGTTAACGAATAATGGTGGAGCAACTGCTAGTGATAATTGTTCAGATGTAACATGGACTAATAACTTTAATGCAATTTCTAACGATTGTTCAGCTGCAGTAACTGTAGTCTTTACAGCAAAAGATGCCTGTGGAAACAGTTCTTCAACATCTGCAACATTCAGTATAAAAGACAATACTAATCCTATAGCTTCAGAAAATCTGGCGACTATAACTGTGAGTTGTGCTACAGATGTTCCAGCTACAACTTCACTAACTGCTACTGATAATTGTAGTGGTGAAATAACTACGCAAGGAATTGATGTGATTACTCAAGGTGACTGTGTGAACTCATTTGTTATTACCAGAACTTGGACATTTACTGATGCTTGTAGCAACTCATCTATTACAACACAAACCATTAATGTAATTGATACTTTGGCACCAATTATTGCTCCACTCCCAGAGATATCAACTATCTCATGCCCAGCAACGCCAAATTTTGCAACGGCTACTGCAACTGATAATTGTGGCGCATCTGTAAGCTTAACTTCTGAAGATGTAACAACTAATGGTCAATGTGCTGGTTCCTATTCTGTAACAAGAACCTGGACTGCTACTGATGCCTGTGGAAACAGTTCCATAGCTTCACAAACTATTAACGTACAAGATACAACTGCTCCAATTATTGCGGCATTGCCTGAAGCTTCAACTATAGCTTGTCCTGCAACTCCTGTATTTGCTCAAGCATCGGCAACCGACGAATGTAGTTCTACTTTTACTTTAACTTCAGAAGATGTAACAACTAATGGTCAGTGTGCTGGTTCCTATTCTGTAACAAGAACTTGGACTGCTACTGATGCTTGTGGAAACAGTTCTATAGCTTCTCAAACTATCAATGTACAAGATACAAATGCTCCAATTATCGCGGAATTGCCTGAAGCCTCAACTATATCTTGTCCTGCGACTCCTGAATTTGCTGTAGCATCGGCAACTGACGAATGTGGGTCTACTTTTACTTTAACTTCAGAAGATGTAACAACTAATGGCGCTTGTGCTGGTTCCTATTCTGTAACAAGAACCTGGACTGCTACTGATGCTTGTGGAAACAGTTCCATAGCTTCTCAAACCATCAATGTACAAGATACAACTGCTCCAATTATCGCGGCATTGCCTGAAGCTTCAACTATAGCCTGTCCTGCGACTCCTGAATTTGCTGTAGCATCGGCAACTGACGAATGTGGGTCTACTTTTACTTTGACTTCAGAAGATGTAACAACTAATGGTCAGTGTGCTGGTTCCTATTCTGTAACAAGAACCTGGACTGCTACTGATGCCTGTGGAAACAGTTCCATAGCTTCACAAACTATTAACGTACAAGATAAAACTGCTCCAATTATTGCTGCATTACCTGAAACTTCAACTGTTTCTTGTTCAACAACGCCAACTTTCGCAATAGCTACTGCAACTGATGAATGTGGTTCAGTTGTAACTTTGACTTCGGAAGACGTAACCACTAATGGCGCTTGTGCTGGTTCCTATTCTGTAACTAGAACCTGGACTGCAACAGATGCATGTGCAAACAGTACTAAAGCTTCACAAACTATCAATGTACAAGATACAACTGCTCCTACCACAACTACTGATTTTGCAGCGACTATCGATGTCAATTGTGATGCAATTCCTTTGAAACCTGAGCTCGTATTTGTTGATAATTGCTCTACTGTATCTCCTGCAATATTTACCGAAAAAATTATTAATAGAACACAGGATTCCTATTCAATCGTAAGAAAATGGTCTGTGGCTGATAGTTGTGAAAATACTTCTGTATTTACTCAAATAATCAATGTTAACATTACAAATAGTGTTATAGAAAAAGTAGGTTCGGTTTGTAATGATGGAGAAATTACCACTATCGATTTATCAAGTCTGTTACCTAGCGAAACTCCTACCGGAACTTGGATTAATGTAAATAATATTGAATCTTTTCAAGGTTCTATCCTTAATGCAGCGGGTCTTGCAATTGGTAATTATGTATTTGAATATAAAATTGACGATGCAACTTGTCCTAGAACAATAAGAATTACAATAACAGTAACGACTGGTTGTGGTAGTATTGTATTACCATGTGGATTAGTAGTAGTTCATAATGCCTTCTCTCCAAATGGAGATGGAATTAATGAAGTATTTGTTATCGACAATATTGATGATACAAATTGTTATCCGGATAATACCGTTGAAATTTACAACCGATGGGGTGTTTTAGTTTTTGATACTCAAGGCTATAATAACACAACAAAAGCATTCAAAGGCTTCTCTGAAGGCAGATCAACCATCAGTCAATCGTCTGGTTTACCAAGTGGAACCTATTTTTACATCTTAAATTATACTTCTACAGACGGTAATGGTAAAATTCAAACCAATAAAAAAGACGGGTATTTGTACCTCACTAAATAATTAAATTTTATCCCTGATATCTAAAGTGATATCAGGGATAATCAAAATAAGAACAAAAGCCCTATTCATGAGTGACAAACTCAAATGTAATTTATCAACTAACCTACAGAATTCTAATAAATGAATTCGACAGATAATTAAAATAACAAACAGCTGCTATGAAAACAAAATTATTTTCTTTCGTTTTGATGTTTACAGCCATTGTAAGTTTTGCGCAACAAGATGCTCAATTTACGCAATACATGTACAACACAATTAATATTAATCCCGCTTATGCAGGATCTAGAGGTGCCTTAAGTATTTTTGCATTACATCGTACACAATGGGTGGGACTTGAAGGAGCACCGGTAACTAACGCTGTATCCATCAATACACCACTCAACGGAAGTAATCTGGGATTGGGAGTATCAATTATAAATGATAAAATTGGCCCTACACATGAGAATACCATTTCGGCTGATTTGTCATATACAATTCCTACTTCAGAGACTTTTAAACTTTCCTTTGGAATTAAAGCAACTGCTAACATATTTGATTTGGATGTTTCTCGCTTGAATCCTGTTGATGACGATCCAAGCCTACACGATTTCAGTAATAAATTCACTCCAAATATTGGTGCCGGTGTCTATTTGCATTCTAATAAAGCCTACGTGGGATTCTCTGTTCCTAATTTTATTCAAACAAATCGATATGATGATAATGAAGTAGCCATTTTTAAAGAAAAAATTAATTACTACTTAATTGCCGGTTATGTATTTGATTTGAATGATTATATAAAATTCAAACCAGCAGTACTTGCAAAAATGGTAGAAGGAGCGCCTCTTCAAGCTGATGTGTCAGGAAATTTTATGTTTAATGATAAGTTTGTGGTGGGAGTAGCTTATAGATGGAGTGCGGCGCTAAGTGCCATGGTTGGATTTCAGGTTTCTGAAGGTTTGTATATTGGATACGGATATGATCATGAAACAACCAATTTAGACCATTATAATTCTGGTTCTCACGAGATTTTCTTGCGCTATGAATTATTCAAAAACAATAATAAAATCACAACACCAAGATTCTTCTAAAAATAATTATTATGAAAAATAATATACTCCTTTATATAACAATAATAAGTGTTTTTTCTTTTAATACTTATTCCCAAAAAGCTAAATTGGCTGCAGCTGATAAAAAGTACGACAACTATGCCTACGTAGATGCCATAAAAACTTATGAAAGGGTTGCCGAAAAAGGATACAAATCAGCTGATATGTTTAAAAAATTGGGGAACGCCTATTACTTCAATGCGGAGTTAGACAAAGCAGCTAAATGGTATGGGGAATTATTTGCCATGAATACCCCAGATTTAGAACCTGAATACTACTATCGCTATGCTCAGTCTTTAAGATCTATTGGTCAAAATGATAAAGCGAATGAAATGTTAGAATTATTCAATCAAAAACTAGGAAACGACAATAGAGGTAAAATTTTCAAACAAAATACCAATTATTTAGAAGCCATTAAAGCCAATTCAGGAAGATATCAAGTAGAAGATGCAGGTATCAACTCTAAATACTCTGATTATGGAACAACTGTATATTTAAACAAAATAGTATTTGCTACCGCAAGAGATACTGGAAGTTTAGGACATCGAAAACACACATGGACCAATCAATATTTTACTAATTTATATTCTGCTGATTTAGGAGATAACATGACTCCTGGCTCCCCACACAAGTTTAGTGAATCTATAAATTCGAAATTTCATGAATCTACACCTGCCTTTACTAATGATGGAAAAACTATGTATTTTACCCGAAACAATTATTTAGACGGTAAAAAGGGGAAAAATGGAAATAAAATTACGCTGGTAAAAATATATAAAGCCAGTTTAGAAAATGATAAATGGGTAAATGTAACTGAATTACCTTTTGACAGTGATAATTACAGCACCGCTCATCCTGCCTTAAGCCCTGATGGGAAAACATTATATTTTGCGTCAGATATGCCCGGAACAATAGGACAATCTGATTTATTTAAAGTAAAAATAAATGATGATGCCACTTTTGGTACTCCAGAAAACTTAGGAAATACAATCAATACTGAAGGAAGAGAAACCTTCCCTTTTGTAAATGATGAAAATGAAATTTATTTTGCATCTGACGGACATCCAGGTCTTGGAGGTTTAGATGTTTTTGTATCCAAAATAAATCCTGATGGGACTTTCAGCGAGGTTCAAAATGTGGGAGAAAATGTTAATTCTCCCAAAGATGATTTTGCTTATTTAATAGACACAAAATCAAGAAGAGGCTTTTTTAGCTCCAATAGAGATGGTGGACAAGGATACGATGATATTTATAAGTTTTTAGAAACCAAAAGACTTACTTGTGAACAACTTTTATATGGTGAAATTACTGACTTAACTACAGCAGAATTGCTTTCAGATGCTAAAGTCACTTTATATGATAGTCAATTTAATTTGGTGAGTACTACTACTTCTGATGCAAAAGGAAATTATTCTTTTACTGTTGAATGTGCAAAAACATACAATGTAAGAGCTGAAAAACCAGAATATACTACCAAAGAGCAAAAAATCACTATTGCTAGCGATAAAGGAAAAACATATTTACCAATCGCATTGGAAAAAGAAAAATGTAAGGTAACAGTGGGTGACGATCTAGGTAAATGCTTTGGTATAAAAATGATTTACTTTGACTTTGATAAATCGAATATCAGAGTAGAAGCAGCTATTGATTTAGAAAAAATATTAGATGTAATGAGTCAATATCCAACTATGAAACTTGATATACGCTCCCATACTGATAGCCGTGGCACTTTCAAATACAATGAAGAATTATCAGATAGAAGGGCTAAGTCTACTATAAACTGGTTAATAAAAAATGGTGTTGATTCAAGCAGATTGACTGGTAAAGGATATGGTGAATCACAATTAGTGAATAAATGTAGCGATGCCATAGAATGTACTGAAGATGAACATCAACTTAACAGACGTAGCGAGTTTATAATTACCGCTTTGTAAAAGCAAATCAATTAAAGGAAGCTGTCTAAACTAGACAGCTTCCTTTTTTATAAAAAAGAATAAGCTTAATCATGAAAAGATATATTCATAATATAATTCTTAAACCTGATGAATGAAATTCACTTGAAATACAAGTTTATCTTGCAGCTAACAATACCATTTTAAAAAAAAGTCTAATGAAATAATTTCCATTAGACTTTTTCATAAATAGCTATATATATTAACCTTTACTATTTTTTAGAGGTCCTATTCTTATTTAAAAAGAGTCTGCCTTTTGGGGGGAAAGCAGACTCTTAATACCAAAAATAAACAAAAAATTAACTTATATTTTTGCAAAGATATTTGTATAATATTTTCTTCCTGTTATTGGATTTTCTCGAATTGATATACCAAAATGAGTAAAATCTCCTTCAATATTTTCTTTATGTCCAGGACTTGCCAACCATGCATTTAAAGCAGCTTGAGGTGTGTTATAATTATAAGCTATATTTTCACTTACATTTTTTGCACCTAGTACTTTAATTATATTTTCAGAGCGAGCAACAAAATCATCGTGATTAACTACATTATTAGTAATCATATAATTGTCATGTTCTTCTGACTTGTAAGAAATATGATTGATTTTTTCTAAAGGATTTAGACCAACACTAACTCTATAAGCATTAATCAAATCCATCGTTTCAATTTCAGATGAATTATAAGTGTAATTAACGACCTTTTGAACAGAAGTTGAATCAGTTACTGGTGTAGCTGATGTATCTGAAGAACAGGAATTCATAGTGCATATCACAGTAACGAGCAATAATGCGCGAAGTACTTTTAGTTTCATAAAGTAGTAGTTTAAGTTTAAAGTAGATTGTGGGGCAAACTCTTTAAAGTATTTACAAATATTCTGCTTTAATTATATTCAAAACTACATATTTTATCGCTAAACTACCAAATAAAATCGACAAAATACATAACAATCATTGTTTTACGTGTCTTTTTCTTACATTATGGTGATAATCGATCAATCTTCCAAGAGAAATCTTCTTGACTAATATACCTAATTCTATCATGCAATCTATTAGGCCTTCCTTGCCAAAATTCAACTTCTAAAGGTGTCACTAAAAATCCTCCCCAATGGTTTGGTCTTGGAATAACCATACTTTCAAAGTCTTTTTCCAATTGTTTTAGATTTTCCTCTAAATATTCTCTAGAAGGCACAACTTCACTTTGATTCGATACTATCGCTCCTAATTTACTACCATCAGGTCTGGATTCAAAATAATTATCTGAAATGGTTTCTGAAGTTTTCTGGGCAATACCTTTTATAATAATTTGACGTTCCATTGTGTGCCAAAAAAAAGAAAGACATACTTTAGGATTTTCGATAATAGCCTTACCTTTTTCGGAATTATAATTGGTATAAAAAATAAATCCTTCTTCATTGAATTTTTTTAATAAAACAACTCTGGACTTTGGAAAGCCATCCAGACCAATTGTAGAGACTGTCATGGCATTAACTTCTTCATTAGCCCCAAAGTCTTCTGCTTCATGAAACCATCTATTAAATAGGTTTATTGGATCTTCAGGAATATTAGATTCTAATAACTCACTCTTTTCGTAGGATTTTCTATAATTACTTAAATCACTCATTTTTTTTTATTTTAAGATTGTTTGATTTTAAGATTATTCGAAATAGAATAATCTTAAAAATACAGTGTCAATTTTATAGTACAACAGATAAATTGTCTTTATTTAAAACTCAAAACTTTTCCCATCATCGGCTAAAAGAACTTCCGGAAAAATTGTTTCGGCTTCTTCTTTAAATAATTCGATGCTTTGATATCTTGTAGAATAATGCCCTAAAATTAATTGCTTCACATTAGATTTCAAAGCAATCATTGCAGCTTCTTTTGCCGTGGAATGTAATGTTTTTTTTGCAAGATTTTCTTCTGATTGCAAAAAAGTAGATTCGTGGTATAATACATCTACATTTTCAATAATTGGAAGAATAGATTCATTATAAGCAGTATCTGAACAGAAAGCATATTGTTTTGCAGGAATAGGGTCGAATGTTAATTTATCGTTTTCTATGACTCTGCCATCTTCCAGAGTGATGTCTTTACCGTTTTTTATTTTCTGATAATAACAACTCTCAATTTCATAATTTTGAACAGCATCTAAATTTAGTTTCCGCTCCCCTACTTTTTCTTGGAACAAAAAACCATTGGTATAAACACGATGCTTTAACGGAATAGTTCTCACCAAAACCTTTTCATCTTCAAAAATTACTTCACTTTCAAGAGATTCCAATTCATGAAAAAACAATCCGTAATTCGTCCAAGAATTAGACAATCGCAATTGTAATTTAATGATTTCTTGAATTCCTTTAGGTCCGTAAATATGTAATTCCGTGACTCTGTTAAGTAATGTAAAAGTGGAAACTAAGCCCACTAATCCAAAAAAATGATCTCCATGCAAATGCGAGATAAAAATATGATTTATCTTAGAAAATCTAATTTTGTTTTTGCGTAATTGCACTTGAGTTCCTTCACCACAATCAATCAGAAAAAGTCTATTTTTTATTTCTAAAATCTGTGATGTTGGATTGGTAAAAGTTCGAGGTGTTGCAGCATAGCAACCAAGTATTGTTAATTTCAAGTTTTTATGTATGGATTATAGCGTATTTGTTAAATCAATTAAGCGGTTAAACACATAACCGAAATACACTAATTTAAAAACCTAATTCTCTTTCAATCTCTTCCATCTCAATTATATCATGAGCTTCTAATAAGGAAGGAACAACAGTTAATTTAGCAGGAACTGCATTATAATCAAAATCAGAAGTGACAATAACAAATGACTTTTTACCTTTTTTATGTTGTTTTGATAATGGCAAGAACAACTTTATACTATCTGTAGATAAATCCTTATAAAGTAAAAGATCAATAATCAAGTTATGCTTTTCAAATGTTTTGTATTGATGTGTTACTTTCATTAAAAAAGAAGTAAAATCACCTTGTGTATCTTTAATTGTAATTGTGTGGCCTTTTTGATCTACTTTCATTTTTTTAAGTTTCAGAAGCTGCGTAACAGCAGACAGGTTACCAAGTAGCTAAGTTACTAAGTTTTTCTTTGAAATTACTGAATTTTTGAAGCCAAAAGATAAATAACTGCCATTCTAATCGCCACACCATTTTCTACTTGATTTAAAATAACTGATTGACTGGAATCAGCAACTTCACTGGTAATTTCGACACCACGATTGATAGGCCCCGGATGCATGATTACAATTTCTTTATCCAATGAATCCAGTAATGTTTTATCAACTCCATATTGTTGCGCATATTCTCTTGTTGAAGGAAAATAATTCACATCCATTCTCTCATTTTGCACGCGTAGCATATTAGCCACATCACACCATTCAAGCGCTTTTCTTAAATTAGGTTCTACGGTAACTCCAAGAGATTCTATATGTCTTGGAATAAGCGTTTTGGGTCCGCAAACTTTTACCTCTGCACCCTGCATTTGCAAAGCATATATATTAGACAATGCTACTCTGGAATGCAATACATCACCTACAATGACAACTTTTTTTCCTGCAACTTCGCCTAATTTTTCTCTAATTGAATAACTGTCTAATAAAGCTTGTGTAGGATGTTCATGCGCTCCGTCACCTGCGTTTACGATACTGGCTTTTACGTTTTTGGATAGAAAATAAGCCGCACCAGGATTGGCATGTCTCATCACTACCATATCTACTTTCATTGAAAGTATATTATTCACGGTATCTATTAGAGTTTCCCCTTTTTTTACCGAAGATTGTGCTGCCGAAAAACTAATCACATCAGCAGATAGCCGTTTTTGTGCTAATTCAAAAGAGAGTTTGGTTCGGGTACTGTTTTCGAAAAAAATATTGGCAATAGTAATATCTCGTAAAGAAGGTACTTTCTTAATTGGTCGGTTAATGACTTCTTTAAAATGATCGGCAGTTTCAAAAATTAAGTCAATATCATTCTTGTTGATGTATTTTATTCCTAATAAATGATTTACGCTTAATTCTTTCATTTCTTTTTTACGATTATTAGTTTTTTTAATAGTTAGATTTCAAATATAATGTTATCTAACTTGTAATTAAATACACGCCATCTTCACCATCATTTTCTTTCCAACTCACTTTTACTTTTTCGTTATTTATGGCATCCACCTGTCTTCCTCTATAATCCGGTTGAATAGGTAAATTGCGACTGAAACGTCTGTCGATTAAAACCAGTAATTCAATTTCAGAAGGTCTTCCAAAAGATTGAATAGCAGTCAAGGCAGAGCGTATGCTTCTCCCAGTAAATAAAACATCATCAATAAAAATAACTTTTTTATTTTCGACAATAAAATTAATCTTGGTTTTATTTGCTTCTAATGGTTTATCCGTTCTGCGAAAATCATCTCTAAAAAAAGTAATATCCAGATAACCCAGCTTGATTTCAGGAGTTTGGTATTCTTTTTCTAATATTTCTTTCAAACGTTCCGCTAAAAAAACACCTCTTGGTTGAATTCCCACCAAAATAGTATCTGAAAAATCCAAGTGTTTTTCAATTAACTGACAGGCCAAACGATGTAATATGATAGTAACTTCTTTTGCAGTAAGTAATACTTTTTGACTCATGTTAAAGTGTGTTGTTTGGTTTTGCAAATATACGAATTCCACTTTATGATTTTATAATTATAAAGAGAGAAAATAGTTGCTGGTATTATTTACCGAATGAGATCCATGTTGCTTTGTGCCAAATATACTCTAAAGGCCCTTGCTTATGAGTTTTAAGCCACCAAGTACAGAATGATAATTGGATAATAAATAATACAATCCCTATCAACAAACAGTATGTTGCACCTGTATATTCAAAAAGACCAAGGCCATATCTATAATAAATAAAGGAACCAATCATAGATTGCATGATATAATTCGTCAAACTCATTTTTCCAAAAGGAATCAATTTAACAAGGATTTTATTAACCGACTCCTTTTGATATAGTAAAACGAAAGTAGAAACCAGTACTAACATAAATGCAACATTTGACCATGAAGCAAAGATTATAGTCAACTTATTGGATAAGGTTACTCTTGTTACTATGTCAATCATATAGGTCTTTAAAAAATACAAGGGAATAAATAAAATAATCGCATATCGTAATACTTTAGTCCAAAATTGAATATTTTCAACGGTAGTTGTGAAAAGTTGTTTTCTTCCTAATAACATTCCAAACATAAATAAAGCCGGAGCTTGGAAAAACCTTCCATTTTCCCATGACCATAATAAAGAGGCAGTTTTTCCTAATGTCAAATCTCCAATTACATAATCAACGAAAGATCCATTTTTCATATAATACCCAATGCTTTCATAATAGGCATTAGACAAATTAGAAGGAGCTACATAATCCGGATTTAAAATATAATAAATACATCTTCCCCACTCTAATGGTTGCAACATTAGAATAAAGGCAGTAATAAAAACTGCTTTATTACTCCAGTTTACAACCGGTATTAATAAAAGTCCTAGAAAAGCATATAAAGTAAGAATATCACCTTGATAAAATGCCGTATTGATAAGTCCAAAAACCAATAATAACATCATTCTCCAAAAAAATCGTCCCCGGAAATCATTTCCTTTTTTAACTTGATTATCATTTTGAATGTAAAAACTAAAACCAAAAAGAAGTGCAAAAATCGCATAGGATTTACCTCCAAAAAGGAAAAATAAAGAATCCCAAATAATTTTATCTAAAGCCACCAACCAAGCTGGAAAATTTTCCGGTAAATAATAATATTCAAAATGTTCCACATTATGAAGTAACATAATTGACATGATTGCAAATCCACGTAAGGCATCAACTACATCTATTCGAGGAGCTTTTAAACTGAAAGTAATGTTAGTCATATTTTAAATTAGATTTATATAGAAATAGTAAAACTCAAAAATATATTTTTTTTTGCATGAAAATTAGTTTAAAAAAAAATAATTACTAATTATAAACTAACATTTTGTTATTTTTTTCGATAATTATAAAAATTTCACAAGAAAATATAAAAATTATATAACTAATCGCTATTCTATTTCTCTACTTTTATGATAACCTAAAAATATAAAATCATGCAAAAAGAGAGAACAAGATTAATGATGCTTTTTATAATATTACTTTCATTTACAAGCTGTTCTGTAGTAGAAGGAATATTTAAAGCCGGAATTGGAGTAGGCATTTTTATGGTGATTGTTGTGATTGTAATTATAGTTTTTATTATCAGTAAAATCTTTGGTAAAAAGTAGATTGAAATAGTTCGCATTAAATAATCAAGAATAGCAATAAAACAAAAAATCTCCCACATTTAGAGGGAGATTTTAAAAATCTTGAAATTATTATTTTTATACGGTATACATCTTCACTCTCAATTCCTGTACTTTTTCATCATCAAGATAATCATCAAATGTCATGTAACGGTCTATAGCCCCATTTGGCGTCAATTCAATAACTCTATTGGCAACCGTTTGAGAGAATTCATGATCATGAGTGGTAAAAATTACTGATCCTTTGAAGTTTTTCAAGGAATTATTAAAAGCTGTAATAGACTCTAAATCCAAGTGATTCGTAGGTTCATCAAGCATTAAGACATTAGCTCTTTCCATCATCATTCGAGACAACATACAACGTACTTTTTCTCCTCCAGATAATACTCTACATGTTTTCAAAGCTTCCTCTCCAGAGAAAATCATTTTCCCAAGAAAACTACGAATGTTAACCTCATCGCGCTCTTCTTCTGTTTTTACCCATTGTCGCAACCAATCGACAAGCGAATAATCACTTTCAAAAAACGAATGGTTTTCTACTGGCAAATACGCTTGGTTTGTAGTAACTCCCCAATCGTAAGTTCCTGAATCTGCTTTTTGGTTTCCATTTAAAATTTCATAGAAAGCAGTTGTAGCACGAGAATCTTTTGAGAAAAGAACGATTTTATCGCCTTTGGCCATATTCAAATCTACCCCTTTAAACAAAACATCACCATCTATTGAAGCACTTAGATTTTGTACGTTCAAAATTTGATCTCCTGCTTCACGCTCTTGGTCAAAAATAATTGCAGGGTAACGACGACTTGAAGGTTTTATCTCAGAAATATTCAACTTACTAATCATTTTTTTACGAGAAGTAGCTTGTTTTGATTTGGCTACATTCGCACTAAAACGACGAATAAATTCTTCTAATTCCTGTTTCTTTTCTTCCGCTTTCTTGTTCTGTTGTGCGCGTTGTTTTGCTGCTAATTGGCTTGATTCATACCAAAAAGTATAATTTCCTGAATAATGATTTATTTTACTAAAATCAATATCTGATATGTGTGTACAAACTGAATCTAAAAAGTGTCTGTCGTGAGAAACTACAATTACTGTATTTTCATAATTTGCTAAGAAATTTTCTAACCAAGCGATGGTTTCAAAATCCAAATCATTGGTAGGTTCATCCATAATAAGCAAATCTGGATTTCCAAAAAGTGCTTGTGCCAAAAGGACACGAACTTTTATTTTTCCTTCCAAATCTCCCATTAAAGTATAATGATGCTCTTCGGTAATCCCAAGATTGGACAACATAGACGCTGCATCAGAATCAGCATTCCAACCATTCATCTCTTCAAATTGCACCTGCAATTCCCCTATTCTGTCAGCATTTGAATCATTGTAATCTAAATACAAAGCATCCATTTCTTTTTTGATGGCATACAAGGTTTTATTACCCATCATTACGGTCTCAAGAACGGTACTCTCATCAAACATATTATGGTTTTGGTTTAAAACCGACATACGTTTTCCTGGTTCCAAATGAATATGACCTGAAGTAGGATCCATTTCACCTGCAATTATTTTAAGAAAAGTAGATTTTCCAGCACCGTTGGCTCCGATAACTCCATATATATTACCATGTGTGAAGGTAGTATTTACTTCATCGAACAAAATTCGTTTGCCAAACTGAACTGATAAATTATTAACTGTTAACATAAATATTTTTTATAAAAATTTTTGCAAAAGTACGAAAAAAATACTGATTTTTATAAATTGTAGATAGCTTAACATTAAAATAGTAGTCCTGGAAAAATGCGATGAAAATTCATTCGATTAGCACTATTATTTTCTATAAAATTTACAGCAATACAAACTTAATCTTAATACCTATTTATTTTATTTCATCACTGACTTAATTTCTTCAAACTGGCATAAACAGCGACTTCAACATCGGCAGGGCTTCTAGTATTAAACTTTTCTAATAAGCCATTAAGAACATCAGTATTAACTGTTTTTTTATTTTCTATAACTAATAAAAGTTGTTCCGATATATCTTTTAAATTTTTGGATAAAGGTAAGAGCGGTTGAATCAACGGCGCATTGTTGCTTAAACTAATTAAATCCGCGTCCATAGCAATCCATTTTCTAAAAAAATTAGTTACCAAAGTTTGATTTTCTATATTTTTATTTTCTAAATAGTTGTTTACCGCTATATCAAAATCATATGCATCAAAAGCATCTGCTGTGCAGGCATCAGCAAATAATGTCAATGGAGAAAACATAAAGTATTTTTTACCACCCCCGTTACGCTTGTAAATTTTCAATGGTTCGCAAACATTAGAAAAATCTCTCAATGCCTTTGTTTCCTGATTATTACAAATATTTCTTAAAATTACATCTTTATTTCTCAGATGCATAATTCCTGATTCTTCGAGCCTAAAAGAAATCGTTTTTAGTCTTTTATTTAAACTATTCAAATCAGTAACATTTTCATTAGACCACAATCGTTCAGCAATTGCAGCTGTTCTTGGCCAAATCCTTGAATCAATATTTAATGGTGTTACAAGTTCGCTCCACATTGCAGCTTCACCTCCTAATATCCTCGCTTTTTCTTCGGGAGTCAATATACTATTTTTTGGTATTGGATCATTTAAATAATGACTCTTTACCCCTAACATTAAATCAATGTAATAGCCATTTGACAAAACTGTTTGATAACCATTTTTTGCTGCTTTGATTAATGCACCACCAGCTGAAAGACCCTCATTAGTTCCTCTCCAAGCATGAATAATGGCATCTTTAGACATATTTTTAGTCATTATTTCCTCCCATCCCATTAATTTCTTGTTATACTTTTTTAACATTGGAACCAACTGCATGTTAAAGTAAGTTTGCAAATCATGATTGTTATCAAATTTATTTTTCTTCTTGAATTCTTGTATTTTAGGATTTGCATCCCATTCTTTTCCATTGTTTTCATCACCACCGATATGAAAATAATCTCCTGGAAATAAAGGACAAACCTCATCAAAAACTTCACTTAATAATTGATATGTTTTGGGATTTGTTGGATCTAATGTCGCGTTAAAAATACCCGATCTTCTTTCGATTGCATAATTAGCAATTGCAGCACTTTGCTTTTTACTTTCAACTGAATTAGATTTTAAATCTACCACTTTGCTCCCTATTTCTGGATAAGCCGTTAGTAATGCAGATGCATGACCAGGAACATCAATTTCTGGAACTACCAGAATTCCTCTATCGCCGGCATATTTTACAATATTCTTGATTTCTTCTTGAGTATAAAACTCTCCATCTGAAGCCAATTGTGTAAACTTTGGATGGTTTTTCATTTCTATTCGCCATCCTTGATCGTCTACTAAATGCCAATGAAAAACGTTCATTTTCATTGAAGCCATAGCATCCAGATTTCTTTTAATCACAGCTACAGGCTGAAAATGCCTCGCAGCATCAATCATCAATCCCCTCCATGTAAACCGGGGCATATCTGTAATTTCAACTGTTGGAAAATTATACGTTTTACTATTATTTTGCAATAATTGCAATAATGTTTCTAAACCATGTAAGGCTCCTAAATCAGTTGTGGCATTAATTTTTATTTTATTGGATTCAATACTAAGTTGATAACTTTCATCTTCATATAATCCTATTTTTCCGTTGCGAACACAATTAATTTGCAATTCAGCTTCTGGATTTTCATTTATTTTTGTCGAAAAACCTTGCTCAAAAAATAACCCCGTTCTACCATCTAATCTTCTCAAAAAATTAGTTGCTCTTATAAAAATTCTAGGATTGGGATTACCAGTAATATTTATTTTAAATCCTTTGTTTAAAGTAAAAGTACTACCGGTCAAATTTATATTTTGCGGCCAAGGCATAAGATCTAATTGTTCCTTTTGCATTTGAGCATTAGAAACAAAAGCAGTGAATAATAGAATTAGGAAGTATTTCATATTTTTTATCCGTTTTTTAAAGATATTATTTAATAGTCAAAACGCTTAAAAGCTTCAATGGCTTCGTATTCAGCAAGTCCCAAATCATCGTATAGTTTTGCCGTATTCTTATTACGGTCTTCGGCTCTTACCCAAAATTCCCTAGAGTCGTTCCCTTGAAACATGACTCGGTCTTTTTGAGATTGGTGGTATAAAATAGCATGTCTTTTGAGTAAAACCTCATCAGGACTTAATGGCACAGCCATGTCAATTTCATGAATATCCCATTCATGCCATGCACCGCGGTATAACCATAACCAACAATCTTTCATGTAGGTTTGTGGTTTTAATGCAGCCATAGCAGTAAAAATAGCATTTAAACACACTTCGTGGGTACCATGTGGATCAGCAAGATCTCCGGCAGCAAAAACTTGATGTGGTTTAATTTTAGCAATTATATCTTGAACAATAGTAATATCTTCAGGACCCAAAGGATTTTTCTTTATTTGCCCAGTTTCATAGAATGGTAAATCTAAAAAATGAGTATTTTCATCTTTTAATCCAATATACCTTGTTGCAGCATAAGACTCACGGCGTCTAATCAAACCTTTCAATTTTCTTACTTCAACTGAGTCAACTTCATTTTCTGATTTACTATTTAAAAAATCGATAACTGCTTGAAAATTAATTTTAGTTTTATCATCTCCCACAAAATCGTTACAAACCTCCGCAAATTTGAGTGCTTCATCATCTGTTACAGCAATGTTTCCAGAGGTTTGATACACCACATGAACATCATGTCCTTGTTTTATTAATTTAGAAAAAGTTCCTCCCATAGAAATCACATCATCATCAGGATGAGGACTAAAAAGGATTACTCTTTTCTTAGCAGGATTAGCTCTTTCTGGTCTATGTGAATCATCAGTATTAGGTTTACCTCCTGGCCATCCCGTTATAGTGTGTTGCAATACATTGAACATATTTATATTCAAGTCGTAGGCAGATCCTTCTAATGCTAAAAGATCCGACATTCCGTTATTATTGTAATCCCTGTCCGTCAATTTCAAAATCGATTGATTGGTATTTTGACACAACCAAACAATTGCTTTGCTTTTTAACTCTTGGGTCCAGATACACTCCCCAACCAACCACGGTGTTTTGAAACGGGTTAATTCTGAAGCTGCTGATTGGTCTAAAACGAAAGTGGCATTCGTATGATTTTGTAAAAATGTTGCAGGTACTTCAGAACTGATATCGCCTTGAATTGTTCTTTTTATTATATCTGCTTTGTTTTGGCCCCAAGCCATTAACACAATTCTTTTAGATCTAAGAATTGTTGAAACGCCCATGGTAATTGCTCTTTTAGGTACATTATCAATTCCATTAAAATCTGATGAAGCATCGACTCTTGTAATATGATCTAAAGTAATTATTCGAGTTCCAGAGTTAATATGAGACCCCGGTTCATTGAACCCAACGTGTCCTGTACGACCAATACCCAATAATTGGAAATCAAGTCCACCAGCATTTTTAATGTTCATTTCATAATCAATGCAATATTGATTCAATTCTTCAATGGCTACTGTTCCGTCTGGAATATGTATGTTTTCAGGCCTAATAT
This sequence comes from Flavobacterium sp. 83, assembly GCF_000744835.1. NCBI lineage: Bacteria > Pseudomonadati > Bacteroidota > Flavobacteriia > Flavobacteriales > Flavobacteriaceae > Flavobacterium > Flavobacterium sp. 83. The sequence goes on from NZ_JQMS01000001.1 coordinate 3,155,443, forward strand.
CTATATAATTAAACAGATGCTGATGCATAAAATAATGATAGCTCTGATTGTTCTCTTTAGTCATTGGATAATACTCATCCAGATTAAAAGTGATTACATTGCTAAAACTAAGTCCTTCTTCTCTATGCATTCTAACTAGTTCTTCATACACCTTTATAGGCGAAGAACCAGTAGCTAAACCAAGAACACATGATTTATTGTTCTCTTGCTTGAATTTAATCAATTCAGCGATTTCCTGAGCTACAATTAGAGAAGCAGTTGTGGAGTTTTTGAAAATTTCATTATGAATTTTTTCAAATCTGGTTTCTTCAAATTTTCCGGCACTTTTATAGCTAATGTCTGGTTTAATTTCTAAAGTACTTTTCATTTTTATTTTTGTTTATTCTATTTACTTACTTCGTTGATATTAATTATATTACATATATAAGCTGTTGATTTATTCTTCTTACAAAAACTTATTTAAATTATTTCTGGTATGTTTTTTATAAACTAAAAAAAATATTTTTTTTTACAGAATCTATTGATTTTGACTCTATTTGCTTAATAATGGTATAAAGCTAACTAAAACGTTTTTTCTAAAAAAATAAAATATACCAACAGTCAAAAAATTTAAACAAACGACATGATTTATTCTATAATGCGTTTTAAAAAAATATGCCTTATTTTTATAACGCTAATTTTAAATTCTTTAATAGAGACTCATTCATTAAAAAAAAATCTGATATAAAAAATGGTGTAAATAATAGGAATTACTTACACCATTTCTATCTTCAATCTATACTTGTTTTTTTTAGAAGTTAGGTCCGGTAGTATCCCACCAAAGTCTAGTTCCTCCTGTATCAACTCCACCAAGTTTTGTTAGTCCAGTGGTTACACCACCTGCATTTCCATCTTTTTCAGACTGTACAAAGTTTACCCTTCTTACCCCTAAATTAGAATCAATTTTACCTCCACTTGTGTTTTTAAGAACCGGTAATAATTTTGGATATCCTGTTCTTCTATATTCTGACCAAGCTTCTTGTCCTTCCGGAAAACCAGCAATCCATTTTTGAGTAATGATTTTTTGCAACTTCACTTCATTTGTGGCAGCAACATCCCAAGCAACAGTCACATTATTTAATGCTGCACCATTATTTGCTGGAAAATTAGGATCTACATACGCTTTTGCTGTTTTCACATTATCAGCAATGTAAGCCGTAGCACCTGAAACTCCATGTTGATCGAAAGAAGCAGTTATACCCATTTCATACAAACTTTGCGCTGTTCCACCCATATTCCAACCTCTTAAAGCTCCCTCAGCCCTTAATAAATATACTTCGGCTGTATTCATCAAAACAATCTCTTTTGAATTGACAATTGGGCCAATCGCTGAAAAATCAACATGATCAGCTTTAGCAGCAATTTCTATTCCAGTACGAACTCCTTTGAACTGACCAGGAAATTGAACTGATGTATTAAAGAAAATTGGCATCCTTGGATCAGCATAACCACCCATTATTGATTCCATATCTGCTGACATACGAATATCTCCCCAAGCTGCACTAATTGTAGCAATTGGATTGTTGTATGTAGGAGATACCACTTTGAAAGTATCCGCATTTACAGTCATAACTCCATATTTTTGAGTAATGGCTTTTTCTGCTTCCGCTTTCGCCAAAGTTGGATTCTTTTTCACGATACGCATGGCTAACCTTAGACGTAATGAATTAGCAAATTTAACCCATTGTTTATAATCCCCTTTGTAAGATGAAAGATCTGTAGTTACAAATGTAGAAGCTTCATTTGCATCTACTCTTTTTGTTAATTCAACAACTGCAACATCTAATTCTTTGAACATTTGATTGTAAACTTCTTCTTGAGAATCATAAGCAATTACTGGATCAGTAGTTCCAAATTTTGAATATACAATAGGTCCATAAGTGTCCGTTATCCTATGCATCCCTTCAACTTTCAAAATCAAAGAGAGCGCATAAAACTGATCGTATTTCCCTTTTGCTTTTTGTTCTACATTGTATGCATTAAACATTACATCTCCATAAGCGGATCCCCAAGCAAAACCATTCCAACCGTCTACAAGATCATAAGTAGTGTTGTTTGTTCCTCCTCTAAATGCAGTTCCTGTAGCCATATAACCTGACCAAATATCTCCTTGTAATCCTTGTTGGACTTGGTATTTCCATTCTGGTGTAAGAACTATTATATTATTGAACATTGGTCCAAATGAACCTTTAATATGATTAAAATCTTGTTCTAATAATTCTTGGGTAATACCGTTTGGATTAGTATTTATTTCTTCAAAATTATCTGTACAACTCACTGCAGCAAGCAAGGAAATACAAATAGCTGTTCTTTTTATAGTATTTAATTTCATGATTTTTTGATTAGAAAGTTACGTTTAAATTAAGACCGATACTTCTTGTAGATGGCATTCCGTAAACATCAATACCTTGCAAACCTTCCCCTGTGCTTAATGAAATATTAGGATCAAATGGAGCATCTTTGTAAATAAAACCTAAATTTCTGGCAATTAATGACAAACTGGCTGTTTGCAAGAAAGGTAATCTTTTAGTATTAAAAGTGTACCCTATTGAAACTTCTCTTAAGCTTACATTGGTAGCACTATAAACATATTCTCCTGTTGCTCCTGCTCTACCTCCTGTTTGTTTGTAATAACTTTCTGCTGGATATTTTCCTACATAAGCAGAACCATCAGGATAAACTGCATTAATAGCAACTCCACCTGCATTTCTAGCATCTCCTGTAGCTTTTGAAACTCCAAATTCGTCATTTATAGCTTCAGTTAAACTCATTACGTTCCCACCAAATCTTCCGTCAATAAGTACATTTGCAAAGAAAGAACCTAATTTAAATGAGTTAGAAAAACCTAACATAAAGTCTGGATTAGAATTACCAACTTCTTCAAAACCTGTTTTTTGAATTGTTCCGTCAGCATTTAACAATACTCTGCCTTGAGCATCTCTTTTGATATTTACACCTTCGATAACACCATATGGTTTTCCTTGTTCTAAAACGTAACGGTAGTTATTCACTCCAGCTTCAGTCAAAATTACTTTTCCTCCTAATTCAGCTGGAATTTCTTTAACTGTATTTTTATTTTGAGAATAATTTACCGTTGCATCCCAAGAGAACTTATCGGTTTTAACAATTTTTCCGGTAACAACCGCTTCAAAACCTACGTTTTTAATACTACCTGCATTAATACCGTAGTATTTTACACCAAGCGGATTCGTTAGTGGAGCAAGAATTTGTAAATATTGATGTTTGGTTTCTGAATTATAATAAGACAATTCGAATCCAAGTCTGTTGTTAAACATTCTCCATTCTGTACCAATTTCAACTTCTGATTTCAATTCTGGACGCAATGAAGTTCCAGGTTTTGGAGCTGCAAGAGCAGGCTTATTACCTTCTGAAGTAAAACCATTAGTTGGAGAAGTAACAAAAGGAAAAATATCATTTCCTACTTGTGCATAAGTGGCACGAACTTTTCCATAATTAATAAAATCCGGCAAAGTTGTCATTTCGCTAATAATAGCAGTTACACCCACAGATGGATAAAAGAAACCTTTATTATTTGTATTTACTAATGTAGAAGACCAGTCGTTTCTTGCTGCAAGATCTAAAAACAACATGTCTTTATATCCAAAAGTAGTAGCTGCAAAAACAGATTGTACTTCTTTCGAAGAATCTAACGTTTGTAAATTTCCTGCATTGTTCACAAAATTACCCAATGTAAACCAGTTTGCAATTTGTAAACCTCCGCCAATACCCGAATCCAAAGTTGTTCTTTGATTTCCAATTGTATTGGTAATACTTGTTCCAACGTTAGCATTAAAACTAAAATCTTCATTGAATTTAGTATTAATTGTAGCAATTAAATCACCATAACGCTGTGTGCTTAAAGTATTCACGTTTATGTATCTTCCGTTTGTGTGAGATAAAGTACCTTGTGTAGTGGCATATATCTTTTTATCAAAACCACTTTCTACACGATTGTAACTGTATCTTGAAGCAACACTTAACCAGTTATTTACTTTGTAATCTAAAGCAATCGATCCGTTAAAAAATTGATTGGTATCTTCTGACTTATTTCTATTGATTCCCCAATATGGATTTTGAAGAATGTCTCTGTTAGTCATCCAGTTTTGAACCATCATATTTCTTGAAGGATCAAAAACTTCGAAGTTTTCTTTGTAGGCATTAAAATCATTCCCTCTTGGCATCAAATAAACTCCGGTCAAGGGATTAAAATACAGTCCGTTTACAGGTCTATTGATAACTTTTTGAGTAGTATAATTTGCATTAGCAGCAACATTCAATTTATCATTGAAAAATTTTGCGGTTTGACGAATCCCAAAATTATTTTTCTTTAAACCACTTCCCGGTATAATTCCAGATCCACTAGTATTAGCATAAGATAAAGTAGTAGATGATATTGCTGAAGCCGAAGAAAAAGCCAATGAAGTAATTTGTGTGTTTCCAGTATCAAAGAAATCTTTCACATGGTCATTAGAAGCTCCTTTTGCTCCCCAAGTTTCTTCACCTCCTGCTACAGCAACATATTCATTTTGAAATTTCGGCAAATATGCCGCCGACTCAAAAGTAGTTACTGACGAAGCTTTAAGATTTGATTTTCCTTCTTTTGCTTTATTCGAAGAAAGTAAAATTACTCCATTTGCACCTTGACTTCCATACAATACAGATGCAGCAGCTCCTTTAAGAACTGTCATCCCTTCGTAATCATCTGGATTAATAAGAGACACAACGTCTCCTCCATCACGGTTTCCACCTGCAGTATCTCCAAAAGCACTATTAGGTTGTCCTGAAGTTCCATTAAACAAAGGAATACCATCAATAACATAAAGGGGTTGGTTGTTACTCACGGAAGAATTCCCTCTAATAACCACTTTTGTAGAACCACCTGTACCACCAGCACTTTTTGTCACGGCAACACCCGCAATTTTACCCGCAATTGTATTAATGATATTAGCATCTTTAACACGAGTTAATTCTTCTCCCTTTAATTCTTGAGCAGAATACGTTAATGATTTTCTGGCTTTCTTGATACCAAGAGAAGTTACCACTACTTCAGTAAGCGCTGTAGAAGCAGCTTCTTTCAATTGTACTTTAATAGTACTATCGTCACCCACTAGAACTTTTTGGGTTTCTGAGCCAAGGTAGGAAACCACCAAGGTCTTTCCTTTTTGCACTTCAATAGAAAAATTACCGTCAAAATCGGTAACAGTTCCTTTTGATTCTCCTTGTACTGTAATAGATGCCCCAGGCAATGGTGAACCGACAGCATCGGTCACTGAACCTTTGACAGTTTTTACTTGTGCAAGCATAACTTGCGAAGTAAAAATAATCATAAAGATTAAGATAATTTGTTTCATTTTGAAAGGTTTTTGTTAGTTATGGGGTAAATTTATCTTTAAGGGTATTCTAAAAAAAATAATTTATACCAACTGTACTTTATTTTAAACCAACGACATAATTTTGTCAACAATACGTTTTTCAAGTACGCTTTTTATGTGTTTTTTTTACCTGTTTTCTATTTTTTGATATTTTTATTCAAAAAAAGGTGTTTTTCATTGTCAAATTGATTAAAGTTGTAGAAAATTCAAGAACCCCTATTTTAATGCATAAACCATTAAATTATTAAGTAAAAAAGTGCGTAAAAAAAAAGAAATGAAATTCGATATCAGCCTTCAAAACCATTTTGGGTTTTGGGGATTGTTTTTTTTAATGAACTTTCTTCGTTGGGGCGCTTATTTTAATGATTATGGCTATTCATTAAAATCAAATATTTTAGAATTTTCACTTCACATTCCATTAGTATATTTCAATCTATATTTCCTTATACCTCGCTATGTATTAACTTCAAAATATTTTAAATATAGTTTAGGATTACTTTTGAGTTTAATGATGGTTTATTTATTGAAAACTGAATTAACCTATTATATCATTTCTGAAGATATTTGGCCAGAAGCTAACAGAGAATACAAACCTTTTGAATTGAATCATATTGTAGCTGTATGTATTGGTGAAATTTATGTCCTTGCAATAGCATCTTCGGTATATTTAACTTTAATCTGGCTTAAGGAAAGGGAACGAAATAGAGCCATAAAAGAAAATCAATCTAAAATTGAATTGAAATATTTAAAAAATCAAATTCAGCCTCATTTCTTCTTTAATACTTTAAATAATTTGTATGCTCTATCACTTGAATCCTCTGATAAAGTTCCAGATGTGATTATAAAGCTTTCAAAATTGATGGAATATGTTCTCTACGATATTGAAGGAACTAAATTTGTTCCTTTGATAAATGAAATTAATTATATTCAGAATTATATTGAAATCGAAAAACTTCGTTTTGAAAACGTAGAAGTAGCCATAAATATAGATTCTAATATTGATGAAATTAAAGTTCCACCTTTACTTTTTATATCTCTGGTAGAAAATGCCTTTAAACATGGTGGCATAAATAATAGCAACCTTAAAATAAAAATTAACTGTAAAGTTATTAATGGAACTGTCTTGAGTTTTGAAATTCTGAATAATTTTGTACTTTCACAGCATACAAAAACAAAAAAAGGTATTGGTCTAATAAACACTAAGAAGCGGTTGAAATTAATTTTCAAAAACCATTACACTTTCAAACATAAAGTAAAGTTCAATTATTATATCATCTCTTTACAAATACCTATTTATAACCCGTTGGGTGCAATTAGATTATTTGTGTTTTAATATTGTTTATTGGTCTTTCAAAAATAAATTTATTAATGAATTGTACCAAAGTTAATGCTGTTATTTTAGCTAAAATTCTTGTTTTAAAACCTTGAAAAGATTTAGCATAATTTCGTCTAATCATAAATTGATCACACAATTGAGAGAATAATGTCTCTATTCTTTTTCTTGATTTTCTAAATATGTAGGGTTGTTTTTTATACCCAATTTGATTGATTCTCATTGGAGTTTCTAATTTTATATTTGCTGTTTCAAACAAATCTAATTGTAATGGTGAAGACAAATAACCTCTATCTCCAAGAAGCACACAATCAGACATTTGATATTTTAAATCTTTTAATAAATGTACATCGTGAACACTTGCTTTTGTAATATCTATTGATTGAAAAACCCCAGAAACAGTACAAACTCCGTGAAGTTTGTAACCATAAAACCAAGAGTTTTGTGATGCACAAAAACCTTTATCTGGCGCAGTCTGAAAATCACCCTTACAAATTTTAATCCTATTATGACGAGCCATTTTACAAATCTCAAGTGGCATACTATCAACAACAAAATAGTTCTCAAATTCTGTGAATTTTGAATATAAATGTTGTCTGATTTCTTCAGCAAAATGGAATAATTTTTTCCTTCTCTTATTATACTGACTTCGTTCAATTAGATTAGAAATTTGTCCATTTTGCAACTGATTAAAAAATGAATTTTCACTGTCAATAGACATAAATTCAGATGTTAAACTTAAAGCAACTACTTCTAAATCAGACATTTTAAACTTTCTTCCAGCTCGAATTTCTGTATTAAATGCAATATTCAAAGAACTTATAACTTCTAAAACTCTAAAATAATTTTTTACTATATTTGACATAGATATTGGTTGTTTGACGACTTCAAGATACTGAATTTCAGTATCTTGACCAATATCTAATCAATATTTTTTACTTCAAATAATTACACCCAACGGGTTATTTATAATGAAGATTAAATGTGTTTTAGTAGATGATGAACCATTAGCTATAAAAGTCCTTCAGAATTATTTTATCAATTTTTCGGATTTTGAAATTATTGGTACCTTTAGCAATGCACTGGAAGCACTGGAGTTTATCAATAACAATAGTGTAGATGCCGTATTTCTCGACATCAACATGCCTATGATGACAGGTTTTGAATTGATCCGATTAATAGAGTATAAAACTAAAACTGTAATCACCACAGCCTTTAGGGAATTTGCTGCCGAAAGCTACGAATTAGACGTTTTAGACTATTTAGTAAAGCCAATCCCATTACCCCGATTTATTAAATGCATCAATAGGATTTCAACAGAAATCAATTTAAAGAATACTATTAAAACGGAGATGCATCGAATCGAACCCCATATTTTTATCAAAGTAGATAAAAAAATGGTAAAAATAACAATAGATGAAATTCTGTTTATCGAAGGAATGAAAGAATACATAAAGGTTGTGACTATTGACAAAACCTATATTACACACAAGTCATTAACTTCATTATCCGAGGAGTTACCATTGGATCGATTTGTAAGAATCCATAAATCATACACTATTGCCATTGACAAAATAAAATCTATTGAGGGGAACCGAATCCAAATACTTTCTTACACTTTACCTATAGGACGAAATTACAGTAAAGATGTAAAAAGTAAAATTTTAGAATAAAAGTGATTTCAATATTTTATTTGAAATTGCAAAAAATCTAAAAAAAAAGCATCATTTTTTAATAAAACGTGATTATTCTATAATTTTAAGAATATTTATTCTAAATAATTTTTTTTTAATTTACTTAACAAATATATTTACTGTCTTACTGCAAAAAAAGAAATAATTAAACTAAAAAAAAACCAATTTACAACTATGAGTTCAGAAAATTTACAAACCAAATGGGGACAATTTATCTCATTAATAATCGTCTTCTTCTTTTGGGGTTTTGTTGGTTCTGCCAACGACATATTAATACCAGTATTTAAAAAAGTTTTTACTTTATCACAAGTTCAATCCCAATTAGTAGCTTGGGCATTTTACGTTGCTTACTTTGTAGGATCGATAATTTTCTTTCTGATATCTTTGAAAGTTGATGTTTTACAAAAATTTGGATATAAGAAAACTCTTTCTGCTGGTTTACTTCTTTCTGCTATTGGATCTTTTCTATTTATTCCTGCTGCAACAATGGAAAGTTTTCCATTCTTTTTAACAGCTTTATTTACTGTAGGTTTAGGTTTTTCAATCCAACAAATTGTAGCTAATCCTTTAGCCATTAAAATGGGAAGCCCATCAACTGGAGCACACCGTTTAACTCTAGCTGGAGGTGTAAATTCTTTTGGTACTACTATTGGTGCTATTTTATTAGGAATTGCTTTGTTTGGAATGGGTGACGATAAAAAAACTGCACTTTCACTTGAAGACATTAAATTACCATTCATTATTTTAGGTATTGCTTTTATTGTAGTAGCTATTTTTATGAACTTCTCTAAAATTGAAAACCCTGCAAAATTAGAAGAAGTAGAAATTAAACATGCACACGAAAAATTCAACATTTTAGACTATCCACAACTCTACTTAGGAATGTTAGCCATTTTTATTTATGTTGGAACTGAGGTAACTATAATTAGTAATTTACCCGCTTTATTAAAAACTTCCGAATTTGGCAGCATTTTAGAAGATGCCATTTCGCCTTTTATTGCATTATACTGGGGAAGTTTAATGATTGGTCGTTGGAATGGCGGTGTAAATGTTTTTAACACCTCAAAAATAGCCAACATCGCTCTTAAATTTATTGTTCCTGCTTTAGGATTTGGAGTTATTATTGGAGCTAATATATTTGCAGGTCACGATGTTTCTGCTTTTTATGTTTACCCAATTTGGATATTAATGTTTATTGCTGTTAGCTTTATAGGCGGGAAAAATGCAGGCAAAACATTAATGCTTTTTGGTCTTTCAGGATTATTGATGATGTTAATCGGATTGGTTTGTCCTGATACTGGAATTGCTAAATTCTTTCTAATTTCAGGTGGTTTATTCTTATCTATTATGTGGCCTTCTATATTTGATTTGGCTATTGCTGGGTTAGGAAAAAACACTGGTAAAGCATCTTCTTTTTTAATTATGATGATTCTTGGAGGTGGAGTAATTCCTCTGGTTCAAGGAAGTATTTGCGACATAGACATTACTAGTCCAAATGGAATATTTGGTATTTCATGGACTCATTTCTCTTATATTGTTCCCCTTCTTGGTTTTGCATATTTAGGATTTTATGGTTTTTATTGTCCTAAAATATTAAAAAGACAAGGTATTGCTCATATTGAAAGCGAAGGTGGAGGACACTAATTTTAATACAATATAATACCAAACCAAAAAACAAACCAAATAAAAAATCCCATTTCAGTTGAAATGGGATTTTTTTATTTAATTCACTGAGACTGAAAACAGCTATATAAAAACTTTTATTTATTTCCTTTCTCGAAATCAGCAACAAACTGTGCCAATCCAATATCAGTCAATGGGTGTTTCAACAAACCGTAAATAGCAGATAATGGTCCAGTCATAACATCAGCACCAATTTTAGCACAGTTTACAATGTGCATCGTGTGACGAACTGAAGCAGCAAGAATTTGAGTTTCGTAACCATAGTTATCATAAATCAATCTAATTTCTTCAATCAAAGCCAAACCGTCTGTAGATACATCATCCAAACGACCTATGAACGGAGAAACATAAGTAGCTCCCGCTTTTGCAGCCAATAAAGCCTGACCAGCCGAGAATACTAAAGTTACATTCGTTTTAATACCTTTATCCGAAAAGTATTTAGCAGCCATAACTCCTTCTTTAGTCATAGGCAATTTCACAACGATTTGATCGTGTAAATCAGCTAATTCTTCTCCTTCTTTAATCATTCCGTCATAATCCAAAGCATTAACTTCGGCACTTACATCGCCATCAACAAGATTACAAATATCAACGTAATGCTTCAAAATGCTATTTTTTCCTGTAATTCCTTCTTTTGCCATCAATGATGGATTAGTTGTAACACCATCCAAAACGCCTAATGCTTGTGCTTCCTTAATCTGAGCTAAATTAGCCGTGTCAATAAAAAACTTCATAATATATATATTTAATTGTGTGTTTTTATAATTTGGGCATGACCCTTTGTGAAAAACTTCGGGTCGGGCTTTTCGTTACAATCTTTCTAGTCCTGAACTTGTTTCAGGATCCTGAAACAAGTTCAGGACTAGAAAGGATTTTCACTGCAATCCCTCATGCAAGCGTAAAATCAATAAATTCGATGCAAAATTACAACTTATAATGGTTCATAAGCATTTTTTCATATACTTTATCCGGTAAAATTCTCTTCAAAACAATCGAAAATTTTTGCATAAAAACCCCCACTTTATAATGAATTTTAGGATTCGGAGTTTGGATAATTTTATACACTGCTTCTGCCATTTCATTTGGATTACTGCCGCTATCTACGTGTTCATCCATAGTTTTTAATGTATCTCCATACGGATTTTCATAAGCAGAACCTTTAATCACCGGAGCATGAAAACGTCCCGAAGCAATATTTGTTGCAAAATCACCTGGAGCCACATTCGTAATGTTAACACCAAAAGATTTTACTTCCATACGTAACCCTTCTGTAATAAGTTCCAAAGCTCCTTTTGAGGCCGAATAAACACTTCGATACGGCAAACCCATATAAGCAGCAATCGAAGTCACATTGATTATTAATCCTGATTTTTGCAAACGCATTTGTGGCAACACCGATTTCATAACTTCAATTGGACCAAAAAGATTAGTCTCAAAATTATTCTTAATTTCATGCATCGGAATTTCTTCCAACGGTCCAGTAATTCCGACACCTGCATTGTTAATAACAACATCCAGTCTTCCTGAAATAGCAATAACTTTGGCAACAGCCGCATGAATCGAATCCGTATCACGAACATCCAAAGCCACTAAAGGAAAAACCGAATTTAAAACTCGTTCCGGATTTCTGCTGGTTCCATAAACAACAAAACCTTTTTGATGTAAAAACTCGCCAATAGATTTTCCTATTCCCGAAGAACCTCCTGTTATTAGAACTACTTTATTCATGTTATTACTATTTATGATACGAAAGGTCCAAAAATAAAAAAATCTCCCCGAAGGAAGACTACTTATTTATCTGAATTTGTAAAAGAATATAAAATTAAAAATGGCAAGCGACCTACATCGCACCGCTCAACCACGTACCCTTGCTATGTTCCCATCCTGGGGGAGTCTGCAGGAGCTGGTCGTGTAGGACTTGCCGTGCAAATATACAAACTTTTTATATTTTTGCAAGTGCTTTGTACCTATAAAAATAACGTTGTATATTGGTACATCAAAAAATCAAACTATGAGAAATTATAACTTCCTATCTTTCATTTTATTAGGAATCACTTTAGCAAGTTGCAACGACACCAAAAAAGGTGAAAATACTTTATTTACCTTCGATATTTCTAAATTTAAGGAACAATATCAACCACAAGAGGCTATAGATTTAGGGATTTCAAACCTAAATTCGAAAGCAGTTGACAGCATTATCTATTACGTAAATGATAAAAAAATAGCTTCAAAAAAAGGACTTGAAAAGCTAAAATTTGAATTGAAGGACCAAAAATTAGGCTACCAAAACCTAAAAGCATTAGTTTATTTTGAGGGAGAAAACTCCGAAGCTACTGCAAGAGTAGAATTAGTTTCAAATGTGCAGCCAAAATTATTGAAATACAAAATAGTAAATACATTTCCGCACGACACAACCTCTTTCACTGAAGGTTTAGAGTTCTACAAAGACACTTTGTATGAAAGTACGGGATTAAAAGGCAATTCATACTTTAGAAAATACGACTATAAAACCGGAAAAGTTTTTAAACAAATTAATCTTGACGCAAAATATTTTGGGGAAGGAATCACTTTCTTGAACAATAAAATGTACCAATTGACTTGGCAAGAAAAAACAGGTTTCATATACAATGCATCTACATTAAAACTTGAAAAAACGTTTGCTTACGATAAAGATATTGAGGGATGGGGAATGACAAATGATGGTACTTATATCTATCAAACAGATAAAACGGAAAAAATTTGGAAAATGGATCCAAACACCCAAAAAATGATAGATTATGTCAATGTGTATTCTGGAGAGTCAAAAATTCCAAGCATAAACGAATTGGAATGGATTAATGGGAAAATTTACACAAATGTTTGGCAAAAAGATGCAATCGCGGTAGTAAATCCGTTAAATGGAGCTGTTGAAGGTATTTTAGACCTATCAGGTTTGAGGAAATTTGTAAAAAATAAAACAGCTGAAGTATTGAATGGTATCGCATATAATCCAAAAACCAAAACCATTTTTGTTACTGGTAAGAACTGGGATAAAATATTTGAAATAACCGTTTCAGAATAATTTCGTAAATGACAACAGTACTTATCAATATTAAGGAATTGCTACAAATAAGAGAAACAGCTGTCGCTAAAGTTTCTGGTGCTGAAATGGCTATTCTTCCAACTATCAAAAATGCCTTTTTAGTAATTGAAAATAACTTAATTACTGATTTTGGCTCTATGGATAATTTTCCTAAAATACAACCTGATAAAACTATAGATGCAACAGGAAAAATGGTTTTACCTTCTTGGTGTGACAGTCATACGCATATAGTATATTCAGGAAATAGAGAACAGGAATTTGTTGATAGAATAAATGGGTTGACATATGAAGAAATTGCCAATCGTGGTGGCGGAATCTTAAATTCGGCAAAAAAACTGAACGAATCCACTGAAGAAGAAATTTACAATCAATCAAAAGTAAGGCTGGAAGAAATCATGCGTTTAGGTACTGGTGCAGTCGAAATCAAATCAGGATACGGATTGACACTTGACGGAGAGCTAAAAATGCTTCGTGTTATTCAACGTTTAGCACAAAACTATCCAATAACCATAAAAGCCACTTTTCTGGGGGCCCATGCATTCCCGTTAGAATACTTGTCAAACCATAAAGGCTATATAGATTTAATCATTAATAAAATGCTTCCTGAAATTGCTAAAAATAAATTGGCTGATTATATCGATGCATTTTGTGAAACTGGATATTTTACAGTTGAAGAAACAGAACAAATCATGGAAGCTGGAATTAAATTTGGTTTAAAACCAAAAATTCACGTTAATCAGTTCAATTCCATAGGAGGAGTTGAGGCAGGAATAAAATACAACGCCCTTTCTGTAGATCATCTTGAAGTTATGACAACTGCAGATATTAATGCTTTAAAAAACACTGAAACAATGCCGGTTGCTTTACCCTCCTGTTCTTATTTCTTGAGCATTCCTTACACGCCTGCACGAGAAATGATTGCAGCCGGACTTCCATTAGCCCTTGCAACAGACTACAATCCAGGTTCTACTCCATCTGGAAATATGAATTTTGTGGTGGCTACTGCTTGTATCAAAATGAAAATGACTCCTGAAGAAGCCATAAATGCAGCCACAATTAATGGTGCTTATGCAATGGGAATTTCAGAAACCCATGGAAGTATAACTATCGGTAAAAAAGCTAACCTTATCATTACGAAACCTATTCCCTCCTACTATCAATTACCCTATGCTTTTGGTAGCAATCTCATCGATACTGTACTTATAGAAGGTGAAATTTTATTATAAAAAAAGAGGAACAAATGTTCCTCTTTTTTTATAATTTAATGCTTGAAAATATTATTTCAAAGTAAAACTTGTTTTAGATACTAATTCGCCTTTATCAAAAACATTTACAACATAATTTCCTTTTTCGAAATTTTTACCTTTTAAATCCTGTGAAACATTAACTGTTTTATTTTCATATTTAACATTTGTTGCAAAACTATATGTTAAAGTATTATCTCCAAAAGTTTCTGATTTTTTATCTCCTACAACATTATTTTTACTGTCAATTACTTGAACATAGTATGTTTTATCTCCTGATTGAGCAATTTGATTCTCAGCAATTGTAAAACTAACTCTAAGTGCATCAGCTCTGCTTGCTTTATCCGTTTCTATTTGTTTACCTGAACTTCTCAATTTGAAAGCAGACCCTTTAGTGTTTAATACAGTTAATTTAGAACCTTTTTCAACAACTTTTGCTAGCTCTTCATTTTGTCCTGTTAATGTTTCAACATTTTTCTTAGTTTCACCTAAAACTACTACAGTACTATCACGTTGTGTAGTTAAAGTAGTATTTTGTTTTTTCAAACCTTCATTCTCAGCCATTAAAACTTTCATATTCCCTTGTAAAGCTAGGAATTGTGATTTATACTTTGATAAAGATGCTACGTCACCTTTTGATTTACTTAAATCATTCATTAAGTTAACGACTTTATCTCTTTCTTGAATTAATTCATCAGACATTGATGTATTTTCTGCAATTGCAGCATCATAAGTAGATTTTAATTCTTGTAAATTTTTCATAACTGATTCTTTTTCAGTTAATGTAGTTTTCAATTCTGTTTTTACGATTTCAGTATCAGAAGTCATTTTAAAAATATACACTAAACTTCCCACTAGTAAAACGGCTAAAACTGCTATAACTGCTTTTAGGCCTGAACTGCTTTTTTGATTTTCCATATTCAATTTAATTTAATTTAACTTTTACAAATTTAACAATATATAACCACGTTATAACGTAAGTTAGCACAATTATATTATTTTTGGGAAAAATATTTTTTTTAATGGAAAAAATCATCCCGTTTACAGTTAATGATCTAGCAAAAATTACTAATCACAGAAGTGGCGAAATAAAATTTGGAGAAAAAATGTTAACCGTTCCAAAAGGAACGAATCCTATTACATTTTTAAAATCCTGCGAAGCTAAATATGTACTGTTTGGAATACCCGAAGATATTGGCATAAGAGCAAATTTTGGAAGGCCAGGCGCTGCTTCGGCTTGGGATAGCGCAATAAAAAGTATTGCTAACATTCAGCACAATCGTTTTTGTAAAGGAAGTCAATTGGCTGTTCTAGGGCAATTAAACGTTACTGAGGAAATGAAAGAGGTAGAACATTTAGATTTTAATGATATTGATGATCGTTCTAAATTAAGCCAATTAGTAGAAAAAATTGATAAAGATGTTTCTCATATTATTTTCAATATAGTAAAATTAGGAAAAATTCCTATAGTTATTGGTGGCGGACACAATAATGCCTATGGAAATATAAAAGGATCAGCTTTAGCAAAAGGCAAACCAATAAATGCCATAAATTTTGATGCGCATTCTGATTTTAGAATTTTGGAAGGACGCCACAGTGGTAATGGTTTTTCATATGCTTTTGAAGAAGGATTTTTAAAAAAATATTTCATTTTTGGCTTACACGAAAATTATACGTCTAAAAATGTTTTAGACATAATAAAAAAAATAGAGGATCGTGTACGCTATAATACCTATGATAGCGTAAACATTCGAAAAGAAAAAGACTTTAATCAAGAAATGACTCAAGCTTTAGAATTTATAAATGATGATTTTTATGGCGTTGAAATCGATTTGGATTCAATTCCAAATATTGCTTGCAGTGCTATGACTTTAAGTGGTTTTTCAGTAGAACAGCTTCGTCAATTTATTTCATTTTTCGCAAAAAATAAAAATGCTACTTATTTACATATTTGCGAAGGTGCCCCAGATTTAGGAGAAGAAAAAAACAATCACTTAATAGGTAAACTTATAGGGTATCTTGTAACTGATTTTATTAAATCCAATAATCAATAGTATAATTTATTAATCAACTTTTTGCATATAACTTCATAACTATAATTCCAAAATTGCATATAAACAACCATCAAAAATATTAATACTATCTTTGCAGCACTATCTATGTACTTAATACAAGGTATTTAATATTAAAAATATGTTATTCGAAGATTTATCACTTTCAAAAAGTATACAAAAAGCCGTATTTGAACAAGGCTACACAAATCCAACTCCTATTCAAGAACAATCTATTCCGCTAGTATTAGCTGGGCGCGATTTAATAGGATGTGCACAAACAGGAACAGGTAAAACCGCTGCATTTGCAATTCCAATTATACATCAATTACATCGAATTGTAGGTTCCTCTAAAAAAGCCAAACAAATTCGTGCCTTAGTAGTTACTCCTACCAGAGAATTAGCAGTTCAAATTGGGCAAAGCTTTGATTTGTATGCGAAGTACACTAACTTAACACAGCTGACTATTTTTGGCGGAGTTTCACAAAATCCACAAGTTGATACCTTAAAAAATGGTGTCGATATTTTGATTGCAACACCAGGCAGATTACTTGATTTACACAAACAAGGTTTTATCGATTTAGATCATTTACATACTTTAGTTCTTGATGAAGCAGATCAAATGCTTGATATGGGATTTGTAAATGATGTAAAGAAAATTGTAAAGCTGACGCCAAAAAACAGACAAACACTATTTTTCTCTGCTACAATGCCTATTGCCATTAGAGAATTAGCTGAAATGTTTTTGACAGATCCTGCAACAGTAACCGTTTCACCAATATCCTCTACTGCTGAAAATGTAGAACAACGTGTCTACTTTGTTGAAAAAACAGAAAAAAGAAACTTATTATATCATTTAATTAAAAATGAAAATCTATCCGATGTTTTGGTCTTTTCAAGAACGAAACATGGTGCGGATAATGTTGTAAAAGCACTACGAAAAAACAATATTTCAGCAGAAGCAATTCATGGTGATAAATCACAAAATGCAAGACAACGTGTTTTAGATGCATTTAAAAATAAAGAAGTTGGTGTCTTAGTTGCTACTGATATTGCTGCACGAGGAATTGATATTGATCAATTACCGTTTGTTATAAATTTTGATTTACCAAATATTCCAGAAACTTATGTCCACAGGATTGGTAGAACTGGTCGCGCCGGAAACGGAGGAATAGCTATTTCATTTTGTAGTAAAGATGAACACGGTTATTGGAAAGATATCCAGAAGCTGATAAAAGTAGATGTAAAAACGGTAAATGACCATCCTTATCCTTGGCATTCAGGAAGTCCAGAAACAGCACCTGGAAGCGCACAAAAAAACTCAAATCGTAGCGGTGGCGCACATAAATCAAGAAAATCTGAGGTTTCTAAACAAAACAAAAAACGTTGGTATTAATACTTTCTACAGTACTATTTTTTTGACTGTAAGAAATGCCTTTTTAACTGTGGTTAAAAAGGCATTTTGTCGTTAATATACTTATTTTCAACGTTTTATGAGTTAAAATACATTTTTTAAGTAAATAATTTTATTAAATTTGAATTAACTTATTTAAACAACTTAAAAATACAAAAACATGGAAACTCTAGTTAAAAGAAACAGTTCATTACCAACATTGAATACTTTTTTTGATGATTTTTTTACAAAAGATGTATTCGATTGGAGTGACAAAAATTTTGCTACGATAGGCAGTAATTTACCTTCCGTAAATTTAAAAGAAACTGATAATACATTACAAGTAGATTTAGCTGCTCCAGGCATGAAAAAAGAAGATTTCAAAGTTGAAATTGAAAATAATATGCTAATGATTTCTTCTGAAAAAGAAGAAACCAAAGAAGAATCTAGAAAAAAAGACAATTACCTCAGAAAAGAGTTTAGCTATCAATCCTTTTTTAGATCTTTTAACTTACCGGAATACATTGATGAAAATAAAATTGAAGCAAGTTATAAAGATGGAATTCTACATGTAGAAATAGCAAAAAAAGACAATGGCAAGAAAAAAATGCATAAAACTATTGCCATAAAATAAAAATTCATTTGATCTGTTTTTTATTAAACAAATTAAAATCGTTAAACCATTTCCTTAAAATAGTTTAGCGATTTTAAATTATTAGTTACCCCTTAACTTTTATTGAAAGCTAATTACAAATAACATCAAAAAGTGATATTATGAAGACGTCAAAATATTTTTTCAAAAAAAATCAATCTTTAATCGATTCCAAAAAAACAGAAAATAAAGAGTTCCAATTGACTAATCCAAAACTTGGAATCACAATCACTCTTGATGCTTTGGGGAATAAAAAAACACCCCATCCATTATTAATGATAATGTATTCAAAAGAAAACGAAGTGCTTTTTATTTAAAAAATACTTTCAAATAATAAAAAATGGAGTTTTAAATACTCCCTTTTTTATTATATTATATAATCAATATTGAATATAAAAACTTCTTTTTAAACTCCTATTTTAGCTATTTTAGTTTTTGAAATTAAAACATTGATAACTTTAAACAGTTTGACTGAATCAAAAGGTTTTACTATAATATCATTGATTCCTGCCGCAATTGATTCTTCAATAATCTCCTCTTTATCAAATGCCGTCAGTGCAATTATAGGGATTTTTATCCCTTTATGACGTATTCTTCTTGACGTTTCAAAACCATTGATTAAAGGCATGTTAATATCCATTAAAACAATATCAAAATTATCTTCTTCTAATATTTTAATAGCCTGAAATCCATCATCAACTACTGTGCAGGTATAATTATTATTTTTGAGAATTTTTTCGGTAACAATTTGATTTATCTTATTATCCTCTACAACAAGCACTTTCAATTGTTTATTTGAAGACAAATCAACTGGAATATTATTTATTATTTCATTTGTTTTTTCAGGATCAAATTCAAATGAAATTGTAAAAGTGAATTCAGTACCTACACCAATTTCGCTTTTAATTGAAATATCACTATTAAAAAGACTTAATAAGCGTTTTACAATTGATAATCCCAACCCTGTTCCTTGATAATCTACTGCTTTCCTTCCAACCTGAACAAATTTATCAAAAATCTTATCTTGATCTTCAATTGCTATTCCAACTCCAGTATCTTTTATCTTGAACTCAATAAAATGCATTTTATCAGTAACTGCGGATAAATTCACATCAATGAATACTTCTCCATTAGTTGTAAACTTTAATGCATTACTAACCAGATTTATAATTATTTGAGAAAGTCTTAATTTATCTCCAATTAAATATTCCGGTATTGCTGGATCAATATTCACAAATATGAAATTATTATTATTCTTTGCTATAAAAGACAAAGAGTTCTTAATCATGTTAATTTCATCCGAAATATTAAAAGTCAAATTTTCAAGAACGATTCTATTTTCTTCAATTTTATTTATTTGTAACACATCATTCACCAGTGACAATAAATACCTCGCAGAGAATTTAAGAGAACTTAAATGTGGACTGTTTACAAGTTCTTTATGTTCATCTAATAGCATGTTTGTAATCCCAACTACCCCATATAAAGGCGTTCGTAATTCATGGCTAATAGTAGAAACAAATTGTGATTTTAGTATCGATGCTTCTTCTGCTTTTTCTTTTGCAACAAAAAGTTTTTCATTAGCAAGAGACAAATCATTATTTCTTTTTTTCTTAAAAAGATTATTTTTATACAGCGTATAAACCAGAAGCAATAAAATAAATAATACAATCACAAATAATAAAACAATTACTCGAGATTTTTTTAAACTTTGATATTGTAAATCTTTCTCAGTTTCAATTTTATCTATCTCTCGTTTATATTCGTCAAGTTCTAGATTAATACCAGCCATATTAGCCTTTTTAATCATCTCTTTATTATTAAGTTCTTCAGTAATTGTATTATAAAGAACCAAATTTTCGTATGCCTTTTTATAATCTCCGCGTTTCAATAAATATTTAGAATATTCCTGATGGGTATATGACAAATCCGATTTTTCTATTCCTTCGTTTCCTAATTTTATACCGTTTAAAAAAGAAGCGATTGCTTTTTCATGCTCCTCTTTAAAACCAAAATACATTCCATTAAGCATGTTTAAAGCAACAATTGTAGTTGCATCGCCATATTTTTTTTTATATTTATTAATGAATTCTAAATAAGGCAAACCTTCATTAAATTGGCCGTTATCAAAAAAAGCCCAAGTGATATTTAGTTTTGTAACATATATTTCTATTGGGTCTGATATTTTCACACCAAACTTTAATGCATTTTTATAATATTTTATTCCTTCTTCATATTGTTTTTTTTGAAAGCAATATATGTTTCCTAAATTATTATTTAACCAATCTTTAATGGTATCGTTATTAGTTCTGTTAGCATAAATTAATCCTTTTTTATAAAAAAAAATAGCTTTATCATACTCTGATAAATTATCATAATTTCTACCAATTATATTATAGGATATTGCTACAAGATTATTATTTTTAATGCCAATCGCATAACGCAATGCAAGTCTTGAAGCTATTAAAGATTTTTCATAATTTGATTCATGAATATATTTAGAGGCTTGTTTTGTTAACTTTACAATATGATTTTTTGAAAGAGTTGGAGTTAAAGAATAACAATTAATATTAAAAACATTAAGTGCTAATAATAATAAAGCGATTCTGATTTGGGACATATCTTGCTATTCTTAAACCAAATATACAAATATTTCAACGAAATGGCCGTTATATAATTAAATATTACAATATCCAAAAGATTTCAAAACCAGAAAAACATTAATCCTCAAGTATTATCGATGTTAGATAAGTGTAGACCTAAAAAAAGCCTATTTGAAAATTCAAATAAGCTTTTTAAATATTAAAAAAGAATAATTATTCTACTGTATCTCATTTTCGCTCTCAGCTTCCCATTGACCTACAACTGATGTTGCTAATGCATTTCCTAAAACATTTGTTGCACTACGAAACATATCACAAAAATGATCTATCGGTAATATTAAAGCAATACCCTCAATTGGAATTTTAAACATACCACAAGTTGCCGCAACTACCACTAAACTTGCTCTTGGCACTCCTGCAATTCCCTTGCTGGTAAGCATTAATACTAAAAGCATTGTCATTTGTGTTCCTAAGTCTAAATGCACACCGTAGGCCTGAGCTATGAATATACTGGCAAATGTCATGTACATCATACTTCCATCTAAATTAAAGGAATAGCCTAATGGCAACATAAAAGAAACAATTTTATCTTTTACACCAAAACGTTCTAACTCTTCCGTAAGTTTAGGAAAAACAGCTTCGCTACTTGTTGTTCCAAAAGCAATAATTAAAGGACCTACTATTCTTTGAAGCAAAATTGTCATTCTGCTTTTTAGAAAAACATACCCTACAAGTATTAATACAATCCATAATGAGGAAATCCCAATTAAGAAAGAACCAAAGAATTTAAAATACGTGATGGCTAATTCTTGAAAATCTCTTACTGCAAAAACACCTGCAATAGCACCAAAAACACCTATTGGAGCAAATTTCATAACGTAGTTTACCATTTTCAAAACAATATGAGATGTTTTGTCTAAAGCATTTATAACGGGTTTTACGTAGGTTCCTAAAGATGCTGCGGCTAAACCAAAGAAAATCGAAAAAATAACAATTTGTAAAATTTCATTAGTTGCCATCGCCTCAAAAATACTTTTAGGAACAATATGTTCTATAAAATTTTCGAAGGTTAAACTTTGTGTTTTTGCAGTTACCTCAGAAGCTGAAGCTAAATCAACATTTGATAAATTAAGTCCAACTCCCGGTTCAAGAATATTTACAAAAAACATTCCTAACAATAAAGACATGAATGAGGCTGTAAAAAACCAACCTAAAGCTTTCCCCCCAATTCTCCCTACTGCTTTTATATCTCCTAATTTAGCAATCCCCACAACAAGTGTGGTAAAAACTAATGGTGAAATTATCATTTGAACCAATCGAATAAAAACGGTTGCCAACATTTTTATTTTGCCACTAAACGATTGTGCAGCTTCAGCTGAAACTGAATTATGAATAATAATTCCTAAAACTGCTCCCAAAAGCATTGCAATAAGAATTTGACCGGTTAATCCTGAAAAAAAAGATGGTTTCTTGGTTGTAGTTGTATTCATTAAATTAACAAATTGATTTCAAAGTTAAGGCTCAATATTTAGCTCGTCAAAATACTGAGTATGCGATTCCTATTTCAAATAGGTTTTATTAATCAAATAAAAATCTGCTAGAACTATTGCGGCCATAGCTTCTACAATAGGTACTGCGCGAGGAACTACACAAGGATCATGACGTCCTTTACCTGTCATTTCAGTGATATTTCCTTTATTATCAAGTGATTCTTGTTTTTGCATAATAGTTGCCACAGGCTTAAAAGCTACACGAAAATAGATATCCATTCCATTGCTTATCCCGCCTTGAATTCCACCCGAAAGATTAGTCTTGGTTGTTCCATCAGGATTATATAAATCATTGTGTTCGCTTCCTTTCATTTTAACACCTTCAAATCCGCTTCCAAATTCAAATCCTTTTACAGCATTTATTGAAAGCATTGCTTTACCAAGTTCAGCATGTAATTTATCAAAAACGGGTTCTCCTAAACCAATAGGCACATTTTGGATCACACAAGTTACAGTTCCACCTACGGTATCTCCTTCTTTGCGAATTTCACGAATGTACTCTTCCATTGTAACTGCCATTTCTTCGTCTGGACAGCGAACTGGGTTACTTTCGATTTTTGAAAAATCCAATTCTTGGTATGGTTTTTCTAAAAAAATAGGACCCACAGAAGAAACGTAAGCATTAAATTTTATTTCAGGTAACATTTGTTTTGCAATTGCTCCTGCTACAACCCTACTGGCAGTTTCACGTGCAGAACTTCGTCCGCCACCGCGATAATCACGCACTCCGTATTTTTTTTCATATACATAATCAGCATGACTAGGTCTGTAATTGTCTTTTATATGAGAGTAATCATCCGATTTTTGATTGGTATTAGGAATGATGAAACCAATTGGAGTTCCTGTAGTTTTTCCTTCAAAAATACCAGAAAGAAACTGTACATCATCCGGTTCTTTTCTTTGGGTAACAATAGCCGATTGACCTGGTTTTCTTCTTGACATTTCTAATTGAATTGCTTCTAGATCTATTGCTATTCCAGATGGACAACCATCGATTATTCCGCCTAAAGCTTCACCGTGTGATTCCCCAAAAGTTGTTATTCTAAATAGTGTTCCGTAGCTATTTCCTGCCATTATATTAAGTTTTTAACAAAAGTACTATTTTAGTTTAAAGTTTAAAAGCTTATACAGAGATTTCGGGATAAACTTTTAAAAAAACAGCGAATAAATAATCACTTTGAATTAACATTAAAACTCTTTTCTTAATCTTTAAATTGATTTATTTTAATCGAAATTATTATTTTTTGTTAAATATCAAATTTTATTGCATTGAAAAAATAAAAGTAGAATTAGTTGTCATATCTGATGTCCATCTTGGAACTTATAGAAGTCATGCTAATGAACTTTATAATTATCCATCCTCAATTAAACCCAAAACATTAGTCTTAAATGGCGATATAATTGATATTTGATATTTGGCAGTTTAGAAAATCCTACTTCCCAAAAACCCATTTAAAATTTATTCAAAAAATTACCAGTTTCGCTTCCAAAGGGACCTAAGTCTATTACATTACTGGAAATCATGATGAAATACTTCGTAAATTCAGTGACATGAATATGGGAGATTTGAGTTTAATTGACAAATTGGTTGTAGAACTTGGTGACAAAAAACTATGGATATTTCATGGTGTTGTTTTTGATGCTTCCGTACAACACTCTAAATGGAATGCTAAATTGGGCGGTTTGGGTTATGATTATTTAATCCTTTTAAATCGATTTGTAAATTGGTGTTTGTTAGGATTAGGTAAAGATCCCTACTCTTTTTCAAAAAAAATAAAGGCAAGTGAAAAAAAAGCAGTGAAACAAATCTCTGATTTTAAATAAACTGCAAGAGAATTGGCTATTGAAAAAAAAAAAAAAAATGATTTTGTTATTTGTGGCCATATTCATGAACCAAAAATGATTTTTAAAGAAAACAAAAATGGTTCAACCACGTATTTGAATTTAGGAGATTGGGTGGAAAATTTAACTGCATTGAAATACAATAAAAAACGATGGAAATTATATAAGTACTCCGAAGCAAATTATAGTGAGGATGAAAATTTTTTCGAAATGGTAGATAGCATCAGTAATCAACTTGTTGCTTCATATTATTTTTCAAATAAAATATTTTATTTTAATATTTTGTAGTCAAAATCTTAAGTATTCTAAAAGTGGAAATTATATAACTTTTCATTAAAATTTTATAAATTCATTGATTGAGTTTAACAATACCTTTGTAGGAATAAAAATTTACTTATGAAAAAAATTATTTTATCAGCAATTATGTTAATGGGATTAACATTTGCAGGACAAGCACAAGATATTTCAAAAAATGCTTTAGGTTTACGTTTAGGAGGCAATAATGGTTTTGGTGGAGAGATATCTTATCAAAGAGCATTAGCTACTGACAATCGTTTGGAATTAGACTTAGGTTGGAGAAACAGAAGTAATTACAACAATAATGGTTATGATGACAGAGCAATAAAATTAACAGGTTTATACCAATGGGTATGGAACATCGATGGTGGTTTCAACTGGTATGCTGGAGTAGGTGGTGGTTTAGGAAGCTACAGTTATGATGATAATAACAATAATTCATATAATGACACTTTTGCATTTGCAGCTGGAGATATTGGTATTGAATATAACTTTGATTTCCCTTTGTTGATTTCATTGGATTTCAGACCTGAATTTGGTGGGAATGGATATTACAAAAACAATTATGGTTCTGATGTAGCTTTAGGTCTTAGATACCAATTCTAATAATTAAGCAATTAAAATATATTTAAAATGCCACTAGAAATGGACATGCCCCAAAAAGTTAGACACTATTTGGGGCATTTTTTATGGAAAGAAAAGTTAAGTATGGTTACACATTTAAACTTGAATGTGTACAGGAGGTTTTAAACGAACATCAGTCTTGTTGTTCCGTTTCAAAGCAAAAGGGATTTTCGAAATCGCAACTACAAAAATGGGTTAGATTGTACAATAACTATGGAGGCAAAGGATTATTGCCATCTAAAAACAGGATCTATTCCATTGATTTTAAAATGAAAGTTTTAAAATCGTTATCAGAAGAACATCTATCTTTAAGTAAAGCATGTTTGTTGTTTAATATTCCATCAGAATCTACTATTGTAAAATGGAAGAAAGATTTTGCTAATTTTGGTATTGAAGGATTAAAACCAAAACTTAAAGGCAGACCAATATCTATGAGTGATTATAAGCGTAAAAAACGTAAATCAGACAAACCTTTAACAAGAGAGGAAGAACTCTTAAAAGAGAACGAAAGACTTCGTTGTGAGAATGAATTGCTAAAAAAGTTACAAGCCTTAATTCAAGCCAGGAGAAATCCCAAGCCATAATGGAGTTAAGGCATAAATTTGATTTAGAATTACTTCTAGATTTAACAAAAATGGCACGTAGTAGTTTTTATTATCATCAAAAGCAGAATAAATTACCTGATAAATACAAAGAAATCAAAGAGTTAATTAAAGCCATTTATCAAAGCCATAAAGGGCGCTATGGTTACAGAAGAATAACCGATGAACTCCAAAATAGAGCAATGATTATCAATCATAAAACAGTTTTTAGATTAATGAAATTACTGGGATTAAAAAGTCTTATTAGATTAAAGAAATATAAATCATATAAAGGCGAACAAGGTAAAATTGCACCAAATGTTCTAAAAAGAAATTTCAAAGCAGTTGCACCAAATCAAAAATGGGCAACCGATATAACCGAGTTTAATGTCTCGGGTCAAAAATTGTATCTATCGCCTATTATTGATTTATTTAATCAAGAAATAATCAGTTACGAACTAACAGAACGCCCAGTGTTTAATCAAGTAGTTATAATGCTCAAAAAAGCATTTAAAAAAATACCTAATAACACTAATCTAACACTGCATTCAGATCAAGGCTGGCAATATCAAATGAAACAATATCAGTATTTGCTGAAAGAAAAAGGAATTGTACAAAGTATGTCAAGAAAAGGAAATTGTTTAGACAATGCTATAATTGAAAACTTCTTTGGAATATTAAAATCTGAACTGTTTTATCTTAAAAAATACACATCATTAGACCAATTAAAAAAGGAAATAAATGAATATATAAAATATTACAATAAAGATAGAATCAAGTCGAATTTAAACAAAATGAGCCCGATACAATATCGAGCTCATTATTATCAAAATTAATTATAAATTTGTCTAAACTTTTGGGTGCAGTCTAGAAATAGTGGCATTTTTTTATTTGATAATAATTTCTTTTTTAGAGTTTATTCGGACTAAACAAAAGGGATTCGTTATCGCTTGAGTTATCATTTCATTAGGCCCAGGAATAGTTTCTTTTATGGTAACAATTATATTTTTTTCTGTTTCAACAGCACTTTCAACTTCAATTTTATAGCCTCCTGAGTTTTTATTACCCATATTCAAAATGATAAAGTTTGAAGTTTGAATATCATTTGGGCTAATTTTATTTTTTAGATTCTCATCGTTTTGCAGCATTTTAATTTCATTGGGCTCCGAAAGAATCTCAAAAAAACGAATGCTTGCTCCTCCATCATTTTGTTGCGTTAAGAGTTCAAACAACGGTCTTTTGACTGAATTTTTAGTAGAAGAAGCTCCACATGAAACTAAGAGTAAAACTAAGAACAAGGAAGGAATTTTTTTCATTTTTTTTATTTCTACTATTAAAATTAAGAATCCATTTAAAACATTAATTCTTATAAATATTTATTTATAGCCTTCTCATACAAATTTTCATATAAAGGTAAGATATTTTTTATATCAAACTTTTTTGCAATTAAAAGTGCATTCTCTTTGAACTTATTTAGAGTTACATCATCTTTCAATATTTTCAAAGCATTGACAGCCATTTCATCAGTATTGCCTACATTACTCAAATAACCAGAAATAGCATTAAAATTAACTTCTGGTAAACCTCCAGAATTACTTGAAATTACAGGAACTCCCCAAGCCATTGCTTCAAGAGCTGCAAGACCAAAACTTTCTGTTTCAGATGGTAATAAAAATAAATCTGTGTAACTCAATATTTTATCTATTTCATTACTGTTCCCAAAAAAGATTACTTTATCTATAATTCCTAATTCCTGACATAAATATTCGGCCTTTTCTTTTTCAGGACCATCACCCACCATCATCAATTTAGCAGGAATTTCTTTTTGAATGTTATAAAATATTTTAATAACATCAGGAATTCTTTTTACTTTTCTAAAATTACTGATATGAGTAATTATTCGTTCCTCCTGTTTCGCCATTACGGAACGATGACAAGAAATACTTGGGTCATTAACATTTTTATCCAATTCAATAAAATTAGGAATTACCTCAATTTCATTTTTTATATTAAATAATTTAAGCGTGTCGTCTTTCAAACTTTGGGAAACCGAAGTAACAAAATCAGATTTATTGATACTGAAGGTTACGGCAGGTTTATAAAAAGGATGATTTCCAACTAAAGTAATATCAGTACCGTGAAGCGTAGTAACCATTGGGATATTAATTCCTTCATCTTTTAGCATTTGTTTCGCCATATAGCCGGCATAAGCATGCGGTATCGCATAATGCACATGTAATAATTCTATTTTATAGAGCTTTACCATATCGACCAATTTGCTTGACAAAGCCAATTCATAAGGTTGATAATGAAACAATGGATATTCAGGAACATTAACCTCATGATAATGAACATTTGGGCTCAAAAGAGCCAAACGCACTGGTTGACTGTAGGTTATAAAATGTATTTCGTGACCACGTCGTGCCAATTCAAGACCTAATTCTGTCGCGACAACACCACTTCCTCCAAAGGTAGGATAACAAACTATTGCAATTTTCATGTATGTATTTTAATGAAACGAAATTAATAAAAATAGGAATGGCTTTTATGGAAATTTAAGTTAAATAGTATCAATCTTAAAATTTCATTCGTTGAATTCTTACTGCATTTAAAATTGCCAATAATGCCACGCCAACATCAGCAAAAACGGCTTCCCACATTGTTGCTAATCCACCAGCACCCATTATTAAAACGATGAGTTTAACCGTAAAAGCAAGTCCTATATTTTGCCAAACGATTTGCTTTGTTTTTTTTCCGATGTTTATTGCTGTAAAAATTTTAATTGGTTGATCATTTTGAATTACCACATCAGCAGTTTCTATGGTAGCATCACTTCCTAAACCACCCATCGCAATTCCTACATCGGCCAAAGCAATAACGGGGGCATCATTGACACCATCACCAACAAATGCAATTTTCAAATGCTGTTCTTTGAGTTCTGAAACTTTTTGAACTTTATTCTCCGGTAATAAATCTCCAAAAGCCTGATCAATATTCAATTCTTTGGCAACAAGCGAAACTATTGCTTGATTGTCACCTGAAAGCATAATCGTTTTCACATTTGACTTGTGTAAACTCTGGATTGTTTCTTTTGCATCTTCTTTTATTTCATCAGCAATAATAAAATAGCCAGCATATTTGTGATTGATGGCTACAACAATAATTGTAAATGGAATCACATCAATTTCAGTATCATAACTGATGTCGAATTTTTTCATTAATTTAGTGCTTCCCACTAAAATTTCTTTTCCATCTACGAGTCCTTTTATTCCGTGGCCTGCAATTTCATTAGCTTCTGTAACAGTTGTATCTTTCACGATGTCCTTCGCATACTCAATTATTGCTGACCCAACAGGATGTGTTGATTTAGTTTCAATTGCTGCAGTATATTTTACCAAATCACTCTCTGAAATCCCAACAGCTACTGCTTTTTGAACTTTAAAAACACCTTTAGTTAACGTTCCTGTTTTATCCATAACTACAACTTGAATCGTTGCCAAAATATCGAGAAAAGTAGACCCTTTAATTAAAATTCCGTTCTTACTTGCTGCGCCAATTCCTCCAAAATAACCTAATGGAATAGAAATAACAAGTGCGCATGGACAAGAGATTACCAAGAAAATTAATGCTCGATACAACCAATCTCTAAAAACATAATCAGCAACAAATAATGAAGGAAGCAAACAAATCCCAATGGCCAGATAAACAACTATTGGTGTATATATTTTGGCAAATTTTCGAATAAACAACTCTGTAGGTGCTTTTTTAGCTGAAGCTTCCTGAACCATTTCAAGAATTCTAGATAATTTACTATCGTTGAAAGCTGTGGTAACTTCAACTTGTGCAACAGCATTAAGATTAATCATTCCTGCCAGAACGGTTTCTCCTTTCGATTTGGTATCTGGTTTGCTTTCTCCAGTCAATGCAGCAGTGTTGAAAGTAGCATTATCTGAAAGTAATTTCCCATCCAAAGCTAATTTTTCTCCTTGTTTTAATTGAATGATTTCTCCAATAGTAATATCCGAAGCTTTTTTAGAAATAGTTGCAAATCCTTCAATAATATTTGCCGTATCCGGTCTTTGATCCAATAACGATTTGATATTGGATTTAGCTCTTTTTACTGCTAACATTTGGAATAACTCCCCAATAGAATAAAATAACATTACAGCAACACCTTCAGCATATTGACCAATTCCAAAAGCGCCAAGTGTGGCAATACACATTAGAAAAAATTCAGAAAAAATAGCTCCTTTACGAATACTTTCTAAAGCTTCTTTCAATACAGGCCAACCCACAGGGATATAAGCTACGCAAAACCATACAATCCTAACCCAACCCGCAAACCAGGTTTGATGAAAATAATTATCAAATGAAATCGCTAAAAGCAATAGTAATAAACTGATTACGGAAGGTAAAAACATTCTAAAAACACTGTCACTTCCATTTGAATGATCGTGATCATCTTCGTCGCCATGAGAATGATTTTCTAAATCATCATGAGAACAACATCCAGAATCATTGGATTTTGTTATAACTGTTTTTTCATCTAAAGCACAACAAGATTCTTTGTCGTTATGTTGGTGTATCATTTTTAATAATTTTATCCTTAATAAAAAAAGAAAAGTAAATAATAACAAAAACTGTCATTATTCCTGTAATCATAAATGTAGCATTGGCTCCAAATTGATACCAAATAAGTCCTGCAAGAGAACTAGCAATTAAAGTGCATATACTTTGAAATCCCGAATAGGTTCCTATTGCAGTAGCTGTATCTTTTTTATCAGAAATATTGCTAATCCAAGCTTTTGATATTCCTTCGGTAGCCGCTGCATAAACGCCATAAATAAAAAACAGAAGCGCAATCGTGTAACTATTTTTGCTGAAAGCCATCCCAAAATAGACAATTGCAAATAACGAAATGCCAAATAGGAACATTTTCTTTAAACCTATTTTATCTGCTAAAATTCCTATTGGCAAGGAACAAAGAGCATAAACCAAATTATAAAAAATATAAATTCCGATAACATTAGTATCGTTTAGACCAGTTTGCTTCGCTTTTAATAATAGAAAAATATCAGAACTATTGAATAATGTAAATGCTAATAATCCAATCACTACTTTTCGATATTGTGCTGGACTTGTTCTCCAATAGTTTAGAAAAGAGAAAAAGGATGTGGGCTTTTTTTCTGATAAGTGTTTTTGAGTTTTGTCTTTGAGCAAAAAGGAGGCAAATACAGCCAATAAACCCGGAATAAAAGCAATGTAAAAAAGTATTCTATACTCTTGGGGATAAAAATAAAGATAAATTAAAGCGATTACTGGTCCTAAAACAGCTCCCAAAGTATCCATTGCTCTATGAAATCCAAAAATTTTCCCCTTAGTTTGAGGTGTTGCCTCATCAGATAATATTGCATCTCTAGCTCCAGTACGAATACCTTTTCCAAATCTATCAATCGATCGTGCAAAGAAAATCCACAATGGAAAAATAAAAGCAGCCATCATGGGTTTTGAAATAGCACTTAAAGCATATCCTAATCGAACGAAAGGAACTCGTTTACCAGAATTATCAGATAATTTGCCGAAATACCCTTTACTTAATCCAGCCAAAGCTTCGGCAAAACCCTCTAAAACACCTATTAAAACAATTGAAAACCCGATTGATTTGAGATAAATAGGCATGATGGGGTAAAGCATCTCGCTAGCTGTATCAGTAAACAAACTAACTAGGGATAAAACCCATACCGTTTTTGAAATATAATTTAATATTTTCACCGTATTTTATCTTGTTTTAAATAATCATTTCATAAATACAAACAGTTATTTTTCCTTTTTAGATCGTTTTTTATTAATCCATTTATTAGCTTTATAAGTCAAATATGCAGAACCACTTCCTAAAATAGCACCTGCAAAAACATCCGAAGGATAATGAACACCTAAATGCATACGTGAATACCCCACAGCACTCGCCCATACAAATGAGGGTGCAATTACATACCATTTAGGATAAACCATACTTAACGAAGTTGCTGTAGCAAAAGCTGTAGAAGTATGACCGGAAGGAAATGAATAACCTCCTGTTGAAATTACTTGATCGATATCTGAATAAGTCTCAAATGGTCTTTGCTTTTTTACAACTTGTTTTAAAGCAGTTGTTATAAAAGCGTTCACTAAGAATGTTTCACCTATAAAAATTGCCTGTTTTTTGATTGTGCTATCTTTCTTTATCATTCCGGCAGAATACATAATAATAGGGGTAGCAATACTTATAGGAAGGGCACTTCTGGTTACTGACTTAAAAGTAGGATCTAAGTTCTTGTTTCTATTTACATTTATATCTCTTAAAATATTTATATCAATATTTTGAGCATTTATAATACTTATATAAAAAAGGAATACAGTTAAACAAACAAATTTAAATACTTCACTTTTATTTTTCATCGTATGGATTTACTTATCAAATATACTATAATACAACATCTTATTTATACTGAAGTATTGAAAATAAAAAGCCAAAATAAAATTATTAAAATTTCATTTTGGCCAATAATTAAATATACTTAAATATTTTATTTTATAATTGCATTATAAATTACTTCTTGAATATCTTCTCTTATATTCCCCTTAGACAATTTATTTTCAGTCGCTAATGGAAAAGTTCTATTAGAAAGAAATACATAAACAATTTTTGTTTCCGGATCAGCCCAAGCCATAGTTCCAGTAAAGCCAGTATGACCAAAACTTGTCATGGATGCACAACCACATGTAGGCCCTTCTGTACCTAATTGTGGTTTATCAAAACCAACGCCTCTCCTATTTCCTGCAGCACAAAAATAGCACGTATTGAAATCATTAAAGGTTTTCTCTGAAAAATACTGGTGATTTCCGTAATTTCCTTTTTGAAGATAAAGTTGCATCATTTTAGCAACATCCATAGCATTAGAGAAAATACCTGCATGACCGGAAACTCCACCTTCTAAAGCTGCTGAAAGATCATTTACATACCCTTGCAAAATTTGATGACGAAAATAAGTATCTATTTCCGTTGGAGGTATTCTATTTTTATCAAACTTTCTCAATGGGTTAAAAGTAGAATTATTCATACCCAACGAATTATAAAAATTCTCTTGAATTAAATCATCCAGTTTTTTCCCTGTTGTGTTTTCTAAATAGTCTTTAAGAATCATAAAAGTTAAGTCACTGTACTTGTATTCTTTTTTTAATGACAATTTACTTTTGATTATCATTTTCATTATTGTGTCATGAAAATCATTTCTCACAAAAAGACTATCCCCTAATTGCTTAGAAAACTGTTCCTCAGAAACTTTTCTGAAAAATCTCTCAGAAGGAAATTTAGATCTATCAATTGTAGCTTTATAAAAAGGAATTCCAGCAACAAGTCCAGCATAATGTGACAATAACTCTTTAAAATGAATGTCTTGCTTATCTGTATTTTTAAAAATTGGAGACATTGAACCCAAAGTGGTTTCTAAGTTAATTTTTTGCTGATCATATTGTAGCATTACATTAGGTAATGTAGCTAAAATTTTAGTCAGTGAAGCCACATCGTAAATATCCGAATCTTTAACTTTTATAGTTGAATCATATGTATGATAACCAAATGATTTCTGATAAATAACTTTTCCATTTTTGGCAACAAGAATCTGAATTCCCGGTGTCATTTTAGCACTGATTGCTTTTTTAGCAAGTACATCAATTTGCGATAAAACCGCAGAATTCATCCCTACATTTTCTGGAGTTGCAAAACCCAATCGATTTACTTTTTCAGTTGTTAAGCCATCATTTACTTTAAAACTTGTATTTATAGATACTGGTAATTTACCTTTGGCATCAATAGCCCCAAAAATTAATTCAGCAGAAACTATTTGCGCTATATCATTATTTTGATAAGAAACTACTAACCCTTCCACATCATCAAAATTAGTAATTGGCAACAAAGAATACGGTTTTGCAAAAACGTCTAAAATGACATTATTATTCTTAGCTAAAAAATTGATTTTTGCTAATTCTTCCGAATTTAAATCGCCATTTTTGAAAGCTACATCTGATTTATGAACCCCTATTATTACAGTCGTAAAATCTTTTAATTTAACTTGTAAACTATCCAGATTACGATCCGAAAAAACAGTCACATCAGCATATTTCTTTAATGTTGACGCAAAAGAATCATTAGTATCATCCCCTATTTTTACATATGCTATTTTTTGGCTTTCTAAATTTTTTATTGGTAAAACTGAAGTTGTATTTTTCAATACCGTAATGGCATTTTCATACAACTCATAATTTAGTGCTTCATTTTCAGGAGAATTTAATTCGCTATACAAACCATTGGTTACAATAGGCTTAAAGAAATTTAAACCAGCTTTATATTTAAATTTCAATATTTTTTTAACCGAAAAAGCCAAACGTTCTTCTGTTATTAAATTAGTAGAATAAGCAAGTTTAAATTTTTCAATTGCTAATGGTACATTTTCGGGAAATAATAAAACATCATTTCCTGCCATAAAGGCTTCAAAATTTATTTCACTGGGTATATTATAACTACTGATTCCTTTCATATTCAGAGCATCAGTAAATATAAGACCTTTGAAACCCAACTCTTTTTGAAGAATATTGGTTACTACATTATAAGAAATTGATGAGGGAAAATTAGGTCTTGATTCTAAGCTTGGAACATTTAAATGCCCCACCATTACAGAAGAAAGTCCTTCATGAAACATTTTTTTGTAGGGATAAAATTCTATTTTTTCTAATCTTTCTTTCGAAAAATTTATTGTTGGTAAACCTTTATGAGAATCAGTTTCAGAATCCCCATGACCCGGAAAATGCTTCCCTGTAGAAAATACGCCTTGACTTTGAACCCCTTTCATTAATGCTATAGCCCTTTCAGTCACGTTATATTTATCCTCTCCAAAAGAGCGAAAACCTATAATCGGATTTCTTGGATTAGTGTTAATATCAAGAACTGGGGCGAAGTTAAATTGGATTCCTAAGCGCTTGCTTTGTTGTCCCATTTGAACACCAACTTTTTCTATTAATTTCATATCTTGGATGGCTCCAAGAGTCATATTCCAAGGATAACGATACGTAGAATCGAGTCGCATATTCAATCCCCACTCTGCGTCATTACCAATAAACAAAGGGATTTTTGATTTAGATTGAAAACGATTGGTAAGATTTGCTTGACGAACCGGTCCTCCTTGAAAGAAAATCAATCCTCCAATTTTGTTTTCCTTTATGAGTTTATCAATTGCGTTAAAGTGAACACTATCCTTATTAGAGTATGCAGCAACCATAAATAATTGCCCTAATTTTTCATCAAGGCTCATTGCATTGTAAAGACTGTCTACCCATTTATTACCTTCGCTTGATAATTCGAAAAGTGTAGAAACATTACTAGAATTTTCACTTTCAAGATTCTCAATTTCAGTCGGAATATCAGTTAAAATTATTTTTGGCTTATTAATTTTTGTTCCGACACAACTAGTGGCAACAAAGAAAAATAAGACATAAAAAAAAACAATTTTGATGCCTATTTTTTTCATTGAACTATTTTATTTAAAAAAAGCGACTATGCCAGCTATCGATGGCTGGAACTTCCCAAGACTCATTATATTCTTCTATATTATTAACCAAGTTATTGAAAACAATTGTGTTTTCAGTAACGGCTTTATCTTTAACCATTTTCTTAAAATCAATTAAAGGCTTGTGGGCAATATGCTCTCCTAATTTGAAAGTCACATTCATTTTGTCCAACAAATCGACATTGTATTTTTGTTCTAAACTTTGGATAAACTCTACTGAAGAATCAATAGAACAACCTGTTGCAGCTTGAACATCTTGATTTACGGCAATAATAATAAACCTATTGTATTTTAATTGGTAAGATGATTCTAAACTGGTACCATGTGCAGCCCAACTTTCAAGAAAAGATTGCAAGGCAGTTTCAATTTCAGAAAACTCCTCATCCGAAAATTTTCTATTCGATTGATAAATCCATATTTTGGATTCTTCTGGTAAATTTTCAAATGGAATATACATATTATTTTTTTTATAATTAATTGTACTACTATCATGATTAAAAAACAGTTACAAGACCAAAACCTACTTGCTTTCCATCATAATAAGGTATAAATGTTGATTTTTTATTTGTGTTCTTTTTGGATACTAATAATTTATTTATGGCAGGATACAACCAATAGCCTGCTTTTGCACTTAATATCCCAATTCCAGCTCCTGCAACTACATCAGTAAACCAATGACGGTTATTATACATTCTAAATACTCCCGTCCCTGTAGCAACAACATACCCAGAAATTCCATACCAAATGGAAACATCTTTATATTCTTGATATAATAATTCAGCTCCCATAAACGCTGTAGCCGTATGCCCTGAAGGAAAAGAGTTAAAACCGGAACCATCAGGTCGTTCCACTTTAGTTATTTTTTTTAAACTATTCACTGTTAATCCCATAATTAAATAGGAGGTTGCAACAATAATAGTTTTATCTCGAATATTATTTTTTCCTTTAATTCCTAAAGCACTCAAAGCATATACTGAGGCAACAGGGGCATATTGAGAAAAGTCATCAATTGAAAATTTTCTATCTATATTTTCTTTTACCTCTTCTCTAATTTCAAAATTGAATGCTTCTAATTGATCACTACCAATTCCAATTATCCCATACCCAATTAAAGCTACGGGAATAATCAATTGTTTTGCCTTAAACTGTATTTGGTAATTGTTTTTAACTTTTAAAGTATCAATACTAGCAATTGAATCCTTTTTATCCAAGGTTTGAGCAAATGAAACAAAACTTACAAGTATCATTATGAAAAAAATAGTTTTATTGTAAATCATAATAAATAAGATGAAAGTTAAAAGAATATAACCCTACAAATCTTGAGCATTTGCAATTAATTCTGCAATGTCCATCACTTTTACATCTGCCTCTTTTTCCTTATTTTTAATACCATCAGTCATCATAGTATTACAAAAAGGGCAACCCGCAGCAATAATTTCTGGTTTTGTTTCTAATGCATCTTCCGTTCTCTCAATGTTGATTTCTTTATTTCCAGGTTCAGCATCTTTGAACATTTGCGCACCACCGGCGCCGCAACATAATCCATTAGCTTTAGAACGTTTCATTTCTACTAATTCTGCATCTAATTTAAGAATTAAATCTCTTGGTGCCTCATAGACATTATTAGCTCTACCTAAATAACATGGATCATGGAAAGTGATTCGTTTTCCTTTAAATTGCCCTCCTTCAATTGTCAATCTTCCATCATCTAACAATGATTTTAAGAACTCCGTATGATGTACCACTTCATATTTACCACCTAATTCAGGATATTCATTTTTCAACGTATTAAAACAATGCGGACAAGCAGTAACAATTTTTTTAGCTTCATACGCATTAAGAACCTCAATATTCATCATAGCTTGCATTTGAAACAAAAACTCATTACCCGCTCTTTTAGCTGGATCTCCAGTACAACTTTCTTCTGTACCAAGAACTGCAAAAGATACATTTGCACGATTTAAAATTCGCACAAAAGCTTTTGTTATTTTTTTTGCTCTATCGTCAAAACTTCCTGCACAACCTACCCAAAATAAAACTTCAGGTTGTTTTCCTTGAGCTAACATTTCAGCCATTGTTGGCACTATTAAACTTTCTGACATAATATTATATTGATTCGGTTATTCGCTTAAACTTTTATTTGGCTATTAGTTGATTTAATTATTCGCGTATTCAGTAATTTGTTGATTCATTAAACAAACAACCAATTAAACAACTATTCATTTTTCCAATTCAAACGATCTTGCTGATTGTATTGCCATGGTGCTCCATTATTTTCTATATTGCTCATCATAGCATTTATTGGCATTGGTGCGGCACTTTGTTCCATTACTAAATAACGTCTCATATCTATAATAATAGACAAAGGACTTATACTTACCGGACATTCCTCAACACATGCGTTACATGAAGTACATGCCCAAAGTTCTTCAGGTGTAATATAATCGTTTAATAATGATTTATTATCCGGAACAAAAATACCTTTATTAGCATCTATATTTCTTCCTACTTCTTCCAGTCGGTCTCTTGTATCCATCATAATTTTTCGAGGAGACAATTTTTTTCCTGTAATATTGGCAGGACATGAAGAGGTACAACGACCGCATTCGGTACACGTATAAGCGTTCAATAATTGTACCCAATTTAAATCCAGAACATCGCTTGCTCCAAACTTAATTGGCGCCTCAGTTTCGTTAACTGGCACAGCAGCAAATGGATCAGCATTAGGATCCATCATCATTTTAACTTCTTTAGTAACAGATTCTAAATTGTCAAATTGACCTTGTGGATTTAAATTTGCAAAAAAGGTATTTGGAAAAGCCAATATAATATGCAAATGTTTTGAAAAATAGAGATAGTTCATAAAAATCAAAATCCCGGTAATATGCAACCACCAAAATATTTCTGTAAGAAGCATTACCAACTCATTTGACATTCCATTAAATAATGGCTCAATAAATTGACTTATGGGAAATGAACCAGCTTTAATAAAATGAGAGAAACCTCCTGGTATATTTTGCAAATGCAAATCAGAAGCATTCATTAACAAAAATAATGTCATCAAAACAACTTCAAAATACAAAATATAATTGGCATCTTTTTTAGGAGAACCATTCAAATCAGTACTTGAAAATCGTTTTAACTTAATTATGTTTCTTCTTATCCAAAAAGCAAAAACAGCAACTAAAACTAAAAGAGCCAAAATTTCAAATGAAGCAATCAATACATCATAAGCACTTCCTAAAAAAGCAAAAATTCGATGAGTACCAAAAAGACCATCAATAATAATTTCCAACAACTCAATATTGATAATTATAAATCCTAAGTAAACGACAATATGAAGAGACCCCGCAATAGGTCTTTTTACCATTTTAGATTGTCCTAGAGCTATCATAGCCATGTTTTTCCAACGCTGCTTAGCATTGTCTTTACGGTCTATTGTTCCTCCAAGATTAATATTTCTAATGATTTTTTTTACATTGCTATAAAAATAACCAAAACCAATCCCTAATAATATAGCAAATAATATATTGTCTAAATAGTCCATATAACTAGTTTTTCGATTTAGTTATCGTATCGTTTTTTGGAGCAACATAAGGTTTATTTTTTTTTCCAAACAAAGAAATATTAACATATCTAGTAGGAGAAAGTCTTACATCCTGAAGTAATAATTCTAATTCTTTTGTTGTTGCTTTAATATTTTCGTAGAAGGCATCATCATTTAATAATTTTCCCATAGAACCTTTTCCCGATTGTAAATCAGTCATAATAACATCAACTTTGGCTAACGTTTTATTCAAGTTTTTAACGGTTTTTCCAAGATCAGCTTTATTCAACGAATCCGATATTTTAGAAAAATTACCAGATATTTTATTAAAGTTAGTTACTGCGCCTTTTATTTGAACTTTATTATCGTCTAATAGAGCATTAACACCTATTGTCGCTTTATGAAATTGCTCCATGGTTTTACTTAACTCAGCCAAACTAACCTTTAAATTTTCTTGTCCGTTTTTATCTAAAACATTATTAATTCCTGATATTAATTTATCAGTGTTAACCATTATTTTTTCTAACTTTTCCTGAAGAGGAGCTAATTTATCAGCCACTTTATCTGTAAGCCCTAATTTAGTTTCTCCCTGCAATTTTTGACCATCAACCGCTAGTGTTTTATCACTAAAATTAGGATAAATAGCAATTTGCTTTCCTCCAATGAATCCAGGTTCATATAAAGCAGCGGTACTAGATTTAGAAATTGGAAAATCAGTTTTCATTTGCAATTCAACTAATAATTTTCCTGTGCTTACATTTAATGTAATTCCATTTACTTTTCCTACAATCAAGCCATTTAGAGTTACAGGAGATGATGTAGCTAATCCTTCAACATTATCATATTCTACATAAAATGTTTTATAATTTGTAAAAAGGTCTCTTCCTTTTAAAAAACTATAGCCCCAAATGAATAATAAAATTGATGCAATGACTAATATGGCAGTTTTAATTTCTCTAGTTATTTTCAAAATTTTTTTTTTGCAAAATTAATATAAAATATCCAACTTGTTATTATTATTTAAGTGCTTCTTGAACACTAATTTTTTCACCATTTTTAAATGCAATTAAAAAAGCAGAATTATACCCTTTATCTTTTGCTTCCTGTAATTGTCTTTTTGCTTCATCATAATCTGAAGTCTCGCCATACATGTATTTATAAACTCTATTGTCATATGAAATAGAGATGTTTTTTAGCCCTTTGAAATTTTTAGGGGCTAACTCCACTTTTTTTACACTTGCCGAAAGTTGTACTTTAAATAAAGGCTGAGAATCACCCGCACTTTTTATTGTTTTTTTGAGTTCAGATGAATTTAAATTTACTTTTGATTTTACAGGAGATGAAGTATCTTTTATTGGTTTGTCAAAAATTTTCTGAGATGGTTTTACATCAATAATTTCAGTTTCACCATTTCCATAATAATCACTTTTATAACTTACAATAGCCTCAGCAATAGCTTTCGCAATTTCATTTTGTCCATCTTCAGAGTCTAAACGATTTCCTTCCGTAAAATTAGAAATAAAACCCATTTCAATTAAAACTCTGGGCATATATGCTTTATGCAGCACCATATATGGGGCTTGTTTAACTCCTCCGCCTCTTATTTTTTTACCCAATAATTCAAATGCATCTTCAACTTTGCTTGCCAATGAAATACTATTATCTAAATATTCCTCTTGCATCAAGGTCATACCTATCATTGTTTCAGGAGAATTAGGATCAAATCCCTCATATTTTTGTTTATAATCTTTCTCTAAAGTTATAACGGAGTTCTCTTTTTTTGCCGCTTCTAAGTTTGAAGCAACTTTTGTCATACCCATTACATAAGTTTCAGTCCCAAATCCTTCCGTATTTCTATTTGCATTACAATGTATCGATACAAAAATATTAGCATCAGCTCTATTCGCAATATTAGCCCTTTCTACTAAATCTATAAAAACATCCGTTTTTCGTGTATAGATTACATCCATTTTAGGCATGGATTCTAAAATTTTACCTACTTTTAGTACTACTGCAAGTGCAATGTTTTTCTCTACGTGTCCATTGTAAACGGCCCCAAAATCATGAGCTCCATGACCTGCATCCAATGTTACTTTAAAAATATTTGATTGCGCATAAATACTAAATGAACCAACTGTAAAAAGAAGGGTAAATAATATTTTAATTTTATATGAAATATGCATAAATTTAAAAGTTAATTTTAATTAAAACACTACGGTTATAAATTCTTTATTTGATTATTTTTGACAAAAAATAATATGTAAGTTTGACATGTCAAAAAACAAGCCATAATTTTACAAAAATAGCATTTAAACCTTTGCATACAAACTTATTTAATATCGTTTTATTATCAATTTTCCTAACAATGGGAGCTGGTAAATTATATTCTCAAGATACAACAAAAAAAGCAATAGCTATAGCTACTAAAAAACAAAGAGATAGCTCTAAAACCGTTGTTAATAATCCTAAAAAATCGACTCCAATCCTTAAAAAGGAAACTGATTCCATAAAAATAGATACTGTTAAACCCCAAAAAGCCTTTCTTGATGGTAAAGTAAAATACAAGGCTGAGAAATATGTAAAAATTGATCAAAAGAAAAAACTGATCACTTTATACGATAAAGCAGAGCTATATTATCAGGATGTCGAATTAAAATCTGGTCTTATCGTCATGGATTATGAAAAAAACGAAGTGTATGCTGGCCGAATAAAAGATTCTACTGGAGCTTACAAACAATATCCAAACTTTAAGCAAGGAACTAATGTTGTAGAACCTGATTCAATTCGTTTTAATTTCAAAACAAAAAAAGCATTGATCTGGAATTCAAGATCTGATAAAGGAGAATTTAAAATAAAAGCGGCAATTACTAAAAAAGAAAATGACTCTGTATATTTCTTAAAAGGTGCTCGATTTACCACATCTAAAGATATTGATAATCCAGAATATTATTTCCAAACGAACAAAGTGAAATTTATTCCAGGAAAAAAAGTAGTAACTGGCTTAACTAATATGGTCATTGCTGATGTACCTACACCTATAGCTTTACCATTTGCATTTTTCCCAATGAGTAAAGAGACCAGCGTTTCTGGATTAATTTTACCAAGTTATAATGATTCGAACACAAGAGGGTTTTCTTTACAAAATGGAGGATATTATTTTGCCCTTAGCGATAATTACGACTTAACAGTTTTAGGAGATTATTATACCAATGGAAGTTATGGATTGCGTTTTGAGTCTAGTTATGCTGAGCGATATAAATATCGCGGAAATTTAAATCTCCGATTCGAAAATTTAATTACAAGCGAAAGAGGTTATCCTGATTATTTAAAACAAAAAATTTATAACATTCAATGGTCACATTCAAAAGACTCTAAATCAAACCCAAACTCAAGTTTTTCAGCATCCGTCAATCTTGGAAGCAGTAAATATTTCAGACAATCTATAAATCAGGCAAATATTGGATCTAATCTTAATAATACTTTAAGCTCTTCGATTTCTTACAGTAAAACATTCAATTCAGTACCCCAAGTCAGAATGTCGTTGACAGCAACCCATTCTCAAAATACACAAACTGAAGAAATCAATATGACTTTACCAACACTGCAAGTAAGTGTAGACCGTTTATATCCATTTGTAGGTAAAGATGGCGTAAAAAAGGGGTTCTTTAAAAACATCAATCTACAATACAACTTGAGCGGTAAAAATAGTATTGTTACAACCGATTCTTTATTCTTTAAGCCTCAAATGTTTCGAAATGCAAAAACAGGTATTGAACATACAATTCCAATCAGTACCAATTTTAAATTATTCAAATATTTTAGCGCTTCTTCATCCTTTAACTATAGAGAAGTTTGGTATACCAAGACGATCAACAGGAGTTATGATGAAGAACAAAGTAAAGTAGTCGATAATATTGTAAATGGATTTGATGCTTATCGAACATACTCTTTTTCATCAAGTTTAGGAACAACTATTTATGGAACATTTAATTTTGGAGCAAACAAAAAAATAAAATCAATCCGCCACGTAATGCGACCGTCAGTTTCATATGGCTACACACCTAGTTTTGAAAAATATTACGATACATATGCTTCAGATGCAACTGGGACTATGACAAAGCAATATTCTCGCTTTGAAGCTGGGATTTTTGGAGCGCCAGGTATTTCAAATTCTAATACGCTAGGATTTGATCTAAGCAATACTTTTGAAGCTAAAGTTACTGATAAAGACAGTACTAAGGTCGAACCTAAAAAGGTAATGCTACTTAATAATTTAAACCTTTCAACTAGTTATAATCTTAATGCTGATGGAAAAACATCCCTTGCTTGGTCACCGGTTCGAGTTAGCGGTGGAACACAACTTTTTGCAAATAAAATGAATGTTAATTTTGGAGCGACTTTAGATCCTTATGCCATTGATAATTCAGGTACTAGAATTAATGTTTATAACATTGACAATGGCGGGAGTTTATTTAGAATGACAAGTGCCAACATGACTTTGAATTATGCTATTTCAAGTAAAGATAAGGATAAAACTAAGAAAGATAAAAACGTTCAAAGCGAAAGAAATGGAGGTCGTGAAGATGATTTATTTGGAACAAATACTAATTTAAACGACAGTAAAAAAAGTCAATTTAGTGATAGTGAAGAAGAAGAAGAAGATAAAATTTCTGAATTCTTCAATGCAAAACTACCATGGGACATGACCTTTGCCTACTCTTTGACCTATGGAAATAGTAATAGAGAAAAGAAAATCATAGGGAATTCCATAATGATTTCAGCCAATGCAGACATCAGTCCAAAATGGAAAGCTGGTGTATCAACCGGTTATGATTTTGTACAAAAAGGCGTTACTTTCACTCAATTACGTTTTGAAAGAGATCTATTAAGCTGGAGAATGGATTTTAATTGGACACCATTTGGAACAAATGCTAATTGGGGCTTTTTTATCGGTATAAAATCCGGTGTATTAAGTGATATAAAATTTGATAAAAGAAGTAGAACTAACAGATAGTTTTACACCTTTTAATAAAGAAATTTGAAGTGAATATAAAAATATAAATTCTTTAAGAAAAAATTCTCCTTAAAAAAATAAGCTATAATACTAAATTATAGTTTTCAGTTATAATAATTAAACTCTACAATATTATGAAACAGATAATTTTTACTGAAAATGCTCCAACACCAATTGGCCCATATAATCAAGCAGTTCTTAAGGGAAATACACTTTATACTTCTGGCCAAATTGCAATAAACCCTGTAACTGGTGAATTAATTACCGAAACAATTGAAGCCGAAACTGAACAAGTTATGCTAAATATGAAAGCAGTGTTGGATGCTGCCGGAATGACGTTTGAAAACGTAGTAAAAGCTACAATTTTCATAATGGATATGAATGACTTTGGAAAAATAAATACTGTTTATGGTTCTTATTTTAACGAAAAAACCGCTCCAGCTCGTGAAACGGTTCAAGTGGCTTCTTTGCCAAAAAATGTAAATGTTGAAATTTCTATGATTGCAGTGCAATAGCATTTAATAATAATTGTGCCGTTGCCTCATTTGTAGCCAATGGCACATTATGTACATCACAAACACGAATAAGCATATTAATATCAGCTTCATGAGCATGACTTGATAATGGATCTTTAAAAAAGAAAACCATTTGAGTTTTACCTTCAGCAACTCTGGCAGCAATTTGAGCATCGCCTCCTAAAGGACCTGAAAGCATTTTAGTCACTTTGAATCCTGACTTTT
Organism: Flavobacterium sp. 83; assembly: GCF_000744835.1. NCBI lineage: Bacteria > Pseudomonadati > Bacteroidota > Flavobacteriia > Flavobacteriales > Flavobacteriaceae > Flavobacterium > Flavobacterium sp. 83. The sequence goes on from NZ_JQMS01000001.1 coordinate 3,200,407, forward strand.
CAGCTTTACCTCCCGTTGTCCCAGTAGCAATTAACTGAATTTTTTCTTCTTGTAAAACCGCTTTGTTTTTTTCTAAAAACTGAACTAAATCTGCTTTTTTACCATCGTGTGCAATAATTGCAATCTCCATAAAAATTATTTATTAGCAATATGATACGCAATAAGTCCATCAATTGGTCTTCTTAGTACGTTACCTAAATTTAATTCATATTTATCAAAAGTCTCTTGCAATTCCTCTTTTAAGTAAAATGCTATAGAACCTACAAAATGTACAGGTACGTCTTTACAGTTATCATATTGTTTAATATAATTCTTTACAAAAGATTTCATTCCTTTGAAAATAATTTTTCTGCAAAATTCAGTTTCTTTATGTTGAATTAAGAACTTGGCGAATGTTGCTAAATATGCATTTGGATTTGGTTCTTTATACAATTTACTTTTGATAGCATCCGGATCCAAATCGTATAATTTTTCAAATTCAACGGCCAATTCTTTCGGCATTTTGTTGAAATAATACTTTCTAATTAATTCTTTTCCAAAAACGTTACCACTACAATCATCCATAGCAATATAACCTAATGATTGAACTTTTTGATGTAATTCTTTACCATCAAAATAACTGCAGTTAGATCCAGTACCTAAAATACTAACAATTGCTTTTTCACCTTTAGGTGTTGTTGCATATACAGCTGCATAAGTATCCTCTTCAACAACTATAATTGCGTTTGGAAAGTAGTTTTGAAAAATTTGTGAAAGTGCAACTTTCATTCTTTCAGTTCCACATCCAGCTCCATAAAAGAACAAATGGGTTGCTTCTTTTTTATTTTGTAAAATATCAAAACGATCATTTAATCGCTCAACTATTTCATCTCCTTCCAAAATTTCTGGATTCAATCCCAATGTTTGCGTTGTAAACAACACTTTCCCATCATCATCTATCGCAATCCAATCAGCTTTGGTAGAGCCACTATCAACTAATAATCTCATTTTTTTTGGTTTTTTTGGTTTTTTTGTATTTCGTATTACTTATTTAAAATTTATGCAGTGTGAAATTTGCATTTTAAAAAGTGCACAAAAAATAAAGTCCCGTTAAATATAATATAACGGGACTTTGTAAATATAAAGAATTATTTTAAACCTGCAATATGTACAGATAAATCAATTAATTTGCTAGAATAACCATATTCATTATCATACCAAGAGATGATTTTGAAGAAAGTAGAGTTCAATCCAATTCCAGCATTAGCATCAATAATAGATGTTCTTGAATCAGAAACGAAATCTTGAGAAACAACTAAATCTTCAGTATATCCTAAGATACCTTTCATTGTAGTCTCAGAAGCATTTTTCAATACAGCCATGATTTCTTCGTAAGTAGTTTCTTTTTCAACTTTTACAGTTAAATCAACTACAGAAACATCAGTTGTAGGAACACGCATTGACATACCTGTTAATTTTCCGTTCAATGAAGGAATAACTTTCCCTACCGCTTTAGCAGCACCTGTAGAAGATGGGATGATATTACATGAAGCAGCACGTCCACCTCTCCAGTCTTTTCTAGAAGGACCATCAGTAGTCATTTGAGTAGAAGTTGTTGCGTGAACAGTAGTCATTAACGCTTCAACAATTCCAAAGTTATCATTAATAACTTTAGCTAATGGAGCTAAACAGTTAGTAGTACAAGATGCATTAGAAACAACCATATCAGTTGCTAAAGCTTCCTCATGATTTACTCCCATTACAAACATTGGAGCATCAGCAGAAGGAGCTGAAATAATTACTTTTTTAGCACCACCTTTAATGTGCTCATTTGCAGTTTCAATAGTTGTGAAGAAACCAGTACATTCAGCAACTACATCAACATCAACTTCATTCCATTTTAAATCTGCAGGATTTCTTTCAGCAGTAATACGAATATTTTTTCCGTTTACAAAAAGTTTTCCATCTATAACTTCAACAGTTCCATTGAAACGACCGTGAACTGAATCATATTTTAATAAGTATGCTAAATGATCTACATCTAACAAATCATTTATAGCTACAACTTCTACATTATCTCTGTTGAAAGACTCTCTGAATACAATTCTTCCAATTCTTCCAAAACCGTTTATTCCTAATTTTACTTTTGACATTTTACTTTAATTTTTGTTTGTATTTATTTAACTTATATAAAGTCTAATTTCCTCACAATAAACTTTAACGATTTCTATGTTGACATTATATCAGAAACTCTTAATAATTCTCTATCAATTTCTGTTTTACCTTTTATAGCTTGTTCTAATGGCGTTAGAGCGACTTTGTCACTTTGTAAACCAACCATGTAATTTGATTTGCCTTCCAATAATGATTCAACAGCTTTTACTCCTAATCTACTAGCTAAAACTCTATCGAAACATGATGGAGAACCACCACGTTGCATATGACCCAGAACAGAAACTCTAACATCATACTCCGGTAAATTAGCTTCAACATAATCCTTTAACTCGAATACGTTTTTACCAATTTTATCGCCTTCAGCAATAACAACGATACTGGATGATTTCCCTGAAGCTTTACTTTTTTGTAATGATTCTAATAATCTTTCCAATCCTAAATCTTCTTCCGGAATCAAAATTTCCTCAGCTCCTGCTCCAATACCAGCATTTAATGCGATATGTCCTGCATCCCTTCCCATTACCTCTACAAAGAATAAACGGTTATGCGAACTTGCAGTATCTCTAATTTTATCAATTACATCTACTACTGTATTTAAGGCTGTATCATAACCTAAAGTATGACTTGTTCCAAATATATCATTATCAATAGTACCTGGAATTCCCATAACTGGAAAATTAAATTCGGTATTAAATATCAAACCTCCAGTAAAAGTACCATCACCTCCGATTACAACTAGAGCATCAATTCCAGCTTTTAAAAGATGTTCATGAGCTTTTTTTCTTCCTTCTGGAGTCCTAAATTCTGTAGATCGAGCTGATTTTAAAATCGTCCCTCCTTTATTTACAATGTTGTTTACACTTCGTGGTCCCATTTCTTTGAAGTCTCCTTCAATCATTCCTTGGTATCCTCTGTATATTCCTATGCATTCTATATTATGATAAGCACATGTCCTAACGACTGATCGAATTGCTGCATTCATTCCTGGTGAATCTCCACCCGAGGTTAGAACACCGACTTTTTTTATTGTTTTTGGCATTATTTAAGTATTAAAGTGTAAAATTAGCAAACATTCAGCACTTTTAAAGCTGCATTTTTTATAAATTAGTAAACAGCCTCAAATTCAAACGTTTTCGTTAATAAGTTTTTAAAAAACCAAAAAAAAACCGTTTTATTTAACAAAATTAAAAAAAAATCAATTATTACTTGATAATTAACAATTAATAGGATTTTATCTTTGAAATTTAGAAAAAGTTAAAACTCATCATAAAAGACGAAAATTAAAAAAATTAAAAAAAAATTATCACAATTTATTTATAAAAATTTCAAGCTTAATTATAACAAAACATTATAAACTACTAATTATTAAAATTTTATATTTCAAACTTAAAATATAAAAAGATTAATCCTCATTAGGAATAACTGCTTCTTGATTCGTTTTTAGCTTTTCTGTCGTCGGTTTTTTAGGTTTCGAAAAGTTTATATAATCTGGAGATAAATTAGAATCCTGGTCCTCACTAGTAGGCTTGATTTCTCTATCCAGTTTATGTTTTTTAAATATTTTATTAACGAATTCTTTAAAAGTATCAAAATCGACCTCATATGAAACACCTAAACCTTGAGTATAACCTATTCCTTGACCTATATAATTAATATCGTTTTCTTTATTAAAAAGACGTAAATTCATAGTTCCATCTTCATTAACCCTATATAAAACCTCTAAATCTCCTACAATTGCTGATTCATTTATTCCTCCAAATGGCACCCCAACTTTTCCATTAATAGTAATTCTTTCATTAATTTTAGATGAAATCGTAGCAACAAATCTTCCATCTGTTTCTCTACCAATTCTTTTATCGGCACCTATAAAATTAATTCCAACTTTAAATTTTTCATTATCAGATTGAATAATACCACCCAAAATACTAGTTGCCGTTTCAAATAAACTACCTGAAAAATCAGATTGATTCACTCCTTCAGGACTTAAAAAACCACCCGATGATAATAAGTATAATGCTTGTGTTTGTCTGACATCCTTATCGTTTAATTTATACTGAATTTCAGATTTCAGAACATTACTGACGGTTGGAAATTCAATATTAAAATCTGGCTCCGGGCTCGTTAAATCTCCTCGTAGACCTATCACAACTTCAACAGGAACTTTAGTATTGAAAGAAGAATTTTCTAATAATACCGCAGGATTTGCCGTTGTTTTATAAACCGCTTCCAAATTTAATTGTGCTTTCATTGGATTCCCTTCCCATGAAATTGAACCACCTTTTTTTACAGCAAACTTCTTATCAATCAATCCACCATATTTAAAATTATAAGTTCCTTCATAAGCTTGGAAATCTCCCCACATATTAAATTTACCCAAGGTATTTATCTTAAACAATAAAGACCCAAAACCCTTTCCTTTCATTCCATGTCCGGTATTCCTATCTAAAATAACTTCTACTTCTGCATTTGGGGTTATATCAAAATCAAACTCTAATTCTAAGCCATTATAATTTCTAGTACTCTCATAGATTCCTTTTTGAATATTATATTTTTCTTTAGCTGTAACGAAATGAATAAAGGTATTATCACTAACACTTTCTGCATTATTAATTGGTATTTTTATTGCAGTTCCTTTTTCAGATTTTGCATCTACTTTGATAAATAAAGAATTTGTAAGTCCCTTTATCGTGGCAATACCATCTATAAAAGCAGTACCATAATAAGCCGCATCTTCGCTGTCTTTTGTATCTAAAGCTACTAGATTTTTTGAATTAATGGCTAAATCTAATTTCCAATCACCAAAATTATGATGACTAATACTTCCATTTAAAGTTCCTTTTGTCCCGTACTTAGTATCGGTTAGTGTATTATTTCTAAACAAAAACTTCTCATCAGCCAAGTCAACAATTGTTTTATCTTTTAATTCATAATCTACATTCAGATAAGGAATAGTCATTCCAGCATTATCTACATAAAGACGTCCATTTATTTCCGGTTTATTAAGATTTCCTTGAATCGTTGAATTACCAGATACAAAACCCCTGATATTTGACAAAACCTCACCTCCCAAAGAACTTAATACTCCTAAATTAAATTTCTCGAATTTCAGTTTTAAATCCAGAATTGTTTCTTTATCTACAATTTCAAAATCCCCATCGGCATTGAAAGATTGAAAATTTTCATTTTCGAGACTAGAATTTATAGTGAATTTTTTAAACCTTTCATCCCCCTCAATATCAAAGTTTAAAACACCTAAATCTGTTTTGTTCAAATTCAAATGGTCAATTATTATGGATGCAGTAGGTTGGTAAACATTTTTGTTTTGTTTATAATTTACTTCTCCATTAATATTACCATTAAAGACGAACTTTTCATTATCAGGAGTAATTTTATTTAGATCAACATCTTTAAAACTTAGCTTTAAATCTTTAAAGGATGTACCCCTTAAATCCCCTTTCAATGAAATTTCCTGATTTTCATGTGACAAAATGATATTATCGATATTGAAATTTTTAAAAACCTTATCAAAAACAATTTGATTATCAGGTGCCTCATTAGCATTCAAAAACCACAAATAATCTTTAAATTTAACTTCAGATTTACTAATCCCAACAACATTTTTATTGGCAGCATTTATAGTATGATATAAATTTAAATTATAATAATCTTCCCCCTTGGCTCCTCCTTTAAATTCAGAACGAAAGTATAACGTATCTTTCATTGTAATATTTATCAAACTAAAATCTCGAATTTTATAGTATTTATTCTTAATACTATCTAATTCTATATAAGCATTGTATAGCGGATTTTTATTATCCACAGCTATTCTAATGTTGTCAAAAGTATTGTTTGCAGCTACAATTTGTGGTGAATTGAAATTAAGTTTAAACTCTTGATTATCCGAATTAATATTCCCTTTCACTATAGTGTTAGCACCAATAGAAATATCCGGATAAAAAATTTCAATGATTTTATTATAAATTGTAAAATCAAATTTCAGAAACTGTCCTTTTTTTACTTTATTTGGTTTATAATTTGTGTAAAGACTACCTAATGAATTAGTCACCATATTTTTCAATTGACTAAATTCATATTTACCCACAATCTGACCTTGAATAATATCTGGAGAATTTACAGTTATTGTTCTAACTTTATTTTGATCAAAAATTGAGCTTATTGCAAAATCATCAAAACGGTACATTCCTTTTACATTTTGATATGAAGTCGCGTTAATAAATAAATTTCCTTGCAAATTCTCTATAGTATTCCCCGAAGCCTGGACAACAACATCTCCTTTGAATACTGAAATAGAATCTTTTACAAAATTCAATTTATGTAAATCAGCATTTACAACATTAATATGAAAATCATAACGGCTGTCTTTTTTACTCAAATCTAACAAGCCATCAAAAGTCATATTCAAATTAGGATCATTTACAGAAATTTGACCTTTATAATTCGGCATTTTAAAAACACCGTTAACAACAATATTATTATAGGTATAATTATTATAATCAATTTTAGTAACATCTCCTTTTATGGATGTATCCAAGTATTTTTCCTTAAAACCTTTTCCGTCAACATCAATATTCATGCTGACTTTCCCAAAGTCTTTTCGTTCGAATAAAGTCCCAATATCAAAATCTTCCAAAACAACTTTACCTGCATAAGATGCTTTATCGATTTCATCTATATTGTTCATTTTCAAATCAGATTGCACTTTCCCCAATGCTGTGGACATTGAAAAACTGGCATTTATTGCAGTTGTAGTGATTTCAGCAATACCAACAGCATTGAATTTTCCTAATTTTTTTAATGTTGTAGGTAATTTTTTCCCAAGAATATCTGGAAGAATAACAATCAGATTATCATAACTGGAGGACAGTTTATTGAACTTTCCATACATATAAAATTTTTGACCCATTTTAGCAAAAAGGTTCTTGAAGTTTACATTACCTTTAATCTGAGTTTTCCTAGAATCAACTAAATTTAAGTTTGTTACTTTTAAATCATTAAGTGTACCTTTTATAATAGCTTTAGTGTAAAAATGTTGATTTCTGCCTAATTCTTTATAAAAATAACGAATATCATTAGAAGCCAGCGATGCTTTATCAAGCTTAACATCAAACTGAACTTTATCAGTAAAATTAGAGAAATCTTCAATTTTATATTTTAAAGAAACAGTTCCTTTTAGTTTAGACTCCTTAGTCAACAAATCTAATTTATCTAATTTAATTTGTTTTTTTGTGTAACTGAATATTGAACTTAAATTGACTACATACAAACCCCGATGATCTAAAAATGACATTTTATGAATTGTAGTATTCACATCCGGACCATATAATTTAAAATCAGTAATGTAAGCATTCAGTTTAGTAAAATCGACATCTTTAGGAACTTCTCTGTTTTCATCTGTTAAAATAAAATGTCCATTAGTAATGTACGCGTCTTGGGCAGTCAGCAAAAAATGCCTACCGGTAGACTTACTCGTCCCGAAAGCATTTATAAATTTATCTAAATTAGTTTCCTTTTCGTTTTTATACGTTTTCAAGTTAAACAATACCCCATCCAATCGTAATTCACCAAAAATTAAGTCTCCATCGAGTAATTTTTTTCCGTCGAGAATACTCGTTTTAATTCTGTTGGAATAAATCAGAGTATCCTTATGATGATCCAAAATTAAGACTTTTTTGAATTTCACACCTCCAAAAGCAGATACTGCAACTTCATCAATTGCAATGTTGATTCCAAAATCTTTATTAATACTCCGAACAAAATATTGAGCAATTTTTGTTTGGATAAAAGGCGTAGAAAGAGCTATACCAAGCACCAATAAAAGTAGGATTAGTCCAAGCAGAGAACGAAATACTATTTTTTTAAATTTTTTGATACTTATATAATGTTTTAATTTTTTATAAAAATTTATTTTGCCACTACAAACATCAGTCGCTTTAATAAAAATTCTTTAATTTTGCTTTTTTATGTAAAAAAACATTTTTCACATAGGATTGTCAAATATAATTCAAAATTTGTGCCTTTTTATGCAAAATTCCGAGGTTTTTATTCTTGCTATCGAAAGTTCTTGCGATGATACGGCAGCAGCTGTTTTAAAAGAAGACAAAGTACTATCAAATATCGTAGCTAATCAATTGATTCACAATCAATATGGCGGTGTAGTTCCAGAATTAGCTTCACGGGCACATCAACAAAATATAGTGCCAGTTATTGATGCTGCACTTAAAAAAGCAAATATACAAAAAGAACAGTTGTCCGCAATTGCTTTTACGCAAGGACCTGGATTAATGGGGTCGCTTTTAGTAGGAAGCTCGTTTGCTAAATCATTGGCGTTGGCCTTAAAAATCCCATTAATTGCCGTAAATCATATGCATGCCCACATTTTGGCACATTTTATTCATGAAGAAGGATTTGAAAAGCCTACCTTTCCCTTTTTGGCATTGACCATAAGTGGCGGACATACCCAGATTGTGAGAGTGAATGATTTCTTTGATATGACAATTATTGGAGAAACCACTGATGATGCCGTAGGAGAAGCTTTTGATAAAAGTGCAAAAATACTTGGGCTGCCATATCCAGGCGGTCCTTTGATAGATAAATATGCACAATTAGGAAACCCAAAAGCTTTCGCTTTTACAAAGCCTAAAGTTCCAGGATTAGATTTTAGTTTTTCAGGTTTAAAAACCGCTATTTTATATTTTATTCAAAAGAAAAAAATAGAGAATCCTAATTTTATAGATGAAAATCTAAATGATATTTGTGCCTCAATTCAATATACAATTATTGAAATTTTGATGGATAAATTAAAACTGGCTGTAAAGGAAACAGGAATAAAACAAATTGCAATTGGTGGAGGTGTTTCGGCCAATTCTGGAATAAGAAATACTTTGGCGGAAGCCCAAAATAAATACGGCTGGAAAACATTTATTCCTAAATTTGAGTACACCACGGATAATGCTGCAATGATTGGAATTGTAGGTTACCAAAAATTTTTAAATGAAAAATTTGAAGCTTCATCTGTCGTTTCTAAAGCAAGAATACAATTCTAAATTATGCAATTATTTTATAATCCAAATATAGACGAAACTACTGAAACCTTTTCTTTTGACAAAGAAGAAAGCAAACATATAATTAAAGTGTTACGCAAAAAAGATAGCGATATTCTATTTGTAACCAATGGTTTAGGAGATTTATTTAAAACTGAAATAACTTTAGCATCTGACAATAAATGTACCGTAAAAATTATTTCTTTTGAAAAATCTACAGCTCCTAAATTTCATTTACATTTAGTGGTTGCTCCCACTAAAATGAACGATCGTTTCGAATGGTTTTTAGAAAAAGCTACTGAAATTGGAATCCATGAAATCACCCCGATTATTTGTGATCGTTCGGAACGAAAAGTAATCAATACCGAAAGATTTGATAAAATTTTACTGACTGCAATGAAGCAATCTAATGTATTATTTCTTCCTAAATTGAATAATGCTATATCATTCAAAGATTTTATGAAACAGAAACAGGACGGAGTAAATTTTATTGCACATTGCGAGGAAACCGATAAAAAATCTTTAAAGTCAGTTTTAAAACCTAATGAAAATGTAACAATACTCATTGGTCCTGAAGGAGATTTTACTGAAAAAGAAATTGAATTAGCACTTGATTCTAATTACATCCCCGTTTCTTTAGGAAATACCCGTTTAAGAACTGAAACTGCAGCAATTGTTGCCTGTCATAGTGTTGTTTTTGTTAATGAAAATTAAGAATTAATGATCCCGAATTTATAGTTATGAAAAAAATATATTATTTATTACTATTAATTTCTGTCACTTCATTTGCACAAGAAATTGCATTATTAAAATATAGCGGAGGTGGTGATTGGTATGCAAATCCTACTTCATTACCTAATTTGATAAAATATTGCAATACCAACATCAATACCAAAATAAAATCTAAGCCAGGAACAGTTGAACCCGGAAGTCCGGATTTACTTTCCTATCCATTCGTTCACATGACCGGACACGGAAATGTTGTTTTTAGCGATGCCGAAGTCATCAATCTCAGAAATTATTTACTCGCGGGAGGCTTTCTTCATATTGATGACAATTATGGAATGGATCAATACATTAGAAAACAAATCAAGAAACTATTTCCAAATACTGATTTAGTCGAAATCCCTTCAAACCATGCTATTTTTCAAAAACCATATCTTTTCTCTCATGGATTACCAAAAATTCACGAGCATGATGGAAAACGACCACAAGCTTTTGGAATTTTTGTAGAAAATAAATTGGTACTTCTCTACACTTTCGAATGCGATTTAGGTGATGGCTGGGAAGATCCTGAGGTCCATAACGATCCAGCTGATATTCGTGAAAAAGCTTTAAAAATGGGAGCAAACATTGTGAATTATATTTTCAATAATTGAAAATCTGAACCAAAATAGACTAACTTTTAGTTTTAATTATAACATTACTTATTCTCTACAATCCAATACTACTTTTTCGAATTAATATTGCTTGTTATTTTTCAGACTATTTTTTAGGTAATCTCTGAATTATCACTTTAGAAATCTATGGACAACTTTAGTGAAAATTACCAACTATATCGTTATAGTTAATTTTTTTATTTTTTTTATAAAAATTTGTTTTATCAAATAATTTGTTATAAAATTGCATTATTATTAACCCAAATCATTTTTTTATAACAAAAAACCAGTATTATTATGAAAAAAATCCTTTTAACTGCAACAGCATTTTTAATGCTATTCTCATGTCAAAATGACCAATCAGAATCAACCGTATCAGCAACAAATGCTATTGCACGCCGTTCATGTGCTTCACAAGATGTATTAACGGAGCAATTGAAAGCAGATCCTACATTAGCTTTAAGAATGAACCAAATTGAAGCTTTTACCCAAAAATCGATGTTAACTAACCGTTTAGTAAATGGTAAAGTAGTAATTCCAGTAGTAGTAAATGTATTGTACAAAACTGCAGCTGAAAATATCTCTGATGCGCAAATACAATCTCAAATCGATGTATTGAACAAAGATTACACTGCTACAAACCCAGATTTTAGCAATATTCCTGCTGAGTTTGCTGGTGTTGCTGCAAATGTGGGTATTACTTTCGAATTAGTAAAGATCAATAGAAAATCAACAACTAAGACTTCATGGGGAACTAGAGACGCTATGAAAAAAACAAAACAAGGAGGATTAGATCCTACTTCACCTGCTACAACTTTAAATATGTGGGCTTGTACAATTGGTGGCGGAATATTAGGATACGCACAATTTCCTGGAGGTTCTTCAGCAACCGATGGAGTTGTTATCGATTCTAATTATTTTGGATTATCAAGCGCTGCAAGTTATCCTTATAATTTAGGAAGAACTGCATCTCATGAAGTTGGTCACTGGATGAACCTTAGACATATTTGGGGCGATGCATCTTGTGGAGACGATTTAGTTTCTGATACTCCAGTTCACAAAACTTCTAACTTTGGCGTACCAACTTACCCATACGTAAGCACTTGTTTACCATCTCATAATGAGATGACTATGAATTATATGGATTACACTGACGATAGAGGAATGTTTATGTTCACAAATGGCCAAAAAGCAAGAATGACTGCTTTATTCGTTTCTGGTGGAGCTAGATCAGGTTTCGGAATATAATTTTTTTTTTAGTTTTTTTTAGATTTTAAAACTCGCTACTTGTTAGCGAGTTTTTTTTGAGCATATCTTTTAGAAATTATTTTCTCTAATGTTAATAATCGAGCAACAATTTAAAGCTTATAAATTTATTTTTAATAAATAATAATCGTAAATTGCTTAATTATTTAACTGACAAACAGTATTTTACAATCTAAAAGACTACTATTATGAAAAAAATTATTTTAATTGCAACAGCATTTTTGATGTTATTTTCTTGTCAAAATGACCAAACAGAATTAACTCCCCATTCGACAAACGCTATTGCTAGACGAACATGTGCTTCACAAGATGTTTTGGCAGAACAATTGAAGGCTGATCCTACATTAGCATTAAGAATGAATCAAATTGAAGCTTTTACACAAAAAACAATGTTAACGAACCGTTTAGTTAATGGTAAAATAGTAATTCCCGTTGTTGTAAACGTATTGTACAGAACACCCGCAGAAAACATATCTGATGCTCAGATACAATCGCAAATTGATGTATTGAATAAAGATTATACAGCAACGAATTCTGATTTTAAGAGTATTCCTATTGAATTTTCAGGTGTAGCGGCAAATATTGGTATCACCTTTGAGTTAGTAAATACGATTAGAAAAGCTACTACAAAAACATCTTGGGGAACAAGAGATGCAATGAAGAACTCTAAAAAAGGAGGTATTAATCCAACTTCACCTTCTACAACGCTAAATATATGGGCTTGTACTATAGGAGGTGGCATTTTAGGATATGCACAATTTCCTGGAGGTTCTTCAGCAACTGACGGAGTAGTTATCGATTCTTTCTATTTTGGCTTATCAAGCGCTGCTAGTTATCCATACAATTTAGGCAGAACTGCATCTCATGAAGTAGGTCACTGGATGAACCTTAGACATATATGGGGTGATGCTTCATGTGGGAATGATTTAGTTTCTGATACACCAGTTCATAAAACTGCAAACTTTGGTAACCCAGTATATCCTTATTTAAGCCCTTGTTTGCCAACCCATAACGAAATGACTATGAATTATATGGATTATACTGATGACAGAGGAATGTATATGTTTACCAATGGTCAAAAATTAAGAATGTCTGCTTTATTTGTTTCTGGTGGAGCCAGAGCAGGCTTTGGTATATAATTTTTCAGATTTTAGAATTTAAAACTCGCTAAGATGTAGCGAGTTTTTTTTATCTTTATATCCTAAAAAATATAAATGATTTCTTCAAAAATTATAGCTAATGGAATTTTAAGAGCAATAAGCATTATCGTTTTGATTGCTTTATCTCTTTATTTTCTATATCAAATTCAATCGGTACTTATTTACCTAATAGTTGCATTAATTCTTACATTAATTGGAAACCCAATATTAGATTTTTTTAAAGGAAGATTAAAATTCAAACACGTATTTGCTACAATTGCAACATTATTGATTTTTGTTCTTATTATAGTTGGATTTATCATGCTGTTTATTCCTTTGATTTCATCACAGGGTCAAAATTTATCACTTTTAAATACTATAGAAATTGAAAAAAACATACTTCAATTAATTAACCAAATATCCTCATTTTTAGAAAGTCATAATATTGATTCCGCTAAAATGCTAAAGGAATCTAACATTACTTCTAAAATAAATTTTAATTTTATTCCAAATTTTATAAATGCAGTTTTAGGTACAATTAGTAGTTTTGGAATGGGATTGGCTTCTGTACTTTTTATTACTTTCTTCTTTTTAAAAGACCGATTATTATTTAAAAATGGAGCTAAAAAATTAATTCCAGACAGCCATGAAGATCAAATATTAAATTCTTTAGAAAAAATAAATCACTTATTATCCCGCTACTTTATTGGATTACTACTTCAATTATTTATAGTATTTATTTTATACCTAATTGTACTAATAATTTTTGGTGTTCCAAATGCAATTGTCATCGCCTTTTTATGCGCTGTTTTAAATATCATACCCTATATTGGCCCATTAATTGCTTCCATTTTAGCTGCTATTTTAACTATGATGAGCAATTTAGGAAGTGATTTTCAAACCGTAATATTACCTATGACAATTTATGTTTTAATTGGTTTCTGGATTGTACAAATCATAGATAATAATCTGTCTCAACCTATTATTTTTTCAAAAAGTGTAAGCTCACATCCATTAGAAATCTTTCTTGTTATATTAATCGCAGGCTTCCTTTTTGGAATTCTAGGAATGATAATAGCAGTTCCCTTATATACGATTATAAAGGTTATAGGTAAGGAATTCTTCCCGGAAAACAACATAATTCAACTATTAACTAAAGATATTTAATCTTGGATTTAAAAATTCTAAATCCCGAAATTCAAGAATTTATAGGGAAAAATATTGGAAACTCAATTTCTAAATTAGCGCTTCAAAAAAATCCCTTTCCTAATTTGGATTGGATTTCTGTTTTAAATCAAATTGAAGCTAAAACTAAAGCAAAAGAGAAACTACCCAGCTGGTTTAGCACCAAAAATATTATTTATCCAAGTAAAATCTCAATTGAACAGACTTCATCTGAAAAAACAGCTTCTTATAAAGCTTCAATCATTTCGGGAGAAGGTCTAATTGATTTAACTGGAGGTTTTGGTGTGGATGATTACTATTTTGCAAAAAAAATAAAAACTGTAGTTCATTGCGAAATCAATTCAGAACTGTCGTTCCTTGTAAAACATAATTTCGAACAATTAAATGTTTCGAATATCAGTTGCTATTCAGGAGATAGTTTACATACTCTAAATACTTTAAATAAAAACTGGGACTGGATCTATATTGATCCTTCACGAAGAAATGATGCTAAAGGAAAAGTATTCATGCTCAAAGATTGCTTGCCTAATGTTCCTGAAAATCTAGACTTTTATTTTAAGAATTCGAATGCTATTTTAATAAAAACTGCTCCTCTGCTTGACATCTCAGCAGGATTATTAGAATTGCAAAATGTTAAAACGATTCATATAATAGCGCTCGAAAACGAAGTAAAAGAACTGTTATGGGAATTGCACAAAGACTATTCTGGAAATATAAATATAAAAACAATTAATCTTTTAAAAGACAAGAACGAAACATTCGACTTTGTTTTGGGTGATCATACTAAATTACCTGATTTCAGTTTGCCTCAGAAGTATTTATATGAACCTAATAGCGCCATAATGAAATCTGGTGGGTTTGATGAAGTAAGTTCATTTTACAACCTAAACAAGCTTCATAAACACTCTCATTTATACACTTCGCTTGAATTAATATCCTTTCCTGGACGAGTTTTTGAAATTAAAAACACATTTGCTTATAGCAAAACGGAAATGAAAACGTATTTAGAAAATACAAAAGCGAATATTACTACCCGAAACTTTCCAGATACTGTTGATACTATTAGAAAAAAATGGAAAATAAAAGATGGTGGAAATGTATATTGTTTTTTTACAACTGATGAAAATAACCATAAAATAGTTTTAATTTGCACCAAAATATCATAAAAATGAAACCACTAATTACTGCAATACTTTTATTCTTAAGCTTTAACCTATTTGCTCAAAAAACATGTGAATATAGCGTAAACGTCACCGATTCTTTGGGAACTTATAAATTGACAAAGGAATACATGATTAGTGAGAAAAATTTCGCCGGAAACTCAAGCTATATCTTTTATTCATTAGCCTTAACAGATGGTTTACCAACATTGAACCTACAATTGATCCAAAAAAGTAAAGACTTCTTGAAAGCGAATTGTTTTGACAAAAATTCAAAATTGTTTTTGCAGTTAAATAATGGAAAAATAATAACGCTATTACATATCGATCAAGAGAATTGTGGGACACTTATTCGTGATGATAAAGGTTATGACAATAGAGTGATTTCAGGTCAATTTATGTTTATGAAAGATAGCTTTGAAGAATTAAAAAATTCTCCTCTATCAATGATGAGAATTAAATATCTAACAGACACTGAAGATTACGTTCTTAGAAAAGAATTTAAATCGGAATTAAACAATGAGGTTTATCAACCAGAAACTTACTTTATCAATAACATCCATTGCATAGAATAAGTCAATTACAATCCCATTTGAAATTAGAAACATTCTCTTTTAAAGCAGATCTTAGGTTATAATGCCACCATTCTGAATCAAAAGAATTAAACCCTTTTTGAGTCATTATTTTTTTTAGTAATATTCTGTTTTGTTTGATTTTTTCTGAGACATTTAGATATTTATGACTGGCTTCAATTCCAAAATAATCAAAAGAAGTCCCCATATCCAGTTCCTTTTCGTCCCTGTCAACTAGAGTAATATCTACTGCTCCTCCTCTATTATGGATGGAACCTTTAGTAGGATTGGCTACATATTCCGGGTTAGAAACAATTTTCCACATTTTTTTCTGAATATCCAAAGGGCGGTAGCAATCAAAAATTTTGATTTTATAGCCTTTCTTTATGAATTTTTTATTGGCTTCAACAAGCGCAGTAACGGTTTTTAATCGTAAAAAACATGCTGCACAATCATATACTTTAGCTTTTAAGAAATTATCTATTGTCGCATACTTCATGTCATACACAAAATCCTCACTATAATCTTTTAAATTTACAAAGGTCGTATCATTGATAATTGGACCATTTTTATCTTCAATAGCAGAAATAGTCGTTTGTGATTTACAAGAAATAAGACAAAAAAGAGAACAAAAAATTAGAAACGGTTTAAAATAAAAAGTCATGAATACTATTTTTTTATAAAAATAGGATAATAAAAGGAGTTATCAATGCATCTTAAAAACAAAAAACCGGATACTAATTGAAGTATCGATTTTTGGGAACCTTTGGGACAAAATTCGAACCTTTATTGGAAGATTTAAAGCTTTTGAGTGATGAGATGCGAAATATTCTTTTGCAATCAAATCCTGGCGTGACAATTGGGATCAACTAACAATGTTTTTTGACTTCCCAACCGAAATTATAAAAATTTTAAACTACAAATTTAATTGAAAATCTTAATGCTAAAATCCGAAAATACACTAAAAATAAAATGTCATTACCAACGGATGCTGCCGTATTGAAATCTGTGTATTTGCTATAAGAGAAGTAACCAAAAAACAGGGAATCCTATTCGAAATTGGGGAATAGTTTTAAACCAATTTACCCTTATATTTGACAAAAGGCTCCGATTATAAAATCGAAGCCATAACTTTTTAACTTACACACTTTTTGGGATAGTGTTTATATTTAGTCGGTTTCGCGAACCTTATGGTACAAAATTCGAATTTTTTATTCAAAGATTTAAAACTCTTAACCTATTGTTTCGAATAAATAGAGATCCCCTAACAATATGTTTTAAAGTTTAACGTAAGTTGGTTTATTTAAATCATAGCCTAACTTTTTCTCTATTTTTTAACATCCATTCCAAAAAACGTCCAAGTTTTTTTACAACTGTTTTATTTCTTTTTAGGTTTAATAACAAAACCGTAATTATATTCTTTATTTTTCAATTGGTACTGTTCGTGTGGCATAGCGCCCCAACTGTTGTCTCCTCCAACACCTCTTTGAGCTAAATCAACACAAATTACAACTTCATTTCGTGGTGTAATATCATTAGTATGACGGTATTTTTTAGTCAAACCCGGATCGAAATCTTCAGGATAATTATGTAATGCACTTACTCCTAATGGTTGTAAACCTTCAATTTCAATTCCATTTCCTGAATTATTTGTAAGTGTTAACCAACGAACATCCGTTTTATATCCATTCTCTTGAGGACGTGTGTAAGGAACATATTGATCGGCAACTTTACTTTGGTAAATCCCTTTCAAAGAAGAGGTGTTTCTATCTTGATAATTCTCCCAAGGTCCTCGTCCGTAGTAACTAAAATTATCCAAGTCTTTTTTGAGAGAGAACAACATCCCAAAACGAGGCATTTCGGCCAATGGATTATTTCCTGCTTTGAATGAGTTCTGTATTGTTAAACTACCGTCAGCCTCCATTGTGTAAGTAATGGTATAATAAGATGCGACATCTTTTAAGAAAAGGCGAGCCACTACTATTGTTTTACCGGCTACTTCTTTAACATCCATAGTATCCAAACTACTAAATCTTCCTACAGTTCTCCATACATTACTGCTTACTTGCATGTAATTCCCAAAATCATTATCCGTTGGAGCACGCCAAAAATTAGGAACTGGCATTTGATTGAAAAAATAGTCTCCATTAGATTTATATTGTTGCATTAAACCCGTTTTCTTATTTATGGTGACTTCAACTCCAGCGGCACTAAGAGTTACAGTGTTTTGAGTATCTTTAACTGTAGCATTTGTACCAGCAGCGGCTGCTTTGACAAAATACTTAGCCTCTCCAATTGAAAACTGTTCACGTGCTACTTCAAAATTTTGAGGTAACACTTCCGTACCTTCTTTTGTGTATGCAAAAATATTTAAAAGATATTCCACTCCATCTTCCGTAGCCACTTTTGGCAATTCAAGCTGAACCTGTTTCTTGGATTGTGGCGCAAGAGCGACAGCAACAGTTCCTGTTTTGATAACTATCCCGTTTTTTAGCACTTCATATTTGAAACGATATTTATCAAGATTAGTATAACTAAATCCATTTTCTACCTGAATAATTCCTCTTTTCAAATCAACACCAGAAAATAAAATATCCTGATACACTTTTTTCACTTCAAAAGCACCCGGATGCGGGGTACGGTCCGGCCAAACTAATCCATTATGACAAAAATTTTCGTCATTGGTATAATTTTGACTTCCCATATCACCACCATAAGCCCAATATTTACGTCCTACTTCATCAGTCATTTCAAATCCCTGATCTACCCAATCCCAGATAAATCCTCCTTGCATATTTTTACTGCTGTGAATAACATCCCAATATTCTTGAAAATTACCGCTGCTATTTCCCATCGCATGAGAGTATTCACACATAATAAACGGACGTTTTACATCTTTGCGTTTGGCATACTCTTTCATGTAATCCATACTTGGATACATTGGACAAACAACATCAGTATTCTCTTGTTCTCCTGCTTGCTCAAATTGAACCAATCGTGTTTTATCTCTATTCTTTATCCAATTATAAGCCTCTTGAAAAACAGGTCCGTTTCCACATTCATTCCCCAAAGACCAAAGAATAACCGAAGGTTGATTTTTGTCGCGTTCCACTAAGCTAAAAATACGATCCATGTGCGCAGCTTTCCACTCCGGAAGATAAGCAGGATGTTTTGTTTTATCAAAAGAACCTTGCAATTCAGCTCCCATCCCATGGCTTTCAATATTAGCCTCGTCTACTAAGAACAAACCATATTTATTGCATAATTTAACCCACATTAAGTTATTTGGGTAATGACTGCAACGCACCACATTAATATTAAGTTGTTTCATTAACTTAATATCTTTCATCATGGTTTCTTTATCCTGATAATGTCCCGTTTTAGGGTTATGTTCATGAATATTGACACCGTGAACCATAATTCGAATACCGTTGACCAATAATTGTCCGTTCTTCAATTCTACTTTTCGGAAACCGATTTGCGTAGCAACCGTTTCAATAAATTTTCCATTTTCATCCTTTAGCGTAAGCAACAAAGAATAAAGATTTGGTGTTTCATTACTCCATAATTTAGGTGCGGAGACATTTTGCGTAAAAGTGGTTGATTCAAATGAATTAGCTCCTACATTAATTTTTATTGTTTTCTTAAAAACTTCTTTCCCGTTTGTGTCTACTAATTTAGCTTCAACAATCTGGTTGTTTTTACCAACCCCATTCATGTTCTTCAATTTAACATCAACAGACAGGCTGCCGTTTTTATAGGAAGCATCAAGATCAGGGCGTGCAAAGAAATCAGCAATACGGGTATTAGTTGTACTGTAAAGATAAACATCGCGGTCAATTCCTGACAAACGCCAAAAATCCTGATCCTCTAAATAAGAACCATCACTCCAACGATACACCTCAACAGCAACCTGATTTTTACCAGCTTTTACATACTTAGTTATATCAAATTCTGTTGGACTTTTTGTATTTTCACTATACCCTACTTTTTCTCCATTTACCCAAATATACATCGCTGAAGTTCCTGCTTCAAAATGAAGGTAAACACGGCGTCCGTTCCAGTTTTCTGGCAGCTCGAAAGCACGTCGGTAAGACCCCACTGGATTGTCCGCATGATTAATAAACGGTGGATTTTTGACAAATGGATATGTAATATTAGTATAAATAGGAATTCCATACCCATCTAATTCCCAGTTGGACGGTACTGCAATTTCTTTCCAATTGGTAGTATTGAAATCTGTTTTATAGAAATCCATTGGACGTTCAGCTGGTGTTGGTGACCAATTAAATTTCCACTTTCCGTCTAAAGTCAGAAACCAAGGAGAGCGCGTATAATCATCAGCAATAGCAGATGATTCATCAGCATAAGGCAAAAATGCCGCTCTGGCAGGTTCTCTATTAATCTGAAATATAGCTGGATTTTCCCAATCATTAGTTGTTGGCTTTTCTTGTGCTGACACAACCAAAGAAATAAGGGTAAAAATGCAGGATAAAACTGTTGCTTTTTTCATATATAATGAATTTTTAAGATCGAATTACTTTTATCTGATAAACTCAACTTAAAGCTATCTGATGTTTATAAGAGATGACAAATGATTAATTCGTTATATACAACGCATTAACCATTTGTCAAGTTCTTATTTTAATCTTTATTAATTAAAAGGTATAACCCATATTACCAATTGGCATTTTGTGTCATTTTTGGGTTGTTATTCAACTCACTTTCCGGAATAGGAAAGTAGTTGTATTTAGCCGAGTAATTAAGATAGCCGCCAACTTGACTGGCTTTGATTACTTTTTCTAAAGTACCCCATCTTCTTAAATCATACCAGTGAATCCCTTCACGAGCAAATTCAATATTTCTTTGGTGCATAATCTCATCCATCATTTGGGTTTGATTCCATCCAGTCATTGTGATAGCAGCTAATTTTGCTCTGTCTCTTATTCTTTTTACTAAAGGTATCGCTTCAGCAACTTTTCCTTGCATTGTTTTTGCTTCAGCAAGCATTAAAAGAACATCAGCATAACGCATTGCATATTCATTCAATTCAGATTTCCAATCCCCTTCATCATTATTCCACCAGTTTTGGTTTTTTCTAATCCAAATGGCATTAGCTCCAAACTTTGTTGCAAAATCAGAATTATAATAGGTACTACCCGGATAGTTCCAAGCCAAAGTCGCAAGAGCTCTAGGATCAAAATTATTATCAGCTGTTTTTTCCTTAGTCATAGCATCCAATAATACTTTCGTAGGCAACAACTCAAACCAACCTCCAACTTCACCTGGTGCTAATTCTTGCGCCATAGTAGTTGCTCTAGTTCTTTCGGATGGATTTCCACCCCAAATTGTAGCACCACCTTGTCTGCTGAATTGAATTTCAAACACTGATTCTTTACTGTTTTCATGTTTGCCATCAAATAATTGTGCATAATCATCCAAAAGTCCAAACCCATTTGCAGATTCGTTATTAACCAATTTAGAAAATTGCTCTTCAGCTTTTGCCCAATCTTTTAAATACAAATACGATTTTCCAAGGTAAGCGATTGCTGTATTTTTAGTTACTCTGCCTTTTAAAGCGGAAGGATAGATTTCAGGTAGTGGACTTGTTGCAGCCGCTTGAAAATCAGCAATTACTTGTTTCCACACTTCCTCTTCTGTTGACTTTTCTTTAAAATAATCTGCTGATTCTTTTACTAAATCAGTGAAAATTGGCACACTCCCAAATTCATTTACCAAATTAAAATAATTCAATCCTCTAAGAAACGTAGCCTCAGCAACTATTTGCGCTCTTTTTGTTTCATCAATGTTCTTGATTTGAGGAGCATAATTAATTACTTGATTAGCACGAAATATACCTATATACATCGCTTTATACATCCCGGTAGTTTCACTTGTACTAGGTGTATTTTTATAGCTGGAAACGGCATAACGACCTGGAACATCATTTCTTGCAACAAAATTTTCGGTTCTGTTTTCTTTCAACTGCATTGCTTGTATTTCCCAATAACCTGCATTATTGTTATCTACTAATACATTGTAAACAGTCGCTAATCCAGACTCCAAGTCCTCAGGAGTTTGCCAGAAAGAACCGGTTGTTACTTTACTAGGGTTTTGTAATTCTAAGTTATCTGAACAAGAACTAAATAAAGCAAGTCCTCCTACAAAGTATAATATAATTAATTTCTTTTTCATTTTTCGTTGATTTAAAAGTTAAGTTGCATACCAAAAATAATAGTCTTGCTTAATGGATACGATTTATAATCGATTCCTCTACCTCCAAGTCCATCAGCCGAAACATCTGGATTGTATCCTGTGTATTTAGTAGCAGTAAAAAGATTATCACCTGCAACATAGAATCGACATTTGTCAATTGCTAATTTTTGACTTAAGTCATTAGGAAAAGTATATCCTAATTGAATCGTTTTTAGTCTAAGATAAGATCCATTTTCAAGAAAACGATCGGAGTAATCAGCACCATTATCATTTGGATCATCAATATTTAATCTTGGGAAATTAGAGTTTGGATTAAAAGTAAATGAATTTAACGTTGAACTAGCATAATTTGTATTTGCTTTTACTGTTGCTAAGTCCGTATTATTTCCATTATATATTTCATTTCCTTGAACCCCTTGAAGAGCAAGAGTCATATCAATTCCTTTCCAATCTGCTTGAAGACGGAATCCGTATTCAAAATCAGGAAAAGCACTACCTCTAAATTGTCTGTCTCCAGCATCAATTTTTCCGTCTCCATTAAAATCAACATATCTTATGTCCCCAATTTGAGCTCTTGGCTGAATAGGATTTCCGTTTAAATTATGTGCATCCAATTCCTCTTGAGTTCTGAATAAACCGTCAGTTTTAACAAGGAAAAAAGAATAAATAGGATATCCTACTTTACTGTAAGTCACTGCTGATCCATGAAATGACCCACTAGAACCTGCAAGAATCTGACTTCCAGTACTCAATTCTTCAACACGGTTTTTTACACTTGAAATATTAGAAGTTATAGAGAAATTAACCTCTCCAACTTTTTGATTAAGCGTTAAACCCATCTCAAAACCTTTATTTGAAACCTTACCTGCATTAGTATAAGGGTCATTACTAGAACCTACTGACAATGGAATTGGCACACGTAAAAGTAAATCAGAAGTGTTTTTTTGGAAGTAATCAAAAGTATAATCTAACTTACCATTCCATAAACCTAAATCAAAACCAACATTGGCTGTTGAGGTTGATTCCCATTTTAATCCAATCGCAGGATAATCTGTTTGAATGTTACCTATCCAAAGTGTATTTGGTTCTCCTGTACCGTAACTTATACCTGATGTAATTGATCCAAGATACTGATAATCTCCAATTTCTTGATTTCCTAAGATACCATAACTAGTCCGTATTTTGAATTCAGATACAGGCAAGTTTAGGTTTTTGAAAAACTGTTCTTTTCCTATTCCCCATGCTGCAGAAATTGACGGGAAATTTCCCCATTTATTTTCTGGGCTAAAACGAGAGGATCCATCACGTCTAAAAGTTGCCGTAAGAATATATTTGTTATCAAACGAATATATCGCACGTCCAAGATAAGAAATCAATTTATTCTCAGTAGCATACCCTGAAATAGCCGGTTGTTCAGCACCTGCCAAAACAAATATACCATCAGGCATACCTTGAACAGAACCTGAAATAGAACGAAAATTATTTTCATAAATAGTATGTCCTACCAATAAGTTTACCGAATGTTTACCAAATTTTTTAGAATAGTTTAAAGTATTTTCTATTTGATAGTATTGGTTTAACTCACTTCCTTCCGCTAAAGTATTTTTCAAATTCTTGAAGAATCCACCCACTTCATAACGAGGCGTATAGTTATAACTTTTATGTTCAGAAGCAGTTACCCCTACATTTAATTTATATTTAAAACCATCAAAGAAACTTGCTTCAGCATACGTATTAATCAATGCTTGGTAATAATCATTTTTAACATCAAAAAGATTCAAAGCTGCCACTGGATTGAATATATCCGTAACCGCACCTGATGCTCCACCATATCCCCCAACTGCATTTTCATTATAAATTGCAAATCCTGGAATCATAGAAATAGCAGCTCCAAGAATATTTCTTCCTTGTCCTGGTATTCCTGGTAAATCATTTCTTTTTTCTTTGGTCAACATTACTGTTTCTCCAATTTTAAAAATACCCTTTTTATAATCCGATTTAACTCTTAAGTTAACACGGTCATAATTAGTTTCCTTGATAACTCCTTCTTGGTTAAAGTAGCTCAAAGACATATTGTATTTTAAATTATCTGAACCTCCGGAAAGTCCTAATGAATAGTTTTGTGTAGGAGCATCTCTGAAAATTTCATTCTGCCAATTAATTCCTGCACCAGGAACCTGAGGGTTTAATGCAATGTCCAATGGTGCTTTTCCTGCCGCGCTATATGCTGCATTACTTACCTTTGCCCATTGTTCTTGATTTAATAAATCAAGTTTTTTAGTCACACTGGCAATACCATAAAATGAATCAAAGCTCACTTTCATTTCTCCTTTTTTCCCGCTTTTAGTGGTAATCAAAATCACACCATTTGCCGCTCTTGAGCCATAAATTGCAGCCGCAGAAGCATCTTTCAACACTTGAATTGATTCGATGTCATTTGGGTTAAGGTTATTCATTGAGGCAACAGCAATATCATCAACTAATATCAAAGGATTGTTATTGTTTAATGATCCTGCACCTCTAATCTGAATTCTGGTTCCAGAACCTGGGGCACCACCGGCAGACTCTACAGTAACACCCGCAATTTTACCTTGTATTGCACTCCCTAAATTTGTGTTACTTTGAGAATCCAATTGTGCAGCTTTTAACCCTCCAACAGCTCCTGTCAAATCACTTTTCTTAACAGTTCCGTATCCAATAACTACTACTTCATCTAAGGTGTTATTCTCTTCTTTAAGTGAAACATTAACTACTTTTCTACCCGCAATAGCTTCTTCTACTTTAGTGTAACCAATGTAAGTAAAAACTAGTGTGGCATTAGGATCAGCTACATTTAATTTATAATTTCCATCACCGTCAGTCATGGTTGCATTTGTCGTTCCTTTGACAGCCACAGAAGCACCAATTACGGTTTGAGATGTTTTTTGATCTACAACAGATCCTATGATAGTGTTTTGAGCCTGCAAACTAATACACGACGTCAAAATAATTATTGACAGAGTCAGTTTAGATGTTAAGAATGTTTTGATTCTTAACAGCTGATTTACGTTCTTAATGCTTTTCATAAATTCATGGTTTTTAAAAATTGGTTGGTTAATATTTATTTTTATTTAATTCTCCTTTTAAGAAGAAACAAAAGATTAGTGGTACTTCTTAAAAAATAAAGAAATTGAAATTAAGCTTGAAATCAATTCATCCGAAATTTTTACTATATTTTGTTTCATTTACAAGCTATGCTGATAATCAAGTGCTGATACGTTTTTCAAAATTTCAGTACTTTTACTTTAGGTACTTATTTTGCTTTAACAGTAACCTCAACTGGTTTTAACCAATTACTGGTGAATTTTACTGATATAGGTTCATTCCCTCCTGTTGCCTGAATGTAAGCTACATGATGTTCGTGAAATACTCTCTGAACATTATCAGCATAATTACCCATATCTGTATTATTCTCTGCTTCTAATCCTAATAAAATACCTAAACCACTTACTTTACAAGTATCTACTTGTTAGTAATCTAAATCCAATTAAGAGGAATCAATGCAAGTAATAATTTTCTTAATTTTTAATCTCTTTTTATATTGTTTTTTTAACTATACTGTTATGCTGCAGATATAGGTAAATAAAGATGTAAAACAGGCTCCTACAATTCTCCGGTAAAAGCAGTTTTTCTGCTTTATGAAATTTTAAATCGACCTAATTATAAACATTCCTAATACATATAATAATACTGCAGCAGTACAATTATAAATGCAAAGTAATGTCTAGTCAGAAGGTTTCAGGAGGGGTAAATTGGAAAAAAAAGGAGGGTAAATTTACAATTAAGCTGTTTTTTTACCAATAAAATTGAATACTATTAAAAAAAGTTAATTATATTTTACACAAAACATAATTATTGAATTAACACAACTATTCTATTAGATCCATTAAAAATTCGATAACACTACTTATTTCCTGGATACAGAAACTAAAATAGACATGAATTAAATATACAGTTGGGAATATTTGTAAGCGATAATAGTATTTAAACTCGCTTAGATGTAATTATAAATAACATCAGTCGAATGATCTGCAGTGGTAGATCACTCGAACTGACAAAAATTAAGACCGAATTAAACTAACCGATTATTTGACAATATTTGTATCAGCATTAAAAGAACTTTTATATTTTTTAATATACTCTGAAGGAGTCATAGCAAAAAGTTTTACAAACTGTTGTCTAAAATATTTCGGGTCTTCAAAACCGACCTCAGCACTTGCTTGGGCGATATTAATATTTTCAGTTATCATTAACATCGCTGCTCTTCTTATTCGCACCGAACGTATGAATGCATTCAAGGTTTGCTCAGAAATGATTTTAATTTTAGTATAAAGAGTTCTATGACTCATTCCCATTTCAGCCGCAAAATTTTTAATAGTAAAATCTCGTTTGTGAATATTTGCCTCTATAATGGTAATGCATTTTTTTAAAATCTCTTGGTATTCTGCCGGAACCTTCTGAGTATTCTCTTTAAGAGTTATGCTATCCAAAAAGTACTTACGCAAACTACTACGACTCCTTAACAATGATTCAACACGAGCAACAAGAATATCATCGTCAAATGGTTTTGTAATATAATCATCTGCCCCATCACTTATGCCTTGAAGATGGGTTTCTGGATTTTTTGACGCTGTTAACAATATCACAGGGATATGAGACAGACTACTATTTTCTTTTATCTTTCGGCATAATTCAAGACCATCCATAACATCCATAGCGACATCACTAAGCACCAAATCAGGCATGTATTTCTTAGTCAGTTTTAAACCTTCTTCGCCATTATCAGCACTATAAATTATATAAGTATCCGAAAACAACTTGATCAAATAATTCCTTATATCAGTATTATCGTCTATAATTAAAAGTGTACGCTTATCCGTGAGCATTACTTTATACAACTCATTATCTGAAGTTACATCAGTTAAAAGTTCAACATTTTCGCCCGCTTCATCAGCCATTAATTCTTCAACCAATGCACTTCTTTCAGGAATAACAGTGCTAATTTGGAAACCTTCAAAATGATCTTGACCTTTTAAAAAGTTCAATTTAAACACACTCCCTTTCCCCATTTCGCTACTACAACTTACAGTCCCTTTATGTTTCTCTACAAAATACTTAACTATAAAAAGCCCGATTCCAAATCCTGTCCCAACTGATACTTTAGAATTTATTTGTTTGAATTTCTCGAAAATAACTTCTAAATTATTTTTTTCTATTCCACCACCACTATCTGAAATCTCTATACTAACATCCGTTTCATTTTCAGCTAACATAAGACTAATCACCCCTCCACTAGGAGTATACTTGAAGGCATTCGACATCAGATTAAACAAGGATATTTCTACTTTTTCATAATCCCCTATTATTTCAATGTTCTTTTCTGGTATTTGAAAAGTATAATCAATATTTTTATCTTTTGCCTGGTTTACAAAACATTGAAAAACTTCATAACAAAGATTATTTACATTTATGGTAGATATTCTAAGTTCATCTGCATCATTTTCAGCCTTATGAAAAAGCAACAACTGATCTACTAAACTTAAAAGCCTTCTTGCATTTCTATGCGCAATTATTAAATCGCTAACAGAAGAACTATTTTCGACATTTTCTTTTTGAATCGCTTTTTTTAATGGATTGATAATCAATGATAAAGGCGTACGGAACTCATGAGAAATATACGTAAACATTGATGATTGTTTTTCGGCAATTTCCTTTTCCTTTTTTCCCTCTAATTCGGCAATTTTTACTTTGTACTTTAATTTTTCTTTATTTTCATTGTATTTTA
This sequence comes from Flavobacterium sp. 83, assembly GCF_000744835.1. Taxonomy (NCBI): domain Bacteria; kingdom Pseudomonadati; phylum Bacteroidota; class Flavobacteriia; order Flavobacteriales; family Flavobacteriaceae; genus Flavobacterium; species Flavobacterium sp. 83. The sequence continues at coordinate 3,228,363 of NZ_JQMS01000001.1, forward strand.
TGTAGGCATAAATAATTCCTGCTCCCACCAATAAATAGAAACTATAAGCCCACCAAGTTCTATACCATGGCGGTAACACTACAACAGTAATTAGACTTTCTTCCTTATTCCATCCTCCTCTAGAGTTTGTGGTTTTAACTTTAAAGACATACTTTCCTTCTGCTAATCTTGCATAATTTGCCTTTCGGACTTGGCCAACATAATTCCATCGATTTTCCCAGCCCTCTAAGTAGTACGCATACTTTATTTTATCGGCATTATTATAATCCAGTGCTACAAATTCTAACGATACCGTTGTTTGATCATAAGGTAATTTTACCTCTTTGATGTTACCCGAATCCCAGTCTGAGATTAGTTCATTTTTACTTTCTTCAATAGGCTGGTTATTTACATAAAAATTAGTCAATAGTAAATTATTCTTCTGATTTAATTCTTTAATGTCCTCAGGAAAAAATGAGTTAAATCCGTTTATGCCTCCAAAAATAAATTCCCCTGTAGACAATTTAAGACCCGCATTAAAACTAAACTGGTTGCTTTGTAAACCATCATTTTCTGAAAAATTTCTAAAAGTCCTTTTCTTATTATCAAACCTACAGAGTCCGTTATAAGTACTCATCCATAAATCCCCCTCTTTATCTTCTAACAACCTTAAAATCGTATTAGAAGGCAAACCATCGTCTGTAGTCAGTCTTTTAAATGTGTTTGTTTTCCTGTCAAACAATAACAATCCTCCTTCTTGAGTACCCAACCATAAATTTTTGTTTTTATCCTCGAGTATGCATCTAATAGGATTTCCAATAGTGATTTTCTTGTATTTTCTGCCTTCATTTTCGATAAAAAATAATGAATTATAATTGCCTCCCCAAAGTTTCCCATCGCTCGTCTCAGTAAGGCATTGTAAATTATCGATTGCTTTATCAAAGAGTACAAAACTATTTTTAGCTCTATCAAAAAAGTACAAAGAACCTTCATTAGTAGCACTAGCCCATATATGTCCCTTAGAATCCTTATACATAAACCATATATTTTTCTCTATACGCTTCGTAAATGGATTGTAACAAGAAAAATGACTTATAGTATTATTTGCAGGATTAATACGATTAACACCTCCAGCCCAAGTTGATAACCAAATTTCATTATTACTATCTCGTATGATACTGGTAATAAAATTACTGCTGATTCTATTAGTAGAGTTAGCCGAACTATTATAAACCGCATATGTATTTAATTTTCTATTCCAATACTTCAAGCCTGCCCCATCAGTACCTATCCATATGTTTTTCTTTTCGTCTTCACAAAACGACAATATAAAATTTTCGGCAGGGTCACTCTCTTTTGCATTATGTCTAATAGTCTTAAAGTACTTTGGGTTACTGCCAATCATACTGATTCCTCCGCGTAAGGTACCAATCCATTTGTTTCCTGCTGTATCTTGATACAAACTCCATATCGAATTACTTTTTACAAGTTTATTACCTCTTCCAGAATTATATGGAACAGCTTTTTTGCTTTTACCTATTACTTTATAAATACCACAACCATCTGTAGTTAGCCACATCTCCTTTTTCCTATCTATAAGAATTTGAGTAACAGTACATTTATCTGAAAAATAATTATCTGAAAGCAAAGCCGATTTAATGTTAAGTAGATAAAGACCTTCATCTGTTCCAAGCCAAAGATTGCCATCTAAAGAAAGCTTCATACATTTCACATCCATTAATAGCGGATAAATGACCTTTAGTTTTTTGGAATTATAGATATATTTACAAACACCTACATTTTTTACATATACCCAGCAATATGCTTTTATTTGGTCATTTTCAAGAACTGCAGCGTCATAACTATATTTAACCTCTCTATTATCTAATCCTTCTAACGCGACATTCTTACCAATAAATGATCCATTTTCAAAAATAAGCAAACCTAAATTTTGTGAGGCTACCAATACTCTTTCTTTTGAGACTGATTTTATCTGACGAATGCTATTTTTTAATATTTTTGGCGTATTATTCGATGAAATATATTCAACAGAATGAAAATCAGCACTTTTTTTATCAAAAATACACACTCCATTAGAACCTCCCACCCAAATATTTTTTTTAGAGTCTCCTTCGATATGATAGATGTTATTAAATAACAATGATTTTTTATCATTAATCTTGTTACGATACACTTTAAAATTATACCCATCATACCTGTTTAATCCGTCATAGGTACCAAACCACATATAACCATCACTATCCTGATATATTGCGGCCACTGAATTGTTAGACAAACCATCAGATATACCAAGAAATTTAATGGTATGATCTTGTGAGAAACCGGATAAAGAAAAACCTATTAATGTTAGAAAATGTAAAACAAAATACTTCAAAAAGCGATAAATTTAAAGGGTTAAGTAATTTGATTGTAAAAGTGCAATTATAAACTAAATTTGTTTAAAACTAACATAAATAGTTACACAAAATCATTCTTCATTTTGTTCAAATTAATACCTTATTTATCTCTAAAATCTGCAAGACTATGTAAATTAAAAAAAAAGATAAGAGGCCGAAACTACACACTTTCAATTAGAATTACTTTAAGATTCCTTTTTTGTAAATAGAGCGCAAAGTCCGTAAATACAAATGAATTGTAGGTTTAGAATTCCTAATGCTAACATTGTAATTCTTAAAACGCATCAAAATTTCATAATCCAAGTTTTGCAAACTCACGTTTTTGCCAAAATTCCCAAATTGCGCGATCACATTCTCATAACAGCGCACGTTTCCAAGCAGCTTATTTTTGGCCTTCAAATCATGTTTTCCCACATTTTCAGCAATAGCCTTCATGTAAGTAATCAATTTATTGGCATAATCCAAAAATCCAATTTACGAAAAATCCATTGCAAACATTTCCTGATACATTTTTTCAAAATCGGAGCCAAAATATCATAATCAGGATGCTTACTTGAAACCATTTTTTTCATCGGCAATAAAATGATCAACTACACAAGAAGTAATCGTTTTTGATTAGCATTTATTTTGGTGCGCAATTTCCACCACCAAAGGAAAACCTTCTTCAGTTTCTTTACGCGAAGTAATAAGTTTGATCTCTATTTTCATGTTCGTGATTTGTTCGTGAAAATGTCTTAAAATGTTGTTTTTTGTTGTTTAAAATGTAAGAAATTATAAAATACAAATTTCACAAAACGCAAAAAACCCACTGAAAACAGTGGGTTTTGTTGTGAAGGCAGAAGGATTCGAACCTTCGACCGCCTGCTTAGAAGGCAGGTGCTCTATCCAGCTGAGCTATGCCTCCATTGCTCATAAAAAAAACTAGTCGGGGTGGCAGGATTCGAACCTGCGGCCTCCTGCTCCCAAAGCAGGCGCGATAACCGAGCTACGCTACACCCCGAAGTGCAAAAAAAAATTAAGCGGAGGGACAGGGACTCGAACCCTGGCACCGATTACTCGATGACAGTTTAGCAAACTGCTCCATTACCACTCTGGCACCCCTCCAAGCTCAAAGAAACGTGTCTTGTTTTGCGGTTGCAAATTTAAGACATCTTTAGACTTCTCACAACTATTTGAGGTCTTTTTTTCAATATTTTTTATCCTTTTTACAAAAACACTTCACAATCAAACATATAGAATGAAAATATTTTTAAAAAATGATAATGGTATAATCAAAATTTGAAATTGTTTAAAAAAGATTAAATTTGCTACATAAACCAACATTTTATAAGTTATGAACAAAAGAGTTGTTATCGTTTCTGCCGTTAGGACACCTATCGGAAGTTTTATGGGGGGATTATCTACAGTTACCGCTCCACAGTTAGGCGCAGTAGCTATTAAAGGTGCTTTGGAAAAAATAAATTTAGATCCAAATTTAGTCGATGAAGTATTTATGGGCAATGTAGTTCAGGCTGGCGTTGGTCAGGCTCCTGCTCGTCAGGCAGCTTTGTTTGCCGGCTTACCAAATACAGTCGCATGCACCACAATAAATAAAGTATGTGCTTCTGGAATGAAAGCTGTTATGTTAGGCGCACAAGCAATTCAATGTGGTGACGCCGAAATTGTAGTAGCTGGAGGAATGGAGAATATGAGTTTAATTCCGCATTATTTGCATTTGAGAAATGGAACTAAATTTGGTTCTGCAACAATGATTGACGGAATGCAGAAGGATGGACTGACTGACGCATACGATAACAGCGCTATGGGAGTGTGTGCTGACTTATGTGCCGCAGAATACAAATTAACCCGTGAAGACCAAGATAACTTCGCAATTCAATCATATGAGCGTAGTGCGAAAGCATGGGATTTAGGAAAATTTGACAACGAAGTTGTTCCTGTTGCTGTTCCACAAAGAAAAGGAGATCCAATTATAGTTTCTAAAGACGAAGAATATACTAATGTAAAATTAGATAAAATACCATCATTAAATCCTGTTTTCACAAAAGACGGAACAGTAACTGCAGCCAATGCATCTACAATAAATGATGGAGCAGCTGCAGTATTATTAATGAGTGAAGAAAAAGCAATCGCTTTGGGTCTAAAACCTTTGGCTTATATAAACGGATACGCTGATGCCGCACAAGAACCAAAATGGTTCACAACATCTCCATCTAAGGCAATTCCTAAAGCTTTAGAAAAAGCAGGAATAGCAATTAACGATGTTGATTATTTTGAATTCAACGAAGCTTTTGCCGTTGTCGGTTTAGCTAATTCAAAAATTCTGGGATTAGATAACAGTAAAGTAAACATAAATGGTGGTGCTGTATCTTTGGGACATCCATTAGGTTGCTCAGGAGTAAGAATCATTGTAACATTAATAAATGTTTTAGAACAAAATAACGGTAAAATTGGAGCAGCTGCAATTTGTAATGGCGGTGGTGGAGCTTCAGCAATTATTATCGAAAGAGCCTAAAATAATTATAAGTTATGGGTTATGAGTTTTGGAACTTATAACCCATAATTATTAACTCATAAATTGACCTAAATGTTCGGAATTTGTAATCTAGCTATTATCCCACTTCGATTTGAACCAAGTGACAGAAGCGAAATCGTTTCTCAAGTTTTATTTGGAGAACATTTTGAAATTTTAGAACAATTGAAACAATGGTCCAGAATACGAATGCAATATGATAATTATGAAGGCTGGGTAGACTCTAAACAATACCAACTGATTTCCGAATCCAGTTTTAATCAATTGTCTAAAGACGCAATCATTCTGAATGCAGACCTAATAGAATACATTACTGCTCCAAATAATTTATTAATTCCAATTCCACTTGGATCGTCAGTGTCATTTTTAAATTACAATGAAATCAATACTCCAAATTTTGATTTCGAAGGAACAAAAATTAGCGGTATAAAACCCAAAGAAGGTTTAATCAATACAGCCTTTTTATATTTAAATGCTCCATATCTATGGGGAGGAAAAACACCTTTTGGAATTGATTGCTCTGGTTTTACACAAATGGTTTATAAACTCAATGGATATAAATTATTACGCGATGCCTCGCAACAAGCACTACAAGGAGAGGCTTTGAGCTTTATAGAAGAAAGCGAACCCGGCGACTTAGCTTTCTTCGATAACGACGAAGGCAAAATTATTCATGTAGGTATCATTATGGAAGACAACTACATTATTCACGCAAGTGGCAAAATACGAATTGACAGGTTAGATCATCTGGGAATCTATAATCCTGAGACTAATAAACACACTCATAAATTAAGGGTAATCAAAAAAATAATCTAAAAAAAAACCTATCAAGAATAAACTTCAAGATAGGTTTTTTTTATTATTCGTAAAAGAATATTACATTTTAGCTTTCAATGCTTTTTTCTTTTCAGTCATTTCTAATGCACCATAAACACCTAGCAAAGTAGCTTTAACTTCGTTGTTTTTAGGATCTAATTCGCTCGCTTTTTCTAAATAAGGCAAAGCATCAGTAAATACCGCTTCTCTTTGTTTTTTAAGAACTAAGTAACGTTTATTATCTTTTTCTGAGTTTCCTAATTTGCTCATCTCATCAAAAAGTTTTTTATCAGCATCCAGCTTCATAATAGCAAGATTAAGGTAAGCATTTACATAATCAGGTTTAATTTCGATAGCTCTCTTATAGTACTTCTCTGCTTCAACTACGTTTTTAGCATTGTAACTAATTACTCCTAAATTAAAAATTAAATCAGCATCATTAGGATTTTTTTCCAAAACTTCTGAAATTAATTTTTTGTAAGTATCAAAATCTTTCGTCTCTAAATACAAGTTGGCTTCAGTCAAAATCAATGAAGTGTCTTCTGGATTTGCTGCTCTAGCTTCAGCAATTGCTTTTTTAGCTTCTTCAGTTTTTCCTTTTTCTACTAAAATTAAAGCCATATTTTTATAGATCTCACCTCTTTTTGAAGGAATAACTTCTGTTCTTGGTTTATCATGAGTACCTAATTTAACCATTCTATCTCTTTCTTGAGCAGTTGTAAAAACATCTTCTTCGCTGGTTAATTTATTCACTGCAAAATAACTTGTACCTTTTCCTGAATAATTTAAATTTTTCAAATCTTCATATAATCTAAGTGCCGAATCATATTCTTTAGCATTTACATAAGTAGAAGCGGCATAATACAAATTTATTGTGTCTTTTTTATCTAACAAATAAGCATCATATAACTTTTTAGCACCTTCAGAATGTTTTTCAATTTTAGAATCCGCTATTGCACCATTAATTAATTTAAATTTTATCTGTGTAATTGACGTAGCTGCTTGAGTTGAGTATTTAGCTTTTCCAGAAGCTTGTTCAACAGCAATTAAATCTTGATAAGCTTTAGCAGCAAGTGAAAGATTTGCATCAACATCTACATTTTTATTTGCTAAGTCAAGTAACGCATTTCCTTTAACAAAGAAAAATTGTGCTTTCTCAGCATCAGTTGCATTAGCAATCAAAGATTCAGTTCCTTGTAAAATTGTTGCAGCTTCTTGAGAATTTCCGCCTTTTAACGCTTTTTCGGCAGCTTTAATTTGATCTTTTTGAGCAAAAGTAGCTACTGATATCAATAATGCTGATGCAAGTATTACATATTTACTTTTCATAATATTCTTGGTTTTTGTTTAATAATTATTCTTTTTTTACATTCTTTTTTTTAAACTTCATCGTCAGACTCTTCGTCTTCGTTATCATCTTCAGAATCATCTTCATCTTCAGAATCATCCTCTTCATCATCCTCTTCTGTCCCTTCGTCTTCAAGTACTTCTAAAACCGGTTTTACTCTTTCGATAGCTCCAGTTTCGACAACATTACCTTCTTCGTCAACAACTACTTCTGCAACGTCGTCTTTCATTACTTTTGTAACTGCTGCAATCGAGTCATTCCCTTTAATGTTAATCAACTTTACTCCTTGCGTAGCACGTCCCATAACTCTTAAATCTTCGACAGCCATTCTGATGGTTAATCCAGATTTGTTGATAATCATTAAATCATCAGCATCAGTAACTGCATTAATAGAAATCAGTTTACCTGTTTTTTCGGTAATATTTAAGGTTTTAACACCTTTACCACCACGGTTTGTAATTCTGTATTCATCAAGGCTTGAACGTTTTCCGTATCCGTTTTCCGCAACAACTAATATTTCGCTGCTCATATCATTCACAGTAACCATGCCAATAACTTCATCAGTATCATCTTTAAGAGTGATTCCACGAACTCCAGAAGCTGTTCTTCCCATTGGACGAGTTTTAGTTTCTTCAAAACGAACTAATTTACCGGATTTTACAGCCAAAATAATTTGACTTTCTCCATTAGTTAATTTTGCTTCTAATAATTCATCCCCTTCCTTGATAGTAATCGCAGCAACACCATTAACTCTAGGTTTAGAATATTTCTCTAAAGATGTTTTCTTAACCTGACCTTTTTTAGTCACCATAATAAGGTTATGGCTGTTGATATAGTCTTTATCTTTTAAATCTTGAGTACAAATAAACGCTTTAACTTTATCGTCGCTTTCAATGTTCACCAAGTTTTGGATTGCTCTACCTTTAGCTGTTTTACTTCCTTCAGGTATTTCATAAACACGCATCCAGAAACATTTACCTTTTTGAGTAAAGAACATCATATATTGGTGATTCGTTGCCACAAACATGTGTTCTAAGAAATCTTGATCTCTTGTTCCAGCGCTTTTTTGCCCAACTCCTCCTCTATTCTGAGTTTTGTATTCGGTAAGATTAGTACGTTTAATATAACCTGCATGAGAAATTGTGATTACCACATTTTCATCGGCAATTAAATCCTCAATACTTACATCTCCACCAGAATATTCAATTATAGAACGACGCTCATCTCCATATTTATCACGAATTTCAGTCAATTCTTCTTTAATCAAAGCAATCCTCAAGTTTACATCTGCTAATAAAGCTTTCAAATGCTCTATTAACTTCATGATTTCATCGTATTCCGTTCTTAACTTATCTTGTTCCAGACCTGTTAATTGACGCAAACGCATTTCAACAATTGCACGGGATTGAATATCTGATAAATTGAACCTTTCGATTAATTTTTCTCTTGCTTCTTCGGTACTTTTTGAAGCTTTGATTAAAGCAATTACTTCGTCAATATTATCAGAAGCAATAATCAAACCTTCTAATATGTGTGCTCTTGCTTCCGCTTTTTTCAATTCAAATTGGGTTCTGCGAGTCACCACATCATGACGATGTTCGATAAAATAATGAATCAAATCTTTCAGATTCAACATTTGCGGACGCCCTTTTACAATTGCAATATTGTTTACACTGAAAGAAGATTGTAATTGTGTAAACTTATATAGCGTATTTAAAACCACATTGGGTGTAGCATCACGTTTTAAAATATAAACGATACGCATTCCGTTTCTATCCGATTCGTCTCGGATATTAGCAATACCATCTATTTTTTTATCATTTACTAAGTCGGCGGTACGTTTAATCATATCCGCTTTATTGACTTGGTATGGAATTTCGGTAACGATAATACACTCACGACCATCCACTTCTTCAAAACCAACTTTGGCACGCATTACAATACGTCCTCTCCCAGTTTTAAATGCTTCACGAACGCCTTCATATCCATAAATAATACCACCTGTAGGAAAATCAGGAGCTTTGATATGGTTCATCAGCTCGTCAACTTCAATATCATTATTATCCATGTACGCTAACGTACCATTGATCACCTCAGTTAAATTATGAGGTGGCATATTCGTTGCCATACCTACCGCAATACCTGTTGCACCATTTATCAATAAGGTAGGAACACGAGTTGGCATTACTGTTGGCTCTTCTAATGTATCATCAAAATTTAATTTAAAATCAACTGTTTCTTTATCTATATCTGCCAAAATTTCTTCAGAAATCTTACGCATTCTGGCCTCCGTATAACGCATCGCTGCAGGACTATCGCCATCTACAGAACCAAAATTACCTTGACCGTCAATCAATAAATAACGCATACTCCATTCTTGTGCCATACGAACCATAGCATCATAAACAGAAGTATCACCATGTGGATGATACTTTCCTAGAACTTCCCCGACAATTCTTGCGGACTTTTTATGGGCAGATCTAGAGTTAACTCCTAAATCATGCATTCCAAATAATACTCTTCGATGTACTGGTTTCAAGCCATCTCTAACATCAGGAAGAGCTCTGGATACAATTACAGACATCGAATAATCGATGTAAGCAGTTTTCATTTCATCTTCAATGTTAATAGGAATTAACTTTTCTCCTTCAGACATAAGTTGTTATATTAAAAAATTATATTAGTTTCAAAACGTGCCAATATACGGCTTTTTGAAATTTTTGAGTCTATTTTAGCTCACTTATTTCAATGATTTATTAACAAAATTCATTTTGGTTTTGGTTAATAAAATAAGTGGCTTTTAGCCTATATTCCCCATATTTTTTTGTCTATTAGCTGACAGTACTTGTTAAGGGAATGATTTTTGTTTTTCAATTACTAATTCACTAAATTTACGATATCAAATATATATTATGGATGATAATTTTTCACCAAGAGTAAAAGATGTCATTACCTATAGCAAAGAAGAAGCTTTGCGATTAGGTCATGACTTCATAGGAACCGAACACTTGATGCTAGGTATTTTAAGAGATGGTAATGGAAAAGCAATTCAAATACTGAATAACCTATCTGTCGACTTAGATCATTTACGCCGAAAAGTTGAAATCCTGAGTCCCGCTAGTCCAAGCGTAGACGTTAATGTTGAAAAGAAAAACTTACACTTGACACGCCAGGCAGAACGAGCGTTGAAAACCACTTTTCTTGAAGCAAAAGTATTTCATAGTTCGTCCATTAGTACAGCACATTTATTGTTGTGTATTTTAAGAAATGAAAACGATCCAACAACCAAGCTACTAAATAAACTTAAAATTGATTATGACGTAGCTAAAGAACAATATTTAAATATGACTCCAAGCGAAGAAGAATTTTTAGAAAACTTGCCAAGAAACGAATCATACAACGATGATTCAGGACAAGATGACAGTCTTAAAGAAGGTACTTTTAATAATCCTGCCAATAAATCAAACAAAAAATCTAAAACCCCTGTTTTGGATAATTTTGGTAGAGATTTAACTGAAATGGCCGAAGAAGGAAAATTAGATCCTGTTGTAGGACGCGAAAAGGAAATCGAACGTGTTTCTCAAATTTTGAGCCGTCGTAAAAAGAACAATCCACTACTTATAGGGGAACCTGGAGTGGGAAAATCAGCTATTGCTGAAGGATTAGCTTTGCGAATTATTCAAAAGAAAGTATCACGAATCCTTTTCAACAAACGCGTTGTAACATTAGATTTGGCGAGCCTTGTCGCTGGAACAAAATACCGTGGACAGTTTGAAGAGCGCATGAAAGCTGTTATGAACGAATTAGAAAAGAATGATGATATTATTCTTTTTATTGATGAAATTCATACAATTGTTGGAGCTGGTGGAGCAACGGGTTCATTAGACGCTTCTAACATGTTCAAACCTGCATTAGCAAGAGGCGAAATTCAATGTATTGGAGCAACAACTCTAGACGAATACCGTCAATATATTGAGAAAGATGGTGCATTAGAAAGACGTTTTCAAAAAATAATTGTGGAACCAACATCTGTTGCGGAAACGATTACTATTTTGAATAATATCAAAAATAAATATGAAGACCATCACAACGTTACTTACACACAAGAAGCAATTGAAGCTTGTGTGAAATTAACGGACAGATACATGTCAGAACGTTTCTTACCGGACAAAGCTATTGACGCATTAGACGAAGCGGGTTCAAGAGTTCACATAACCAATATTGAAGTTCCAAAACAGATTTTGGATCTGGAACGTCAATTAGAAGATGTTCGCGAATTGAAAAATGTGGTTGTCAAAAAACAAAAATACGAAGAGGCCGCTAAGCTTCGTGATGATGAAAAAAAGATCGAAAAAGACTTGGCAATCGCTCAGGAACAATGGGAAGAAGATGCTAAAAACAATAGAATTGAAGTTACCGAAGACAATGTTGCCGATGTGGTTTCAATGATGACTGGAATTCCAGTAAATCGTATTGCACAAACCGAAAGTAACAAATTAGCCAAACTACCAGAACTTATTGAAGGAAAGGTTATTGGACAAAAAGAAGCGGTAATGAAAATTGCTCGTTCCATTCAAAGAAATCGTGCAGGATTGAAAGATCCGAACCGACCGATTGGTTCGTTTATCTTCTTAGGACAAACCGGTGTTGGTAAAACACAATTGGCTAAAGTACTGGCAAAAGAACTATTCGATTCTGAAGATGCATTAATTCGTATCGACATGAGTGAATACATGGAGAAATTTGCAATCTCTCGTTTAGTTGGTGCGCCTCCGGGATACGTAGGTTACGAAGAAGGTGGGCAATTAACAGAGAAAGTAAGAAGAAAACCATATTGTGTTGTCTTGTTGGATGAGATTGAAAAAGCGCATCCTGATGTTTTCAATATGCTATTACAAGTTCTTGACGATGGCTATTTAACGGATAGTTTAGGTCGAAAAATTGATTTCAAAAACACTATAATTATTATGACTTCCAATGTTGGAGCCAGACAATTAAAAGATTTTGGCCAAGGAGTTGGTTTTGGTACCGCTGCCAAAGTAGCTCAAGCCGATGATAATTCAAAAAGCATCATTGAAAATGCATTGAAAAAAACTTTCGCACCGGAATTTCTTAATAGAATTGATGATGTAATTGTATTCAACGCTTTAGAAAAACATGATATTGATTTGATTATCGAAATCGAATTGAAAAAATTATATGCTCGTGTGGCTGAACTAGGTTATCAATTAAATCTTTCTGATAAAGCTAAAGCTTTTATTGCTGATAAAGGATTTGATAGACAATTTGGCGCAAGACCATTAAAAAGAGCTATTCAGAAATATGTTGAAGATGCACTTGCTGAAGAAATTATCACTTCAAAAATTGCCTCAGGAGACGAAATTTTCATGGATATTGAAGATGGAGCTCAAGAACTAACCGTTCAAGTCCATAAAGCTGGTGAAGCGACGAATCCATAAATTCTTTTAAAATTACACGAAATAAACCCGTTACGTTTTTATAACATAACGGGTTTATTCTTTATACAAATTAAACATTTTTTAAAAACAAATATTTACATTTGATTTCTTAAAAAAGGTCCAAATAAAATTAATTTATGTCTCAAAATAAAGTTATCCTAGGTAGCGAAGAATGGTGTTCATTTCCTGAATTAGGAATTCCAACGATTAAAGCACGTGTTGATTCTGGCGCAAAAACATCTGCTTTACACGCTATAAACATCGCCCCTTTTATCAAGAATGAAGCAAACTGGGTAAAGTTTGACATTAATCCGATTCAAAATAATCTAAAAACGGTAATTCATTGTGAAGCACCTTTAGTCGATAAACGTTTTGTGAAAAGCTCTAGTGGATTTAGAGAACAACGTTATGTTATTCAAAGCAATCTAAAAATTGGTGATTCAATATGGCCTATCGAAATGACATTGACCAATAGAGATTCCATGGGTTTTAGAATGCTTTTAGGCCGTGAGGCAATGAGCGGAAGAGTTCTTGTAGACCCAGAACAAAAATATCTTTTGGGACAACCTACCACAGATAGCTTAAAAGAACTATATAAAAATTCTGAAAAAGCCAGTTCTGGTTTGCGCATTGGACTTTTGGCCAGTAATCCAGAATTGTACAGTAACAAACGAATTATGGAAGCTGGTGAAATGCGTGGCCATGAAATGCATTTTCTAAATATTAAAGAATGCTATATGAAACTGGATGCAAAAACACCAGAAATTCATTACCGCGGAGGAAAAATATTAAATCAATTTGACGCTATTATTCCTAGAATTCGACCAAGTATAACCTTCTATGGCTGTGCTTTAACAAGACAATTTGAAGCATTAAAAGTATTTTGTTTAAATTCTTCAAATGCAATCACACAATCACGTGACAAGCTATATTCATTACAATTACTTTTAAATCATGGAGTAGAAATTCCTACTACCGGATTTGCAAATTCACCTTTGGATACTGATGATTTAATAAAAATGGTCGGAGGTTCTCCTTTAATTGTAAAATTACTCGAAGGAACACAAGGAAAAGGCGTTGTATTAGCTGAAACCAAAAAAGCAGCTGAAAGCGTTATTAACGCATTCAAAAGCTTAAATGCCAATATATTAGTTCAAGAATTTATTAAAGAAGCTAACGGTAAAGACATTCGTTGTTTTGTAATTGACGGAAAAGTAGTAGCCGCCATTCAACGAGAAGCGATGCCTGGAGAATTCAGAGCTAACATCCATCTTGGAGGAACAGCTTCTGTGATAAAAGTGACAAGCGAAGAAAAGCGTATTGCAATAAAAGCTGCAAAAGCGATGGATTTGAAAGTAGCTGGTGTTGATATTATTCGTTCTTCAAAAGGGCCATTATTATTAGAAGTAAATTCTTCTCCAGGATTAGAAGGAATCGAAGGCGCTACCAATAAAGATATTGCTGGTGAAATGATAAAAGCGATTGAGAAAAATTTTAAGCTAAAATAACAATTTGTGGTTATCCAAAAACATCTAAGCAATCACCATAAACTTTAAACTTAAAAAGCATGAATCCATATCTTGATATAATCATTCGCAGTGCCGCCGTTTATCTTTTTATGGTGATTGCTTTAAGACTTTTTGGAAAGAAAGAATTATCACAACTCAATACTGCCGATGTAATTTTAATTTTATTGATAAGTAATTCAGTTCAAAACGCTATGGTTGGCAGCAACACGAGTCTTTATGGCGGAATGGCTGCAGCAACAGTGCTTTTTACCATTAATTTTATCTTGAAAAAATTGATGTTTAGATTTAAAAAATTTAGTGATTTTATGCAAGAAAAACCAGAAATATTAATTCATGATGGAAATCTGGATTTTAAAGCATTAAGTAAATTAAACATTTCTTCTGATGAATTAAAAGAAGCGATGCGTGAACATGGAATCGAGTATTTTAAAGACGTAAAATTGGCTATGCTCGAGATTGATGGAAATATTAGTATTATTTCCGATTTAGAAAATCTTCGCCAAACCCATTACAAACGAAGACGTATTCATAAAAATTTAGCGGGAATAAATTAACTCAAAACATTCCCACACGTATCTCCTTAATCCTGAAATAACTATGCTGGATTCATTCAAAATATACTTTCAATCCAAAAATAATTTAACGGACGAACAATTCCTTTCGATAACTGGGACATTACAATATAAAAAAGTAGAAAAAGGAACTGTTCTACTCCATCAGGGCGAGATTTGCCACCATTCCTTTTTTGTTTCCAAAGGATTATTGCGTTCCTATACCATTGACGAAACAGGAAAGGAACACATCATTCAATTTGCACCAGAGAATTGGATTATTTCGGACAGAAGTAGTTCTTATTTTAACGAACCTTCCGAATTATTTATTGATGCCATTGAAGATACGGAAATTGTTTTTATCGATAAAAATTTCATTGATGCAGCAGCCGAAATTAGCATTTCTTTCCGACAACAGGACAATATTGCTTTGCACAATCATATTCGTCAACTTCAAAAACGAGTAAATCTCTTATTGGGAGCAACAGCTGAACAACGTCAGGCTGTGAAAAAACCTCCTTTTCCCTTTAAAATTTCTCTATTTTTCTATTGCTACGACCCAAATTAAGTCTTTTACAGCAGACTAGTTTTTACGCTATCAATTTAGTGTGGCAGAAAACAAAGTCTAATTTCAGCTTTAAATGCTCCGTTTTTAGCAAAAACAAGACTTTTGCCTTGTAGGGTGAGTTCCATTTGTGGAGTTTGGCTATCAAATCAGGAACGCCCAGTATATTGATGCTCCGCTTGATGTTATACACCAGCATAATCAGGCTGTGTTCTCCATTTACTTTTTCTAGTCCCGTTAAGTTGGTGTGGTTGTAACCCCATTGTCGCTTGATGGTCCCAAAGATGTGCTCGTTAATCTCTTGTCGCTTGCGATACAATTGGGGATTCTCTCGATAGCGTTTGTTGTTTTCTTCTACAGCATCAGCATATTGACCTCGATCAATTTCTCGGCCTCCTGACCGACTCGTACAAAGATGTTTCACCGCGCATTCTTTGCATTTTGACGTTCGGTATTTTTTAAAATTATATCCGTCTTTTGAACTGCTTTTCTTGTGCCAATTCCCTGTGGTATGCAATGTTTCGCCTTGTGGACAAGTATAGGTATCGGTATTTTTATCATATTGAAAATTGGCTACCAAATAATCCGGCTGGGTGCCGTTTTCGTTGCTTTTCCCTTGATTGGGCTGGGCTACAATGGTCGTAATATTAGCTTGCTGACAGATCTCGATTTGTTTTCCGTTGTGATAGCCTTTGTCCACCAAAGCGCTGTACGTTGCAATCCCTAGATTCTCTTTGGCTTCCAAAGCTATTGCTGACAAGGCATTCCTGTCGTTACGGTTGATCGTGTGCGTGGCTACTACCAGATTGTGCTTAGCATCCACGGCAGCTTGGATATTAAACGATATCTCAACTACTTGTCCTTGTACTAATAAAGCCCTAGCATCACTATCGGTAGTACTTATTTGCGGTTCGCCGCTGGCCTTTAGTTTTTCTTCCAAGAGTTCATATCGCAGTTTATTCCCTTTTAAGCGTTCTATTTTTTCTTGGATATTTTGAATTATAACAGGATTTTCTTGTACATCATTTTCCTGTAATGCAGTCAGGTACTCTTGGGTTTTATTCTCGATATATTCTAGGTGTTTATCGATTTTCTTTTGATTGAAATTCGCTTTCTTACTATTATGCGCCCGGCTTTTTGTACCATCAATCGCGATGGTTTCTGCTCCTATCAAATCGATATCTTTCAAGAAGCAAACAAAGAGTTTGAATAAGTTCTTTAGGGCTACAGGATTGTTTTTTCTGAAATCAGAAATGCTATGGTAGTTCGGACAAATCCCCTCTAAAAGCCATTGCATCTCTAGGTTTCTAAAACATTCTTTTTCTAATTTCCGACTACTTCTTATTCCATTAAGATAGCCATACAAATAGATTTTTAAAAATACCGGCGTTTGGTAACTCGGGCGTCCTTCTTTTTTAAGGGTTTGCAGACTAAATCCAAGTCTTAAAATGGAGATGGTATTTACAAAAGCATCGATAAAGCGAACTTGATTGTCGCTGGAAATTGCGTCTTCTAAACTAGAAATGCGCAGCTGATTACGTGAAATTCCTTGAATATGTTGCATTACTAAAAATACGAAAAATCTTCTTTTTGTACAAGCTAATCCCTATATTTGTTATCAACCAAACCGAAGTTTTTTCACATACTGACGTTATTTAGATTTCATAACTATTTATCCGAGTCTTACTTTGCGCATTCCTCAATGGATGATTGCCTCGTATTTAGGCATTACACCAGAAACATTAAGCAGGGTTCGCAAGGAATTAGCCAAAAGAAATTTCAAACCGTATTAATTCAAACAAATTCATTTCTTATCCTATATCAATGCATCTTGTTTTAATCCAAAGTAAATTTGTACCATAATTTAAATAAGACAGAGAAATGAAAACAAAAAATATTGAACTAGTATTGGCTCCACCTACACCCCACATGGTAGGTGACGGATTTAGAGTACATAATTTTATTCCGAGTGGTCATAATTTAGATATGAAAAGAATGAGTCCGTTTATTATGATGGATTATAATTCTAAATTTTACTTCCCACCTACAGACCAACCCAGAGGCGTTAGTGTTCATCCGCATAGAGGTTTTGAAACCGTTACTGTTGCCTATAAGGGAAAAGTAGCGCATCACGACAGTTCCGGAAATAGCGGTGTCATTGGCGAAGGTGATGTGCAATGGATGACTGCGGCTTCAGGAATTTTACATAAAGAATACCACGAAGAAGAATTCAGCAAAAATGGTGGTGATTTTCAAATGGTGCAGCTTTGGGTCAACCTTCCAGCAAAGGATAAAATGTCAACACCAAAATACCAAGGAATCACCAATGACCAAATCAACAAATTCGAACTTCCAGAAAATGGCGGCATGATTGAAGTTATAGCTGGACAATATGAAAATGTAAAAGGTACGGCTTCGACTTTCACCCCTGTTCATTTACTAAATGCCAAATTGAATAAAGGTGCAAAAGCATCCTTTAATTTACCAGCAAATTACAATACAGGATTATTAGTAATTGAAGGAACTATAAAAGTAAACGATACTGAAAATGTTCCCGTCAACCATTTTGCATTATTTCAAAAAGACGGAGAAACATTTACACTTGAAGCAACTGAAAATGCCATCGTTTTAATTTTAAGTGGTGAACCTATCAATGAGCCAATTGCCGCACACGGTCCATTTGTGATGAACACACAAGCCGAAATCATACAAGCATTCAACGATGTGAATATGGGAAAATTCGGTTATTTAGAAGAATAATTTTTATATTTTAAAACATAAAAAATGTCAAATATTAAACTAATAATTGAAGAACGCCCGAGCAATATTGGTAACTTTATGGTTGGGCGATTGCTTCCCTTTCGAGAAAAAAGAATGGTTGGGCCATTTGCATTCATCGATCATATGGGACCAACCTGCATGAGCGATTATGAAAATTTAGATGTTCCGCCACATCCGCATATTGGGCTTTCAACTTTGACTTATTTGTTTGAAGGAAGCATTATGCACAAAGACAGCTTAGGAACTGAAATGGAAATAAAACCAGGACAAATCAACTGGATGACTTCAGGAAAAGGGATTGTCCATTCAGAGCGAACACCTGAGTATTTGCGTAGTTCTAATAAAATGTTGCATGGCCTTCAAATTTGGGTGGCTTTACCCAAGGAATTGGAAGAAATCGAACCTTCTTTTTTCCATGTACCCGAAAATGAAATTCCAGAATGGAAAGCTGACAATATTACATTCAAACTTATAGCCGGAGAAGTTCTTGAAAAAAAATCGCCTGTTCC
This sequence comes from Flavobacterium sp. 83, assembly GCF_000744835.1. Taxonomy (NCBI): domain Bacteria; kingdom Pseudomonadati; phylum Bacteroidota; class Flavobacteriia; order Flavobacteriales; family Flavobacteriaceae; genus Flavobacterium; species Flavobacterium sp. 83. Next base: position 3,246,847 of record NZ_JQMS01000001.1, read on the forward strand.
AGTCTACAGTCCGCTTTATCTTTTGGAACTAAAAAGCAGTACGCGTCAAACGGTAGCTATTGGCAAAGACTTATTTGGCGAAAGCGCTTTATACATTTTAGAAGGCAGTATCGAAAGTGAAGGTAATAATTTTGGGCCAAAGCAAATTTTGATTGCCAAAGACAGTAAACTCTGCACCTTTGACATGGCAGAAAACACTACCATTTATATTTTTGGAGGAGAACCTTTTCCCGAAGAACGGATTATTTACTGGAATTTTGTCGCTTCAACCAAAGAACTGATTGAAAAGGCAAAAGAAAAATGGTTGGCACAAACTTTTGATAAAGTTCCAGGCGAAAGTGAATTTGTTCCACTTCCGGAGCAAAATAAAAAATAGCAATTATGATTCAAATAACAGCGCACATTGGCGCAGAACTTTATAAAACAGAAGTAAAATCCGCTAGCAATACAATTATTTCAGACGAGCCTGAAAGTGCAGGAGGAAAAGATTTAGGCTTTGCGCCAAAAGAATTACTGGCTTCCTCATTGGCAGCTTGCACCTGCATCACTTTACGCATGTATGCGAACCGAAAAGGATGGGATTTGACGGATGTAAAAGTTGAAGTCACTTTTGAAAAAGATCTAACGGAAAACAAGTCGAAAATGATGCGCAACATTCAATTATTTGGAAATTTAGACGATATACAGAAAGCACGGTTATTAAACATTGCCGATAGATGTCCAATGCACCAAATATTAACTAATCCTATCGAAATTACAACCGAATTAAATTAGAAATTATGATAATTGAACAAATAAACGAAACAAAAAAAGGTTATTTTAGAGCTTCTGATAATGAAATAGAAGCAGGAAGAATGACCTATACTTGGGCTGGAACTAATAAATTTATTATAGACCATACCGAAGTAAATGATGAATTTGCAGGTCAAAGTGTGGGCAAAAAACTGGTAATGGAAGCGGTAAAATATGCAAGACTCAATAATCTTAAAATCTTGCCTTTATGCCCTTTCGCAAAAAGTGTTTTTGACAAAACAGAAGAAATTCAAGATCTTTTATTTTAAAGAATTGAAAAAGAATAAAAAAACCATTCATGTTAAGAATGGTTTTTTTTATAGACTAATCTTACTTAATTATAAAAACAAACTAAGTAAGTAGTAAACTAATGCCGCTAAAATAGCTGAAATAGGAATAGTCAATATCCAAGCCCATACTAAACTTACAGTCACACCCCAACGAACTGCTGAAATACGTTTTGTTAAACCAACACCAATTATAGACCCCGTAATAGTGTGAGTAGTACTTACCGGAATTTTTAAATGCTCAGTAAAATATAAGGTTAAAGCTCCTGCAGTTTCGGCAGCAACACCTTCAAAAGAAGTTACTTTTGTAATTTTTGAGCCCATTGTTTTTACAATCTTCCAACCACCACTTAACGTTCCCGCTGCAATCGCAGAATAACACGCTAGAGGAATCCATGCCGGCATAACGCCCTTTATTTTTAAATCGTCATTTGGTAGTATTACCTGCAACCAGTCAGGCAAACTTACTTGTGCCACACCACTTGTATGTATGTAAACAGCAACTGCCGCCGCAATAATACCCATTACTTTTTGAGAATCATTTCCTCCATGTCCTAAACTAAAGGCAGCAGAAGATAGTAATTGCATTCTTTTTAACGAAGCAGTAGCTTGATGTAAGTTTAAACTACTGAAAACTAAACAAAAACAACTAACCGATAAAACGATAAAGGCAACTAAAAACCATTTTATATTATGAGCTTCAAAAGCAACACTCCAAAAATGAGAATCGAAACGAGGTTTTTCGATAGCATCATAATATAACATTTGACTTTCTACAAACCAAATTGTTAAAATCATTAAAGCAACTGTAAATAGTTTTGGGAGAATACTTTTTTTAGAAGCATTCAAAAGCCAAATAGAAATTAAATAAGATATTAAAGCACCTAATAAAGGAGCCAATACAATAAAAGCAATAATAATCAATACCCCCGAAGGCATACCGCCATCTTTACCTGCTTTATACCAACTTACTATATTGTACCAATATTGCGTAGTTCCATCTACCATATAACCTGAAAAACCATGAACCGCAATGGCATGTGCAATCGCTGCTCCTGCAAAACCTCCAATTAAAGTATGAGATGAACTGGAAGGAATTCCTTGCCACCAAGTCAATAGATTCCATATAATTGCCGCTATGACCCCTGCGAGAATAACCACTAGGTTAATTTCCATGGTATGTGCCGTTTTTGCAACAGTATCAGCTACTCCAAAACCGAAAACCCAATAGGCCAGAAAGTTGAAGAAAGCAGCCCAAAGCACCGCTTGAAAAGGAGTCAAAACTTTTGTTGCTACAACTGTAGCAATAGCATTGGCAGCATCATGAAAACCGTTGATATAATCAAAGATTAGAGCCAAAACTATAATAACTATTAGTAAAGTAAATTCCATAAATATATTTCAGTCTAAACTGATTGAATTAAGAATGTTTTACAGAAATAGATTCTAAAACACTTGCTACACTTTTACATTTATCTGTAGCTGATTCTAAAACAGATAAAACCTCTTTATATTTTATAATATTTTTTGCATCAGTTTCATTTTCAAATATTTCAAAGACAGCTTTATTATAAACTGTATCCGATTTATTCTCCAACTTGCTGATTCGTGCACAAGCATCAGTAATATTTTTGATATTTTTAAATCCCCTCAATTCTTTTACCGCTACATCAATATTCTCGCATGCTTCAAGATTTATTTCTGTCAGTTTTCTGATAGATTTTGTAATCTTATCAACTTGATACAATCTCATTCTACTGGCAGCACCATGAAGATTATCAGCTACATTATCAATTGAGGTAATCAAAGAGTGAATATCTTCTCTATCAAAAGGAGTGATAAAGTTTCTACTTAATTCCAAATTTGTCTGGCGTGTGATGTCCTCTCCTTTTTGCTCTAAAGCGTCAATTTTCTGAAAAAGCACTTCTCTCTCTTTCAAAGGAAGATTCACAGCTTCGTGCAAATTCGAAGCTAATTCAATCAAATTACTAGATGCTTCTTCAAAAAGAGGAAAGAATTTTTTATCTTTTGGAACCAAAAACTGGAAAATACTATTTATTGACATTTTATTAGATTTTTTGAACCACAAAATTAGTTCATTAATACAAGAGATATTATACTAAAGTCAACAAATCGTCTTCAATTTGAAAACTATTCAAAAAAGAAACTGTTTTTTCAATGTCGTAATGCAAAATTCGGTCTTCTTTAACTAAAGGAACTTCCTCACGATATGCACTTAAAAACATTTCAATAAAATCACTTGATTGTAACGGCCTTCTATATTCAATGGCTTGTGAAGCGTTCATCAATTCTATTGCTAAAATTCGCTCCAGATTATCCATAACACGCAATGCTTTTGTAGCACCATTTGCCCCCATACTTACATGATCTTCTTGTCCGTTACTAGACACAATACTATCAACACTCGAAGGTGTCGCCAATTGCTTATTCTGGCTTGCGATACTGGCTGCTGTATATTGCGGAATCATCAAACCTGAATTTAAACCTGGATTATCCACTAAAAATGCAGGAAGATTTCGCAAACCTGATATCAACTGATAGGTTCTTCGTTCTGAAACACTTCCTAATTCTGCCAAAGCAATTGCCATGAAATCCAATGCTAATGCTAATGGTTGTCCATGAAAATTCCCTCCAGATATGATTTGATCACTTTCAATAAAAATATTAGGATTATCCGTCACCGAATTGATTTCCGTTTTGAATACTTTTTTCACATAATCAAAAGCATCTTTTGAAGCGCCGTGAACTTGTGGCATACATCTAAAAGAATAAGGATCTTGAACATGTGTTTTTTCTTGTTCAATGATTTCGCTTCCTTCAAGAAAACCTTTTATGCGATTCGCAGTTATAATTTGTCCTTTATGAGGACGAATAAAATGAATCAATTCATGAAAAGGTTCAATTCTGCCATCAAATCCTTCAAGAGAAATCGTTCCTATCAAATCAGCTAAATAAGAAAACTTATTTGCCTTCATCAAAATATGAGCACCATAAGCACTCATGAATTGGGTACCGTTCAATAAAGCCAAACCTTCTTTAGATTGTAAAACAATTGGTTCCCAATTAAAACGTTTCAAAACTTCACTGGAATGTACTTTTTTACCTTCAAAATAAACATCTCCTTCTCCTAATAAAGGCAAAGATAAATGCGCCAATGGAGCTAAATCGCCAGAAGCACCAAGTGAACCTTGCGTATAAATTACAGGCAAAATATCATTATTATAAAATGCAATCAATCGTTCCACAGTTTGCAATTGAATTCCGGAATGACCATAACTCAACGATTGAATTTTGAGCAACAACATCAGCTTGACAACTTCATTTGGAACCTCCTCACCTGTTCCGCAAGAATGAGATTTTACTAGATTTTCTTGTAGTTTTGATAAGTTTTCATTCGAAATTTTCACATTACAAAGCGAACCAAAACCAGTATTAATTCCATAAATAGGCGCTGAATGCGTAGCCATTTTTTTATCTAAATAATCCCTACATTTCTGAATATTAATCTTTGCTTCATCAGATAACGCTATTGTTTTATGATGAGCAATAATCTCGTTTAAAACCTCTAATGAAAGTACCGCAGTGCTTATATAATGTGTATTTCCCATTTCAACCTGTATTTAAGTGACCAAAATTGAACAAATCAATATTAAAAAGCAACTTTTTTTAACAATAATTAAAAATTAGCATCCAAAAAAAAATAAATTTCATGCAAATTATCCTATTATTCAGGGTTCATTAAAATTCTTCCCTAAAGGATATTGGTAAATTTGTATTATGAAATAATTTATTGGTATAAAATTAAAGAAATTCAGAATGTATTGAATAGAAATAGCAATGAATTTAGAATTTAAGTTTACTCAAAAGTAAGACACAACAACTCAACAGTATAATAAAACCCAAACAATTATAAGAATCACATCAACGAAAAGGGAATTTATTGAAAAATATTTATTTTTAATCCAAATGTGATTAGTTTTTTAAAATATTCGCAAAAACTACATTTAATGTTTTGTTTTTTATAAAAAACTGTACTTTTGGGAAATCAAAATGGTAAACAACAGATCAACATATCAATCTTCGATAACAACTCAAAACTGGGTTGCAATTGCTGTTACATTTACTGCTACAACAACTACAACTACCCCTTAGGGGTATTCATTTTACATATAATCCTATTTATTATACTTTTTCCTGAAAAGGAGAAAGATTTTGGATGTATAAAAAACATTGCATTTTTAAAATAAAACATATACAATGAAAGTATTAAAATTTGGCGGAACTTCGGTTGCCAATGCTCAAAATATAAAACTGGTTCTTGATATCGTCATCAATAAAGCAAAAGAAGAAAAATTAGTAGTAGTGGTTTCTGCTTTTAGTAAAGTTACTGATATGCTCCAACTTGCTTCCCAAAAAGCGGCTGCCGGAGATGAAAGCTTCAAAGATATTCTTGCTGAGATAGAGAAAAAACATTTAGATGCCTTAAAAGAGTTTATTCCTGTGGGTGAACAAAGTAGTCTGTTAAGTCATATAAAAAGAATTGTAAATCACCTTGAAACATTACTGGACGGTTGTTTTCTTTTGGGTGAATTATCAGCCAGAACTTCCGATACTATTTTAAGTTTTGGTGAATTATTGTCTTCTTACATCATTTCTGAAGCCTTAAAACAAAATCTAAAAAACAGCAGCTATAAAGACAGCCGAGAATTGATTAAAACAGACAATCACTTTGGGAAAGCTACCGTAAATTTTGAAGTTTCAAATCAATTAATTGCTGATTTCTTTGCTTCTAATGAAAATCAAGTGGTTGTGATGCCTGGATTTATTGCCGCATCACTTGATGGTATAAATACTACTTTAGGTCGTGGTGGTTCTGATTATACTGCCGCAATAATCGCAGGAGCATTAAATGCATCCGACTTAGAAATTTGGACTGATGTTAACGGGATGTTTACTGCCAATCCGAAGATTGTAAAACAAGCACAACCAATCGCCTTCATTTCCTATCAGGAAGCAATGGAGTTGTCGCATTTTGGTGCTAAAGTTTTATATCCGCCAACCATTCAACCCGTATTGAGAAAGAATATTCCAATTCATATCAAAAATACTTTTGAACCAGAAGCCGAAGGAACTTTTATTTCAAATCAGGAAATGGTTCACACCAATCCTGTAAAGGGAATTAGCCACATCGATAATATTACTTTGATTACACTTGAAGGACCAGGAATGATTGGTGTTACAGGTTCGTCAAAAAGGCTTTTTGAAGTATTATCGCATGAAAGTATCAATGTAATTTTTATTACTCAAGCTTCATCGGAGCATTCTATTTGTATAGGTATTCTAAATTCGGATGCTGATATTGCTGAAGAAGCTATCAATAAAGCTTTTGAAATAGAGATTTTACAAAACAAAATTGATCCTTGTATCGTTGAAAAAAACCTTTGTATTATTGCTTTGGTTGGCGAAAACATGAAAAATCATCAAGGTTTAAGCGGAAGAATGTTCAGCACTTTGGGTAAAAATAACGTAAACATCAGAGCGATTGCTCAAGGTGCTTCCGAAAGAAATATTTCGGCTGTTATCAACGAAAGAGATGTAAAGAAAGCATTGAATACATTGCACGAAAACTTTTTTGAAGAAAACACAAAACAATTAAACCTGTTTGTAATGGGGGTTGGAAATGTAGGTGAAAAATTCATCGAACAAATTCACCAACAAAAGAAATTCCTAAAAGACAATCTGAAAATAAACTTACGTGTTATTGCTTTGTCTAATTCACGAAAAATGTATTTTGATGAAGACGGAATTTCTCTAAAAGAATGGCAATTCTTATTAGAAACCGGAGAACCTGCTGACAAAGAGAAGTTCATTGCAAATGTAAAAGAACTCAATTTACGTAACAGTATTTTTGTTGACATTACTGCAAATGAAAGCATATCAAAAACCTATGAACAATATTTAAAACGCAATATTGCAGTAGTTACTTGCAACAAAATTGCCTGTGCTTCTGAGTATGACAATTATAAAAAACTAAAAAAATTATCCAGACAGTTCAACGCTCCTTTTCTTTTTGAAACTAATGTTGGAGCTGGATTACCTATTATTGATACCGTAAAAAACTTGATTGCCTCAGGTGATAAAGTGAATAAAATTCAGGCTGTTTTATCAGGAAGTCTAAACTTTATCTTTAATAATTTTGATGAAAACAATACTTTTCATGACGTTGTAAAAGAAGCTGGTATACAAGGATTTACAGAGCCAGACCCTAAGATTGATTTAAGCGGGATTGATGTTGCCAGAAAAATATTAATCCTGATTAGAGAAAGTGGCTACAAAATGGAAATTGACGAGATTGCGAATGAGTCTTTTATGCCAGCTGAGTGCCTTGAAACAACTTCAAATGAAGCATTTTTTGAATCGTTGTTAAAACACGCTTCTCATTTTGAAGCTATTTACAAGGAAGCTTTGAGTAAAGAATCCAGACTAAAATATGTAGCGCAATTCGAAAATGGAAAAGCAAATGTTGGATTAAGATTCATTCCTAAAGACCATCCTTTTTACAATCTGGAGGGAAAAGACAATATTGTTTTATTCTTTACAGATCGTTATGTAGACCAACCTTTATTGATAAAAGGCGCTGGTGCCGGAGCTGCAGTTACCGCTTCAGGAATATTTGCTGATGTAATCAGAATTGGAAACGTATAAATAAGTCGTAAAGTCGAATGTCGTAAAGTCTGAAAGTTAGCCACTTGATTTTATGTTCATTCCTAAGACTTTACCACTTTATGACTTTAGACTTTAAGACTACTATATATGAATGAAATAAAAATATTTTGCCCAGCCACTATCGCCAATCTATCCTGTGGATTTGATGTTCTAGGACTTTGTTTAGAAACAGCGGGTGATGAAATGATTATTCGAAAATCAGACATAAAAGGGATTCGCATCACTAAAATTGTGGGTGCAGACTTACCTTTGGAAACCGAAAAAAATGTAGCTGGAGTTGCCGCTTTGGCTATGCTTGAAGCTATTGAAACAGAATTTGGATTCGAAATCGAAATATACAAACACATCAAAGCTGGAAGCGGAATTGGGAGTAGTGCCGCAAGTTCAGCTGGAGCTGTTTTTGGAATAAATGAATTATTAGGACGTCCATTTACCCGAAAAGAGTTGGTTTTATTCGCTATGCAAGGCGAAAAACTAGCCAGTGGAAACGCTCATGCTGATAACGTTGCTCCTGCCCTTTTGGGTGGCTTTACGTTGGTAAGAAGTTCAAATCCGTTGGACATTATCAAAATAGAAAGCCCTTCTGAATTGTACGCCACTGTGGTTCACCCTCAAATTGAGTTGAAAACATCGGATGCGCGTTCCGTATTAAAACAAACGGTTTCCTTGAAAAGTGCTATTACACAATGGGGAAATGTGGGCGGATTAGTTGCTGGATTATACACCAAAGATTATGACTTAATCGGACGTTCATTACATGATGAAATCGTGGAACCGTTGCGAAGTGTCTTGATACCAGGATTTGATTTAATAAAAAAGACAGCCTACGAAAACGGAGCATTAGGTTCTGGAATTTCAGGTTCCGGTCCTTCTATTTTTGCATTAAGCAAAGGGGAAGAAACCGCTAATAAAATCGCTAAAGCCATGAGCGCTGTTTACGACGCCATGAATTTACCGTATGAAATTCACGTTTCAAAAGTGAATGATGAAGGAATGAAGATAATTAGTTAATTACAATAATAAGGAGTTTGCTTCGTGACTCCCAATGACAAAAAAAATGAAATATTACAGTTTAAACCATAACGCACCAAAAGTTTCTTTTCAAGAAGCCGTAATACAAGGATTAGCAACTGATAAGGGATTGTACTTCCCTGAAACTATTACCCCGTTGGCTCCTACTTTTTTTGATACTATCGAAAATTTGAGCAACGAAGAAATTGCTTTTGAAGCGATTCAACAATTTGTAGGTGAAGAAATTCCAGCAGACACTTTAAAACAAATCATTGCCGAAACCTTGTGTTTTGATTTCCCTGTTGTCGAAGTGGAAAAAAGCATTTATTCCCTTGAATTATTTCATGGTCCAACGATGGCCTTCAAGGACGTAGGCGCGCGATTTATGTCGCGTTGTTTGGGTTATTTCAATAAAGATAACAAAGAGAGTAAAAATACCGTTCTTGTAGCTACTTCTGGTGATACAGGCGGTGCTGTAGCCAGTGGTTTCCTTGGTGTAAAAGGTGTTGAAGTGATTATTCTGTATCCATCCGGGAAAGTGAGTGATATCCAGGAACGACAATTGACAACTTTAGGTCAGAATATTAAAGCACTTGAAGTAGACGGCGTTTTTGATGACTGTCAAGATATGGTCAAAAAAGCTTTCCTAGATGAAAGTTTGAAGCATCACAACTTGACATCGGCAAATTCAATTAATATAGCGCGCTGGTTGCCACAAATGTTTTATTTCTTCTTTGCGTATAAAGCATTAAAAAAACAGAACAAACCGTTAGTATTTTCTTGTCCAAGTGGGAATTTTGGGAATATTTGCGCGGGAATTATTGCTAAAAAAATGGGATTACCTATTGAGCATTTTGTAGCGGCAACGAATGTGAATGATACGGTTCCGAGATTTTTAGAAAACGGAATTTACGACCCAAAACCTTCAATAGCCACGATTTCGAATGCGATGGATGTTGGGAATCCAAGTAATTTCATCCGAATTCAGGAAATGTATCACAATGATTTGGAGCAGTTCAAAAAAGATTTTTCTTCTTTTACGTTCTCTGATGCAGAGACTTTAGAAGCCATGAAAACCATTTACAATACAGATGGTTACATTGCAGAACCTCACGGAGCAGTTGGTTATCTTGGATTGAAAAAAGAATTACAAAACCACCCAAATGCACTTGGTATTTTCTTAGAAACCGCTCACCCAATTAAGTTTTTGGATACGGTCGAACCAACATTAAACGTAAAATTACCTATTCCTGCACAAATTGAAAGTGTATTAGGAAAAGAGAAAGTAAGCACAAAAATTAAAACGTACGAGCAATTCAAAGCATTTTTAGGGTAATCCTTAAAAAAAACTATTATATACAAACGACTGCGAAGTAATTTTCAGTCGTTTTTTTATGGAATGACTTTACCTTATTTTAGGTTTAGATTAGTTTACTCTAGTTAACATCATTAAGTTTGAGTAGGAAATAAATGGTTCCCTTATGTTGCAAATCCAACCTAAATTGGGTGGATTGTATTTATATTATGGCTACAATAAACAAGTAGAACTATTTGACAAATGGGCATCAGAAAAATCAAAAGAAATCTGAAGCGTTTTTTATCGCACAAATTATTTTTAATTATTTCTTCAATTCTATTGCTTGTTGAATAATAGCACGAGAATCGGCGCTTGATATAGGCCTCACGGTGCGATTACTAACTTTCCATCCATCTGTAGTTCGTGAGAGTTTCCATTGGTTTACTGTAAGTTGATAAATAGAGAATCCGGGAGAAGTTCCTTTACCGGGAAGTTTAATATGAGAGGCTGTTGTATCTGGCACAACTATGAGCAAATAACCAGTAGCTACAGCATTATCACCATTTAGCGTGATGTGGGGAAGCATAGCTAAATGTGTCATTCCAGCCTTAATCGCTTCTTTTTGTTCAGGAGCATTGACGATTTTCAAGATTTCATCTCGACCTTTTTCTTGCCGTGGACCACGGTCAAAGGAGGCATCTTCTGTAAACATGTTTGTCCAATACGGTTCCGATGCAACATCAGAACTAAAAGCAGAACCTGCAAGAAGGTTCAGAATTTCAAGGCGGTCTTCAGTGGCTGTAATACGAGCAAGAAGTTGTTCAGAATTCAAAGTACTTATTTGTTTATGGAGAGACGAGTTGTCTTTTTTTTTAGCCTCCACTTTCTGGGCAGAAAGTAGATTAGAAATTAATAAAAAGGTTAAACACAATGTAAATCTCATATTAAAATTAACTTCTCTTATCATTTTCGATAGTTTTAAAATTGATTTGATAAAACAACTAAAAATTAAATTTGGTAATCTTCTCTTACGGGACAAAATATATCAAATATCTTGCATTTTGTAAGTGCTTTTCCTCCGTGCACGACATTAGGAGGTATGACAGCAAGTTGTCCCTTTTCATAGACTTTTGTTTCTTCGCCAATGGTCAATTCAAATTTCCCCTCCAAAACTTGGGTGACTTGCTCCTGAAAATGGGCGTGCATGGGTAAAATTGCCCCTTCTTCAACATCCCAGTAACCCAAGGTTAAATTTTCTGTATGAACAAATCTTGCCTTAAACCCTTCTTTTATTTCATTTTGTGGTAGTGTGTCTATTTCTATCATCTTTTTACTTTATTTTAATTTTACTTTTTATTTTAGGGAAACACGTAAATTATAGGATTAGAAAAAATGGAAGATGCCTTTGCCAAAATCACTTTACAATAAATAACTATCCTTAACTTGTGCCAATATTTTTTTTTCCACGGATTTCACAGATTTTCACAGATTTGAGAAAAAAAATAAAAATTTAAAAGAATTAAATAAAAATCTGTAAAATCTGGGGCAAGTTTTTCTTTTGGTATTAATAACAGACAGTCCTATTACAATATTAATGAATATGGATTCCACCATTAACATCAATTGTAGCACCAGTAATGAATCCAGAAAGATCGGAAGCCAAAAAAAGGCAAGTCCCTGCTAACTCTACCGTTTTGCCAACACGTTTTAATGGAATTCCTGAAATTACATCATTCAATTGTTCTTCCGAAAGTCCGTCTAACATACTTGTCTCAATCATAGCTGGGCAAATTACATTAGCGCGAATATTCATGGGTGCAAATTCTCGGGCTATAGCTTTAGTAAGGCTGGTAACTCCACCTTTTGAAGCAGCGTAATGAGACCCTCCTACCAATCCACCGCCACGTTGAGCTGACAATGATGATAAATTGACGATAACTCCAGCTTGCTTTTCAGTAAATATTTTCAAGGCACTTTTACAAATATTGAAAGTACCTTTTAGGTTTACATCCATTATCAAATCATAGGCTTCGTCTGTGATAGATAACATTCCTTCTGATTTTACAATACCTGCAGAATTTACTAAGCAGTCAATAGTGCCGAAATGTGCCACTGCTTTTTCTATCACTTTATCACAATCTGACACCTTTCGTATGTCACATTGTAGATAAATAATATCCGGTTTATGGCCAATATGTGAAGCAATAGCTGTACCAACCTCATTGGCAATTTCTTCATTCATTACCAAGTCAAGAAGGACTAATTTAGCTCCATGAGCTGCAAAAAGTTCAGCCGTAGCATATCCAATACTTCGCAAAGAAGCCGCTCCGACAATTACACAGACTTTGTTTTCTAAAAGTAAATTAGTGTATTTTTTACCTTCGTTTAAGTTTATATTTTTCATTTTAGTTTATATATTGACATTTTCTATTATTACAGCATAACCCATTCCAACACCAACGCACATAGCGGCAAGTGCATATTTTTTCTTGGAACGGTGCAGTTCATTTACTGCCGCTTGAATGATTCGAGTGCCCGACATTCCTAGTGGATGTCCAAGTGCAATTGCGCCACCATTTGGGTTTACCCTTGGATCATCATCGGCAATTCCTAAGTTTCGAGTAACCGCTAAACATTGAGCAGCAAAAGCTTCATTGAATTCAAATACGTCTATTTGGTCGAGGGTTAAACCTGCTTTTTGCAACGCTTTTTGTGTTGCTCCAACAGGACCGATTCCCATGATTCGAGGTTCAACGCCTACAACTGCCGAGGATACAATCCTTGCTTTTGGAATAAAATTATATTTTTTTAGAGCTTCTTCCGAAGAAATTAACATAGCAGCAGCTCCATCATTTAATCCAGAAGCATTTCCAGCGGTTACTGTTCCACCTTCTTTCTTAAAAATGGGATTTAATTTGGAGAGAATTTCTAGTGTTGTACTGCCTTTAACAAACTCATCTGTATCAAAAATAGTGATATTTCCTTTTCTGTCCGCCATTTCAACTTTCATAATTTCATCCGCTAAAATGCAGTTTTGTTGTGCAATAAATGCTTTTTGTTGTGAGCGAAAAGCAAACAAATCTTGGTCTTCTCTGCTTATTGCATACATTACTGCCAAATTCTCAGCGGTGATGCCCATTGGATCTACACCGTATAATTTTTGCATTTTTGGATTAATAAAGCGCCATCCAAAACTACTATCAAACATTTGTGCATCATTGCCAAAAGGTTTTGAAGTTTTAGAAATCACCCACGGGCCACGTGTCATGTGTTCCATTCCACCTGCAATAAAAATATCCCCATCATCAGCTTTTATGGCTCTGTTGGCATGAATAATCGCTGACATTCCTGACGAACATAAACGATTTACTGTTTCACCAGGAACAGTGTATGGTATTCCGGCTAAAAGTAAAGCCATGCGAGCTACATTTCTATTATCCTCACCAGCCTGGTTATGACATCCTAAAATGACATCGTCTATCAGCTCTGTTGGTAAATTTGGATTTCTTTTTATAAGTTCTTTAATTGGTAATGCTGCGAGATCATCTGCACGAAGAGTTGATAAACTTCCGCCTAAACTTCCAATTGGCGTTCGAATAGCATCAATGATATAAGATTGTTTCATAGGTAGATAATTTTTATTTTTTTAAAGAATATAGTATTGCCATTCTTCCTACTAGTTTGTGTTGTAGTATCATGGCAATTTCATTGGATTAAATTTTTTAAGTAATATAAAAAATTTAATAACTGCTTTTATGATTGCTTTGAGCCTTTATAATTGTAGGCTGCTTTTTCTATTAAAATTTTTTCCATTTCCGTTTCTGAATATCCCAATTCGCTAAGAATTTCGGTTGTGTCCCATCCACAAGGAGCTGCGGTAGATCGAGCGGAAGGATATTGTCCATCAACTTTTATGGTCGAACGAATTACCGCTGTTTTTCCTTCGGTTGGATGATTTTCAAAATCTATTAGTTCAACCGCCCTTAAATGTGGGTCATTAGTTAATGTTTCAAGCGTATGGCATGGCATAGCGGGTAGGTCCGTTTCTCTAAATATTTTAAGCCATTCATCAGTGGATTTATTATCGAGTGCCGCACCACGAATTTCAAACCATTCTGAAACGTATTTCGCCCTGCTTGCCACAGTTATAAATCGTTCATCATGGAGTAATTCAGTTTTATCCGTTATTTTTAAAAAGGCTTGTACCTGAGCATCCGTATTGATGGTAAAGGAAATATATCCATCCTTGGTTTTAACGGGCTGATTATGGGGGCTTAAAAGTCGAAGATCTCCCGGAGGACCAACAGGTGGTTCAAAACTTTGTTGTGCTAAATGTTCTTGCAAAACAAAAGATGCCATGGTTTCAAACATCGGTATTTCTAAACTTGTACCTATACCCGTATTTTGACGTTGCATCAATGCGGCCATAACTGTGCCTGCCGTAATTTCGCCAACAACATGGTCACAGATTAACATAGGAACGTAAGCCGGTTTTCCATCACGAGCCATCGTTAATCCTGCAATACCCGAAGCACCTTGCAAAACACTGTCGTACGTTGGCAATCCCGAATAAGGACCATCTGTGCCATAGCCAGTTATCAAGCAATATATTTTTTCTGGATATTTCGACCTGATGGTATCTGCATCTAAGCCCAAACGCTCCAAAGCATCGGGTCGCATATTGGCAACAATTACATCACACCATTTTACTAATTTTTGAATGATTTCCTTTCCACTTTCTTTTTTTAAGTCGAGACAAATATTTTTTTTCCCCCGATTAAGATGTAAGTAAGCTCCGGAATGTTGTCCCGTAGGTGACATTCCTCCAAGACCACGCATCAAATCTCCCGAAGGGTTTTCAACCTTAATAATTTCTGCTCCATACTGCCCCAATCGCCAAGTAGCCACTGGACCAACAACTACGGATGTTAAATCTAATATTTTGATGCCTTTTAATGGTTCAAATTTCATATTTCTCATTTTACGTTAGTTTCGGCCTCTACCGCTATTTCATTATTATCGTCAAAAACTTTCAACTCCCAGCCCGTTTCTTTTTGTTCGGCAGTCAGGGTCATCGGTCTGTTACAATACAGCGGTGCTATATGTTTTACTTTTATAGCTGTTATTTCCAACTTCAAATGGGTTCTTATAAATTCAGATAATAAAAGTGTAGTCAAACCACCGTTTACCACCAAATCTGGAAGTCCTTCAACATTTTGAGCATAGCCTCTATCCAAGTGAATTTTATGAGAGTTAAATCCTAATGCAGAGTACTGGAATATAAGTGTTTCATCAGGAATTACTTGTTGCTGATGTTCTGTTTCAATAGGTTGAGAAGATGTTTTTTCAGAATTCTTGGAAGCGGTACTCGCACTTAGCAAAATATAAGTTTGGGTTTCAATAATGGCGGGAATTGATGCAGCAACAGGGCGTAATTCGTGTTGGATAGTTACAATTGCCATTGGTCCTGAATTAGTTGTTTTTTCTACGATGCTTTTGATAAAACTGGTTTTCTCTACTACCGAACCTATTATAATGTCACCATTGTAGGATGCAGTTCTTCCTCCTAAAAGTAATCTTGGTAACCCAAGATTAGGAATAGGAACACCCAAACCGGGGAATCCATCTTGGCGTAATTCGGATTTACGTGTTTCACCAGCTAGCATAAAAAAATGCCATCCCTTTGGTAATATAGCTCCTTCTGAAAAAGAACGAGTATCTAAGTCTAACATAGCAGCCACACGACGTACCATTGTAGGACTACATTGTTCATTTGATTGAGTTTTAGACTCTAAAATGCTTTCTTGCATATTGTTATGTATTCTCACAAATACGTGAATAAATGTGAATTTCAACAAAAATACAAATTATTTTTTTATATTTGAAAATATTATTTCATATTTGCAAAAGAAATAACAATTTATAAATTTTAAAAACATGAAATTTAAGTATCATCACATGAATCTATGCACAGAAGATGTGTCAAGATTATCCAAATTTTATCAAAATATTTTCGGCATGAGTCGCCTTCAAGACGAAGAACACGGATTGACAACCGAGGACACCGAAAACAGGTATGACGGGCAAGTTGAATTTATAACCGATGGCACCATAGAATTTCATATTACCCAAAAGGATAATGATGCAGGCCACCGAATGAACCAATGGATTAATCCAATCAAAAATGGTCATTTCTGTTTTAGAACGGATGACATAGAAGGGTTCAAAAAGAAATTAGAAGAGCAGAATATTCCCTATGCTGATTATGGCAAATGGGCATTAGCAGGTTGGTACCAAATTTTCTTTCATGACCCGGATGGAAATATCATCGAAGTGCATCAAATAGGTATGTAATTTGATTTACGATTTATTTTGCTTAAAATAGCGGATATTTAAACAAAATAAATCGTAAAATAAATCAGATATGAAAGAGAAAGAAGAAAATGGAGCTTATTCCGCCCCAGCATTAGACAAAGGCTTAGATATTTTAGAAGTTCTTAGTAAGTCTGAAAACGGATTGACACAGCAAGAAATTGCTGCTCAACTTGGAAGAAAATTGGGGGAAATTTATCGGATGTTGAATTGTTTGGTACAAAGGAATTATGTTACCAATTATGGCAATGTTTATACCATTACTTCTAAGTTGTTTCAATTGTCCCATTTTCATCCGCCTACTTATCGTTTGTTGACGGAGGCACTTCCAATTATGGAGGGTTTGTCAAGAGCAGTTTCTTTTCCTTGTGATTTGAGAGTTTACAACAGTGGTTTTCAAACCGTTATAGCGTCCATTCAACCGCCAAATGGACTTGGTTTTATGACTCGAGTTGGCTCTGAAATTGAGGTGGCTCCTTCGGCATCTGGCATGGTATTTCTGGCCTTTCAGGATCCTATAATCAAGGAAATCAGAATACGAGAGAGTCTTCCAAATAAAACGGAGACTGAAATTGAAGCTTACAGTAATAGTCTAAAGGATGTAGTGTCAAAAGGATTTGCATCCATAAAGAGTAAACAATACGAAGGACTTCATGCTATTTCATTTCCCATATTAGATATGAATGGAAATGCAGTTGCAGCGTTGACAGTTCCTATGTTAGCTAGAATTGATGGAACGAACCAATTTACGCACAAGCAGGTAGAAGAAAAGCTAAGAGAAAGTGTAGAAAATTTGAGTAAAAAAATTGCAATTAGTGTTACAAATATTGAAAAGTAAATAAAGTAAAAAACAGATTGAATATGAGATATATAAAAATAGTAATAACGGTTTGTCTTTTTTTAGACTTCACTTTTCTTGCATTTGCACAAAGTTCTTCAATTACTATAGTTGAAAATATTTACCTGAACCCCAAAACAGGCAATGATATTAATTCAGGAACAAAAGAAAATCCTCTAAAAACATTAAGTGAAGCAGCAAAAAGAGTAAATCAAGCAAGTGGAGAAGGCGCTATTACTATTTATTTATCTTCAGGTGTCTATGGTATGAACGAAACGGCTGACTTTAATACTGTTAATCATAAGTTTACCGAAAATAATCGTCTTGTTATTCGAGCTGAAATATTGCCGGATGATATAAGCTGGAGTCCTTCAGATATGCCTATATTAATTTCTACTATGCCTTTCTCGGTAGAGAAAAATGCTAAAGGAGAAGTAACAGGAGGTCAAAATTTTGGTGTCCTAATTCAAAACAGCCATGTAACTATTCAAGGATTAAGAGTTTTAGGAGAGCCTGTACATGAAAATCCATCTGAAGGTATTCTAATTAGAAATTATCCAATAGTTTGGGAAGGGGAAAATTTAGAAGATTTTAGAATAACACAATGTTTGTTTATGGGAAATAAATTAGCCATTCCTAATCATCTTGCTGTTTTAGCAAATGGGAAGGCTCTTGAAGTAGATCATTGTGTTTTTTATGGAGTTAAGGATGCTGTAGTAATGTGGAATAATCCAGCAACTAACTCTTCAATGCACCATAATGTTATTATTGATAGTTATGGTGGTATCGTTTGGACATGGTCAGCGACTAGTGATTTTAAATTTTATAACAATGTAATCAGTAATGCTAATGTATTATGGATTTTAAATAAAGAGGAGAAAGACTCTTTTTCGATAGAAAATTCAGTAATAGTAGGTTATAATTCCTATGTGAACAAAGGTGGTGGTCCACAGGGATTTGGCGAAAATGCCAATCCAGAAAAATTAAAAATAAGCAAAGATGTCGTTCTAAAAAAAGAAGGAAGATTAGAAATAATAGAAGACCAAACCGATAAATTATATCTGCATATTAAACCCGGTACGTTAGGTTCCGTTCTAGGGGCTGGGTTGTTTACAAAATAATTATATAAGGATAAAAAAGAAGTGTTACCATTATCAATTTTTGGTATTTGCTTCAAATTTAAAGTTAATAAAATGAAAAACATAAAATACATTCTTGGCGTTTGTTTTTTAATGGTTTATATAAGTATATCAGGTCAAACAATTCAATTCAACAAAGAAAACCTTCAGCCGAATCAAGTACATATGTCTTTTGAGAAATTAGAAGATAAAGAAGTACTAAAAGTGGTCAAAGATACTGCTGTGAAAGCTGTTGATGAACCCACTTTTGTCAGAATAAAAGATTTGAATTTTATAAATGGTAGTATTGAAGTCAAAGTTTTGAGTCGTTTATTAAAAAATGCACCAGCTTTTGCAAGAGGTTTTATAGGATTGGCTTTTAGAATTGACGATAAAAATTCAACTTACGAATCGATTTATATACGTCCTACAAATGGCAGGGCTAATGACCAAATACGGCGCAATCATAGTATACAATATTATGCTTATCCTGATTTTAAATTCGATAAGCTAAGACAAATAAGTCCAGAAAAGTATGAATCCTATTCAGATATGGGCTTAGACGAATGGATTACAATGAGAATTGAGGTTAAGGGTAAAGAAGCCCTATTATTTTTAAATGATAGTACCTATCCTGTTTTAACTGTCAATGACTTAAAATTGGGAGAAAATGCAGAGGGAGGCATTGGACTTTGGGTAGAAATTGGAACTGAAGGATATTTTAGAGATTTAAAAATAACGAAACAATAATTGATTATTAAAAATTAGAAAAATCTATACATAACTAATTAAATATGACAAAAATATATAAATTCTTACTTGTAATTTCTGCCGTTTTAGGGCTTTCAGCACTAGGAATGTTAGTTTTTGGAGACGGATTATTGGCAACAGGCCCTTTTATTGTTAGTTCACTTATATGTTTAGCAATCGGAGGCAAAAACGTTTCATTTCTAAATCAAATGTCGTTTACGATTTGGGTTATAGCAGCAGTTTCAGTTGGCTTTTTTTATCCGCAATATTTCCAAGAAATTGGTGATTTTAAATTCACTGGCTTTATTGTTCCTCTTATACAGTTGATAATGTTTACCATGGGTACCGAAATGAGTATAAAAGACTTTGAAGGTGTTGTTAAAACGCCCAAAGCTGTTTTAATTGGTTTAGTGAGTCACTTTACTATTATGCCTTTAGTCGGGTTTACTTTAGCCAAAAGTTTTGGTTTTCCACCCGAAATCGCTGCAGGTGTTATATTGATGGGTACGGTACCCAGTGGAGTAACCTCCAATGTTTTGGCATTTATTGCCAAAGCTAATATGCCTTTGTCAGTTACTATTGCTGCGATTTCTACACTTTTGGCGCCATTTCTTACTCCTTTGTTAATGAAGTTGTTAGCGGGTCAATACGTCGATATTGATTTACAAGCGATGATGCTCCATGTAGCTGAAATCATTATTTTACCAATACTATTAGGTTTACTTGTCAATAGGTTTCTTAGTAATGGTATAAAAAAAATACAGTTTATGTTACCTAAACTTTCAATGTTGGGTGTTTTGATGATGATGATTGTTATTGTTTCATCGGGGAGAGATTCTTTATTAGAAATTGGGCCATTGTTATTTTTATCTGCAATGATTCACCATACAATTGGTTATTTATTAGGTTATTGGAGCGGAAGATTTATGGGACTGGACGAAGCATCATGCCGTACCATTTCATTGGAAGTAGGTATGCAAAATGGCGGGTTAGCTTCTGGAATAGCCTTACAAATGGGAAAAATAGCAACTGTTGGTTTAGCATCAGTGATAGCGGTGCCTTGGATGACTATTTCAGGGTCAATGTTATCAAATTGGTGGCGAAAAAAAGATAATGAAAAGTCTAAAATAGCTTCTTCTAAGTCTATGAAATGAAACTCTGTTTTTTTTATTGGAAATTAACCTTAAATTATGAAATTAAAATTTCTTTATATCGTACCATTCATACTTATTATTATCTTTAGTTTTAAGAAAAATAGCGAAGACAATGGATCAGATGAAAATCTACCGCAATTGGGCAAAAATTCTATTGATGAAATACTTCAAGCGCTAACAGTTGAAGAAAAAGTAAATCTCGTTACAGGAATGGGAATGTTTATTCCAGGACTTCCAGACGGTATGATTCCTGAGATGGATTCTACTGATGCCGGTATTGCAGAGAAAATTTTGGGATCGGCGGGACGAACTCATGCAGTTTCACGTTTAGGAATTCCTTCTATTACTTTATCGGATGGCCCCGCTGGTGTACGAATTTCTCCTATTCGAGGGAATGATTCCGCCCGAACATATTACGCAACTGCATTTCCAATAGGTACTTTAGTAGCTTCTACTTGGGATACTGATTTGGTTCAGGTCATGGGTGTAGCTATTGGTAATGAAGCAAAAGAATATGGCGTTGATGTTTTGTTAGGACCGGCCATGAATATTCATCGTAATTCTTTGGCGGGACGTAATTTTGAATATTATTCAGAAGACCCATTAGTTTCTGGTAGTATGGCTGCTGCCATAGTCAATGGCGTGCAAAGCAATGGAATTGGTACTTCAATAAAACATTTTGCAGCGAACAACCATGAGTTTAACAGATTCCGAATGAACGTAAAGGTTAGTGAAAGAGCTTTGCGAGAAATTTATCTAAAAAACTTTCAAGTTGCCCTTCAAAAATCTGAACCTTGGACTATTATGTCGTCATACAACATGATTAATGGTACTTATACTTCTCAAAATAAACCTTTATTAAATACTTATTTAAGACATGAATCCAAGTTCAAAGGATTGGTGATGACCGATTGGTTTGCAGGTAAAAATGCCGTTGAACAAATGGAAGCAGGTAATGATCTTTTAATGCCAGGAACAAAGGCTCAAAAGATATCGATTATCGAAGCTGTAAAAACAGGTAAACTCCCAATGAAGCAGTTAGATGAGAATGTTAAACACGTATTAGAGCTTGTCTTAAAATCACCTACTTTCAAAGGTTATAAATATTCTGAAACACCAAATTTGAAACAACATGCTAAAATTTCTCGTCAAGTTGCGAGTGAAGGCATGGTTTTGTTAAAAAATGAAGGAGTTTTACCGATGACAACTGTAAAAAAAGTCGCTTTATTTGGGAATAATAGTTATGAATTAATTGCAGGAGGAACTGGTAGTGGTGATGTTAATAAAAGCTATATGATTTCGTTGGATAAAGGATTAGAAAATGCCAATTATACTGTTCACGCGAACTTGGCTGCAAGTTACAAACACTATTATAAAGAGAGTAAAGCCAAGTTGCCACCGCCTGCATCTCCTTTTCACCCTCATACTGTTGTTCCAGAAATGTATGTTGACGTTGCATTAGCTCAAAAAATGGCACTCGAAAATGATATTGCCGTATTTACAATTGGGAAGCATTCAGGTGAATTTGTAGATAGAACTTTAGATACAGATTTTAATCTAACCAGTTCAGAAAAAGTAACGTTTGAAACGGTTTCAAAAGCCTTTCAAGCGCAAGGTAAAAAAGTAGTTGTGGTCTTGAATATTGGAGGGGTGCTAGAAACTGCCAGTTGGAATGATAAAGCGGATGCCATTTTGTTAGCTTGGCAAGGAGGTTTAGAAAGTGGGAATGCTATTGCTGATATATTGAAAGGGAATGTCAATCCTTCAGGAAAGTTGGCAACGACTTTTCCTGTCGCCTATACAGATGAGCCTTCCAGTAAAAATTATCCAGGTACGGTTACTGAAGTAATATCTAATAAAATGTTATTGGCGGATACTGATGCTGCAGAAGTTACTTATGAAGAAGGTATTTATGTTGGCTATCGTTATTTCAATACTTTCAAAGTTAAGCCTTCTTATGCTTTTGGATATGGTCTATCTTATACCACATTTATATATGATAATTTAAAATTGAGCAGTAAAGCATTTAAGGATAACCTTAAAGTTACGATTACAGTGACCAATAGCGGCAAAGTGGCAGGAAAAGAAATCGTACAACTGTATTTATCAGCTCCAAGTAGTCAATTAAATAAGCCTGAAAGTGAATTAAAAGCTTTCGGAAAAACAAAATTATTGCAGCCTAATGAATCTCAAACCTTAACTTTTAATATATCGACCGCTGACTTAGCATCTTTCAATCCTGCAAAATCTGCGTGGATAGCTGATGCAGGCATATATACTATCAAAATAGGAAGCTCATCGCTAGATATTAAAAACAAAGCATTTTTCACGTTGCAAAAATCACAACAGTTGTACAAAACACCTAAGATTTTATTGCCTCAAAAAGGAATCAAAGAATTGAGTAAATAGTAATACGGAATCAATTATAATTCTATAACATGGAAATAACTAAAATAACAGTTGTCGGAGCAGGTAATATGGGGCATCAAATCGCGGTATGTGCAGCTTTGTCTGGATTTCAAGTAAAGTGTACAGATACCAATCCTGATATTCTGGAAAAAGCAATTGCTTTCGCCGATAATTATTTGAAAGATAGGGTAGCTAAAGGAAAATTAACCGAAGAAGCAGTCAGTCAAGCTAAAGCAAACCTTGAGTTTGTTCCCACAATTGAAGAAGCAGTCGTAGAGGTTGATCTTGTAATTGAAGCTATTATTGAGAAATTAGAAGTAAAAAGAGAACTTTTTGCTCACTTAGATAAAATTTGTCCTGCTCATACTATTTTGGCTACAAATAGCTCGTACATCGTAAGTTCTAAAATTGCCGATGCAACCAATCGACCGGAGAAAGTTTGCAATATGCATTTTTTTAACCCTGCCTTGGTGATGAAATTGGTAGAGGTGGTACAAGGACCACACGTTTCAGAGGAAACAGTTGATTCAGTAATGAATGCTGCCAAGAAAATGAATAAAACACCTGTTTTACTTCACAAAGAGATATACGGTTTTCTAGTGAATCGTCTCTTGCAAGCCACAAGACAGGAAGCCTTAAAGCTACTGGATATGGGTGTTGCTAGTTTTGAAGATATAGACACCGCCGCCATGAACGGATTGGGTTATCCTATGGGACCATTTCAGTTATTAGACCTTACCGGGGTCGATTTAGCCTATCATGTAGGAATGGAAAAATACAAGGAAAGTGGTGAATCTGCAGACAGACCTTCTCCCACTGTTGTTGAAAAATACACAAAAGGGGAATGGGGAAAGAAAGTAGGAAAAGGATTTTATGATTATGAGCAATAGGAAAAGTAACAAAAATAAATAAATAAATAAATAAGATTATGAATTATATCCGCATATTATTCCTTTTATGCTTTTCAGTTATTGCAAAAGCACAAAATCCAATTGCTACTGTTGATAGTGTTGCCATACAAAGCCCGTCAATGAGCAAAATATTTAAAGCAGCAGTGGTACTACCTTCTTCTTATGCAAAGAGTAAGGCATCTTACCCAGTATTATATTTATTACATGGTGGTGCAGGTCATTTCGGAGACTGGCTAAAACAAACTCCAGACAAGATGTTAGTTAAAAATCTGGCTAATCAATATAATGTTATCATTGTAATGCCCGAAGGTGAAGCCTTTAGCTGGTATATGGATAGTCCCTATGACAAGGCCAGTCAATTTGAAACGCACATTATGAAGGAGGTAATTCCTAAAATTGATAATACGTATCGCACTATAAAAAACAAAGAAGGGAGGGCAATAACAGGGCTGTCAATGGGTGGTCATGGCGCAATGTATCTCTCTGCACGTAATCCTGATATGTTTTGTGCCGCAAGTACAATGAGCGGGGCTATGGATATGAATTTTGCAAATTCTAAAATGAATGCTGAGGGTTTAAAATCAGTAAATGAGCGTTTCCAAAAACTTCTGGGTACCTCTGACCCGAACAACGAAGTTTTTGTCAAAAACTCTATTATGAATATGATAGATACCATTAAAAAAAACGGTTTGTCAATTTTTATAGATTGTGGAGTTGATGATTTTCTAATAGCGTCAAATAGGGAATTGCATCAACGATTGGTTTATAATGGCACTCCTCATGATTATATAGAAAGACCTGGAGGGCATTCATGGGATTATTGGCAAAACGCATTACCGTATCACTTATTATTTTTTCAAAAAGTATTTAAAAGTAATGCTATAAAGTAGATTAAATTGAATTGGGAAATTCTGAAGTATATGTAATTAGTCGATACTTTAATTTTTTTTTCAATATATTAAAAATAGTTTTTAATCCTTAAAACAACTCGTTATGTACACAAAATTAGTATTAATAGTAGCCATTTTATCGCTATCCTTGTGTGTTTACGGACAGCAAAATTTGAGCAATAATTTTCAAGCGAGTACTGTGGTTTATAAAACAACGGAACGAGTAGGATACATTAATAGTAAATTTGTTGACAAAAAATCCTCTGATACGATTAAAAACACCAGTAGAAAAGAAAAATTAAAAGACCGACTTAGTAATGGCGAAATTTTAAAAGGTGCCGTAATCAATATCGCTCATCCTACAATGGTCGAAGTGGTTTGCGAGGCCGGGGCTGATTTCGTTTTCTTAGATTTTGAACATGGTTTACGCGACTACAACGATATTGGTCAAGCCATTATTGCTGCTGAACTCCATAAAGTTCCTACCCTTGTCCGACTTGGAGAACGTTCCTTAAATCTGACAGAACGAATGCTCGATGCCGGTGCCAGCGGTTTTTTATTTCCTCATGTAGAAACAGCTGAAGAAGCTGCCGAATTGGTTTCTTGGTGTCGATACAAACCGCTTGGTGTTCGAGGCTCAGGTTTTGCAAGAGCTTCAATTAGTTATAGCGGTAACGAATATGAACGACGTCAGCAAGCGAACAAAGATGTAGTTTGCATTATGATTGTTGAAAGCCTGAAAGGAAAAGAAAATTTAGAAAAAATATTGGCAGTTGATGGTGTTACCGGTGTTGCTATTGGTCCAGGCGATATTTCGATGGAACTTGGAGTGAGTAATTGGAAGGATCCAAAGGTAGTACAGGTATTAGATGAGATGGCTGCAATAGTCAAATCGTTTCCAAACCAATCGTTACTTCGTCTTGCGCTTACACCGGAAGAAGCCGTTAAAAATGTCAATTCGGGAGCTAACATGATTTTGCTAACACATGATGTGCAACTCATTAAAGCAATGTATTCCGGGCTTTTCAAAGATATTACCAACAAGATTAATCAAGCAGCTAAAAAATAGACTCAACCATTTTTATAATTTAAATCCGATATAAACATTCTTTTAAAAAATATAAGATTATGAAAAACAACCTCCTATTAGTCCTTTTATGCTTTTCGGTTTTTGTAAAAGCTCAAAACCCAATTGTAGGAACTGGTAATGGTAAAATTCAAGGTACAGCTAGTTCGGATAAAACAGTTCGCATTTTTAAAGGTATTCCTTTTGCTGAAGCACCAACTGGTGATTTGCGATGGAAGGCTCCACAACCTGTTCAAAACTGGAAAGGCATAAAACAATGTAAAGCTTTTTCGGCAAGTCCTATGCAAAATAAACCGCAGTCTTTCTTTTGTTGGACGGAGGAGTTTCTTGCGCAACCTGAACCTATCAATGAAGATTGTTTGTATCTAAATGTATGGACTACTGCAAAAGCTAAATCCAAAAAACAACCCGTTTTTTTATGGATTTATGGAGGTGGGTTAAATAGTGGCTCGGCAAATTGTGCTATTTATGATGGCGAAGAAATGGCAAAAAAAGGGGTTATTTTCGTTAGTATTAACTATCGAGTTGGCGTTTTTGGCTTTATGGCACACCCGGAGTTAAGCAAAGAGTCAGGCCATCAAGCCTCGGGTAATTATGGTTTTCTAGACCAAATCGCCGCATTAAAGTGGGTTCAAGAAAATATTGCAGCCTTTGGAGGTGATCCTAATAATGTGACGATTGCGGGTCAATCTGCAGGGGCGTTTAGTGTAACCGCTTTGATTGCTTCGCCGTTGGCAAAAGGGTTATTTCACAAAGCTATTGCACAAAGTGGAGGTTTGTTAAATAACATGCTCAGTCAAAACTTGGAAAAATCCGAAGAGCAAGGGGTTGTTTTTATGAAAAAAGCTAACACGAATTCACTAGCTGAATTGCGAAAAAAATCAGCCGAAGAATTGCAAATACTGAGCAATAATCCTGAAGTAGGCAGATTTGGGACAACAATGGACGGCTATGTTTTACCAGTTAATTTGTTAGAACATTTCAAAAAAGGCTTGCACAATCAAACACCTGTTTTAACTGGTTGGGTAACTGGGGATGGAAGTTTTTTTGGAGATTCTAACATGACTGTTGACGATTATAAAAAAGAAGCGCAAGCAAAATATGGCAATAAAGCCGATGCGTTTTTGAGTATTTTCCCCGCAGCTACGGCAGAGGAGGTTAAAACAGTTAAACAAAAATTGACATTATTAGGCTTTGCAGGTGAACCTGCTCATTTATTGGCCAATTTTAATACTAAAGCAAGTTATATCTATGAATTTGGTCATGTTGCGCCAGATAAGCCAAATTTTCCTAATTATGGAGCTTTTCACACTTCGGAAGTTCCGTATGTACTTCATAATTTGCATACTTGGAATCGTCCATGGCAGCCATTAGACAAAGAAATAGAAACTGTTTTTTCTTCTTATTGGGTCAATTTTGCAAAAACGGGCAATCCAAATGGAGGCAATTTACCCGAATGGAAAAGTTATAATAAACAGTCAGGTGCTATCATGGTAGTAGGCGATAAAATGGAATCTAAGCGCGGATTTTTGAAAAAAGAATTTGATTTTCTAGAAAAGAATTATTAAACCAATCAATACAACTTCATTCACTTTTAAAATAATATCAATATGTATTCAAAATTAGTAACTGCTTTCATTTTTCTGTTTTTCATGTCAAATGTTCAGGCACAGCAAAAAAATTTAAGAAGAGCTTTTCAGCCCGCCAATGTGGTCTATAAAATACCTTACGGGAATAACACAAAAGCGGGACATTATGTACAAGCAAAAGATGCCAAAATTTATTATGAAGTTTATGGCAAAGGACAACCTATCGTATTATTACATGGCGGATTATTTGGCACTCTTGTCGAATATTCCGATTTTATTAATCGTTTCAAGGATAAATATCAAGTAATCGCTATTTCTACCCGTGGTCATGGCAAATCCGAATTAGGTACCGAGCCGCTTACTCTCGAGCAACGTGCCAACGATGCCATGGCGGTAATCAATGCGGTTACCAAAGACAGCGTTATAGTACTTGGCTTTAGCGATGGCGGTTATTCGGCTTATCAATTAGGGGCAATGTATCCAGAAAGAGTCAAAAAAATGATTGTCATGGGTGCTGGAGAAGTGAGTCCAGGTGTAAGAGAGTTTAAATTTACTTCTAAAATGGCCTTTGAAATGGACAAACCTTTTTGGGATCAGCAATTAAAATTGATGCCTGAACCTAATAGAATAGAAGATTTATTCACACAAGTGGCCAATTGCTATAATAATGTTACTGTGAGTAAAGACTTATTAAGTGTAATAAAATGTCCTGTTCTAGTCATGGCGGGAGACCGAGATGGAGGTAATCCTGTTGAACGTGTAGTAAGTGCTGCAAGATTTATCCCAAAATCTCAAATCGCAATCATTCCTAATGCAGGGCATGGTTGTTTCTTGGAAAATTTTGATGCAACCTGGGCATGTATTGTTCCATTTTTGAAAATGTAATCCTTTAAAAAAAGGTGAAATAAAACAGCAATAATCCCTTTAAAAACAACTATCTCTAAATAAAATAGAGACTTATAACTTTTCGAAATTATTCGAATATAGTTTAATCTATGTCTTTTATTTCCTGATGATTAGGAGTAAAATTCATTAAAGAAAATTTGCAGAACATTTAAAATTTGCAAATCACTATTAAAAACTATTATTAACCAAAAACAAACAAAATGAAAAAAAAAAAACATTTAATGACAAAGTAGCTATTGGAACTTCGTCATTAAGCATCAAACAAACGGCTAGTTTTTCTGTAACCAAAGAATTGGTTGTTGAAAAAACAAATTCTTCGTTTGTTTCTGATACAAAATGTTAGATTTTAAAGTCTAATTAATTAAATATCAAAATTTTAAAAACAACCTAAACTAAATTTTATGAAAAACAAACTGCTAAAAAAACTAATCCTTCCAGTATTCTTATTATTTGGAAGTATTATTTATGCTCAATCAGTATAGGGTACTGTATCCGATAAAACAGGTCCTATTCCAGGTGTTAATGTATTGGTTAAAGGTGCTGCTGGAGGAACACAAACAGATTTTAATGGGGCTTTTAAAATCAATGCTAAGAATGGAGATGTTTTAGTCTTCACTTTTATAGGTTTTAAATCCCAAGAGATTAATTACAAAGGGAATTCTCCAATTAATGTATTGTTGGAAGAGAATTCAGCTGTTTTAGACGAAGTTGTGGTTGTAGGTTATGGGGCTAAGAAGAAAAGTTTAGTAACAGGGGCAATTTCTAGTATTAGTTCGGCTGATATTCAAAATTCTTCGTCAGCACGTGTTGAGTCCGTGTTACAGGGTAAAACATCAGGTGTTACCGTTGTATCTTCTTCTGGGGCTCCAGGTTCTGGTTCTAAAGTTAGAATTAGAGGCGCTGGATCTAATGGAAATTCAGATCCATTATATATTGTTGATGGAATGAAAGTAAGTTCTATAGATAATATTTCTCCAAATGACATTGCTAGCATGGAGGTTTTAAAAGATGCAGCATCTTCTGCAATTTATGGTACACAAGGAGCAAATGGAGTTATCATTATTACAACTAAACAAGGTAAGCCTGGAGAAACAATAGTTAGCTACAGTACTCAATTAGGTACGCAATCCGTTAGGTCTAATATGAAGTTGATGAATGCGTCTCAATTTGTAACCTATTTCCAAGAGGCAGGAAGAACCCAGATAGTTGATAACGGCATTAATACAAATTGGATTGATGAAACTTTTAAAAATGCCGCTACACAAAGGCATGATTTAAGTATCTCTGGAGCGAACGAGAAAACGTCTTTCTATTTTTCAAGCTCCTATATGGATCAAGATGGAGTTGTTGGTAAAGATTCAAACTATAAAAGATTTACAGGAAGACTTAATCTTAAATCTCAAGTCAATGATTGGCTAGAAATAGGTACTAATATGACCTATTCAAATATAGGGTCTTCGCCTATTACTGAAGATAATTCAACAGCTGGAGTTGTAACTCAAGCTTTAGTTATGGATCCATTAACGCCCGTAATTTATACAGGAACTTTACCTGCAAGAGCTTTAGCTGGAGTAGCTGCAGGAACAGCTATGACAGATGGTAATGGTAATGTTTACGGATACCCAACTTATGCAACGGGTGAGGCTGTCAACCCTGTGGGATTAGCAAACTACACATTTAGAGGAGGTATTGATACGGATAAAATTTTAACATCGGTATTTGCTAAATTGAATTTAGCGGAAGGTTTATCATTTACCTCTAGATTCGGATATGAAAGAACAAATACGTTTGATAATAGATGGAGTCCTATTTGGGTTGTATCGTCAGAAGCTCAAAATTCTACTGTAACATTAAACAATCAGATTTCAAGAAGTTCAAAATGGTTATGGGAAAATTTTGCGAGCTATACTAAAGAATTTGGAAATCATAACTTAACGGGATTATTAGGGTATTCATCTGAGAAAACTAAGAGTCCATTTTATTCTTTACGCGGGGCGCAAATTCATGATCAAACAGACCAGTTTGCATACTTTGACTTTGCAAACCGTAACAATGATGTAATTGGTGGTAGTATTGTTGAAAAAAGGGGGAGCTCAGTTTTTGGAAGAATTTCCTATGACTATATGGGAAAATATTTATTAGAAGGCTCGTTGCGTAATGATACTTCTAGTTTTTTTCCGACTACAAAAAAATCGGGGTATTTCCCTGCAGCTTCTGCAGGTTGGTTAGTATCTAAAGAAAATTTTTGGAAAGAAGACTCGAAAATTGATTATTTAAAAGTACGAGCCAGTTGGGGACAAAATGGTAGTGATAACAATTTAAGTACCTACATAAGCAGCTTAATATTCCAAACTGTAGCAACAGAAACAGCTTTAACAGTTCCAGTTGTTTACGAAGGTCAAACAGGTATTACTCCAGGAAATTTACCAAATGCTAATTTAGAATGGGAACGTTCTGAACAATTGGATTTAGGTTTTGATTTAAGAGCATTAAAAAATAAACTGAATTTTTCAGTTGACTATTATGTTAAAACAACTAAAAATTTACTTCTTGTAAATGGAAATATTATTGCACCACCCTCTTTAGGTGTAGGAGTTCCTTCTATTAATGCTGGAACAGTTGAAAATAAAGGATTTGAATTTGAAACAGGGTATGGTGATAAAACAGCGGGTGGCTTTAGTTATGGTATAGACCTTAATTTGTCAACCTTGCATAATGAAGTTACCGATATTAATTATGTAGGTGACAATGGTTTTATAATAGGCGCACTTGCACCGCAAAACAATGATGGTGTAACTCGTTTCCAAAAAGGATTACCATTATGGTATTTCTATGGATATAAAACGGACGGTATAGATCCTGCAACCGGAAAAATAAAAATTGTAGATACCGATGGAGTTCCTGGAATTACATCAAACGATAAAACAAAAATCGGTTCTCCTCACCCTGATATTCTTTTTGGAGGAAATATTCAATTTGGATATAAAGGCATTGATTTAAACATTAGATTTCAAGGTACGCAAGGGAATGATATTTTTGAAGCTTACCACCAGACTTCAAAACCGATTACCAATCACCCAATTGAATTTTTTACGGGTAGATGGCAACAAGCAGGAGATATTGCATCTTATCCTGCTGCGCAATATGCAACATCAGCTTATGATACTGATTTAGTAGTAAAAGATGGTTCTTATATGAGAATTAAACAAATTCAATTAGGATATAACTTCTCTAAAGAAGTTTCTAATAAAATGAAATTGAAAAAACTAAGAACTTATATTTCTTTAGATGACTATTTCACCTTTACTAAATACAATGGTTTGGATCCTGAAGCAGGAAGTTTTTCTGATAATAGTATAGGGGTAGATAGAGGATTTTATCCAATAGCTGCTAAAATATTATTTGGTTTGTCACTTGAATTTTAATAAAATAAAACATTAAATATGAAAAAAATTATATATAGTGTTATGGTTATATTTTTTATAACTGTATCATGTAGTTCAGATTTTACGGAGGTAGCTCCGGTAGGTGCGCTTCAAAGTAATACTTTCTTTGATAGTGAAAGTAATACTGAAGAAGCTTTAATTGGATTGTATGACCTTATACAGTTAAATAATAATGGGGTAAATTCAGCATTTTTATTAAAAGTATTACCTGGTGATGAAGCTAATTGTGGTGGTGGTAATTCAACAGATGTACCAGGTTATCAAGATATTGATGATTATGCAAGTGTATCTGTTTCTAATTCTATTTTGGAAGGGGTTTGGAACAATGAATATAAAACAATTGCACTTGCAAACACCATTATAGAAAAGGTTGAAGCAGGAAACTTAAGTAATAAGACCTTTGCAATTGCAGAAGCAAAGTTTATGAGAGCTTGGTGTTATTTTGAGTTAACTACTATGTGGGGTGATGTGCCTTTGCGTTTAGAAAATCCCACAATAATTAGTGCTGATGCTTTTGCTAAACCAAAAAGTTCAAGAGCAGAAATTTATGCTCAAATAGAAGCTGATTTAGCTGTTGCTATTGCTGGTTTGCCAGATAAAAGCGCGGTTAAAAATAATTTTAGAGTTTCAAAAGGGACTGCTCAAGCTCTACTAGGGAAGGTTTTGGTTTTTCAAGGAAAAACACTTGCTGCAATTCCTTATTTAAAAGCTGTAATAGATAATTCTGCTCATGGTTTAGAGTCAGACGTTTCAAAAGTTTGGTTAAAAGATACCGAATTTGGAAAAGAGTCTTTATTTGAAATGGGTTATATTACTACACAAGGATACGATTGGGGTAATCAAAATATTGCGGGTCGTAATGAAGCTAACATAATTATTCAATTATTGGGGCCTCGTGGTGATGGTCGTTTCTTTGATATGACGGGTACTGATATTTTAAATGGATGGGGCTTTGGCTTACCAACAGCAAAAATATTAAATGCTTTTGATGCTGCAGGAGATGTAACTCGTAAAGCTGCTACAGTAATGAGTTTAGCGGAACTTGAATCATTTGGTGGAAGTTTAGGTGAAACGCCTTGGGACTATGAAGGAGGTCTTAGAACTAAATATGCTCCACGTGCTTCAGAAACAAGCAGTGGTGTTCAAGTATTAAATTATGGTACAAACTTGAGATTGTTTAGATATGCTGAAGTATTGTTGCTTGCAGCCGAAGCTTATAATAAGGAAGGACAAGATGCCAATGCAAGAATAGAATTAAACAAAATTAGACAAAGAGCTGGATTAGCTGATGTGTCTTCGACCTTAACAGGTGCAAATTTGTTTGATGCTATTGTAAATGAAAAATTCTTAGAGCTAGCTTTTGAAGGACAACGTTTTTGGGATTTAGTGAGATGGGGAAGAGCTAATGCAGAGTTATCAAGTAAAGGATACACTTCTAAAAATAATTTATATCCAATTCCTGCATCAGAAATTGCTAAAAATAAAGCGTTGACGATTGCAGATCAAAATCCAGGTTATTAATATAATTTGTTAAGTTTGTTTGTTAATGGTGACTGCCCGAAAAGTGATTTTCGGGCAGTTTTTTATAAAAAAAGTACACTTTTGTGTAAAATGATTATCCAATCTTTTAAAATTAGTTCCATTATTTTTTATTTTTAAATTAATACTCTAAAATATTTACTATGAAACGTCGTCAATTTCTTCAAAGCACTGCGCTGTTTTCTGTAGCATCCTTAGTAAACGCAAATGAACTGTTTACCAAAAATCCATTAATTAATAAAGTAGGCTTGGGTTTATTTTCTATACCAAAAATGTTAGAGAATGACTTTGATGGTGCTTTTGCTATGTTAGCTAAAATGGGGTACAAAGAAGTGGAATGTTTTGGTCCTTATGAATTCAGTACTGAAAAAGCAAAAGCTTCTTGGAATGCTATTACACCTCGACTAGGATTCAAAGGGAGTGGCTTCTTTAATAAAACAGCTTCTGAGTTTTTTAATGCCGCAAAATCAAATGGTATCAGTATTCCTTCCATGCACACTGATTTTGACACACTTTCAAATAATATGGGACAATTGGCGGAAGCCGCTCATTTAATAGGCGCAAAATATGTGGTACTCCCTTCTATTCCGGATGTTGAAAGAACAAATTTGGACGATTACAAACGAGTAGCAGAAAAATTCAACTCCATTGGTGCTGAAGCCAAGAAAGAAGGTATTCGTTTTGCCTATCATAATCATGGTTATGGTTTAAATAATGTGAATGGGGTTATACCATTAGATATTATTTTTGACCAAACAGACCCTAGCTTGGTTTATTTTGAAATGGATATTTATTGGACAGTAGCCGGTGGCGCAGATCCTGTCGAATTATTCAAAAAGCACAAAGACCGGTATAAAATGATGCATATAAAAGACATGAAAGAAGCAAAAAGATTCTCAGGAGATGGCGGTGATGCTTCACAAAGAATTAGTCTTTTTCCATATATAACTTCATGTGGTGAAGGCGTGCTGGATTTGCCAAAAATACTTACTGCTGCAAAACAAAATGGTGTTGAGCATTTCTTTGTGGAACAAGATATGGTGCAATCACCTGAAATAGCATTGAAAAAAAGTATTGATTATTTAAAGACTCTTTAAATTTATAATCGTAATTTTTTTAAAGAGAAGAAGCTTTTAAAAGCCTGACCTAATGCTAGTTTTTTGCAATACAATTAAGAAAGGTTTGAGATTTTTATAGATAATTTTTGACCACTAAAAAACAAAAGCTAGCAACAATAGAATTAAATAGATAATTCATTGTTCCTAGGCTGTGAAATTTAACATTAAATAAGAAAAAAAATGCCACACGTAATTATTAAGATGTATCCTGGAACTTCTGAGGAACAAAAAGAAAAAATAGCACAAGAAATTACTACAATTTTAATGATAAATGCTGATAAACCTGAAGAAGCAGTTTCTATTGCTATAATTGAAGTTGCAGAAGATGCTTGGATGGAAGAGGTGTATTCGAAAGAAATATTACCTAATATGGAAAACCTTTATAAAAAACCTGGATATTAATACTTAGTTATTTTAAGGTTTAATTACTAAAAAAATCCCTGTTTTTAAGGGTTTAATAGTAGGCAAAAACCTTTCTAGGTACTATCTGCAAATTATGATTACAAAAGATTCTATACCAATTGGGGTATTATCTATACCGGAAGTCGATATACTTCTCCATCTAATAGCTATCTATTACCAGGATATGTTACGATGAGAGCCAGTGCAGGGTACAAAATTACAAAAGGACTTGAGGCTAAATTTTGGGTAGATAATTTAACAAATACTAGAGCTCTTACCGAAGGAGATACTAGAGGGGATCAATTTAGAGATTTTTCAACAGTAGCACCAGGAAGTCTTATGATTGGTAGAACTATTTTACCTCGTAGTTTTTGGGCTTCGTTATCTTATAGTTTTAAATAAGTAGTTTAATTGTTAATCAATTCAACTACTTTATCGAGAACTAATTATGAACTTCCAGTAGCATAGTAATTGCTAATTGAAAATAAAAAAAGCTACATACCTCTAAAGAGTATGTAGCTTTTTTTATTTTCAGCAAGCTTGAATGAAATTAATTCCCGTATTCACCAATTAGCAAAACTGATTTAATAGTCCTTCCTTTTTCAGAATCTTCTACAGCTTGATTAATATCTTCAAATGAGTATTTTTTTATCAGTTTATCAAAGGGGAACTGTCCATTTTGATACATTTTGATTAATTTAGGGATAAATTCTGCTGAAACACTATCACCTTGGTTGATAAATTTAATTTTGTATCCCTTTGTTAAAAAGATATTTGTTTCCAATGCTAAAGGTTTTTGCGCCACACCAATACAAATCATTTCTCCTGTCGGCCTCATGCTTGACAGTACACTATTAATAACCTCATTTCTGCCTGTTGTATCTACTGCGTATTGTACTCCTTTAGGTAATATTTCTAAAATTCGCTGAGATACATTTTCGCTCAAACTATTTATAGTATGCGTTGCGCCCAATTCCATCGCGAAAGCCAATCGCTCGTCATTAATATCAACTGCTATAATCGTAGTAGCTGATGTAGCTTTAGCTGCCATCAATGCTGCCAATCCTACAGCACCTGTTCCCGTAATTATTACTGAACTTCCTACCCTAACTCTTAGCGAGTTTATAATAGCACCCGCACCTGTTTGCAATCCACAACCCAGTGGACCAAGTAATTCCAAAGGTGCGTCCTTAGGTACTGCTATGACATTGTTTTTATGCGCAATTGCGTAAGTAGCAAAAGAGGATTGTGAAAAAAAGTTGTCATTAATTGCTTTCCCATCATGGTAATGATGGCTGTGTGACCCATCGACGCGACCACCGGAAAAATTCCTAGTAAAAAACTCGTAGCAATATTGAGGTGTTCCATTGCGGCATATTTCACACTCTCCACAAAAACCATATGATAAAACGACATGATCACCAACTTTCAAATGGTGTACGTCCTCTCCAACACTTTCTATTATTCCTGAGCCCTCATGGCCAAGAATGACCGGAAAATTAGGAGAGCCCATAACATAGTCTCTAGCAACTAAATCAGTATGACATATACCTGTTGCAATAATTCTTACCAAAACTTCTTCGGACTTTGGCGGGTCCAGCAATACCTTTTGAAGTTCAAAACTGTTGCCTTTTTCTTTTACGACAGCTGCTGTAATTTCCATAATACTAATTTTTAAAATTGGTTGTTAATTGTTTCCTTTCGATTCGGGATCGATTAATGCTGCTTTAAATTCTGACTCAAGCTTTTTATAAAGATAAATTGGCTCTTCAACTAAGATTATTTCCATGGTAGGTCCTGAAAATAGTTCCAGCAGATGTCCTCCTTTCACAGAACCGTCTTTTAATGCAGCACTCATATGAGTATGCGCAATGGGTTTCCCTTTGTACCACGATATATCACCGATAAATGAACTGACTTCGGCTGTATCAATGGGGATTATTCTAAATTGTTTACGTTTGTAATCAAACCATCCTGCTTTTATGGATAGTGCATCTCCCAGACCGGTATAATGCCCGCTTTTGATCTTGTTTTTCCCTGCAAACTCGGTAAGTCCCGAAACTACCTCATCTCCTTTAGCGAATATGAGAATATACGTCTTAGCATTTCCCACTGTGCTAAGTAATTTTACCTTGAGTCCCGGTGCTTTCCCTTCTTCCAATATTTTAGTTGGGTCAGCATATTCCTGTGCATTCACCGTAATTTGGAATGCCATTGTAAGCAGCACAATTAGAATTCCTTTTAAAAATAAATTCATAGTAAAAAGTATCAAGTTCAAGAAAAAAGCAATTGCTTGCTTTCACCATTTATTTTATCACTCTGTAATCTGCCACAGTATGATATTGTATTTTATTTCCATCAAATACGAAAGTATCGGTACCGACAGGAATTTTTGTCGAACTGGACTCGCTTGCCCACAATATGTAAGCAACGTTACCATCAATGGTTTTTTGCATCATCGTAAAGGAAGAACCTGTTGGGATTACCGCAAAGAAATCTTTAAAAAATTCACGTATTTCAGTCAAGCCTTTTATGGAACCATTTGGTGTCATAATTACCGATTCTTCTGTGTAATCTTTTAAAATTTCATCCAAATTGTTATCACCGAAGGCAATAAGATGGTGCATTAAAGTTTGTTCTACTGTAGCGTTCATTTTTATTTTTGTTTTTAGTGGTTTGTATACTATTTTGAAGGTATTTTAAGAAAGTGACTGCTTGCAGCCCATACAGTAGAAAAATTTTCAATAAATGCACCATGCGTAGCGTTTGGAATTATGGCAAGTTCAGCATTTGGTATCATTTTAGAAGCATTTACAACTCTTTGCGTGCTTACAAACTGGTCATGATTACCTGCCATAACCAAAACCGGACATTTAATCGTTGAAAAAAAGTCTTTGCTTATATCCAGTTTACCCACGGCATCACCAACTTTATCAAACATTTCCTGTAGTCTATTTGGTTCAGGCATTAATTTCAGCTGTTGTTCCCAATAAACCTTATCCAACTGCATCATATCGCTTACTTTCACATTCATTTTATAGTCACCCGGATGTGTTTCTGCGGCGCCTATTATGACCATCTGTTTTACTCTTTCTGGAAATATGCTAGCCAAATAATAACCGGTATAACCACCATCACTGAACCCAAATACGGTTACGCTGTCTTTAGTTACGGCATTCAAAACCGCAATTACATCTTTGGCTTTTTGCTGATAACTGTGAGATTGTGAGCCAAGTCCTGATTTGCCATGTCCTCTTGTTGATATAGCAATAACCTGGTAATATTTCGAAAATTGATCAATCAAATCTGCCATTTCGTAGGTAGAACCGGCAATACCGCCATGCAACATCACTAAAGGTTTTCCTTTACCGTAAATTTCATAGTAAATTTTTGCATCTCCTGAATTGACATAATGTCCTGCTGACGGATTATTCCCATAAGGTATTTCGCCAGTCCGCAAAGTAGTGTCCATGAATGCTTTCATAGATTTCACTTCTTTCTGTTGACTGTAAGCAGGTAAAATCAAGAAGGACAGTAGTAATACAAGTATTTTTTTCATCTATTTATTCTTTTATTCTTTGTTTTTAATTCTTTATTCCACTTTGTTGTTACCCGCTATCGCGGCATCAACACTTGCTTTGCCACCACCGGCAATAAGTACAATTAGTGCCAAACCGAAAAGAAGAATAAAGTACTCCAATCCTTCTCCTTTATTGGCTAATGCATACCAGTTCATAAAGAAACCATTGTGCAAATGGGTTGTGATAACAACTCCTGCAAAATTTGCCAGTATTCCGAAAGCGGCCAATCTGGAAGCAAAACCTGTAATTAGGAATAATGCACCAAAAAATTCGATTAGGATTACTAACAAGGCTATGATATAAGGCAAACCTTCTTGGCCTGTCAAAAAGCCCATCGTTCCTTCAAAACCATAACCACCATACCAGCCCAATAATTTTTGAGCTCCATGAGGAAATACTACAATCCCTAAGGTAAGCCTCGCAATCAGTGCTAGTGTATTGTTTGAGTTTGTTGATAAAATTTTTTTCATTTTTTTTAAATTTAGGAATATTAGTGTTTTATTTTTTTTCTTTTATTACTTTTCAGAAAGACATTGAAGTACTAAATCTTTTAATAATGCCGCATTTTCTGTATGGACTAAATGATGCTGTCCAATTACGGGATACAAGGTTATACCGCTTACTATGAAAATTACACCTGCTGATG
Source organism: Flavobacterium sp. 83 (assembly GCF_000744835.1). Taxonomy (NCBI): domain Bacteria; kingdom Pseudomonadati; phylum Bacteroidota; class Flavobacteriia; order Flavobacteriales; family Flavobacteriaceae; genus Flavobacterium; species Flavobacterium sp. 83. The sequence continues at coordinate 3,285,737 of NZ_JQMS01000001.1, forward strand.
CTATGCGTATTTCTTTCCAGGTTTCTGTCCCAAAAGCAGCTATTTTTTTGCTTTTATTTTATTGTCTTGGCCATTTCCTTATTTTTATTAAATTATTATTTATCAATCAATAATTTAACCTTCGTTCAAGAAAGTTCAATGCAAATAGCACAAAAGAGAGATCATAAAACCTCAAATTCTATACCAAAATATATCGATAACCAAATAGCATTTCTAAACGAACAATTCGAATAGAAATGCTTTTGTGGGAATGTGTTTCTTATTTCGATTTGTTATACATATACCTTGCTATCGCCCAAGTCCCATTTACTTTTTGCAATATAAATGTTTCTCTAAATTCATCCTCAACAGTTTGGTTGTTTGATTTGATTACGTAAGAGCCTTTAGAAGTTGAACTTACAAAGGCGTAATTCCCTGCAAGGGTCACTTCACCGATGGTTACTTTAAGTGTGTATTTAAAATTATCGAACACATATTGAAATGTGCCTTTTAATTGGTCACTTCCTGTTGCGGTTGGTGCTCCGGGAGCCAACAAAACGCCATTGGTTGTAAAATACGACACTACCTTGTTTGTATCCGATGTGTTCAAAGCATCAAAATAGTTATAGACCACTTTTTCAACAGCAGCTTTATCTTTTGATTGTGCGTTTGCATTATTTCCAAAAGCTAAAAAGGATACAATGGCTACTAAACTTAATGTTAATTTTGTCATTTTGTGTTTTATTTATTAAATAGTGTTAATTATATTTTTGCTTCAGCTAGAGTAACAGTTTTACCTAAAGCGCCAAATTCGTGTAAATCACCGAATACTTCAATACGAATGGATTGATTAAGACCACCAACTCGTAATGGTTCAAATCCGTTGTCACCAATCAATTCCTCGATTTCAGTATTGATGTTTGTGTCGTCAGTAGCATAAAATTGAACTGCTTTTTCAGGTGTTTGAAAAGCGGCTGAAGCTAAAGATGCCGCACCTAAAGTTCCTAATGCTTTTGCCAATTTAGCTCCCTTTGGCAACAAAGAAGAAAGTAATTCTCCTGCTGATTCGTCGGCACCTATGATTTTTTTGAAACCACCGTTTTCATCAAGACCAATAGGATTCGAAGGGTCAACGATAATTTTTCCTTCCAATTCTGTTGCATACGTTTTGAAAAAATCTTTGATAGGATCAAAATAAATGGCCAATACAACAATATCTGCCTGTTTGATGGCATCAGCAATGGTTGCTGCATGTGCCAAATTGCCTAATTTTTTAGCAAGTTCAGTGGCTTTTTCAAATGTTTTGTCGGCAATAATAACCGAACGATTTCCTTTTACAAGATTTGCAACAACAGCAGTTCCGATATTTCCTAAACCGATAACTGCAACTTTTGATTTTAGTGTCATAACTATTTTGTTTTAAATGATTAAAATTTGATACTGCAAAGTTGCGACAGAAAGGAAGCTCTTTCCAATGAACTACATCAAGAAATAGTCTTGATCTAGATCAAGAGTTTTAGAAATTCATTCTTCAACTAATTAATAATAAGATGGTTTTAGGGAACGATTGGTTTGTGTCTTTTTCTAAAAGGAAAAATGGAGGAACGGGTCGCACTGAACATTTTATGCCAAGTGGGAACAGATTTTACATAAGGTGAAGCAAAGTGATAGAAAAATACTAAGCCAAAAAGCACCAGTATTCCCAAAACAGTGATCCAACCAAACAGTTCTTTTGCCGATAGCAATAAGGCTTCGTTTCGGACTCTTAAAAATAAAACTTTTGATGCCATTCGCGCTGCTTGTCCACTATCCAAACCATTTTTGATGTAACTCTCAGAAAGTTTTTTTAAAAAAGGAGCTGTTGTTGAAACATCCATTCGGGAAGCCATTTTCTGCAAATAATCTTGGGAAAGTTGGTACGTTCTGTTGCTAATCCAAGAACCCATAATGACATTGCCGAGAGCATTTCGGAATAGCGCCATATAACTTAACATTTGGGCAAAGATTGTCAATGGAACGCCAATAGTCATATATTTTCCGGCTGCAGCAAACAGAATGATATTTCCAAAACCTTTAAGTGCATAAGGCAAATACAATTGATGCTCTCCAGCATTATAGCCGAAGGAGAAATATAAAAGAGCGTGATGTAGTGTTAAAGCCAAAAAGCTGATCGCAAAAAGATAACGGAAGGAATAATTCAGATAAGTAAACCAATAATAACAAAATAGTCCACCTGCAAGTATTCCTGTGGTAATCCACCAGTTAAGGGCAGCTACGTGGAGGTCGTCCAAATGCATAACCGAACTGGTTATGGGAGAAAGGACATTTCCAGTAGTATTCAGAAAAATTTGTCCCAACAAAACCAATACAATAGCTGCCGAGACATTGGTCAACCGAAAAACTGCAGGTGAAATCAACGGGCGTTTTAATGTCATAGTTCTGAAAAGAAGAAGAATCCCCCATAAAACGGAAATCATTGTACACAAAATTATTTTTGTTGATGAAAACCAATCCAGTAATTGTCCGTAAACAAACAAATAACTTATTGCAAACAAGAAGATTGTCCAATGAAGAATTCCCCACCAATCGATGCCGTAAAGCGGTATTTTTTTTCCAAGTCTAAAGGGACGAAGCAGTACCATTATCAGTGCCAATTGCAGGCTAAGCAAAGCCATTTCGAAAACGTAAATATGTTGCCAATTCGAGGAATCGGAAAGGGAAATCGCGAAAATGCCTGAAATTTGGTTGCAAAGTAAAATAATCGCCATTGCAACTGTATAAAAAATTCCATAGTCCTTTTTGGGCGTAATGATAAGCTGTATCGAGACTAATGCTTCGAAAGTACCAATCATCTTAAATGTGCCAATAAAAAATGCACAAAAAAGTAATGACGGCATAGTTTCGACCATCATACTCAACCACATTAGCACTAGGAGTCCTCCCGAACAAATTCCCAAAATTTGCTGGGAAGTAAAGCGGAACTTAATTCGGAACAAAATCGGAAATACGATGGCCACGCCAATGGAACTCACTGTACTTAGAAAACTGATGTCTTCTACATAAAACTGTCGAGCTCCCACAATATCGCCCATCAAGCTCACATAAGTCACATTGGCAAACTGGAAAATTACCGCAAAAAGCAAAAACAAGACTACTCGGACTGAATAGGGAACAAAGTCCCTAAAGCACGATAATTGTACATATAGTTTCATATGTTGCTATTTATTATTTTTTATCGGTCATATGTAATTCGCATATCATCATTTGTGTTTGCGACCAATTTTCGGTTATGCTCATTTCATATTTAATTAAAATAAACCACGGCATTCATTCCGGACTTTACGTCAGGCAAGAAGGATTGGTCTTCGGGATTTAAAAAGTCGATTCGGACCGGGACACGCTGTTGGATTTTTACAAAATTCCCAGTCGAATTATCGGTAGGTACCATTGAAAATGCAGAACCGGTAGCACCTGCCACAGACGAAATCGTGCCCACAAAATCGTGATCGGCAAAGGCATCAATTCGGACTTTTACCTTCTGTCCAATTTTGACTGACCTCAATTGTTTTTCCTGCACATTTACCGTCAACCATTTTTCCTGATCATTCACCACCGACGCCAATTGCTGTCCTGCTTGTACTAATTGTCCTGCAGAAAGATTTTTTCTACCAATATATCCATCACAAGGTGACAAGATTACCGTGTAAGACACATTGAGTTTTGCGATTTGTAATTGCGCTTCAGCACGTTTTATGGCTGCTTCGTTCACACCCAATTTGGCTCCTGTTTCTTTTACGGAGAGGCGATTGCCGTTTTCCGTACTTGTTAAAGCTACTAACTTTGCCTTTAATGCCTCATATTCGGTTTTAGCCTTGTCGTATTGTTGCTCGGTTACGGATTCTTGTTCCAGCAGAATTTTATAACGCTTGTAATCTTGCTCGGCATTCAGGAGTCTTGCTCGCGCTTCTTGAATATTGGAAGCCGTAATATTGACGGTATTTTCGACCGTATTGACAGCAGTTGAGGTCACAAATCTTCCAGCCTGCGCATCAAGGAGATTGGCTTCCGCCAAATGTTGTTGGACGATATAATCCGTATTGTCGATGATAACAAGGGTGTCTCCTTTTTTTACTTTTTGGAATTCAACAAAATTAATTTTCTGGAGATAACCTCCCACGCGGGCATTGACGGGTAACAACAATTGCTGAACTTGAGCGTCATCGCTCATTGTGGCCGAATTGAAGGAATACAAATATCCGATTCCAAACACTAAAACTACTACTGCCGCCAAACCAGTGAGCCATTTTAGAGATGTGTTTTTATTTTTTTTTACTTGTGTCATAGTGTTATTTTAATAGCCCTGCTGTTTTTTTGAGTTCAAGGTATCGCATTACAATCTTGGAGCGGGCCGCTACCATTTGCAATTCTGCGGTTAGTTTCTGATTACTTGCATCCGTTAGATCGGTGATAAGGGCCACTTGTTGGTAATAACTGTTGGTTATGCGTCGGTAATTTTCGGTAGCCAATTCCGTTTTCTTCTCTTCCGAAGCTAAGGCCTGTTGGGCTTCCACATAAAGGGTATGAGCGGTGAACAAGGATTTGCGAAGTTCCTCTTTGGCCAGTTCCTCTTTTTCGTGAGCATATTCGAGATGGTTATCCGCTTGGTGTACCTTTTCTTTGTTTTTGTACAACTCGTCCAAGGAATAATTCAATCTGATGCCGGTACTCAGGATATTGGAATAAATATCTTTTGCAGGAATGTCATACACATAAGGACGCGACAAACCATTTTCTAAATACAATGACAACCTAGGCAGAATATTGCTTTTGGTTTGCTGTTTTTCTTTTTTAAAGATGTCACCTTCAATAGCTTTTATTTGCAAGTCCGGTGCGTCTTGCAAAGCCTTTTGTTGCCAGATATCCAAAGCAATAGTGGGTTCTTCAATAAAGGAAATATTGGTAGGAACTATTTGGGAATGCTGGGGGAGATTCAGGGTTTCGACCAATACATTGTTAAGGATGCTGATTCCGTTTTTTACCCGAAGTAATTGCAGTTTCATTTCTTCGACAAGGAGTTCATTCCTAATCTGGTCACTTTTTAGAGCTATACCCGCTTTAAGTTGATTTTTTATTTTTTGGAGTACACTTTCGGCTTGGATAATGTTTTTTTCATAAACTTTTCGTTGCAGTCGAAGCGTGTACAAGTCTAAAAGATAGCCCGACAGTAACAGTTTTAAACCTTGTGCATCCTTTTCTGTTTGTAATGAACTGATTTTTTGCTGTAGCGCAGAAATATCTATTTCACGGTTAATCTTACCGCCGTTATATACTATATAATTGGCTTCAATTCGATAGCTGTTTGAAAAATGTGGCATTGGATAAAAGCCATCGTCCATTAGCTTTAACCCAATGACACCAACATTGGAAAGATAACCCGCAGCTATGGAAAGAGTGGCATCAGGAAGTCTTTTGTTTCTGAGAATCTCGGTCTGTGATTTCGAAATATCTTCTGAGATGGCATCCAGTTTTAATGCTCTGCTATTGCTTGCCACAAGTTGAGACAACTTGGAAAAATCGAGGTACAAACTATCCTGAGAATATCCTTTAATGGTCGAAAATAGAATAAATCCTAAAAAGCAAAGCCTTACTATATAATTTTTCATCTGTTTTTAAATCAGATGCAAATTTCCTCCAATTTTTAAGGTGCATCCATAGGTAAAAGATGGAATATATATCTAAAAGAAAGATTTGCTGAAACAGCAAAAAATTACTGCTTACCTTTAATAAGCAAGCCTGCAGTTTGGTTTCGGTACGCGCTTGGAGTAACTGTAGTGTATTTTTTAAAGAAACGGCTAAAATGAAACGGATTCGAAAAGTGTAATTCGTCGGCTATTTGCTGAATGCTGAGGTTGTGACGATCAAGAAGTACTTTAGCTTCAAGAATTACCATTTGTATGATATAACTCCGCGCTGTTCTTCCTGTTTTTTCCTTAAGAAGTTGCGAAAGATATTTATCGTGAATGCCCAACGCTGAGGCATAAAAGGAAACTTCTCGCTCAATAGTATGGTGTTTTGTAAGCGAATCAAAAAAGCGTTGAACGATATGGCTGCTTTCGTGTATAGGAAACTCTAGGCCATCAAAACGAAGATTAACTTCCTTTATAGTGGATTGAAAGATGGGCAAATAGATGTTTTCATTCTTTTTCTTTGGAACATCATTTCGCTCCAAAAGAAGGCGAATCAAATTCAGTTGAGAAGTGAGAATCTCAAATTCATTTAAAGAAAGCGCAAGTTGAGAGTGAGCTGCATTGTCGCCCAAATAAAAACGAGGATAATATTTGGCGTGAAGTCCTGCGTGTAACAAGAAATCGGCTGTAAATAAAAGCGAGATGAATTCGGTTTCATCTTGCTCTAATTCAAAAATACGAATGGCCGATGGCGGGATAATCAACAAATCCTTTTCTAAAAGTACAAAACGATTGACATCAACGGAAACCGAAAGTTGGCCTTTCTTCACTAAAAGAATAGAAAAATGGATGGACCGAAACGGCCTATTGTATATGGATTTGGAAACATCCAACCTTGAATCGAAAACCGTAAGTCCAGCAGTATTATTGTCGGCAGTTGCGTCTAATAAATGCCTGATTTCTATCTGATCGGGTGTAAAGGTCGCTTTAGCCATAGCTAGAATTGGATTACGATTTTGGGCTAACTTGCTTGTTGCGCAATCGACTCAAAAACTCGGGTGTTATTCCTAAAAACGATGCTATTTGAGTTTGTGGTAAGCGATTAGCGAGGTGCGAATAGTTTTCAATAAAGGACAAATACCGGTCTTCGGCGGTGGAACTAATGTTTTGCAACATTCTTTTTTGAAGCGAAACATAGCTGTTTTCAATCAGTACCCTGAAAATTTTATCAAATTTGGGAGCTTGTTTATAAATGGTAATCAGGTCTTCATAACTGATTTGCAATACTATGGTGTCTTCCAAGGCATCAATACTCATTTCGGATGGTTTTCTGCTGTGAAAACTTCCAATTTCACTTATCCACCAATTTTCGACAGCAAAATGAATGATATGTGTGTTGCCTTTGTCATCTACTTTGTACAATCGCAAACAACCCCGAACCACAAAATTAAAATGATTGCACACATCGCCTTCCTGCAAAACATATTGTCGTTTTCTGTAAAGTCTCGATTTAAAAAAACTGGAAACCAATTCTTTTTCCACAGTATTTAGTGGAATTAACTTTTGAAAGTAATCCAACAAGGGTTGCAATTGTATTTGTATCAATTCGTCTTTGTTCATCTCTTTTCGGATTAGTGTTAGCAAACCACCATTGGTTAGGAATTTCTTTTGTTGGAAAATTTAAGCAAGAAGTCCAGCCTAAAAGCTAAGCTAAATTAATAAAAAAAAGGCTGAAGTTTAACCATTGTTTTCCTAATATTGCAAAAGCCAAAAAATAAAAAAAATACAAAAGGAAGCTGCAGATAGCTTAATAAGAAAATTAAATTTACTAAATACTATCTTATTATGTTAATTAATATAAATGATAAAAATCTTCATTTTGAATATAAAAACGATCTAAAAAATGGTCCTACAATTGTTTTTTTGCACGATTCTTTAGGGTGCGTTACCTTATGGAGAGATTTGCCCAAAAAACTGGCAGAGGCTGTAAAATGCAATGTTCTGGTCTATGACAGGTTAGGGTACGGGAAATCCAATCCGATGCCAACACATAAACGACCTTTAAATTACCTTGAACTAGAAGCTGATTTCTTAGACAAATTATTGATTCAACTCGACGTGAAAGACGCTATCCTTTTTGGACATAGTGACGGTGGTTCCATTGCATTGATTACAGCTGCGAAGTATCCAGACAGAATTAAGGCTATAATTTGTGAATCCGCACATATTTTTGTGGAAGAGGTGACACTTAAAGGAATTTATAAGGCAATGGAAAGTTACAGAATGACTAATTTAGCGGAACGTTTGGCAAAATATCATGGAGATAAAGTAGATAGTATCTTTAAGGCTTGGACAGAGACCTGGACAAGCAATGATTTTAAAGACTGGAACATTGAATACCTATTGAAAGATATCACTTGTCCTTTGCTTTTTATCCAGGGAGACGCGGATGAGTACGGGACATTGGAACAAGTTAACAGAACGATCAATCTTGTACGCGGAAAAACTAAAAAACTTATCATTCCAAATATTGGTCATACCCCACACAAAGAAGCACCCGAAACAACTTTTGAGGCAGCCAAAGATTTTATAATTAAACTGAAATAGATAAGACGCTTCATCTAAAATAAAACCGTTCTAGAATAGCCACTATTGACCAAATATACTATTGAACAATATTTGAGGTGCATGTATGAGTCTCTCTAATTCTTTGGGTTTCTAATACTGCATAAAGACAAAGAAAACTTCTCAAAAAAAATACCCGCTTTATCGTAAAGTGGGTATTTTTTTAGTATGTGTCAGGATACTGCAAGTTATTAATGAGTACTATTTGTTTTTAACCAAAGATTTACGTCGTCAAACATTTGTTTATTGATAGTATGACCTTCATCGTATTGATGGAATTCGGGTTTTATACCCTTTGTTTGAAGATACGATACGGCATCAGTTGCAAAAGGAAAATGAAGTACCGCATCTTGTCGGCCATGGGAAACGAAAACTTTAAGTTTTTCAAGACGTTTTTCATCCGCAATAAGAGGTTTAACTTCTGGAAGCAGCCTGCTGCTCATTACGGCGATTCCTTTTATTTTTTCAGGTGCAGTTAGAGCCACGCTGTAACTCATTATACCTCCCTGACTGAATCCCATTAAATAAACTTGCTTATCATCAAAATCAAGTTCGTTTTTCAGACTTTCAATAAAATCAAGAATAGTTACTCTGGCAGCTTCGGCCTGTTGCTCATTGATCTGAGGGTGTCCGCTGGTAAAATTTACCTGAAACCAGGCAAAACTTGCCGGTCCCAGAGTAAGTGGTCCACGTGCTGATACTACTAAAAAATTGTCTGGCAGGTCATTGGCAAAAGAAAAAAGATTTTGCTCATTTCCACCTACACCGTGTAATAGTAATAGTAAAGGTGGATTTGTTATTTTTATTTTGGGCTGTCTTACAAGGTAATGCAGTGTTGTTTTTTCTGTGCTGGAATTCATAATGGTAAAACTAAAGATTGAAATTAAAATTAGGATGCTAAAGCAAATCCCAAAATGTTTTTTTATTATCATGCCTTATCTATTTTTATAGAAAGCATATTAAGGGATCCGGCTACTATGGCGTCATTAAAGACAGTAGCCTTTTCGTCTTTTTCCCTCAGAGCGAGAGTATAAAGCATAGGAATATAGTGTTCAGGAGTTGGCACGGCGAGCTGGAACTCACGTCCCTGTTTATCAAAATTGATAAGAGATTGGTGATCATTCTCAAGAATCATTTTTTTTATTTTTTCATTAGCAATATGAGCCCACTCGAAAGCATATCCGGGTAGCATCATTTTATCCCATGCGGCCAATTGTAAATTGTGTACCGTGTTACCGCTTCCAACAATTAGAACACCTTTGCGTCTTAATGCTGCCAGCTCTTTTCCCAATTCATAATGATAAGAAGCAGGTTTGGTATAGTCAATGCTCATTTCGACAATAGGAATTTCGGCATTGGGGTACAGGAATTTTAAAACGGTCCAACAGCCATGATCTAGGCCCCATTCATTACTTAACCCGATAGCGGTTGAAGTGATCAGTTTTTGTGTTTCCAGTGCGAGCTCTGGGCTTCCAGGTGCAGGATATTGAACGTCAAAAAGCGCCTGAGGAAAACCTCCAAAATCATGAATCGTTTCGGGTTTTTGCATTGCCGTTACAAAAGTACCTTTGGTTTCCCAATGAGCTGATATACATAGAATAGCCCTTGGTTTAGGCAATGTTTTTGCCATTTGCTGAAAACCTTGAGTAAAACTGTTATCTGCAAGGGCATTCATAGGATTACCGTGTCCAAGAAAAAGTACAGGCATCCTTTCGGTAGGACCAAAAGCATCGGTGGCTGTTTTAAGGGAGTTGAGCTGCATTGCTGCAGCTCCCAGTGGTAAAATAGCCATGGTTTTAAGAAAATCTTTTCTATCCATTTTTTTTGCTTTTTTTATTTACCTAATATTTGATTCATGTAAGATTGATTATCCCAAAAAAGATATTCTTCTTGCATTACACCGTTTTCCCAAACTCCAATAGTTGCCATTGGTAATTTAAATTTCTTACCTGTAGGCTGTATAAAAGTACCATCACCTGCGGGCATAGGTTGTGTAAATGTACCTTCCATATAACCCATTACGGCAGTAATATTGCCTGAGCCAATTTTAAATGGATGTTCTTTAATACGGGTGTCTGGAGCATATACAAACATCGCATCAAGAGTTTTGATATGCTGCTCTAGTCCCACCTCAGTATGACCGTCAGGAAAGTGTACCTTAATATTTTTTGCATGGCTTTCGTGCAAACGTGTAAATTCATGATTACTGAAAACTATATAGTCTAAAGTGTCAAAAGTTTCAAGATGTTTCGCTACTTGAGCGTTAGCAGCGGTAAGCTCTTTAATTTGTTTTACCAATGATGCTTTATCTTCTTTTTTTTGTGCAAAAGCGGTTGTAGTCACGGCTGTAAAAATAAGGATTGCACCAGTTACCTGTCTTGTAATTGAATTTTTCATAATATATCATTTTTTATAATGCAAAGTTGGGACTTAATGACAAGGTTGGGGTAACACTTTTCGGAAGAAAGGTTGTGTTTTTAGGAAAGCTGCTTCTGAATTTCTTCCCTGAACTCTGTTGGAGTCAATCCTGCTTTACGTTTGAAGGCATGGGTAAAATACGTTTTTTCATTAAAACCAAGTTCATACCCTATGTCAGCTATATTTTTATCGGTGGACATCAGAAGATTCTTAGCCTCAGTAAGTTTGCGGATTTCGATAATTTCCGTGACGCTTTGCTGTAAGATATTTTGGCAAATCAGGTTTAGGTTACGCGAGGACATAAAAAGTTTATCTGCATAAAAATTTACATCTTTAGGTTCTTTATAATGTTCTTCCAATAATCGTAGGAAATTTTTAAAAGTGCTGCTTTGTATTTTTTTTGACTCATCATCGTTCAGATTGAGTTTTCGGCGTTCAGATTCTATTATTGTAAAAAGCGCACTCAATAATTGTCTGATTACAGAAAGATCAGGAGCTTCCTGTTGATATTCATCATAAATTATTTTACATATAGTGTCTAACTTTTCAAAACATTTATTGCTCTGCATTGAGATGTTGGCTTTATCATGGAATGACGCGTAAAGACTGAAGGTGGTTTCGGCGATAAATTCACTTTTGAATCGTAATACCCACATGTCACATTTACCATCTTTAAGAAGTGGCTTGACGCGATGGATTTTTCCTTGGGTTACAAAACTTATAAAAGGAGCATCCATCAGATGGGATTTGAAATCTATAAAATGTTCCAGCTGACCCTGCCCGCCTATAATAAGTTCTTCAAAATTGTGGGCATGGGGCTCATTCACAGAATGCATTATCTTCTGGGATTCTGCAGCTGTAATGCGAAACATATTGAAAATTTCTGTCATAGTTTGCTTTTTAAAAGGATGTTAAAGATAATTATAATTTATAAGAAGCAACAGCAGATTCTCTGCTGGGATAAGATTAGGTAGAAAACTTGGGCAATTTTTTGCAAAATTAAATAAAGTAATACGGTAAAGTCTTAATCTAGTTTAAGAAGTAATATAAAACTAAATTAAGACTATTTCTTAAACTTGTTTATAATCAATTATGATCTCTTTATTAATCACTCTTAAAAGATAGTTTCTTATTTTACCAGAAGAAATTGACTTAAAAAGTTTTGTAATACGATTTCTTGACAAATTCACTTCATCTGGATTAGAATAAAAATAAGCATTCTTGTTTAATACAATTTGATTTAAAATTTAATCTTCAGTTAGTTGTATAGTTGAGTGTTTTTTTCTTTTTATATTCTGCAGACATAAAAAAAGCCTGAAAATCGATTATTTTCAGACTTTGTGGAGTCACCGAGGCTACAATCGAATGCCTAGCAATATAAAGTAGATTTTTCTGAATTCAACTTAAAATAAATTGCCAGTTGTAGTAAAAATAGTTCTATAATTAGCGATAACAATGAGATCATTGCTGATTAATCAGTTGAAGTTTTTTTTTTACTTTGTTCAGATGATTATAAATACTTTCAATTTTGGCGGCCATTTGATTGGCTGTTTTCAGGGTTTTGCTTATAATTTTTATTTCAATTGAAAAATTCTTTTCATTTTCTGAAAAAAGCGTAACCGAAAACAATCCATTTGGATAATACACTTTCAAACCATCCAATTCTTCCATTAGATACAAATCAAACTCCCCTTTTAGCCAATTAAGAAATTGATCATATATTTCATTATTTTCAATGTTTTCATATCTGATGAAAGTATGAAATGGTGCCTCAAAAGAAATAGTCATTTTTAAATTATATTTTGTATTTCATTAATAAACCTAAAGGCCAATTGATCGGCATTATCTTGGGAATTACTTTCCGTATAAATTCTAATAATTGGTTCGGTATTCGATTTTCTAAGGTGAACCCATTCCGATTGAAAATTTATTTTTACGCCATGAATTGTAATCACATCTTCATTTTTGTAGATTACGGCTATTTTTTCTAAAATCGAATCAACATCAATTTGAGGCGTTAACTCAATTTTGTTTTTACCCGCTTCAATGAGATAACTTCGTAATTGACTCCTACTTCGAGGGGTAATTCCTAAACATTTTTCGCTACCACCACTATTGTGCATTCCTGGTACAACCCCTATAAAGCTAGCAAATTGCCCTTCGGTATTAAAACGTCTCAAATCGCCACATTCAGCTATGATAACAGAAGCTAAAAAGCCTCCAATACCAGGAATACTCTTCAATAAATTGTAATCTTCTTTGTGCTCTTTACGGCAATAAGCTCGCATCTGATTGGCAATTTCTAAATATTCTGATTTAATAAATTTGAGCATTCTGATTTTCCCTTGCAAAGCCAAATCACCACAAACAGTACTAAATTTCAGTTTGTCTAGCCATTCTATAAATCCATTAGACCAATTCGAATTGTCATATTCTTGGGGAATTTCTATTCCGTGAAACAATAACAAACTCTTAATATGCAATTTGGTTGTCCTCAATTTTTTGGTAACCTGCGTTCGATGGCGTGCCAAACTCGTGAACTGATCCTCGGCTTCGGTAGGAATATTGATTCCTTTTAAAGTGCCATATTTTAACTGGTTGGATAAATTTTTGGCATCCAAGGCATCTGTTTTTTGATAGCGTTCTTTGTTTCCTGTTTTCACGTCAGCTGGATTGACTACTAAAACATTCCAAGCTAAATTCAAGAAATATCGAGCTACGGAAAATCCGCAACAACCTGCTTCATAAACCAAATACACTTCGTGATTGTGGAAATTCTTATTTACATATTCCTCTAGATCGGAAGATTTTGCAGGCATCGAATAAGTTTTATGAAAAAACAAATCGGTCTGGATTGAAACTGTCCATGTTTTCTTGTGTATATCCAAACCAATATATACTTTTGGACTAGTAGTAATTTGAGTACTCATATCATTAAAGTATTGGCAGACAGCAATAAGCTGTACTGCAGTTAGTATTTATTTCGAGGCTCAATTTACTGCTTTTACATGGATGCTTCGTTGCGTGCGCAGCACGAACAATGAAACTCCTGTTGAACGGAACCGGTCACTGGCAGGTACTATGGAGTTATCGTAAAGTTTTAAGAGAGAATAGCAAGAGGATTTAGTGTCCTTTTTTTTTGGAGTAGTTTTAAGCTTTTAAACTAACTCTTATAATAAAAAACGGCTGAAAATATTTTTCAGCCGTTTTGTTTATGGAAATAATTTTAAACTATGTCAGATTAAAAAGCGGTCTAAACCGAAATTGCTGTCGTTTAACTACCAAAAAAATCTTAAAATTTATTAAACTTAAACTTCTGACCACCAATCGATGCTTCGTACATGAGTCCGCCTTTTTGCATCGTAAAAACCATCACGCCATTAGTATATTTTACATTCGCTGAGGCACCTTCTGTTACGGCTACTGCAGAAGCTTGAGCTGAAAACTCGAATCGGCTTTCTTTAAAACGTTCCAATTCTCCTTTTGTCTCAAAAAAGATTACTTCTCGATATGCTTGCCCGCCTGCCTGAAATCCTATGCTCAATTGAGATAACTTGGCCATTCCTACCATCTTGTTATGCTCATAAACAACCCCATTACCAGCTGCTCCACCGATACCAAGTCCTGCTTTACCAACATTAGGAAAGATTACATAGCCTGATGCTTTTTCAAAAAGACCCTTCATCAACGGATCGCTTTTAATAAACTCTGCTTTTGCAGTATGGCTGTCAGCAATAACTTTATTTTTTCTTGCAGCAGTTTGTCCGAATACGGGTGCTATGTTGATTGCTAAAGCAATAACTACTACCCAAATAATATTTAAATTTTTCATGTTTTATATATATTAAATTAGTATTAAATTTCTTTATTCAAAGGTAACATAAATCACTCAAAAAACGAGTAAAAAATCTGATTATCAACACTATACATTATTTTAATATTGATTTATTGTATCATTATCTCACAGACGAATTTAGCACAATTACTTTGAAGAGATATTACACAATTATTGCTTTTACTTGTAGAATTACTTTTTTGACATTAGACCTTTTACATTCAAGTTTTTTTACTTTCAACCTCAATGGTTGGAATTTCTATAATTTTAGTCGGTTCAATAATGCTGAAATATAATTGTGTTATCCTTTTTTCTACCTTTGAAAAAGAAAAAAAATATAATAGTAGCATTCATGATTACAAGAGCAACTTTAGAAGACGTTACGGCATTAAATAAATTAATTAACTCAGCGTATCGTGGAGAATCATCCAAGAAAGGATGGACAACTGAAGCCAATATTTTAGAAGGACTCCGAACCACTGAACAGGAACTAACTGAAACCATCCAGAATACTAAAAATACGATACTGAAATTTACGGAAAAAGATGCGATTATAGGTTGCGTATTGCTGATTGAAAAAGAGCAACAATTGTATTTAGGAATGCTTACAGTTTCGCCTGAATTACAAAACAGTGGCATTGGCAAAAAATTATTGCAGCAGGCCGAAATTCATGCTTCGGTGCTAGAATTACCAAAAATTGTAATGACAGTGATATCCATCAGGGAAGAATTAATTGCTTGGTACAAACGCAATGGTTATGTTGATACGGGAGTAAGAGAACCATTTCCGGCAAGTAATGTTCATGTTCAAATCTCAGAACAACCATTGGAATTTATTGTGTTAGAGAAAAAGATTATGTAATTTCATACTCTTTTTACAAAAATAATTAAGTGACAATAAACAAATCTTAAATCGAAATAAAATGGAAAATAGCGACAAAACACTAGTTGTAAAAGATTTAGAGGAGAAATCAGTTCTTGTTTCCAGAGAATTTACTGCTCCGCTTGAAAAAGTTTGGCGTGCTTACACCGAAAGTGAATTATTGGAACAATGGTGGGCTCCACAACCTTGGAAAG
Organism: Flavobacterium sp. 83; assembly: GCF_000744835.1. NCBI lineage: Bacteria > Pseudomonadati > Bacteroidota > Flavobacteriia > Flavobacteriales > Flavobacteriaceae > Flavobacterium > Flavobacterium sp. 83. The sequence continues at coordinate 3,301,358 of NZ_JQMS01000001.1, forward strand.
CCGAAACCAAAACAATGGACTTCACAGTTGGTGGATATTGGTTGTATGCTATGGTAAGTCCAGAAAATGAAAAGCATTGGGGCCGTATGGACTATACTGCCATAGCACCTCATAAAAGTTTTGCAATCAAAGACGGTTTTTGTGATGAAGACGGAAATATAAACTCTTCTCTGCCGGTTTCTAAAGGAACTATTGTTTTTACCGAAACAGATAATCGTACTTTGGTTGAATTCAAGATGTTTTATTCTAATGAAAAAGAGATAGAAACCATTATTGAAATGGGCTTTGAGCAAGGCATTACCGCTTGTCTTGAGCAATTGGAAAAGATATTTCAAGAGAATAGAATCTAGCGATAAGTAAAATTTCTCTTTATCTCCGGCTGCTCGCGTAAGGGATTGCGGCGGCATCCTTTATTTTTTTCTTTCAAAAAATAAAGATAGAGCCAAAAGCCCGACCCAAAGCTGCAGATTCGTGAATATAAAACACGATTTTCTGCTTTAGGGTTACGCCCAAATTATAATATAAAATCCATACCAACATTAATCAGTAAACAAAGCGTATTTTTGTGGCGTGAAGAAATCAGTTTCAATTATTGGAGGAGGACCTGCAGCACTTTTGCTCGCTGCATTACTGGATTGCGAGAAATTTACCGTTACTATATACGAGAAAAATAAAACATTGGGAAGAAAATTTCTAGTGGCTGGAAAAGGAGGTTTTAACCTCACCCATTCAGAACCTATAGCTGAGCTCATAGCGCGGTATACGCCATCCGATTTTTTAGAAAAAGCACTCCTTGATTTTGACAATCACGATTTCCGAAAATGGATTGGCACTTTAGGTATTCCCACATACATAGGCAGCAGCAAACGCGTGTATCCGGAAAGTGGCATTAAACCCATAACGGTACTCAATGCAATCCTCAATGTTCTGAAAAAACAGGGCGTAAACCTACAATACCAACACACCTGGACGGGTTGGACTGACAATAATAATCTTATTTTTAATACGGATATCGAAATACAATCAGACTATACTATTTTTGCCTTGGGTGGCGGGAGCTGGAAAGTTACAGGATCTGATGGAAGCTGGCTTGATTTATTCAAAAAAAACAATGTCGATATCGTTCCGTTTCAATCTTCTAACTGTGCATATCGTGTCCAATGGCCTGAAGATTTTATTTTGGAACATGAAGGCAGTCCGCTTAAAAATATTTCTATCAGCTGTTTGAATAAATCTCAAAAAGGCGAAGCAGTAATCACGCATTTTGGTTTAGAAGGAAATGCCATTTATGCGCTTAGTCCACAAATTAGAAAACAGCTCGAAAGCCAGCAAAAAGCTACTATTTTTCTAGACTTAAAACCCGCATTAAGTTATGATGATTTATATCAAAAAATTAAAAATTCGACTTTAAAAAAGACGAGCGAAAAATTACTAAAAGAGGTTAAATTGAGTAGCGCTCAGGTTGGACTTTTGAAAAAATACCTTTCAAAAGAAACCTACCTGAATCCGGAGTTATTAGCACAAAACATCAAAAAACTAAAAATCGAAATAACAGGTTCAGCTCTAGTGAACGATGCAATATCCACTACTGGAGGTGTTCAATTGAATGCTGTGGATGAAAATTTTCAATTAAAAAACAAGAAATATCACTATTGCATTGGCGAAATGCTGGACTGGGATGCACCCACAGGTGGTTATCTGCTTCAGGCTTGCTTTAGCATGGGAATGCATCTTGCACGTCACCTAAATAGTATTGCTTAATTTTTTTAAAACTTAATTAGACGCTTCAGAATACTATTTTTATCAGAACACTATATCTTTATTACAATACCATTTCCTCAAACAAGCGTTGTGCTGTTTGTTCCAAATCATCACACAATCCCGAATGCGGTCTTGAAGTTTGAATCGCCGAACTACGAATGGCTGTTAACCAGCGAAAACGGGACGGAATATCAAATTGTCCTATTGGCCCACCTGATTTCTCACCATGTCCTACTTTCTCAAAAGCTTGTAAATTTAATTGCAATTGATCCAAATCCAAATCAGCCGAAAACAATTGAAGCTTTGCTTCGTTAAACGAACAAAGCACTTTTATAAACTTGGCTTTTTTACAAAAAAGAATAATACCCACATTAAGGAATTCTTCGCGTTCTACCCTTGGCACAACCCGGATTACGGCATACTCATATAAGTGCTTCTCTTGCATTTTGGGCTTCGTTTATAAAAATTTCGGAATGGTTTAAGCGTATGGATAAAAACTGGAAATAGACTTCCCGAATAGCTTCCGGAGTTTCATCTGTATCTTCCCATTGCAGCCAATCCGTTGGAATAAGATTCACAATAGAATGCAGTACTTCATCCGTTATTTTTTCTTTGAATTGCATATCAGTTTCTTTTAACAGAGAAGCCTGCGGCAACAACACATGGTCTTTTATAAGTGCAAAAGGACTTTTAGCATGCTTTTCCCAATTAGTCCATGAATGATGAAAATAAAGACTTGCTCCATGATCTATCAGCCACAATTCCTTGTGCCATATCAGCATATTTGTATTTCTAAACGTTCGGTCCACATTAGTGATAAAAGCATCCAACCATACAATTTGAGAAGCTAATTTTGCATCAACAACCGTTACAACCGGATCAAATGTTATAGCTCCAGATAGATAATGCAATGCTAAATTAAGTCCTTGGCTTCCTTGAAGCAGGTCCTGAATTTCTTCATCCCCTTCTGAACGACCAAAAGCTTCGTCGAGATTTGCGTAAACAAGTTCCGGCATTTTTAGGTTTAAAAAACGAGCAATTTCTCCGCCAATTAATTCGGCAATTAAGGCTTTTACGCCGTGGCCGGCACCTTTGAATTTCAAGACATATTTAAAATCATCATCGGCTTCAGCAAGTGCAGGTAAAGAACCACCTTCCCGCAAAGGAGTGATGTATCTCGTAACATTTACGGTTCTAAGATGGGGTATTTTTTCCATAATTGAATTGGATAAAGCTATTTTGCTTAGGTACAAACTTACAAATAACTACGCTGAAATTCATTTGCAAGCACCTATTTGCTCAAATTTTCCAGGCTTAAAAAAGCTTTCCCAATATTAGCAATAACATCAGAAGCGATAAAGGACTGAAAACCAGTTTCAGGCAACGCAATATCAGCTGTTAAACCATGAAGATAAACACCAAGTATCGCAGCATTAATAGGTTCATAGGATTGCGCCAATAAACTGGTAATCATTCCGGTTAATACGTCCCCAGTTCCTGCAGTAGCCAAAGCGGCATTTCCAGTAGTGTTTTCATAAATTATTTCTTCATCAATAATGCGTGTTGGCGCTCCTTTCATCACAATAATCAAGTTATACTGTTTAGAAAATGCGATTGTTTTAGCTATTTTTTCCTGTTCAGAATTCCATTTTCCTATTAATCGTTCTAGTTCTTTTGGGTGTGGCGTTAGGATGGTTTTGGGTTGCAATAAAGGAAGCCATTCTTTGTTTTTGGAAAGAATATTCAACGCGTCAGCATCGATTACCAAAGAAATTTTATTCGTTTTAAAGAATTTGTAAACGGCTTGTTGCGTTTCGATTTCTTGTCCCAAACCGGGACCAATTCCTATAGCTTGAGGTTTAATGTCGAAAGTAATATCCGAAATGTATTTTTCCAGATTATCCGTAAGGACCATAACTTCTGGAATGGCGATTTGAAGGATATCATAGCCGCATTTTGGGATAAAAACAGATACTAATCCACAGCCAGTTTTCAGGCAAGCTTTGGAAGAAAGACAAGCAGCTCCAATCTTTCCATAACTCCCACCAATGATAATGGCATGTCCCTGAATTCCTTTGTGTGTGAATTTATCTGGTTGTTTGTAGCGTTTCAGAATTTCTTTTTGGTCAATATAAATTGGGCTCATCTTGGAATTTGTTTGTCTAAAATTACAAATTTAAAATGAAACAGATTCGTTTATTGTAACCGAAATTCCCTAGCCCTGATGGCAGTGGAAATCCTTTTTATCCGCCTTTTCGGCGGATAAAAAGATTAAAACGAACAGCAGGAAATAGCTCCTAAAAACTAGCCTTCTTTTTTTATTTTTAGTTTATTTACTGTTCCATTTAATTCGAAACCAAGTAATAATATCATGCAGTTGATCCAGATGTAAAACATCATGATTAATAGGGTTCCTATGGAGCCGTATAATTCATTGTATTTTGAAAATCGGATGACCCAAATTCCAAAACCATAGGAATCCAAAAGAATCAGAATAGTAGTAAATACAGAACCTATAGAGATAAAAGCTCTGTTTTTATCATGCATGGTACCAAACTTGAAAAGTATGGATGTTGTGATCAAAATCATTACAATGATAAACGCATAGCGCCATAAAATAATCAATTCCACTTGGTCACTCAATATCGTTTTTTGGATAAAAACCTCAAAAACAACAATTGCTGAAACGGTTACAATCAATAGTATTGACAATAATAATGACATGCCAAGAGCAACAATGTATTGGTGGATAAATCCTCTTTTGATGAGGACGTGACGCGAGGATTCGAATCCTCCCAAGATGCCGTTTAACCCATTTGCCATCAAGAAAATAGACAATATAAATCCCGAAGACAATAATCCGGAATGGCTATTATGAAGTATATCATTGATGATTTTGTAAATAGCATCATAGGTATTAGGCGGAACTCCTTGTCGTACAAATTGAAGAAAATCTTCTTGAAAGCCTTCGATTGGGATATAAGGAATTAGATTTAATATAAACAATGCAAATGGAAATAATGCCATGAAGAAACTAAATGCAATGGCACTGGCATGATAAGTCAAGGCGCTTTCGACAATTCCTAATCCGTATAATTCCAACAAGTCATAAAGAGACAATCCTTGCAACCATGGGAGTTTTATTTTTTTTAACCCACGAGCAAGATTCCGTATTACGGGAATTTTTTCTATTCTGGCTTCTATTTCTTTACTCATATTGCTTTTAGGCTCAAATCCATGTTATAGACCGAATGTGTTAGAGCTCCTGACGAAATATAATCGACACCACATTCTGCATAATGACGAATTGTTTCTTCATTGATATTTCCCGAAGATTCAGTTTGGCATTTATCTCCTATCAAAGTTACTGCTTTTTGAGTATCTTCATAATTAAAATTGTCAATCAAAATTCTATAGACACCTTCGCTTTCTAGTATTTCTTTGATTTCATCCAAGTTTCTTGCCTCGACAATAATTTTTAGATTCAGTTTATTTTCTTTGAGAAAAGCTTTGGTTTTGGCTATGGCCAAAGTAATTCCGCCTGCAAAATCATTGTGATTGTCCTTCAACATAATCATGTCATACAAAGCAAAACGGTGGTTTTCACCTCCGCCTATTTTTACTGCCCATTTTTCACAAGCTCTAAAACCGGGTGTCGTTTTTCGCGTGTCAAGGATTTTAGTATTCGTTCCTTCTAAAAGATGGACATATTCTTTGGTTTTAGTCGCAATTGCTGACATTCTTTGCATCGAATTTAAAACTACCCGTTCCGATTTTAAGATGGATTGTGAACTTCCCGAAACATGAAAAACAACATCGCCTTTTTTCACTCGCGTTCCGTCCTCAATGAACGTTTCTATTTGTAAATTAGGATCTACATATTCGAAAACCATTTTGGCAAAAGCCACACCGGCTATAATTCCATCCTCTTTTACAAGTAATTTCGCTTTACCAGTTGCCGTTGCAGGAATACAGGCCAAAGAACTATAATCGCCAGGGCCGACATCTTCCCGAATAGCATTTTCTATTAATATGTGTAACTCGTTATTCAACTGTGCTTCGCTAATCATTTTATAGGAAATTTATGGAATGCTAAAGTAAGATTTATTTTGTGGATTTGAAAACATGTAATTTCAATAAAACATATCATTTTCACTACTTTTATTTCTTCACCAACTTCTTATCTTTGCAACATCTGAAATTCAATAAAATGAACATTAAATTGATTGCTATTGGTAAAACCGATAACAAAGCCTTACAGTCCTTAATTGACGATTACACCAAGCGTTTGTCTTTTTATATCAAGTTTGACCTCGATATTATCCCTGATATTAAGAACGTAAAAAACTTATCCGAGAGTCAGCAGAAAGAGAAAGAAGGTGAATTGATTTTAGCAAAAATCACGCCAACTGACCAACTCATCTTATTGGACGAAAATGGAAAAAACTTTTCCAGCGTTGCTTTTTCAGAAGAATTACAAAAAAAAATGAACTCTGGTGTCAAAACTTTAGTTTTTGTAATTGGCGGTCCTTACGGGTTTTCGGAAACAGTTTATGCTAAAGCGCAAGGGAAAATATCGCTGTCGCTAATGACTTTTTCGCACCAAATGGTTCGATTATTTTTTATCGAACAATTGTATCGCGGTTTTACAATTTTGAGAAACGAACCCTATCATCACCAGTAAAAAAATTGTTTCAGGTTTTCTTTGTTTAAAGTTCCTAATAAATAAATTCTTGATTACTTTTTATAGCTATTTTTAAACTTTCAATGAAAATTTTATCTTGAATGTAATTTCCAAAACTTAAATCTTTATCAAACCTAAATAAAAAGTTAGTTGCAACTTCTTTGGATAAAATGTTGTTAATTAAATCTTGAAGTTTTTCTTTTTTGAGAACTTGATTTTCAATTAAAATCTCATTATTCTTATTGAAAAATATGATGGTTCCAATTGGTTTTTCCAGTTTGTAAAATACTTTTGTAAAAGGAATAAAAGCCAAGTTTTTGCCAATAGTATCAGCATAGGAATAATAATTCTGTGCTAATTCGTTCTTATGAGCTTTTTCTTCTCGCTTTTTATTTTGCAGTTTCATGACTTCAGGAATGACTAATCTCAAAGGCAAACGCTTGTCAATATTAAAAATCCAATTGGTAGAAATAATCTCATTTTTTCGGTTTACTTCTGCCAATGTATCTTTCTCTTTTGTTCTAAAGAAAATATAGATTGGCGAATGATCTTCTACATTTTTGACGATTGTTGTACTGGCTTTTGGCAATAAAATATCCTCTTTGTTCCCGCAAGAAAACAAAATAAAAAGAACAATTAGCGTAAAATATTTCATCATTATAGGTTTATTTTATTAAATAAGGTAACGCATTCCATAGCTTCTTTTACATCATGTACGCGAAGGATTTTTGCTCCTTTGGTCAGTGCCAGAGTATTTAAAACTGTAGTTCCGTTTAAAGCGGATTCAGTGTTGACATTTAAAGCTTTAGAAATCATGGATTTCCTTGAAATCCCAACTAAAAGCGGTAATTCAAGCATATTGAATAATTCTATTTTTTGAAATACTTCGTAGTTTTGTTCCAGTGTTTTTGCAAAGCCAAAACCAGGATCAATAATTAAATCATTGAGTCCAAAACTTCTTGCCTTGGCAATTCGTTCCGAAAAATAGAATAGCATTTCTTTTACAATATCATCATAATTCGTGAGTGTTTGCATGGTTTGAGGATTCCCACGCATGTGCATCATGATATAAGGAACATTGTATTTTGCAATAATTTCAAACATCTTTTCGTCCAAATTTCCTGCAGCAATATCGTTAATGATGGCCGCTCCACTTTCTATGGAGGCTTTCGCCACTTCAGCTCTAAAAGTATCAATAGAAAGAATGGTTTCCGGGAATTTTTTTAGAATCAAATCAATAGCTGGAACAATTCTTGAAATTTCTTCTTGTTCCGAAACAAATTCGGCACTAGGCTTACTGGAATACGCTCCTAAATCAATGAAAGTAGCTCCATCAAAAAGCATTTTTTCAATCCGAGAAAGTATTTCGTTTTCATTTTTATACTTTCCACCATCAAAAAAAGAGTTGGGTGTCACATTCAAAATCCCCATTACTTTTGGAGTTGATAAGTCGATGAGTTGTCCTTTGCAGTTAATAGTCATTTGTTTACAGTTTTAAAGACTTCAAAATTCTACATTCAAAAAAAATATGCTATTTTTGAAAAAATTTTAGACAAATATACACCAATAATGAAGAATACTTCAAAGGAATATGATACTGTGATTGCGATTTGTCGTTCGCTGTTTATCAACAAAATGAAAGATTATGGATGTGCCTGGCGTATTTTAAGATTGCCATCACTGACAGACCAAATCTACATTAAAGCACAAAGAATTCGCAGTTTACAAGAAAACGAAATTCGCAAAATTGACGAAGATGAAACGGGTGAATTCATCGGGATTATCAATTATTCCATCATGGCATTAATTCAATTGGAATTAGGCGTTGCAGATCAACCTGATTTAGAAGTTTCAAAAGCGACCGAATTATACGATGCCAAAGTTACACTGACCAAAGATTTAATGGAAGCCAAAAATCATGATTATGGAGAAGCTTGGCGCGATATGCGTGTCAGTTCGCTTACAGATTTGATTTTGCAAAAACTGCTTCGTGTGAAACAAATTGAAGATAATAAAGGGAAAACATTGGTTTCTGAAGGCATTGATGCCAATTATCAGGATATGATTAATTATTCGATTTTCGCCTTAATTTTAATGGGCTTTGGAAATAAAAATTAAAATAAAACTATGAAAAATATAATTACTCAATTCTCCCGAATTTTCGTTGGAATCTTATTTATCATTTCGGGATTAATAAAGCTGAACGACCCAATTGGTTTTTCTTATAAACTGGCAGAATATTTTGGTGAACCCGTTTTCAACATGCCTTTCTTAGTACCATTTGCATTAGCGATTGCCTTATTTTTGGTTATTCTTGAGGTTGTCTTGGGTGTTATGTTGCTCATTGGTTACAAATCAAAATTTACGATTAACAGTTTACTGCTATTGATTGTATTTTTCACTTTCCTAACATTTTATTCCGCCTATTTTGATGTTGTTAGAGACTGTGGTTGTTTTGGTGATGCTTTACACATTACGCCATGGCAATCCTTTACCAAAGATGTAGTTTTATTATTTTTTATTCTGATTCTATTTTTCAACAGAAAATTAGTAAAACCGTTATTTGGAAATACTTTTCAAAATATATTGGCTTTTGCAAGTATCGTTTCCTGTGCATTTATGGGATATTGGGTTATCAATCATTTGCCTATAATCGATTTTCGTCCGTATAAAGTAGGAACCAACATCCAAAAAGGAATGAGAATTCCTGATAACGCACCAAAAAGTGTAGTCGAAATGATTTTCATTTATAAGGTAAATGGTGTTGACAAAGAATTTACTGAAAAGGATTTAATAGCATTACCTGAAGGAGCCACATTTGTAGACCGAAAAGATAAAGTGATTACGGAAGGTTACGTTCCTCCTATTCATGATTTTGCCATGGAAAAAGACGGATCTGATTATAAAGATGAGTTCTTAGATGAACCAAAATTAGTTATGATTGTAGCTTATGATTTAGTTCATGCTGATAAAGAAGGCGTAATGAAATTAGAGAAATTGAATCAGGAAGCTAAAGCAAAAGGGTATAAAGTGATAGGAATGACGGCTTCATCACCGGAAGAAATTGCCAAATCAAAAAAAGATTTCGGAATGACATTCGATTTTTATTTCTGTGATGCCACAGCTTTAAAAACTATCGAAAGAGCCAATCCTAGTATTGTAGTTCTTGAAAAAGGGACCATTTTGCAAAAAGTACATTATAACGATATTGAAGATTTAACGCTATAAATAAATTAGGTTTAAAGCTTCAGAAACAGGTAATTTTGAACCTTTTTTATTTTATATATTCACATAAGTCTAGTTCTATTTAGTATTGTATTTTACTGAAATATCACTTGAAAATGGATAAATTAGTTCGCTTTGAAAGCCCTGTTTTTAATTTATTTCAATAAACGCTCCATTTAACAGCTAACTATTACGATTTCACTACTTTTATCATTACAAAAAAATCATTTTTTGTGATATAATAGCAGAGAATTCAAAATTCGTCAATCTCTATTCCCCAATCAAATTGTTTGTTTAACTTTGTTCCAAATTATAAAAAATGAAAAAAATATTCGTTTTATTCATTGCTTTAGTTACATTTTCTTGTACACAAGCCCAAAAAACAGCATTTTCAAAAGAAGCCTTATCAGAAACATTATTGTCAACTGATGGTAGCCAAGTTGCTTTTAAGAATATTTTAAAAAAACACAAAGGCAAAACTTTAGTAATTGAAGTTTGGGCATCCTGGTGCGGAGACTGCGTTAAAGCAATGCCAAAAATTAAAGAATTACAGGCTAATAATCCTGATCTAGCTTATGTGTTTATTTCTATGGACAAAGCTGCCGATAAATGGAAAGTTGGTATTGAAAAACACGAATTAAAAGGAGATCATTTCATGGCAAATGACCAAATGAAAGGTGTATTCGGAAAAGCAATTGATTTGGATTGGATTCCAAGATACATCATCATTGACAATACAGGAAAAATAGTTTTATATCGTGCGATAGAAACTGATTTTGACTTAATAAATGAAACTTTAAAAAAATTGAAATAATAGCAGTATTCATTTCAAAAAAACTACCTAACTAAAATAAAAAACAACAAAATGAGAAAGAAGATTGTAGCAGGAAACTGGAAAATGCATAAAAACGCAGAACAGACTGAAGATTTATTGAATGAATTAATTGCAAAAATCCCAACAGAAACTAAAGCACAGGTAATTGTAGCTCCAACTTTTGTTAACCTAGCTTCTGCTGTTGATCATTTAGAATTTACAAATATTGATGTGGCTGCTCAAAATGTACATCAAGCTGAAAGTGGTGCTTTTACAGGCGAAATTTCTGCTGATATGCTTAAAAGTGTTGGTGTGAATATCGTAATTCTTGGACATTCAGAGCGTAGAGCAATTTTTAACGAAACAGATGCTTTAATTGCAAGTAAAGTTGATACTGCTTTAGAACATGATATGACTGTTATTTTCTGCTTTGGTGAAGAATTGAAAGACCGTCAATCTAAAAATCATTTTAATATTGTTGAAAATCAATTGCGTGATGGTTTGTTCCATATAGAAGCAAAAGACTGGGCAAATGTTGTTTTAGCATACGAGCCAGTTTGGGCTATTGGAACTGGAGAGACAGCTTCTCCAGAACAAGCTCAGGAAATGCACGAATTCATCAGAGAAACTGTACGTAAAGCTTTTGGAAGCGACATCGCTGATGATGTGTCTATTCTTTACGGTGGAAGTGTAAAACCAGAAAATGCAAAAGAAATTTTCTCTAAACCAGATGTAGACGGAGGTCTTATTGGTGGTGCTGCATTAAAATCAGATGATTTTGTTGCTATTGTGAGCGCTATATAATTTTTCATACAAAATTAAAGAAAGGTTTGGTATTTTATCAAGCCTTTTTTTTGTTTTAATTCTTCAATAAAAAGAGATAATACTACCTTTGCCCAAAAAAAAATAAACATGTCAAACATTTATATCGGATATCATTTTACCATAGAACCAAAAGAATTAGGTTCAGAAATATTAATTGCTCAATTAGGAGAAAAAGCTTTTGAAAGTTTTACTGAAACCGAAACGGGTATTTCTGCTTTTGTGCAAAAGGATTTATGGGACGAAATGATTCTAGATGAAATTCAAATTTTACAATCAGAAGAATTTAAAATTGACTATTCTTTTGAAGAAATCGAGCAAGTGAACTGGAATGAGGAATGGGAAAAGAATTTTGAACCAATCGATGTAGATGGAAATTGCCATGTACGTGCGCCTTTTCATCCAAAAACGGATGCCGAATTTGATATTGTAATTGAACCAAAAATGAGTTTTGGAACTGGTCATCACGAAACTACACACATGATGATTCAACATTTATTGGAAATTGATGTTACCGGTTTAAAAACACTTGATATGGGTTGCGGAACAGCAATTTTGGCAATTCTTGCTGAAATGAAAGGAGCTCAACCAATCGATGCAATTGATATTGACAATTGGTGTTATTTGAATTCTATCGAAAATGCAGAACGCAATAATTGTGAACATATTACAGTTTATGAAGGCGATGCCGCTCTGCTAAAAGGCAAAAAATATGACTTGATAATTGCTAACATCAATAGAAATATATTGTTGAACGATATGCAAAGTTATGTTGAAAGTTTAAATCCAAAAGGAACCCTGCTATTAAGCGGTTTTTATGTAGAAGACATCCCTTTTATTGACGCTTCTTGCACAGAGAAAGGTTTAATTTATGTTAAAAAATTCGAAAGAAACAACTGGGTTTCTCTAAAATACGTAAATTAGTACTGAAAATCAACCAAATGAAAATCGACAAAAAAAATCATTGGGAAACTGTTTATGAAACTAAACAACCCAATGAAGTAAGCTGGACACAGGAAAATCCTAAAGTATCACTTGATTTTATTCGAGGAACAAATCTAGATAAAACTGCAAAGATTATTGATATTGGTGGTGGCGACAGCAAACTTGTTGATTTTTTATTGGAAGACGGTTATGAAAATATAACCGTTTTAGATATCTCGGCAAATGCATTGGAACGAGCAAAAATTCGTTTGGGAAAAAAGGCTGAAAAAGTAACTTGGATTGTTTCGGATGTGACAGATTACAATCCAATAACAACTTATGATATTTGGCATGACCGAGCGACATTTCATTTTTTGATTAGTGATGACCAGATAAACAGTTACATTGAAATTGCTCAAAAATGGATTTCTGGTTTTTTGATTATTGGCACCTTTTCAGATAAAGGCCCTACAAAATGTAGCGGACTTGAAATCAAACAATATACCGAAACTACTCTCAAAAATGAATTTCAAGCAGCGTTTGAAAAAGTAAAATGCATTAATGAAGATCACATTACCCCATTTAAAACAATGCAAAACTTTATATTTTGTATTTTTAAGAAACGATAAATTAAACTATATTTTTATTTAACCCCCAAAGTATCTAAAAATGAGTACCAAAGAAAAAAAAAGAGAAAGAGTCAGTGTAAAAGAAATTATATCCATTGACAATGAAATTATTGTTTATAATGATGATGTAAATACTTTTGATCATGTCATTGAAACTTTAATACACGTTTGTAATCACACTGCTGAACAAGCCGAACAATGTTCATTAATTATTCATTACAACGGAAAATGTACTGTAAAAACTGGTCCTTATAATAAGCTAAAACCCCAGTGTAGCCAACTATTAGAAGCTGGATTAAGTGCTGAAATTATCTAACCTTATTTAATTCCCATAAGCTATTGTAGAATTATTGCAAATAATTCAAAAAATATATACTTTTATTATATATTTGAACAACACATCAGGCTTTTATGAAAGAATACGGAAAAATTTTAGTTTTTGTAATGCCCATTTTTTTATTATTAATCATAATAGAGAAGATATATGGTTATTATAAAGGAGAAGATACTTCTCCTACAATGGATTCAGTTTCAAGCGTAAGTTCAGGAATGGTTAATTCCTTGAAAGATGTATTAGGACTTAGTATCACCCTTATTTCTTACGATTGGATTGCATCAAAAATTGCGATTTTCCATTTAGAACCTACCGTTCTTGCTTATATCATTGGTTTTATAGCTATCGATTTTTATGGTTACTGGAGCCATCGTTTTTCGCATCAAATCAATTTTTTATGGAATAAGCATGCTATTCATCACAGCAGTGAAGAGTTCAATTTAGCTTGTGCTTTACGCCAACCCATATCCAGTTTTGTGAATCTATTTACTTTTCTGCTTATTCCTGCGGCTCTGTTAGGAGTTCCTTCAAAAGTGATTGCGATTACACTTCCCATTCATTTATTTCTTCAATTTTGGTATCATACCAAGCACATTAAAAAAATTGGTTTTCTGGAAAATATCTTGGTCTCTCCATCACATCATCGGGTACATCATGCTATTAATCCAGAATATCTAGATAAAAATCATTCCCAAATATTTATAATTTGGGATAAGTTATTTGGTACATTTCAAGAAGAATTAGAATCAGTTCCACCCGTTTTTGGAATCACAAGGCCTGCACAAACCTGGAATCCGATCCGCATTAATTTTCAACATCTTTGGCTACTGATAACCGACGCTTGGCGTGCCGAAAACTGGAAAGATAAATTCACTATTTGGTTTAAACCAACGGGGTGGCGTCCAGAAAATTTTGAAGAAAAATATCCTGTACACAAAATTAAAGATGTTTATGCTTTTGAAAAATATGGAACACAACATTCTAAAAAACTAATGCTTTGGTCTATAATTCAAGCTATAATTACTTTATTATTTATCAGCTATTTATATAATTTCATTGCAACAATTGGTTTACCCAATGTGTTTGTATATGGGGCATTTGTTTTCATAACAGTCTATAGCTATACTGAACTAATGGATGCGCGAAAAATTTCACTCTTTTGGGAAATCATTCGATTTGTTTTAGGGATAACCATTATTGCTTATTTTGGGGACTGGTTTTCAATGAATCAGCTTTTCCCTTATGCAAATTATATCATTATTGGATATCTTACGTTATCCTTAATAGCCACAGTCTACTTTGTAAGTGTAAATTTCGAAAAAGAGAAAGTAGTAGCGACATAATCTTAAAAACAATTCATGAGAAGTACCTTATCATTCAAAGCCTATATTGGAATCAGTTTTGCTTATCTATTATTTATTATTTTGGGAAGAGAAGACATTTCGTGGTTTTTAAAACCCTTTTTAATTCCTTTGCTTTTTCTTGCAGTTTATTCATGTCGCGATTTCCCTTCTAAAAGATTCCTTTTAACTGCTTTGACTTTTTCTTGGATGGGAGACGTCGTTTTACTATTTGCAGATAAGTCAGAAATCTACTTTATCATTGGATTAGTTGCATTCCTAATTTCTCATATCGCTTATGTCGTTTTATTCAGTAAACAATTAAGAATAAATTCGTCAAGGAATAAAGCTATTTTTTGGGTGGGAATCACAACTATTATTGTCTATTTAATATTAATGTTATCATTACTATTACCAACTTTAGGTAATTTAAAAATTCCAGTTTTTGTTTATGCCATCATATTGTCAACAATGCTTTTATTTGCATTTAAAGGGTATTTAAAATGGAGTAAACCTGCTGGGAGTTATATTTTACTGGGGGCCATTATTTTTGTATGTTCTGATAGCATTCTGGCTTTCAATAAATTTTACAAACCGATCCTTTTCAGTTCATTTCTTATCATGGCAACCTACTTACTTGCACAATACCTGATTGTAGTAGGTATTTTGAAATTAAACAGAACAAAATAGCATTTCCTTTTTAGAAAATGCTATTCAAATTTAAATTATAAAAAATTTAATGCGGCAATTTATCTTTTAATATTCCATAAATAAAAGTACCCAACAAAGCACCAAAAAGCACTAAAAGCACGCTCCAAAAACCAGCTCCTATCAGTATAAATATGGGACCTGGACAAGAACCTACAAGCGCCCAACCTAACCCAAAAAACAATCCGCCAATCCAGTATCTGGCAGAACCTTTTTCTTTGTCCTGAATTTCTATTAGTTGCCCATTTATGTCCTTTATATTGTTCCTTTTTATAATTTGAATACCAATTACCCCTGTCAATATAGCAACTGAAATAATTCCGTACATGTGGAAGGACTGAAATTGAAACATTTCATAAATGCGATACCAGGAAACCGCTTCTGATTTTGTCAGTACAATTCCAAAAACAAATCCGACTATTAAATATTTTAATACATTCATATTCTAAAAAATTAAGGGTAATAAAAAATGAGCCATAATTAATCCTCCAACAAAAAATCCTATAACAGCTTTCAGCGATGGAAGTTGCAAATTACTTAGACCAGATATAGCATGTCCTGAAGTGCAACCACCTGCATAACGGGTTCCAAATCCTATTAATATACCTCCGATTAATAGAATAAAAATACTTTTTGGAGATTGTAAAACCTGAGCTCCAAAGAGTGCGTTTGGCATTAATTTTCCGTTTGGAGCATCGATTCCTAATTGTGCTAACTGTTGAATAGTTTTTGGATTTATGTCAACATTTGTCGGATCATTCATAAAATGAACTGCTACAAAACCACCCAACATTGCACCTAACACAACTACTAAATTCCAACGTTGCGATTTCCAATCAAAATTAAAAAAAGAAACATATTTCCCTGCTCCTGCCATAGAACAAAGCGAACGCAAATTAGATGACATCCCAAAAACTTTTCCGAAATAGATAAGAGATAACATAATCATGCCAATCAAAAACCCAGAAACATACCAAGGCCAAGTTTGAAAAATAATATTCATATCGTTTTTTTTTGCAAAAATAAGGATTCTGCCTTTTAAAAATATAACATTTAAGATACAATTCTTGTTTGAAGTAGTAAACAGTTTGAAGTTCTGTTTATATTTGTAGTACAAATTAGTGTTTACTATTTTTAAAAGAAATAAAAACCAAAATATATCTTGCTTCAAAAAGTAAGTAAATAAAAAAATATGAAAAAAATTATTCTTTTTGTCGCCTTGTTAATTGTTGCCACATCGTGTGTAAGTAGAAAATCTACTTTGAAAAACATTGACGATAATGCCCCTAACCTTATATTAACGCATGATAATACTTTTATAATTACGGAATACAGCAAGGACAAAAAATACGGTTACGACCAAGATTATCCCATCAATATTTTTTATAGGAATACGGCAAACGAGACGATTAATCAGGAGCGTTTTTTGAATGCATTGGCAGGGCCAAAAGGAGAAAAAATTACTTACACAAAACTAGAAAGTTGTTGCCCATTTCCAACTAAAAGAACTGATTTAGGTGCTGGTTTCCTTGATGTATATGAACTAAAATGGGAAGGACAAAAAAAACCTATAAAACTTTATTTGAATATTTACGAAAAAGGAATTTTAATGGTACCTGTTGGTCTTAGTTTAAAAAAGAATTAAATAAAACACGACTGCCCTAGCCCTGATAAGAGTGGAAATCCTTTTCTTTTTTTCTTTCAAAAAAGAAAAGATTGCAACGGATAGCAGGAAATAGCTTCAAAAAAATACTAAATCATTATTTCTAATTATCTTTGTACTTTCAAAAAATAAATTTTTATGAACATACAACATATTCCACTAATTAAACATATTGATAGTGGCAACTTTTTTCTTCTTGCCGGTCCTTGTGCTATTGAAGGAGAAGAAATGGCAATGCGTATTGCCGAAAAGCTGGTAGGCATTACTGATAAGCTTGAAATTCCATTTGTTTTTAAAGGTTCTTTCAAGAAAGCCAATCGTTCCAGAATTGATAGTTTTTCTGGTATTGGAGACGAAAAAGCGTTAAAAATTCTTAGAAAAGTTTCAGAAACTTTTGGTGTTCCCACAGTAACAGACATCCATACAAATGAAGATGCTGAAATGGCTGCTCAATATGTAGATGTATTGCAAATACCTGCTTTTCTAGTTCGTCAAACTGATCTGGTCGTAGCTGCTGCCAATACTGGAAAGGTTGTAAACTTGAAAAAAGGACAGTTTATGAGTCCCGAAAGCATGAAACATGCTGTGCAAAAAGTTTTGGATTGCAACAATCAAAATGTAATGGTTACGGACCGTGGAACTATGTTTGGATACCAAGACATGATTGTGGATTTTAGAGGAATTCCTACTATGCAGCAATATGCAACAACTGTTCTTGATGTTACACATTCGCTACAACAACCCAATCAAACTGCAGGAGTAACAGGCGGAAGACCTGATATGATTGAAACTGTGGCCAAAGCAGGAATTGCTGTAGGCGTAGATGGTATTTTTATCGAAACTCATTTTGACCCTGCTAATGCTAAAAGTGATGGAGCAAATATGCTGCATTTAGATTATTTTGAAAGTCTGATGACCAAATTAGTCGCTATAAGAAAAACAATAAATACATTTTAAACCTAAATTGTCCCCAATTCATTGAAACGTTATTTTTTACATTCCGCATTCTTATTTATAATTTTTTCAATAAACGCAACTGCTCAAGAACAAATTAAAATACAAGATAAATATACCGCCCACAACAAAGGAAAATTCTTTGTGTCGTGGGGCGGAAACAGAGATAGTTACACCAAATCTGATGTAACTTTCAGAGGGAAAGATTATAATTTTACAATCGACAATATGGTTGCACATGACAAACCAAAAGGTTGGCATGTAGATTATATTAATCCCGCCAGAATGACTATTCCTCAAACTAATTTCAGGATGGGTTATTTCATAAATGATCATTATAGTATTGCTATTGGTGTTGATCACATGAAATATGTTATGACACAGGAGCAAACAGCAAATCTGACTGGTACAATTGCTGCAAATACACCTTATGATGGCGTTTACAACAATACACCAACTGTTATGACTGAAGCATTCCTAATGTATGAGCATACTGATGGATTAAATTATGTAAACACGGAATTTTCAAGACATGATGACATTTCATCATTATTTAAAATTGGGAATACTGATAAGATTCAAGTTAATTTAACTGAGGGAGTTGGAGTTGGATTGTTATATCCAAAAACGAATACTACTCTTTTGGGTAAACCGAGACACGATGACTTTCATGTATCTGGTTACGGAACCTCTTTGAAAGCAGGTTTAAATATTACTTTCCTGAAACATTTTTATGTTCAAGGAGAGCTAAAAGGAGGATACATTAACATGCAGGATATAAGAACCACTCAAAGTACTGAAGACAGTGCTTCACAGGATTTTTTCTTTTTTCAGAGAATAATTGCTTTTGGAGGAATTTTTAAGATTTAAAAGTAAGAATAAATAATACTCAAGGGGAGATTGTCATCGTTTTGATAGTTTCCCCTTTGTTTTATCTTAAATACTGGCATTATTAAACAATTATACCCTTTTAATCTATTTTATTTTCATTCCTTTTAAAAAAAATTATATTAAATTAATCACTATTATACATAAGATATTTAACAAAAAAAATAGTCCTCAGTTTAGATAAAAATTGTATTTTTAAGACTTGTTTAGCATTTTAAAAAATCTATTTAGCGCTTAGTTTTTAAAATTTGTATCTTAATAAAGTCAGAATAACAAATACCTTTTAAGCTCAATGACTATAAAAAAAAGAAATCCTGATTCAGGTCATACCTATCACTTCGATAATTTTTTTAACATATCCGCTGATTTTATTTGCATTGCAGGATTTGATGGCTATTTCAAGAGAATAAATCCGGCTGTTTCAAAATTACTAGAGTATTCAGACGAGGAATTATATGCTCACCCCATCAGTAGTTTTGTTTATGCACCAGACCTTAAAATAACTATCGAAACCAGAGAACAAGTATATAAAAACAAACCGCTTTTAAATTTTGAAAATCGCTATTTAACTAAAAGTGGCGCCATTGTATGGTTATCTTGGACATCAATGCCTGTTGAAGATGAAAAATTAGTTTATGCTATTGCTAAAAACATTACTCATAAAAAAAGAGTGGAAGAAGAACGAAATTTACTTCTTACAAATCTTACACAAATTAATAAAGAACTTACCGTTTTATCACACAAAACTTCCCATGATTTAAAGTCCCCTATTAATAATATGCTTTCGGTTTTTAGTCTTATTGATATTTCTAAAATTAATGATCCGGAAACCTTGGAATTAATTAACATTCTTAAATTAACCAGTGAAAATTTAAAACAGACTTTAAACGATTCGATTGATGAATTAGTTAAAAATGAGAATGTACATACTCAAATCGAAGAAGTAAATTTAAATGAATCACTTAATGAAGTACTCGGCTCTATAAATTCACTAATACGTGATTCGAAAGCAATTATTAATATTGATTTTACAGAATTTGAAAATATTACTTTTAACAGAGCGTATATCAAAAGTATTTTTTTGAATTTATTAACCAATTCGATTAAATATTCTAAACCACATCTAGCTCCTATTATCTCTGTCCAATCAAAAAAAGTCAATGGTGTGAACCAATTAATTTTTTCTGATAATGGTCTTGGCTTCGATTTGGATAAAGTAAAAGATAAAATTTTTGGGTTGTATGAAAAATTCCACAGTAATATTGACAGTAATGGCATTGGATTGTATCTAGTGTACAATCACATCACCAGCTTAGGCGGACGAATTGCTGTTGAAAGTAAAATTAATGAAGGTGCTACATTCACAATTTCTTTTAAATATTGAGAATTTAGCACCTTCTAAAATTGAAGTCTTTCTATTTTATTATACCATTCTGATCTATCAAATACAGTAGAGATGCCATTGTTGCAGCTCCTAATTCTAATTCTCTTTTATTAATCGCGTCAAATTTATCGTTAAGAGCATGGTGATAATCAAAATAACGCTGAGAATCTGGCTTTAATCCTGCTTTTACAATTGTTTTTGAGGTTAAAGGTTCAATATCTGAACCACTATGTCCTTTTACAAAACTATGTATTAAGGTAATGTGGTCAAAAATGGTTGGTAAATTTTCATTTTAGATTGCTTATATTTCAGCATCAAATTGAAGAGGAAGTTGGCTCTGCTGAGGAGCAACCAACCAGCAATAAGTTTGATGATTATACGATAATTGAAAGGATAGTTTTTTAGCTATCCTTACCTCCATTTTCTTCATTCATAAAAAGGACTACTCGGATGGTATTTTTTGGTTTGTAACGCAAGTTTTTAAAGATATTTATCACTTCCATACTTTGAACAACTCCTGCTCCATCATCATGGGAACCATCGGCTAAATCCCAAGAATCAAGATGTCCGCCTACAACCATAATATTTTCCGGATATTCGCTTCCTTTTATTTCTCCAATTACGTTATAAGATAATGCGTCTTCCATTTGTAGGCATGACATTTTCAAATGAAACTTCAAATTTGGATTATTTTTTAACGTTTTGCTCAACAATTCTGCTCCATTCGTACTTATAGCTGCCGTAGGAATATATTGTGATTTTGGAATATCACCATAGCTTTGTGCTCCTGTATGAGGAAAATCATCTAATCTAAGATTCATGGAGCGAACAATAGTCCCTATAGCTCCAAATTTTGAAGCTTCTTTAGCACCAGCATATCTTTGATCGACACAACCGCCATAGGAAGTAAACGTTTCAATATTTTCAGGCTCCATTGGTCTATTAAAAAACACTATTTTTCCTTTTATTTTATTACCTAAAATTTCTAATTCCTTAATACTTTGTACTTCAATTACTTCAGCAGTAAGGCCATTTTTCGGTGTTGCAACAGACCCTCCTAAAGCACAAACAGGAACATTTATTTTAGTTTTATTATATTGAATATAGGCTGTTTCTTTTTCACCACGAACCCATTTTGGCACCATCACTTCCTGAAGATAAACACGATCTAAACCCAGTGTTTCCAGTTGTGCTTTAGTATATTGAACCGCTTTCTCTGCACTGGCTGATCCTGATAAACGAGAACCTATTTTATTAGATAAATAATCCAACCAAGAATAACATTTAGAATTGGTTAATGATGATTTGTAAATTTCTTTTATTTTTTTCTCTTCATTTGACTGGGCAAAAAGGGTAATTCCAGTAAACAATACTACCGTCAAAAATGCTTTTTCTCTCATACGTGATTGATTGTGATTCAAAAAATTATTGAAATTTAGTTTTTTTTTATATTCATTCCAAGTTCGACATTCCTGAATAATTATTTAATAAAAATCAAAAAAAATCCTGCAAGATTTTAGACTTGCAGGATTATCTATTTAATTAATTAGTTCGAAACTTATTGCTGTTCCTCCACCTGGTGCCAGATTTAACCTAATTTTAGATTTATTAGTTACTATCATCGTTTTAATTTTATAAGCCATAGGATTCTTTTTCCAATCGGCATCTTTTGCATCTTCATAAATAATGGCTTTATACTTTTTACCTTTAGAAAGAAAGTCTAATTTTATTTCTGTTTTTCTAGCATTTTCATCCGTTATAGCTCCTAGAAACCAAGATTCTTTTCCTTTTGCTTTTCTTGCAATTGTTAAATAATCTCCAGGCTCCGCTTGAAGGTATTTACTATCATCCCAATCTACTGCTACGTCTTTAATAAACTGGAAAGCATCTGGATACTTTTCATAATTTTCAAGTAAATCAGCTGCCATTTGGATTGGAGAATACATTGTTACATACAAAGCCAGTTGTTTTGCTAATGTTGTATGAACTTGCTCGGTTTTATTTTTGTCATAATAACTCATTTTTATTTCAAAAATTCCAGGTGTATAATCCATTGGTCCTCCTAAAAGCCTTGTAAATGGTAAGATTGTTTCGTGCATTGGTGGATTTCCTATACTCCATGCATTAAATTCAGTACCACGAGCGGCTTCGGCAGCAACATAATTTGGATACGTTCTTCCGTAACCTGTTGGGTGTGAAGACTCATGCGAATTCACCATCAATTTATAATCTGCAGCACGTCTTGCTACAAAATTAAAGTGGTTCACCATCGTTTGGCCATCATGAAATTCTCCACGAGGTATAATTTTACCCACATAGCCCGTTTTTACTGCAGGATAATCGTATTTTTTCATCAAATCAAAAGCGCGATCTAAATGACGTTCATAATTTGCAACGGATCCTGAGGTTTCATGATGCATAATCATTTTAACGTTTTTTGATTTGGCATAAGCCGAAATAGCAGCAATATCAAAATCCGGATATGGTGTTGTAAAATCGAAAACATCCTCTTTCCAGTTTCCTGACCAATCTTCCCAACCTACATCCCAACCTTCAACCAACACCCCATCGAAACCGTTTTTAGCAGCAAAATCAATGTATCGTTTAGTATTTTCAGTAGTGGCTCCGTGTCTTCCTGAGGCTTCTAATTTTGTTCCAAAGTTAGTAGCATTCTGAGAACCTGCATAATCCCAAGTCGATTTTCCAACATGCATTTCCCACCAAATCCCAACATATTTCATTGGTTTTATCCAAGAAGTGTCATCAATTTTAGAAGGTTCATTTAGGTTTAAAATCATTTTAGAACTTACAATATCTCTTGCATCATCACTTACCATAATGGTCCTCCAAGGTGAAACGCAAGGAGTTTGCAAATAGGCTTTATCACCAATAGCATTTGGCACTAATTGAGCTGTCAATTTAAAGTTGTTGACATCTACATTCAAATGCATCACGGGATAATTGACTACTGCAGCTTCAAAAATATTAAGATACAATCCTGATGGCGATTTCATCATCAAGGGTGTTTGAACAGTGTATTTACCAGGAATTGTTTTTACTCCAATTCCGTTGTTCATATTTATTTTAGAATTGTCAATTTCAGAAAATTTAGTTTCATTGTATTCATATTCATTACTGTCAAAATCTCCTGGAATCCAAAATACTTTATTGTTATCAGTCAAATTAAACTGAGTAACCTCATCTGAAATGATAAAATAATTTAAATCAGCTTGTTTTGGAAAATCATATCTAAAAGCAACTCCTTCATCAAAAGCTCTAAAAATGATATTCATTTTTACATGCGTTTCCTTTTGAATAAGAGAAACAATAAGTTCATTGTAATGATTAACTATATTAGCTTGTTCTCCTAAAACGGGTTTCCATAATTCGTTGAAAGTTGTTGATTTTGAACCTGCAATTTCAAAATTAGCGTCTAAGGCTGGTTTTTCTTTTAGTTTTATTCCCAAAGCACTTTCCTTAACGACTGCTTTGTCTTTATACTTTACTGAATAGATTGGTTGTCCGTTAGTTGTTAATTTAAAATCAACAGCAATTTTACCAGAAGGAGATTGAACGTTTTGGGCACGTAACATACTTATGGTAAAGACAAATAAAAGTGATACTAAATATTTCATTTGGAATGTTTTTTTGAACTTACGAATATAGCTAAAATCTATAGTTCCCAAAAGGCCAAAATAAAAGAAATCTTCTTTTATTTTATAAAAAAAACCCTTCGATATAAATACCGAAGGGTCGTCACTAAATAAACAAACCAAATTTATTTAATCAACTCCAAACTAACTTTCTTCTCTGCATTAGAATCAGTGCCAACAAAAATTTGAAACGCACCCGGTTCAGCAATAAATTGTAAATCAGAATTATAAAACTTCAAATCTTCAACGGAAATTTCAAAATTCACTGTTTGTTTTTCTCCTTTTTTAAGAGCAATTTTTTGAAATCCTTTCAACTCTTTTATAGGTCTTGTAACTGATCCCACTAAATCTCTTATGTACAATTGAACCACTTCTTTACCATCGTAATTTCCAGTATTGGTAACAGCAACAGTAACATTTACTTTTTGGTTAAAATTAATTTTATCCGATGAAATTTTCAGATTCGAATAGTCGAATGTGGTATAACTCAATCCAAAACCAAATGGAAATAAAGGCTCGTTTCTTTCATCGATATAATTAGACCTGAATTTTTCGAATTTTCCTTCTTTGTTCCCTAATGGTCTTCCTGTATTTTTTTGATTGTAATAAATAGGTACTTGCCCCACACTTCTAGGGAAAGTAGCTGTCAATTTTCCAG
This sequence comes from Flavobacterium sp. 83, assembly GCF_000744835.1. Classification (NCBI taxonomy): domain Bacteria; kingdom Pseudomonadati; phylum Bacteroidota; class Flavobacteriia; order Flavobacteriales; family Flavobacteriaceae; genus Flavobacterium; species Flavobacterium sp. 83. Next base: position 3,325,799 of record NZ_JQMS01000001.1, read on the forward strand.
AAGGATTTTCGTTTCCAAACAAAACGTCAGCAATAGCACTTCCTGCTTCACTTCCTGCAAACCAGACATTAAGAATTGCCGGAACAGTTTCATTTTCTTGATTTAAAACTAACGGACGACCGTCAAATAAAACTAAAACCACTGGTTTTCCTGTTTTCAATAATGCTTGTAATAAATCTTTTTGAGCTTGTGGAATTTCAAGATTGGTTCGGCTACTGCTTTCTCCACTCATTTCTGCTGATTCCCCAATTGCTGCAATAATCACATCGGATTGATTGGCAATTTTCAAAGCTTCTGCCAATAATTCTTCAGTAGTTCTGCTATCGCGGTGCAAGGTTTTTCCAAACATGGTCGCTTTTTCCTCGAAAGCTGCATCATAATCTAAATTACTTCCTTTAGCATAAAGCACTTTTGCAGTAGTTCCAACTACTTCTTTGATTCCGGCTACTAATGAAACCGATGTTTGCATATTAGTTGCAACACTCCAAGTACCCGCCATATTTTCTTTGGCATCAGCCAAAGGTCCTATCACGGCAACAGTTCCTGATTTTTTTAAAGGAAGTAATTGGTTTTGGTTTTTAAGTAAAACCAAAGATTGAGCAGCAATTTTTCTGGCTTCGGCTCTATTACTGCTTGTGAAAATTTCTGTTTTTGCTCTTTTTACATCACAATATTTGTAAGGATCTTGAAACAATCCTAAATCATATTTGGCATTCAATATAAGTCGAACCGCATTATCAATTGTTTCAATACTAACTTTTCCTTCATCTAATGATTTTTTTAAAGTAGTGAGGAATCCCTCTCCGACCATATCCATTTCAACTCCTGCATTTAAAGCCAACGCAGAAACAGTTTGCAAATCGCCCATTCCGTGTTGAATCATTTCAGGAATTCCTGTGAAATCAGTAACTACAAAACCTTTAAAACCCCATTGTTTTCTCAACACATCAGTCATCAACCATTTGTTTCCAGTTGCCGGAATTCCGTCAATTTCATTAAAAGATGCCATCGCTGAACCTACGCCCGCATCAACAGCTGCTTTGTAGGGAGGAAAATAATCATTGTACATTTTTATGTGACTCATATCAACCGTATTGTAATCACGTCCTGCCTCAGGCGCACCATATAAGGCAAAATGTTTTACACAGGATAAAATGGTATTGTTTTTTGACAAATCATCTTGTTGGTATCCATGAACCATTGCTTTTGCAATTTGGCTTCCCAAAAAAGGGTCTTCACCCGAACCTTCAGAAACTCTTCCCCAACGCGGATCGCGAGAAATATCAACCATAGGAGAAAAAGTCCAGTTGATTCCATCAGCACTAGCTTCCTGAGCTGCAATTTGAGCACTTCTTTCAATCAGTTTCATGTCCCAGGTACAAGACAATCCAAGAGGAATAGGAAAAGTCGTTTCATAGCCATGAATTACGTCCATTCCAAAAAGTAATGGGATTTTCAATCGGCTTTTTTCAACCGCAATCTTTTGTACTTCTTTAATTTTCTGAACTGACTTTATATTGAATAAACCACCTACTTTACCTTCTTCAATATTTTTAGCTACATTGGAACTATTGGCAGCTCCAGTTGTAATATCGCCCGAAGTAGGCAAATTCAATTGCCCTATTTTTTCTTCCAAAGTCATTTTCGAAAGTAACTCTGCTACAAATTCAGTTTTGGGTTTAATTTTAACCGTCTTTTTAGCAGTCTTTTTTTGGCTGTAACCAAAAAGAGAAAAACCTAAGAGAAGTATAATTAGCTTAATTTTCATTTTTTATTTTTTTATTTGTTTAAACATCCAATCGTAAATTTCTTGGTTGTCATATACTCTTGACCAACTGTCATGACCTGCATCATCAAAGATGGTTAGTTCGACATTACCATTACACTTTTTTAGTTCTTTATAAATGGCTATTGCATAATCTGGATTTACAACATCATCCATCAAACCGTGAAAAGCCCGAGTAGGAATTGCCGCAATTTTACACGCTTCTTCTAATTGAATCAAATCTACAAATCCCGAAATTGGAACTATTGCAGCAAACATATCAGGATGTGCAAAAGCCAGATTCCAAGTTCCCCAGCCACCTAAACTCAATCCGGTAAGGTAAATTCGGTTTGGATCAATATTGTTTTCTTTTTGAATTTTTAAAATCAAACGGTACAATACCTCATTATTCCATTCTTCGTTTTCAGGGCATTGCGGTGCCAAAATGTATGCATCGAGTTCGTGGTTTTTAATGTATTTAAAAGGTCCATGAATTTTTACTTTTTCGATATCAGTTCCTTTTTCACCTGAACCATGAAGAAAAATAATCAAAGGCTTTTTATCTTTAGTATTCGCCGGAATGTGCAATGCATAACCCATTTCGTGTTTTTGCACGATTTCGGTTTTCATTTTCCCGTTTACCTCCGATTGTGAAAAGGCATTCCATGAAAACAAAAAGGCAATTATTATAATTGTATATTTCATAATTCTTTAAAAATTATATTTCCCGGAATGAAATCCCAATTTAATTAAACCTTGTTTTACCTCTGGTGCATTCATAAATAACTTCCATAATAAACCCGTACGATAGTTCTCTAACATAACCATTTCAGGTCCTTGATCGATTGCTAAATAACGTTGAGCTGTCCACTTGAATTGTAAACTATGAGCATCATAAAATCCGGCAACACCCCAAGTATCCGTTTTATAATTCTCATATAAATTTCGTATGAAAGCATTAGATTCTGCAGGTGTGTATACAATAGAACTTATCGCCGCTGTAGGAGAAATAACTCCTTTATCATTGCTTGGCATGTGTGCATCATAACCTATTGATTCATCACCATTTCGAGAATAAGAAGCGGTTAATCCCCAATAATTGGGACTATATCCTTCATATTTTTTAGGGTTTGCAATACAATATAAATAATCAATTTTGACTTGATTGTAATTCAGATCCCAATAATTTGCATACTGATCTGTCAATTGATTTGGGTCAAGTCCTAAATAAGAATAGTGAGCCCAAAATAATGGACCTCCAAACTCTTCTGCCCCATTATGTTTTAAAATTAATGGCAAATTATATTTGGTTTTAGTCGAAACGATACCTCCACCCCTCGCCCAGCCTTGATGATAAGCAACTGGGTCAATTGCATGAGTTGGTGATGCTGCAGCCATAACATAAGTGATCAAACATTCATTATAACCTTCCAAGGCAAAATTCATATCCCAGTTATAATTAGGTGACCAATGCCAAAATAATTTATTTTGATTATTAGTATACCATTCCCAATCAATACCTTTCCAAAGAGTATCGTATTTTTGAGCTAATAATTGCTCCTCTTTAGTTCCATTTTTAAGATATTCTCTAACGGTAATAATTCCTGCTGCCAAAAAAGAAGTTTCTACTAAATCACCACCATTATCCTTTATTCCAAACGGTTTTACTTTTCCCGTATTTCCATCAATCCAATGTGACCATGCTCCATGAAAACGATCTGCATTAACTAGAAAATTTTCAATTTTATTCAGTCTAGCTATACCTTGTTCTTTAGTTATATAACCTCTAGACATTGCCGAAACAAGAGCCATAAGCCCAAAACCAGACCCTCCTGTTGTTACTATATTCGCATCATTTTCAGGATAAATTCCATTAGGATGATACCGTTCTCTAGCCATCCCTGAATTAGGTTCAGCATAATCCCAGAAATAAGCAAATGTTTGCTTCTGCACGATATCTATAAGTTCCTCATCTGTTAATGCTGTAGCAGGTGGACTTACAACTATACTTGTATTTGGCTTATCTGCAGAGGATGCACAGCCTAAAAAAGTAAAAATCAGGAATGAAACTATAATTTTAATCATTTGGAAATTTTATAATATTTATAAAAATATACACTCCTTACTTCTAAAAAAAATAAGAAATAAGGAGTGTTTTTTAATTAGTAACCTAGATTTTGGCTTGACATCCCTTTGGATTGTCTTATAAACGAATCTGGAATAGGGAATAACTCATTTTTACCCTCAGTAAACGTTTTACCATCAATTGCAAAAGCTGCTTTTGCCTGACCTGTACGAACTAAATCAAAGAATCTGTCAAATTCAAAAGCCAACTCTACTCTTCTTTCTTTCCAAATAGCAGTTCTTACATCAACTTGAGAAACTGCAGTAGTAACTCCTAATCCAGCTCTATTTCTAATTTGGTTTAACAACGGAATAGCTTGTGCTGTTTGACCTAATTCATTCAACGCCTCTGCTTTCATCAATACTACTTCAGCATATCGCAAGTATTTAATGTTTGCATCCGTTTCCCATCCATCAGTATATTGTGAAGAATATGCTTTAAAATTATACATTGGATTTTCAACAGTATTTGGTACCTCTCTACCATCATATAAAGTAGTTCCTCTAAAAATAATAGTTGCATTTTTTCTAAGATCACCAGCTTCGTAAGCATTTAATAAGCTTTGCGACGGCGTATTGAATCCCCAACCCCATCCTCCAGCGCCACGAGCACCTTGAGAAGCAGAATATCCTTCAATTCCTTTAGCAGGAACAGAACCAACACCATTAATTTCAAATATCGATTCAGCATCATTTTCCCCTTCTAATCGGAACATTTTAGCGTAATCAGGTGAAATAGAGTATCCCGTAACTAGATTACAGTTGTCTACCACTTTTTGCCAATTTTTTTGATACAAATTCACTTTTGCTAATAAAGCATAAGCGGCACCTTTTGAAGCTCTTGCTTTCTCATCGGCAGCATAAGCAGCTTTATTTGGTAATGCCGCAATAGCATCAGCCAAATCACTTTCGATAAAAGCATACACTTCAGCAGCAGTTTTACGAGTAAGCAACATTTTTTGATCGTCATCAGAAACTGGATTTGGTAAGTGATCCACGATTGGAACTCCACCATAACATTTCACCAAAGTAAAATACATAAAAGCTCTTAAAAACTTAGCTTCACCCATTAATCTTGTTCTTAAATTAGCATCTGCTTTATCAAGCTTAGGTAAAATATCTAAGGCTTGATTGCATCTGTTAATTCCGTCATAATTAGCATTAAAAGTACTCTCAGCAGATGGGTTTGACGAGTTATATGTTAGTGCATCCAAAACATCTTTATCACTACCTGTATCTCCGGGAGATGATCCTTTGTCAGCATCATCAGAAGTAATACTTGCTAAACCAATCCAACCAAATGAACTCATATCCCAGTTTAAAAACTTACTGTAAATAGCAGTTACAAAAGTGGCTGCACCAGCATCATTATTAAACAACTCGATATCTTTTGTAGAGATAGACTGAGTTTGATTTACATCTAAATAATCATCCGCACAACCTGTAAAGAAGAGAGCCGATAATACAAACATTGATATATATATCTTTTTCATAATATTAAAATTTTAAATTAGCTCCAATCACTAAAGAGCGTAGTGTAGGATAGGCATCCAGTTCAACACCTTGGCTACGGTAAGGATTACCATCACCGTTAAGTTCAGGAGAAAAACCTGAGAATTTTTGAGTTATAAACGGATTAATTGCATTTACATATACTCGACAATAGTTCAAGAAACCATTTTCTGCCAAAGGAAGTTTGTATCCCAAACTAATATTATTAACTCTGAAGAAATCTCCAGATTCCATATAATAAGTAGAAGCTACAGGAACTTGATTAAATGGAGCCGGATTTGAAGCTGTTGTATTTGAAGCTGACCAGAAATTAGTCGCTACAGATTGCTCAATATTTTCTCCTGTAAAACGTTGTGCTTTTTTACCATTGTACACTTTTGCACCACTAGTACCGTAGCCATCAACAGAAAAATCAAAGTTTTTATAGTTTAACCCTAAGCTTAAACCATAATTAGATGTAGGTAAAATAGAACCAACATATTTTTTATCAGCTGTAGCAGACAAAGCATCTTGAGTTACTTTGGCACCACTGGCATTATAATATAGCATTTTGCCGTTTGAAGGATCTATTCCAGCATATTGATATAAATAAAAACTACCTAATGGTTGACCTACAGAAGAATTATCAAGTAATTTAGTATCTTGACCATTCCCTAAGTTTCCGCCTACTTCTGGAGAAAGATTTACACCTTTTAAGCGTGAAAGTTCATTTTTATTATTAGAGAAATTTCCACCTACCCAGTAACTTAAATTATCCGATATTTTATCATCCCAACGTAGAGAAATTTCATAACCTTTATTTGAAACTTCACCTACATGCGCTGGTGTAGCTACACTGATACCTGAAGTTGAATAAGGTCTTACATATAAAATAACATTATCTGTTTTTTTATTATATACATCAAAAGATCCTTTTAATTTGTTGTCCAATAATTCAAAATCAAGACCTAAAGAAGTTTCCTCTGTAACTTCCCAAGATAAACTTGGATCAATTTGTGAATTAATCGTTGTTCCTTCATTCAAGATAGAACCGCCTAAATAACTATTAAGTCCAGATGCATATGATTGATTATTAAGTGGAACATTTTGATTTCCTAGTTTACCCCAACCACCTCTTAATTTCAATACGTTGATTGTTTTAACATTAGCCATAAAATCCTCTTTGGTAATAACCCAGCCTAAACCAAAAGCAGGAAAAGTACCCCAACGATAATCTTTAGCAAAATTAGATGAACCATCGCGTCTAATTGTTCCTGTAAATAAGTATTTATCCATCAATTTATATTGGAAACGACCAAAATAGGAAGCTAATTTCGTTTGATCATAAGTCACATCTAACAAACTAGTAATGTTTCCTACATAATCAACACCTTCAAGTGACCAATAATTAGAACTGGCATTAACATTTTTTCTAACAATGGTAAGTTTTTCTCTTGGTCCTTTTACAGATGTTTCCATACCAGCAGTTAACTCAATATCATGAATTTCACCAAATATTTTGTTGTAAGTAAAATAGTTTGATAAATTCCAATTGAAATACTGCTCTCTACCTCTGGTCAATAAATTATTATTTGAAGTAGAAGAATAATTAGCAACATCACGAGTTGGATCTGCAGCTAACCAAATATTTTTAGTGTCCTCGTAGTTATATTGTTTCCAAGAATAATATTCCCCATTAAATTGAGAGGTGAATTTTAATCCTTTTAGAATTTCATAATCTAATTTTAAACCACCTTGTAAAGTTACGCTACGTTGTTGCTCATTGTAAAAATCCAATTGAGCTACAGGATTCCCTACATTATTAAATGAAGAACCACTAGTACTTGCAACTCCATTAGCATCTACAAAAGGAACACCATATTGTCCTGATGCAAAACGAACCGGAACAATTGGAGATTGTTTGTATGCATTTGTAAAAGCACCTAATGGTTTTGGGGATGAATTAGCTGATGTAAAACTAAGGTTTTGATTCAATGTCAATTTTTTAGAAATTTTATATTCATTGTTATTTCTAAAAGTAAAACGACTATAATCAAGACCATTCAAAATTGCTTTTTCTTCATAGTTACCTACACTAAAAAAATATTTTATATTCTCCGTCGCTCCAGAAATAGAAGCATTATTTTGAGTATAAGATCCTGTTCTAGTAATAGCATCAAACCAGTTCGTATTCACTGGTTGATTTTCAGAAAAAGTTGAAGTTCCTAAAGCAGCATTAGAATAACGTGCATACGGATCACTTCCCGCCATTTTAACTGTTCGTAATGGCTTTCTAAAACCAGAAAAACTTTCTACCTCAACAGTCACTCTATCGCCTTTCCCTTTTTTAGTAGTAACAATAATTACCCCATTTGCAGCTCTAGTACCGTAAATAGCCAATGCAGAAGCATCCTTCAAAATCTCATAAGAAGTTATATCATTAGTATTAATGTTATTGATATTCTCGGTAGGCATACCATCAACAATATACAAAGGAGATCTACCACCAATGGCAGTACCTAAACCTCTAATAACTACAGAAGGTGAACTTCCTGGTAAATCAGAAGAAATAACTTGAACACCTGCTGCTTTACCTTGGATAGCTTGAGAAGCATTTAAAACTTTAGTTTTAGATATTTCCTCCGCTTTCAATGAAGTAATTGAAGTGGTATTATCAATCTTTTTTCTCGATCCATAACCTATGACAACTACTTCTTTCAATTCAGTGTCTTTAGATTCATTTAAAGTGATACTCATATTTTCAGAAGTAACCTTTACTGATAAAGCATCAAAACCTACCATACTTATTTTAAGTACCTCACCTATTTTGGCTTTGATATTAAAATTACCGTCAAAATCAGTATCAGCCGAAGTTTTAGAATCGGCAGCAACAATCATTGCTGCAGGAATCCCAATTCCATTCTTATCCGATACTTTCCCTTTAATTACTTGTCCAGACATATAAGCCGGAAGTAAAATGAGTGCTAAAAAGCTAAAAATAAAATTTCTCATATATTAATAATTTGTTAAAGTTAGTGGGACCAAATTAGATAATTACAACGTTATAGTAATCATAACGGAGTTACTACATGAATACATCAAAATAGTAAAATACAGTAAGAAATCTATATTTCAAAGCCACTAAGAGAGGGATATGAGTAGCGTACTACATCGTTATGATGTAGTAATGATGTAGTAGAATTTCGCAAAAATTTAATTGAAATAATATAATATCTATAAAAATAGAGGCTGATTTATATCGTTAATAAAAATTTGGAAAGATTTTCATCCTGAACCAAGTTTAATTTCTTTCTCAAACGATAGCGATGCAGTTCAACACCTCTGAAAGAGATATTCATCATTGGCGCAATTTCTTTGGAAGAAAGATTCATTTTTAAATAAACACAAAGCTTAACATCCTTTGAAGTAAGGTTTGGAAATTTCTTAGAAAGATTAATTATAAACTCATTATGAATTTGATTCAAATTTGTTTCAAATGTTTCCCATTCATGTTTATTAACAGCATTGATTTTTATGGCTTTTTTGATCTCGCTTTTTAATTTATTAAAATCCGTTTCAGCATCTAAAATTCCCTGAATATTCTCTATCATTTCACTTTGTTTCGCAATAGAAAGCGATTTTCCGGCAACTTCTGATGATTTTGACTGTAACTCTAATTCTAGAATGTGTTTTTCATATTCTTGTACATTCAACTCGTTTTCGGCTTTTAATTCCATTTCCAGAATTTCCTTTTGATGCTTTAATTCTTCCTCTTGTAATTTCAGTTTCTGAATGTATTTCATCTTATTCCATTTATAATATAGGTATAGTATCAAACCTATAAAAATCAGGTATACCAGAATCATCCAAAAAGAAAAATACCATGCATTTGCAACAATAAACTGAAAACTGGATACTTTGATATAATGCGATCCATCGTTACGATAAATTGTTACATCGTGTGAACCACTAATAAAATTATTTAAAACAATCAGTCCTTCGTTTATAGGAATGAATTCTTTCGTACCATTAATTTTATAAAACAAATCCGGTTTTGTAGCTCCATAAATTCCAGATATCACATGTATTCTAAGCTCTGAATTATGCTTAATTTTTGATGTGTTTTCTACTAAAAGGCCATCGTTAAAAGCTTCTATCTTTATATTGCTTGTTTGCTTATTTTTATAATTTAATTGAAGTGAGATAAAACCATCATCCAGGTTTAGTAGATAACTATTATTATTTTTAAATACTTTCAAATTATCATTGATGATTTTTCCTTTATAATATTTTTCTTGAATGCTATTCTTTATGAATTGATTATCATTAGTGTAAACATGATACAAAAGTCCTCCCTGAAGTACCATGAAATTGTTTTCATCAATGGTAACAATATCTGATACGTTTTGGAAATTGCTGTTAAACAATTCATTTCCTTCTAATTGATTCGTTATTGAATTGTAGGTATACCATGATTTATTAATCAAAAAAAGAATTTCATTTCTGAACTCAAATATTTTCACACCAAAATCATTACTTATTTTACTGCGCTGGGTAATATTATCAACACGTACTGTTTCATAGGCATCATTATAAAGAATTCGATACAACCCCCTATTATTATCCGCTGCCCAAATTTCATTTTTCCTGTTTTGAGCAACATATTTTATAGGTTTCAAAATCTTTTTTAAAACAATATTTTGCTTTAAGTCATTAGCATCATTATAGATAATTACACCGCTGTATGTGGCTTGCAAATAGGAATTGTTAATACTGCTTTTTGCTAAATTCCAACCTCCATTTACCGTACTTAATTTATAAAATAATCCATTATCATAAACAAAAGTTCCTTCGTTGTGACCTATAAGATATTTGTTATTTATTTTACTGATATTCCAGGCTTGTCCTTGTGTATTTGGAATCAATGAAAGTTGTTTGTCTTCATATTTAAAAACACCATGATTTGAAGCCATTAAATAACCTTTTGGAGTGCTGGCAACAGAATAAACAGAACCTAAAATACCGGAACTATCATAAAAAATTGAAGTAGGAGAATTGACTTCGATATGTGCAATACCATTATCGAGTCCCAACCATAAATCATTCTCTTTGTCCTGACCGATACTTAAAATAGAATTGTTCATCAAGACATTATTTCTATTGATGTTTTTATAAGAACCGTCATTTAAATCGAGAACATAAACTCCTTTATTTGCTGTTCCTATTACAAGTTTATTGCTTTTTATAAACTGGGCAACATTGATGTTTGCGACTTTCAAAATGTCATTTAAGGGATTTTTCCAAGGACTTAAAACATTATTTTCCAAAACATAAACTCCATTTTTTTTAGTGAAAAAATAAATTTTATTTTGGTGTTTTTGAATGGCATGAATAACATTATTCTCTAAAACAGCCCATTCTTTTACTTTTTCGATTTTTGAATTCTTTATTTTATAAATTCCTTTCTCAACTGAAGCAACTAACAATTCATTGCCAACTGGAAAGCAATAGGAAATCAAAAAATCAAATTTATTTTCTTTAATACCTTTTCCATCATACAGAAAAAGCCCATTGAAGGACTGAAAGTAAATTTTGTTATTAAACTTAAATATCTTCCAAATTTCTTCATTGTTGTTTTCATCAAAAACCTTATTGCCTTTGGAAATAGAAACATAATGCATCTTTCCATCTTTTCGAAACCAATATCCAAATTCTTTATAAGATCCAGAGTAAATCTTATCTCCATCAACCATTATAGACCGAATTATTGTTTTGTTAGGCAACGTATATTTCTCCCATTTTACGCCATCGTAACGTAACAAATAATAATTATTGGCAAAATACATGGCATCATCATTCCCTTGCGCAACATTCCAAATCTGATTATCTCCCTGATAATCAGATTTGCTGTAATTTTCGACAAATGGAAGTAACTCTTGAGAATAAAGCGGGAACGAAAAAAAATATAATAGGATTAAGACAGTAATTTTTGCTTTCAAAATGCGGTTTTTTATCTTCAAATATAAACAGATTTCTTAAATAAAAAGTATAAAAAAAGCTTCCCTAATGAGAAGCTTTTTTATAAAAATATATTTCCTAATTGGTTAGTAATTCAAATACCTGATTCGCAATTTCAATTTCTTCATTGGTAGGAATAACCAAAATTTTTGTTTTAGAATCTGATGTATTAATTTCTCGAATTTCCTTAGAACGAATTTCATTTTTGCAATCGTCTAATTCTATTCCAAAATAATTCATATCCGTACATACTAGTTTTCGAATATAGGAAGAATTCTCCCCTATTCCTGCTGTAAAAACAATGGCATCAAGCCCGTTTAATACTGCCGTATAGGAACCAATATATTTTTTAATTCGGTATGCATTCATGGCTAAAGCCAACTGACAGTCCACATTTCCGTTCTCCGCATTGGCTTCTATGTCTCTTAAATCGCTGTAACCGGTAAGTCCCAGCATTCCGCTTTGCTTTTGCAACATCGTATTCACCGCATCAAGCGAATACCCTAACGAATTAACCAGATAAAAAATCACAGATTGATCTACATCTCCGCTTCGGGTTCCCATAATCAAACCGTTCATTGGACCAAAACCTAATGTATGGTCGATACTTTTTCCGTCTTTTATGGCTGTCATGCTACACCCATTTCCTAAATGTATCGTAATAATTTTCGAGCCTTTATTTATTGATTTTTGTTTCAAATAATGAATCGCATTTTCAGAAACATATTTGTGACTTGTCCCATGAAAACCATATACGCGTATTTTATTTTCAGTCAAAAGATAATTAGGCAACGCATATTTGTGTGCCACAACAGGAATCGTTTGATGAAAAGCAGTATCAAAAACAGCTACTTGTTTTGCCAAATTGAAAATTTCTTCGGCCACATTTATTCCTTCTAAATTAGCCGGATTGTGCAACGGTGCCAAATCAAAAAGTTGTCTAATCTTCTCTTTTACTTCTCCGTCAATAATTACCGTATTCGAAAAAGAACTGCCACCATGAACCACGCGATGCCCAACAGCTTCAATCTCATCTGTACTCATTATCACTCCAACAGTCGCGTCCATCAACAATTGAGCAATTAACATTAAACCAATTTTATGGTTTGCAATAGGCAACGTTTCTTCTAATTTAGTATTATTAGTTACGTAGCTTAGATTGGATGTTTCCAATCCTATTCTATCAATCATCCCCGAACAAATAACTTCATTCGCCGGCATATCTATTAATTGATATTTTATGGAGGAACTTCCCGAGTTTATAATTACTATTTTCATTTTTTTAAAGTTGCTAAGGCACTAATTTTATGATTCCCTGAGTCTTTTCACTAAAGGATCAAAGAAGCAAAACTTATAATTAATAATTCACAATTCATAATTGATTTATAATCCTTGTGCTTGAATCGCTGTAATCACGACTGTATTTATAATATCATCTACTGTACAGCCTCGGCTTAAATCATTTACGGGTTTGTTTAATCCTTGTAACATCGGACCTATTGCTAGTGCGCCAGTTTCCCTTTGCACCGCTTTATACGTATTATTTCCTGTATTTAAATCTGGAAAAATCAAAACGCTGGCTTGTCCTGCCACTTCTGAATTTGGCATTTTACTTTTTCCAACAGCCATATCGACTGCGGCATCATATTGAATGGGTCCTTCAATTTTTAAGTCGGGACGTTTTTTTCTAACTATCTCTGTTGCCGTTCTTACCTTATCTACTTCATCCCCTTTTCCCGAAGAACCAGACGAATAGGAAAGCATGGCAATTTTTGGTTCTATTCCAAAAGCTAAACTAGAATCAGCCGATGAAATGGCTATTTCTGCCAGTTGTTCTGCAGTAGGATTTGGATTGATGGCGCAATCCCCAAAAACAGAAACACGGTCTTCTAAACACATGAAAAATATTGAGGAAACCACTGATGAATTAGGTTTCGTTTTAATGAATTGCAAAGCCGGTAAAATAGTATGTTGTGTGGTATGCGCGGCACCAGAAACCATTCCGTCTGCATGACCTTTATAGACCATCATCGTTCCAAAATACGACACATCTTCCATCAAATCTTTGGCCATTCCTAGCGTTACATTTTTTGCTTTTCGCAACTCATAATAGGTATTTACATAGTCATCATAATGTTCGGATTCGATTGGATTAATAATTTTAATTTTAGAAAAATCAAAATCTAATCCCAGTTCCGAAACTTTACTTTCTATTTGTTTTTTGTTTCCAATAATCGAAATATCAACTACGTCCATAGCTAATAATCGCGATGCGGCAATAATAATTCTTTCATCGTCACCCTCAGGTAAAACAATGTGTTTTCTATGTTTTCGGGCTCTTTTTACCAAATTGTATTGGAACATTTTTGGCGTCATTCCTTCCGCTTCAAAAGTGATTAACTTTTCGGATAAGTTATCTAAGTCTACATATTTTTCGAAAGTATGTATAGACGTTTCTATCTTTTGTTTATTATTGGCGTAAATTTTAGATTTAATGGAACCTATTTTATTGGTAATATAATACGTTCCTTCTTCCACCGCAAAAATAGGAACGACCGGAGAAAGTCCTTCAATTAATTTTAGAATACTCTGTTCAGGCAATATATTTCCCGTAAGCAGTATTCCTGAAATTGTTGGATAATTCACCGATTCATTCGCCTGAAGTGCACCAAGAATAATATCAGCTCTGTCACCAGGCGTTATCACCAGACTATTCTCTTTCAAATGCAATAAATAATTACAAAGTTGCATCGCGCCCACGCTAAAATTACCCGTTTGATTGTTTAAATAAGCGGCGCCAAATAACACTTTAGCATCTAATTTGTTTACAATTTCCTGAATTGTGGGATTATTCAAATTAGAAATTAAAGGAATTGAATTGACCAAAAGCCCCGCAGGCAAACTTTTTCTCAAACCAGCAGTTACTAACCCTACATTTTCAAGCTGCACTTTATTAGCGATTACAGCCAAAACTTCCACTTCCTTTACTTTGAATGAATCATAAGCAAGGTAGAGACTGTCAATTAATTCTTCCAATGTTTTCCCTACACCTGAACCCACAATTATAGTTGGGATCCCTAGATTTTTGGCAATAAGAACATTCATATCCAATTCGATAACGGTTCCTTCACCACTAAAACCGGTTCCTTCAACTAAAACAAAATCGAAACGCTCTTCTAATTTTTTATATTTTTCAATAATCAAGTCGAGAACCTCCCCTATTTTTCCTTTGTTCTTCTTTTTGATTAATTTACTTTTTGTAATAGCAAAAGCATCCTCAAATTGAATATCCAAGCCAAAATGACCAATCACCGTTTCAATGTGATTATCAAACCCTCCTTCTTCAAAATCTTCTACAATAGGTCTAAAATAGCCAACTTTGGCAGTCTTGCCAATAAGCATACTCATCAACCCTAAAGTTATAATAGACTTGCCGCTATTTTGTTCGCTTGTTGCTATATATATGGCTTTGTTCATCTTTTTAATTTTATATTTTTTCCCAATATAAATTGGATATATCCCTTTCTAATTATTAAAACCAACGTCTTTTTTTAAAATAAATAATCATTCCAATTACTATTAAAATCATAATTCCAATAATTGTATAATACCCATCGCGATAATGCAATTCAGGCATAAACTCGAAATTCATTCCGTAGACTCCAACAATAAAAGTAAGCGGAATAAATATTGCCGAAACGATAGTCAGGGTTTTCATAATCTCATTCATCTTATGCGTTTGTGCCGAAAAAAAGAAATTAGAGGCACTTTCCAGCGAACCCATATCGGATTCAATTTGTTCAAGAAGTTCCAAGCTCTTTTGATGCAATCGAGCAAAAAAACTAAAATTTTCCATTTCCATTGCATTGAATACATTATCATCTTTTATGCTTTTTATATCATACAAAGAATCCCGGAGCGGAATAATAGATCGTTTCAAAAAGTTAAAATTGTCACGATGTTTCTCAATTCGCTCCAGAATTATAGGATCAGCGCTTTTCTTCGAAAGATTAATAAGATCTTCTACTTTATCTTCTTCGTTTTCAATGGTAACATAAAAATTCTCCATGATAGCGTCCAAAAGTATGTACAACAAATAATCTACTTTTTTTGTTCTAACAATTCCCGAATGAGTCCGAATTCGCTCCCGAATATGAATGAAAAAATCACTACGTTTCTCCTGAAATGAAATTAAGATTCCATCTTTTATCAAAAAACTAATTTGCTCCACACTAATATTATCTGAATCTCCGGCTGGCAAAAGTGATTTTATATTAAAGAATAAAATATCCGATAGTTCCTCCAGTTTGGTTCTTCTGGTTGTATTTAAAATATCGGCAAGCATGAAATTGTCTATTTCAAAATAATTGCCAATTGATTTTATTAATTCAATATTATTTAAACCATGAATATTCAACCAATTCGTTTTTTGAGTATTGATGTATTTATCCAGATCTGAAACTTTAAAATCCTCAAATTCTATCAAATCAAAATTATCATAAACAAACAACTGCATTTCTGAATCATGACTTCTATGAATCCCTGTATATTCAAGATTATAAGGTTGCAGTTTCTTGCCTTTCTTGTATTTAATTTTTCTCATTCTAACTCATTTTTACAGTAATATTACGAAAAACTTTTCCGAAAATATCAGTTGTCTTAGCTTTAGCTTTTTCTAGAAATAAAACTCTCTTTTTTATTTATTATTTTGAAAAAACAAATGTATTTAGAAATTACAATTGCTTTTATGAGATAAATCATATTTCTTTTATAAAATTCCATAAAAAAAACCGAGTAGAAACATACTTTGCATCTACTCGGTTTCTTCATATAAAAAACATATTTATTTATTTTTCATCAACATAATCCTGCAAATAACTGAATCTTGGTGTTAATTTCCCTTTTTCGGTTATTTTTGCTCTTTGTAAAATGCCGTCTTTATCTCCATTAAAAAATGCCGGAATTACATGTTCCATGAACATTTCTCCAAAACCTTCACTCGCATCTTTGGGCAATTCACAAGGTAAATTATCTACAGCCATCACCACAATTGCAGCTGGGTGAAAAATATCGACTTCTTTATTTTCAGTTGGCGAATAGCCGTACAAAGGCTCTGCAATTGTCGATGATCTTAACGTACAGGCAATTGGACCATTGACATCACACGAAATATCTGCAACGACTTTTATTTTACAATCTTTGGATTGGAGCATTTCCCGTGTCAAAATTACTGGAGCTTCATTGGCATGAAAATGACCGGTAATATAGATATCAGAAACTGTAGTAAATCGTTCAAAATTGGACACATATTCTTGCGGATTCTCATAAAAATCAGTAAAATCTAATACTTGTCCGTCTTTGCGTTTATTGTATTCTAAAACATCGATCTGAGTGTAAACGGGCTGTGTATAATTCTTAGTTAAGTAATTTTCAACTGAAACCTCCTTAACTTTCATGGCATCCAAAATTTCTTTAGCACCACTACCTACTTTACCTGTTCCAGTAATTACAAATTTTAAAGGAGGCAATACCAATCGCTTCAAATGTGCGATTAGTGCTTCCTTACCAGAAAGTGTATCTGCTTTAGGTAATTTGAACAATTCGAATTTTAACCCAAAGGCACGAATACTATTGTAAACACCAACAATTCCAGCATATCGACCAAAACCAATTAACCTTCGATTATGAGAATCTACAATAGTTTCATGATCGTATAAATCAATGTTTTTCGCTAAAATTGCTTGTAACAATTTTCTGTTATACGGTTGTTTTTTGATCGTATGCGAAAAAAAGAAATAGGCTTTATTAGGAATTAAATCTTCCACAGGCACTTCTTTCACGCCAAAAAAAACATCACAATCACTAATGTCATTTGTAACTTCGATTCCTAAATTTTTATATTGTTCATCAGTAAAAATTCGAATATCGGAACTCTCAACTTTTATAGAAGCATCTTGATAAAGTTGTTTTATTCTTGCTAATTCATCTGGAGAAAAAACAACTCTTCTGTCTGGTGGGTTTTTTCTTTCTTTTATAATTCCGAACTTCATTTTTTATATTTTTAAACCAAATTAATATAACTTATTCAATTGTATTTGTTACAAATATAACAATTTTAAACAAATTGACTTATTTTTTAAAATAAATTTTCAAGTGTAAAGCCAATTAAAAGCTGATGTCCAAAACAATACAAAAAAACAATTCCAAAGCGTTAATAAAATACTGTTAAGGTTTCGGAAAAAAGAGGAGTCAAAAGGGATTGATTCTATATATTTGTTGTTCTAGTAAAATGAAAATGATATTTATAAAAAAAGCAAATATACTACAATTACTCTTCCTACTATTCGTTTTGAGTTCTTGTACCAAAGAGAAAAAGAAAATAGAATTAAGTGATGCCCAACTCCCAAAGAGTACATTACCTAAAATGAAACCTTTAACGAATGAAAGTCCTAAACTAACTGCTGAATATATTGAGTCTAAAAAAAGATCTATCGAGGCTTTTTACAATAGAACTTGGCCCAATCATAGTGCAAACGGTAGTTTTCTTGTAGCTCAAAATGGTCAAATAATTTATGAAAATTATGAAGGTTATGCTAATTTTAGAGAGAAACGATTAATAACAAGTACAACGCCACTCCATTTAGCATCTGTGAGCAAAGTATTAACTGCAACAGCCGTACTGAAGTTAATAAATGCTAAAAGAATTGATTTAGACCAAAAAGTTAATACGATACTAAAAGAATTCCCTTTTCCGGATGTCACTGTAAAAACACTGCTAAACCATAGAAGTGGCATGCGCAATTATGCTTATTTTACGGATCGAGATAAAACAGTTTGGGACCGACATAATAGATTGACTAATCAAGATATTTTAACCATTATGGCGACTAAAAATATTGGATTAGAATCTAAAACAGATACTAGATTTAGCTATTGCAATACTAATTATGCCATGTTGGCATTGATAATTGAGAAGATAACTAAGCTTCCGTATAAAGAAGCGATGAAACAGATCATTTTCAAACCACTGGGAATGAAAAATACTTATGTTTTTGACTATGAAAAAGATAAAGATAGTATAGCACCGTCATACAAAGGAAATGGTGTTGAGATAGGAAAAGATTATTTGGATGCAGTTTATGGGGATAAAAATATATATTCTACACCGCGAGATTTATTAAAATTTGACCGAGCGAGAAATTCTCCCAATTTCTTATCACCAAAATTGTTTAAACAAGTCTTTACGGGTTATAGCAATGAACGTAAAGGAGAAAAAAATTATGGTCTTGGTATTCGAATGATCAATTGGGAAACGGGACAAAACTTCTATTTTCATAATGGCTGGTGGCATGGTAACACCTCATCTTATGTTACGTTACAAAAAGAGAAAGTCACTATAATTGCCTTGTCAAATAAATTTACCACTAAAACTTACAAAGTGAGAAAACTGGCTATGTTATTTGGAGATTATCCATTTCATCTGGACAAAGGCGAAAAAGAGGAATGATTTTTGTAGAACACATACAAGTTTAGCAATAGATAATCAAGTTTTAAATTGTATCTTTGCAAACTCAAAATAAAAGGGGTCGACTGGTTTTGACAGCAAGTCGAATTGAAAAGTAAGCACGCCGAGAACTGAGACAATTCTCGCTAATAAAAGGTTTCAAAACACATACACGGCGAAGGAAACTACGCTCTTGCTGCATAATCTGAATTATAGTAAGATTAGCCTCGTCCTACCAGGTAGGAAAGCAGGATTTACCTCGAAAGCTTTGGTTTATAGCGGTCGATTAAGGTGAATCGTAAATTTAAACCTAGATTTCCATAAGCTTCCGGTGGATTTCGAAATTAAGAAGATAAGCGATGTGTGGCTGTTCCTGGCCAAACACAAAGTCGAAAATCTAATCAGGAAATAAACGTGTAGAAAGCTTTTTAGTTGCTTGTTTGGACCCGGGTTCGATTCCCGGCGACTCCACAAAAAACCCTGTAAATAATTAATTTACAGGGTTTTTTATTTGTTTTAATTTTTAATTTTTGTCACTTTCTTCTCTTTCACAAACAATCCAGCCGTATATTTTTCATACAACTCAAACAAAAACTCCATCCGTTTCGCTTCACTGCTAAAGGTTTGTTTACTGTAAGCAGCATCAACAGCTTTATCCAATTCATTATGCGATTTTACTAATGCTGGCGGCATGGTCAACAGGCTATATAAATCAGCTAAGGAACTAGTAGGGAATAATGCTCGAACATCCAAAACGTTTTGCGCTTTTTCTTCAATAGTTTTTATTTGCTTTTCTGATGGATTTTCTGGCCAAGGAAAATTATTGTAAACGATATCTTTTGAATATCTAAAATCACTTTTTAATCTTCCACAAGTGGTTTTCACCCATGCCATGTGCATTTGTGACATTAAGATTCCAAAATGGTATAAATTACCGTTTGGAATTATTAAGCATAAATTACTAGCAACTACATTTGAATTTTCAAATCCAATAGGAATATATTTTCTTCTTTCCGATGAAACACTTGGGATTATTATAAAATCTAATCCTTTTGGCTGTGTTATTTGTGCAAATAAGTGAGGTATACTTGCCAATTGCGGTCTTGAAGAATTTTCTCTAATTTTTTTTACGTTTTGAACTCTTTCTAAAACTAATTTTAATTTTTTTAATTCATTCGGTTCAATATCTTCCAACCATAAACACCATCGTTCTATATTATTTATTAACTCTTGTGAACCTAATATTTTTCTAAAATATTTTCTAGATTGTGGTTCTCTTTCAATAAATATATTTTTCTCTTCAGTAGTAAATAATAACTCTCCACCGTCAGCAGGCATATTACCAAAATTCATTTTAGGTACGTTACATATGGGATATGATTTTTTTTCGACAAAGATATTTTTTCCGTCAACTAAATAAGGATTGATATTTTTTGCTTTTATTTCATGTGCTTCACCCTTAATATCTTCGTATTCAAAAATACTTTTGTTATTTGATTCGAAATTAGCAAAACCAACTATTACACAATAAACCGCAGCGTTACCCTTTGCTTCATTACTCCATTTAAATGTTTTATGTGCAAAATGTATTTTTATATCATATTTTTTAATCATTTGCCCCCAAAGAATAGCAGTCTGTAAACCTTGCACAATTGAATTTGTTGAAACAAAAGCAACTTTAATTTTTGTGTTTTGAATATACTTTGCAGCATTTAAATACCAACCTGTCACATAATCTAATTCACCAACATTTTTTGAATTATTGAATACTCTAGTCAAATCTTCTTTTTGTTGTTTATTCATTATTCGTGAACCAATAAAAGGTGGATTTCCAATTATATAAGAAAGCTTATCTTTTGTTATCACTTCCTCCCAATCTACTCTCAATGCATTTCCATGAACAATTTTAGCTGATTTTTTCAATGGCAAACGCGCAAAGTATTGTCCAAATTCATTGCTAATCATCATATTCATTTGGTGATCCATCAACCACATGGCGACTTCGGCAATACGAGCGGGGAATTCTTCGTATTCAATTCCGCACATCATATCCACATCGAGCCACATAATCTCTCGAATATCCAAGACTCCTTGTCCTGATTTGTATGTCGCGCGCAATACTTCCAGTTCCAATAAACGCAATTCTCGGTAGGTAATAACGAGGAAGTTACCACAGCCACAAGCAGGATCTAAAAATTTTAATTGGCTGATTTTTTTATGAAATTCAGGCAATTTATTTTTGTTTCCTTTGATACTTTCAAACTCTGCCCATAGTTCATCCAGAAACAAGGGTTTAATGAGTTTCAATATGTTGCTTTCGCTGGTGTAATGCGCTCCAAGGTTTCTACGTTCTTTAGGATTCATTACACTTTGAAACATGGAACCAAAAATAGCGGGCGAAATTTTACTCCAATCGATATAGCAACAATCCAATAAAGCCAATCGCATTTTGGTGTCAAAACTAGCCGATGGCAGGACCTCTTCAAACAACTTCCCATTTACATACGGGAAATCATTTAATTGTTCATCGAGGTTTTTAAAGCGTTTTTCTTTGGGTGTATTCAACACTTGAAACAGTTCTTGAATTTTCCCGGCTAAATCGCTTCCATCCTCGGCAGTTCTATTTTCTATGAAATCCTGTAGCTGTTGTTTTTCAAAAATAGTAGTATCCTCAGCAAACAAACAGAATAATATTCGAACCAAATATACTTCCAGCGGGTGTCCTTCATAACCAATTTCTTCCAATCGGTCATGCAGTTTTCCCATCAATTCTGCCGCTTTTATATTGGCAGGGTCTTGTTCTTTGTACGTTTTCTTTTGATAACCCAATAAATAGCCAAAACTTTGGATATTTTGGACTAAGTTATTTAGCGTAAATTCTAATGTAGTTTGTTCTTCCGTATCGTATAATCTAAAATAATGGAAGTCACATACTAAAACGTATTTGGGTAATTCGTTCTGTTTTAATCCATGAGTATAATCAATGGCTTGCTGAAAAGCTTTATTTAGGTTTTTTCCCCTGCTTTTCATTTCTACAAGTATCGTTCCTTTCCAGAGTAAGTCAATGTAACCATCCGCATCAGAAAGTTTTTTTACTCTATGTTCAAAAGTTCCAATCTTTTTTCGGGTAATACCAAAGACATCAAAAAAGGCATCTAAGAAGGGTTTAGCATCTGCTTCTTCGTTGGTCGTATTTTCCCATTCTTTAGAAAATCGTAATGCACGGTCTTTTATTTCATTCCAGCTTAAAGCCATAGTATGTATTGCAATTTGTTATTTACCAAACCTACCAAATATAAATGATTTTAACACGATTATTTATACGTAGATATACCTGATTATTAACAAATTTAGATACTTAATACTTTATAGTTTTACGGAAAACCGTAAAACTATAAATTATTTAAAATCTCTTCATCCTATTATCCAATACACTCAGATACTTCTCTTTCATATTATCAGACAAAAAAGACACTTCTACAAGTTCAATCCATTTAGACAAGCTTTTATTCATATCAGATAAAATAGTGTCAATAGTTTTATCATTTAGTCCTAAGCGTTCTTTTGCGTAATACTCTATTAATTCAGTTGATTTAAAATTGCTCTTTTTACCTTTGAGAGATAGCGCTAATTCTTCCTGCGGATTTTTAATAGAAATGGAAGAATTTAAAAAGTCATAAACTGGGGTCAAAGTTGTTTTTCCCGCTTTTGTAATTACCGAAAAGTTCTTTAAATGCATATCTTCATTACCTGTTATAAAACAGAATAAAACCCGTTTAAAAAAATCTGCTTTCTCTATAGCAGGAAAAGTGCAGTATTCATCAATCACTTTGACTAACTTTTCCATAGTATAATCATACTTGGTATCTCTTGAGCTTCCTGTCAGTTGTGCAAAATCTTCCGTAGCGTATTTTTTTCCTTTGCTGTATCTGTCAAATCGTTTGATAAAATAAGAAAGACTACCATCTTTTGAATAAACCAATCCATGAAGAGGCACATCAAGCCCGTACACTTTTGCCATCTTCATAGTTACATCTTCATTTTCTGGCAATTCAGGAAAGATGTCATTTTGAGGTTTTATAATATAATTACCAAACTGATCCACAATTTCAAATTGTTGATTTGCCACTGAAATAACAGCACTTAATTTAGGTTGAACTCCTTGAATGGATAACTTTTTGGCACGATTTGCCGCTTCTTGCCTTTGTTCAGCAGCTGTAAATGGTAAATCATGTAATGTAGTAAGTTTAGGAGCAATCATCCGAAGTCCCTTTTCACTATATTTTTCAGTGCCACATAGTTCGTAAGTTATTGGACATCTATTCATCTTTCCATTCTTTTACCGTTACTGCTCCTACCAAATCATTTCCTGTTGCAATTAGTTGTGTGAAATAATCATTTTTGTCAATTTTACCGATTTTTAAAAGCCCTTCCAGCATAATCCCTTCTGGCAATAATCCTTCAAAAAAAGAAGGAAATTTGGCAAATGAATATATTTTAGTATTCAATGGCATTGTCAATGATACAGGTTCACCCTCATACTTGTCATCATAAATAAATTCATACCCTCCAGTAGTATTTTCACTCAATATTCCTGCTCTTTTGTTGTGAACAAATATGATTGCTTTTTTCATAATTATTTATTGATTGGGCTTTTAAACTGAGCTTCAATATTTAGTACTTTTAGAACAGCTAAAAGATTATTCCAACTAACTGTTTCTTTATTTTTCTCAATATCAAAAATGGTAGTCTTCCCTACTCCTGCCAGATTAGCCAGTTCTAATTGTGTCAATCCTGCTTGCTTACGATGCTCTTTTATGAAGAGACCTAAATTAAAATCATTCATTTTTACCGCTTTAACAGTAAAAATAAATAAATATGCTGTAAATCACAAGTAATTAAAATAAAATCACACATTTTTACTGCTATAGCAGTAATTCTTATATAAATAACAGCAAAGAGACATAAATAAGGAGGATAAAAAGCTATTTTACCGCTATGGCGGTAATTTTAAGAAATCTACTTTCTATTGCTTTTTCCTTTAAGTTCTATGAAATTAAATGCTTGGAATAATCTATCATAATTTCTGTGTCCATATCGAGCAAAACCTTCTATAGCTTGATACATATCACCATTAAATTCAGATTCATAATTGCATAATATGACCGTTCTAAAATTCTGATTTTCGCATCTTTTGTACAAAATATCTTTGAACAAATCGACTTTACCATAATTGGAAGCCTCTCGTTCATTTTTAACATCATCAAAAACTCTAAAACTTTTGCTATATTTTCTACTTACGTCAATCCGAGAACTGTTAGTACAACTTTCAAATTCTTCTACAATGTCCACTGTATTATGCATTCTTACGGGTTGTTGATCATGATTTAAGCTACACTTGCTAATTAAAGAAACTATTGTTTTCATTATCGAAGTTTTTCCAACACCGACACCACCTACAATTAGTAGTCCTTTTTTCAATGAAATTTCACAATTAGGAACAGGATAAAATAAAGGTGAATTGTAGAATTTAGAAGATTGTAAAAAATAATACATGACTGTAAAAACAAACGCTTTTGATTCATAAGAAATGACGAATTTTCTTTTATTTACTATTTCATATTCAATTAAGAAAAAATTCCAAAGAACAAGCGGAGTCAATGAGTTGTGAAACTTAGGAAAACGATTCTTTTCATTTTGGTTTGAACTTAATTCTTTAGATTGAAAATCTTTAAATTTCTCAATATAATCAGAAACTGGATGAATGTTACGATGCTCCATTATGGTCTATTTTTACTTATAAGACATTTCTCAGTAATCTTGGGGTACATTACCCAGCTTTTAAGTTTCAGCTCTAAATTCCATTTGTTTTCTTCCTCAAACGCCAGCCGCCCGGTATGTCTATTTTCAGTACTCCAATAATCATAAAATTTAATTAAATGATCATTGGGAAATTCATTTGAAAATTTGAAAATTTCATTTTTAAAAAATTCTTTTCTTTCTTCAATTTCTTTTTTTTCTTTATTCTTCTTGTTTGTTGTGGTTTGTTCTTGGTTGGACTGTGTTTTGTTTGTGGTTGGATATGAAATTTGTTTGTGGTTTATCTCTGAGCTATGATTGTAAACTACTGATTTTATTAGTTTCAACCTAGTAAATTTGTTTGTGGTAGTAACATTAATGTAAGAGGTATTTTTTAACTTCAATAATGACTCCCGAACTTTGAATTCTGACATCAATAATTCTTTACTCAACTTATTAATTGAAGTAATATGTTCTCCTTCAAAAATTTCAATTCCACGCCATTTTGCAGGTGCATAGTTCGCTTTTATGAGTAAATGAATATAAATCCGAAATACATCAGGATGATCATACCATTCCCAATCCAAAATTGATCTAGATAATTTTACAAATCCGTTATTTGTTATAAGATTTTCCATGATTACTTATTTAAAATAAACAACTGTACTTGAATTCACATCGAAATATGGTTTCAATCCATTAACATTTAACGGCATGTTTTTAACTGGATAATACCTTTTAATAATTTTAGCTTCTAAATTCTTGATATCACTTTTTGTTGCAGGTTTATTAGCTTCCGAAGTAAATAAACTTTCAGCTAATTTTACAACTGCTACTCCAGCAACAGTATTTCCTACCCCTGCTAAACTCATTGTTTCAATTTTAGTAGGCTCTTTCTTTTTTATATCTGGAACACTTAATCCAGTTTTAGAATTTCTCAACATAAAAGCTCTTGTCCTACAACTATTACTGCAATACTTTTGTACCGCTCTTCTTTTAGGAATATAGTCTTTACCACAGTTATGGCATGTGTATGAATATTTATCCATGATGCGTAAATTTTACGTTAGTTTTACGGTTAAGTCGATTTTAATTATGTTTTATCGTCTGTATTGCAGCGATTTTACTTCATTCAGGGCTTTTTCTAAACTCTCATTGGTAATCAAAATTCTATTACCGATTTTAAAAGCTTTCAAATATCCTTTCTCGATATAATTTCTAACGGTTAGAGTACTAACTTTTAATTCGATAGAAGTTTCCTTAATTGTGTAGTGTTTTTTTCTTTCTTTTGCCGATTCTTTCTTTAAATAAAATTCCTGAATAGCTGTGTCTAAGGAAGATTTAATTATTTCTTCCAAGGTTTCGGGTGTAGTGATTATTAGTCTCATAATGTTTTAATTATGCAAACTTCCTTTATGTATGAAGGTGGATTTGCTTGTTTATAATGTTGTAAAACTACAAGCAACATGAAGGATTTTATATATCAAAAATCTATTTAATATTACAATTAATAAAAATTTAAATAATTGATTATAAACATTTTAAAAATTAAAATTATATAAAAATCTATTAGAAAACTATTTAGACTTTATCTAATTTTACATCTTAATGTATATCTTCTTTTGTTTGGCAAAAAATTCATCAATTACAACTAACTCTGGCTCATCATTAAAATCAAATTTAGTTTTCATGTGATTAGTTCTAAAATTTTCTGTTATCGGAGACTCATTAATTAAAAACTTTGACTGTAAGAATTTAAAAGATTCATCCTTATAATGCAAAATCAGATAATCCTTAAAATGAAAAAATATCCTGCCAATAAAATTTTGTTTTTTTGATGATTTTAGCGGGATCATTTCGTTATTTCCAATAATCATACAGGAATAGAAATATGACCAACCATAAGAAAATAGGTTATTACTTTTAAGAAAATTATATAGATTAAAAAGGAATGGAAGATTATCTCCTATATAAGTGTCACTTATCATTACTTGGGTGTCGTAATAATATTTATTATGAACATTGGTTCTTATCTCAATTTCTTTATTTAATTGACCAATTTCTCTCTTTAGATCTTTTAATTCACTTTTTAAGTCCTCAACTTCTCTATTCGTATGAAGCTCAAAAGTTTCCTTTTTTAATTTATAATCTGAATCTAAAGAAATCTTTTCTACGGCATGGTTTCCTAACACTCTTATTAATCCCTGTTCAAAATTTAACCAATTCCAAGTATAACGATCTATTTTGCAATTATCATTTAGAAAATCGAAATATATTTTAGACTTTGAAATATAATTTAATATGAGATGATACTTTCTACTATTCTCTCTAATTTTTAATAATTGTCCTTTAACAACAAAATTTCTGGTTTTTTTGAAATCCCAAAAATCTAAAATATATTTTGCGAGATTATTCAATTCATCTTTTTCATTAATAACATCAAGTAATGTATCTGATGCAAAATCCTTGGCGTCTTTGATTATATGAGAGAAATAATTATTATTAGTATCACTAAATTCATTTTTTATTTTAATTAACTCCGATAAAATCCGAACTATTTTAATTTCATCAGTTCTAATCTGATCTAAATCCTCTTTAGACTCTTTAAAAACCACTTCTAATACTACATCTACCTCACTCTTACCAATTAAAAATTCATCAATTATATAGTCTTCTAATCTTTCAACTCCAAGCTTTTTAGCAATACTATCTCTATCCATCATTTAAGATTAAATTAAATTGTTCTGTTTGAAATTTAAATAATCTTTTTTAATTATTAATTAATTCCAAGAAATTTTCTTCAATGGAATTTCAATATTAAAAACCTCGTCCATTGCTTCTTTCTTTTCAGGTTCGCTAATTTGATAATATTGATTAAGTGTTTTCATATCATTATGTCCTGTTATAGATGCAATCAATTTATCACTTTTACCTTGCCTTTTCATCATTGTTATAAATGTTCTACGAGCAGTATGAGTACTTATTCTATCGTAAAAGAACATATCTTCTTTTATGTTCTCCTTACCTTTGGTAGTCACTTTCTGAACCTTATGATTATATTCTAATTCCTGAAAAACATCTTTTATGTATTGATTCTGTTTTTGATTTGCGATTAAAGGAAGCTCGTAATCATATTTTAACAAAATATATCTTGAAAGACTAGTTAAAGGAATTTCTCTAGCTTCTTTTGTTTCATCTTTATCTTCTTTTAGAATAATAAAATTGTCAGTTACATTAGTTTTAGTAATTAAAGAAAGTTCTCCGAATCTCATACCCGTCACACATGCAAATACAAAAACATCTCTCACTCTTTCAAGTTTACTACTTTCGAATTGGTGCTGCATTAATTTATTTAAATCCTCAATTGTTAATGCAATTTGATTCGTTATTACTCTCTCAACTTTCTTAAATTCAAGAAAAGCATCATTATAAGTATAATTTTTCTTTCTTGCCCAAAACATAAATATTTTAAAAAGACCTAAATTTCTAGAATAGGTATTATTGATATGCTTCAAATCGTCCATGCAGTAAGCAGTGAATTCTCGATGAAAAAAATCATTAATATTACTAAACGTAAATTTATACTTTTTAGCAATTTCAAATTTTTTAAGAATATTCTTTATGTTATCATACCTTTTGATAGTAGCTTCTGACCATTCTTTTCCCTTCTTCTTTTCTGACATGAATTCATCATAAGCTTCAAAGAAAATGTTCTTTCCTCCTGCCACTTTTTTAAACTCTAAATCAAATGCTTTTTTCAAAATTTTAGAAGTAAATGGTTCGTTGATTCTTTTGTATAAACTTTCTGTTTCAAGAAATAAATCAGAATAACGATTTAACTGTTTCTTTATACTTTCTGAAAATTTTGATTTATTTTTACCATTGGTAAAGACAAATCTATTTTCAAAATCCCAGTTCTTTGGAATTATTTTTTCTCCGGCTGAATAAACAAATTTTTTGTTCTCTTCTTTGAAATAACAGGAAAATAAAATCAATGTTTCATTTTCGGATTTTGGTTCTTTTAAGTTAAATGTGTATTTCATTCAGTTGACAATTTAGTTGACAATTTTGCTTTATTAGGTTATAAAAACAGCATAATAACAAATATAACAAATCCAATCAAAATAGGCTCTAACGCCTCATTATTAGTTGTCAACACATAATTCCAGTATAGAAAACGCAATAGCCGGCGACTCCACTAATTCATTTTCAATTGAAACCAAAAGCCTGTAAATCTTAGGATTTATAGGCTTTTTCGTTTTTATTAATTTCAAAAATTATCATTAAACCATAATCATTGAATACAGTGAAGTTTGGTCCAACAGAAAAAAGGCATTCTGCTTTAAATTATGGTACTATTGATGAATTTAACAATCAAATTAATTACAAAAATGTAGCTTACTAAATGTGCCGTTTTTGTTTGCATATCCACTTCTCAATGAGAGTTCAAATTCCTACTATAACTAATGGTAACTTCTGATGTAATTGGAATATCGAAAAACTAGATCGGAATTACCGAGCTGCCTTCATAACAATTCAATGCTTTTCCAAGTATTCTAACAATGTTTTGCAATCAACCACCTATAATAATTTTAATACTGTAGGATATGTTTCTTAATTATATTATTTCAAAAAATATCTTCAAATAATATTAACCTAAATTTAATCTTGACAGTTTAAAATTAACGATAACTTTTAATTAAAAACAAATAAAGATTGATATTTGCTGTAAAATAATTTACACAACATAAAGATTATAAATTAAAATTATTTTGACTTATTGAAACAAGTAACCAAAGCTAAGACACTAATATTCAAAAATTTAAATCATTACATCAATTTATTAAGAACATTGCAATATTTTGGGTTTGATTAAATATAAAAAAAATGTTTACCATGTTTTATTTACGACATTAAACTAACAAGATTATTTTTATAAAACAATAACCGTTAAATTTCCATTAGAATCAAAGTAATTTCCAAAGACAATTTTATTAAAATGACTAAAACACAAAAAAAAATCCTATCACTCCTTTTAGGGTTTTTAATTATTACCTCCTGCTCTTCAAAAAAAGATTTGATATATTTTAGTGATATCAATTTAAATGCACAAGACAAAACAGTTTTTTCTGAAGGAAAAATTCAAGTAAATGATATTTTAAACATCGTTATATCTTCAAGTTCTCCAGATTTAGCTTCTATGTACAATATAAACCAGCCCACATCTTCCTCTTTTAATGGTTATTTAGTAACATCCGAAGGTACTATCACACTCCCCATTTTAGGAAAAATAAAAGTTCAAGAATTAACCTTGCTAGAATTAGAAAATCTATTGGTAAAAAAATTAATTGAGGGAAATCATCTTGCTAATCCAATAGTTACCGTAAGATTAACAAATGCAAAATTTACAATACTAGGAGAAGTAAACAATCCTGGCACCTATACTTTTAACGAACAAAACATTAGCATTCTTCAAGCTTTAGGTTATGCCGGTGATTTAACTATTCATGGCAAAAGACAAGACGTATTAATAATTAGAGAAGAAAACAATAAAAAAATCTACATGAGTATCGACTTAACATCCAAAAAATGGTTTGATTCTCCTTTTTATTACATCAAACCAAATGATGTGATTTATGTAAATCCAAATGGTGCAAAAGTAAAATCTGCAGGCTATATAGGTAGCATAACAGGTTTATTGGGATTAATTTCTATTGCATTTTCTACCATTTTAGTACTAACAAAATAACTAATAGCATTGGAAAGCAGAAAGAATAATTTCAATATTAAACAAGAAATTTTAAAATACCTATCCTATTGGAAATGGATAGTTTTGTCAGTAGTTTTGACAATGACAGCTTCATTTTTTTATCTGAGATATGCCAATGATGTCTATCAAACAAGTGCTAAAATTAAAATTCTAGACAATACGAATACCGCATTTAAATTACCTAGCGATAATGTTTCTATTTTTGGAAACACTGAAACTAGTAAAGGAAATGAAATCGTAATTATGAAATCTTCCCGAATTATAGGTGCAGTTGTAGACAGTTTGAATCTGACTACTGAAATCTATGGTGTAGGCAGAATAAAATCAGTTGAATTATGGAAAAATGCTCCGTTTAGAGTCATTTGGGCTAAAGAAAAAGATTCATTATCAAACCAGCAAACCTCTTTTCAAATTGTATTGACAAAAAAAGGATACAAACTTAATGGAAATAATAAAGAATATAAATTTGGCGAAACAAATTTTAACACTGCCGTTCCGTGTAAAATAATAATTAAAAAAACTGCCTTTTTAAATAAAGTTGCCGGAAGTGCCTATCAGATAAATTTAAAACCAAGAAAAAATGTTGTCCAATCAATCTCAAATAGTATTACTATCGATTATGTTGTAAAACAAAGTGACATTTTAAGTCTTACCTTAAACGGTTTCAATCAAGAAAAAATCAATGATATCATCAATACATTGATTGAAGTTTTTAACCAAGATGGTATCCAAGACAGGCAACTTGTTTCTAAAAAAACAATCGAATTTGTTGACGACAGGTTTAAATTCCTTTTTAATGAATTAGATGTTATTGAAACTTCAAAAGCCAATTTCAAAAAAGACAAAGAATTGAGTTTTGTTGAAGCCGATGCCAGTGTTTTAATGCAAAATAATTATGAATCTAAATCAAAATTAGAAACAGCTAATACTCAAATAGCATTAGCTGAGCTCATGACCAATGCGCTTAATACCAGTAAAGGGCTTGAATTATTACCCTCAAATATCGGAATTGATAATGGCGAAGTAAATGGATTAGTTGCTAATTACAATGAAGAAATTCTAAAACGTAATAAATTAATGCTATCTGGTGGAGGAGAATCTAATCCGATGGTTAAAGAAACTGCAACCCTAGCTTTACAAATAAAAAACAATATAAAAGCGTCTATTATTGGGTATAAACGAGTATTAGAATTTAACCGAAATGAATTAAATAAAATTAATAATTTAGATAGAGAAAAATACAGCAAAGTACCCTATAATGAAAAAGGAGTGCGATCTATAGAAAGACAGCAATCCATAAAAGAGTCGCTATATATTTTATTATTGCAAAAAAGAGAAGAGGCCGCTATCAATTTAGCCATAACAAATCCTTCTATAAAAGTAGTCGATTATGCTATTTTTTCAGCTGCTCCAATCTATCCCGAACGAAAAGTGATTTTTATTACTGCGCTACTTTTAGGGATTTTACTACCTATCGGAGTTCTCTATTTTTATTATTTATTCGATAATAAAATAAATAACAAAGAAGATCTAGAAGCATTACTACCAGATGTTCCGGTTATAGCCGAAATCCCTTTTATTGAAACAGATAGTAAGATGATTCAATTTTTAGACCGGTCCATATTATCGGAATCTTTTAGAATCCTTCGTAATAACATCAATTATATTACACCTATAACAAATCGAGGCTCCATTATATTTGTTACTTCAACCATAAAAGGCGAAGGAAAGACATTTGTTTCTTTAAATTTAGCAATTACTCTTTCAACACTTGGTAAAAAAGTAATTTTAGTAGGTGCCGATTTAAGAAATCCACAACTACATCGAAAATTAAACATAGAAAGACCCGATTTAAAAGGAGTTACTAACTACCTATATGATGTAAATGTAAAAATTGATGACGTAAAAGCAGAGCATTTTAATGACTCTAATTTGA
Source organism: Flavobacterium sp. 83 (assembly GCF_000744835.1). Lineage (NCBI taxonomy): Bacteria > Pseudomonadati > Bacteroidota > Flavobacteriia > Flavobacteriales > Flavobacteriaceae > Flavobacterium > Flavobacterium sp. 83. The sequence goes on from NZ_JQMS01000001.1 coordinate 3,358,206, forward strand.
ATTTTGACATTATTTTTTCGGGTATTATCCCACCAAATCCTGCAGAATTATTATCTAATGGTAGATTTGAATTATTATTGAATGAAATAAAAAATGATTATGATTATATTATTGTTGATACTGCTCCAACTTTATTGGTTGCCGATACAACACTAATTACACACCTAGCCGATACCGTGCTTTATGTTACACGGGCAAATTTTACCGAAAAAAAATTACTCAAATTTATTTCTAATTTAAAAAACCTAAATTCGATTAAAAACATGGGAATTATTTTAAATAATGTGGGGCAAAACAAAGGATACGGATATAGTTATTCTTACAACTACGGATACGGCTATGGATATGATAATGAAACAATTAAAAAATCCGTTGGTTATAAAACAAAAAAATGGTATCAAAATCTTTTTAAGAAAAGTATCTGATGTAAGAGGATTAAATTAATATAAAAAAAAAAGGCCAAAGATTACTATACTCTTTGGCCTTTTTAGTAGTAATTTTTTATGAAAATACTTAACTAAAATTTTAATAAAATGACATCTTTATTTTATAATGAATAACCAAGAACCTGGTTATAAATTTTATAAAGCATCAATTTGCAATATTTTTTTTTATATTTTAATAATTTGTCTTTTAGAATTTCTTGCGTTTGGCTCTTCAATTTCATACCCGTGAGCAAACTTAATAATTTTCCCAGGATTACCAATAACGGTCGCTCCGTCAGGGATATCCTTTATAATCACAGCCCCAGCGCCAACTGTACACCATTTGCCAATTTTTATACCCGGAATTACAATAACTCCAGAACCAATGTGGGTTCCTAAACCTACGCTTACGCTTCCTGACAAAGTTACTTTTGGCGAAATATGAACAAAATCAGCTATAGTACAATTGTGTTCTATTACTGCAGCAGTATTAATAATAACATGTTTTCCTATTTTAGCATCCGAATTAATTACTGCATTTATCATAATTACAGTTCCTATATCCACAGTCGCAGAAGGGGAAACAATAGCAGTTTTATGTATGCTTGTAAAAAATTCAAAATCATTAAAACGCAAACTAATTTGCTTTCTAATCAAATTATTTCCAATAGCAATAACCAAAGCCTTGTTTAGTGTTGGTTTTACCATTTTTAAAGAATTAATAATAGGTATCGAATCTAAATTATCATTTTTTGGTTCATCATCGAAGATAGCTTCTATTTTAAAATTGGTACTTTGTATCAATTCCGCAACTACTTTTCCATGGCCACTAGCTCCAAAAATATATAGCTTTTTATTTTCCATTAAACGGCTCTATTGTTGCACTGTTTGCAGCATTAACATCTTCACGTTTCAATACTTTTAGCAGTGTATTATAAATAATTTTTAGATCTAGACCAAAAGATTGATTGTCAACATACCAAACATCATATTTGAATTTAGTTTTCCAATCGATTGCATTCCTTCCATTAATTTGTGCCCAACCAGTTATCCCGGGTTTCACCTCATGCCTTCTTTTCTGGAAATCCGTGTACAAATCCAAATATTCTGGCAATAGCGGTCTTGGTCCTACAATACTCATCTCCCCTTTTATTACATTTACTAATTGCGGAAGTTCGTCTAAAGAGGTCTTGCGAATCCATTTGCCTATTACCGTGAGTCTTGCTGCATCGGGCAATAAATTTCCAACGGCATCTTTTTTATCATTCATTGTTTTGAACTTAATGATAGTAAATAGTTTACCACCAATTCCGGGACGTTTTTGCAAGAAAAAAACTGTTCCGTTATTTGCAAAAAGCAAAAACAACACAACAAAACAAAATACTGGACTGAGTACTAAAAACCAAAAAAAAGCAAAACTAAAACCCAAAAAAGGTTTGATGCACTTTTTATACATACTCCTTTTTTGATTTTACTTTGCATTTCTCTACTTTCTTATATTCATTTAAAATTGCCGCCCAATTTTGTTGTTGTTCATAGCGATCCGTTATCATTTGTCTGGCATTAGATTGCAGCGAGATAAAAAAATCAGCATCATTAATCATTTTTAAAATGGCTTTTTCAATCGCTTCCCTATTTTTAACAGGAATAATAATTCCATTTTTTCCATCAATTATAATTTCGTTGCAACCATTAATATTTGTTACAATTGAAGGCAAACCCATTGCTCCGGCTTGTAGTACCACGTTAGGGAATCCTTCGCGGTAGCTGGCAAAAACTAATGCATTACTAATGGCTAAATAAGGTCTAATATCATCTTGATAACCCACAAAAAGAATGTTATCATTACACTCTATTTCTTCCTGAGTCGACATATCAAGCGGATCCAAATCCTTTTCTTGCATTCCTACCAAAAGTAATTTTACATTAGGGTTTTGTTCTGCTATTTTCTTAAAAGCAAGCACGACTTCATTTATTCCTTTATCCCCTACTAACCTGCCTACAAAAACAAAAACAAAATCTTTTTTTTCAATTCCTAGCTTTATTTTTAAAGATTGCTGTTGCAATTGAGTAACTCTTTCTGGCGAAAAATATATTGTGCTAATTCCATTTGAACTGCCATTGCCAATAATTTTTAATTTTTTTTGCTTGGTAAAATTATTAACAACAATAAAATCATAAAGTCCTTTTGAGTTTGGATAAACCATCGTTGCGCATGAATAGGTCAGTTTTTCAACTTTTTCTAAAACCTTGCGTCTAAATCCTTTTGCCTCCATTAAAGGTAAACCTGCAACAGTATGCAATCGAATAGGAACTCCTGCACATTTTGAAGCTAACATCCCAATTATTCCTGCTTTAGGTGTGTGAGAATGAACGATTAATGGTTTTTCTTTTTTTAAAAATACAAACAATTGTACTAGTGCTATTAAATCTCGAATTGGAGTGATTTTTCGAGACATTTCCAAAGGAAACGTTCGTACATTTTCTTTTTTTCCAATTTTTTCCAAATATTCTTTTTCTGATGAAACCGCTATTACCTCATAAAAAGCATTCATATAATGCAATTGACCAGTTAATAATTTATCCAAGGAAAGTGGAACAGTTGTGATTCGGATTAATTTATTTACCATTGTTTGAATGCCAATTTTGAAACTGTTTTTTCTTTAACTTAAAATGCAAAAGAAGAACTAAAAACAAGAAGGAAATCATCATTTCAAATAGATAATTAGACCAACTATTACTATCTTTTTACAAAAATAGTATCAAAATTTGAGGTAAATTTAATCCTGCAAAAACCTTTACAATAATTTAAAATTGAGAAGTGTAATGCTACTAAAAAGAGTATAAATTGTTAAGAAATAACAATGTATCAGGCGTCTGATTCTTGCGATTGACGATAAGAAAAATGCCAAAAAATAAATATTATTAAACCGGGAAGAAACATATTTCGCATTCGAATCATAATCCCTACGTTCCCTAAAGATTGAGAAAAAGCCAAAGTTCCAATAATTAAAAAATAAACCATACCTTGAATTACAAAGGGAGCTTTCTTAAACGTTTCTAACGGTTTATTTTTTAGAACCGTATAAGACAATACCAATAAAAGTAAATTCTCTAATGAAGCTAAAACTGATGGAATTCCGTTAATGTCAAAAAATAAGGGACGATACAAAAACGTAAAAACCTTTACTGGAAAAGGATAGGATGAAATATCAACTGCTGAACCTGCACTTGCTTTGCTCAATAGAGCCGCTTTGGTCTCTGAAAATTTATCAAAACTATCTAAAGATGCTTCTTCGATTCTAGCAAATTTCATTACCATAGGTAAAATAGCAATCGCAATACCAACCATTAGACCAAAAAACAAAATACGTCGGAATACCGAAATGTTTTGTCCAGAAAAGTAAGCCATTCCAAAACCCAAAAGCATAAACAAGGTAATGTGTGGTCGAATAAAATAAGCAAGCAATAACCCAAATACAATCATAGGCATTCGCTTAAAAGGTTGCATTAATCCATACGTAAAAATGGCAATACAGAAAAATAATAACGCATCCTTACCAACTGCACAACTCCAAAAATGCAAATTAGGCAAGAAAAAAAGCATCGGGAACAAATAATAACCGCTGAATTTTGGATCATTTGGAATCAACTCTACAGCCATTACATAAAAATACGTTAAGCCTATAAAACCAATCAAACTATACATCATGGTTCCTGTAAAATAGGATAAATCTAAAATGTTTGACGGATAATAATTTAATGCCAATACAAAATAAGTCCCTTGTCCTTGGGTTAATGAATATATAAAATCTTCTTCCGACATAAGTTTAGCTTCTTTCCAATATCCTACCGCATCACCTTGCACAAAAAAACAAAAATAAGCTCCGAATAAAATATGAACCAGAAATAGCTTTTTTAGCGTATTCAAATTCTCTTCCGAAAGTTTTGCTGCAAAACTTTGAATGAATAAATATCCTAGTACAAAAATAAAAGCGGTAATAAAAAAATTCATGCTTTACTTAATTAATTTAGATTTTATGATATGAATTGCCTTTTTTTCAAATAATAAATAATACCCATAACCAACAACACTCGCTAGTATTAACACCACTATCAATGCAGCTATAACACCTACAACTGAAGTTATTTTAGGGAAAAATCGAATTAAAATCATTTGCAAAGGATTGTGAATTAAATAAATTGAATACGTTGCATTACCAACCATCATTAACACAGACGTTTTATTAATTTTGACATCAACAGTACTGGTTGCTATAAAAATACTTAAAAATGCAACGAATGCAAACAACAAATTCACATCAAATGAAAACAGTTTTAAATGGTTAAATGTACAATAGAAGAAAAACATAAAGGCTATAAAAAGCAGTAAAAACAAAAGAATTCTATTTACTTGCATTTTTAGAACAACCAACTGAGCAAGAACAAAGCCTAAAATAAATTCGATATTATAGGTTGAAAACAAGATTCTAAAAAATGGACTTTTTAAAAATTGTAAGGTTGTAAATAAAGAATAATTAAAAATAATTATAGTAACAAACCATCCAATAACAAACCAATTCCATCCTTTTTTGGAAATAAAAGAAATACTAAACAACAGATAAAAACAAAGTTCAAAAGAAAGTGTCCACGCTACAGATAATGCTGGATTTCCATCAGGAAGTAAAGTTAAAGATGTGAGTACGCTAATCGCTCTGTCACTATTTGAAAAAGCTGGTAAAAACGTATAAATCAACAACATAAAAATACCTATTGGAAGATATGGGACATAAATCCGTATAAGCCTGTTTTTGCAATAGTTACTAAAAGAATTAGGCTCTTTATATTTATAAAAAGCTGAATAGGTAATTATAAACCCTGATAATACAAAAAAGAAATCTACTCCAAATTTCCCAATAGAGCCTAGATAATTAATAAAAGGAAAATCAATTTTATGATAATATTTTAGAGATCCAATACTATGATGCAAGACCACCATCAGCGCGGCCAGACCTCTAAATAGTTGCAAAACATCTAGATATTGACTTTTAGAATTCCTAATCATTAGATAAAACAGATAAGACTATAGTACAATTCGTTTGAAGGCTAAACTGGGATTCGACTTTTTTTCTGCCTATTATTCCTAATTGTTTTCTCAAGCTGCTATCTGCTATCAATAGAGTTAATTTATCGATCCACTCTTCTTCAGCACGTACCAAAAAACCGTTTATTCCCTGATCAACAACTTCTTTATTCATACCCACTGCCGAAGCTACTACAGGAACACCACAACCCATATATTGAATTAATTTGTATGCACATTTTCCTAATTCCCAAGGGGTATTTTCTAACGGCATAATGCCAATATCAAAATTGGAAATTAAAGCTACTTCCCTTTCTTGTGTCCATTTCAAGTATTTTACATTACTACCTAACGCTAGATCTTCTGTAGCGCCTACAATATGTAATTCTACATTTTGATCTTGGAGAACTTTCGAAAAAACTGTAATGTACTTTTTGACATATTTAAACGTAGATGGTGAACCTATCCAACCAATAATCACTTTAGAATTAGCATCCTTATTTTGGACTTTATATGCCTCAACATCAATTACTGTTGGTATAATTACTATTTTGTTTGCGCCGGAATCTTTGGCTCTTTCTACCAAATAACTATTTCCTGCCACTACACACCCGCTATATTTCATGACATTATTAATCTTATTTTTTAATAAAAACCAGATTAATTTATTATTGCTTAAATCATAATTATGAAAAATAGCATCATCGTAATCAACGATGTATTTTACATTTAATAGCCATAAAATTTTCTCAAAGCAACTGAAAAAATAAGGAAAAAGTTCTTTTTCAATGACAATTTTATCATATTTATAAATAGAAAACAGGGTGAAAAATCGGTACAGATAGTATTTTATAAACTTCTTTTTTGCGATTTTTTTTCCAGAATAAAGATGAATTAAATAATCCTCATCAAAAAAAGGACTAACTGTAATTGAAATACCTTTGGCTTCCAAAAAAGGAAAATATTGGTAACTTCTCAACCGACTACTTGCGCCGTTTCTGCTGTATTTTGTTAAATAAAGTACTTTCATTTTAAGGAATCTAATGCTTTGCAGTAGCTAGTGGCACTTTTTTCTATCGAAAAAAATGGAATGGAAAATTTTCGAATAATATCAAAATCAGTATCACCCAAACTTTCAATAAAAGCTACTGCATCATCGACACGAGAAGGATTTTGATGGTGGTATAAAAAACAATTCGGAATCGCATTTAGGATTTGTTCCGTGTCTCCAATTCCTTCGGACGCAATAGTGGGAATTCCCATCAACAAATATTCCCCTAGTTTAATGGGAGCTACACCTTGCATACTGAATTTAGGTTCTCTAATAGCAAATGCCACATCCGCAACCGAAAGATAGCTAGGAACTTGTGCAAAAGGAACTGTTTTTATACGAATGGAGGATTTTATTTCATGTGGAATTCTTTCATGGGCAAATGCATCATTTCCAGTGAGAATTAAAAATAGAGCTGACGGATTTTTTTCATGATAGCCTTTGAAAATAGCCATCATTTCCTCCCAACCGTATTGTGGACCTAATGAACCACAATACACAAAAACTTTGGCGTGGTTAGAAATATTTAATTCATCTCGAACTTTTTCTCTTTCAGACCAATTGGGTTTAAAAAAGTCTGGATTTCTTCCATTAAGTACGACCCAGAATTTTTTAGATATTTTAGACTCTAATGCATCCAAATGAATGTCTATAGCCTTATTCGATCTTGTTAATACCGCATCAGCATGTAACAACATTTTTAATTCTTCCGCTTTAAAAAACTGATACTGTTTACTATTTCTGGACAAACCTGAAAAATCGATTCGCTCTTCTAATGGCAATCCATCTGCATCAAATAGTACTTTGAAACTTCGATTTGGAATTCGATTGACCATTATAGCTGGCATAGTGCTTCTTGGCATTACAACACTAATTGCATTATTCTTAATGTATTTTTTTAAAAACCGAGTGCCGTTATATAATGTAAATAAGTTCCCTATAATGGCAATAGGTTTTCTCATAATGGGCATTGCAGTATACTGTATATGAAGTTCTTTGGCAGCTTTTTGTGTAATTGCAATTTTTTCGGATGTACCCCAAGTAAATTGTATGACATGAAAAACATAGTCTGATTGTAATTGTACTTGGCTCAAAATAGGCATGAATAATCCTTCCATATAACTGGTTTTAGGACCATCCCAAGTAATGAAGAGTACGTTTTTCATGAGTAATTTTCAGATTCAGATTTACTAGATGCACTTTGAACAGTAGTATAGTTATTTTTTAATTTTAAAAATTGTTTTTCGAAAAAGTAATACGATATGTGAGCCACCAAAATGATAGCAGGAATAACCAAAAGATAAATTAATAATAGTCTTACTATTTGATTTTCAATTGCGAAATAATTAAAAACAAGCGCCATTAAATAAATAACTAAAGGGTTATAAACATACATTCCGAAAGAAATTTTACCTAAATAATCAAACACTTTATTTTCTAATGAAATCAATTTATTAGTATTATTAATTTGATTAAAAATAATGATTAGCGTAAAAAAAGCAATTATCTCGTGATCAATTATGGAAGTAATATGGAATTTATTGCAGGCTACAATGACAAAAAATAGCCAAGCTATTAACTCAATTCCTTTTTTGTAAAAAATTTTCAGTTTATCACTATTTTTAAAATATAAATAAGCACCTAACCCTCCCATTACAAGACAGCCAAAACGGGTGTAATTGACAAAAACTAAAATATTATAAGGCGCATTAAAAATCCTGAGAGTCAATTTTAATAGAACGAATAGAATTGGAAATAAAATTAAAAACTTGAAAAAATTTTTACTCTTTTTTACAAGCCAAGGCCAAAAGGCATAAAATTGCTCTTCCACGCCTAATGACCAATAATGCCCAATCATAAAAGTCATTATTTTACTGCCGACACTAGTGTTTATAATTCCTACAAATGAGTTTTTAAAATTTGGAATGATAAAAAGATAGAATAAAATGGGCCATTGAATATTCGAAATACCATTTAATAAAATTACAATAAACAAATACAAATAATACATCGGCCAAATACGTAAAATCCTTCTCATATAGAATTTTTTCATATTTATTGTGCCCGTAATTTCAAATTCTTTCAGTAATAAATAAGTAATCAAAAAACCGCTGAGTGTAAAAAAAATGGTCACACCATAGCTGGCAAGATCTAACAATTGAGCTTTAGGCAAACCGTAATAATCCAATCTATTGTTTATATGTGTAACTACAACAGCCAAAGCTGCTATAGCTCTCAACCCATTTAATCCAGGTAAATAAATCCGTTCGTTCATTTAATCTAGATTATTTTATGATATTTTTATTTTCTACCAATTCTAAGTATAAATTCTCTACATCTTTAACATAACGCTCTTCAGTGTAGTTAATCATTGCTTTGTCAAAACCATTGTTTCCAAACAATACTCGCAAATCTGAATCAAGACATAAAATCTCTAACTTTTCGGCAATAGATTTGACATCAAATGTATCAACTAAAAAACCTGTTTGATTATCATTAATAATATATTGCATACCCCCAACTCTTGTTGCTACAACAGGTAATTTATGAAACATGGCTTCCGCCAAAACCAATCCAAACGCCTCATAAGCCGAAACCAAACAAAAAACATCAAAAACAGCGTAATAATCGGATATTTCATTTTGGTAACCTGCAAAAACGACATGATCTTGGATTTGAAGTTCGGTAACAAGTTGGATATAACTCACCTTTTGATGCCCATCACCCACTAAAATAAGTTTTACTTTGTGTTGTTTTTTGATAAGAATGGCAAATGCCCGTATTAAATCTGAAAATCTTTTGTGTGAATCCGAAGACATTCGACCAACAGAACCTATCACAATTTCATCTGGATTAATCTGATATTTTTCCTTTAATTTTTCTACTACAGAAGTCGATACTTTTTTAGGCACGGCAACACCATTAGTTATCAAAAGAATTTTATCAGGAGAAAGCTTCAATTTTTTTTTAAGATAATCTGTAGCAGCGGGTGATACACCAACCACTTTATCAGCACTAAAGCACAAAATTTTCATCAGTAAATTGCCTTTCCATCTTCGGTTTTGGGGATCCGAAGTTTCTTCGAGAATGATTATCGGTACGCGCTTCAAAAAACCATTTATTGCTGCCATGGTAACCCCTTCAAAAACGGCTCCATGAATGATATGAGGCTTAAAATCCTCAATGATTTTCAATACTTTTTGATGCTGTTTATAATCCAAAAAAGAATTCAAATCTCCAATGGCTACAATCTCAACACCCTGTTTACGGATTTCATCTGGAAAAGGTCCTACAACATTCGTACAAATTATTTTTAGCTCAAATTTAGATTTGTCTAATAATTTAGCCATCGACAGACGCCTGCGTTCTACGCCTCCAGACCCCATCGTGTCTATTATGTTTAAAACTCTAATCATATTTGTTTTTGATAAAGATTTTCTAGATTTTCGATGTATTTTTTAATTGTAAAACGATTTTCAACAGCCTTTTTTGCTTGTTGTGCAATCCTTTGAATTTCTGAGTAAGGAGTTGCAATAATAGTATTCAGTTGGTCAATTAGCTGTGTTTCATTCTTTGGATCAAACAACCAACCGGTTTCATTATGGGTTATAAATTCAGGAATTCCTCCAATATTTGAACACAAACAAGCCATTTCTTGTAGCATTGATTCTACTACTGCAATACCAAATCCTTCAGAAAGTGACGGAAGCACAAAAAGATGTGATTGTGAAAGGTATATTTCTGGATTTGGAACAAAACCTGTAAGAACGACTCTGTCTTGTACATTCAAAATAGTTATCAATCGCTCCAGATATTTTCTTTGGGATCCGTCACCAACCAAAATTAATTTGGCAGTACGGTTTTCTAGCTGTGAAAATGCTTTAATCAAAAGCTCTTGATTTTTTACTTTTTCAAAACGCCCCACGGTAACGATGGTAAATTCATTGGGTAGTTTTTTTGTTGTTGGAATGACATTACTTACCGGATTATAAATCACAACACCTTTTTCGGCAACAATTTCATTAGTTTCCACTAGAAAGTCTTTGACCGCTTTTGAAACACAAATAACTTTAGACGTAAATTTATAAAGGATTTTAAAAATCAATTTGGCTTTGAAAGAATGATTTGGAAACCCTATTTCTTCGCCAATAATGATTTTAACACCTGCTAATTTTGCGGCCAAAATACCATGAAAATTTGCTTCGGCTGCTGCAGTATGAACTACATCTGGTTTGACTTTTTTAAACCATTTATAGAGCATCCAAATATTTTTTAAATTAGAAATTTTAGGATTTTGATTAAAAATTACTACTTCAAATCCTTTCTTTCTAATACTATTTTCGGCATAACCTCCATTCCCGATGGCGGCAAAAATATATTCGTTTTGCAGTAATTGAAAATCTGCTTCAGCAAATGAAATATATTGCCGCTCTTGGCCTCCAAAATCGAGTAAAGTAGTCAGTCGTATTATTTTCATATTAACTAAGAATATATCGAATTACAAATTTTATATACAATCGAAACCACCTGCTTACTCTATTTGAATTCATCAATTTAGTCCCAAAATATATCGGTAAAACATACACTAAATTCAAGAGAAAGAACCGATACTCATTCTTTTTGAGGGTAGCTTTTGCTTGCAATTGGGATTCAGAATCATAATAATACAGGTATAAATTAAAGAACACATAAATACTTACAAACCGATTAAAACTCTTGTTATCACTAGATTTTAATAGATTCTTGTACAATTCATTTATTGTGCCTACCAACGTATTTTGAATAAGAACTTTGGTGTTTGTCACCTGGTTTACATCTTCATCCGAATAATAGACTAAAGTATTTTTGATATAATAAGCATTCCCTCCACTATGAACCGCTCGAATCCAAACATCAATATCTTCACCTTTTTTTAAACAAGGATTAAACCCATTGTTTTTTGTAAAAAAATCAGCAGCAATAATGGTTGAAGAGGATGAATAATAAGTATTTGTAAGTGCTGATTTAAAATAATCTTTAAATTTAAAATAATCTAAAACTCCTGAATCCGTAGCTAGAAATTCCTTGTTTCTGGAGTAATGTGTGCCAATTATTTTTATATTATTTTCGACATTTATAACTTCTTTTACTTTTTCAAGAAATTGATTATGCCAGCAATCATCAGCATCCAAGAAAGCTACAAAAGGATATTTTGCAAGTTTAATACCTGCATTTCTTGCGGCAGAAACACCTTTATTATCTTGATTTATAACGATTATTTTATTCGAATAAATAGTAGAAATAAACTGCAACCCAGCATCGGTCGAACCATCATTAACTAAAATGATTTCAAAATCCTGAAAAGTTTGATTCAAAACACTATCCAAACAGCGCTTGATGTATTTTGATTTGTTGTAATAGGGAATAACTACTGAAAACATTTATTTTTATTTACTATAATTTATTATTTCCAATTCACTTTCTCTTTGATCACTTTTGCAGGAATTCCCGCTGCTAAACAATGAGCAGGAATTGCTTTAGTAACTACTGAACCTGCAGCAATAATAGCTCCGTCCCCTATAGTTACACCTTTAAGAATTGTAACATTGGCACCAATCCAAACTTCATTTCCTATTGTAATAGGCTGCGTCATCAAGTCTTCTTGCCCAATAATTGCGTGCGTATCACTATCCCAAATAGTAACATTTTCAGAAATAGCCACTCCATATCCAATGGTAATGGAACTGTAACACCTTATTTTAGCGTATCTGTTGATATAGCCACTTCCTAAATTGAGTTTTGCATTTTTGAAAACCATAATATCACAACCACTATGAAAGAAAAAAGTATTTTGCACCGTTACTTCGGATTGTTCATACATTTCAATATTACCTACAAACGGATCTTTCTTAGTAATGTACCTGTTGAGTGCTAAATGCCCATTATTCAAATTAATTTTAGCAGATTTATGGATAGAAAAACTGCATTTCCCGAATAATAGAATGCGGCTCATATTGGTTCTAATTCCTTTGGTTTGAATGTTTATCCAAAGTGTTTTGAATTTAAATAAGTGAATATTGGCGGCATATATTTTTTGCAGTTTTTCATTCATTATGTTATTTGGTTTTTCTTTAAAATATCCAAAAAAAATCTTTTTATTTTTTAACTATTAATTATTTAGCAACTTTTTTCTTATAAGAAACCAATCTTATTTTGTTTTTACTATTTTATGAATAAAACCTATTTTTTCTCCACTTTTGTGGCTCGAATTTTTAGCAAAAGGGCTTTAAACTTTAATAAATGGATATTTTAGGGATTTATTTTTTGAAGTGAAGACATTCTCACTAATATACTTTTTTTAACCTATAATATATTTACTAAATGATAGTTTATCTAAAACTTTAGCTATAAACACTGAAATTGTCAAACAAGAGATTGTTGTTATTGGAATGCCTAAGATCGGATTAATAAATAGTCCATTCATTCCAATTTTATTGAGTATCATCAATACTAAAACATGTACAAGATAAATACCGAAACTATACTTGCTGATTAAATTACTTAAAAATGTAATTTTACTATTAGTGGCTTTCATCTGTTTAAAAAAAATAAAAATTCCAATCGAAGACATTAGGACGTTTAGTGTCAAATATCCGTATAAATCTTTAACAAAATGACCACTGTATGAAGATAAAAGATAAGTTCCATATATAGATATGAAACTGCCGCATACAAACATAAAAACGGAAATTTGATTTATATTTTTATATTCATTTAATTTTTTTAGGGACATATAATGACCTAAAACTAAATATCCAATAAAGCCTGAAAAATAGCTTAGGTTTAAATTTGGCGTATATTTTGAGATAATTGGTTGGCTAATAAATATAGAAATCACCCAAATTATCAAAAAATATAAAATTTCATTTTCAGAACAGTTTTTAGTCCATTTCGAAATTATTGGAATAAAAAGATAAATACCGATGATCATATAGATGTACCAAAGATGATATGCAGATCCATGAATAAAACTACTTAAGCAATAGTCAAAAATACTGGAAAATGTTAAATGGCCATTAGTTAAGAATTTTGAAACTAAACCATAAAGTATATAAATAGCGCTCCAAAAAAGAAAAGGAATAATTATTCTCATCAATTTTATTTTAAGAAAGTCATTTAAATCATAATCTTTTGAAAGCATTAATGAACCCGTTAACATAATGAAAACTGGAACACAAAAACGTACTGTACCATCATATATATTTCCTATCCACCAATTTAAATCTTCTTTCCCTTCAAAATTGTATAGCAAAGGACTTGAGACATGTAGAAAAACCACGCTTATTGTCGCTAAAATTTTTAAATTGTCAAGCCAAACTATACTAGTACTCTTCCTTAACTGCATAATTGTCAATTAAAATAGTTGTTTTAAAATGTCATTTGATCCCAAAATAAATGTCTTTTATTTTTTCATTTGAATTCATAATTTCATAGTTTTTTTGAGCCAAAAGAAATCCTTTTTCCCCCATTGACCTTCTCAAGTCATAGTTTTTGCAGAGTAAAACCGTTTTGGTTGCAAACTCCGAAATATCACCGGGTTTACAAACAAATCCACTTTCTCCATCAATAACCGCTTCTGGAACCCCTCCGATTTTACTTACTATTACGGGCAACTGCATAAACATTGCCTCTTGTGTACTCATCCCTTGATTTTCTTCCCTTCCTTCTCTGTCAGCTATGCCCGGGTAAATTAGAATATGACAATCTTGCATAATATTCCGAATCTCATCTGGGGATTTATAGCCCAATAATTTAACTTTATTTTCTATACCCTTTGATTTTTCTATAATTTCATATTTTAGACTCCCCTCGCCAACAATCAAAAACTCAAAATTTGAAAATCCTAATTCCAACATTTTACTGGCAATATCAGGAATCAATTGTGGGCCTTTTAATTCGATCAATCGACCGATAAATACTATTTTCAGGATTCCATTTGCGTTAATCGGTTGTTTTCTGGCAAAATGACTCCCATCTGTACCTACTGGAATTGCAATTATTTCGTCTTTTGGAAATCCTAGTTTTGCAAGCTTATTTAGTGAATATTGTGTTTGTGTAAGTATAATATCTATCCTTTTTATAAGTGTCTTGTAATATCCTTTTTTTGTACATTTTTTACTTGTAAAATCAAGTCCATGAAATTGTGTTATTAATTTACCGTTGATTACGCCTGCATCTTTAAGCTCCGCAATTAATTTTCCGTTTTGACCAAAATGTGCGTGAATAATATCAAAATTGGTGTTTTTTAATTTCCCTGCTAAAACAAATAAACTCATGTTATATGTGTTTCTTCCATATTTTAAAAGCTGAAAAAATAAACTGGGTTTTTTATATAATAAAATAAAACTTTGCTTAATTCGATTTGAAATAGTAGAAATACCAGTTTCTATTGTAGCACCTATTCCATCAATTGAAAAACAGCTATCGGGATAATTTTGACACAAAACCGTTACCTCAAATCGAGCATCTGCCGCTACCATTGACAGATGATTATAAACAAAAGTCTCCATCACTTTTGAATAGTTATTTACAAAAACCAATATTTTTATTTTAGTATTATTTTCCATATTGAAATTTGGCATTTACTACTAATTTTAATTCTTCTATTAATTTCTTTTTAAAAATAAAAATCAAACCGCAATAGACTATAATGCCAACAAAAGAAGGAATAAGCAATTTTAAAAACAACGGGATTTGAAAAACATTTAAGCCTGTATAAATGGTTTGTACAACAAAACCGGATAAAACAGAAAGTGATAAAACGGGTATTATACTAGTTATTTGATCTAAAAGAGAGGTGTTTATTTCTTTTCCACAAAAATAGGAATTCAATAAATACGAGAATATAGTGCTTACTAATTTAGTCCAAACCAATACATAAATTCCATATTTATAAAAGATTAAAATCAGGGCTACTAAAAATATCTTATTCAAAACTTCAATTTTCAGTATATAATCGCTTTTACCTTTAGCGTTTAATATGTTTATATTATAGCCATTTATAGTTGGCAAAATTCCGGCAAAACATAATATTTTTAGGTAAGGCGCGGCAAAAACCCATTTAGCAGAATAGAGAAACAACAGTAGTGGATTTGCCAAAACAGACATAAATATCAAAATAGGCGTAGTAATAAAAAGGACTAGTTGTGTAATTCTACTATATGCTTCTTTTAGTTTTTGATTGTCATTTTGGATTTTGGAAAACAAAGGCAAAGTTACTTTTGACAACGCTCCTGCGACATTCGAAATAGGCAATTGCTTTAATCCTTCGGCTTGGGTATAAAATCCAACTTCTTTAATACTAAATGTCTTTCCAATAAAAATGGGGTAAATATTTACAAAAATAGCATCAAAAACGCCTGTAATAATTAATTTATATCCAAACTGTAAATGCTTTAAAAATTTAATTTTATTAAAAACCTTTTTCGGTCTCCAATCATTGTAAAACCATAATTGAAGTGTTCCAATTCCGTTTTGAGTAATGCTGGCCCAAACCAAACTCCAAACCCCAAAATCAAAAAACGCTAATGTTATTCCCACAATACCACTAGCAATAATAGATGGGATTGCAATAAGCATTTGCGTTTTGAACTGCATATTTTTTGAAAGTATAGCGCTTTGGACGGAAGAAAATGCAGAAATAATAAACGTTAAGGCAAAGACTCGGATAATATTTATTAGCATCTCTAATTTGTAAAAATCTGCTATAAAAGGTGCTGCTACAAACGTTAAAAAATAGACAAACACACTAACACCTATATTGGTAAAAAAAACAGTAGAAAAATCCTCTTCATCCGCATCTAAAGTTCGAATCAAAGAAAGCGTTAGTCCACCATCAATCAAAACATGACCTATAGTAATAAAAATATAAATCAAGCCCATAGTTCCAAAATCCTCAGGAAGTAAGAGTCTGGCTAAAACTATAGAGATTGAAAAATTAATCAGCTGAGAACTGAATTGTTGCAAATAAGTCCAGAAAAAACCTGAAATTAATTCTTTTTTTAAAGACATTTATTTTTAGTAAATATTAAATTTATTGAGATATCAAAATATCGTTACTTATCATTATTTTCTAATTGAATTATAAAGCAAAAATTAGTGCCAGAAATATTATTTGTTTGGGATTCAAAATTCCCTTTTATATATAGCTTCGCTATTGCCAATCACATTTTATGTGCTAACTAAATTAGAAAGAGTCTTCTTCATATCTTATTTTAATATGAATACGACTCTTTTTTTGTTCCTTAAATTTCATGTGACACATAAATAAAAACATATCAATCAAGACATTAACTTCAATTTATATGTTATTTTTTTATTATATTTATACTTAATGACTAAAAAAATATTTCTTAACAATGATATTCCATTCTTAATTATGTTCTATCAATATTCAAAACATAGGTATTCTTAAAAAGCAGAGCATTCAGAAAAAATTTTACATATTTGTTACGATGACTTACTTTATTTTTTTTCAGAACAACGTTTTTAATTGGTGTAGCCACACCTGTTTTAAAAACACTATGTACAACATCCATTATTCTAGTTTTATCTTCTTCGGTAGTATTCGATCCAGAAGGCAGACAGAGGCCAATATCAAATAGACTTTGTGCAACAGTATTACCATAATAAGGATATCCCTCGTACAAAGGCTGAAGATGTAATGGTTTCCATAAAAATCTTGCCTCAATATTATCAGCCTCAAATGCCAAACGTAATATAGAGCAGTCAATTCCGTTACTTTCCTCTGGATTAATGGTAATAACTGTCAACCAATGATTAGAAAAATAATCTTTATTAGGGACATCATAAACTGTAACCCCAGGGACGTTTTCAAATAAATCTTTATAAAACTGATGCATGCTTCTTCGCAATGCAATATGTTCATCTAAAACTTCCATCTGACCACGACCAATACCAGCACATATATTACTCAACCTGTAATTATATCCTAGCTCAGAATGTTCGTAATGAATGGCATTATCTTTAGACTGAGTTGCTAAAAAAACAGCTTTTGCTTTACTATTTTCAGAAGGACATACTAGAGCTCCACCGCCTGAAGTAGTAATGATTTTATTACCATTAAAAGACAAAACACTCAAATCACCAAATGTTCCACATTTTTGGCCTTTGTAAGTACTACCTAAAGCCTCAGCAGCATCTTCAAGAATTGGTATTTGATATTTGTTAGCTATTGAGCGTATCAGTTCAATTTTATATGGATTACCATATAGGTGAACTGTAATTATAGCCTTTGGTTTTTTACCGAGTTTAATTCTATCAATAATCGCTTGTTCCAGTGCTATAGGGCAAATATTCCAAGTGTCAATTTCACTATCAATAAAAACTGGGACAGCTTTTAAATATAAAATAGGATTTGCAGAAGCTGTAAATGTCAGTGACTGACATATAACTTCATCTCCAGCTTTTACGCCTAAAAGAATTAATCCTAAATGAATGGCTGCGGTTCCAGATGATAATGAAGCTACATGAACATTGTCATTTAAATATTTTTTTAAATCATTTTCAAAAAAATCTACATTAGCCCCCATTGGTGCAATCCAATTAGAATCAAAAGCTTCTTTAACATATTTTTGCTCATTACCTCTCATGTGTGGAGAAGATAAATATATTTTTTGTTTGTATTTCAACTTGAATAAATTGTGGTATTTTAAAATCAAATTACTAATAAATTAACATTGTAAAAATATATAAATACAAGTAAAAAAATTAAATAAATAACAAACTTAATCATTTAATAACATACCGTAAATACACTGATAATCTGATAAATAGTAGTTGTTTTTTTTCTAAAAAAAACAATTTTATCCTTTATGTTTAGGACCTTATTTAAAAAATCGGCAGTTTCTAATGTTTCTGTTTCTAAAAAAACAAAACTGACCAAATCTGGAGTCCAAACAACGTTTTTGAATATCCCTTTAATAACTTTGATTTTGCAGAAGGATTCCTCATTTTTATTTTTTTTATTATTGAAACAAACTGAAATATTTATCTGAAAATGGGTTTGTTCAAAACAAAAAAATGATGCTTTTAAGGAAACTGAACTTTACTATTTCTATTTATAATTTAAAAAAAATAAAAAGGCCGCCAAAATTGGCGGCCTAAAAATATAGGATAAGAAATAACCTGAAATTATTCCTTGATTAATTTTTTAACAATCACTTCATTACTTGAAGAATTTACTATTTGAACGATATAAATTCCATTCTTTAAAGAAGATACATTTTGGTTTATCATATTTACACCAATTTCCAATTGAATAGAACTAGGATTAACAACCATTGTACCATCCAAAGAGTAAATCGCGATTTCAACTACACCCACTTCAGAAGCAGTAATGTCAATATTGAAATCACTAGATACTGGATTAGGATACACTTCAGTAGCAGTTATAGCAATTATTTCTTTACTTGTTGAAGCTAATTTAGCAACTGGACAAGCAGTACTTGTTAATGTAATTGATTTAACAACACTAGAAACATTACATGAATTTTTAGCAGCAACTGTTAATTTATTTGTAGTTTTTGATGAAAGAACTGCAGCGAAATCAACAACAACAGAGTTAGTACCTTGACCAGATACAATTACCGTACCATCAGCAGGAGTCCAAACATAATCAGTAGCTCCAACAACTGCAGGAACTGTAAAAGTTTGATTAGCACATCTTGTAAATGTTGTTCCTCCAGAATTAACACCAATTGCAGGCATCAAAGTAGATAAAACAAGTGATTTGTTAGTAAGACTGTTACCAACTCCGTTTACTGAAGTTATAACAATAGATTTTGGAGCAGTAGTAATAGCCACAAAACCAGCAGGATATGTTACTGTGAATGTTAAATCACTTGTAGCTAAAACATTTGAAGTATTACTTGCATTAGCATCAGAAGTTACAACTGAACCTGTTGGAGCAGTAATAACATAAGAATTAGCTAAAGGAGAAGCAGTAATAGTATAGTTGTAAGAACTGTTAGCACACAATCCAACTATTTGACCTGTTACAGTAGCTACTGCAGCAGGAACAGCTGAAGTTAATTTTAACAATTTAGCTGTAGATGAAGTTGCAGGAACCATTGTACCATTAGTAGCAGTTACAGAAGATCCAATACCGTTTACCGCTTTAACACCTAAGTATAATGAAGTTGTACCAGCAGCAACATCTGCAAAATTAACTGTAATTACATTTGAAGTTCCTCCAGATAATTGATTCACACCAATTGGCAATTCCCAAGCATAAGAAGATGCAGTTGCAGAAGCAGTTGCAGTTACTGTGAATGGAGTAGTTGTCCCTATAAATTTACTGATTACTGTTACAGCTGTATTAGTACTAACTGCGTCGTTAGTTACTTTTATTGCAGCAGGAGCAGCAGGCAAAACAGCTGTTAATGTTAATAATTTAGCTGTAGAAGCAGTAGTAGGATTTACAGCAGTTGCATTAGCAGTTACTGAAGCACCTGTACCATTTTTAGCTTTAACACCAATTCTCAATACATTTGTTGATACAGGAACAGCAGCTGTTGTAGTATAATTAAACGTATTTGCACTAGTTACACCAGCAAAATTAACTGTAATTACATTTGAAGTACCTGAAGTAACACCAGATGTTGTAGTAGCTCCTGATAAAAGAGTAACACCTGTAGGCAATTCCCAAACATAAGAAGTTGCAGTAGCAACTGGAGCAGCAGTTATATTTAATACAGTAGGTGTTCCCATGTATTTAGCAAATGAAGTTACTGCAGTAGGAATTCCAGTAGTAGGCAATGGTAATAAAGCATCTGTAACTTTCAAAGTAGTAGGTGCAGCAGGTAAAACTTTAGTAAGTGCTAAAGTTTTAGCAATACTATTACAACCTGACGCATTTACAGCAGCAACAGAAAGGTTACCTATTGAACCCGCTCCAACAGGAACATTTTTAAAGTTAACAGTTACGGTATTTGTACCTTGACCAGAAACAATATTAACTCCTAATGGTGCAGTCCATAAATAAGAAACAGCATCTACAACATCTGCAATAGAATAAGTTGCTTCAGTAGTAGTACCTACTAAAGCTCCTTGAGCAACAGTTCCAGTAATAGTTCCTGGAGTACCTAATATAGGAGTAACATTAACAACAATTTCAGCTCTTGGACCTTCTGTACCATCAGCATATACTTGAGAAACAAAATACGATTTTGTTGAAGGAGCAGTTGTAGTTACTGGAACTGGAGCTGCAGTTAAAACCGTAGCAATAGTAGCAGTACTATACCATTTTAAAGAAACACCACCATTCAAAGTAGCTGTTAAAGCAGTAGCAACTGTACCTTTACAGATATTAAATGGAGTAACAACAACTGGAGAAACTTTAGAAACTAAACCAGTAAAGTTTGAATTAGAAAGCGCAGCAGAACCTGTAGCTGGTCTATAATCTAATCCTGTGTAAACTGTAGCATCAGCGTTGTATGGCAAAGTTAACAAACCAGCACTTGCAGTTTGAGTAGTATTTCCATTAGCAGCATACCAAGATGTCATGTTAAATGCAGGATTATTACCAGCTGTAATAGTACCTGGAGAATTCACTTGAAGTACTTTTGAAGTTGTAACAATACCAGCTAAAATATTATTTTTAAATTTCAATTCATTAGCAACTGCATTATTTTCAGCAGCTACACCATCAATATGAAGACCTTCTTGAAAATCCATAAAGATTGAATTGTAGATACTCAATTTAGAAGCTCTTCTTATTCTAGCTCCTCTTTTAAATCCAGAAGCTAAAGTACCACCATTTGTTAAGGTAACACGGTAAGATGGCCCTATCAAAGTACAGTTTGTAAAAATTGCACTTGTGTAAGGAGATACAGCTGTTCCTCCTGCATTGTTATCAGACTCAAAACCTTCTGAAGTAGAAACAGACGGAGCATCAGAAATTTGTGGATCTCTAATAGCTAAAGCATATTGCACTTTACCACTAAATCCGTTATCCGTATCAAAATCGTCATCTAAGTTTCTATAAGACACTAAGTGTTTACAGTTTACTGCACCACCAAACCATTCAAAAGCATCATCATTAGCAAAAGATACTTGTACATAATCAATAGTAGTTCCACTACCAACAGCTCCCATTGTTAAACCGTTGATTTCACTGTTTGGAGCATAAACATATCCACCAAATTCAATTCTTACATATTTCAATGTTCCTGAATTATCAGTATCATCTGGAGTTAAACCTCCACCATATTGAGTATCTGCTGAAGCAGTGATACCTTCAATATTGTTTATACCATTATTCAAGTTAAATGAACCATTACCTAAAAGGATAATTCCTCCCCAATCACCTTTGCTTCTAGAACCAGCAGCATTGTTTGAAGTAAATACAATTGGACTTGTAGCAGTACCAACAGCATTAATTTTAGATCCTTTAGTAATAATCAAAGATGCACCGGCACCAGCACCTCTAATAGTAACACCTGGCTGAATCGTTAAAGTAGCACCATTTTTAACATAAGTTAAACCTTGTAAAAGATATGTATTACCTGTTGTCCATGTAGTATTTGTAGTGATTTCTCCACTTACAGTGATTCCTGTTGAAGAGTAAACCGCATTTTGAGGATCGTAGTTTGTCCAACCGTTTGTCCACATTGCTGTAGGAGCTGGAGCAAAAGCACCTCTATAAGAAGTAAATTCAATAGCATCAGCAACCACTGGAGTAGCCACTAATTTTCCTGTAAAAGCACTATCTGTAAAATCAGAACCTTCTTCAACAATGGAACCTGAAGCAGGTCTATAATCTAATCCTGTATAAGTGGTAGCGTCAGAACCATAAGCGTTTGTCAACAAACCTGAATTTGAAGCAACAGTTGAATTACCATTAGCAGTATACCAGTTTGTCATATTGAATGCAGCGTTATTACCTACAGTAATAGTACCTGGAGAAGTTACTTGTAAAACTTTTGAAGTAGTAACAATACCAGCTAAAATGTTGTTTTTAAATTTCAACGTTCCCGCAACTGCATTATTTTCGGCAGCTACACCATCAATATGAACTCCTTCTTGAAAATCCATAAACAATGAGTTGAAGATTTTCAATTGAGACGCTCTTCTAATTCTAGCACCTCTTTTGTATCCTGTTGCTAAAGTTCCACCATTAGGTAAAGTAAGACGGTAAGATGGTCCTATCAAAGTACAGTTTGTAAAAATTGCACTTGTGTAAGGAGATACAGCTGTTCCTCCTGCATTGTTATCAGACTCAAAACCTTCTGAAGTAGAAACTGATGGATTATCAGAAATTTGTGGATCTCTAATTGCCAAAGCATATTGAACTGATCCGCTATATCCGTTATCAGTATCAAAATCATCATCTAAATTTCTATAAGAAACTAAGTGTTTACAGTTTACTGAACCACCAAACCATTCAAAAGCATCATCATTAGCAAAAGATACTTGTACGTAATCAATAGTAGTTCCACTACCAACAGCTCCCATTGTCAATCCGTTGATTTCATTGTTAGGTGCATAAACATATCCACCAAATTCAATTCTAACGTATTTTAATGTTCCTGAACTATCCGCATTATCTGGAGTTAAACCTCCACCATATTCTGTGTATACAGAAGCAGTTAAACCTTCGATGTTATTCACACCATTATTCAAGTTGAAAGCTCCTTTACCTAAAAGGATAACTCCTCCCCAATCCCCTTTGTTTCTAGAACCAGCGGCATTGTTTGAAGTAAATACAATTGGACTTGAAGCAGTACCAACAGCATTAATTTTAGCGCCTTTAGTGATTACTAAAGCTGAACCTGCACCAGCTCCTCTAACAATAACACCAGGTTGAATCGTTAAAACAGCATTGTTTCTTACATTAATAAGACCTGCTAAAGAATAAACTTTACCAGTAGTCCAAGTCGTGTTAGCAGTAATATCAGCACTAACATTAACAGTTGCAGTACCGTAAACGGTATTCTGCGGGTCATAATTTGTCCAGTTGTCTGTCCACATCGCTGCGGGCGCTGGAGCAAAAGCACCTCTGTAAGAGGTTTGTTCAATTTGAGCACTTACCATATTCACGATAAGGAACAAAATTGCAATCAAATAGTTTTTTTTCATTTTTTCTGTTTTTTGTTAAACAGGACAAATCTATACTTAAGTGTAAAACTGAATGCCAACTAAAAATTAAATAAACGAAACATTTAAGTAAATTGATTGTTACGAAATTTAACAAATTGTAAAGAACTTATTTTAAGAAAAAAAATAATAGCTCTAATCTACAACAGTTACATTCAGAAGTTAGATTTAATATAACTACCTGTAAATAAGACGCTAAAAAACAAACCTTTTTAGGCTAAAATCTTAAGTACAGTAGGGTAAATTTTAAGATATTGGGGTATTTGTTAGGCAAATCACCGTATGTCCAATAACCAAGAAACGACATAATACTAACCCGTTAGGCGTAATTAATATTAGGTTTTAAATTCTTGTAATCTTGAAACAAAATAACCATTGACTTTGCCTCCACTTTTTTTGGCATTAAGCATTTGACTCAAACAAGACTGTATTCCATTTGTTTTTTGAACACCTATAGCAACATCCAAATCAATTTCTTCAAGAGGCAGTGCAACATTCTCAACAATAAATATTTTTTTTACGCCTTCATATTTGCTATACTTTTTTATAATAAGATAAATTAATTCATGGTAAATATGAAAATTTAAATGCGATTTATTAGCTCTAATTTTATCTTGTTTTAAAAGTTTAGCATTCAAATAAGGAGCGAATGAATCGTGAGTGGCTATTTCTCTTATACAATTTTGCAATCCTATAAAATCAAAATCTACTTTAATTAAATCATTATCACCAATGTAAGTATATTTAGAAACATTCTTCAAAAAAGGCAACGCCTGAATCGGATATCCTAATCCCAATAAAGGCTCGATAAAAGTTCTATTTAACAAGGCATCTATTCGTTCAGCAGCTTTAATGTCTTTATCACTATACGTATTTGAAACAATATAATGACATGAAAAAAAAGTTCCTACCTGAGCATTCGCCTCTATTTGTTTTATCGTTCTAAACCCAACAGATTGACAAAGTAGGGCATGATGTAAAGCAGGTAAAAAATTATTAGGCCCCTTCTTACCTGAAGAATCGATTCCCAAAAAATGACCGGCTCCAGTGAAAAAACAAGGTTCACTTAAGATAATCCAATAGGTAACCTTTCCCTTGAAAGCATTAACACAAACGGCCGTATAGTTTTCGAACCAAGATAAGACTTCGCGATTAGCCCAGCCCCCTTTAGTCTCTAATGCAATTGGTAAGCAAGAATCATACAACGTTACAAAAGGTTCAATTCCATTTGCGATACAAATATCAAGTATGTTGTGATAAAAATTAATAGCCTCTGTACTTATTTTTCCGGTTCCATCAGGGAGTATTTTAGACCAAGACAAGGAAAACTTAAAATTAGGAATTCCTAATTGTTTTATTAAATCAATATCTTGTTTGTATTTCTCTAATTGCATTCTGTAAAACGAAACATCAATAGTTGAATATTGATGTTTCGCATTTAAAAAAACAGGATCTTCTATATTTTTAGGTGCCAAAGGAGCACTAGAAGACATGCCCCAGAGAAAATTATCTCCAAAATCGTAGGTATCTAATAGTAATGCACTCTTATTTAAATTAGCTAAACTCATTTTAAATGATGATCATTAAAAATTATAAGTTGCAGATAATGAGAAACTTCTTCCAAATTTAGTTTTCCAAATAATATCATCTTCCGCTGCATTATAACCATCTTGATAATGAAAATCTCCTGTGAAAATTTGATTAGCTAATGTTTCCAATGAACCATATTTAACACTATTTCTATAATTATTTTGATAAAAAATCAAATCCTGAGCCAATATATTTTGAATATTAAACTTTACTTCAAGTTTATTATTATAAAATGATTTTGCAATTTGCACATCTAGAAAAGTTCTTCCTTTTTCCCAAATTGCAGGTTTTATTTCACTGGACGCATATGTAATCCTGTTTCCTGCTTTATTAACATTTGTAGATAATGCCCAGCCATTATCTTTGTTAAGATACTGCAAACCTGCATTAAAAATATAAGGAGATTGTCCTTGCAAAGGTCTTGATTTCTCAGTGTTGGCAGAATTAAAATTCGAAAGATCAACTTTAGATTTAATAACTGCTATATTCGAAAACAATGTAATGTCATCAAAAACAGTTGTATTTTCTGATTTAAAAATTGAACTCAACAACGTTCTAAATTCCAATTCGACTCCGCTATTTTTAGCACTATTTGCGTTTCTGTAGGTAACTGTTTTATTATTTACCTCTTGTTGAATTTCTATAGGATTAGTGAATTTTTTATTGAAGTACGAAAAAGAAAATATTTGTCCTTTCCCTGGATACAATTCATATCGCAAATCTAGGTTTTGAATACTTGCAATTTTTAAATCTGGATTTCCCTGTGTAAAAAATTGAGTCGTAAAATCATAAAAACCAAACGGAGCCAACTCTCTAAATTCAGGTCTATTCAATGTTTTTGAATAACTCAATCTAAGATTTTGTTTTTTATTAATCGAATAAATAAAATTAGCCGAAGGTAATATATCTGTTTGGTGATTATTAAGTGATAAATATTCCGTTTCGGTTAATCGGGAATCAATAGTTTGAACATACTTCTCATAGCGTACACCCCAAACTAATCGAAAACTTTTATACCTATTATCTAACATAATATATCCAGCATCCAACTTAGAGCCAGCGCTGTAAGAATCCGTATACTTTGTAAAATCAAATAAAGTAAAACCATTTTTTCCAGGAGAAATCACACCCATATTTGCGATAGAGAAAATAGAACTATTAGGAAGTGCCAGTAAAGAATAATCAAAATTTCCTCCTAAAGTTAAGGTATTGTACTGCAATTGACGAGCGAAAAAATTCCTTTCCCTAGTTTGACTAGAACTCCCTATTTTTATTTCATTTACTAAGTCATCTCCAATGTTAAATTTCTTTGATAAATCAAATTTAAAGCCAGAAATATTTTCTTTATTTTCAGAAAAAAACATACCTCCGCCGTAATCAGGACCACCATTATTATTAGCAATCTCAGCGTTAGGAATTGTTTCACTAAGATCAGTACTATTTGGATTTGTAATAGAATATATATTTCTTCTTAAGTTTGGAATCGATCTATTGATATCACTGTAAAACCCGGTCCAAGTGAATTTAATTTTAGGTTTAGAAAAATAATGATCACCATTTAATTGTCCGGAATAAATTTTATTACTGGTAAACCATCTAACATTTGCAGCAATAACCCTAGTATCATTTACATCTTTTTGACCATATCTGTCTACAAGCAAATCACTAGAATTGATACTGTAAATATTTTTTAGAGTTATAGAATGGTTTTCATTAAACTTGAATGAAAAATTAGCCAATGCTGATGTTAAGACCTGCTCGGTGTAATTTTTATCAGCAAATTTCGATAGTAAAACTGAAGGTAAACTTGGGTCTGGATTATCATAATCATTCCTTACCGTTTCGTTATAATTATTAGTCTGGTTATTGGAAACCGAAAACAAAACACCTATAACTTTATCATTAAAATCAAAATGATGACCTATAGTATATTGAAAATTGACATTTGGTTTAAATCTTTTATCCTGAATACTCCAATCCGACTCAAAAGATTTAGCTAAAGCCGCCTTTTCTTGATAGGTCAACGAATTAAAAACTTCACTAGTAGGAATTGATGAAGGCAAATTTCTAGCACCATTATCAAACCCTAACCAATCTGTACTGCTTCCTTTGTAGCTTTTTTGAGTTTTAAAAGTCGTAATTGTATTGTATCCAGAACCAATTGTTATGGATTGGAAATTTTTATCGGGAACTGATTTTGTATTGATTTGAATAACACCTCCTGCAAAATCTCCCGGTAAATCTGGGGATGCAGTTTTAGTAATAATTAAGTTATCCAACATATTAGAAGGAAAAACATCAAAAGAAAATGCTTTTCTATCAGGCTCAGAACTTGGTAATGGAGCACCATTCAAGAATGCTGCATTGTATCGGTCATTCAAACCTCTAATAATAACGAATTTGTTATCCTGAATACTAGCACCACTGATACGTTTCAAAACATCGGATGTAGTTTTATCCGGAGTTCTTTTAATTGTTTCTGCTGAAATACCATCAGATACACTTACACTATTTTTTTGCATTAACAATAATGACTTAACTGATTCCGTTTTAGCTCTAGTTTTAGTAATGACAACCTCTTTAAGCTCATTTTTATTTTCAACAAGAGTTATATTCACAAAAGTTGTTTCGTTAGTCGTTGTAACTACTTCAGAAATAATTTTAGGCATATATCCAATATAGGAGAAGTCAATATCATAATTCCCTAAAGCAACATTTCTAAAAATAAATTTTCCTTCTGAATCAGTAGAGGTACTTAATTTCAATTTTTTAATCATAACGTTGACTCCCGGTAAAGACCTACCATTAGAATCATCTAAAACAGACCCACTTATGGTAGAATTCTGACCAAAAAAACACTGCGAAACCATTAAAATAATAAATGTGTAAAAAAACTTCATGTTTGATTTTTTAATTATAATCGCAAAATAAATACAAAAACCAAGAAGGAAGGTTAACTTAAAATTAACAATTTATGATTTATAATTTCAAGCAAAAAACACAATAAAAAACAAACAACAAAACACTGATTTACAATATTTTAAATACTAAAAAATCACCTTTATTTCAAAAAATTTGCTCTGTTTAAAACCAGAAAAAGGATTGAAAAGTCTGTAGAATGTTTAGAAATTGTTATATATACTCCCCCCTTGATTTATTGAGAAAATAATTAAATACATTTGCGAAATAGTTCCAACCGAAATTTTTTTTATGAAAAGCAACAAACTCATTATACTATTTTTATTTGCCTTAAATACTGTTTTTTCTCAAGAGAAAATAGATAATACAATCACAAAAGTGAATCATAATAAATGGTCAATAGAAATAGGTACAGGAATCAGTAATGGTGTTAGACCCTATACTGATGGATATTTCTCAAGTAACAATAATAAATTATTCAATGATTTTAAAGTGAATTCTTTTACACTTGGAGCCAGATATAATTTTTCTGAAATTATCGGTTTAAAGATGGATATTTCTTTTGATAGATTCACTAATAGTAAAGATAGCCGCAGCACCCCTTTCGAAGTAGCTCAATACAGGACTTCTATTCAAGGTGTTTTTAACCTCAATAGTCTTATCAAACCAAAAAATGAATCTAGATTTAATTTATTTTTTCATACTGGTTTGCATCTTGCAAAACTAAAACCTATCGAAACAAATTACAATACAAAAATTAGTAATGGGGATAACTATGGAGGGATAGTTTTTGGAATTACACCCACAGTAAAAATTTCAAAAAAAACCTCTTTATTCGTGGATATTAGCTCGTTTAGCAATTATGGACAAAATTTAACTTGGGATGGTAACCATTCTAAAGTAAATAATAACTCGAATGGACACATGATTTCAGGCGTTTTTGGAGTATCATTTTCTTTAGAACAAAAAACAAAGTAAAAACATGATTTAGAAGCAGTAAACAACGTCAAACTTATACAATGCTTCTGAACGTTAATTACTTTTCTTATTTTTACAGCCATTTCAAATAACTATTTTAAAATAGTTTATACGAGATTCCAAATTTAAAATAAAACTAAAAATCTACTTTTTTATTCTATCTATCAAACTACATAAAGTCGATGCAATTGTAAAGGAAATCAGCGACCAAATAAAAAAGAGCCAGTCAAAAAATTGACTGGCTCTTTATATTTAAAATATTTCTTATTTCCACCCCCCGCCTAAAGCCCTGTAAACATGGACTGTGGCATTGAGTTGTTCTTTCTTGGTTTCAATTAGATCGAGTTTCGACTCTAACGCGTCACGTTGTGTCATCAGAACTTCAAAATAATCAACTCTGGCAGACTTAAACAAATCATTAGAAACATCTATAGAACGGTTCAATGCAGCTACTTGTTGCGATTTCAAGTCATAGCTTTTTCCGATATTGCTGATCTTAGAAAGCTGGTTAGAAACTTCAAGATAAGCATTAAGAATGGTACGCTCATAGTTATACAAAGCCTGAAGTTGTCGTGCATTGGCAGAACTATACTCAGCTTTGATTGCATTTCTGTTGATAAGTGGTCCAGCAATATCTCCGGCTAATGAATACAGTACCGACTCTGGAAGCGTAAACAAATAGGATGGTTTAAATGCCTGTAATCCTATCGCTGCCGAAATATCGAGTGACGGATAAAACTCGGCTCTAGCCACTTTTACATCCAGCTTCGCTGCAGTCAGCTCTAATTCGGCTTGTTTGATATCTGGACGATTCGACAATAATTGCGAAGGAATTCCTGAATTGATTAAAGAAGGCATTAAGCTTAAAAAATTACTTTTATCCCTCGCTATTTCCTGTGGATAACGTCCGAGTAAAAAGTTAATTTTATTCTCCGTTTCTTTTATATTTTGAAGAATATCAAATTCCAAACTTTTGGAAGCCATTACCTCTGCCTGAAACTTTTGAACTGCTAATTCAGTAGCTCTAGCCGCTTCTTTCTGAATTTTTACAATTTCTAAGGCGTTAGATTGCAATGCGATGTTCTGTTTTACAATATCTAATTGGCTGTCTAAAGCCCGTAATTCATAATAAGAATCAGCAACTTCAGCAATAAGGTTCGTAATCACGAAGTTTTTACCTTCAACAGTCGCTAAATACCTGCTCACTGCTGCTTTCTTAGAATTGCGCAGTTTTTTCCAAATATCAACTTCCCAGTGGGCATAGGCTGCCAGTTTATAATCTTGTAAAACTTCTGGAACTATAAGACCTGGAGTAATCTCCGCAGATGCATCTCCAGCTCCTTGACTGGTATACTTTCCTACTTTTTCAACTCCTGCTCCTACCCCTAAACCAACTGTTGGTAAAAGCAATCCTTTTTTTACACGGATATCATTCTTTGCAATCTCAATTTCCTGTAAAGTAATCATCAATTCCTGATTATTTTTCAGGGCTAAATCGATCAAATTGACCAGATTCTGATCCTTAAAATAGGTTCGCCAAGGAGTAGCAGAAACATTGGTCGTATCGGTACTCTTATCGAACGACTCAGGAACAGGTTTACTTGCTGTCAACGGTGCAAAAGCCGGTGTACAACTTACCGCCGCCAGGCAAATACCTAGCGGGATAATATATTTATAAAGCTTAATTTTATACATGATTATTATCAATTTCTTCCGTTAATGGATTGTTATTTTGTTTTTTTACCATCTTGATTTTTGCAGCAATACTTCCGAAGATATAATACAATCCCGGAATAAGCAGTACTCCAATAACAGTTCCTAAAAGCATTCCTCCAAGCGCGGCAGACCCAATTGTTCTATTACCAATTTTACCTGGACCACTTGCAAATACCAATGGAACTAATCCCGCAATAAAAGCAAATGAAGTCATTAAAATAGGACGAAATCTAACTTTGGCACCTTCCATAGCAGCTTCTAAAATGGTGGCTCCAGCTTCGTGTTTTTGAACAGCAAACTCGACAATCAAAACCGCATTTTTACCTAGCAAACCTATAAGCATAACAAAGGCGACCTGAGCATAAATATTATTTTCTAAACCGCATATTGAAAGCAATAAAAATGATCCAAAAATACCTGCCGGAAGTGATAAAATCACTGCAAAAGGCAAAATAAAACTTTCGTATTGAGCCGCTAAAACCAAATAAACAAAGAGTAAACAGATTAAAAAGATATAGACTGCCTCGTTACCACGACCCACTTCATCTTTAGAAATACCTGCCCAATCGATACCAAATCCTCTTGGTAATTTTTTCTCTGCCACTTCTTGAATGGCTTTGATAGATTCTCCACTACTAAATCCTGCTGCTGATTGCCCACTGATTTCAGAGGCATTATACATATTATGTCTTGTGATTTCAGACAATCCATATACTTTTTCCATTTTCATAAAAGCTGAAAACGGTACCATTTCGTCACGATCGTTTTTTACATACAATTTCATAATATCTTCTGGCAAGGCTCTGTATTCTGGCGATGTCTGAACGATTACCTTATATTGTCGGTCGTATTTGATAAAACTAATTTCATAATTACTACCGACTAATGTTGAAAGTGTATTCATAGCATTATCAATCGAAACTCCTTTTTGTTGGGCAATATCATTGTCGATTTTCATCATATACTGCGGAAAACTAGCACTATAAAAACTAAATACCGATGATAATTCTGGTCGTTTATTCAATTCTTTTACAAAATCGTTATTTACGGTTTCCATTTTTTTATAATCACCAGAACCTGCTTTATCTAGCAAACGCAATTCAAATCCACCTGCAGCACCATAACCGGGTACAGCTGGCGGTTGGAAAAACTCTAGTGTAGCTCCAGTAATATCTTTGGATTTTTCCTCGAGTTCTTTCATAATCTCATTTGCTGAATGCTCCCGATCTTCCCAACTTTTTAGGTTGACCAAACAAGTTCCAGAATTAGAACCTGTTCCTTCTGTTAAGATTTCAAATCCAGCCAAAGCCGATACCGATTGCACTCCTTCGATTTTTTCTGCAATTTTTTGCAATTTTAAAGCCACATCATTGGTTCTTTCTAATGAAGATCCCGGAGGTGTTTGTATAATGGCATAGAACATACCTTGGTCTTCATTTGGAATAAATCCTGTTGGAAGACTGTTGTTCAAGAAAAAGATTCCAACACAAAAAGTGATGAAGGCAATAAAGGTGATAGACCTTTTGTTAACGATTTTCCCAAGTATTCCTTCGTATTTTCCTGTAAGTTGGTTGAATTTATTATTAAAACCGTCCAAGAAATTGTTCAAAGGCGTTTTCTTTCTAGGTATACCGTGAGTGTTTTTAAGCATCATAGCACAAAGTGCCGGTGTAAGTGTCAGTGCCACAATACCTGATAATATAATACCTGTTGCCATTGTGATCGAAAACTGACGGTAAAAAATACCTACCGGACCAGACATAAAAGCAACAGGAATGAACACCGCCGCCATCAAAAACGTAATGGCTATAATTGCGCCACTAATTTCGTGCATTGCTTTTTTGGTAGCCTTGAGCGGACCTAAATGTTCTTCTTCCATCTTGGCGTGTACTGCCTCGATAACTACAATAGCATCATCGACAACGACACCAATAGCCAAAACAAGGGCGAATAACGTAACCAAATTGATTGTGATTCCGAAAAATTGCATAAAAGCAAATGTTCCAACAAGCGAAACAGGTACAGCAATGGCAGGAATAAGTGTAGAACGCCAATCTCCTAAAAATAGGAAAACTACCAGTCCTACCAGAATAAAGGCTTCTACCAAGGTGTGTACTACTTTTTCGATAGAAGCATCTAGAAATTTAGAAGCGTCATAACTTATTTCATAGTCAACACCTTTGGGAAATGATGATTTCTTTATTTCGGCTAATTTAGCTTTTACGTCCTTAATAACCTGACTTGCATTACTCCCGTAAGATTGTTTTATGGTAATTGCCGCCGATGGACTTCCATTCAGGTTCGAATAAATATCGTACATCGAACTTCCAAATTCTATATTGGCGACATCTTTCAGACGAAGTATTTCTCCGTTTGGATTCGATTTTAAAATAATGTTTCCGTATTGTTCCTGAGTGGTGAAACGTCCTGAATATTTCAATACATATTCAAAAGCTTGGGAGCGTTTACCGGAACTTTCTCCCGTTTTTCCTGGCGATGCTTCTAAACTTTGTTCTTCTAAAGCCTTCATTACCTCATCGGCAGAAATTTTGTAAGCCAGCATTCGGTCTGGTTTCAACCAAACTCGCATTGCATAATCTCTATTTCCTACAATATCTGCATCACCTACACCATCGACTCTTTTAAGTTCCGAAAGAATATTGATATCTGTAAAGTTGTATAAAAACTTTTGATCCATCTTTGGATCTTTGCTATACAAGTTTACATACATTAAATTACTTGATTCTTCTCTAGTAATTTTCACCCCTTCACGAACTACAAGCGGTGGCAGTTTATTTACAACAGATGCAACTCTATTCTGAATGTTTATTGAGGCTTGATTCGGATCTGTTCCTAAATTAAATATTACTTGTATAGATGCCTCTCCATCATTACCGGCATCGGATGCAATATATTTCATTCCAGGAACACCATTAATGGCTCTTTCCAAAGGAATCACAACAGATTTAATCAATAACTCATTATTTGCCCCAGGATATTCTGCTGTTAAATTTACTTTTGGTGGCGAAATAGAAGGCAATTGGGTAACGGGCAAATGGGTCATTGCCAAAATACCAAGCAAGACAATCATCAGCGATATGACTATCGACAGTACGGGTCTTTCTATAAATTTATTAAACATTTTGTATGATTTAAGATTACGTCTATTCTGCTTTTAATTTCAAATGATTCAGCACTTCTTCTGGTTTCTCAAAATCGTATTTGATTTTGTCATCATCCTTAACTTTCTGAACTCCTTCAAGTAGTATCTTGTCAGTTGCTGCAAGACCACTTTTTATTACATATAAATCAGGCATTTCGCCAGTAACAGTAATTTCTTTTGAACTCACAACATTATTTTTATCCACCACAAAAACGTATTTTTTATCTTGAATTTCGTAAGTTGTTTTTTGCGGAATTACCAAAGCATTCTTAACAGGAACGGTCATCAAAACTTTACCGGTTTCACCGTTTTTCAATAATTTATCAGGATTTGGGAAACTCGATCTAAAAGCTACATTACCTGTTTCGCTATCAAACTCGCTTTCTATAAGTTCTACTTTTCCTTTATATTTCAAAAGTTTTCCGTTTGCCAAAAGCAAGCTTACATGACTATCGCCACGACCTTTAATATTTTCTTGATATTCTAAATATTCAGGTTCCGAAACGTTGAAATAAGCAAACATCTTACTATTATCAGAAAGGCTGGTTAATAATTCTCCTTCTTCAACTAAACTTCCTATTTTTTTTGGGAGTCTATCGATAATTCCGGCAAATGGTGCCCTGATTTCGGTAAATGATAAATGAAGCTTTGCCATGGCTACTTCGGCTCTCGCTTGTGCGAGTTTGGCTTGTGCAATGGCTTGTTCATTTTTGGAAATTACATTTTTGTCCGCAAGTGTTTTGGCATTTAAAAGTTCAATTTCAGCACTTTTTGCTTCGGCTTGTGCTTTTAGCAATTCGGCCTCATACATTTTAGGCATAATTCTAAACAATAGCTGACCCGCTTTTACAGATTGCCCTTCATCAACATAAATGTTTTGCAAAAATCCTTTTTCTTGTGTTCGGATTTCAATATTTCGTACAGATTTAATCTGAGAAACATACTCTTTGGTAAACGAAGTGTCGATTACGGCAGGATTAGTCACAGTAAATTTGACAGTTTCTTCTTTTTCTTCTTTTTTAGTTGTACAGCTCAATAAGCACAATAGGGCTATGAAGCCAGTAAAAACGGCAGTTTTCTTCATGGTATTAAATAAAATTGGCGCGAATTAACGCAGTGAATTCGGAAATTTATTGGATGGAAAAAGGCATTAGTCGTCAGGGAGAGACCTAAACTGTCATGCAAAAGGGAATTTGGTTACTATACATCCACATTTAGGTATTTATAAACATACCAATGGTAACCGATATATGGTATATCAAATTCTTAAAACGCTATTTATGATATAAATAGCAGATGAATTGCCGCAAAAAGGCATGAAGATTTTAAAACGCTTGTAGTAATAATTTGAAATGGAGCATTGAGCTACTGTTAAATACCAGTTGTCAAGTAAACTGTCTTTTCCAGCAAAAAATTTATTCGAAACTCCATCTTTAATATCGTTACCGTTGGAGTATTCCTCATCCAAATCTAAATCAGTATACTCAATTATGGCACTACCTTGATTTCTATTTGTAAATTTTACTTGCTGGTTTTTTACAAGATTTGGAGTTGAAAAATCGCTTATGTGGCTATGATTTGTATCTGCATGAAGATAACTCCCTCCGCCTAGCAGATGGATACACAGATATACAAAAAATACAACTACTCTCATTTGGGAGCCAAAAGTAACAAAAGAATTCAAAAAATTGAAAGGAAAGGAAGAAATTGTGTTGGATTTAACAAGTGAAAATAACGAAAACGTTTTCATTAATTAATCTGAAATAAATTAATCTGAAATAAATTAATCTGAAATAAATTAATCTGAAATAAATTAATCTGAAATAAATTAATCTGAAATAAATTAATCTGAAATAAATAATTGAGCATAAAACAGTTATTAAATTCAACCCTACTAAACTCTTCAGAACATAAAACTTCTTTTCAGGATTTTAAAAATACTTTGCTTATCCCTATTTTAAAAATAAGTTAGTTTATTCAAATCTTGGATAAAATGATTCGAAAAACACCTCAATTAAGTTCCAAAACCATGATTATCAAGGTAATTTTATCAGAACAAATAATTAGCTAACCAAAATATTCATTAGTACTATCTCTTAAAAATATCCTAAATATTTTTTTATAAATAGACATATCGGGAATAATCGATATATTTGCATCATGGAATCTATAGAATTATTTAAAGCATTATCAAACAAGTCCAGATTACAAATGCTGGAATGGTTAAAAGAACCTGAAATAAATTTTCCTGAACAACTGGCAGCTGGTTTTGAGCATGGTGTTTGTGTAGGACAAATTCAGGCAAAAGCAGGACTTACCCAATCGACGGTTTCAGAATATTTATCAATACTACAACGTGCGGGGTTCATAGAATCTACTCGTGTTGGCCAATGGACCTATTACAAGCGAAACGAAGAAGCATTTACAGCACTTAGCAAAATAATTGAATCTAATTTATAAACAATATGAACACAAATAGTTTGTTTACGTCCTTCAACTTGAAGACGCTAAATCTTAAAAATAGAATTGTAATGGCGCCTATGACGCGCTCTTTTTCTCCAAATGGAATCCCTACTGATGAAGTAGCAGCTTATTATCAAAAAAGAGCTGAAGGTGAAGTTGGCTTGATATTATCTGAAGGAACGGTTATCAATAGACCTTCGTCATCAAATGATGCTAATGTGCCCCATTTTTATGGGGACCAATCATTGGCAGGATGGAAACAAGTAATTGAAGGCGTGCATGCAGCAGGTGGACAAATGGGACCGCAGATATGGCATATGGGTATCATGGATAATCACCATTCAGGTTGGGTACCTCCAGTACCTTTTGAAGGACCATCAGGATTGAACAGGCCTGGTTTTAGCAATGGTACAACAATGACAACGACAGATATCGAGAATACCATTCTAGCTTTTGGAAAAGCTGCCGCTGATGCCAAAAGATTAGGTTTTGACTGTATCGAAATACATGGCGCCCATGATTATTTAATTGATCAGTTTTTCTGGGAAGCAACCAATCTTCGAACTGATAATTACGGAGGAAAAACATTGGCCGAACGTACTCGTTTTGCCGTTGAAGTAATTAAAGAAATAAGAAAACAAGTAGGCGAAGATTTTGCTGTGATTATGAGAATTTCTCAGTTCAAACCATCGGATTACAATTTTAAACTGGCAAAAACACCTCAAGAAATGGAAGCTTGGCTTAGTCCGTTGATTGATGCCGGTGTGGATATTTTACATTGCTCCCAACGCCGTTTTTGGGAACCTGAATTTGAAGATAATGATCTTAACTTTGCAGGATGGGCTAAAAAAATAACCGGTAAACCAACTATTACTGTAGGTTCTGTAGGGCTTTCTAGTGATTTCTTTGGTGCTTTTGCAGGGGAAAGTTCAATACCTACTTCCTTGGATGAATTAACCCGACGTTTAGACAGAGGCGATTTTGACCTAGTAGCCGTGGGAAGACCACTTTTATCAGATCCGAATTGGGTTGCTAAAATAAAAGCTGGAAAAAACGACCAGCTAAAAGGGTTCAGCAAAGAAGCTTTGACCGAATTAATTTTGGAATAGTACTGCTTAAAAAAGCATTTTCTAGTGGGTCGCTATGTTATTAAAAACTAAAAAGATAAGTAAGTAAACTGACTAAGAATGGCTCTATTGCAAATTAGTTCTTAAACTTTCAATAAAAATTTGGCTGAATTAAAAATTACGGATTTTGTTTGTGTAATTTAGACTGTTGACCTGGTTTTGATTATTAATTCATGTCATTGGGATTTCATATTCTAGTTGAAAGAATTAAAAAATTGAACTCTGATTGCCCCTTCCCTATTTTGCGTGAGTGATGGTAGTGGAGCTCTTTTTTTGAGAGTTTTTATCTCTCAAAAAAAAGCGGGAACACACAGCACGACCCGTAGTTTTTACGAAGGGGTACGCCCAAATAAAAAAGGTGTTATTATTAAGCAGCATAAAATTTATTTAACATAACAATTTTAAAATTTAATCGAATGGAAACAACAAATGTAAAAGCTTACGGTACAGTGGCGGCAGATGTCCCTTTAAAACAAATGAATATCGAGCGCAGAAACATTACTACGAAAGATATTGAAATCGAAATTTTATATTGTGGTGTTTGTCACTCTGATTTACACACTGCCAGAAATGACTGGGGATTCACGACTTATCCCGTGGTTCCTGGTCATGAAATTGTGGGAAAAGTGACCCAAGTAGGAAGCGATGTTACAAAACTAAAAGTAGGTGATTTTGCTGCAGTTGGTTGTTTGGTAGATTCTTGCCAAACTTGCGATAACTGTAAAAAAGACTTGGAACAATATTGTACAACCGGGTGGATAGGTACTTATGGTAGTCCTGACAAACACTTAGGCGGAATGACTCTTGGTGGCTATTCGGAAAAAATTGTGGTCGATGAACACTTCGTTTTAAAAGTGCCTGCTAATCTTGATTTGGCTGCTACAGCGCCTTTATTATGTGCAGGAATTACCACTTGGTCACCACTTCGCCACTGGAAAGTTGGTAAAGGGAGTAAAGTTGCCGTTGTAGGTTTAGGTGGATTAGGACACATGGCCATAAAACTAGCCAAAGGTTTAGGTGCTGAAGTTACTCTTTTCTCCAGATCAATTGATAAAGAAAAAGATGCGTTGGAATTGGGCGCCGATGCTGTTGTAATTTCAACAGATGAAAATCACATGAATGCTGTAAACGGAAAATTTGATTTAATTATTGATACCGTTCCTTATGTTCATGATGTAAATCCTTATGTAGGGACTTTGAATACTAACGGAACTTTAGTTTTAGTAGGATATTTGGGTGGTTTAGAACCAATTTTAAATACTGTTCCGATGATAATGGGAAGGAAATCAGTTGCTGGTTCATTAATTGGTGGAATTGCCGAAACGCAGGAAATGTTAGATTTTTGTGGTGAACATAATATTGTATCCGAAATTGAAGTAATTAAAATACAAGATATCAATGAAGCTTATGAAAGAATGCTAAAAAGTGATGTTCGGTACCGTTTTGTAATCGATATGGCATCGCTTAAAAGCTAAAAAAATATGAACACAACAGCTAAAAACGAACAGAATACCATTTTCTCACAAGGCGATAAAGCAAATCCTGATTATTTTACTGGAAATGCTTGGCTAAATTTATTAGTGAATGAAAGTGAGTTTAATAGTGTAATTGGCAATGTAACTTTTGAAGCGGGAGCCAGAAACAACTGGCATACTCATCCGGGAGGCCAAATCCTAATTGTAACCGATGGAACTGGCTACTATCAGGAAAAAGACAAGCCAATTCAATTGATTCAAAGGGGTGATGTTGTAAAAATTCCGGCTGATGTAAAACATTGGCATGGTGCTTCAGTTGATAGTCCTTTGACTCATATAGCCATTACCGCCAGTACTCCAAAAGGAGCTGTAGACTGGCTAGAAAGAGTAACTGATGAAGAATACAATAGTTATAAAGAGTAAAATCATCTTAAAAAAAAGGTGTTTAATTTCAATCCAATTGATTTCATAATTTATTTTCAATTAAAAATAAAACCCTGTAAATTATATAATTTACAGGGTTTTTAGTTTTTACTAATTCCATTTTTACTCTATGGAAATCAAAATTAAACCCAACTTCTTAGATACTAATTATTCTAAACAGATTACCTATTTAATACTGAAATAGGATTTAAGTCATTGTGTAAAAGAAATTATAGTAAGTTTGTAAATGAATCCCATTGATTTTTTTTTAAAGCAACAATAATGAGTTTAAAAGATTTATTAGACAATAGTAAAGACAAAAGCCTTTCTGGGCAAAAGTGGCATATGCTAAGACAAGCAATCGTAAAACGATTATTGTCTGCCGGTAATGCTACAATAGCAGAATTAAGTTCTGAACTACAATCTAGTGTCCCAACGGTAACCAAAGCCGTTAACGAATTATTACCGGAAGGCTATGTGGTAGATCTGGGGAAAATCACCAATAGTGGAGGAAGACGACCTTCACTGTATAGTATCAATCCAACTTGTGCTTACTTTTTAGGTGTCGAAGTCAGTATTGCTAATATGTCTATTGGCTTACAAAACATTAAAAACGAATTTGTCAGTATTGAATTAGGAACTTCCTTTATTTTAGAAAACACACAAGAATCACTTTTGGAATTTTGTAATCTTATCAATTCATTTATAGAAGACAGCTCTGTCGAAAAAAAGATGATTGTGGGTGTTTGCATCAACTTTTCAGGTCGTATTAATTCGATGGAAGGATTTAGTTACAATTATTTCTTTAGCGAAAACAGACCTTTAACAGAAATTATTTCAGAACAATTGGACATGCCAGTTCATTTGGAAAATGATACCAGAGCCATGACTTTTGGCGAATATTCTGAAGGAGTGGTTGATGACGAACAGAATATAATATTTCTTAATTACAGTTGGGGTGTGGCTATAGGAATGATTACTGACGGTAAACTATATTATGGAAAATCTGGCTACTCCGGAGAATTTGGCCACAGTACTATCTTTGATAACGGAATTATGTGTCAGTGTGGTAAACTTGGATGTCTGGAAACTGAAATTTCAGGCTGGTCCTTAGTAAACCAATTCAAGGCAGCTCTAAAAGAAGGAAAACAATCAAAAGTAGTTCTTGATGAAAGTTCACCTGCTTTACAACACCATGCTATTATTTCTGGAGCTTTTAATTTAGAAGATACATTGTGTGTCGATTTAGTGACAAAACAGAGCGAGAAAATGGGACGCTATTTGTCTATTCTACTCAATATCTTTAATCCTGATTTATTGGTAATTGGTGGTGATTTTGCACAATTAGGTGATTATACTCTTTTGCCTATTCAATCCGCATTAAAAAAATACTCTTTAGGTTTAGTCAACCGGGATATGAAACTTAAAAAAT
Source organism: Flavobacterium sp. 83 (assembly GCF_000744835.1). NCBI lineage: Bacteria > Pseudomonadati > Bacteroidota > Flavobacteriia > Flavobacteriales > Flavobacteriaceae > Flavobacterium > Flavobacterium sp. 83. The sequence goes on from NZ_JQMS01000001.1 coordinate 3,399,208, forward strand.
CGACTTTAGGTCGTCGCGCTGGCGTTATTGGAGCTTGTTGTGTAATAAAAGAAAAGATGTTATCCCCATTCATAAATAACTAAAATTACTTCTAAATTTTAGTTATTAAAATAATTTAATAATTGTATTGCATTTATTAAATTTATTTATATATTTACACCGTGATAATAAATAACGCGGAAATAATTCTATTTTAAAATTGTTTTTTTACGCTAATTTTCTACTTTCTCGTTTACAAGAAATCAAGAAAAAGCTTTAGTTCAAAACAAAACTCTGTACAAAATTACTGTTACAAAAAAGAGATTTATCATTTAAGATTACTGATCGCTCACGAATTTTCACTGTGCTATTTTCTATTGAAATGATTTTTTCTACTAGTTAAGATTGCCTATAAAAACTAAAGTAAAAGTTCATATTCTTAAAATACAAAGAACGATTTTAAGATTGCTAACATAAAAAAATAACAAAATTGGGAATGCCCTTTTTTACAAAATATTCATTTGTTATCCATAAAAAAAGCCAGCACATGCTGGAAACATTGCTGGCTGGTTCTTCATAAAAGAACTGTGGTTGGAAAACAAATAAATAAACCAAGAAGGAAGAATTATTATTAACCTAACCATTACAAAAGTATGTATTTATTACCAAAAAGCAAGCCGAAAAATTATTGGCTGACCCCTAACTTCGGGAAAGCTATGAAATTAACATCCTTATTTCTAGTAGCTTTTACCGTACAAGCATCAGCTTCAGTATCGACACCGACGGTTCTTTTTTTAGAAAAAAATGTTACCGTTGCAAAAGAAACAATCAAATTAGGCCTAATCCAAAAGAAAATTACAGGAAAGGTAACCAATGAAAAAGGAGAATCTTTACCTGGAGTAAATATTATTGCCAAAGGCACTACTATTTCAACACAGACCGATTTTGACGGAAATTTTACATTTGAAGTACCAGACAATATTACAACATTAGTTGTTTCTTACATAGGTCTTCAAGAGCAAGAAGTAACGATTGGAAATGCACCACTTACTATAGTTTTAAAAGAGGTGGGACAACAAATGAATGAAGTTATTGTAGTAGGTTATGGTTCGCAAAATAGAAGAACCTTAAGTACTTCAGTTTCTAAATTAGACAAAAAAGTGTTAGAAAATGTTCCTTACTCAAACGTAACTCAAGCATTACAAGGAAACGTAACTGGTTTAGTGGTACGTACCGCATCAGGACAACCTGGTAAAGCATCTAATATTTTAGTACGTGGAGGTACTTCTATTGATAATCCAGCAGGTGCAACTCCTATGTATATTGTTGACGGAGTTATTCGTACCCAAATTGATGATATTAACTCTGCTGACATTGCTTCATTACAGGTGTTAAAAGATGCCGCTGCAACATCAATCTATGGAGCCCGTGCTTCTAATGGTGTAATTATTATTACAACATCAACCGGTAAAGCAGGTAAAACTAAAATCACTTATAATGTATCTACTCAAAATAGCCGAGTAGGCAAGAAATATGATTTCTTAGACGGAGGAGACTACATTAGACTGCAACGTTTAGGTTTGTATAATGCTGCCGAAATCGCCGGACTTTCAACAACAACCGGTATTGCAAGATTAGGACAATTAACAGGAGCTACTCCTGCCGGTACTGGAAATAATTTATTGAATAACACGCCTTTTGCTACCTTATTGAAATCAAATTTGGACGCACCCACTATTCAAGGTTTACAAGCTAAAGGTTGGCAAGAAATAGCAGATCCTCTAAATGCTAACAATACTATTATGTATAAAAGCACGAATTGGAATGACATTTTATTTCAAAATGCAATCACACAAAATCATACTTTAGGTTTTAGCGGTGGTGGTGATGCCGGTACTTTCGATTTAAGCTTAGGGTATCTAAAAGGAGATGGTGTTACTATATTTACTGGATACCAACGTTTTACAAGTAAATTAAATGCTTCTTTGAAATTAGCGGATAACTTTACTATAAATGGTAGAGTATTATACTCAAAATCAAGTAACAATCAAGTAGTAGCCAATAGTGTTGTTTTCAACAGATATTTAGGAAACTCCCCTACTACAAAATTATATTTAGAAGATGGTACTTTGGCTCCAGGCCAAAATAACATCAACGGAAATCCATTATACCAAATGGGCAAAGTAAAAGGAATTAATGAAAACAATAAATTGCAGATGGGTGTTGATGGTGATTTAAAACTTACTAAAGACTTAACTTTTACACCTTCATTGTCACTTTATAACGAAAGTGAAAATGATAATACTTTTCAACAGGCATTTTTAAGTGGTAGCAATGGTTTAGTTGATAATACGCGTACTGCTACCAGATTAAGCAATCAAATCGCTCAGTTACAATACGAAGGGGTTTTTACTTATGCTAAATCTTTGGATAATGTAGGTGATTTTCAAGCAAAATTAGGAGCGTCTAAATTCGACAGAACCATAAAAGCATTCAATGCTTCCGGGAAAGGAAGTCCTTCTGATCTTGCTCAAACGTTGGATTCATCGCCAATACCGGTTTCTGTATACAGCAACAATACCAGATTAGTGTTGAACAGTGTTTTTGGTCGTGTGAATTACGATTACAAAAGCAGGTATTTTGCAACAGCTTCTTTCCGTTATGATGGCTCTTCCAGTTTAGGTCCGGATAATAAATATGGTTTTTTTCCAGGATTATCTGTAGGTTGGAATGCACATGAAGAGAAGTTTTGGAAAGTAATGCCAGAAGTTGTTTCCTCTTTCAAACTACGTGGAAGTTATGGGGTAAACGGTAACTTAGGTACTTTAGGCGATTTCCAATCAGGTGGATTATATTCAGGTACAACAAACGGATTTGCTAATAGTTACAACGGTCAATCTGCAATTGTAAATTCACAAATTGCAAACCCAGGTTTGAAATGGGAACAATCACAAACTATAAATGGAGGTTTTGATTTAGGTTTTAATCATGATAAAATTAGAGTAATTGGAGACTTTTATAACAAATTAACTTCTGATTTATTAACGAATTTAACGCTTCCTTCCAATAGTGGTTTCTCTACTGTTCTAACAAACTTAGGAGGATTAAGAAGCAAAGGTTTTGAATTAGAATTGAATGCCAATGTGTACAATCAAAATGATTTAAAAATTAATGTGGGTGCTAATGTTTCACACAATACTAACGTAATTGAGAAACTTCCTTTCAATGGAAATGCTAACAATAGAATTGGTGGAACTGAAATTTGGGATAAAGCAAGCGGTTCTTACAAATATGTAGGTGGTTTACAGGAAGGTCAAAAAATTGGTGATTTTTATGCTCACAAACAATTATATATCCTTTCTACACAAGCACAAGCAGATGCTTATAACGCAACTACACATGATACTTATGTAACTAAAACAGCTGCAGCCGGTGGTAATCCAACTGGTAAGAAATTTGCTGGAGATGCAGTATTTGAAGATACAGATGCAAATGGCATTATTGATAGCAAAGACAGAACTTTTATGGGTAATATGTTCCCTAAATTTGTGGGTGGTTTCAATTTTAATGCGGACTATAAAGGATTCTCATTAACCGTAAGAACAGATTACTCTTTAGGAGCTACTATTTACAATGAAGCCAGAGCGCGTTTTGTAGGTCAATTTCAAGGAAATTACGGATTGTTAGCCGAAAGTTTACAGTCTTGGCAAAAAGAAGGTGACATTACGGATGTACCACGTTACCGTTGGGCTGATCAAACGAACCAAAATAACTTATTCCGTTCTGAAGCAAGTGGTGCAGCTTATAATACCAATATGTTCCAAGGAAATAGTCGCTACTACGAAAGTGGAGATTACTTATGTATAAGAGAAGTTACATTTAGTTATACCGTTCCAAAATCGATAGTTGAGAAAGCTAGATTGGCATCAGTACGTGTGTATGTAACAGGAAGTAACTTATACTATTTCACTAAATACAGTGGTTTAAGCCCAGAAGTTCAAGGGATTGATGGTGGTTCCAGTTTAGGATTAAATTCAGCTGGATCTACAGGTACTTATCCTGTTCCAAAAAACTTTATCCTTGGTTTAAACATTGGTTTGTAAATTTTAATATTAAATATCATGAAAAAGAAAATTCTTTTATATTCTATACTTTTTACCGGTTTTTCATTATTGAACTCGTGTCAGGATGACTTAAACCTTAAATCTGAAAGCGTAATTACTTCTGCCAGTTTTTGGAAAACAGAAGACGATGCAAAAGCAGGTGTAAATGGTATGTACTTCAATTTTAGAACCCAAACCCAACAAAATTACTATTTATTGGGAGGAGCAAGAAGTGCAGAAATTACAAATGGAGTTCAATCTCCGCTAAGCTTGGCTAATTATTATAATAACAACCTGACTGCACAGAATATTGATGTGGATTGGGCTGGTTTGTATACCGTAATTCATCAGGCAAATTTGGTTTTGAAATATGTTCCGACTATTCAATTTAGTCCAACAACTTTGAATGAACAAAAGAGATATATCGCGCAAGCGTATTCTATGCGTGCTTTGGCTTATTTTATCATGGCTCGTTCTTGGGGTGGTGTACCAATAGTAACAACACCAACGGAAAACACCAATCAATCCGAATATATTATTCCGCGTAATACGATTGAAGAAACTTTTGCATTCATTAAGTCTGATATTGAATCAGCTATAGCTAATTATCCAGATGCAACAAACAATAAAACGCAATTATCCTTGTCATCAACTTATGCTTTAAAAGCAGATGTGAATTTGTGGACAGCAAAACAGTTAGGTGGTGGAAGTACTGATTTAAATACAGCTTTGGCTGCAATTAACGCTATTCCTACAGCGCCGTCTTTATTGCCAAATTTCAAAGACGTATTTGCTTACGCCAATAAAGGAAATACTGAAGTGCTTTTTGCGGTTCGTTATTCTTTGGCGGATGTACCGTCTGCTTTATCTGATAATTGGAATTCTTTCATGTTTGTTGGACCAAGTGATTTTGCACCGCTAACAGCAGCGACAGCAACAGCAACTTTTGGAACTTTGGGAGTTGGTACAGGGAATGCAGGTATTTCAAGAGTACAACCAGATATTACACATTTCAACTTTAGCAATACTGATACCCGAAAAACAGCTACTTATTTAACTTTATACAATGGCGCGACTCCGGTAGTAACAGGTTTAGTGAAATACAATGGAACAGTTGATGGTGCTACAAGAAGATTTGTAAGCGATATCATTATTTACCGTTGGGCTGACATCTTGTTAATGAAAGCAGAAATTAAAAATGCTTTAGGCCAAGATCCATCTTCAGAAATGAATTTGGTAATGCAAAGAGCTGATGCTTCTTCCTCATTTACAAATAGCTCTCAACCAGCTAATGACGATGCTATTTTGAATGAACGTTTGAAAGAATTAGCTTTTGAAGGAAAAGCATGGTGGGATCTAGTTCGTTTCAACAAAACGAGTCTTGTGCCTTCTATGGCCGGTAAAAAGATATTGTTTCCAATATCTCAAAATACCATTAACTTTAATCCTAAAATCACTCAGAATCCATAGTAAAAAACTGGATTTAAGAAGTATCGTTTAAAATAATAAGCCGGGAATATTTAAGTTCCCGGTCTATTTAAACAACACAAATAAAAGATAATTTAAAAAAATACCTCATGAAAATTGAACATTTACAAGGGCTTATCTCAGCTCCATTTACCCCCTTTAATAGCAATGGAAAATTAGATGTTAGCCTAATTCCGGCTTACTATACTTTTCTAAAACAAAACGGAATAACTGGTGCTTTTATTAACGGCTCTACTGGAGAAGGTGTTTCTATAACATTAGAAGAGAAAAAAGCGGTTGCTCAAGCTTGGGCAGATTGTTCCAATCACGATGCTGATTTTAAAGTAATGGTATTCTTAGGTGGAACTTGCCTTACCGATTGCATTGACTTAGCAAAACATGCGTATGAAATAGGATTGTATGCTGTTTCTATGACTGCTCCGTTTTATTTCAAGCCAGCCAATGTTGATATGTTAGCTCAATCTTGTATTGAAGTGGGTAAAAGTGTTCCTAATATGCCTTTTTATTACTACCATATTCCAGTATTGACAGGCGTGAACTTGCCAATGTTTGATTTAGTGCAAGCCTTAGACGGAAAGCTTCCTAATTTTGCAGGAGTGAAATATACACATGAAGATTTCATGGATTTCCAAAGTTGTATGAGTTATGAAAATGGGAAATTCGATATGCTTTGGGGACGCGACGAGAATATGTTATCAGCATTAGTATTAGGAGCGAAAGGTGCTGTAGGAAGTACATTCAATTACGCGGCTCCATTGTATTATGATTTGATAGCCGCATTCAATGCTAATGATTTAGTTAAGGCACGTGCTTTACAGCAAAAATCGATCAACATGATTCGTTTATTGGGTAAATACGGCGGAATTTCAGTAGGGAAAGCCTATATGAAAGTCGTAGGATTGGATTTAGGTGAATTTAGATTACCTGTAAAAAACATGAGTGCTGACCAATTTGGATTATTTAAAAAAGATGTAGAAAGTCTAAATTTTGAAAATTTCAAATCAAAATAGCTCGTTCGTTTTATTTCATAACAACACAATGAACAAATATATTTTTCCTCTAATTCTTTCCTTACTTATTATGCAAACAACTGATGCCCTTTCTCAAAAAAAAGCTGTAAACCATGTCGAATGGAAAATGGCCGCGCAACTACAAAATACTGATGGAAGTATATCATTAGGTTTTGCAGGTGCTATTAATGGTATCAGTAACGATGTATTAATAGTTACCGGAGGTGCCAATTTCCAAGATAAAATGCCTTGGGAAGGTGGGAAAAAACAGTATTCAAAAGAAATTCATGTATTGCAGCAATGCAACGATACTTATAGCTGGAATAAAAAAGTACAAAGCACATTGCCAGAACCTATAGCCTATTGCGGTTCTACTTCAACTGATTTAGGAGTGGTTTATGTAGGTGGTGAAAATGAAAATGGACTTTCAAATAAAGCGTTTATCTTAAAATGGAATGCATCCAAAAATGAGGTGGAAACAAAACCGCTACCCAATTTTCCGGTAGCTATTACAAATATTGCTCTAACTCATATTGGTAACGTAGTTTATGCCATTGGCGGTGATGAAGCCACTAAATCTTCTGATTTATTTTTAAGTCTTGATTTAAACAGTTCTCATCCAGAGTGGAAAACATTACCAAAATTACCCATCGCTTTGGCAAATTCGGTTGCGGTGGTTCAAAAAGATAAGGATGGAACCAATATTTATGTGATTGGTGGAAGAACAAAAACTGCTTCAGGAATAAGTGATTTGCACAATACTACTTTTGCTTTTAACATAAAAAAACAAATCTGGAAAAGTCGTCCAAATATATCCGATGGTAAAAACACAACCAACTTTTCAGCGGGTGCAGGTATGGCTGTGGGGAATCATTCCATTTTAATCGTTGGTGGTGATAATGGTATCGTTTTTCATAAAATTGAAACGTATTTATCCCAAATTACACAAACCAATTCTCCTGAGGAAAAGGCTAAATTAGCTGTAGAGAAAAATCTATTGAACACGAATCATGATGGTTTTTATAAAGGTATTTTATTATACGATACTCTGACTAATTCCTGGTCCAAGATTGGCGAACTGCCCTTTCTTGCTTATGTAACGACTACTGCTACGCTATGGAATGATAAAATTGTTTTGTCTAATGGGGAAATAAAACCAGGTATTCGTACCCCTGATGTCATGTTAGGAACTATAAAGTAATTACACTCAAAATAGATTTAACCCATTTTTTCATGTCGGAAAATGAAGGTAAAATCATAAATGAAATTTAAAGCATATCAAAATATGAAAAATACAAAGTATTATCCTTGGGTAGTAGTAGGCTTGTTATGGCTTGTAGCCTTGCTAAACTATATGGACAGACAAATGCTGGCAACAATGCGTCCTTCAATGGAAACAGACATTCCTGAATTAGTATCCGGTGAGAACTTTGGACGTTTGATGGCTATTTTTCTTTGGATTTATGCTTTGATGAGCCCTATCTCCGGAATTATAGCGGACAAATTAAACAGAAAATGGCTTATTGTAGGGAGTTTATTTGTTTGGTCAGCAGTAACATATGCTATGGGATATGCAACAACTTACAATCAGGTGTATTGGTTAAGAGCCCTGATGGGAGTAAGTGAAGCTTTATATATTCCTGCCGGTTTATCACTAATTGCCGATTACCATCAGCAAAAAACAAGATCACTTGCGATTGGTATTCATATGACAGGACTTTATGTGGGTTCCGCATTAGGGGGTTTTGGAGCTACTATTGCCGCTGCCTATTCTTGGCATACTACTTTTCATTATTTTGGAATAGTTGGTGTTTTTTATGCTTTCGTTTTGGTTTTCTTTTTAAGAGAGAAAAAAGTTGCCGAAGTAAAAACTATTGATTCCGATTTGATGCCAATAAAGGAAAAAAGTTCGCTCTTCAAAGGCATGGCTTTGTTATTCACAAACATCTCTTTTTGGGTTATCTTATTTTATTTTGCCATAATAAGTTTACCGGGTTGGGCTACTAAAAACTGGTTGCCTACCCTATTTTCAGAAAACTTAGGAATCCCTATGGAAGAAGCAGGTCCGCTAGCAACCATCGCCATCTCTTTTTCATCCTTATTGGGCGTAATCTTTGGTGGTATTCTATCTGATAAATGGGTACAAAAAAATATAAAAGGCAGGGTTTATACCAGCGCGATTGGCCTGAGTTTAACGATTCCTGCTTTGTTGTTAATCGGTTTTGGACATTCATTATTCAATGTTGTAGGTGCAGCACTTTGTTTCGGTATCGGTTACGGAATGTTTGATGCTAATAACATGCCAATTATATGTCAATTTGTTTCTTCAAAACACCGGGCGACGGCCTATGGTGTCCTAAATATGACTGGAGTTGGTTGTGGTGCATTAGTAACTTCCCTTTTGGGCAAATCCTCGGATAGCGGAACTTTAGGATCCGGTTTTGCTTTGATGGCGGGGGTTGTTATAATTGCATTAGTAGTCCAAATCAGTTTTCTGCGTCCAAAAGTGAATGATTTTGTCGATGCCTAAAATACAATAGTATTGTTTACTAAGTTCAAAAATTTGTTTTAAGTTGGGTTTGGTTTTTATCTGTTAAGGCGGAGCTTATGTTCCGCCTTGGGGATAATCTATGCCTATTTTTAATGATTTCTGGAAAAATAAAAACATAAATACGATGAAAAGGAATCTATTTTTAATAGTCTTTTTGATTTCAATCTTATTTCATTTTGAGTCAGTTGCACAAAAAGCAATACTCAAAGTAGCTTGCATTGGAGATTCCGTTACTGCGGGTTATCTCTTATCTGATGCTGCAAATGAATCCTATCCTTCGCAACTTCAAATCCTGCTGGGCGGACAATATGAGGTGAAGAATTTCGGACATAGCGGAGCAACACTCTTGAAAAAAGGAAGCACACCCTATTTTAATACAAAGGAATGTGCCGATGCTATTGCATACAGACCTGATATAGCCATTATTCATTTGGGTTTAAATGATACCGATCCTAGAAATTGGCCGAATTACAATACGGAATTTGATGCAGATTACACTTGGTTAATAGACATCTTAAAAAAACAAAATCCGGCAGTTAAAATTTACATCTGTAGATTAACTCCCATATTTAATGAGCATCCCCGTTTTAAATCGGGAACCAGAGATTGGTTTTGGCAAATTCAATCTCATATACCCAACATTGCAAAAGCAAATCAAGTGGGTTTAATTGATTTACATGAAAAGTTATACCATCGTCCCGATCTTTTTCCTGATGCTTTACATCCAACGAAAGAAGGAGCGACTATTCTGGCCAAAACCGTTTATGAAAACATCACTCAAGATTTTGGTGGATTAAAATTAGCTGCTGTTTTCACTGACAATATGGTTTTGCAACGCAATAAACCCGTTCCCGTTTACGGTACCGCTAATGGAGGTGATACAATAGAAGTGACTTTTAAACAACAAAAAAAGAACGTCATTGCCGACGAATATGGAAAATGGAAAATTACTTTTCCCGCTATGACACAAGGTGGACCTTACGAAATGACTATTCAATCTAAGGAAACAAAAATTGTTTTAAAGAACATTCTGGTTGGAGATGTTTGGTTTTGTTCCGGACAGTCAAATATGGCATTTCAACTTCAAAACTCAGAAAATGGTTCGGCAGAAGTAAAAAAAGCAATCGCAAATACTACTATTCGGTTATTCAATGCCAAAGCGATCCGTGATACTGATGAAACGGCTTGGGATTCTATAACATTAGTTAAAACCAATCAGCTGCAATTCTTTTCCGGAAGTTGGTCAGAATGCGATTCGATAAGTGCCAAAGATTTCTCTGCCATTGCCTATTACTTTGGTAAAAACATCGCCCACGAAGAAAATGTACCTGTGGGTTTAATTCAAGTTGCCGTTGGCGGATCACCGATAGAATCATGGATTGACAGATACACATTGGAACACGACGATAAAGTAGTTGATGTATTAACCAACTGGCGTAAATCGGATTTCATCATGCCATGGGTCAGAGAACGTGCCAATGTAAATTTGAAAAATGCAACAAATGTAAAACAACGTCATCCGTATGATCCTTGTTACAATTTTGAAGCTGGAGTGGAAGCCTTTACAAAATTCCCGATAAAAGGTGTGATTTGGTACCAAGGCGAAAGCAATGCACATAATGTTGAATTGTATGAACATCTCATGCCTACATTAGTAGAAAGTTGGCGCAAAGCCTGGGGGACTAACCTACCCTTCTATTATGTTCAATTATCAAGTATTGAGCGACCAACTTGGCCAGCATTCAGAGATATGCAAAATAGATTGCAAGATAAAATACCAAACAGCGGAATGGCAATTAGCATGGATTATGGAGATGCTCTCAATGTACATCCAATTAAGAAAAAAGAAGTGGCAGATCGTTTGGCGCTTTTGGCCTTGCGGTACACCTATGGAAAAGCTGTAATTGTGAATGGTCCTTCCGCTTTGAAAGCCATACAAAAAGGCGACAACATTCTAGTTTCATTTGCATTTGCAAAACAATTAACTACTTCGGACAAAAAAGAATTAATTGGTTTTGAATTGGTAAATGACAAGGGAATCCAAACTCAAAGCAATGCAACTATCGTGAAAAATCAAGTATTAATTACGGTCCCAAAAGGAGAAAAAATAAAAACCGTTTTATATGCATGGAAACCGTTTACTACAGCCAATTTAGTGAATGAAGCAGGACTTCCATGTTCAACTTTCAAACTAGAATTAAATCCTGCTACTGAAAACTAAAAAAAGTCAAATCCTTTATTTACTGACTAAACGAGACAAAAAAATAACATCTAGTACAACATAAAAAATACTAGTTACAAAACATATATTAAAAAATGAGCTATTCAAAAACAGATCTTCTCAGCTTAAAAGATTTTTATCAGAATCAATTATTAAATGATACTGTGCCCTTTTGGTTTCCACGTTCAATCGATACCGAGTTTGGAGGTTATTTATTAATGCGTGATCAAGATGGAAGTTTGATTGATGATGACAAAGCAGTATGGATACAAGGGCGTGCCGCATGGTTATTGGCTACACTTTACAATACAGTCGAACCAAAACAAGAATGGTTAGAAGGTTCTAAAACAGGTATCGATTTTTTAAACAACCATTGCTTTGATACTGATGGACGAATGTTTTTTCACGTAGCACGTGACGGACAACCCATACGCAAACGCCGTTATTATTTTTCGGAGACTTTTGCGGTTATTGCGATGTCAGCTTACGCAAAAGCAAGCGATGATGAGGCAGCTGCCGAAAAAGCGCGTTTTTTATTCGGAAAATGCATCGAATATTCAACTTCATCTAGTTTATTAGAACCTAAATTCACCGCTACCAGACCGTCAAAAGGAATTGGAACTCCTATGATTATGATAAACACGGCACAACAGTTACGGGAAAATATTGGTGACCCGCGTTGTGATGAATGGATTGATACATGGATTACTGAAATTGAAACCGATTTTGTAAAAGATGATATTAAATGTGTGATGGAACAAGTAGCGCCAGATGGTTCCATTATCGATCATATTGATGGGCGCACGTTGAATCCCGGTCACGCCATTGAAGGAGCTTGGTTTATTTTACATGAAGCAAAATATCGCAACAATGATCCGCATTTAATTGAATTGGGCTGCAAAATGCTCGATTATATGTGGGAACGCGGATGGGATAAAGAACATGGTGGTATTCTATATTACCGTGATGTATATGACAAACCAGTTCAGGAATACTGGCAGGATATGAAGTTCTGGTGGCCTCATAACGAAGTGATTATTGCAACACTGCTGGCCTACACTATGACAGGCGATGAAAAATATGCAACTTGGCACAAAATGGTACATGATTATGCATACAGCAAATTCCATGATGCAGCAAATGGAGAATGGTTTGGATATTTACATAAAGACGGAACCGTTGCCCAAACGGCAAAAGGAAATATGTTCAAAGGACCGTTTCATTTGCCAAGACAGGAATGGTATTGTTTGCAATTACTTAATGAGTATTTAGAAGACAATAGGAATATTGCCAGCAGTAAACTAGATGTAACACATTTAAATTATAAAAAATGAAACAAGCCATTATTAACGGAATTGTACATACTGGCGAAGAAATAAATAATGATGTCATTATTATAGAAAATGGAATAATTATTTCTGTTCAAAAAGAAATTCCCAGTACTATTCCTCTCATTGATTTGAAAGGAAAACACATTGCTGCTGGTTTTATAGACATCCAAATAAATGGTGGAGAGCAACTTTATTTTAGCCAAACTCCAACAGAAGAAACCATTCAAGATATTTATGAAACCAGTTTGAAATATGGCACCACTCATGTACTTCCATGCTTGATATCGTCTTCCAAAGAAACCATTCTTGAAGGAATTGAAGCCATTCGCGTTTATAAAGCTAAATACAATAACGGAGTACTGGGAATGCATCTGGAAGGTCCTTTTCTGAATCCTTTAAAACGTGGTGCACATAGTATTAATCAGGTTCGTAAACCTACTAATGCCGAATTGGAAGAGATTATCCGTTACGGTAAAGATGTGATAAAAGTAATCACAATTGCACCGGAATGTTTTACAGACGAGCAATTGGATATGCTATTAGAAAGCGACATCGTCATTTCGGCGGGACATTCTACCATGACCTACAAAGAAGCACAATATTACTTTTCTAAAGGGATTAAATTGGTTACCCATTTGTTTAATGCGATGACTCAATTTGGGCATCGGGAACCCGGTTTAGTTGGTGCAACATTCGAAAATGAATCTGTTTATGCTCCTGTTATTTTAGATGGTGCGCATTGTGATTATGCCGCTGCTAGATTAGCCTATAAACTAAAGAAAGACAAATTCTTTTTAATCAGTGATGCTGCTTTTTTAGGACGTAAAGTTTCCAGTTTTAAATGGGAAAATTTTGATGCCCATCTCGATAATGGCTTTTACAGAAATGATGAAGGTAATCTAGCCGGGGCCAGTATTTCGATGAAAGAAGCGGTTCAGAATGCATTCAATCATTTGAACGTATCAGCTGATGAAGCAATTAAAATGGCGACTTGCCGAGTAGCAGCCGCTATTAAAATGGAACATCAATTGGGTAAAATAAAACCCGGATTTCCTGCAAGTTTTGTCACTTTCAATGATAATCTGTCAAGAATAGAAACCGTAAACTATAATCCGATTTAAACACTATATTTTGAATACTGCAACTAAAACTATAGCAATTTCAGGTAAAACTAAATCCAAAGAATGGAAACTCATTTTTATTGGAATAGTGTTTGCTTTTTTATGGGCATCAGCATCAACTGCCACTAAAATAGGGCTAGATTCTGCTCAACCCTTTGTGATTTCTATTTTTAGATTTCTAATTGCCGGGACAATCATGTTGTTTGTAACGCACCTAGTGATGCGTAATCGAATGCCTTCAAAAAAAGAATGGATACAGATTAGTATTTATGGAGTGTTGAATATTTCATTTTACCTTGGTTTGTATGTAATCGCCATGCAACAAGTATCGGCGGGTTTGGGAAGTTTGGCTGTAGCCACTAATCCAGTTTTTATTGCATTGATGTCAGCAGTTTGGTTATCCCACAAAATCAGGTTCCAAAATATTCTTAGTTTGATACTTTGTTTTGTCGGCGTAATTTTAGCAGCCTATCCCCTTTTGCAAAATAGCTTTGCAACCCTAAACGGAATACTTATTTTATTGGCAAGCATGATTGCTTATTCTTTAGGAACCATTTACTATTCTCGTTCCAATTGGAACGGGTTGCATATTTTAACTATTAATGGCTGGCAGACGATTATTGGCGGTATTTTTCTGTTGCCTGTTTTAGTGGCAACCTACCAACCCAATCAAAATATTTTTGATGCTAAATTTTGGGCTTCCGTCTCTTGGTTAGCAATTACGGTATCTATAGGAGCAGTTCAATTTTGGTTACACCTGTTGAAAAACAATCCAATCAAAGCTTCCTATTGGCTTTTTTTATGTCCAATATTTGGTTTTATAATTGCTCATTTCATGATGAATGAACCCATTAGTTTATATACTTTTTTGGGTGTTGCCTTTGTGATAAGCGGATTATATATCAGTATGTCTTTAAAAAATAAATAATAAAAACGTAAGTAATTAACTCAAATAGAAAATAAAATGAAAAGTGTTTTAGAAATTAAACCTGACATCAGCTATAAAAGTGCCGGTAAATTTGAAGAAACGAGATTTGAAAAAATTCATAACGAAATTTTCAAAAACTCAACAGAAGCCTCTGTAATTGTAGCACAAGAAATAGCGGCATTAATTAGATCCAAACAAGCCGAAAATAAATCTTGTGTACTTGGTTTAGCTACCGGTTCTTCTCCTATAAAAGTCTATGAAGAATTGGTACGAATGTATAAAGAAGAAGGCTTAAGCTTTAGTAATGTAGTGACTTTCAATTTGGATGAATACTATCCAATGACTAAAGAAAACAACCAAAGCTATCATTATTTCATGCATCAGCATCTTTTTAATCATATCGATATTAAACCGGAAAATATAAATGTTCCCGACGGAACGATAGCGATTGATGAACTGAATCAATATTGTGTTGATTACGAAATGAAAATTAAAAATGCCGGAGGACTTGATTTTCAATTATTAGGAATCGGACGTACGGGACACGTAGGGTTCAATGAACCGGGATCCCACATCAATTCAGGAACCCGAATCATTACTTTGGATCATATCACTAGAATAGATGCATCGTCAGATTTTAATGGTATTGATAACGTTCCTAAAAGAGCCATTACGATGGGAGTTTCTACTATTTTGAGATCCAAAAGAATTGTATTAATGGCTTGGGGCCAAAATAAAGCATCCATCATAAAGAGAACCATTCAGGGAGAAATAAGTTCTGAGGTTCCTGCTACATTTTTGCAAAATCATACCAACACCACTTTCGTTTTAGACCAATCGGCAGCTTCCGAATTAACTCGATTTGAAACACCGTGGTTGGTAGGAGAATGCATTTGGACAACAGAATTAAAAAACAAAGCCATTGTTTGGCTTTGCCAAGAAACAAAACAATCGATATTAAAACTGACCGATAGGGATTACAACAATAACGGAATGTCGGATCTTTTGGCACAAGAAGGTTCTGCATATGATTTGAATATTAATATGTTCAATGTATTGCAGCATACCATAACAGGATGGCCGGGAGGAAAACCCAATACGGATGATTCCCACAGACCCGAAAGAGCCAATCCTGCCAAAAAAAGAATCATTCTTTTTAGCCCTCATCCGGATGATGACGTGATTTCTATGGGAGGAACTTTTTCTAAATTGATAAAACAAGGTCATGATGTTCATGTAGTGTATCAAACTTCTGGAAATATTGCTGTTACAGATGATGAAGCATTGAAATTTGCTGAAGTTTGCAATGATTTTATTGGAGAAACCGATTGTAATATTGATTTTCCTGCGGTAATCAATTTCATTAATAACAAAACCGAAAATCAAATTGATTCTCTTGAAGTTCGAAAATTAAAAGGCTTAATCAGACGTCGTGAATCGTATGCTGCAACAAGATACATTGGGTTAAAAGATGAAAACACGCACTTTTTAGACCTTCCTTTTTATGAAACCGGCCGAGTAAAGAAAAACCCATTGGGCCCTGAAGATGTTGCCATAGTTGCAGCCATTATTGCAAAAATAAAACCGCATCAGGTTTTTGCAGCAGGAGATTTAGCAGATCCACATGGTACTCATGAAGTTTGCTTGAATGCAATATTTGCTGCCTTGAAACAACTCAAACCTGAACCTTACATGAATGATTGTTGGTTATGGTTGTACAGAGGTGCTTGGCACGAATGGGATATCCATGAAATAGACATGGCAGTTCCCTTAAGTCCTGATGAAGTTTTGTTAAAAAGACATGCTATTTTGTACCACCAATCCCAAAAAGACAGGGTTATGTTTCAAGGGAATGACTCAAGAGAATTTTGGGTTAGAGCCGAAGATCGCAACAAAAATACCGCAAAGATTTACGACGATTTAGGTTTGGCTGAATATGAAGCTATTGAAGCTTTTAAACGTTTTGATTATTAAAAAATAACAGTAAATTCAAATAACAAAACTCAGTTTGAGAACCATGATAAATGGGTTTCAAACTGAGTTTTTTCAATTGTTGTCCATGTATCCATTTAAATTATAAATTTTGTAGTTTTACCCCCACTACTATCTGAATTTTAAATGAAAAATAAATCAATCAACATTCCTCCAATCCCAGCTGTTCTGTTTGCAATAATAAGTGTGCAGTCAGGAGCAGCTATTGCCAAAGGTCTTTTCCCCGTTATAGGTGCTGCCGGAACTGCTTCTTTGAGAATTGGTATCTCAGCATTACTATTACTGGCGGTTTACCGACCAAACCTAATGAAGATTACCCCGCAACAATGGAAAATTGTAGTTCCATATGGTTTATCCTTGGGAGCAATGAATTTGGTCTTTTATCTTGCCATAGAGCGAATTCCTATTGGGCTAGCTGTTACACTAGAATTCATAGGTCCATTATTGGTAGCCGTTTTAGGTTCAAAACGGATGATCGATTTTTTCTGGGTCTTGCTGGCAGCCGCAGGAATTGTTTTGATTGCTCCATGGTCAAGTGACGGAATAGATATTTTAGGAGTTTTATTTGCACTTTTAGCAGGAGGTCTCTGGGCTGCTTATATTGTTTTGGGCGGGAAAATTTCAAAAATAATGAAAGGCGGAGAGGCTGTAGCAACAGGAATGCTCTTTGCCGCAATACTAATTGTACCCTTTGGAATTCTGGGAAATGGATTAATCGGTCTTACGCCAAAATTTTTCTTCTTAGGCATAGCGCTCGCTCTTTTATCAAGTGCTATTCCTTTTACACTGGAAATGAAAGCGCTTGGCCAGCTTCCAGCCCGTACATTTAGTATTTTAATGAGTTTAGAACCTGCAGCAGCATCAATTTGTGCGTTCCTTTTTTTAAGAGAGCACCTTACTTTTAATGAGGTTTTGGCTGTTCTTTTTGTAGTAATCGCTTCAGCCGGATCAACAATTACTTCCAGAAGCAAAACGTAATCTGTTTTGTGGAAACATATTAATTTCTTTAAAAATTCATAGTACAACTCGACCACTTCCGGCAAATATTTATAACAAAAAATCAGTCTGCAAAATTAAGCTGTCAAAACAGATTTAAAACTTGGTGTTATAATTTGGCCTGATATTACTCTAAATGGTAAAACTTTTTGACCAAATAATTCAGGACAAAATAAAGTAAAGTAGCCACTATGGCAAAGGATAAAATAAAACTAACCAGATTTACAACAATATTAGGAATAAACTTCAATCTTGGATGCGTAAAGTAAGGTTCCCGATGGAGTCTTTCATGAACATGATTCTTTACTATTTTGATTTTCTTTTTGATAATTCTGTTATTTAAGATAATAAAGGAGTAGCCACTACCGTTCCTTGTTGATTCCTACTTAGAGCACTCTAAATTAAGCAATTAATTTAATATAAAGATTTTATAAATTAAAAAAGAGAATAACCTTGCGGAAATCCTCCTTTAAGTTGTGATTAATTGAACAATACTATTTTTTGGACTTCATTGTCTTTAAGTAAAACCAAACTCTTGTTAACCGTTATTTAGATTTCTTTCGTATTCCCTTTATTTTTCAAGAAGATAACTTCTATAATTTTACTGGTCATTCCAGAATCTATTTTAAGTTCTTTGGATAGCACTTCAATTACGTTTTTTTCCTCTTCTCCAAGTAAACCATCCGAGAGTAATATTTCCAAGGCAAGTGCAAATACTGTTTCTTTATCTTCTTTTGTTATTTGTTCACAGCAAGCCGCAATGTATTTTAATTGACCTAATGCTGCTTTTAAATGATACGATTTTACATAAAGAGGTGCAATATCGACTCCTGCAAATTTCTCTTTGGAATATAACAACTTAGATAATGATGCCGTTTCAGAATCCTTAATTTGATTGTCTGCGGCAATACACGAATATAAAATTCCAACCCAAGCATCCAGTTCTGAGATTACGGGATTTAGGGCTGTATTATTTTTTTCTTCAACTTTATCTGATAAACTCATATTTGTTTTTTTGGCTAAAGTTACTGCGAACCGTTTCACACATTGCTCCGCTTTGGGAATAAATTATCATTTGAGCGTTGGGAGAGCTGTGATTTTTAAGGGCAATTTTAAATTAAAAACGGAGACTAAATCTAGTAAAATCTTTGTTAAAGCCCAACTAGAGCAGTTTGGCATACTCTTTATTTTTTAGTTATATTGGGTATAAATTTTTGAATTATATCCCATTCATTTTCATAATATTTATTAAATCTAAACCTTAACTTATTCATTCCTTTACGGTTTCTCGTAATCAACTCTTTTATTCAAAAAATTCCATAAAGAAACCGTCTTATTCCCATAAACAAGACAATTTCTTTATAGTTTTTAAACGTTTAGGCTACTCGACTATTTTATAGAAAAACATTTCTGGAGCACCTACTACCCCGGCATCCTTCATTAGTTTTTTCTTTGCCTCAGATTTTATATTTTCTTTGACTTTTTTCATATCGGTAATTGCAAATACGATTGCCACTATATTAGGATCATCTATACTTCGAGCCAAACCTCTGTCAATGAAACCTTCTTCTAATCTTTTGGTAGTTCCTTCGGCATCATATACTTTGAGCCAGGCATCAAAATCTTTTACACGGTGCGTTACCATTAATCTGTCTTTCTGGTCAATTTTAGAGGCATCGTTTCGTATCACTTCATAATAGGTAAATTCAGGTTTACTGATTACTCCCGCTTTTTTCATCTTCTCTTTAAGATCGGGAAGCATACTAAATTCTTTGGCCTTTGGAACATCATTAATTTTATCAATTATCATAATCATGTTTGCGTCATCAATTCCTCTGCCTATCATATAATGTGAGATTCCATAAGCCATTCGCATAGAATCATGTGAATTGTATTCCTTTCTCCATTTGTCATAATCAGCCACTTTATGCTTAATACCAATTACTTTAAAAGGTTCAAATACTGCAACAGCTGTGGCCGTGTCTTTTGGCATTGCTTTTTCCGGTTCGGCTTTCTCAGTTTTATTGTTTTTACAAGATAAAAATGCAACGGTAAAAACTAATATCAAAACTGGTGTCAAAATTTTTTTAATGTTTTTCATACTATTATTTTTTAAGTTATTTTTATAACGTAAATATAATAATAAATACTGATAATCAGATAATTACATTTTTATATATTAAAAAAGGAGGATATAAAAACTATTTTTTTGCTATTTAAAATACTATAAAAAGAATGGTATACTAATCCAATCGAATGTACTGAAATCCATTTTAAAGCTTAAATAAACTTATAATAAAAAAATAGCTTCGAACTAAAAGCAACGCTTTTAATAATTTCTGCCCCAAGGATGCTTTACCAAATAATTATCACAGCTCGAGCATTCACGCCCTATTTGCCAGGTAAGTGAAAGTTCATGTACGCCTTGAGTATTTCCTAGTTTTGAAGTATTAATATCATAAGAATAGCCAAAAACGAAACGATTTAATTGAATAGATCCAAAAAGATTTACAGATGTAAATAGGTGGCTATTATTGCTTTTCCCTTCTGGATTAGTAGCTGCAATGACACCAAAAATAAAAGGTTTAATATCTAAAGCTGTTCCAAAATCTAATCTGTTATATTGTGCTTGTTTCATATAATTGGCAGTAAGCAATACATTCGTTTCATCTGGAAAAAAAGACAAATGGGTATCATCCAAACTCAATGAATAACCTCCATGAAGACTTAAAAACAATTCCAATGGAACGTTTGCATAATCCGTAAATGCAATATTTGGTTTATTCAAGTGTTTTAATGAAGCTCCAAACCAGGCTTTATCACTATAGAGTAGTATCCCTGAAGAAATATCAAAAAAATTAATTTTGCCGTTATAGTTTAAAACTCCCGGATCAATACTTCCTCCATTTATTGAGCCATCATTGCTATTGATTTGGTCTTCCAACAGAAGACTGCTAAAATTGAAGTTTTTATGACCATATCCTGCTTCAATCCCCAATCGTAATCTCCAATCATTGTTTAGATTAACATTGTATGAATAAACACCATTGATTTGAACATAGTTATAATTAGTAAAAACTTCCCGTTGATTTAATATAGTCAAACCTAACCCCATTTCTCTTTCACGGCCAATAGGTCCATTAATAAAAGCATATTCAGTGTCAATTCTTCTATTCTCATTTGGCCATTGTGATCGATGAATTAGTCCTGTATATCCTGTAACCAAAGTTCCTGTAAATGCTGGATTAAGAGATTCAGGCACCAAAAAATATTGAGTAAAAATAGGATCCTGTGCCTTAACTTCTATAATCGATACCGAAGTTAATAGTATATATAAAATAAATTTAAATTTCATTCTCTTTGTTTGCTTATTTAATTAATACAAAAGGGTGGTTTTCATTGACAATAGTTCCATAAAAAGTTTCTCCGCTAACTTTACAGTAATAATTACCATTTTCTGCGTTAAAACCTTTTATTTTGGCATCCCAACCTCTTAAAATAGCTCCTGTCTCTGAATAAATAAGCGAGCCCCAGGTATCATAAATATCCAGCCGAACGTTTTTTAAAGCCTTAGTCACAGGCCTGAAAGTATCATTGAGATTATCATTGTTAGGAGTAAAAGCATTAGGAACAACGAGCAAGTACCCTTTTCCAACAATAAAAGTAATTTTTTGGGTATAGATACATCCAAATGGATACGTAACGGTTTGTGTTACTACATAGTCTTTTGGATTAATGAAGGTATGTATTGGATTTTGTTCCGAAGAAAAAGTACCATCACCAAAATCCCAGGTTACAGATACAAAGTCACCAGTGGCAGAATTCGTAAACTGTATGGGATCATTTATGGAATAAGTGCCATACGTTGTATACCCATAAGAACTAGGACTAAATGAAGGCATTCCAAGTATAGGCAAATCAACATTGAATGTGTAATTTGCTTTACAGCCCATATTATCAGTTACATATAATATCGATGTTCCATTTTGATTAGTATTCATCATTTCATTATTCAGACCACTAACTGTTCCGCTTGACCAAACTAATTGGTACGGAGGAACACCACCTGAAACTTGGGCGACAAAAGTCT
Source organism: Flavobacterium sp. 83 (assembly GCF_000744835.1). Classification (NCBI taxonomy): domain Bacteria; kingdom Pseudomonadati; phylum Bacteroidota; class Flavobacteriia; order Flavobacteriales; family Flavobacteriaceae; genus Flavobacterium; species Flavobacterium sp. 83. Next base: position 3,421,018 of record NZ_JQMS01000001.1, read on the forward strand.
GTTTTACATATTTAGTTTCGCAGTTAAAATCAGTTTTTGTTTCCACGCCAATTACAATTGGCGGTTGTCGGTTAATAACATATTGAGCCGTTATTGAACAAGCTCTGCTATCGATTACCGATATCAAATAATTTCCCGCAGGAATGTTAGATAAATCTTCAGTTAATGCTCCATTTGACCAGGAATACGTAAAAGGTGGAGTTCCTCCGGCAACTAGCAAATTGATAGCACCACTATTCGCATCATCACAGTCGAATGCATGAATAACATTTGCCGAAAGTATTAGTTTTTGAGGCTCTTGTATTATAAATGTACTTATAATCGTACAAGGCTTACTATCAATGATAGTAACCGTATAAGAACCTGGTCCCAGATTATTTCTAGTTAAACCGGCCGCACTACCATCGCTCCACACGAGTCTTAGTGGAGTAATTCCTCCTACTAAATTTAGATTTATACTACCATCGTTCATTCCAAAACAAGAAATTTGTTTCACTACTGGATTAATAGTGAAAATTGGTGCTTCGGGAATATTAACATTTAATGTTTTAACACAATTATTAGCATCGGTAACAGTAATTAGATAATCTCCAGCCGAAAGGTTGTCTTGAAATAATCCGCTTGCTAAAGTATTCCATACAATTTTATAAGGTGCAATTCCACCCGTTATTGAAAGGGTTATAGAGGCATCATTCCCTCCATAACAAATAATGGGGCTTGTAGTTGCCGTAATTAATATTGCAGTTGGTTGGGTTAATGTAACACTTAATGTTTTAATACAACCTAAATTATCTGTAACTAGTAAATTATAAGTTCCAGCTAGAACATTTGTTAAATTTTGATTAGAACTTGTAACACCATTTGGTCCTGTCCAAGAATAAGTATATGGCAAAGTACCCCCAACAACATTAACCGTTATAGTTCCTGTTGGCTGTCCAAAACATAATATGTTGTTTTGATTTACCAAATTCACAGCCAAAATGGGTGGTTCTGTTATGGTAAACGTTGCAGTTTTAGGACTGCAATTATTGGTATCCGAAACCGTTACTACATATATCCCAGGATTTAAATTAGTCAAATCCTTAGTCGTAGCGAAAGCTATTCCATTTTTAGTCCAAGCAAAAGTATAGCCTAAGGTTCCACCAGTTATTGTGATGGCAATTGCTCCGTTGGCTTCATTAAAACAGGTTACGTCTTTTTCTAAATCAGTTGCGATACTTATGTCATTCGGTTCGCTTATGGTATAAGTATTGGTAATGGGACAACCTCCAGCATCTGTAATGGAAAGAGTATAATCTCCTGGCACTAAATTAGAAATACTCGATGCAGAAGAAGCAAATCCGTTTGGTCCATTCCAAGATATTTGATAAGGCACACCTGAACTAAAAGGAATTCCTCCTGTTATATTGGTTTGTATCGTACCATTGTTAATACCAAAACAAGTGCTATTATTAGAATTTACAATTGCCGAAATGGCTGGATTTACGGTAACTATTACTGTAAAAGAATGACCCATGCAAACTCCTGAAAGTGGCGTAACGGTGTAAATAACTGTCGCAGGACTTGTAGTACTATTGATTAAGGTTTGGCTGATATTAGTTTGTGGTATCGATTGTGCCGATGCTCCCGTTATGGAGTTTGGCGGATTGATTGTAGGATTCGTCCAAGTATAGGTTGTTCCTATTGGTACAATTTCTAAACCAGAATTTACTGGTAAAACAGTAAATGAATTCCCACTACAAATAATGGCAGTTTTATTAAAAACAACGGGGGGTTGATTGATAATTACCTTGACTGGACTTGAAATAATTTCAGAACAGTTGCCTGTAATTGACGAAAAAGTAACTACACAATAATAATATTGAGTTCCAGCTGCACTTGCTGGTGGGTTAAAGGCAGCATTAGTTTCACCCGAAAGTAACGTTCCTCCAGAATTTAAGTTGTTTGGATTGTAATACCATTGATAAATTGGTGATAATGCATCGCTATTGGTTACAACTTTTAATTGAGAAGGTATTTGCCCCAAACAAATATCACTTGAAACAAGAGTTGTTGTAAATGCCGGTGCTAGATTAACTGTAACCATAGCTGTTACACTTGTAGTATTACAACCTGTTCCAGTTGGTTGTTTAATAACACAATAATAATAAAGTGTGCCTACGTTAGAAGTTGGAGGCAAAAAAGTATTATTTATTTCCCCTAAAATTAAAAAACCTCCAATATTTGAATTTGAAATAGAAGAAAACCATTGATAAGAATAATTGGAACCTAATCCTCCAGAAGCTGCAACCGATAAAACCGTAGCATTAGAATTTTGACAAACAGTTTGTGTTGTTAGTGGTTGTGTTATTACCGTTGGGTCGTTTACAACAACTATCTGTGCCAAGTTACTTGTAATTGAATTACAACCTCCTCCGCTATAAGTGATAACTACATAATAATTATACGTTTGTACAATAGTTAGAGCCGGAGGTGTATAAGTTGCCGAATTAGTTCCTACTTGCGTTCCTCCAGTTGGTGAATTGTTTGTAGTACTATACCATTGATAACTTGGTGTGCCAGTTCCTCCAGAAGAAGTTACAGAAAGTGGAGAAGAAATTGTTCCTCCAACGCAACTATTTTGTGTGGTTAATGGTTGAGTACTTATTGTTGGTTGCGGATTAATAGTTATAATAGCCTTATCCGAAGTTATACTGGTACATCCTCCAGACGAGAAAGTAATGATGCAGTAATAACTCGTTGTTACCGTATTTGTTGGTCTATAGGTATCAATTGTTGCTCCTGATTTTGGTCCATTGTCATCATACCATTGATACGTTGCTGTACCAGTTCCATTACTGAAAGCGACCGTTAAAGGAGCAAGAGTTCCAACCCCACAAACAGCTGCCGATTGTGGATTTATTGTAATTTGTGGTGCCGTCACCACAACTACGGTTGCTATATTGCTTTTTATAGAACATCCTAGACCACTTTGAGAAACCAAGCAATAGTAATAGAAAGTCCCAACAACATCAGTTGGTGGTAAATAGCTTGAAGAATTTATACCCACTGGATTTCCACCTGTATTTATAGGATTTGAAGTAGAATACCATTGATAATTAAAGATACCTATTCCGTCAGTAGCCGTTACTATTAATGATGTAGCAGCAGAATTTCTACATTGTGTTTGAGTTACCAATGGTTGAACAGTAATACTAGGATCAGCAATTACAACTACTTCTGAAAATGTACTAGTAGCGGTTCCGCAACCATTACCATTTGCACTCACTATTGCATAATAATAAAATGTCCCAATAGCATTAAAAACGGGTAGTGCATAAGTTGACGAATTAGTTCCAACAGGAGTTGCGCCAATTGTAGAATTGGTGGTGTTAGAATACCATTGGTAAGTTAACGTTCCGGTTCCGCCAGTTGCCGTGACCGATAACGGCAATGGAATTGATCCTCCCACACATAGATTTTGTGTAGCTGTTGGTTGTGTATTTATTGTTACACCCGCATTTACGATGATGGGAACAGCATTTGATTTTATATTCGGACAACTTCCAGAAGAAGAAAAAGTAACTTCACAAAAATAATAAATAGTTCCCAAAGTGGATGGAGGTGTATAATTTCCATCAATTGTTGAAGTATTTACTAATGTTGAAGTATTACTATTGGTATCTCCAGTTGTATTTGAATACCATTTGTAAGTTGTATTTCCACTTACTGGAGTTGGTGTTATTGAAACTGATAGCGGTGTTGCTATTCCTCCTGAACAAATTGTACTTCCTGTCGGTTGTGTTATTGTTGGAGCTGGATTTATAATAATATCATAAGTATTTGTCGAAGGACAACCGTTTAAAGTTGAAATAATTGTCAGAGTAACCATTTTGGGTTGATTATTTGAATTGCTGATGGTTAACGCTGGAATTGAATTTGCATTTCCTGACGAAGGATTTACACTTACACCAGCAGGAATTGTTGTAGCCGACCAAGAAAAAGTTGTACCACTTTGAGCCGTTAAAGGTAAAACTGTTGTAGTTGACCCCGAACAAATGGTTTGTGTTGCTGGACTTAAAGTACCTAAAGTTGGTGCGGTACCAATAGCAAAAGTCTGAGTACTAGTTACAGAATTTGCACATCCATTGGCAGTAGATATAAATAATGAAACTGTTTTTGAACCTCCTGTAGCATAAGTAACTTGTGGCGCAAGCTGACTGGAAGTTACTGGTGTACCCCCCGGAAAACTCCAATTATAAACCAATTCAGAAGTAGCAAAGCCACAGTTTTTAACATTTGCAGTGGGGCTTATTATTGTTGTTCCTGAACTACCACCACACAAATTCGCAATTGGGTCGACGCTAGCAACGGGCGGTTTTTTAACAATTAAGGTTTGCATAATTGATTGAACCATACCACAGGAATTAGTCATTTGCAATTGAATTGAATAATTTCCTGGAGCCGTAAAATTGAATAATGGATTTTGAGAAGCCGAAGTCGTACTGTTTAAATAAGTAGGATCTGATGCCAAAACATCACAATCTAAATCGGTATGAGTTACTGTCCATAAATATTGAATGGGTGTAACACAATTTGAAACGACATTAGGAGTTGACGCATTTACCGATAAAGGTGCACAATTACTAGCATTAGCTGGCATCAAACTAATTGTTGGCGTTGTTAATGCGGGTTCTATGCAGATTGTTTTGGTAATGCTTTTGATATCGCAACTATTCCCAATAAATAATGTTATTGAGTAATTTCCAATAGTATTAAAATTAATTGATGGAGCATTGACTCCATTATTCCAACTATCAATATCATTTGCATTGCCTCCTTTACTTCCTAAACCTGTTGCGTTCCAACCCGTTGCAGGCGAAATTACCCAATAAAGTGAAGGGGATGAAACACAGCCGTTTTGGCCGATTATTGAACCTGAATTAGATGTATTTAAAATATTTACTGTAGTATTAACGCATCCTGGGTTTGGAAAGATTGTAAAACTTGGAGTTGGTGGTGTATTTACTATAATTGGACCAACTGTTGTAAATGCTGGCGGAAAACAAGGATTGGTAATTGTCATTGACGCCACGAATGAATTAGGTATGGACCCAGATCCTGTCGGATTATTACCGCAAGATGAAGTGTTGTAAGTATGTGAAACTGACGATGGTGCATTCGGATGAATATAAGTTATAGATTGACCATCTCCAAAATCTATAATATATTGAGTTCCAGGAACATTTCCAGCAGGTGCAATAATTGGAAAATCAATTGTTTTAGGACTGCAACCAGAAAGGTTACCTGGGTTACCCAAAGAACCAGACGGGGTATTTCCCACAAAAATCCCATAGTTTTTACTGTAGACACAACCTTGATTTGTTGTTAATGATATATTTAATGTATAAAAACCTTGATTATAAGTATGTGTTAGGTTTGTTGCAAAACTTGTTAGATTTAGAATCGGACTAGCATCACCCCAATTTAAAGTATAAGACGAAACTTGACTTTGATTTAATGTTTCATTTACTATGTTAATTATACCAGTTGGACTAGTAATACATCTTGTAAAATATAATGTGTTTTGAAAAGTAACCGAAGTAGTACTTCCATTAGCACCCAAAACAGGGTCGATTTTGGAATAAACATTAACTACAATCGATTGGGAAGTTGAAATACAACCATTAGAATTAGTTACTGTTATAGTGTAATTTCCACTACTAGTAGCAGTATAATTATTTGAAGTTGCATTAGGAATTGCAATATTATTTAAATTCCACTGATAATTCAACCCCGAAACATTTGATGTTGAAAGAACAATATTTTTGCCTTCACAGAATGTAGTAGTACCACTACTAATAATTATTGGAACTGCTGGTAGAGCATTTACCGTTACAGTTGCACTACTAGTACTTGTTTGTTCAATAGTTGGATTTGCAGTATCGTGAACACTAATTAAAGTATAAACAAAACTATCAACCGCACTAGTTGGAGCAGAAACGCTAACACTGTTTCCTGAAGTTGTAACAATAGTTTGATTTCCTCCAGTTCCTATCTTATAAGTAAAAGTATAAGGAGCAGTCCCTCCTATTCCTGTAAAAGTTATTATTGGAGCAATTCCCCCAACACAAACACTAGCATCGTTAGTAGTTATTGTGGCAGTTGGCAATACTAAATTATTAACCTCCTCCTTTATGATTATTTTATCTAAACCAAAATGTAGGTGATTACTTTTTGCGTTTAAATTATTAACTGAAATTATTAAGATAAAAAGAAAAATAATCTTGTAAAGGTGTTTCATAATTGTGGTTCAAATTAACCGCGGTTAAGTGTCATTCCGACATAGGAAAAAGCAATTTTCACCAAATGTAACCTAATACTTTTCCATTGTATTACGGTTTCCCGTAAAGCTGTTTTATTTTTGCGGTTAATAAAAAAACATAACACATTGTTTAAATTGAGTGACAGATAAAAACAGAATTCCATAAAAAAAGCCGTTTCGCAAAAAACGAAACGGCTTCTGGTGCAACTTATTTAATACTTACAAAATATAGTCCGTATTAATGAAATTTGATTCTTTGCTGTTTAATAACTCTTGCAAAATAGCATTGTTATATTCATTGTCCTTAGAAGCAACAAAAGTTCTAATAGAGAATGAACGCAATGCATCGTGAATACTCAATGTTCCCACTGCTGAATCTTTTCTTCCAGTAAATGGTAAAACATCCGGTCCTCTCTGGCAAGAACTGTTTAAGTTTACTCTACAAACAAGATTCACCAAAGTATCGATAAGCGGCGCAATGGTTTTGATGTCTTTGCCAAACAAACTTACTTGTTGTCCGTAATTAGACTCGGCCATATCATTCAATGGTTCTTGAATGTCTTTGAAAGAAATAATAGGCACAACCGGGCCAAATTGCTCTTCATGGTACACTCGCATTTCCTTGTTTACAGGAAACAAAACTGCTGGAAAAATATAATTATCCGTTTGCTCTCCTCCTTTTGCATTGATAACTTTTGCACCATTTGCAGTAGCATCATCAATCAATTCCTGGATATAAGCCGGTTTTTCTTTTTCTGGTAAAGGAGTAAGAAAAACTGATTTGTCCCAAGGGTTTCCAAAAGTCAATGCATCAACTTTGGTTGCAAATCGTTTATTGAATTCATCTGCAATCGATTCATGTACATATAACACTTTCAAAGCAGTACAACGCTGTCCATTAAAGGATAATGAACCAGCGATACATTCTTGGATAGCCAAATCTAAATCGGCATCCGGAAGGATTATTGCAGGATTTTTTGCTTCTAAACCTAGTACCAAACGCAATCTGTTTTTGTTTGGATGTTGGTCTTGCAAAGCAATCGCTGATTTACTGTTTCCTATCAAAGCTAAAATATCAACTTTTCCAGATTTCATGATTGGTGAAGCCACTTCACGTCCTCTACCATACACAATATTGATAGCTCCTTTTGGAAAACTGCTTCTAAAAGCTTCTAATAAAGGAGATAGCAATAAAACACCATGCTTAGCTGGTTTAAAAATTACAGGATTCCCCATAATTAATGCTGGTATAAGCAACGAAAAAGTTTCATTCAACGGATAGTTGTAAGGCCCAAGACACAATACAACACCTAGTGGCCCTCTGCGAACCATAGCATTTATTCCTTGTACTTTAGAAAAATGAGCGCTGCGACTGTTTAATTCTTTTAAGCTGTCAATAGTATCGTAGATATACTCTACTGTTCTGTCGAATTCCTTTTCAGAATCGCCCAATGATTTTCCAATTTCCCACATCAAATATTTAACAACTTCTGTACGTGTTGTTTTCATTTGAGCTACAAAATTTTCCATACATTTGATACGGTCCACAACTTTCATTGTAGGCCACAATCCTTGTCCATTATTGTATGCTGCAGATGCCGCTTCAACAGCTTCCATAGCCTCCGCTTCACCCATAAAAGGAATAGAACCTAGTATTGTAGGTTCGTATTTTTCAGTAGATGAAATCGTAGAGAAAACTGGCGTTGTTTGACCAGTCCATGTTTTTAATTCACCATTAATTAAATAAGTGTCCTGATTTAGTAACGTATTAATTTGAAATTCTTCTGGTATAAAACTCATTATAGATTAATTATATTTAAAATTTAATAAAAGAGGCCGTAGTATTTATAGTGACAGGGTTAAACGATATCGCCATTCCATTCTATAATTCCTCCCAGTAAGTTGTAGGTATTTTCAAAACCCAGTTCGTTCATAATTTCACAGGCTTTTGCGCTTCTCATTCCGGAACGGCAATACACATAATAATTTTTGCTTTTGTCCAAAGCCTGTATTTCATCTATAAAACCCTGTCCCTTGTGAATATCAATAAGTATGGCATTAGCTATAATTCCATCATTAGTTTCGTCTTCGGTTCTCACGTCTAATATTACTGCATTTTCATCAGCTTCGAATTGAGCAACCCAATCTTCTTGTGTTAAATTCATAGTATCTTTTTTTGTAAAAATACAAAGATTTTATCAAACTATAAATGCCCCTTTTGTTAATTAGATAATATTCTAAAGAAAACGTTTTCGCAAAAGATTAATTATCAATAAACTATCATTTAAGACCTTATTTTTGCGAAAAATAGTCCATTAAATCCATCGGAAATGTATAAAGCAAAACATTTGAAAATTTATGTCCCAATCTATTTTTTGAATAGTATAATAGCGCTAATAATTTCAGTTTTTAGACTACTTTTACAGTATTGTCCACAAAAAAAATTAAAATAACAGTAAAATGCTTGATCCTATAAAGAAACTTTTTCCATCATTTTCTTCAGAATTAGTCAAAGATGTTGATGCTAATGCGACAATTCAATCCTTTAAAACTGGTACTGTTATTATGCGAACCGGGCAATATATAAAAAACACGGTATTGGTTATCAGTGGCAAAATTAAAATTTACCGCGAAGACGAAAATGGTGGCGAATTTTTTATGTATTATTTACAACCGGGTCAAGCGTGTGCCATTTCTATGATTTGTGCCACAAAAAATGAAACGAGCCAAATCATGGCCAAAGTTGTTGAGGATGTTGAACTGATAATGATTCCGTTACCTTTAATGGATAAATGGATGATGCAACACCGCAGTTGGTATGAATTTGTAATTGACACCTACCGCAGCCGATTTGAAGAAGTACTGGAAGTCATTGACAGTATTGCTTTTAGAGCGATGGACGAGCGATTAGAATTTTATTTAAAACGCCATGCCGATGCTTGTGGCTGCAAAGATTTGAAACTTTCGCATCAGGAAATTGCATCCGAGTTGAATACATCCAGAGAAGTGATTTCCCGTTTGCTCAAAAAAATGGAACAACGGGGATTGGTAAATTTACAACGCAATAACATTGAACTTTTGAAGTAAAATGTTCTCAATGTGATAAATGTTACTGTTTGTAAAAAATTTACAGACAACCTTTGCAATAAAAATTTTTCAAATGGAATATTTAGGCTATTTTGCATCAATTATCATAGGACTTTCTTTGGGTTTAATAGGCGGTGGTGGTTCAATTCTAACCATTCCTATTTTAGTTTACTTATTTAAGATCAATCCTGAACTAGCCACAAGTTACTCTTTATTTATAGTAGGAATCACCGCTTTATTTGGATGCATTAGCCATTACAAAATGGGAAATCTTAAAATTAAATCAGCGTTATACTTTGCTATTCCTTCAGTTATTTCAATACTGATAATCAGGGAAGTTATTTTTCCAAAAATAGCCGCAACTTTATTCTCCATTGCTTCCTATCAAGTATCAAAAAGTTTTCTCATTATGATTGTTTTTTCAGTTCTGATGATGGCAGCAGCTGTATCCATGATACGCAAAACAAAACCCGTGATTAACGCTCCAAAAACAAACTACACGCAACTGGGAATTATTGGGTTTATTGTTGGGATAGTAACTGGTTTTCTGGGTGCTGGTGGCGGATTTTTAATCATACCAGCCTTATTGTTTTTTGCAAATTTGCCAATGAAACAAGCCGTTGGCACCTCTTTGCTCATTATTTTCATCAACTCTTCCATAGGTTTTGGCGGGGATTTATACATTGGCACACCTATAAATTATCCTTTTTTACTTGGAATTTCAGGCGTTGCCTTTTTAGGAATGATTATAGGAACCAAACTTTCGAGAAAAATTGATGGTGCTAAACTAAAACCAATCTTTGGTTGGTTCGTATTAGTCATGGGAATTTACATCATTACTAAAGAGATTTTCTTTTAAAACAAAAAAGTATCCCGAGTTGGAATACTTTTTCTTTTATCATTTGAGTTTAATTCCTAATGTTCCCCATACCCGATATCATCCATTTTACCACTAAAAACTTTATACTGAATTGTAAAGTAAGCAATTACTAATACGATTGCAATAACAAACCAATATACTCCAACGGACAATCCATATTCACCTGCAGCAGTATTGTAAATCGTTAATGATGGATTTACCGTATTGGTTGAAGGTAAAACATTTGGAAAAATAGAAGCTGTTGTTGCTGCAAATCCTCCTACGAGAAACATACTTGAAAACACGAATCCATGACCGTCTTTTTTAAATGATTTGACTTTAAACAATCCAAAAATACCAATAAATGCAATCAATGGAAATATCCAAAGAAATGGATTTTCTATAAAGTTATGAAACGGTTTCGGTTCGATTCGGTGCCAAACTAATAATGAAATAATGACCAATCCTAATAAGACAAAATTGAGTTTGAAAACCACCTCTTTTAATTTTGCATTCAAAGAAGAATTTGTTTTATAAATAATCCAATTGGCACCATGAATCGTCAGCGTAACGGCACTAACCACTCCTAAAAATAAGGTAAACCAATCTATAATTCCCAATTGATCTGCTTTTGGGCTAAAAGTTGGATTCCACAACGGCAAAAAGAAAAAATGAGCCTCCTGTGTTGAAACTCCATTTGCTACCATTCCCAGATTTACACCGCGAACAATGTTTCCCAAAGCCACGCCAAAAAATATGGCTAATAATAAACTCGCAATCCCAAAAGCTTTGTCCCAAATCACTTCCCACATAGGATGATGGATTTGACCGCGTAATTCCAACCCTACAGCTCTAAAGATAAGCAACCATAAAATCATCATCAAAGGCAAATAAAATCCACTGAAAGATGAGGCATACAACGTAGGAAAGGCAAAAAATAAAACTCCGCCTGCAGCAATAAGCCATACTTCATTGGCATCCCAAAAAGGACCAATTGCACTCGTTATTGCTTTTTTATCTTTCTCAGTTTTCGCAAAAAACAAATGAATAATTCCCGCTCCAAAATCATAGCCATCCAATACAATATAAACGGCTAAAATTCCCATTAAAACTATATACCAAAAGAATTCCATAATTTATTTATTTTCTGTTTGAGGTCCTTTATTTATAATCTTACCAACCAAGAGTAAAAACAACATCCCTAATAAGAGATACAATCCTATAAATCCAAGTAAAGTAAACAATGTATTCCCGGAAGAAACCGTTGGTGAAGCACCTTTTGTAGTGCGTAATAAATTATATACTAACCAAGGTTGTCTTCCTAATTCAGCGGTGTACCATCCGGTTGTATTGGCGATGTATGGAAATGGAAGCATAAAAAGCAATGACCACAAAATCCATTTGGTTTCGAATAATTTTTTTCGAATGAGCTGAAAAACCGCTAATGCCATTAATCCGATGAAAACGGTTCCGAGCCCAACCATAATATGATACGCATAATATAACCCTGAAATATTGGTGGGATGATTTTCCTCTTTAAATTGATCTAAGCCTTTTATTTCGCTATGCCAGTTTCCATAAGTCAAAAAACTCAAAATATTAGGAACGGCAATCTTATTGTCCAGTTTTTTATCTTTTACATCAGGCTGACCAATTAGAACAATTTCGGAACCCTTTTTTTCACTGTGAAAAATTCCTTCCATAGCCGCAAAAGTAACGGGTTGATACTTTACGACATTTTTAGCTAATAAATCCCCGGTAGGAACAGCAACGATAAGGCTTGAAGCCAATCCGAAAATCACGCCGGTTTTCAAGAATAATTTCCCAAAAGAAACATTCTTTTTGCTCAAAATATAAAAAGCACCAATTCCTGCCACAACAAAAGAACTGGTTACCATTGAAGCTGCCTGATTATGAAAATAAGAAGGCCACAACCATGGATTTGTAAATAATGCTGCAAAGTTATTCAGGACAAATTTTCCATTGGCTATTATTTCGTAACCAACAGGAAATTGCATCCAGGAATGCGTTGCTATTATTAAAAAACCACTAGCCCAGGAACCTATAAAAATCAGTAATCCCGTGACAAAATGCCATTTATGCCCGAGTAATTTTTCTCCATATAAAAACAACCCTAAAAAGGAGGATTCCAAAAAGAAAGAAAACATACCTTCCATTGCCAACGTTTGTCCAATAATACCCCCTGTTAATTCTGAAAACTTAGCCCAATTGGTACCAAATTGAAACTCCATTGGAATTCCTGTCACCACGCCCATCGCAAAATTAAGGGCAAATATTTTCATCCAAAAATGAGTTGCCTGATTGTACTGTTCGTTTTGGGTACGTAAAAACTTCCATTTAAAATAAATAATAATTAAAGAAAGTCCCATGGTCAATTGAGGAAACAAGTAGTGAAAGGTAATCGTAAATGCAAATTGCATACGGTCGTAAAAAAGCATTTCTTCCATTCAAATATATTTTATCAGAGGTTTTGCAAATTTACCCATTATAAGTAACATTTCTTTTACATAAGTGAACTTTATTATCTTCTAATGGTTACAATTTAAATAAAAAAGCAACAAATACTAATAAGCTGTTTATACTTAAAATCAAAAAAACTTGTGTAACTTTAGTCACCAATTTTATTTGAATACGGCAGTATCTTTGTCTAGTAAAATAAAAAACTGTAATCATGAAAATCGAACAAATATATACGGGTTGTTTAGCACAAGGCGCTTACTACATTACTTCAAATGGCGAAGCGGCTATAATTGACCCTCTTCGTGAAATTCAACCTTACTTAGATAGACTGGAACGCGATCAGGTACAACTGAAATACATTTTTGAAACCCATTTTCATGCTGATTTTGTGTCCGGACATGTTGATTTAAGCAGAGAAACTGGAGCCCCAATTGTTTATGGACCAAATGCAAAGTGTGAATTTGAATGTGTATCAGCCACTGACGGACAACTATTTACTATTGGAAACATCCAAATAAAAGTGCTTCATACTCCGGGACACACTATGGAAAGCACAACCTTTTTATTGATTGATGAAAATGGTAAAGATCATGCTATTTTCTCTGGAGACACCCTATTTATTGGTGATGTAGGAAGACCGGATTTAGCCCAAAAAGCGGCACACATGACTCAGGAACAACTCGCGGCTATATTATACCATTCTTTAAGAGACAAAATAATGACATTGGCGGACGATGTTATTGTATATCCGGCGCATGGTGCGGGAAGTGCTTGTGGTAAAAACATGAGTAAGGAAACGGTATCTACCATTGGTAACCAAAAAGCAACTAATTATGCTTTGAGAGCCGATATGACTGAAGCCGAATTTGTACAAAAAGTAACCGAAGGTTTATTGCCTCCTCCAGCCTATTTTGGGATGAATGTAGCCATGAATAAAAAAGGATATGAAAGTTTCGAGAATGTATTACACTTGGGAATGCGCGCTTTATCGGTAATTGAATTTGAAGCCGCTGCCGAAGAAACCGGAGCCTTAATTTTAGACACCCGAAAAAACACTGATTTTGCCAAAGGATTTATTCCCCAATCTATAAATATTGGAATTGATGGCGATTTTGCTCCCTGGGTTGGTGCTTTAGTTGCCGATGTCAAACAACCAATTCTAATCGTTTCCGAAGAAGGACAAGAAGAAGAAACTGTTACGCGCTTGAGTCGTGTGGGTTTTGACAACTTAATCGGTCATCTGGATGGTGGTTATAATGCTTGGGCAAAAGCGGGAAAAGAAATTGATACCATAAACAGAATTACTGCTGAACAATTTGCCAAAGAAGTAAAAATTGGCGAGAGCAAAGTAATCGATGTTCGTAAAGAAAGTGAATATTGTGCTGAACATGTTGAGGAATCCTACAGCAAACCCTTGGCAACAATTAATGACTGGATAAAAGACATTAACCCAAAAGAACATTTTTACTTGCATTGCGCCGGCGGTTATCGCAGTATGATTGCCGCCTCCATTTTAGAAGCGCGAGGTTTTAGAAATTTCACAGAAATAGAAGGTGGTTTTAACGCTATTGCAAAGACAAATTTGCCAAAAACAGATTTTGTTTGCCAAAGCAAAGTTTTGAAGTAATTGCTAACCAATTAAAATTAATACGATGAAAAAAAACATGGGTTCAACAGACAGAATTATACGTATTGCCGTAGCTGCGATTATAGCAGTATTGTATTTAATGAATGTAATAAGTGGCATTATAGCAATTGTTTTAGGAGCATTTGCAGTTATTTTATTGCTTACAAGTTTTGTTAGTTTTTGTCCATTATATCTCCCATTTAATCTTTCAACCCGAAAAAAAATATAAAATGAGTGAGACAAAATGTTGTGTCGTTTCGTGTGAAAAACCGCTTGACGCAGCCTATTGGGAAGCCCAATACAAGGCAAAAGCCACCGGTTGGGATTTAGGTAAAGTATCGCCTCCGCTGCAAACATACGTTGATACATTAGAGAATAAAAATATCCGTGTTTTAATTCCTGGCTGCGGAAACAGCTATGAAGCTGAATATTTTTTGGATCAGGGTTTTACTAACATTACTGTTATTGATATTGCACCAACACCAGTCGCAGATTTAAAAGAGAAGTTCAAAAACAATCCCAATATTAAAATTATATTAGGTGATTTTTTTGAACATCAGGGAGAATATGATTTGATTATCGAACAAACCTTTTTCTGTGCCTTACCTCCTGCTATGCGTCAAAAATACGTTTGGAAAATGCATCAACTTTTGGATAATGAAGGAAAACTGGTAGGATTGTTATTCAATAGAACATTTGAAGTTAACCCTCCTTTTGGCGGAAGCAAAGAAGAATATGAGGCCCTATTTAAAGTTGCTTTTGGCTTTTTGAAAATGGATGCTTGTCTAAATTCGATTGCACCACGAGCCAATTCAGAATTATTTATTGAATTTAAAAAAAATAACATAGTTACCGTGAATCTTTATGAATTCAACGGTATTACTTGCAGCGGTTGCATGGAAACAGTCACAAAAAAGTTTGCGGTAATTGATGGTGTTTTAAATGTGAGCATGAGTAGTGATTATATGGAAGTGCTACTTGTCAGTAAAAATGAAATTGCTGTCGCAACACTACAAAATGCAATCTCTTATGATGAAAAATATCAAATTAAAAAAATAAGTTACTAACCCAAGTTAGCTTAAAAAAAATGAAAGAATTATTATTTACAAATTGGCATATTATGCGCTTTGTTCGTCTCGCATTTGCCTTATTTTTATTTGCTCAAGCCTATATATTACGAGAATGGATGTTTATTGCCTTTGGGTTATTTTTCTTTATTCAAGTACTTTTTAATTTAGGTTGTGGTTCTAATGGTTGCACTATTTCAAACAATAAATACAGTAAAAATGAGTAATTTCAACAGTATTATCCAATCAGAAAAACCCGTTTTAATAGACTTTTTTGCAACATGGTGCGGACCATGCAAAATGCTTAGCCCTATTTTGAGGGAAGTTAAAGAAAGTTTAGGAGACCGGGTTTCTATCATCAAAATTGATGTAGACAAAAACCAACAAGTAGCTTCACAATACCAAGTAAGAGGTGTTCCTACCATGATTTTATTCCAAAACGGAAAACAATTATGGAGACAATCCGGAGTATTGACTAAAGAAGAAATAATTAAAACCATAATTGAAAAAAGCAATACATGACCAAAAAAGCGATGCTTATCACCGGATTAGGAATAGTAATAGGAACCTTCGCGGGTTACCTCTATTATTACTATGTAGGATGTGCTTCAGGGACCTGCGCCATAACTTCTAAGCCCCTAAATAGTTCTTTATATGGGGGATTAATGGGTGGCTTACTATTGAATATGTTTGTACAGAGTAAATAAATTCGGTTCCTTTATATAACTTTAGCAATATGAAGAAATTCCCTCAACATTACAGGCTATCAAAATCTGAATCTTTATTTGTAAGAGAACCATTATCCCGATTTAAAAACTTAGTTTTCTTATTTAAAGTCCTTTACAACTTCATTAAAGCATTTCGTAAAATGCATTTTATTGGCCCATGCGTAACCGTTTTTGGTTCTGCGCGTTTTGGACCGGAAACCAATCATTATCAAGATGCAGTAAAAATTGGGTCAAAATTAGCTAAACTTGGTTTCACCGTAATGACAGGTGGAGGTCCAGGAATTATGGAAGCAGCAAATAAAGGCGCTTATGAATCCGGTGGCTACTCTGTAGGCTGTAATATTGTCCTTCCTATAGAACAAAAACCAAATCCTTATCTTCACAAATGGATTTACATCCCCTACTTTTTTGTTAGGAAAGTAATTCTAATAAAATATTCTTATGCTTTTGTTGTTATGCCCGGAGGAATAGGTACTTTGGATGAATTATTTGAAGCATTAACACTAATTCAGAATAAAATAATCAACAATTTCCCAATAGTAATTTATGATACAAAATACCATGAAGAGCTGATTCACCATATCCAAGTAATGTCCCAAAACGAAAGTATTAGCCCTGAAGACATGAAACTTTTATTTGTAACTGATTCTGTAGAAGAATTAATAGCGCACATAAAAAAACATGCTATCAAACAATTTGGTTTAAAGAGACAACCTTATAAATCTAAATGGCTGTTTGGAGAAAGAAGAAAATGATACAAAAAACGCCTCTTCTTTATTTCATACCCTACTCAACCCGTTGGGCACAATTATTAAAAAACATCAGTTCGAGAGATCATTTATATTCAAAAAAAACAATATTAAATGACAATACAGCTATCGCGCCAGTTCGGGCAAGTTTTCTAAAAACGCGAACAGCTTTTTCAGAAAATTTGTATCGAGAACTATTTTTAATAAAAACGTGTCATGGTAGTGTTTTTTTGGTGTAGTATAACGAAACAAAACTTCTCGATACGCTTAGTATTCGAAGTAACTTCTATCAAGTCGGTTTTAATACGAATTCTAACTAACGGTTTTATTCCTATTTAAAATCAATTAGTTAAAAATTATTTTTCTAACCATTTGTGTAAAATTAATTCTAAATTCGATTTCACAATTGGTTTAGAGATATAATCATTCATTCCTGATTCTAAACATTTTTCTTTTTCTCCTGATAACATTCCAGCTGTTAAGGCAATTATAGGGATGTTTTTTGCTTTTTTCAATTTTCTTATTTCAGCTGTTGTTTCATATCCATTTTTAACCGGCATTTGTATGTCCATTAAAATGAGATCTAGTTGCTCATTTTTACACAATTTTATTGCCTCAATTCCATCAGAAGTTTCAAATATTATAGAATTAGGAACTATTGATTTAAGCAGTTTTTTTATCAAAAGTAAATTAATGCTATTATCCTCAACAATTAATATTTTACTATCCTTTAAAATTTCAGTCGAAACAATCTCATTTTCAACATCATTAACGCCTATTTCATGTTTTGATTTTTCAAGTTCTATCGTAAAGAAAAAATCACTTCCAAATCCATAATTACTAATCAACTCTAATTTACTGTTCATTAAACCTAAAAGTTGATTTGAAATCGTTAATCCAAGTCCAGTTCCACCAAACTGACGTGTTATTGAATTATCTTCCTGCACAAAGGATTGGAATATTTTTTCCTGATTTTGTTGTTTTATACCAATTCCCGTATCTTTTACTGAAAAATTTATATCAGTTTTATTTTTTCGTTTATTCGATTTATTATAAATATCTAATTTGATTTGTCCAGTTTTAGTAAATTTCAGTGCGTTGCCAATTAAATTCACTAATACCTGTTTCAACCTTACAGAATCAGCCAACACATATTGCGGTACATTTGTATCAATAGTTAAACTTAAATCAATATTTTTTAAATTTGCCTGATATTTAAATAGATCGATAACTTGATGAGTTAGTCCAAAGAGATCAACTTCCTCAATATTTAATTCTAATTTTCCTGATTCAATTTTCGAAAAATCTAAAATATTATTCACAATATCAGCTAATATTGTTGCTGACTCTTTTACCGTATTCATATATTCCAATTGATTCTCATCAAGGTTTGATTTCATTAACAAATCAGTGAAACCAATTATTCCATTCAATGGTGTTCTAATTTCATGACTCATATTCATTAGGAAACTCGACTTCGCTTTATTGGCTGATTCAGCTTGATCTTTTGCTTTTGTCAATTCAATTTCCAGCATTTTTAGCTCTGTGATCTCAATAAAACTGGTTACTGCTTCGATTACTTCACCTTTATTGTCAAAAACGGGAAAACCATTTAATAGGAGCCATATCGTCTTAGTATTATCTGGTCTTTTGATTCCAAGAATAAAATTTTTGAGAAAATTTTTATTTCTTATAATTTGGTTTACCGGATAATTTTCAACTGCTATAGGTTTGTAATTTTCATCAATAAATTTCCACACCGGACTAATTGACTCTTTTCCTTTCATTTGAATGGTACTCAACCCTATCAATTCAGATGCCTTAGGATTAGACAAAATAATCGAAGTATTACTTGCATGTACAATAACTCCAACATCAATATTATTTAACAATCCACGGTATCTTTCCTCACTATCCCTAAGTGCGGATTCCGCTAATTTTAGTTGTGTAATATCCACAACAGAAATTAGCGCAAGTTCTTTATCCTCAGTAAGAATTCCTGTGAGATAAACATTTGTAACATACGCATTTGCTAATAATAATTTAATTTCACAGCATTCTTTAATGTTGCTATTAAATATATTCTCTAAAAAAAGATTAAAAATAGGCTTAGTCTCATTCGAGACAAAAAATCCAAACTGACTGCCTATCAATCGAGATCTTTCCTTGCCTAACATGCGGAAACCTGTTAAGTTTAGTGCTGTAACTTTTCCTGATTTTGTTAAAGTAACATATCCTGACGGAGCAAAATCATATAAATCCGCGTATTTTTCAATAGCAATTTCAGACTGTTCTTTAGCCAGTATCAATTCTTCATTTTGCATTTCAAGTTCAATCTGATGCACTTCAAATTCATGAATGAGCTTCAAAATATCAACTTCTGCAATTTCGTAATCTATTTTGGAGGCGTTATTTTTTTGTAATTCCTCAGCTTTTTCACGAAGAATTGTCATGAATTCTGATTTACTTTCTGTTTTTCTCATAATTCCCAGCATTGTTAAATATTGCCATTTTTACTATCTTGAATCGGAAAACTATTACTCTTATTCTTTTATTTTAAACTTTATTTTTCATGAATAAAATACTGAACCACTTTTTTACGTCCTAAAGAATAAATTGTGCCTATTAAATCAATTTTTATTTTTCTCTTGTCTGAAGTTTCAATTGCTATATCATGGTACTTAATAAATTCCTGTATATTCAATTCATTAAATTTTTCCATATTAGGAATCATATTTTTTAAAGATTCGATTTGCCAAATTTCCTTTCCAATACATTTTTCTTTGGGTAAACCCAACATATCAGAAGCATAGGAATTAATATCCGTAATTTTCCCGGTTTCATAATCCAAAAATAAAATTCCATCTTTGACATATTCGACAAGGTGTTTAAACCTATTTTCTAAAGATATTAATTCATTTTGAACCACTATACGATCTGAAATATCGCGAATAATACATTGCATTACTTTGACATCGTTTACTAAAGATACGTTACTTATAAACTCTACGTTTATTTTTTCTCCTTTTGCATCCTCAAGTGGTAAATTTTCATAGCGGACAAATTCCTTTTTTTGTAGTTCTAAAAATTTATCTTTATTAGCTACTATATCTTTTAAAGAACCTATTTCCCAAATCGATTTTTCAATGAATTGCTCATGTGAATACCCTAACAATTCTTCCAAATAAGGATTTACATCAATAATCATCCCCGTTTCTGAATTAAGAATCAAAATTCCATCTTTTGCAGATTCGAATAAGCGACGGTACCGATTTTCTTTTTTCAAGGACTCTTCCGCTTGTTTTGCTGCTGTAATATCAGTAAAAGTAATTACAAGTCCATCTATTCGATCGTCTAAAGTGCGATAGGGCATTATCCTTACGTAATAATACCTTTCATCATTTGTTGCTACTTCTTTTTGAATGGAAGATAACGTTCTAATTACCCCTAAAGCATCACTCCCCATATCTGGATAAATCAAATCACAAACTAAATCCGTGAAAGGCCTTCCTATATCACTTGCTCTTAATTTAAATATTTTAGTTACCGGATCTGTGTATCGTCGAATATTCAATTCCTTATCTAAAAACAGCGTTGCAATTTCAGTACTGTTCAGTAGATTTTTCATGTCGTTATTAGCCTGCTCAAAATCAATCAGCTTACTTTGAAGTTCCGTATTAACCGTTTGCAATTCTTCATTTAAGCTCTGTAACTCTTCTTTAGAAGTCGTTAATTCTTCGTTAGTTGATTGTAATTCCTCGTTAGTCGACTGCAACTCTTCATTTGTAGATTTCAGTTCTTCCTGTGAGGTTTGCATCTCTTCACGGGTACTGTTCAAATCTTCTTTACAACGGATTAATTCAGCTTCTAATTCTTTTTGTTTACCGGAAACACCTTGCTTTTTTGGTTTCAAAGTATCTGTATCTGACAATATATTTTTAGTTACATCATTAAAAACCAACATAATCATACCTCTCAAAGCCTCTGGACTTTCAATTTGTTGGAGAGTTAAATTTACAAAATATTCAGTTTCATTTTCAACTATTTTTACATTTTCAATTTTTATTGGGTCAAAACTTTGTAAAGCTTTACGGAATGCTGACGGCAACTCATTTCTTAAACCTTCGCGAGCCATAGCGTGTATATTCCAGTTGGCTTTACCGGCAACAGGTTCTAAATATTTTCCCGTTCTGCCTGTTATATAAATAATATCACCTTTATTATTGACTAATAGGCTAGCTGGTGAAAAACGTTGAAGCAAGATTTGATCTGCAAGGATTTGTATGTTTTCAACAACCTTAGTTTCTTTCATAGTATCAGTAGTTAATCTTTTAACTTGGGAAAAAGAACTTGGGAAATTAGTAAATTCTGGAATTACTACTTTTGAAGTCCGTTTAAAAATTTTTAATTTGGAGTCAATTACATCAAATCCTTTAATACTGCTTGCAATCGTCTCAGCTGTTCCAAGTACCATTATACCTCCTGGTTTCAGACTGTAATTAAATAGCATTATTAATTTATTTTGTAATTGCGGCTCCATGTATATTAACATATTTCGACAAGTCAATATATCAAGTTTTGTAAAAGGTGGATCTTTTATTACATCATGAGGAGCAAATACAATCATTTCACGAATGAACGTGTTTACACGGTAACCTGATTTATCAGGGTAAAAAAACTTATTGATTCGCTCCGGAGAAACATCCTTTTCTATATCAGATAAGAACAACCCTTTTCTAGCTTTCTCAATGGCTACTATGTCTAAGTCAGTAGCAAAAATTTGAAGTTTTATATTCTTATGTTTTCCCATTTCCCCCATCACCTCCTCAAAAAGAATAGCCAATGAATAGGCTTCTTCTCCAGTAGAACAAGCTGGAACCCATGCCCGAATAACATATCCGTCAGGAATATCTTTTAATAAATTAGGAATAACTTCTTCTTTTAGTTTTTCCCAAACCGGAGCATCTCTAAAAAAACTGGTTACACCAATTAATAACTCTTTAAAAAGTAACTCAACCTCTTTTGGATTTTCTTGTAAAAAACGAACATAGGTTTGTATATTATCAATCTGATGTATTCCTTTTCTTCTTTCGATACGACGCATCAATGTACTTTTCTTGTACATCGAAAAGTCATGTCCGGATTGTTCTCGAAGTAAAATTATAATTTTATCAATACTACTTTTACTTTTAACATATACTTCCCCTTCCGTATTTATTTTCGGGAAATATTTTAATAATGCAATTAATTTAGCTGGCAACTCTTCTACAGGAGCTACAATATCAGGCATAACAGCTTCGATTGCATTGCGCGGCATACTATCAAACTTTGCTGAAGCAGGCTCTTGCACAAGTACAAATCCGTTTTTTTCTTTAATTGCTTTTATTCCTAAACTACCATCAGATCCCATTCCAGAAAGAATGATTCCTATGCTTTTCTCCATGCGATCTAAAGCCAATGATCTAAAAAAAAGATCAACCGGCAATCGTAATCCTCTGGATTCTAAAGGATCAAATAAATGTAATTTCCCTTTTAGAATGGACAAACTTTTATTAGGTGGTATTACGTAGACACTGTTTGGTTTAATTTTTAATGCATCTGTTGCCTGAAAGACCTTCATTTCTGTCATTCTTTGTAATAACTCAGGCATTATTCCAACATGGGTAGGGTCAAGATGTTGAATAATTACAAATGCTATACCGGTACCATTAGGCATGTTTTTAAAAAACAAGTCTAATGCCTCAAGTCCTCCTGCCGAGGCTCCAATACCAATAATTGGAAAATCATTATGATCAGCTCCTGACAAACTTAAATCTGCTTTCAAATCTAATTTTTTGTCTTCCCTTGGACTGATTTGATTTTTTTTTATCATCACAAAATTAGAATTTCTATATTTTTACTTATGAAGTCAGATTTATATTGTCTTGACCACCTCTTTTCTGTCAGAAATATTTAAAAGGCTAATTTAACCCGTTGGGTGCAATTAGATTATTTGTGTTTTAATATTGTTTATTGGTCTTTCAAAAATAAATTTATTAATGAATTGTACCAAAGTTAATGCTGTTATTTTAGCTAAAATTCTTGTTTTAAAACCTTGAAAAGATTTAGCATAATTTCGTCTAATCATAAATTGATCACACAATTGAGAGAATAATGTCTCTATTCTTTTTCTTGATTTTCTAAATATGTAGGGTTGTTTTTTATACCCAATTTGATTGATTCTCATTGGAGTTTCTAATTTTATATTTGCTGTTTCAAACAAATCTAATTGTAATGGTGAAGACAAATAACCTCTATCTCCAAGAAGCACACAATCAGACATTTGATATTTTAAATCTTTTAATAAATGTACATCGTGAACACTTGCTTTTGTAATATCTATTGATTGAAAAACCCCAGAAACAGTACAAACTCCGTGAAGTTTGTAACCATAAAACCAAGAGTTTTGTGATGCACAAAAACCTTTATCTGGCGCAGTCTGAAAATCACCCTTACAAATTTTAATCCTATTATGACGAGCCATTTTACAAATCTCAAGTGGCATACTATCAACAACAAAATAGTTCTCAAATTCTGTGAATTTTGAATATAAATGTTGTCTGATTTCTTCAGCAAAATGGAATAATTTTTTCCTTCTCTTATTATACTGACTTCGTTCAATTAGATTAGAAATTTGTCCATTTTGCAACTGATTAAAAAATGAATTTTCACTGTCAATAGACATAAATTCAGATGTTAAACTTAAAGCAACTACTTCTAAATCAGACATTTTAAACTTTCTTCCAGCTCGAATTTCTGTATTAAATGCAATATTCAAAGAACTTATAACTTCTAAAACTCTAAAATAATTTTTTACTATATTTGACATAGATATTGGTTGTTTGACGACTTCAAGATACTGAATTTCAGTATCTTGACCAATATCTAATCAATATTTTTTACTTCAAATAATTACACCCAACGGGTTAATTTAGTATGTTTTTACTGGTTTTTATAACTTTTTAAAAAAGGAAGTTCATTAAATTATCTTCTTTTTAAAAAGAGATTATTAAATTTTAACAACTGATTAGGCTTTTATAAAAAAACTCTTTTAATTAAAACCTAAAAAAAGCAACTTATCTATAATAAAAAACAAATTTTATTATTTTTCCTTAAAATATTCAACTTAAAAGAAGTTAAATGTAATAAAAATAAATGTTTTTAACAAATCAACATCTTTAAAAATCGATAAACAAATAATTAAAAACTTTGCTGTTTATTAATTTAGATAACCCGTTGGGTGCAATTAGATTATTTGTGTTTTAATATTGTTTATTGGTCTTTCAAAAATAAATTTATTAATGAATTGTACCAAAGTTAATGCTGTTATTTTAGCTAAAATTCTTGTTTTAAAACCTTGAAAAGATTTAGCATAATTTCGTCTAATCATAAATTGATCACACAATTGAGAGAATAATGTCTCTATTCTTTTTCTTGATTTTCTAAATATGTAGGGTTGTTTTTTATACCCAATTTGATTGATTCTCATTGGAGTTTCTAATTTTATATTTGCTGTTTCAAACAAATCTAATTGTAATGGTGAAGACAAATAACCTCTATCTCCAAGAAGCACACAATCAGACATTTGATATTTTAAATCTTTTAATAAATGTACATCGTGAACACTTGCTTTTGTAATATCTATTGATTGAAAAACCCCAGAAACAGTACAAACTCCGTGAAGTTTGTAACCATAAAACCAAGAGTTTTGTGATGCACAAAAACCTTTATCTGGCGCAGTCTGAAAATCACCCTTACAAATTTTAATCCTATTATGACGAGCCATTTTACAAATCTCAAGTGGCATACTATCAACAACAAAATAGTTCTCAAATTCTGTGAATTTTGAATATAAATGTTGTCTGATTTCTTCAGCAAAATGGAATAATTTTTTCCTTCTCTTATTATACTGACTTCGTTCAATTAGATTAGAAATTTGTCCATTTTGCAACTGATTAAAAAATGAATTTTCACTGTCAATAGACATAAATTCAGATGTTAAACTTAAAGCAACTACTTCTAAATCAGACATTTTAAACTTTCTTCCAGCTCGAATTTCTGTATTAAATGCAATATTCAAAGAACTTATAACTTCTAAAACTCTAAAATAATTTTTTACTATATTTGACATAGATATTGGTTGTTTGACGACTTCAAGATACTGAATTTCAGTATCTTGACCAATATCTAATCAATATTTTTTACTTCAAATAATTACACCCAACGGGTTTAGATATACTATTTCACTAAAAAAAAGTGTTTAAATTAATAAACACTTTCTATAAAAACTTATTTTCGATCTAACCATTTAAGCAATATTTTTTCTAAATCCGTTTGAATAATAGGTTTTGGCAAATAATCATTCATTCCTGCTTCCAGACATTTTTCTTTATCACCTATCATAATTCCGGCTGTTATAGCAATTATAGGAATATTTTTAGAATCCTTCAATTTCCTAATTTCATCAGTAGCTTCATATCCATTTTTATTTGGCATTTGAATATCCATCAAAATTACATCAGGCCGTTCTTTAGTATATTGCTCTATAGCCTCATTTCCATCTTTTGCTTCAAAAATAGTACAATTAGAAACTATTCTTTTCACTAGAGTTTTTGCTAAAAGCATATTGATTTTATTATCCTCAACTATTAAAATCTTTTTATCTCTTAGAATATCAGTACTAATAAGTCCGTCATTATTGATTGTATCAGTAACAATTGAAGCTATATTTTTTTTATGATTTACTTTTTTAAATGTAACTATAAAGAAAAAATCACTTCCGTCACCATACTTACTTATTAACTCTAACTTACTGTCCATAAGCGCCAAAAGTTGATTTGAAATTGCTAAACCAAGTCCGGTACCACCAAATTTTCGGTTTGTAGAATTATCTTCCTGAACAAATGAATTAAATATTTTTTCATTATTAACACCTTTTATTCCAATACCGGTGTCCTTGACGGAGAATTTTATGGTAGTTGAATTTTTTTCTAAACAAGGAATTTCATCTATATCTAAACGTATTTCTCCAAAATGGGTAAACTTTATGGCATTACTCAATAGATTTACTATAATTTGTTTTAACCTTACAGAATCCGCCAAAATATATTGCGGTACTTTTTCATCAATATTAAGTGTTAAATTTATCTTTTTTTGATTGGCTTGGTACTTAAACAAATCGATAACTTGGTTTGTCAATTTAAAAAGATTGACTTCTTCCATATCCAACTCTAATTTTCCCGATTCGATTTTAGAGAAATCTAATACATCATTTACAATTTCCATTAATGAAGTTGCAGATTCATTGACTGTAGTCATATA
Source organism: Flavobacterium sp. 83 (assembly GCF_000744835.1). NCBI lineage: Bacteria > Pseudomonadati > Bacteroidota > Flavobacteriia > Flavobacteriales > Flavobacteriaceae > Flavobacterium > Flavobacterium sp. 83. The sequence continues at coordinate 3,447,280 of NZ_JQMS01000001.1, forward strand.
TTCTGCCTGATTCTTTTTCAGATTGGATTTCATTAACAAATGAGTAAAACCGATAATACCGTTTAATGGAGTTCTAATCTCGTGACTCATATTCGCAAGAAAATCAGTCTTGGCTTTATTAGCCGCTTCCGCCTGTTCTTTTGCATTTATTAATTCCATTTCCATCATCTTTTGCTCTGTAATATCAATGAAACTAATTACAATTTCGAATATTTCACCGTTGGAATCTATTTCAGGGAAACCATTAATTAATAGCCAAACTCTATCATTTGTTTCAGGTCGGTTCACTCCAAGTCTAAAATTTTTAATTGCTTGTTTGCTTTTTAAAATTTGGTTTACTGGATAGTTCTCAATTAGCATCACTGAATTATCTTCATTTAAAAAACTCCAAGCCTCACTAATAGCCTTTTTGCCTTTCATCTGGCTATCCGTTAATCCTAGCAATTCAGATGCTTTTTGATTGTTAACGATAATAGAAGTATCCGGAGCGTGAACCACTATGCCAGCATCGAGATTATTCATCAAACCGCGATAACGTTCTTCACTTTTCAGCAATGCATAATCTGATTCTTTCGCATTGGTTATATCTCTGGAAAGGCAGATAAAATGAATCTCGTGATCTTCACTTTCTTCCATGGGAGCTATTGAAAGTTCAAACCAGTGTAAACCACTTGGCAACTGCAATGAATATTGCCTTCCTGTAGAAAATCCTCTTTCAGCTGCTTCCCGTATTGCTGATAAACCTAAATTAGCAGCATCTGGTGGTAATACTTCTGAAAATTTTTTACCTACAAATACTTCGGCAGGCAAAGCCAATAAATCATCTCGACGGGAATGATAGCTATAAATCCTGCCCTCTATATCAACTTCAAACATTAAATCAGGGATAGCTTCTAATACTGCCTCTAATTTTTTGTGCATTTTCTTAAAGTTGTCTTCTGTCTGTTTTCGTTCACTTACATTTCGCACTATTGCTATGATACGCTCATCAATTAGCATTTTAGCCGTTATTTCTACAGGAATCAATGATTGATTATTATGCAGCATTTTACGTTCAATTAAAACTTGCTCTCCACTGAGTAGCTCTTTAACCATTAAAGGTCTCGAATTAAGCTCATCAATAGTATATAAATCTGTCATGTTTTTTGCGCAAAGTTCTTCTTTGCTATAGCCAAGCATCAAACAGGCACTTTCGTTTACCTCAAGTAAATTTCCTGAAATATCGTTAATAAAAATAGCATCTGAAGCTTGCTCTATAAGGCTGCGGTATTTTTCTTCACTATTAACAAGCTGTTCTTTTATATTTTTCAGTTCTGTAATTTCAGTCATGGAACTAATAAAACGCGTAGCTATTCCTGATTGATCTCTTATGATAACAGCACGGTCATAAAAATACCCATAACTTCCGTCTCCTTTTTGAAAACGAAATTCATCTGACCATATATTAGTAGTTCCTGCATATGTTTCCTCAAGCTTATTAACAACTCTTTCCTTATCATCCGGGTGAAGTCTCGATCTCCATATCGCCTTACTATCGGCTGTGCTTGGGTCACCGGTACTCCCAAAATTAAACAGCTCTACAAATGCCTTATTATTCCAGCTTCGACCCGTCAACAAATCAACTTCAGCTATTGCATCATTCGTTGCAAACGAAATCCTTTCAAATCGTTCGTTGATAATTTTAATTTTTTCTTCCGCTTTTTTTATTTCAGTAAGATCTATTCCCATTCCTAACAGGCATTTTTTTCCTTTATATTCTATCGAATGAGAATTAATGTAATACGGGATTTTATTTTTTGTTTTAGTATAAAACTCAATTTCAATTCCAGGTAATTTACTTTCTGAGCTTTCTGATTTATATTCTAATACCGTTTTCATTCGTATTCTAACTTTTTCTTTTTCATCTCCATCAAAGAAATCAACAGGACTCATTTGAGCAATTTCTTCTTTATTATATCCAGTGACATCTTCAAAGTTTTTATTCCATTTTAAAAATGTTCCAAATTCATCATAGAGATAAAAAACACCCGGAAGACTATTAATTATTGTTTCTGAAAGCTGCTTTTCTTTTAAAATTAAATCTCCCGCAATTTTACGATCTGTAATATCAGTTATCGTACCTACATAGCCCACAATCTCATTTTTTGTATTTTTCTCAGGAATAGCCTGCCCCATTACCCAAGCCGTTGAGCCATCTGGACGAACAAAACGATACTCTGACAAGGAAATTTCTTGATTATACGTTGCACTTTCCCAACCATTAAATAATGTCTTCTTATCATCCTCATGAACAGCCGTAAGCCAGCCGTTTCCTAAAGCCTCCTCATAAGACAATCCTGAAATTTGACACCAACGGGGATTGACATAAGTAGTGAGTCCATTTGAATCCGTTCGAAAAATTCCTGTTGGAGACACTTCAGAAAGTGTATGATAGCGTTCTTCACTTTCAAAAACCGCCTCTTCTGCTTTTTTGCGTAAAGCTTCTTTCTCAAAAAACTCTAAGGCAAAAGTAACATCTCCAGTGGCTTCCTCTAGTAACGAAATTTCCTCTGCATCAAAAAAGTTTTTTTCCCCAGCATAAAAAGAAAAGACACCAACTACTTTCCCTAATTTTTTTATTGGTACTGCTATTGACGAAAGATAACCTCGCACTAAAGCCTCTTCCCTCCAGGGAGCCATGTATAAATCGTTTTCTATATCATTACAAACAACATATTGTTCCTTCCGGATTGCAGTGCCTATGGGACCTCTACCTTCTGGAATGTCTTCTATTGAAATTGACTTAATCATAGAAAGATAGCCTTTGTCTTCACCAGCAATCATTTCTGGAATTACTTTTTTAGTATCTTCATTTACTAAACCAATCCAAGCCATTTTAAACATTCCAATATTCACGGCTATTGTACAAGCTTCTTTAAAAAGGGTCTGTTGGTCAGTCGTACGAGCAATCATCTGGTTCATCTGACTAATAAATAAATAAAGTCGATTGGCTTTAATGATTTTTTGTTCTACATTTTTTCTTTCAGTAATATCAGTGATAATACCATGACAAATTATTGTCCCCTCTGGTTCCATTACCGGCAGAGAATTTACTTCATGCCACAACATTCCCTTAGTTGGATGAAAGTAACGGTATTCTCCTTTAAGAGGAACCATTTCAGATTTCGTTAAATTGATTTTTCCAATCATGAAATCCAAATCTTCGGGATGTATTAAAGAAAAAATTTTGTCTAAATCATTCTCAATCTCATCGTGTGAAAAACCATAAATTTCCTCGATAACATTACTGGCATATGGAAAGCTTAATGACCCATTTACATTTTGGCGCATCGAATAAATTAAGCCCGGGGAAGTAGCAGCAATCTTTGTAAACTTTTCTTTTTCTTCCCTCAAAGCTTCAATAACTTTTTTACTCTCAGTAATATCTTTTACAAAACCCAGAAAACGATTTTCTGAAAGTTTTACCGCTTCAACTGACCACCACTTAATTTCTCCCTTTTTTTGAATTGCTTTAATCTCTTTTTTTGCAATTCCGGAATTTAAGAGATTTCTAAATTCCTTAAAATACTCTTCCTTAGACTCTACAGTTGACAAGTCCCCAAATCGCATTGTCAATAGTTCTTCTTTTGAATAACCTGTCAATAATGTTGCTGCATGGTTTACATCTAAGTAATTTCCCTTTTCATCCAAAACAAAAACTCCATCTGGTGCATTTTCTATGTAATTTTTAAATTTAGTATTACTTTCCTCTTCCAGTTTAATCTTATTCGCTTCTTCAATTTGTTTTTTTGTAGTAATATCTTGTGTATTACCTCTTATCGCATAAACATCTCCATTATCATCCAGTAAGGGAAAAACAGTTTCATTTAACCATTTTATTGTATTATTAATAAAAGAAGTTTTCCTTTCAAATTCAAATGGTTTTTTATCAATCATTAATTGACCAATTTGCTCTTCAAACAGCATCAAGACTTCCGATGAAAACCGATTTAAATATTCTTGATATAAATCTTGCCCTTCTTTTTTTTCAATTTCAAAAAGAACATATAATCCATCCGACCAAATTATTTTTTTAGTTTTTAAATTAAACTCCCAAGTACCAATTTTAGCAACTTTTTGAGCATGATTTAAAAGATTCTCACTTACGATTAGTTTTTCTTGTGTATTTCTTATCTCTGAAATATCTTTTCCAATGGCATAAATATTTTCCGGAGAAATAAGGTTTGCAGTCCATTGAATGGTTACAAATTCCCCGTTCTTTTTTAAAAATCTATTCTCATAATTTATTGAAGGTATACCTGTGGAAAGCCTTTCAATCTCTTTTAAGGACCTTTCAAAATCATCCGGATGTAAAAGATGGAGTAAAGAATTGTTAAGTAATTCTTCTTTTGAATAGCCTAAAATTGCAACAAAAGCGGGATTAATCTCTTTGAAAAAAGCATCAATTCCTACCACACAAACTAAATCATCAGACTCTTGGATAAAAAACTTAAAACTAGCTAATGACTCTTCTTGTTTTTGTAAACGATCTATTTCTAACTCTTGGTTTTTCAATTTGTTCAGTAGATCGTTATATGTAGGTTCCGCTTCTTTCATACTCCTAAAATTTCATTATTTAGAATTTTAAATGTAATAAAAATACCATAACAAATAAAATCAATTAATACAAAATATTATTTAAAAAAATCTATTTTATTTTTTTTTTAAATAATCAATCATTTTATCTAATGTGACATTAGTTACTGACTACGCATTTTTCACAATTTACCTTTGCTTCATCAATTAGAAAAAAAATTATGAAGAAAATAAATTTAATACTGTTTTTAATCACATTTTCCATTTCGTTTGCGGGATTCAGTCAGGATACCTTACCTATTTCTAAGAAAAAAATTTGGCAAAAAGCTTCTGATAAAAACCTGCAAATAAAAATGGCCAATCAGGATTTCAAATCGGCACAAGCGGATTACAGACAATCCAATTCGTTATTCTTACCAAGCATTTCAGCTTCGCACACAGCGATTTCAACTACAAATCCATTAATGGCTTTTGGTTCTAAATTGAATCAGGAAATTTTAACGCAATCAGACTTCAATCCGGCTCTATTGAACAATCCGGCAAGGACTAAAAATTTTGCCACCAAAATTGAAGTTTTACAACCTTTAATCAATGTAGACGGATTTTACGGAAGACAAGCCGCCAAGGCAAAAATGCAAGCTTTTCAATTGCAGACAGAGCGCACTAAAGAATATTTGGAACTGGAAGTTAATAAAGCTTTCATGGAATTGCAATTGGGTTATAAAGCGGTAAAAGTTTTGGAAAAAGCCAACACCACTGCTGCAGCCAATCTGAAATTAATCGAAAATTATTTCAAACAAGGAATTCTTCAAAAAACCGATTTGCTTTCGGTGCAGGTTCGTGTCAATGAAATCAAAAATCAGTTGCAATATGCCAAAAGTAATGTACAAAATGCTTCGGATTATTTGGGCTTTCTTTTAAATGAAGATACGGCGAATAAAGTCTATAAACCCATCGAGGAATTGGAAAATACGATTGTGATTGGTAGCATCAACACCACAGTTTCAGCCAATAGAAAAGACATTCAAGCTATGGATAAATCATCCGAAGCTTACGCAAAAATGCTACAATCGAGCAAAATGAATTTCCTGCCAAGATTGAATGCTTTTGGAAGTTACGAATTATATGATGATACTTTTTTGGGAACCAATGCCAAAGGATATTTAGTTGGTGCGCAACTATCATGGTCTGTTTTTGACGGGTATAAATCGATTGGTAAAATGGAAAAAGCCAAAGCCGATTTCCAAAAATCAGAAATAGAAAACCAACAATATAAATCCAAAAGCCAATTGGATTTAAACAAAACTAATCGCCAATTAAAAGATGCAGAGAACAAAGTCAATCTTTCCAAACTGGCTTTAGAACAATCACAAGAAGCCTACAGAATCCGAAGCAATCGCTTTACTCAAGGGCTGGAAAAAACAACAGATTTGTTGCAGGCAGAAACCCAAATGTCCCAAAAAGAACTGGAATTGCTGCAAGCCGTTTTTGAGTACAATTTTACTCAGGAATATTTACAGTTTTTAACGAAGTAATCGAGAAGTGAGAAGTGAGAAGTGAGAAGTGAGAAGTGAGAAGTGAGAAGTGAATAGTAATTGACGAAGTACAAATAATTAAAAAAACAGATATGAAAAAAATAATAGCAATCCTTACAATATCAGCAGTTTTCTTATCCTCATGCGGAGGTGACAAAAAAGAACAAATCAAGGCCGAAACAGCAATTCCAGTAAAAGTAAGCGAAATTTCATCCGATGATAATAGCCCGTTTGTGACAGCCAGCGGGAAAATAGAAGCCGAAAACAGTGCCAACCTAAGCACAAGAATGATGGGTTATGTCACTAAACTTCATGTACAGGTAGGACAAAAAGTAGGTGCAGGACAATTATTAGTGAGCATTAATAATACTGATTTGCAAGCCAAAAAAGCGCAAGTTGACGCCAGTATTCTTCAAGCCACTGCGGGTTACAATAATGCCAAAAAAGACTACGATCGTTTTGTGAATTTATACAAACAACAAAGTGCTTCCCAAAAAGAACTGGATGATATGACGGCGCGTTACGAAATGGCAAAAGCCGGTTTAGAAGGTGCCAGACAAATGCGAAACGAAGTAATGGCGCAGTTTTCGTATTCGAATATTACAGCTCCATTTTCAGGAACGGTGACCAATACTTTTGTAAAAGAAGGGGATATGGCAAATCCGGGAATGCCTTTAGTAAGTGTGGAAGGTGCTTCAAGATTGCAAGTAACAGCTATGGTATCTGAAAATGATATTGCATCGATCAAAAAAGGAATGCCGGTAAATGTTTTAGTAAAATCATCTAATACAAAACTAACCGGAAAAGTGAACGAAGTGAGTATTTCGGCTACAAATACCGGTGGACAATATTTGGTAAAAATCAATTTAGATAAAACCGATAATTCGGTGCTTTCAGGAATGTTTGTAAATGTGCAATTTCCCATTGAAAACAAAACAAATGCTGTTCAAACCGACCGAGTTTTAGTGCCCGAAAGTGCTTTGATAAAACAAGGACAATTAACTGGAATTTACACGATTGGCGAAGGGAATATTGCCATTTTAAGATGGTTACGAACAGGGAAAAACTTTGGAAATCAAGTCGAAATTTTATCAGGTTTATCAGCTAACGAGCAATATATAGTTTCGGGAGACGGAAAGTTATATAACGGAGCTTTGGTTCATATCCAGTAAAAAGTTGAAAAACAGAAAGACCAAAAAAGCGGCAAATTATAAAATAAAAGTTCAATGTTAATTCCCGCGTGAGGGATTGAGGCGGCATCCTTTTGTGAAGCGTAGCGGAACAAAAGATACAGCCGAAAGCCCGACCCGACCTTTTGGGAGGGTCACGCCCAAATAAATAAAATATTATGCAAGAAGGTATATCAGGTAAAATAGCCCATTTTTTCATCAACTCGAAACTAACTATTTTGTTGATGGTGGCTTTGATGATTATTGGCGTGTACAGTTCGTTTTTGATTCCAAGGGAAGAAGAACCGCAGATTAATGTGCCAATGGCCGACGTGATGGTGGGTTATCCGGGAGCGAGTCCTACGGAAGTGGAAAGTCGTGTGGCAAAACCATTGGAGAAAATTATTTCGAATATCAAAGGTGTTGAGCATGTACATACGATGGCGATGAACGGTCAAGCCATGTTGATTGTACAGTTTTATGTAGGTCAGGATGTGGAGCGTTCCTATGTGAAATTGTATGACGAATTGGCGAAACACGAAGATATGTTTCCGAAAGGCGTTTACAAGCCTATGGTAAAAACACGTTCTATTGATGATGTTCCTATGTTAGGAATCACGCTTTGGAGCGAAAAACAAGATGATTTTCAGTTGCGCCAAATTGCCGAAGAAGTGACTTCGGAAATTGAGAAAGTAAAAGATGTAGCGATTACCAAAGAAATTGGTGGCAGCAATCGCGAATTGAAAGTGATTCTCGATAAAGATAAAATGGCCGAAAATGGTGTCGATGCTTTGGGCATTATGCAAATGATTCAGGCCAATAACGGAAGTTCACAATCGGGCAGTTTTGTACAAAATGACCAAGAATATCTAGTTACAACCGGACAGTTTTTATCAAATTCAGAAGATGTAGAAAACTTAGTGGTTGGCGTGAATAAAAACAGGCCGGTTTATTTGAAGCAAGTGGCAAAAGTACAAGACGGACCTGCCACTGCTAGAAGTTATGTATCTTTTGGATATGGCAAAGCCAATGAAAAATTTAAAACTGCCAAATCAGAATATCCTGCCGTTACAATTTCAATCGGGAAAGTAAAAGGAGCCGATGCGATGAAGATTTCCGAAAAGATTTTGGAAAAAGTGGCCCATTTAAAACAAACTATACTTACTGATGATGTTCATGTAGAAGTAACCCGAAACTATGGAGAAACCGCTTCTGACAAAGTAGGGGAATTATTGTTACACCTTGGAATTGCCATTATTGCCGTAACCGTTTTAGTAATGCTAGCCATGGGATGGCGCGGTGGATTGGTGGTATTCTTTTCGGTGCCTTTAACCTTTGCTTTGACCTTATTTGCTTATTATTTATTAGGCTATACCTTGAATAGAATTACGCTTTTTGCCCTGGTTTTTGTAGTGGGAATTGTAGTAGACGACAGTATTATCATTGCCGAAAACATGCACCGACACTTCAAGATGAAGCGACTGCCTTTTAAACAAGCGGCGATTTATGCAATAAACGAAGTAGGAAATCCAACGATTTTAGCAACGTTTACGGTTATTGCAGCGATTTTACCAATGGCTTTCGTATCCGGAATGATGGGACCCTATATGAGTCCTATGCCAATTGGCGCTTCAATTGCGATGATACTCTCTTTGTTTGTGGCTTTAACGGTAACACCGTATTTGGGGTATCATTTGCTTCAAGAAACCCACAAAAAAGAAAGTTCTTCTTCAAATAAAATAAAAAAGTGGGTTCCTGACAACCAAAATTTAAATAACATTTCGGAAGAAAAAGACGAGCAACAGCATAAAGAAGCAGAAGGAATGGAAACCAGTCGCATTTATAAATTATACAACAAACTGGAACGACCATTCTTAGAAAGCAGTATGAAAAGAAGAGTCTTGCTTGCTGTTACGGTACTCTTATTATTTGGCTCTGTTCTAATGTTTTTCACTAAATCAGTAGTCGTAAAAATGCTTCCTTTTGATAACAAAAACGAATTTCAAGTCGTAATTGATATGCCAGAAGGAACGACTCTGGAAAGAACTTCGGCGGTTACTAAGGAAATTGCACAGTATTTATCAACAAAACCAGAAGTAGTAAATTACCAAAATTATATTGGCACCTCTGCTCCTATTACGTTTAACGGATTGGTGCGTCATTATGATTTGCGTGGCGGTAGCAATATGGCGGACATTCAGGTGAATTTATTGCATAAAGAAGACCGCGATTTACAAAGTCATGAAATTGCCAAAGCAATGCGCCCTGAAATTCAGAAAATTGCCAAGAAATATGGTGCGAATGTAAAATTGATTGAAGTGCCGCCAGGACCACCGGTTTTATCGACTTTGGTTGCTGAAATTTATGGTCCAAATTACAAAGACCAAATAAAAGTAGCTAATCAAGTAAAAACGATTCTGCAAAACACTTCGGATATTGTGGATATCGATTGGATGGTTGAAGATAATCAAACGGAATACAAACTGGAGGTAGATAAAGAAAAAGCGATGCTGAATGGTATTGCACCACAACAAGTAGTTGGGAATTTGACGTATTTGTTGAAAGAATATCCGGTTTCGAACTTGTATGATGAAAATTCTAATGACAATGTGGGCATCGTTCTTTCGCTTGACGACAAAGATAAAACGAGTTTGCAGGACATTCAAAGCCTAAAAATTAAAGGAAGTCAAGGCAATATGATTCCGGTGCGTGATCTAGTAAAAGTAAAAACAGATACGTTACAAAAAACTATTTACAGAAAAGACCAGAAACGAGTTGTTTATGTAACGGCTGATATGGCTGGAGCATTAGAAAGTCCTGTATATGCTATTTTAGGAATGAATGAAAAATTAGCTAAAATAAAACTACCAAAAGGATACAAAGTTAATGAATTGTATATGGAACAACCTACGGATGAAAGTGATTTCACCGTAAAATGGGATGGAGAATGGCAAATTACATTAGAAGTATTTCGTGATTTAGGCGTAGCGTTCATGGTGGTTATTGTTATCATTTATATGTTGATTGTGGGCTGGTTCCAAAACTTTAAGACACCAATGGTGATGATGCTTGCAATTCCGCTATCCTTAATTGGAATTGTATTGGGACACTGGCTGTTGAATGCTTATTTCACAGCAACCTCTTTTATTGGTATGATTGCTTTAGCAGGTGTAATGGTTCGAAACTCAGTTTTACTGATTGACTTTATCGAAATTCGATTGAATGACGGTGTGCCGTTGAAACGCGCCATTATTGAAGCTGGTGCAGTGCGTACAACTCCTATTTTATTGACAACGGGAGCTGTTGTTATTGGAGCATCGATTATTTTGTTTGATCCAATTTTTCAAGGATTAGCAATATCACTGGTTTTTGGAGCAATCATTTCTACTATTCTAACCTTGATTGTTGTGCCTTTGATTTATTACATCACGGAGAGAAAAAAATGGGAATCATCCTCAAATGAAACTGATGAAAAAAATACTAATTCCTAACTTATAACTAAAACCATTATGAAACTACTCATCATAACCGCTATTTCTGCATTTGAAAAAGACATCAAAAAAATGTTGAAACAAGCAGAAGTAAAAACTTTTAGTTACAAAGAAGTAAAAGGATACAAAGACATTTCGGAAGAAGCTTTTGAAAGTAACTGGTTTGCCAGCGAAATAAACGAAACCGAATCCATTCTCTTTTATGCTTTTGTAAAAAAGGAAAATGTAGATCCGTTATTCGATTTAGTTTCTTCCTTTAATAGTAAACAAGAAACAGTATCGCATATTCATATAGCCGTTTTAAACATCGAAAAAAACAATTAATTAAAAATAAAATTATGAAAAATAGAATCGTAAAAGGTATTGCTGGAACTTTCATACTCATTAGTTTACTTTTATCCATTTATATTAATCAAAATTGGTTGTGGTTTACTGTATTTGTGGGAGCCAATTTATTACAATCATCCATAACCAAATGGTGTTTAATGGAAGATATCCTGACTAAACTTGGAGTAAAAGATTAAAATTACATACAATTATAATCGAAAGCTGAAACAAATGTTTCGGCTTTTTTTATGGAAAATTTTAAAACAATAAGCAAGTCCTAATTATTTTTAAAAACAAAACAATATTAATTAACTACAAAACAACACTTTACAATTAATTAAAAATATTTTAACAAAAAAATAACTAACATTTGTATATACAAATATAAAAAGCGTTACATTTGTACCGACAAATGAGATACGAAAAGGCATGAAAATTGAAGATGAAATAAAAAGTACCGTGGCATTGAACATTTCAAAAAAAATCACATTGAACATTTTATATACTCAAAATGTTATCACAGATAATTTCAATGAAATATTGAAACCGTATGACATATCTGGAGAACAATACAATGTATTACGAATATTAAGGGGCCAAAAAGGAAATCCGGCAAATATGTGCTTAATACAGGACCGTATGTTGGCCAAAACCAGCAACACCACTCGACTTGTAGATAAATTATTATTGAAAGATTTTGTCACTAGAAATGTATGTCCTGAAAACCGAAGAAAAATTGAAGTTTTAATTACTCAAAAAGGATTAGACATTTTAGCAGAATTAGATCCTAAAGTAATTGAACACGAAGAATTATTTTCGAAAAAATTAAATACCGAAGAATTAGAAAAATTAAATTATTTATTAGAAAAATACAGAAATTAAATACATTAAAATTATGAATACTTTTTTAGAAAATCAAAACTGGAGATACGCAACAAAAAAATTTGATGCTTCCAAAAAAATAACAACTGAAGATTTAAATACTTTAAAAGAAGCCATTCGTTTGAGTTCCTCTTCTTATGGATTACAACCTTACAAAGTTATCATTGTAGAAAATCCAGAATTAAGAGCAAAAATTCAACCAGCTGCTTGGGGACAAGCTCAAATTGTTGACGCTTCACACTTAATCATTTTTGCTAATGAAACTAATGTTAACGATACAACAATTGATAGCTATTTAAAAAACATCAGTGAAACCAGAAATACTCCAATAGAAGCTTTATCTGGTTATGGCGATTTTATGAAATCTAAAATTTCTACTTTACCGGAAGACGTAAAAAACATTTGGACAGCAAAACAAACTTATTTAGCCTTAGGAAATTTATTAAACGCTGCTGCTGAACTAAAAATTGATGCAACTCCTATGGAAGGATTTGTTCCTGCGCAGGTAAATGAAATATTAGGTTTAGACAAATTAGGCCTAAATGCAACGCTAATTGCAACGTTAGGATACAGACATGATGATGACACAACCCAACATTATACAAAAGTTAGAAAATCTAACGAAGACTTATTTATTACATTATAATTACTAATTCAAAATCAAATATTAATCCAAAATCAAATTTAAAAAAATGAAAAATTTAAAATCAATTGCATTAGCATTAGTAGTAGTTTTATCTACATTATCAGTAACAGCACAAACTAAAAAAGTAGATGCGACAAACAGTTCAATCAACTGGCATGCAACAAAAGTTACAGGACAACACGTAGGAACTGTAAACATTAAATCAGGTACATTAGTTTTCAAAGGAAAAAAATTAGCAGGAGGAACTTTTGTTGTTGATATGACTTCATTAACAGCTACAGACCTTACAGGTGAATACTTAGGAAAATTGAACGGTCACTTGAAATCAGAAGATTTCTTTGGAACTGAAAAATTCCCAACTGCAACATTAGTATTCAAAAAAATAGGAGTAAAAGCTCCAAATGTTTACACTGTAACAGGTGATTTAACAATAAAAGGAATAACAAATCCTATCACTTTTGATCTTGCAACAACAAAAAATACTGCTGCAACTACATTTAAAGTAGACAGAACAAAATACGATATCAAATACAACTCTGCAAGTATCTTCAGTAGCATTGGAGACAAAGCAATTTCTGATGATTTTGAATTAACAGTAGCTTTGAAATTCTAATATTTTTTTTAAAAAATATACTAAACCCCAACAGGAAACTGTTGGGGTTTCTTTTTACAATCACATGAACTTTCTATAAAAATAAACAGTTAAACTTCAAAATAAAAATGATTGTGAGAATGTATTTATTAATATTTACACCATATAAAATCCTTTAAAAAAAGTAATTAATATATTTATAATCAATTGGTTAATACAAATATTGATTTTGTAACTTTGATTTGAATAAATAAATCTGGATCACTATTTTATTATTCAGCTTTGACTTTTAACTTAAAAATATCATTATGGAAAATTTAAAAAAAATTAGTTTCGTTCTAATATTCGTTTTCGCATTTATCAAAGTAGAAGCACAAACAAATAAAATTGATGTTTCAAAAAGCGTCATTAATTGGGTAGGAAAAAAAATAACTGGTCAGCATGAAGGAACAATAAAACTAAAAGATGGGTATCTTATTTTCAAAAACAATAAAGTGGTTGGAGGAGATTTTAATGCTAATATGAAATCACTATCAAATACAGATCAAACAGGAAAATCAAAATTAAAACTGGAAGGTCATTTAAAATCAGATGATTTTTTTGGCATAGACAATTATAACACTGCAAATTTAGTTTTCAAAACTATTGGTGATAAAGGCAATAACATTTATGCAGTCACTGCTGATTTAACAATAAAAGGAGTTACTAATCCGGTGAAATTTGATTTAATTGTAAAAGGAAATACAGCAACTGCCGCTTTGAAAATAGACCGAACAAAATATGACATAAAATACGGTTCCGGCAGTTATTTTGATGATTTGGGAGACAAAACAATATACGATGAATTTGAATTAAATGTTGATTTAGTATTTTAGCAGTAATTTATTTAACAAAAAAACATTAAATTTAATATTTTTTTTTGGCTTTTTATTTTTGAATAATCGAAATTCATTTATATATTTGTCACAACAAAAAAATGATGAAAACAACAATAAACAATACTTGGTGGTGGAACAATTTACGTCAATCGTCGTGAACTAAGCTTCCTATAGTATTATTAAACTATAAATACAAAAGGCTTGTCATCACGACAGGCCTTTTTTTTGTGCTCATTTTATCACTATTACACAACTCTAAATATCATACAAATTGAAACCTTTTATACTAAACACAAATTACAAGCAAATCCTTGCAGATACCATTACTCCTGTAAGTGTATATCTCAAAATTCGTGATAAATTCCCAAATAGTTTATTACTGGAAAGCAGTGATTATCATGGAAATGACAACAGTTTCTCTTACATTTGTTGCAATCCTATTGCTTCGATAAAAATAGAAAATGAAATTATCTACAAGACCTTTCCTGACGGAAGTTTTGAAAAAATAAACATTGATAAAACTACTGATATTCCGCAGGTCATTCAAGAATTCTCAGGTCAGTTTACATCAGAGAAAAATGATTTCAAATTTATCAATAATGGTCTATTTGGTTACATTTCGTATGATGCTGTTCGTTATTTCGAAAAAGTGACTATTGCCAAAAAAGACAATAGCATTTCTATTCCTGATGTTTATTATGCAGTGTACCAAAATATAATCGCTATCAATCATTTCAAAAATGAAGCTTATATTTTCTGTCATAGTTTGGATGGAAGAAACAACATTTCAGAAATCGAACAATTATTGCAATCCCGAAATATTGCTTCCTATAAATTCTCGAAAGAAGGAGAAGGTTTTTCTAATTTGACAGACGACGAATTCAAGCATAATGTGGCTTTAGCCAAAAAGCATTGTTACAGAGGTGATGTGTTCCAATTGGTTTTATCCAGAAGATTTACCCAAGGTTTCAAGGGAGATGAATTCAATGTATACAGAGCGTTAAGAAGTATCAATCCTTCGCCTTATTTATTCTTTTTTGATTATGGTGATTTCAAAATATTTGGTTCTTCACCAGAAGCTCAAATTATTGTAAAAGATCGCAAAGCTGAAATTCATCCTATCGCGGGAACTTTCAAAAGAACTGGCGATGATGAGAAAGATGCCATACTTGCCAAAGAATTATCTGTAGATAAAAAAGAGAATAGCGAACACGTAATGCTGGTTGATTTAGCCAGAAATGATTTGAGCAGAAACGGACATAATGTAAATGTTGAAAAATACAGAGAAGTACAGTTTTTCTCACATGTTATTCACTTGGTTTCAAAAGTGACTGGACATTTGCACCCTAGCGCGACTACAATGCAAGTGGTAGCGGATACTTTTCCAGCAGGAACATTAAGCGGAGCGCCAAAACACCGAGCGATGCAACTCATTGAAGATTACGAAAAAACGAATAGAACTTTTTATGGAGGCGCTATTGGTTTTATGGATTTTGAAGGTAATTTTAATCATGCCATTATGATTCGTACTTTCCTAAGCAAAAATCACCAACTACATTGTCAGGCCGGAGCGGGAATTATAGCCAGTTCAGATGAAGAAAGTGAAATGCAGGAAGTATACAACAAATTAAGAGCCTTAAATGCAGCTTTGGATTTAGCGGAAACAATATAAAATAATTTAAAAATTCAATAATTTAAGAATTTAAAGATTGCTGAAACGTTCTAATTTTTCAATCTTTAAATCTTTCAATTTTTCAATAATAAAAATGAAAAAAATACTAGTCATAGACAATTACGATAGTTTCACTTACAATTTAGTGCATTATCTGGAAGATTTAGATTGCGAAGTAACCGTTTACAGAAACGATGAATTTGATATTGATGAAATTGCAGTTTTTGATAAAATTCTTCTTTCTCCAGGACCTGGAATCCCGGATGAAGCAGGATTATTGAAAGAAGTCATTAAAAAATACGGACCTACAAAAAGTATCTTTGGCGTATGCTTAGGACAACAAGCGATAGGCGAAGTTTATGGAGGAACACTTTCTAATTTAGACAAAGTATATCATGGTGTAGCAACAATGGTAAAAACCGTTGTAGATGATGAACTTTTATTCGAAGGATTAGGAAATGAATTTGAAGTAGGGCGCTATCACTCATGGGTTGTTGATGCTAATTTACCTGATGTTCTTGAAGCAACTTCATTTGACGAAAATGGACAAGTGATGTCATTGCGTCACAAAACATTCGATGTGCGCGGTGTACAATTTCATCCCGAAAGTGTGTTGACTCCTAATGGAAAAAAAATATTGGAGAATTGGATAAAAAATTAGAAATCTGTTTTGGTATTTAGTCACAATCGTTCCTTAAATCAATTAAAAAATAGAAATGACAATTACAATTTCCGAAACAAGAGAATTAAATATTGACGATATAATAGCGCTTTATAAAGCAAATGAGTGGAGTTCAGCTGACAAACCAGAGCAATTATTCAAAGGTCTTTTAAATTCAGATACTTTAATTACTGCTTGGGAAAATAAAAAATTAGTTGGACTGGGAAATGCTATTTCTGATGGATATTTAGTTGTTTATTATCCGCATCTACTCGTTCATCCAGACTATCAAGGAAAAGGAATTGGCAAGATGATTTTTGATAAAATGCAAGAGAAATATTGTAGCTTTCACATGCAAATGCTAACAGCTGATGGAAAAGCTATCGATTTTTATAAAAAAAATGGTTTTGAACGGGCTGGACAAACAGAACCGATGTGGATTTACAAAGGAAATGAACATTAATAGTTGTGATTTCAAATGTCACATTGTCGAAAGACTTTAAGACCTTTGAATCTGGACTTTAAGATAAATAATAAAAATGAAAAATATATTAAACAGATTAATTAATCATGAAATGCTTTCAAAAGAAGAAGCAAAAAATGTATTGGTTAATATATCTAACGGGAGTTACAATACCAGTCAAATTGCTTCTTTTCTTACCGTTTATATGATGCGAAGCATTAGTATAGAAGAGCTTGCAGGTTTTCGGGAGGCATTGTTGGAACTTTGTATCCGTGTGGATTTATCAGCTTATAATACCATCGATTTGTGTGGAACGGGCGGTGATGGAAAAGACACCTTCAATATTTCAACTTTGGCTTCTTTTGTGGCTGCAGGAGCAGGAATAAAAGTGGCAAAACACGGAAATTATGGGGTTTCTTCTATTTCTGGTTCCAGTAATGTGATGGAGAAAATGGGAATCAAGTTCAGTAATGATACTGATTTCCTAGAAAGATGTATCGACCAAGCAGGGATTTGTGTTTTACATGCTCCGTTATTTCACCCGGCCATGAAAAATGTGGGACCAATTAGAAAAGAATTGGCCGTAAAAACCTTCTTTAATATGTTGGGACCAATGGTTAATCCATCGTTTCCAAAAAATCAATTAGTCGGTGTTTTTAATTTAGAAATGGCTAGGATGTATGCGTATTTGTACCAAAACACAGATACTAATTTCACCATCTTGCATTCCCTTGACGGTTATGATGAAGTTTCCTTGACAGGACCTACAAAAACGATTACAAGTTCCATGGAAGGAATGCTAAATCCGGAAGATTTTGGTGTTCGCCTTTTATCACAAAGCGAAATCGAAGGTGGGAAAACTATCGAAGAATCTGCTCAAATATTTACTGATATCATTTCTGGAAAAGGAACTGAAGCTCAAAACAATGTAGTTTGTGCTAATGCTGCAATGGCAATTGCAACCGTTACAAAATGTTCTCCTTTAGAAGGATTTCAAATAGCGAAAGAAAGTTTATTATCCGGAAAAGGACTTGTAGCTTTGAAGAAATTGAAAGAGTTAAGTGAATAAAATAGTTTAAAGTTGTTAAATAATCATAGAACTTTAAACCTTAAACAAAGAAAACGTTAAACAAATTAAGAATGAACATTTTAGATAAAATCATAGTTGACAAAAAAAGAGAAGTGATTCTCAAGAAATCAATAATTCCTGTTTCACAATTGGAAGGATCGGTTTTCTTCGAAAAAAAGACGATTTCTTTGAGCGATAATTTAAGAAACAGCAACTCAGGAATTATCGCAGAGCACAAACGCCGTTCACCTTCCAAAGCTGAAATAAATTATAGCTTCACGGTTGAAGAAGTAACAAAAGGATATGAAAATGCAGGAGCTTGCGGGATTTCAGTTTTAACGGACGGAAAATATTTTGGCGGTTCATTAGATGATTTACTTTTGGCAAGAGCCACAGTCAACATTCCGTTATTGAGAAAAGAATTCATTGTTGACGAATATCAAATCTTAGAAGCCAAAGCTCACGGAGCCGATTTAATTTTATTAATTGCAGCCGTTTTAACAAGAGAGGAAATTAAAACCTTATCTGAATTTGCTAAAAGTTTAGGACTGGAAGTTTTACTGGAAGTTCACAATCAGGAAGAACTGGAAAAATCGATTATGCCAACATTAGACATGATTGGTGTCAACAATAGAAACCTAAAAACATTTGAAGTAAGTTTGGATTTCAGCAAGCAATTGGCAGCACAAATCCCAAATGATTTTGTAAAAGTTTCCGAAAGCGGAATTTCATCCATTGAGGCGATTAACGAATTAAAACCTTTTGGCTACAAAGGATTCTTAATTGGAGAAAACTTTATGAAAACGGATAATGCCGGTAAAGCAGCAACCGAATTTATATCAAAACTATAAAGATGAAACTCAAAATCTGCGGTATGAAATATCCCGATAATATACTCGAAGTAGGTTCGCTCCTACCCGATTATATGGGATTTATATTTTGGGAAAAATCTGCACGGTATTTTGATGGTGTAATTCCAGAATTGCCAAAATCAATAAAGAAAGTAGGCGTTTTTGTAAACGAAACTGTCGAAATTATTTTGGCGAAAGCCCAGAAATACGATTTGCAAGCCATTCAATTACACGGTCAGGAATCGGTTGAGTTTTGTCAGGATTTGAAAAATAAAATAGAGAATTCAGGTGAAATCATAAAAGTATTTTCGGTAGATGATTCTTTTAATTTTGAAGTATTGAAACCATTTGAAACCGTTTGTGACTATTTCCTTTTTGATACCAAAGGAAAATTACCCGGAGGAAACGGAACCACTTTCGACTGGAAAGTTTTGGAAAACTATCCTTCAAGCAAACCATTCTTTTTGAGTGGTGGAATTGGTTTAGAAGAAATCGATTTAACAAAAGAAATTTTAACAACAAATTTACCTATTCATGCTTTGGATCTAAATAGCAAATTTGAAATCGAGCCTGGATTAAAAGATAAAAAAATATTGAAAAAGTTTCAGAACAATTTGAAACTTTAAACTTATAAACTTTAAAAAAAATGAGTTACAACGTCAACGAAAAAGGCTATTACGGAGAATTTGGAGGCGCCTTCATTCCTGAAATGTTATATCCAAATGTGGAAGAATTACGCCAAAATTATTTAAAAATCACGGCTGAACCAGAATTTCAGGCTGAATTTGATGCCTTGCTTAAAGATTATGTAGGTCGCCCTACGCCTCTTTATTTTGCAAAACGCCTATCAGAACAATACAATACTAAAATCTACTTGAAAAGAGAAGATTTATGTCATACAGGCGCACACAAAGTAAACAACACGATTGGGCAAATTTTGTTAGCCAAACGCTTGGGCAAAAAACGAATCATTGCTGAAACCGGAGCTGGTCAACATGGAGTTGCAACAGCTACAGTTTGTGCCTTAATGGGACTGGAATGCATCGTGTACATGGGTGAAGTCGACATCAAGCGTCAGGCGCCAAATGTGGCTCGTATGAAAATGTTGGGTGCCGAAGTTCGTCCGGCAATGTCAGGTTCAAAAACCTTGAAAGATGCTACTAATGAAGCCATTCGCGACTGGATTAACAATCCTGTTGACACCTATTATATTATCGGATCTGTCGTAGGACCGCATCCATATCCCGATATGGTCGCTCGTTTCCAAAGTGTGATTTCTAAGGAAATTAAAGAACAATTATTAGAAAAAGAAGGTCGTAAAAATCCGGATTATGTGATTGCCTGCGTAGGTGGTGGTAGCAATGCAGCCGGGACGTATTATCATTTTCTGGATAATGAGAACGTGAATATTATTGCAGTTGAAGCAGCAGGTTTAGGAGTTGATTCTGGCGAAAGTGCCGCAACTTCTGCCTTAGGAAAAGTGGGTGTTATTCACGGAAGCAAAACATTGTTGATGCAAACCACGGATGGACAAATCACCGAACCGTATTCCATTTCAGCAGGACTGGATTATCCGGGAGTTGGTCCTATGCATGCAAATTTATATGCCACCGGAAGAGCGCAATTCATCTCAATTACCGATGATCAAGCGATGCAATGGGGAATCAAATTATCTCAAATGGAAGGATTAATTCCCGCCATTGAAAGTGCGCATGCCTTTGCCGTTCTGGACGAAATGAAATTCAAACCGGAAGATGTGGTAGTCATCAATCTTTCCGGTCGAGGCGATAAAGATTTGAATACGTATATCGATTATTTTAAATTATAACAGAAGAATAATTTGGGCGTTACCCTCCCAAAAAAAGTCGGGTCGGGCTATACACTATATCTTTTTTGTGGTAGAAAAAACCACAAAAAAGGATGCCGTTCCTATCCCTAACGCAAATAAATAACGAGAAAAAATAGTATTATGGAACATATATTCTCTTACGGAACATTACAGTCTAAAGAAATTCAAATGCAGGTTTTTAACAAGCTATTGACTGGAACACAAGACCAACTCAAAGGCTATAAACTAAAAGATCTGAAAATAGAAGAAGAATTTGGAATGGCAGATTATTTTGTAGCAACACCAAGCGAAAATCCTTCGGATGAAATAAATGGTATTGTTTTTACTGTTTCAAATGAAGATCTGACTAAAGCAGATCTATTCGAATCTAATGCATATAAAAGAATTCAAATAAC
This sequence comes from Flavobacterium sp. 83, assembly GCF_000744835.1. Classification (NCBI taxonomy): domain Bacteria; kingdom Pseudomonadati; phylum Bacteroidota; class Flavobacteriia; order Flavobacteriales; family Flavobacteriaceae; genus Flavobacterium; species Flavobacterium sp. 83. The sequence goes on from NZ_JQMS01000001.1 coordinate 3,468,335, forward strand.
ATTGCAATCTGGACTTTCGGCCTGGATTTATATTGAAAGTTAATAATCCAGAAAAATAGTTCCGATTTAAACAACCTACTAGGTTTCTAAAACCAAATTTTGACTACAAAATAATACCCACAAGGTTTTGGAACCCTAGCGGGAATAAATAAAATTATATTAAAATGAACAGAATAAATCAAAAATTACAAGAGACTAAAAAGATACTTTCCATTTATTTTTCGGCGGGATATCCTAACCTCAACGATACCGTACAAATCATTCAGGATTTAGAAAAAAATGGTGTGGACATGATTGAAATTGGATTGCCGTTCAGTGATCCATTGGCCGATGGACCAACGATTCAAGCAAGTTCTACCCAAGCATTACACAACGGAATGACGACACAAGTTTTGTTTGACCAACTAAAGGACATTCGTAAAACGGTATCCATTCCTTTAGTGATTATGGGTTATTTCAATCCAATGTTACAATACGGAATCGAGAATTTCTGCCAGAAATGTGCCGAAATTGGCATCGATGGATTAATTATTCCAGATCTTCCAGTTGATGTATATGCAGATGAATACAAAGCAACTTTTGAAAAATACGGATTAATCAATGTGTTTTTGATTACGCCACAAACTTCTGATGAGCGCATCCATTTTATTGACAGCGTATCTGATGGTTTTATTTATATGGTGAGTTCCGCCAGTGTTACGGGATCACAATCTGGTTTTGGAATCGTCCAAGAAGATTATTTCAAACGCATTGCAGGAATGAATTTAAAAAATCCTCAAGTAATTGGCTTTGGAATCAACAATGCTGAAACCTTCAATCAAGCCACTCAATTTGCCAAAGGAGCAATTATAGGAAGTGCTTTTATCACCCATTTAACCGAAAACGGAACTGGGAAGATTGCTGAGTTTGTAAAAGCAATTCGATAAACAACTTCTTTTATATGAAATTAAACGGCGTTTAAATGAACTTTAAACGCCGTTTTTTTGTGTTTAAACAATTGTACTTCTAGTCATTTATAAGATTATTTCTATATATTAGCAAAAGCAAAAAAGACCACCATTGTCAGACAAAGCGAGCCATATTTGGGGTGATAGGTCTGATGTTGTCAGATATATATACAAGTTATCTACAACTTTTCATCCAACCCTCCAATTTGCACTTAAAGTGTTGTATTTATTGACTTTATAAAAATGAACAATGCAATTTTAAGCATCAAAAAGCAACTAAATACTTGTTTTGTTATACCTAATGTTGTACCTTCGTATCACGATGCACCCAATTGAAAACCTAGTGTTTACAATACTTTCACCACTTTGCATTGCTTTACAAATATAGTATAACATTTCTAAATTCCTAATCTTATGGCATCAGTAAAACTAATTTTAAGAACGCATCAGGCAGACCAAACAGGACACAGCCCTTTGTATATCCGAATTATAAAAGATAGAAAAACGAAATTTATCACTGCTGGAGTGAAGCTAAAAGAGAACGAGTGGGATGAAGCAAAGCAGAAAGTAAAAAAGAACCATTCCAACAGTGCCCGGATGAATGCTGCATTATCTCAAAAGATTGCCGATGCTGAAGGTCAGGTTGCCGATATGGAACGTAAAATAAAAACGGTATCAGTTAAAAAACTCAAAGAAGCCATCAAGGGTAAAGAAGTGCCAAACTTTTTTGAGTATGCCTATAAGAGATTAGAAAAAATTAAAAGCTCCCTATCCTACTCCACCTATAAAGCGTATTCATCACAGGTTGGAAAGTTTGAAAAATATATGGGAACAAAGGATGTTTATTTTGATGAAGTTACGGTTGCACTTTTGAACGACTATAAATTCTATTTAGCAAACACTTTAAAAAACGGAGCAACAACCCAGCGACTTACGATAATTGTACTAGGAACCATTTTCAGAGATGCAATTCGCGAAGAAGTAATTCCCGAAACTATGTTTCCGTTTAGTAAAATCACACTTAAAATTAGTCCTTCTAAAAGATTATTTCTTAACAAAGAACAGATAGATGATTTAACCCAAATAAAGCTAATAGAAGGCAAAAAAGCAATACTATGGCGGGATTTATTCCTTTTCTCTATCTATGCAGGAGGATTGCGTTTTAGTGATGTTATCGAAATGCAATATTCAAATTACAATGAAGCTGAACATAAAATTCAAAAACACATTCGTAAAACGGGAAGAGTACACCAGTTCAAAATTGGCAAAGTAGCAATCGATATTTTAGAAAAATACAAAAAGGAAAATGCTAATCACGATGATTTTATCTTTCCGATTATTGTGGACAAAGAAGGCTATTTAAACAACGAAGCAAAAAGATATTTTCAAACAGCAGCTTTCAATAAATTGGCAAATTGGCATCTTAAAAAAATGGGGACAAAAATAAAATTACCTTTCGACCTTTCTTTCCATTTATCTCGACACAGTTTTGCGACAAATGCGTTAAATAACGGAATGAGAATTGAACACGTGAGTAAGTTAATGGATCACCGCGACATCAGCACCACTCAAGTATATGCCAAAATAATCAGCGAAGAATTGGATAAAGCGGTTGACAACTATATTTTTTAAATAACGTGTTAAGTATCTATTTTATTGACATTAAACGATTGTTAATAACTTCATTTAAAATCCATTAACAAGAATTTCTTTTATGTTATAAATTTACAACAGAGAAAACGAGTAATTTTTAAAGCATTCGAAACGAGTGATAAATGAACTCTAGTTGAAAACACTAGGACTTCCAAAAAGCAGCAAATTAAAAACCGCTTTTAATTACCTTTCAATACCAAATGAATAACAAAAAACACATACCACAATTTGAATTCAAAGGATCAAAATATGCAAACCGCAGAGTTTGTAGAATTATTGGCAGTGCCTACGGCTCTAGCCAAAAATCCTTTATTTGATATAATCGTTGAAGACAAAATCAACATTCAAAACTATTGTAATGCTTTAATCATTAAAATTTTAGAGCTGCGACAATCTCAATTCCCTGCATTTATAGATTATCAATTCAACCAGGTGAAGAACCCGGAAATATGGTTAAATAAATTTGAAAAGTTACTGGCTAATAATTCAGAGCAATTTGAGGGGATCAGAAACAATTCAAAATTCATAAAACTCTATACCTTAATTCAAGCAAAACGAACTGAACTGCAATCTTCAAGCGTAAAAGAAACGGTTGTAAAAACTCCAAAAAGACTAATCAATGCAGAAAGTGAAGACCGTTATTTTTCATTCTCGGAGGTAAAAACCCATATTGCAGCACTAACAAATTATCCAGATAAAATCCTTTATTTGAATGAGGAGATTTGCGAATACAAACAATCGGAAGTCTATTTTATCAATAATAAACTATTGGATTACAAAAAACAATGCAAAGCTTTATTGAAACAAATTCAGAATGAGAAAATCCTAAAATGTCAATTAGAGAAAGAGCAAGCAGACGAAAAAAACAAAATGATTTTAGAGAAAAAGCCAACTTTTAAAATTCGTTTGAATGGTCCAATCAATATTTTAACCGATGCCTACAAGCAAATGATGAATGATGTAAAACCAAATGGTAAACCTTACATTCAACATAAGATAAAGGAAATTGCAAAATTTATCTGTGATAATTATTTAGACGAAAATGGAAATGAACTTTCAATGCTTACAATTCAAACGTATTTATCTCCAACTCGAACCGATAAGAACCCAAATAATGATTGGAAAATAAAACTGTAGTCCGATTTTTTCTAAAATTAACATTTCAACTTCTCAATACCTATAAGGTCTAACAAACTTTTTAGTCCGATAAGACCAAATAAGTCTAATCGGACTTTTTTTAATTTCTTCCATTTGCACCATAACAATTTAAAATTTTTAAAAATGGATGCAATTATCTTCACAAAAGACCAGTTCACAGATCTAATGAGCAAATTAGACACAATTCAATCTCAAATTTCTATCAAGGCTGACCCGAAAAAAGAAACCTTTCTTGATAATCAAGAATTTCTTTTACTGATGAAAATTTCAAAACGTACAGCTCAAACTTGGAGAGACGAAGGCAAAATTTCTTTTAGTCAAGTAGGAAACAAAATCTATTACAAATTGTCCGATGTTGAAAAACTCTTAACAGAGCACTACAACAAATCTTTTAAAGGAAGATAAAATGAAAGAGTGTAACGGAACTTGCGAGAGTTGTGATTGCAAACCAATCACAAAAGGGAAACTTCTAATCTTGAAAATAAATTTTAAAACCTAAAAAATGGTAACAGTCTTTAAAAACTTCAACGAGGTTGTAGAACACAAAACAATTTCAACAATTTTAGAAGAAATCAAAACAGGAAAGTACAAACATTCAATTGTTTACTTGAGAAAATCATTACTTGAGAAAAAGGAAGAGGCTTACAACAAAGCCAAAAAATCACTTCCAGCATTCACACCTTCGGGTAAGTTTGTTGGAGGTCGAAAATTGGAATTCCTAGCGGATTATTCAAATTGTATTATTCTAGACATCGACAAATTAAGTAAAACCGATTTGCAAAATGCTTCGCATTTGGCCAATCAAAGTGAGTTCACTTTTGCCAGTTTCATAAGTCCATCTGGAAACGGATTGAAAATTCTAGTCAAAATCAATTCAGATAAAGCCAATCACAAAGAAGCGTTTCTATTGGTACAAGCACATTATGAGAATATTTTAAAATTGGAAATAGACAAATCAGGGAAAGATGTAACAAGATTATGTTTCTATTCTTTTGATGAAAATCTATATCTAAATGAGAACGCTTCCGTTTTTATTACATCAATTCCAGTCGAAATTCCCGAGATTGTCATTCCAAGCATAGACAAAGGAACTCAACCAGAACCAGTCCAAGACCAATATGCAATATACAACCACTGCATAAAATTCACTGAAAAAAAAGTGCAATTCGAGAATGGTAGTCGCAACGTATTCGTCCATCAATTAGCGTGTAACCTAAACCGTAAAGGCGTATCGCTTCAAGAAGCTCTAGGATATATTTTAACCGATTTTGGATATGATGAAAAAGAAGTAACTCAAGCAGTAAATAGTGCCTATGGAAATATTCACGAGTTCGGTAAAAATGAGAAATTTGAAGCTCCTAAAAAACCAACTCAAAAACCCCAAAAAACAACAACTATTTTAGATGATGAAGACGACGAAGACAAACCAAAACCAACACAAATTGACCGTTTAGAGTTGTTTTTATCAAACAAATATGTATTTCGGCACAATATCGTTTCTGGTAAATTAGAGTTCCAATATTTCGGTAAAAAGAAGTGGAATGTAATGAATGATTTTATAGAAAACTCTATGCTTAGAGAGTGTTTAAAAGGTCGAATTAAAACCAATCTTTCATCATTACGAAACTTGCTTTATTCTGATTTTTGTGTGCTGTTCAATCCATTTGAAGATTACTTTTTCAACTTACCAACTTATGATGAAAAGACCGATTACATTACCGAATTAGCCAACACCATAACAACCACAAAACAAGAACTTTGGCAGCAATGTTTCAAAAAATGGTTAGTAGCAATGGTAGGTTGTGTTCTCGATGATAAAGTAATCAATCACACTGTAATTGTATTTAGTGGTAAACAAGGTTTAGGTAAAACGACTTGGGTAGAGAAACTCGTTCCCAAACCTTTGAAAGAATATCTATTTTCTGGAACCATAAACCCTAATAATAAAGATACATTGGTGCAGCTTTCAGAATGTATGTTAATCAACTTAGACGAACTAGAAAATCTAAACCGTTCCGAAATTGGATCACTCAAAGAAATCATCACAAAAACCCAAATAAGAATGAGAAAAGCCTACGGACACAATAACGAAACAATGCCCAGAAGGGCATCGTTTGCAGGAAGTGTCAACACAGCCCAATTTTTGAATGACAGTACAGGAAGTAGACGATTTCTTTGTTTTGAGTTAGAAGGCATCAAATACCAGCACGATGTCGATATTAATCTAGCTTTTTCACAAGCTTTGTTTCTTTTCAAAAGTGGTTTTAGACATTGGTTCGACCAGGAAGAAATAAAATCAATCACCGAGAATAACGAACAATATCAACTACGAAGCCCAGAGGAAGAATTGCTTTTAACGTGGTTTGAACCCTGCGAGGTAGAAAATGCTCAATCGTTTTTAAATGCTTCTCAAATAGCCTCAAAATTAGTAGATAGAACAAAAATCAACATTAATGATAACACAATTAACAAACTTGGAAAAGCACTCAAAAAACACAATTTTATAAGACTTAAAAAAAACGGATTATTTGTTTATGCAGTTAAAGAAAACAGCTATGAAGAAGTAGATTATAGTAATAAAGAAATTCAAGAATAATTGAAAAATTAATCTGTAAAAACTGCGAACAAAAATCGCTTAAAAAAGTGGAAAACTAACGTTTCCACTTTTTTAATGTTTTTTACTTTTATTTGCTTCAAAATTCTTTGTTTTTATAGGGTAAGGTTGGTACCCAAAAAACGGCACAAACATTTTATGTTTTTTTTCTTGTCAAACAATCGGGTAATATAAGACCATAACAAAGCAAATTAGTAAAGTAGTAGTTCCAGTTTGCACTCATACAGTCGTATAAATCCGTTTTTTTTATCCTAAAAAAATAAAAAATCTTTTATCTCAAATTAGGGTACCAACCTTACCCTAAATTTATTTTCCCTTATTTTCATTTATTTTCATCCGTTTACGGTTTTCCTCATTTTTATATCAATACCTTTTTCGTAATATTGTAGAATGTAGGTTCAGATTTGTAATACATACTCTAAATTGGATCTATTATAAAAAACATTCCCAATTGTGCCGACACTGTCGACACAATTGAAATAAAGCCAAGAAGTAAAATTACTCCCAAACAGCAGTTATTTGAAGTGACTAAAGAGTTAGGAGTTTTTGAGCAGAAATAACAGACAATTTAAAATCAAAAAAATAAATCACATCACAATATAATGTTTCAACAAACCTTCAAGAATATAGACGACATCCTGCACAAAGATGCTGGTTGCGGAAGTGAATTAGATTATGTAGAGCAGACTTCTTGGGTATTGTTCTTGAAATACCTCGACGATTTAGAAAAGGACAAAGAAACAGCTGCACTTCTTTCAGGCAAAACTTATACGAATATCATTGATTCAGAATACCAATGGAATGTTTGGGCAGCACCAAAAGACAACGAAGGTAAATTAGACCATCACAAAGCTTTGACAGGAGATGATCTTGCCGATTTTGTCAACATTCAATTATTCCCCTATCTCAAAAAGTTCAAAGCATCTGCTGACAGTGCCGACACGATTGAATATAAAGTAGGCGAGATTTTCTCCGAACTAAAAAACAGAATCCAAAGCGGTTACAATCTACGAGAAGTAATCAACCATATTGACCAACTGCGTTTCCGTACACACGCCGAAAAGCACGAAATGAGCCATTTGTATGAATCCAAAATACAAAATATGGGGAATGCTGGTCGCAATGGTGGCGAATATTACACGCCTCGTCCTCTGATTTCTACCATTGTAAAGGTCGTGGCTCCAGAAATTGGCAATACCATTTATGACGGTGCAGTAGGTTCAGCAGGATTCTTGTGTGAAGCCTTTGAGTTTTTGAAACACAGCAAAAACCTAACGACTAAAGATACCGAAACCTTACAGAAAAAAACCTTTTACGGCAAAGAGAAAAAATCATTAGCCTATATTATTGGGACGATGAATATGATTTTTCACGGTATAGAAGCACCAAATATTTTACACACCAATACGCTTGCCGAAAACATTGCTGACATACAAGAAAAAGACCGCTACGATATTGTACTGGCAAATCCTCCTTTTGGCGGAAAAGAACGTGCCGAAGTGCAACAAAACTTTCCTATAAAAACAGGAGAAACTGCTTCCTTATTTATGCAGCATTTCGTGAAGATTTTGAAAGCAGGCGGTAAAGCGGGTGTCGTTATAAAAAATACTTTTTTGAGTAATACCGACAATGCCTCTATAAGTTTAAGAAAGTTACTGTTAGAAAACTGCAACCTGCATACGGTATTAGATTTGCCGGGAGGAACCTTTACAGGAGCGGGTGTAAAAACCGTAGTCTTGTTTTTTGACAAAGGGTCTTCTACCAAAAAGGTTTGGTTTTACCAACTGAACTTGGATAGAAACTTGGGTAAGACCAATGCGCTGAACGAAAAAGATTTAGCTGACTTTGTAGCCTTACAAAAAACTAAAGCCGAAACTGAAAACTCTTGGTCTGTTGATATAAAAGACATTGACCCAACCACTTTTGATTTGAGTGCCAAAAACCCAAATAAAAAAGAAGAAGTTGCCTTGCGTAAGCCCGAAGCAATTTTGGAAGAAATGAAAACGCTTGACCAAGAAAGCAATACGATACTCAACTCAATTCTGGAATTACTATGAAACAAGATTGGGAAATAAAAAGACTTGGAGAAGTTTGTATTGTAATTGCAGGACAATCACCTGAAGGAAAATATTATAATTCTGAAGCAAAAGGTTTACCTTTTTATCAAGGTAAAAAAGAGTTTGGAGACAAGTTCATAGGAGAGCCAAAAGTTTGGACAAGTAAAATTACTAAAGAAGCGAAAGAGTCAGACATATTAATGTCTGTTAGGGCTCCAGTTGGCCCAATAAATTATTCTACACAGAATATATGTATTGGACGAGGACTAGCCGCTATTAGAGCTACTAAATTGATTGATAAAGAATATTTGTTTAATTTTTTATTGAAACACGAAAATGAAATTGTGGGTAATACTGGAGCGGTTTTTAACTCTATTAATAAAGCCCAGATCGAAGCAATTAAAATTCCACTTCCGCCACTCGAAGAACAACAACAAATCGTTTCAATTTTAGATGAAACATTCCAAGCCATAGATCAAGCAAAAGCTAACGCAGAGCAAAACCTGCAAAACTCAAAAGAATTGTTTGAAAGTAGTTTGCAAAACATTTTTAGTAATGGAGATAAAGGTTGGGAAGAAAAAAAGCTAAAAGATATTGGTAAAGCACAAACAGGAACAACTCCAAAAACTGCTGAAAAAGATAATTATGGAAATTTCATACCTTTTATAAAACCCGCTGATGTAGATTTCAAAAGTGATGGCAGTATCAGATATGATAATGTAGGTCTAACCGAGAAAGGTCTAAAATCAACAAGATTAATGCCTAAAAATTCTATTCTAATGGTTTGCATAGGCGCAACTATTGGAAAAGTTGGTTTTGTTGATAGAGATGTTACAAGTAATCAGCAGATAAATTCTTTTACAGTTAGTAAAGATTTTTATCCAAAATTTTTTTATTATGCATTAAGGTCAAAAAACTTTTATGATAGTGTGATTAAAAGCTCTGCTCAAGCTACTTTGCCAATTATTAACAAAGGTAAATGGGAAACGTTGAGCCTTAAATTTCCAAAGTCATTAACAGAACAACAAGCCATAGCAAAGAAGCTTGATATATTACAAGTTGAAACTAAAAAATTAGAGGCTATTTACATTAAGAAAATTGCTGATTTAGAAGAGCTAAAAAAGAGTATCTTGCACAAAGCATTTGCTAGAGAATTAAAGTTAAAATAGTTAAATAAAATTAAAAAAATAAACCCACAGGTTGATTATATGGAAATAGTTCCTACATTTGTACCCAATTTATATGCCTTTCAATTTCCCAAAGAGGAATTTGATGAATTGGAGCGTGTATTTGATGATTGGAAAAATCAATTATTTCTATTTGATTTCTTTACAGAAAATGAGGCTGACTTAAAAGGAACTTTTACTGTAGAAGAAGCTGTTGAAAAGACAAGAGAAGAAGTAAAAAAATTTAGAAGAAAAATGTTGGCTTTAGCTAATTCAAATCCGCATCAATTAAATGAGTTCTTTGCTAATTTATATAATAATGAATACCAATTATCCTTACTTCAACGCCAAAAAGCCAAGCAAAGTTGGTTGCGTTTATACGCCTTAAAAATCACTCAAAAAGACGAAGAAGATCTTTATGTAATTACAGGAGGAATGATAAAACTAACTCAAAATATGGAGGACAGAAATCACGGAGAAAAAGAAAGAACTAAAATTAATCAATGCCGTGATTATTTAAAAACTATAGGAGTTTATGATTTAGAATCCTTTTTTGAAATATGCTTTTAATTATGGAAAAAAATAAAAACATCGAAAACTTTTTGAAACACGTTTCAAAGAAAAGTTCAGGCTGGCTTGAAAAAGCGAAATGGCAAGAGGAAAACGAAGATTGGCTGGATGTTTCTTTTAGCGTTGCTGTTAGAGTAGCCTCTACTTTGAGTGCTAATAAAAAAGCAAATGTATATCCAAAAAGTCAAGTAGAATTAGCGGAAGCTATGGGTTGTTCCGCTCAATATGTAAATAAATTATTGAAAGGGCAAGAGAACTTGCAAATAGAAACCATTTGCAAAGTACAACGCATTTTAAACATCAAATTGATTGAAGTGCCAAAAGCAATAATTACTCAAACAGTCCAGTATGAGACAGTGAGTTCTTGGTTTGAAAAGTTAAATATTAAATCACCCGCTACTACTATTACTACACCTTATTCATACGAAAAAGTTGAAGTAGTAGGAGAAGGAAATTACGGATTAGCTGCCTAATGGAAAATAAAGATCAAATAACATTTGGATTACGCCAAATAACGACGGAGCAATTCGCAGTCATAGAAAGTGCTTTTGACGAAGCGAAGAGTAATTTCGAATTAGGAACCGGACTTCGTTTTGGTTTCAACACCGATAAAAGAATTATTACTCCCTTGTTAGCCATAAACTTTAGTCAGGATAAAAGCCCTTTTCTATTATTAGAAATAGGATGTCATTTCGAAATCATTGAAGAACATTGGAAAAATTTATTCAATAGCGATACGAAAGAGCTAAAACTGCCAAAAGAATTAGCTAGACATCTTGTGATGCTTACGGTTGGTACTCTGAGAGGAGTTTTACACGCTAAAACAGAAAATACACCTTTCAATAAATTCTTTATACCAACCATCAATGTAAATGATTTGGTGAAAGAAGACCTTTTAATAAAGACTAATGATTCAATAGAGAAAAAGTAACCGTTCAGGTTACTTTTCTATTTTATACTACTGCATTTATGAATGAAGCCGAAACTAGAGCAGAATTAATTGACCCAAAGTTAAAAGCTTGTGGTTGGGGTGTTATAGAAGGATCTAAAATCCTTAGAGAATACAACATAACCGCTGGTAAAATACAAACAGGAGGCACAAGAAGCAAGAAAATAATTGCTGATTATATCTTGGTTTATAAAGGGATTAAACTCGCTGTTGTGGAAGCTAAAAGCGATAATTTAGGTGTTGGCGAAGGCGTGGCACAAGCCAAACAATATGCCGAAAAATTAAAACTGGAAACGACTTATTCCAGTAACGGAAAAGAAATTTATAGCATCTGTATGAAAACAGGTGCCGAAGGTTTAGTAGAAAACTACCTTTCTCCCGATGAACTGTGGAACAAAACATTTGCCGTTCAAAATGAGTGGAGAGAAAAATTTGCTTCCGTTCCCTTTGAAGACAAAGGAGGTTCTTGGCAATTGCGCTATTACCAGGAAATAGCAGTTAAAAACACCTTGGAAGCATTGGCTAATAACGAGCAACGCATTTTATTGACATTAGCCACAGGAACAGGAAAAACAGCCATTGCTTTTCAAATTGCGTGGAAATTATTCCAAACCCGTTGGAATTTAAAGCGTGACGGAAGTCGCAGACCTAGAATATTGTTTTTAGCAGATAGAAATATACTGGCGGATCAGGCATTCAATTCTTTTTCTGCTTTTCCGGAAGATGCATTAGTACGAATTAACCCCAAAGAAATAAGTAAAAAAGGAAGCGTTCCCACTAACGGAAGTATTTTCTTTACCATATTTCAAACCTTTATGAGTGGTACGGATGCCGAGGGAAATCCAGCACCTTATTTTGGAGCTTATCCTCCGGATTATTTCGATTTCATTATCATTGATGAGTGTCATCGTGGTGGTGCAAACAATGAGGGAAATTGGAGAGGTATTTTAGATTATTTTTCTCCTGCGGTACAATTAGGATTAACGGCTACACCAAAACGAAAAGACAACGTTGATACCTATAAATATTTTGGCGAACCCGTTTATATTTATTCACTCAAAGAAGGTATAAATGATGGTTTCCTGACACCATTTAAGGTAAAACGCATTAAGACCACTCTTGATGATTATATCTACACCAGCGACGATAATATAATCGAAGGAGAAATTGAAGAGGGAAAACGCTACGAAGAAAAAGATTTCAATAAAATCATTGAAATTAAAGAACGTGAAGCCAAACGGGTAAAAATATTTATGGATGAAGCCAATCAAAAAGAAAAGGCAATCATCTTTTGCGCTACACAGGAACACGCAGCTGCCGTTCGCGATCTAGTCAATCAATACAAAACTTCCAAAGACCCTAATTATTGCGTTCGTGTTACGGCCAATGATGGTGAAATTGGCGAACAGTTTTTAAGAGAATTTCAGGATAATGAAAAAATAATACCAACCATCCTGACCACTTCTCAAAAACTTTCTACTGGGGTTGATGCTCGAAACATTAGAAACATCGTTTTGATGCGTCCAGTAAATTCAATGATTGAGTTCAAACAAATCGTAGGTAGAGGAACCCGTTTATTTGACGGCAAAGAGTTTTTTACCATTTATGATTTTGTAGATGCCTACCACCATTTTGCTGACCCGGAATGGGACGGAGAACCTATTGAAGAAGAAGTGTGTTTAAATTGTGGTCAATCTCCTTGTGGATGTGATAAACCAATTCCAAAACCTTGCTCAATTTGCGGACAACAACCTTGTATTTGTGTGAATGAACCACCACCTCCTTGCCTCAAATGCGAGCAAAGTCCTTGTATTTGCAAAAAGAAAGTAAAGGTTAAATTAAAGAACGGTAAAGAATTAGAAATCCAACATATGATTTCCACTTCATTCTGGAGTGCCGATGGAACACCAATTTCATCAGAAGAGTTTATGCAAAACTTATTTGGCTCACTTCCTGATTTTTTCAAAAGCGAAGAGGAATTGCGAACCCTTTGGAGTAACCCGTTAACCCGAAAAACATTGCTGGAGAAATTAGACGAAGCAGGTTTTGGCAAGGACGAATTAACCACACTTCAAACACTTATTGATGCTGAGAAAAGCGATATTTTTGACGTACTGGAATATGTTTTCAATAGTGATATAAAACCAATTACAAGAGAAGAACGAGTAGCAGCAGCACAAGCCACTATTTTTGTATTACTCAACGACAAACAAAAAGAATTTATCGAGTTTGTTTTAAGCAAATACATTGAAACGGGTGTAGAAGAACTGGACCAGGAGAAACTACCAATCTTGCTTACCAACAAATACCAATCTTTCGAAGATGCAGGAGCACAATTAGGAGATTTATCGAAAGTGAGAGAGCTGTTTATAGATTTTCAAAAACATTTATACCAGAGAGGAACGGCGTAGTTAATTACAGAAGATACGGTTAAATTACTCAAGAGTTATAAAAGCAATGAAGTAAATGGAGGAATAGTAATTAATAAGTTAGTGGCAAAACTACCTGAACCGATAAACCAAGACAATGGCAGACAAAATTAAAACAAAAATTCAATGTCAAAACATTGCACCTATTGAAAATTTGACGAGAGAAATTTCTTCAAACTCTCTGAAATTTGGTGTGTTTGCAAACAATGGTAGTGGAAAAACATTCATTAGTAGACTTTTTAGACTTACAGAAAAATCAACGGAACTTGAATTAGAACTTGATGGCACAAGTCCAACTGACAAACTAATCTCAATTGGAAAAGACAGTGGTAAAATTGCCTTTTCAATTACTGACAAAGATGGAATTGTTCAAGAAACTTTCAATATTGAAATAAATAAAGGACAAATTCCTATCTTACCAGTAACAAAATACCTTTATCACACTTTTAACCAAGATTATGTTGAAGAAAATATAAGAGCATTAAGCTATGAGAAAGATAGTGAAATAGAAGGTTTTATTTTAGGTAAAATAAATATTGACTTAAAAGACGATGAAGAGAAACTTGCAAAAATAGAAAAAGAAGGCAAGGAATTAACTCAACAAATAGAAAAAGAAATACGAACTTATGTAGAAGAAAATATAAATGACATAAGAGATATTAAACGTTTAGGGGATTATAAAATTCTTGATTATTCAAACATTGTCAATAGCATCGATAATGAAACATTCCAAATTGAAAAAACTTTTGAAGGACTACTTGAGGATTATAATAAAATCAAGTCAGTTCCTGAAAATTTGATAGACATTGTTGAAATTGAAAAATTGAACATTGATATAAATTTATTAAGCGATATAAGAGAAAATTGCTCTAAAGAATATAGTTTAAGCTCATTAGCAGAAGAGTTCAAGAAAAAAATAAAAGATAAACAGGATTTCGTTGAAATTGGAATGGAACTGTTGTCAAAAAAAGAGCAAAATGCTAATTGTCCATTTTGTGAGCAAGAATTAAAAGATACTGCAATTGAATTAATTGACAATTACACTAAATATATAAACGATACTGAAGCAAAAACAATAAAGCAATTTAAAAACTATGTCGAAATAGTAAATAAGCAAATAGTAATTTTAAACAATACCGAAATAAACAATACGAAAAGAATTAATGAATACAATATTTTCAAAACCAAATATATTCCCTCTTGTGAAGAAATAGAGTTAGTTAACATTGATATTTCCAATCTTAAAAAGATTTTAGATGGTTTAATAGCCATTTTAGATGCAAAAACAAAAAATATTCAAGTAAATATTGATATTAGCGAAGAATTAATTCAATCAATTGAAAAAAATCAAACAATTTTAAATGGCAATATTGAAGCTAACAATATTGAAATAAATTCTATTAATGCAAAGAAAAATAGAATAGGAGAAGAAAACAAAGCAGTTAGAAGAGATATTATAAGAAGTACATTTAATCATCTTATAGAAACTCACAAAACAAATATCAAAAGTTCCAACAAACTACGAAACGAATATCAAAATTTAAAAGCTGAAATAAAGAAAAAGCAGGAACAACAAAAAGTTAGCAAGAAAGACAAAGTTGCATCCACAATTAAAAAGGTTTTGAATTATTTTTTCGCTGAAAAATATACATTGGATGAAGAAACATTTAGATTAATTTTCCATAAAAATATTTTAGAGAAAAATCAAGCAAAAAACATATTAAGTGAAGGCGAGAAAAATATTGTTGCTTTTGCATACTATATCGGAGATACTCACTTAAAAATTGAAAACGAAGATGATTACACAAAATTATTCTTTGTAATTGACGATCCTATTTCAAGTATGGATTTTTCACACGTTTATACTTTGTGTGGTGTAATTAGGGATATTGGCAAAATTATTGACAAAATTGAAAGAGAACGATTATTGATATTCACTCATAACAATGATTTTATGAGAGTTTTGGCTTCCAACAATATTGTTGACAAAAAATTATTATTAAAAAATAGCGAATTAAAAGACTTCAACAATAACTTGACCGTTCCATATATTCATCATTTGATGGATGTTTATAAAATTGCCAGAAAAGGAACTGACCCATCACATACCACTGCAAATTCAATTAGACATATCATAGAAACGTTGACTAAATTTGAGCGAATAGATATTTCAACAGACAGTATTGCGGAATACATTAAAGAGAATATCCCAACAGACACAAAATCCTACACCTTAATAAATGACTTATCACACGGTGGTTGGAGGACGGAACAAGCACCAATAACAGACGAGGATTACACAGACATTTGCGAAACAATTTTAAAACATATCGAAAAAGAGTATAACGGGCAAGTAGAATATTGCAAAAAGGTTTGCGAATAGAAAAAACCTGTCACTAATAAGGGTTTGCGTCAGATGGACTGATGTGCAAACTTGAAACCTTGTGCACCTATTCAAGTTCATCACTAGTAGACAGTTTTGTACTCTAAAACCAGCCTGAACACAAAGCCTGAACGCAAAGCTATGTCGGACAGTGCATACGCTAAATTAAGAAAATAATATAGAATTAAACATTTTACGTTTTTAATAACGGATAGAAATTTTACCAAAAAGCTACGAATATGACGGCAAAAAGGAAAACGCAAATATTTATCACGGTTTCGGCTATTTTAGTTGGACTTATTCACTTATTTTTTCCAAACCTAAAAATAGATGCTATTTTTATTACACTAATAATTATTGCAATAATACCGTGGCTTGAACCTCTTTTAAAATCGGTTGAATTACCAGGCGGACTTAAAGTTGAATTTCAAGATTTCAAAAAATTAGAAGAAGAAGCAATAAAAGCAGGTCTAATTAAAAGTGATGGAAAAACAGAAATAAAAGAAATCACTACAACAAATTCAGATACATTTTCCTTTATTGAAATTGCAGAACAGAATGAAGAATTAGCTTTAGTTGGATTTAGAATTGAAATTGAAAAAAGATTAAGGAGTTTAGCAGATAAATATAGTATTGAAAGTAACAGATATTCTGTGACAAGATTAATTGAGGCATTAGCAAAAGAAGAAATTTTGACAATTGCAGAGAAAACTTCATTATTAGACATAATTAGCACTTTAAACAAAGCTTCACACGGAATGGAATATGACCAAAGAAGTGCTAATTGGGTAATTGAAAATGGACCAAAGATTTTGGATAGTTTGGATGAAAAATTAGAAGTTCGTGGTGGGCGTATTTCACTTGGAAGCACAGATGAAAAAGCTCATTGGATAGATAAATCCTTTGATAATTGTGAATGGACAACCAACTACGAATGGGGAGAGTCCATTAAAACCCATTCAGACTTATGGGAAAAAGAAATGAACCGAATTTATCAATCTTTACTTGTAAAACTTAAAGAACCTCAAAAGAAGAAATTAATTAAAACACAATCAAATTGGCTAAATCAAATAGAGCTGGAAAAGGACTTTATTTATTCATTTGAAGATTTACATTTAAAAATTGGTAGTGGCGGAATATCTGCCTCAGCAATGAATTTTATGAACAAAATACGTGAACGAACACTGGAACTTGAAGAAGTTCTAAATAGACTGACTGATTGAAATAAATTATTTCATCTTGCATTTATCCGCAAAAAAAGAAAAATACTAAGATTAAAAACTGCGTTAGGCTGTTAAGTTCAAGTTGAAAAAAACATTTAAAATGGCAAACCTCACATATATTGAAAAATCTACTATTGAAACATTTCTCGGTATGAAAACTGGCTATGTTATGGATTTTTCAGACAGAACATTTCAGGAATTTGTTTTTGAAGTTACTGGCTACTATATTGATAATGAAAAATATCACTACAATTCTAATTCAAAAGCCAACAGACTACGGGCTTTTATAAAAATCGAATCCGATTATATTTTCGGAAAACTACTTTCTGCATTTTGCGAATACTGGTTATCTAAAGTTCATAGAGGAGAAATAGACTATCGAGGAGAGGAAAAAACGTACGAAGAATGTGTTAAAATTTCGGAACGTCTAAAACAAGAAAGTATTGTAGAAAATATCGATGCAATACAAGCGAATTCAGACGACAAAGATTTTAATTTATTGGCAAAGTCTATTAAAGAGAGTATTGAGAAAAATGAACCCGAAGTTGCACTCGACCGCCTTCATACTTTTGTTGTCAAATATGTCAGACAACTTTGTGTCAATCACAATCTTAATTATGTTAAAGATGAGCCAATAAATAGTCTATTTGGTAAGTATGTAAAGCACTTAATTGCGAGTAAACTGATTGACTCAATTATGGCTGAAAAGATATTAAGATTTTCGATTAATATTATTGATGCTTTTAATGATGTTAGAAATAATAAAAGTTTTGCACACGATAATCCCATTTTAAATTATAACGAAAGCATTTTGATTTTCAATAATATTTCAAATACTATAAAGTTCATTGAAACTATTGAAACCAAAATTTTAAAATCTAAAGATCCTCAAGAAGTGGATTGGTCTGATTTACCATTCTAATATGAAAACAACTAAAAAACAACAAAGATTTCTAGCGTTTTAGTGTTCCAAATTTAAACCTTAAAAGTCATTATCTCATTCACCTGCACAAAACTTTCATTTAGTCCAAGTATTCCTAAACTCAAGTCTTTGTTTGCTTCATTTCACTAATAACTGTAAAAAAGAAATAGGAACGCTATCGCTGACCTTTTTGCGCCCACCCAAGCCAACGCTCTGCCAACGCTCCTGTGTTTTTGGCTTTTGCCAACGCTATAACAGCACATTGCTTTTTTATTAGATTCTACTATTGATTTTTTGGTTTAATAGAAAAAGTAATAAGCTGTTTCCCAACGCTCGAAAGCCAAAAACACCCCCAAGCTATGTTACATAATGAAGGCAACATTATAGGTCAAGCGCCCCGAACCCCGGGGCACTCGCACTATAATTTCATTATGTAAAATAGCCGCCACAGCCAACGCACCCACCCGAAATAGGAACTATATTTGCATTGTTTTTTGAAGATGCCATACCGTATCGCAACAACTTTTTTACTGAATACTACACCCTGAATACCGAACACTATTCTGGCATCCTCAAAAATCAAATTTCCCCACAAGAGTATCGTTTTTTATTTGCCACCACCTCCCCAGTAATTGCTTTTCCAAAAAGCTGATGCCATACCAGTCTTATTGATACCTATTTGAAGTTGGAAGCATTATCTTTCTTTCATAAGTCTGGCATCAACTTTTCCAGGAAAGCAATCAGAAAAATCCAAATAAGCAAATAGAAAAACGATACACTTGTTTCGCTGCTGCCAACGCACTAGGAAAGTTCAGTTGGGGAAATCTTCCATTTCCCCAAACCCCTATGGATGCAATTTTTTTTGAAAGAATGCCACAAAACCCGATTCCAAAAGAAAACCCCTCAAAGGCATTCTCTCAAAAAAAACAGCTCCGATTCCTCCCTTATCCGAATGACCTCTGTCAAATTTGAAGTTTGGGGCTTCCTTGGATTTCTTTTTCCGATAAACCAACACAATTTTGATTGACAAATGAAAGCCATATAACCCCAACATAAGTGCAATATATTCCGCCCACTTAAATAAATCGAAGAAAAGCAAAGCAATTCCCATTTATTAAGGGCTAAAAACAAAAAAAGCCCCAAATTATGGGGCTTTCAAGTAGGTTATTAACCGTTTTTAAGGATTTATTTTCGGTTCTTCTTCCGATTTTACAGCAGTTTGAGAAACCACTGAAATAATGCTACCGCCCAGGACCAAATAACCAGCAGCCGAAACCAATCCGACAGGTAAAGCAATAGGCGAAGCGATGATAATTCCGCCAACAGATGCCAAAGCAATACCAACAGTTCTCAAAATTTTAAACCATTTTGGAGTTGGTGCCAGTGTTCTATCTACGACATTCATATTTTTATTTTTCATAATCTTGATTTTTTAAAATTGTTAATTCAATGTTATTCACTCTTTTTTCTAAGTATTCTACTTTTTGGTTCAGTAAATCGTTACCACTTTTGAACTCGGTTTTGATGATTAAAGCCATTGTTTTTACTTCAACCAAATCTTTTTCCATACTCTTAAAATCGGTGTGTAATTGCTTGATAAAATAAGCCACAACCGAGAGTAACAAAGTGATAAGTGTTCCAAAAAGTACCGTGATGTTATTGATATTTTCCATTGTTTGGACTTTTTAGAATTGAAAATTATTTTCAATAGTTATTTTATTAGTTTCAATTTTTGCCAATGCTACCAATTTTGGATAAATCATTTTGTAAGCTGCAATACTTTGTGAAATTTGAAAATTTCCATCTAAAAACTGAAATCCAAAACCGCAAAGCGGACAACCAGCAGTTTCTTTAATAGTGTTTCCGGTATGGATATACACAAAACTGAAATTTGGTAAGCCAGTAATTTCAATCATTCCTTCGTGCAGCTTTCCGAAAGCTTTTTTGTAATCCACATTTTTAGCTCCGTAAGTGTTCAACTTCAAACTAAAAACACCTTTTGGTATAGCAGTTTGAGAAGCCATTTTCACTTCTCTAATTTTATCCTCTAACAAGTAACATTGAAAGATACCGTTAATGTATAACTGGCTCAATGTACTTTCTTTGCCTTGTGCAACTCTTATTATTTTGGTTTCCATAATTGGGATAGATTTGAGGTTAAATGAAAAATCCCTCGTTTTTGGCGAGGGATCCTTCAAGGGTTTTTCTAAAAAGCTTCCTCAACTTTCAAGCAGTTCCCACTGGAGAACAAGTAGAAATTGGCTCCAACTAATTGATAAAACTCAATTCCGACGCACTGCAAAACAGTTGTGTTCGCCGTTGGAACAACTCCTCCTGGTAATGTTGCAGAAACTGTAGTTACAGGAACTGGAGCATACAAATCCAAAAAGTCGCTGTATTGAATATCGTTTACCTCATTCAAAACTGCATCCATTGGATCATAGCTGTTGGTGGTAGCATTGTATTCAAAATCACTCACAACTGAAAGCGAACTAATCAAACGAAAGTGGGTTGTACCAGATGGCGCATTTACCAAATTCACAGGATTAAAAGCATCAACTACCAATTCTCCACTTTCTCTACCAGCGGTATGAGTTAAAGTATATGGAGCATTGAAAATACCATTAAAGGAAGTGTTTTTATTGAACTCAAAACCTTTAAGGTATCTACGTTGTGTAGAAATTTCAATTTTTCTGTAACCTCTCGCTTCGGTTTGGTCTTCCAAATTGATTTTTTTCATAATGGAAGTTAAACGCCCGGTCACTTGACTGTCGGACATTTGTTTCATCACTTGGGATAAACCAGCACGAACCGATTTCCCAGCTTTGGCACTTGCGCCAAATTCATTCATATTCTCACGAGTTCTTTCGAACTCTGGTGCAGTGTTTACCTGATCACCACTAGGACCGCCAACCATTCCAGCGAAATAGCCTTCTTGTCCTTTAATTTTGAAGTGTCGGATGTCTCCAAGAGTTCCAACATACTTAATAACACCTTTTTGTCTTGCCATTTTTTTAAGATTTAAAAAGTTAATAATTAGATTAAATTCATAAGACAAATTTCAATGATTATCTTTGAATATAAATAATTTAAAATACTGTAAATCAATGCAATACAACGCAAAAGCACCGTACATAGTGGAAACCCATTGGCAAATTGAAGAAGTCCTTGACGGCGATAGCATCATCATTTGCCATCGTTTCACTCAAATGAAAAAAGAAATTCGTCTTTATGGCTTAGATGCACCAGAAGTAAAGATTAACAGAAAGATGAAAGAGGACGAAGAGAAAAGCAGTTTACCTGCCCAATTATTGCTGCAATTTGGTTTGCAATCCTTGAACTTCGTTTTGTCGGTTGCACCGCCAAAAACGGTTGTAACTATCATTACGGAACAAGAGAACTATTATGACTACTGGAACAGGCAATTGGGATATGTGATTCTTCCTGGTGGCGTATGTTTAAATGAGTTACTTTTACAAAATGGCTATGCTAAAGCGACACATCAATATTATTGTGGCAAGCTTGCGGAGTATCAAGCGATGAACCGCCAAGCGCAGCTCAATGGTATAGGGATTTATAGTCAAGTAAAAAGGTTCTGATTTGTTGTACTTATGTTGTACTATTGAAGTTTTAAAATTTAAGAGTATCAATAAATACAGTTACTTACAGGCGTTAAGAAGATATATACAAGTTAGCTACAATATTATGAACAACACTTTTCAAAAAATCAACGAACTTATAGCAATTGAATCAGAAAATCTAACTGAGTTTAATGATGTTTACGAGTATGAAAAATGCTTATTGCATATTGAAAGAATAATTGATTCATCAATTATTCTTTTCAAAAATTCACTTTATCAACAATCAATATTTCTTACCATTACAGCTTTTGAAGAAACAACAAAAGCTGAAATTTGTATATATAGAGGTTTAAGTAAAAACAAGCAAACGGTGAAGCGAAATAAAGATGGTTTATTTAACCATAAAATAAAGCATATTACAGTAGCTAATGATATCACTTTTAATTATCTAAAAACAGAAAAAATATATGGAAAAGAAAAAATTCAAGAAATTCTTGAGAATTTAAAATCCGGAAAATTTATTGAAATAAGGGAGAACTCGCTCTATTTTAAAAACATTGGGGGGAAATGTGTGATTTCTGACGAATTCATAAACGAAGAAAATTCTAAGCTTTTATTAATGATTTGTATAGAAGTTTTTGAAGATCGTTTATTTGGAGCTTATGAAAGAACAGATATTATTACAGATAGAGTTCTCGAAAATTATTAAAATTTTAAATACTGTAGCTAACACACGTTACAAGCGATTTAGGCATTTGCCCCCGCTCTTCGAAGAGTACATAACATTATCGGGAGTGCTGCGCAAATGTCTCTGACTTTGCGCAATTTTCAGAACTTGTTATTAAATTAAAACGCCCTAAAGTCTCTGACTTTCATCACCCCCGCTCTTCGAAGAGTACATAACATTATCGGGAGTGCTGCCCCGCTCTTCGAAGGGTACATAACGTTATCGGGAGTGCTGCGCAAATGTCTCTGACTTTGCGCAATTTTCAGAACTTGTTATTAAATTAAAACGCCCGCTCCGCAAAGTGTCTCAGCTCTTCGAAGAGTACATAACGTTATCGGGAGTGCTGCGCAAATGTCTCTGACTTTGCGCAATTTTCAGAACTTGTTATTAAATTAAAACGCCCGCTCCGCAAAGTGTCTCAGCTCTTCGAAGAGTACATAACGTTATCGGGAGTGCTGCGCAAATGTCTCTGACTTTGCGCAATTTTCAGAACTTGTTATTAAATTAAAACGCCCTAAAGTCTCTGACTTTCATTATCTTAAATTTAAAAACCCCCCGCTCTTCGAAGAGTACATAACATTATCGGGAGTGCTGCGCAAATGTCTCTGACTTTGCGCAATTTTCAGAACTTGTTATTAAATTAAAACGCCCTAAAGTCTCTGACTTTCATTATCTTAAATTTAAAAACACAAACAAGTCATTAAAATCGTTATTTTTATACTAAAAATACGTCAAAATGAAAGAAGGCTATGTAATTCGGGATCAGACTTTACCACATTATATAACGGCAACCGTTGTCGATTGGATAGATATTTTCACTAGGCAAACCTACAGAGACAGTATAATAGAATCTTTGGATTACTGCATAAAAAACAAAGGAATGATTTTATATGGTTATGTTATTATGAGTAATCACATTCATTTAATTATTCAATCTGAGGATGGGAAATTATCAGATTGAATAAGAGATTTTAAAAAATTTACCGCAAAAAACATTTTAGATAAAATCCAAGCCGTACCAGAAAGCCGAAAAGAATGGATACTGGAACGCTTCAAATTAGCAGCAGAAAAACATACAAGAAACAAAAATTATCAATTTTGGCAATATGGAAATCATCCTGAAGAGATTTATATCAATAAATTTATGTGGTCTAAATTAGATTACATCCATTTGAATCCAGTGAGAGCCGGTTTAGTTGAAAAGGCTTCACAATATATTTACTCCAGCGCAAGTAATTATATAAACGATTCTGGATTATTAAAAATAGAAAAAGCACATAATCCAGTTGTTGATATTTTAAATCTTAACGCTTTTACAAAGTATAATCAGTATTGAAATAGTATTCAAAAGTCAGAGACTTTTATGACGCAAATAATTTAAAAACAGCTACTAAAAACTGCGCAAAGTCAGAGACATTTGCGCAGCATTCACAATAAACAATTCGGAAAGCAAGGAAATTTACGCAGCATAAACAACAAACACTTCTGCTCAGCAACATATTCTTCTAAAAAATAAATACATACAACAATTCCGATTGGGAAAATTTTAAAGATAGTTTTGTACTTTTAAAGTAAACCCATTAACCGAAAAAACTTAAATTACAGTAATGAATTATCACTTTAGAAAAGCGGAACTATCTGAAATAGCTCCAATTTGGGAAATTTTACAACAAGCCATACAACGAAGAAAAGAAGATGGCAGTGAGCAATGGCAAGACGGTTATCCAAATCCAGAAGTCATACAAAAAGACATTGAAAAAGGAGAAGGATTTATTTTGGTTGATGGAGAAACTATCATCGGTTATAGCGCGGTACTAATCAATGATGAACCTGCCTATGAGAACATTGAAGGAAAGTGGCTAACGAATGGAGATTTTGTAGTATTGCATCGCGTAGCCATTTCTGAGAAATATTTAGGCAAAGGCTTATCCAAAATGATTCTCAAATACATAGAAGATTTTGCGGCAAGCAACAACATTTACAGCATAAAAGCAGACACTAATTTTGACAATCCCGCAATGATGAAAATTTTTGAAAATTCAGGCTATACCTATTGTGGTGAGGTATATTTTAGAGGAAGCTCCAGAAAAGCATACGAGAAAGTCTTAGCTAAACAAGACTAATTGGAATTATGAAAAACTTATGGTTAAAATTAAAAAACCGCAAATTCGCAAATAAAAATAGTTTGCAACTGTTTCTATAATTTGCGAATTTGTGGTGATTTTTTTAAAAGAACTTCTCTTAAACTGCAGCTTCTTCTTCAGGAGCAGTTTCAAATTCCATGTGATCTTCCATCTCGGCAGCTACTTCCGGTTTAGAACTTTTAAGCGCATTGAATCGTTCTAATTGTTCCAATTCTCCTTCTTCCCCACTGAAATAAGGAAAAACATCCATAATAGGTGATTCTGACACAGCAGGAATTGTATAATCACCCATCGTACCTTTCATCACACTAATCGTGTTATCATAAGCTTCCCTTACATCATTGGCTTGGACTAATAAATACATGTTAGTCTTGCGTTCTTTGCCACTTTCTTCGTCATACGCCAATAATGAAACTTTGGATCTAAACCAACGGTCTGCATTTTCAAAAGGATGAATTTCGGCATAATTAGCCACTTTTATATTTGTAATTTTAAATTCTTCACTGATATAGGCAGACATCTCTTCATTAATTCTGCTTTCTGCTTCTGTATAAGACAAGGCATCTACCAAATAAGGTTCTGTCGTAATCTTTTGCGCTCCAGTTTCATCTGTTTTTCTATATTTTACTTTGCATTCGTACCAAATTGTGCTCATCTCTTTTTTTTAAGGATGTCAAAGATAGATTTTAACGCAAAAGAAATTCACCATTCCTAAAATAGATATTCACAATTTGAGATAGCTGTCAGTCTTTATTTTTTTCCGTTATTTTGAGATATTATTTCTTTTATTAAAAAAAACTCACTGCAAACTTAATTTTATACCCCACAAAAAAAGCAATCAAAATAGCGAATAATAAATTTGGGTTCCTATAAAAGTTAAACTTGAAAACCCTTATAAAACTTCTTATATTTAAATTTAAAAAAAGATCCCCACTATTCACTATTAAGAGAAAAAATATTTTTGGTTAAATCCGTTTTACATAAAATCGTGAACTTTTTTTTGTTAAAATTATGTTAAACAAAAATTAAACAGGTGTTTAAATTAAACACTTGTTTAATTTTGTGCCATATTTAAAAAGCATGGAATCAAATACTGATTTTAACGAGAAACAAATCAAAATTCTTCAGGTAGCCGAAACGCTGTTTGCTGAAAAAGGTTTTGATGGTACATCAATCAGGAATATTTCAAAAGAAGCAAAAATAAATATCGCGATGGTTTCCTATTATTTTGGATCCAAAGAACGGTTATTAGAATCCTTAATTTTATACAGAACTTCCGATTTAAAAACCCAATTAGATACATTAATACAAGAAAAATTAGAACCTATTGAAAAAATCAATAAGTTAATCGAGCTCTATATCAATAGAATCAATTGCAATAAAGGAATTTATAGAATTTTGCATTTTGAATTTGCCACCAACAAACGCGATTTAAATTTTAAATCTTTTACTGAATTAAAAAAAGGAAATCTAAAATCACTTGAAGCCATAATCGAAGAAGGTCAAACGAAAGGTGTTTTTAGAAAAGATATTATCATTCCGCTGATAACACCTACAATTCTTGGAACTTTTTTTCATTTTCATATGAATAAACCGTTCTTTGAAAATTTATTAAATTTGAAAACCGAAGATTTATATAATAATTACATAAAAACCAATTTGACAAAGCACATCCAACAAACTATAAAAGCCCTTCTAATATATGAAAGTTAGTCAATTAATGCTCTTTGGGATTTTCTTTATAGGAATTTCTTCAGTAGAAGCTCAAGAAAAAACGAGTTTTACTCTCGATGAAGCCATTCACATGGCTTGGTTAAAAAGTAATGAAATTAGTTTAGCCAATACCAGAGTGGCAACTAAAAAATACGAATTGCAATCAGTAAAAAACAATCAATATCCTGATTTAAAAGTCTCCGGACAATACCAAAGATTGGCAAAAGCTTCTATTAACCTAAAAGTCAATAAAAGCAGTAGCTCAGAGCCAATGCCAACTGTAGATCAATTGATGCTTGGACAGGTTAATGCAAGTGTACCCGTTTTTGCAGGTTTTAAAATTCAAAACAGTATAAAGGTTTCTGAGAATTTGTATCAGGCTGAAAATGCAACAGCTTCACAAACTAAGGAAGAAATTGCGATGAAAGTAATCAATTACTACGCAACTTTATACAAATCGCAAAAAACCATTGAACTACTCAAAGAAAATCAAAAAAGTGCACAACAACGTGTCGTTGATTTTAGCGATATGGAAAAAAATGGCATAATTCCAAGAAATGATTTATTAAAATCACAACTGCAAGTTTCAAAAATTCAATTGTCAATAGACGAAGAAAATAACAATTTAAATATTGTAAATTTTTATTTGGTAACACTTTTAAAATTACCGGTTGAAACTAAACTAGAAATTAGAGAAAGTGATTTTGCTAATTTTCAAATGGACAATATCACTACTACGGATGAGCCCGCATTACAAAATCGTAAAGATTTGGAAGCAATTCGGTTTCAGGAAAAAGCAAGCAAGGCTAATATAAAAATAGCAAGAAGTGCCTATTATCCAGCAATTTCACTTATTGGCGGTTATACAGCATTAGACTTAAAAAATGTAGTGACGGTTCAAAACGCAATGAACTTTGGTGTTGGAGTTTCTTATGACATAAGCTCAATCCTTAAAAACGGGGCAATGGTAAAATTAGCCGAGAGCAAATCATTAGAAGTACAAAATTCACAAGCTGTTCTTACGGATTACATCAAAATGCAAGTTCAAAAAGCAATAGAAGACTACGATTTAGCATTAAAACAAAATGAAGTTTATGTTCAAGCCGTAGAACAATCTACAGAAAATTACAGAATCGTAAAAGACAAGTACGACAACGGACTTTCGGATACTAATGATTTATTGGAAGCCGATGTAGAACAACTGGGTTCAAAAATTAATAAAGCATTAGCTAAAGCAAATATTATACAAAAATACTACGAACTGCTTTCTGTTACCGGACAATTATCACAATCTTTCAATCTTTCAAAAATATAATCAGCAATCACATGGAAAAGAAAAAAACAAATACAAAATTCATTATTATCCTAGTGGCTCTTATCGTTTTAGGAGGAACTTATGGAACATATAAATACATGCACTCCTTATCACACGAAGAAACTGATGATGCACAGATTGAAAAAAACATGAATCCTATTATTCCAAAAGTTCCTGGATATGTGGATAAAGTATACATCAAAGACAATGATTTTGTAAAGAAAGGCGATACACTTTTTACAATTGACAAAAGAGATTATCAATTAAAAATCGATGAAGCTAATGCGGCATTATTAGCTGCAGAAGGAAATTTTGAAGTTTCAAAAGCTGATATTGGCAGTGCTTTGGCAAATATTTCTGTTTCTGATGCTAATGTCCAATCAGCAGGTGGAAATATCGAAACTGCAAAAATCAGATTAGGCAGAATATCAAATGATTACAATCGTTATGAAAATTTATATAAAAATCATTCGATTACAAAACAACAATACGAGCAAGCTTTAGCAGCAAAGCAAGAAGCAGAAAGTCAAATCCGTATTTTACAACAACAAGAAAAAGCAAGTTCATATCAAAAATCAGTTATTGTAGCTAAATCAAAAGTTTCTGATAAACAAACTCAAGTGGCTGCTGCCAATATCAAAAAAGCAAAAGCAATGCTTGATGCTGCAATCCTTAATTTATCATATACTGTAATAACTGCAGCTATCGATGGTCAGGTTTCAAAAATTGATATTCAACCGGGACAATTGGTTCAACCAGGACAATCCTTGTTTTATATAATCAACAACTCTAGTGCTTGGGTTATCGCTAATTTCAAAGAAACACAATTGAATAAAATGGTAATTGGACAAAAAGTAACCCTTAAAGTTGATGCGTATCCAGATTACGATTTTGAAGGTACATTAACTTCATTTTCACCTGCAACCGGTTCTCGTTTTTCTATCCTACCTCCGGATAATGCTACTGGTAACTTTGTCAAAACCATTCAAAGATTACCTGTTAAAATCAGTTTGAACACCTCTAATGATGTTGAAAAAATAAAATTATTAAGACCAGGAATGAATGTTGATGTTGACGTACATGTAAACTAAAAATGGCAAAAGTAAAAGTAGAAGATGATTTAGTAGAATACGGCTACAGACGAGTTCTAATTACGATTACAGCAGTACTTTGTGCATTACTGGAAATCGTAGATACTACTATTGTCAATGTAGCGTTAACGAACATGAGAGGAAGTCTGGGCGCCACATTGAATGATGTTGCTTGGGTAATTACTGCTTATGCTATTGCAAATGTTATTGTAATACCAATGACGAGTTGGCTTTCCCAACAATTTGGAAGACGAAATTATTTTGTAGTTTCTATTATTATTTTCACCGTTTCCTCCTTTTTGTGTGGTAATGCCAATAATATATGGGAACTTATCATTTTTCGGTTTATCCAAGGACTTGGTGGTGGAGCATTATTAGTTACTGCGCAAACTATTATAACAGAGAGTTATCCAGTTGCAAAACGTGGTATGGCTCAAGCTATTTATGGAATGGGTGTAATTGTTGGACCTACACTTGGTCCGCCATTAGGAGGTTATCTTGTTGATAATTTTTCTTGGCCATACATCTTTTACATCAATATTCCTCTTGGGATCATTGCTACTATTCTAGCATTGAGCTTTGTAAGAAGTCCTAAATTTGGAGAAAAATTAAAGGCTAAACAAGTGGATTGGTTGGGTATTTTTCTTTTGACAGCTTTCATTGGTTCATTACAATATGTATTGGAACATGGGCAACAAGATGACTGGTTCAATGATAAAATAATTACATTTTTAAGTGTTGTATCCGTTTTTGGTTTGATTTTATTTATATGGAGAGAGTTAACCTACAAACACCCCATCGTAAACTTAAGCGTTTTAAAAGATGGGAATCTACGCATTGGGACCTTAATGTGTTTTATACTGGGATTTGGACTTTATGGTTCAACGCTAATTATTCCTATATACACACAATCGATTTTAGGATGGACTGCTACTGATGCAGGTTTATTACTTATTCCGGGTTCAATCACCACTGCTATAATGATGCCAATTATTGGTAAATTAATTCAAAGGGGCGTTCCACAAGGTTATATGGTAGGCGTTGGTTTTTTAATTTTCTTTTTCTTTACGCTAATGATGCACAATAACATGACTCCGGATACTGGAGTTGAGCATTTATATTGGTCATTAATATTAAGAGGTATTGGATTAGGACTGCTTTTTGTTCCTATAACAACACTTTCTCTTTCAACTTTAAAAGGAAAAAATATTGGTGAAGGTGCCGCTTTTACCGGAATGATGCGACAATTGGGAGGTTCTTTTGGAATTGCTATCATTACTACTTTCATCACTAGATTCAGTCAGGAACATCGAGTAAATTTAGTTTCGCACTTAGACGGAAGCCGATTAGAAGTACAGCAACGTGTAATGATGTTGCAGAAGGGATTCATGTCTAAAGGATTTACTGCTAACGAATCTTTGAAAAAAGCGTATCAAGTCATTGATTATTCAGTCATGAAACAAAGTACTGTTCTATCTTATATGGATATTTTTCTTTACCTCGGAATCATGTTTTTATGCTGTATTCCGATAATCTTTCTAATTAAAAAAGGGAAGAACAAAATTAATCCTGCAGATGCAATGCATTAATAGTAAACAATAAAAAAATGCCTATTTCATTAATGA
The DNA here is from genome assembly GCF_000744835.1 of Flavobacterium sp. 83. NCBI lineage: Bacteria > Pseudomonadati > Bacteroidota > Flavobacteriia > Flavobacteriales > Flavobacteriaceae > Flavobacterium > Flavobacterium sp. 83. The sequence continues at coordinate 3,498,602 of NZ_JQMS01000001.1, forward strand.
AATAGGCATTTTTTATTTTATCGGGGAACTATTATCTAGTGAATACCAAATGATTCCCTTTCGATAAATTAGCATCAAATTGATACCCTTCATAATTGAATCCTTTTAAATCATCAATTGTTTTTGCATTAGTATCAATGATATAACGCACCATCATTCCTCTCGCCTTCTTGGCAAAAAAACTGATTATTTTAAGTTTACCATTTTTATAATCTTTAAATTCTGGTGTGATTACGGGAACTTTTAACGCTTTGACATCGATCACCGAAAAATATTCGGTACTGGCTAAATTAATAAACAATTCATCGTCTTTAAGTTCTTTATTCAATGCTTTTGTAACCGTTTTTTTCCAAAATTCATATAAATTTTTGCTTTCGCCAATGGGTAATTTTGTTCCCATTTCTAATCGATAGGCTTGCATGAGATCTAATGGTTTCAATAAACCATATAATCCCGATAATATCCTCAAACGATCTTGTAACATCTCTAATTTTTCTATTGGAATTGAATACGCCTCTAATCCAGTATACACATCTCCGTCAAAAGTAAAAACTGCAGGACGAGCGTTTTCTGTGGTGAACGGTGTTTTCCATTCTTGGTTTCGTTTCCAATTCAAATCAGCCAATTTATCAGAAATATTCATTAAATCAGACAACTGAGCAGGCTTTTTTTCTTTTAAAACTTTATGAACTTGTCGCGACTCTTTTAGAAACTGGGGTTCCGTATGCAATGCAGTAGGCAATTCTTTTTCAAAATTTAAGGATTTGGCTGGCGATATAACAATTTTCATATACTATACTCTTTCAAGTTCTTTTTATTAATTCTTTCAAAAGTACAAATTGAAAACAACAAAGCGAGAATCTCTAAATTGATTTCTTGAATAGTATAATAGAAAATGAAAATTGCAACCTAAATTATTTACGTATTTTTGAGTTTTAATATAACCCAAAAGACGATCTACTATTATGAATTCAATAGAAATTAGAAAAGCCACACTCACCGATCTTGAGGCAATACAAAAAATAAGCACCCAAACTTTTACAGAAACTTTTGCCGCTGTAAACACCCCTGAAAATATAGCTAATTATGTAGCCGATAGTTTTAATTCTGAACAATTAACTTCTGAATTAAACAATGCAAATTCCCTGTTTTATTTAGCTACAGCCAGCAATGAAATTGTTGGTTATTTAAAAGTGAATTTTGGCGATGCCCAAACTGAAATGATAAATAAAAATGCTTTAGAAGTCCATCGCATTTATGTTTCAAAAGCCTTTCACGGGAAAAATGTAGGTCAATTATTGATTGATGAAGTGAAAAAAATTGCTCTAAAGACGGATGTAGATTACATTTGGCTCGGAGTCTGGGAAGAGAATCACAGAGCACTGCGATTTTACACTAAAAATGGTTTTGTAGAATTTGACAAACATGTTTTCACATTAGGAAATGAACAACAAACCGACTTATTGATGCAATTTCCAATAAATAAAGAAAAGTAATAAGCTGTAATTTCATTTTTAGCTCCTTAAAAATTAAAAAGAAACCCTTCATATAGATTTGAATTATGCTAAAAGTAGTGTTATATAAAAGCTGTAAAACTTGTGTTTAAAAAAGTATACGTTTAATTTTGCTAATACAGCTTAGCACTTCAATTTAGATATTTTAAAATGCTTAAAAACACACATTGGGATATTCTTTTATCGAATCAGGTAAACAAAAAAGGCTTTATTGAAACCTTGATTTCAGGAGAAGCCAAGGGAGAACTAATTGGTTTTAATGAACTGAAAGGAATGCTATTTTCTGATATTGCTATTGAAAAATTCATCGAAAAAGAATACCAATACGATATAGTTGAAGCGGCTCCTGAATCAAAGCGAAAATTACGCACTTTTTCCTCCGGTGAACAAAAAAAGGAATTTTTACGCTATTGCATCAATCAAAATCCGGATTATATCATTTTTGATAATCCATTTGATCATTTAGACCAATCCTCACGAGTGACTTTACTCGATTCACTCGAAAAATTATCAGCTTCAGTTCGCATCATACAATTAGTAAATCGTACTGCTGATTTACTTCCTTTTATTGAAAATAAAGCCCAGATAATTGATAATTCTTTTGTTTTAAATAACATTAACGTTACTGAAACCAATCAAAAAACAGTCGCAACTACTTTAATCCCAAAACCTTTAGAATCTTTTGATTACAAAGAAAGTATCTTAATAAAAATGAATGGGGTTTCCGTGAGTTATGACGAAAGAAAAATTGTAGACACTATTTCATGGACCATCAAACAAGGTGAATTTTGGCAACTCATTGGTCCAAACGGTTCTGGAAAAAGCACGCTATTATCCATGATTACAGGAGATAATCCAAAAGGATACGGACAAGAATTATACCTTTTTGGAAGAAAAAAAGGAAGTGGCGAAAGTATTTGGGAAATCAAGAAACAAATTGGAGTTTTCTCCACGGCAATGACGAATCTATTCAAAAAGAATTATAGTTTAGAGCAAATGATTCTATCGGGATTTTTTGATTCTATCGGGTTATATACGGAACCAACTACATTACAAAAACAAATTGTAGCACAATGGCTTGAGGTTATACAGATGAGTCATCTAAAAAACAAAACGTTCCATCGTCTTTCTATTGGTCAGCAAAGAATCGCAATGATTGTTCGCGCAGTTCTTAAACACCCTCCATTAGTCATTCTAGATGAACCTGTGGAAGGTTTAGATGATGAAAATACTGCCTTGGTTATACAACTAATTAATACCTTAATGAAAGAATCTAAAATGACCATTATATATGTTTCTCATCGCGTAGAACCGACGCTTGCCCCAACCTCTATTTTTGAGTTAATCCCAACAGCATCAGGTTCTATTGGTAAAATAAAATTTCATTCGGAACCAAATTAAAAAGTCATTTACAAATTTAGAGAGGTACTTGTTTTTTAAATTTTAATTATAAAAATAGCATCCTACCGTTTTTTAATTAAAACCTATTTTGTCTTATTTTTGTACAAATCATAATCAAAACAATGAAAGAAGATGTAATCATTATTGGAGCGGGACTAGCGGGATTATCAGCTGCGGTTTATTTGCATCGTCAAGGCAGGAAAGTAATGCTACTAGAAGCAAGTGAACGTGCAGGTGGAAGAATAAAAACTGATTCATACGAAGGTTTCCTTTTAGACAGAGGGTTTCAAGTACTTTTAACTGCTTATCCCGAAACAAAATCCTTGCTCAATTACAATGATTTAGACCTTAAAAAAATGTTACCTGGTGCAACGGTACTTTATGACAGAGGAAGTTTTGATATTGCGGACCCATTTCGAAGACCATCAGCTGCATTTGCTACGCTTTTTGCTCCAGTTGGCACTTTAAAAGATAAACTGAATACACTTTGGCTAAAAAATAAATTACAAAAAATAACCATAGAAGAAATTTTCAAACAACCGGAACAAAGCACCATAAAGCAACTTGCGGATTATGGTTTTAGTCCCAAAATGATTGAACGTTTTTATGCCCCTTTTCTTTCGGGAATTTTTCTAGAAAATAAATTGAATACTTCCCGAAGAATGTTCGATTTTGTGATGAAAATGTTTTCAGATGGGGATGTAGCTATTCCTGCTATGGGTATGGAAGAAATTCCTAAACAATTAGTTGCCATGTTGCCAAAAGGCAGTATCAGATACAATGCAAAAGTTGTTGACATTAAAGATAACACTATAATTATTGAAGACGGAACCATTCTAGAAGCCAACCAAATCCTTTTGGCTACGACCGCAAATACACTTACTAAAAAGTTTTTTCCTGAACAAAAAATGACATCGCATCAAGTAACTAATGTTTATTTTGAAGCAAGTGAAGCTCCAACTAAAAAAGCAGTTGTCATTTTGAATGCTTCAACCCAAAAGAAATGGGTCAACAATTTAACAGTACTTTCGAATGTTTCTAAAGCATACGCCCCCAAAGGAAAAATATTAATTTCTGTTTCCTATAATGGAATCCCGACTGTTGATGACGCAACTTTGGCTAAAAACATGAAAGAAGAATTGAAAAAATGGTATGGCGAGAAAATAAATTCTTGGAAAATGCTCAAAACCTATCGGATTGAATATGCTTTGCCTACTCAGGAAAGTGTAAAAAATGAATTAGCTGCTTCTGAAATAAAAATCTCTGATACATTATTTATTTGTGGAGACAATTTACTTAATGGTTCTATTAATGCAGCATTAAAAACAGGACGATTAGCTGCAGAAGCAATGAAATTATAGCATTTTTTACTTTTATTCTAATTGTATTTTTAATCCGTTGCTATTTTATACGTTGGATCTTCCAGAATATTGACCTCAATAACCGCATCTGCATTTTGTAACAATGTCCTACAATCAGCACTTAAATGTTGCAAATGAATCGTTTTATTGAGTTTTACATAGCGTTCTGTAATTTTGTTTACAGCATCAATTGCACTCATATCGGTAATTTTGCTTTCTTTAGAATCAATAATTACTTTTTTTAGATCAATTGAAACATCAAATTTGCCTGCAAATACTCTTTAATGTCAGGATTCATGAAATTAAAATCCTGAGAAAAGCCATTACTTACAATACGAAATTGTATAAATAACTCAGTATAAAAAGACTAAGCCAAAGTATAAAATTTTACAAAACAGCAAAATATTTTACATCAGAACGATAAAAGTAAAACATTTCATCCGTTGTAAAAACAGAAATGGAATTGCTTAAATTTGGCAAAAAATAGATCGCTACTATTTCATTTTATAAAAAAAAATTACACTATGAAATTACTTTATACTTTACTTTTTTCAATACTATTGAATGTTGGTTACTCACAATCAACCAATGAATATTTAGAAAAAATTAGAAATAATGAAGCTGAATTAACCGCTTTTTTTTCTCAAATGCCAAAAGGAGGTGATTTACACCACCACTATTCTGGTTCAATTTACGCGGAACCTTTATTGGAACATGCTATTTCAGAAGATTTTTATCTGAATACTGAAACCATGCAAGTGCAGAAAGAAAAACCTTCTACTGGGAACTGGGAACAATTTTCAACGTTAAAAAACCGTGGAGAATTAGATGTGTACAAGCAAAAAATCATGCAAAAATGGTCCATAAAAGATTATAATCATGTTGACTATCCATCGGACAAGTTGTTTTTTGAATCGTTTATGAAGTTTGAACCAGCAATCAGAGGTAATTTTGGACAAGGAATATTGGAACTAAAAAACAGAGCCATTACTGAGAATGTCAGTTATATTGAAACGCAATTATCTACGATTCCTTGTACTATGAACACGGATGATTTGGTCCAATTCAATACTCGATTGAGACAATTAGCAAAAGTAAAAGATGAAAAAGCAATTATAAAATCGTTGGATTCTGTTTACAATACTTTACTGCAAAAAGATGCTACATCTTACGCCACTGATTTCAATACAAATTTTGTAGCCAAACTTCACAATGACCTTAAAATTGATGATGCTCGTTTCACAATGCGCTATCAAAATTTTGTATTGCGCTTCATGGAACCCGTTGATTTATTCAAAAATCTGGTAATTGCTTTTATCTCAGCTGATAGCAGTCCACTTATGGCTGGCGTAAACATTGTTTCTCCTGAAGATGGCGAAACATCCATGAAAGATTATTGGTTACACATGGTCATGTTTAAATATTGCCATTCCCGTTATCCAAATGTAAAATACACCCTACATGCCGGTGAACTTACTCTAGGATTAGTGCAACCGGAAGACTTGACTTGGCATATTAATGCTGCAATTTATATTGCTGGAGCAAATCGTATTGGACATGGTGTAGATATGGCCTATGAGCAAAATTCTTATGATTTATTGCGCTATATGGCTAAGAAAATAATTCCTATCGAAATAAATTTAGCCAGTAACGAATTCATTTTAAAAGTCAAAGAAAACCGCCATCCATTGCCATTGTATAAGGAATTTGGTGTTCCAATTGTTATCAGTACAGATGATGCTGGAATATTAAGAACCAATATGACAGAGCAATATGTCCTTTTAGCCAACAGATACAAAGACATCACTTACGCTGATATCAAGCAGTTTGTTTACAACAGCATCAATTATAGTTTTATAAAAGATACTTCCGTAAAAAAACAATTGCTTAAAAATCTCGATTCTCGATTCAAAACTTTCGAAGCCAATTATCCTTTAAAAAAATAACTATTCGAACACGTTCAAAATATTTTTTAAAATATAAGTCCCATTTGGGGCTTTTTTATTGCAGTTCAACGATTTTCCATAAATAATAAAACTTCTAATTTTTATTTTTAATACATTTGAAAATACCTACTTAATTACTAAATAGTTACGCCCTTAAAAATCATTTATACATTAGCATTTCTTGATTTAAATTGTTTATTAACAAGATAAATTATTGCCCATGAATAAATCTTTAATTTGGTATTTAAGGAGACACCCTATACTATATAAAATCCGTTTTAGATTGCTATCTAAAAAGACTTCTGTTGATCGGATAGAACAATTTTGTTACAATCACATCAATAAAACAGTCGATATCCCTCAAATATATTTAGAGTTAAATCCTCTGATTTTTGAAAAAACCAAAGCTGCATTAAGTGATCTTGACAAAGCAAAAAAAATAGCTATTTGGTTAAGAAACAATTGCAAAGGCGGGCCGGGATTGGGAAAATCATCTTCTTATACATTAAGAAAAATGATGAACGGAGAAGGAGGCGTTTGCAGTGATTTTTCTCAAGTATTCAATAATTTTTGTGTCATCAATGATTTGAAAGTTAAAGAATGGGGATTAAAAATACAGTCCAATGACCCAAGTATCAAAGGCGGACATGCCTTTAATGAAATTTATTCCAAAGAATTTCAAAAATGGATTATAATTGATGTCGCTAAATCCATACTTTTTCATCCGATAAACCCCACAGTTCCATTGTCAGTTTTTGATTTGATTCAATCAAAAAAAGAAAATAAGGAAATCTATTTTTCGAGTTTTAACATAAAAAACACGATCGACTGTAAAAGAATAACTGCACTATATTTAACTTCAAATTCTTCTCCATTTGTAATTACCAATTATTGCAACAAAACATATGACGCTTGTTTGGACACATTAAAATTTCTTCCGGAACCTATTATTCATGGATTATTATTCCTAATTGGGAAAAGCTATGTTTTTGAATTTCCAAAATATAAATAAATTTCCAAAACATTAATTTGGCTATATTGGGAAATAGTAACTTATTTTAAGTGAGAATATTAAGCTGACTTTACACCATAAACATAAACACACAAAAAAAGCCCCAAATCTAGGGCTTTCTATTTTTAGTTCTCTTCTTCGTCCGTGGTGTGGGATTTTGAATAGCCTCTCCATTTTTCAATACAATCCTGAAAATCCTGTGGGAGTTCCGTATCAAAACGCATCATCTCTCCAGTTACAGGATGTACAAAGCCCAAAGTTTTGGCATGTAAAGCCTGTCTTGGCAACGCTTTGAAACAGTTTTCTATAAATTGCTTGTATTTGGTAAACGTAGTTCCTTTTAGAATCAAATGACCGCCATAACGCTCGTCATTAAAAAGTGGATGTCCTATATGTTTTAAATGAGCTCTAATTTGGTGTGTTCTTCCTGTTTCCAGTTGGCACGAAATCAACGTTACATAACCAAAACGCTCTAATACTTTATAATGTGTCACAGCAGGTTTTCCTATTTCCGGATCAGCAAAAACCGCCATTTGCATGCGATCTTTCAAGTGACGCGCTAAGTTTCCTTCAATTGTTCCTTGCTCTTCAACTACATTTCCCCAAACTAAAGCAATATATTCTCTTTCAGAAGTTTTGGCTTCAAATTGTTTGGCTAGATGTGTCATAGCCGCTTCGGTTTTGGCAATAACCAATAAACCCGAAGTGTCTTTGTCAATTCTATGCACCAATCCTGGACGTTCGCTGCTGTTCATTGGCAAATTATCAAAATGATACGCCAATGCGTGCACCAAAGTTCCCGTGTAATTCCCATGACCGGGATGCACCACCATTCCTGGTAATTTGTTTATCAATAACAAAGCATCATCTTCGTAAACAATATCAAGCGGAATATTCTCCGCAATAATATGGTTTTCATAAGGCGGATGCGTAAGCATAACGCGAACCAAATCATTGGCTTTCACTTTGTAATTCGACTTCACTGTGGCGTCGTTTACAAAAATATTCCCTTCGGTTGCGGCAGTTTGTATTTTATTACGAGTTGCATTTTGAATTAAACCCATCAAATATTTATCAATTCGCAAAGGCGCTTGCCCTTTAGGAACTTCAAATCTGAAATGTTCAAATAACTCTTCTTCTAAATCTATTGTATCTATATTATTGTTCATTTGCTGGTGTTGCTGCTTCTGGTGTCGCTAAACTATCTACTACTGTGCTCTCATCTACATAACTCGCTTTTCCGTCTCCCAGAACCAAATCAATTTTGGATGATTTCAATACTCTGTCCCCTACTTTCAGGTTTCTTCCTTTGTAACGCATTTCCAGAACCATATCTTTTCCAAGATTAGGAATATAAGTAACAGTTCCTTCTTCAAGTCCTAAAGCTTTCAATGTTGGTACCGCTTCACGATATGTTTTTTCAATTAAATCAGGAATTTTTACGGATGAAAACCCCGAAGCATTAATTTTAATATATACTTTTCTGCCTACTTTTACTTTCGTACCAGGCAATGGATCTTGCTCCACCACACTAAATTTTGGATAATCCCCTCTAAAATCTACACTGTCCAAAAGCACATAATCTAAATCCAACTCATCCAGTTTATCTTCCACCTGCTCCTCTGTCAGCTTGCGCAAGTCCGGCACTGAAATTTCATGACCATGGTCAGTTGTAAAGGTCAACCAATGCATAAATAAATAGCCCAAAACGGCAATAATGGCAAGAGCAGATACTACTTGTAGAAAAAAGACACGGCTAGTAAGATACTTACGTAAACTCATAAATTTATTTTTATATGTCGCAAAGATAAAGCTATTTCGTTTCAAAAAAAATGATAATTTTGTTTAATCGTTTTTAGGATTAATCCTGATGAATTTCAGGAGCTATTTCCCGCTATACGTTGCAATCTTTTTATTTTTAAAGAAAAAATAAAAAGGATTTCCACTGCTATCGGGGCTAGAGATTAGTACTAAAAACAACTTTATTAATTTGAATAACTAAGACCAAAATAATATAAAATGAAAAACATTGCCATCATCATGGGCGGATATTCCAGCGAGTATAAAATCTCACTTATCAGCGGAAACGTCGTATATCAATTTCTTGACAAAACTAAATACAACGGATTCCGAATCCATATTTTTAAAGAAAAATGGGTTTATGTTGATGCCAATGATGCCGAATTCCCTATCGATAAAAATGATTTTTCAGTAACAGTAAACGGAACCAAAATCACTTTCGATTGTGTTTTCAATGCCATTCACGGAACTCCTGGCGAAGATGGGTTAATGCAAGCCTATTTCGAATTGTTGCAAATTCCACAAACATCATGTGATTATTACCAAGCAGCTTTAACATTCAATAAACGTGATTTATTGTCGGTTTTAAAGCCATACGGAATAAAAACGGCTATTTCCTATTACTTAAACAAAGGAGATATTATAAATACCGAAGAAATTGTAAACAAAGTAGGATTGCCTTGTTTTGTAAAACCAAACAAAGCAGGTTCAAGCTTTGGAATTTCCAAAGTAAAAACTGCGGCCGAATTGCCAATCGCAATCGAAATGGCGTACAAAGAAGACAACGAAATCATCATAGAAAGTTTCCTTGATGGAACCGAAGTTTCCGTAGGAGTCATCAATTACAAAGGAAAAGTAATTGTTTTACCAATAACTGAAATCGTTTCTGATAATGATTTCTTCGATTATGAAGCCAAATATTTGGGTAAATCCCAAGAAATTACGCCAGCAAGAATCTCAGATGAAATGACTCAAAAAGTAAACGAAATAGCCAAGCGTGCTTACGAAGTCTTAAAAATGAAAGGCTTCTCCCGTAGTGAATTTATTATTGTAAACGGAGAACCACACATGCTGGAAATGAACACGATTCCAGGTTTAACCACCGAAAGTTTGATTCCGCAACAAGCCAAAGCTGCCGGAATTTCATTGGAAGATTTATTTACTAATGCTATAGAGTTGGCTTTAGTTTAAAGATAAAACAAATGAGAAAAGCTATATTCCCGGGTTCATTCGATCCCATCACACTAGGTCATGAAGACATCATCAAAAGAAGCATTTCTTTATTTGATGAAATCGTAATAGCCATTGGCGTCAATGCCGAAAAAAAATACATGTTTACACTCGAAGAAAGAAAACGATTTATCGAAGAAACATTCAAAAACGAACCTAAAGTTTCGGTGATTACCTATGAAGGTTTAACGATTGATTTGTGTCATAAAATAAAAGCCGACTTTATACTTCGTGGCTTGCGCAATCCCGCTGATTTCGAATTTGAAAAAGCCATTGCCCACACCAATCGCCGCTTATCAAAAATAGAAACCGTATTTTTATTGACTGCAGCACGAACTTCGTACATCAGTTCCAGTATTGTGAGAGATGTAATCCGCAATGGAGGTCAATATGAAATGCTTGTTCCTGATGCGGTAAGAGTGAAATAGAATCAGTAAAAATTAATGTCGTCAACCAAGAGATTTTGTCAAGTCGAACGCAGTCGAGACTAAACGATATAAGTCTCGACTGCGCTCGACTTGACAAATAAACAGTAAAAATATAAATTTGTGAAAAGCGCTATTAAGCCGTATTTTCGCCAAAAATAAAAGCCATTAGACATGAGTATAGAAAGAGAATTAAATAAACGCAGCGGATCTAAATGTGAACTTTGTGGTGCAACAGAAAACCTAAAAGTATATCAAGTTTTACCTACCAAAAAAGGTGGAATTGACGAAAGTATTTTAGCTTGTAGCACCTGTATTGATCAAATTGAAAATCCAGATAATGTAGATTTAAACCATTGGAGATGTTTAAATGATAGTATGTGGAGTGAGCATACCGCAGTACAAGTTGTAGCATGGAGAATGTTAAGTCGTCTTCGTTCGGCAGGTTGGCCTCAAGAATTATTGGACCAAATGTATTTAGACGAGGATACTTTAGCATGGGCGCAAGCTACGGGTGAAGGTGAAGATGATGAAAATAAATTGATTCACCGTGACAGCAATGGAGTAATCTTAGAACATGGAGATTCAGTAGTTTTAATCAAAGATTTGAAAGTAAAAGGCTCAAGCATGGTAGCCAAACAAGGAACTGCAGTTCGTAACATTAGACTTGACCATGAAAACGCAGAATATATTGAAGGAAAAGTTGATGGTCAAACCATCGTGATTATTACACAATATGTAAAGAAAACATAGTTATCAATTTTAAGTGGTCAGTGATCCGAAAAATAATTAGTCAATAACTCTTGATTGCAAAAAATCGTTAACAGTAAATAATATAACTGTTAACGATTTTTTTATTGTTAGAATATTTTTTTACTGTTCACTAAAAAACTGAACACTAATTACTCCTCTTCTTTCTTAATCACTTTTCGGGCTACTTCAATTTTAAACTTTTTACCTTTCATTTTTTCATCCTTAATGTTGTGCAATAAATCTTTAACCTTACCAAATTTTACAGCTGCAAACGAAATAAAATCTTTTACTTCAATCAAACCTAAATCTCCTTTTTCTAAATTTCCCTTTTGAGAAAAGAAACCAACAATATCAATTTTATTCAGTTTATTTTTCTTCCCACCACTGATGTAAATGGTTTGAAAAAGTGGTGGTTTTGGTAAAGTAGTTGCATTATCAATCGCAAAAACTTTCATTCCATAATCGATGTAATCCATTTTCTTCTCACTTTCATGCGCAACAATATATGCTGTTCCTGACGCTAACATACGCGCTGTACGACCATTTCTATGGGTAAATTCATCTTCTTTAGATGGCAGATGATAATGAATTACGTGATTCATTTCGGGAATATCAAGTCCACGAGCAGCTAGATCAGTAGTAATTAAATAACTCATACTTCCGTTTCTAAACTGTATCAAAGCACGTTCTCTTTCGTCTTGATCCATTCCTCCATGGTAATACGTAGCATAAATCCCTTTTTCATTTAAAGTGTCGCTAATGCGCTCTGCAGCATCTCGATGGTTGCAAAAAACAATAGCCGATTCTGATTTCAACGAACAAATCAAATTAAATAAACTGCCTATTTTGTCTTTTTCCTTAGAAACTACTAATTTCATCGAAAGATTAGTTTCTACTTCATGTTCTGGTATAAAATCCAAAATTGTTGGATTAACCACCCTAGTGTATCTTGGAATTTCAATATCGGAAGTTGCCGAAACTAAAACACGTTTGTTCAGTTTTGTTAATTTTCCAATGATAAATGACATTTGCTCATGGAAACCCAATTGCAATGATTTATCAAATTCATCTAGAATTAAGGTTTGGATTTTATCCACACGAAAAGTTCCTCTGTCAATATGATCTGCAATTCTTCCCGGCGTTCCTATTAAAACAGCTGGAGGATTGCTTAAATTTTTAATTTCTGTATCAATGGAATGTCCACCATAACACACATTTACTTTATAATCAGTTCCCATTTTTTTCCAAACTTGTTCAATTTGCAAACCTAATTCACGAGATGGAACTAGAATTAAACATTGAACTGATTGAATTTCGGGTTGTAACATTTCTAAAACTGGCAACAAAAAAGCCAGAGTTTTCCCAGAACCTGTTGGAGAAAGCAATAAAACATTATTGTCATTCAGGATAGCATCTTGCGCTACTTCCTGCATTTCATTCAGGCTTTCGATGCCTAAATTCAAAAGTATATTGTTGGAATGGTGTTTCTTATTCATTTTGCAAAGGTAATTAAAAAATGAAAGGACAGTTCGCGAACTGTCCGTACTAAAGCAAAAAATTTTCAGTTTATAGTATTTAGTCGTCGGTGAACAGTTTGGTAGAAGAGAATACTAGAGTTTCAGAAGCGATTTTATAATACGAATTTGATAAAAAAGTAAAACGAAAAAACATAATTTATAACATAAAGTACTTTGTAAACTACAACTGCTAACTGATCCCGAAGCGTCGGGACTGTAAACTACAATCTAGACATTACTGCCCGCGTGAAGGATTACGTAACATCTCACTTATTTTCATCGGAGTTCAGTGAATTTCATTTGAAGCTAGCACCTTGTGCTGCGAATAGCCTGATAGCAGTAAAAAAATGGGCTAATCACTTAATGCTGATTAGCCCATTTTTTTACTGGTGGCACGCCCAAAATAGCATTAATTTATGAATGAAGACTTTTTTCTTCTTCAAACAATAATTTTATGTTCTCGTAGGAATTTTTTAAAGCTTCCTTAATTTGTTCTGGATTCATCCAAGCCACTTTCTCAATTCCTTCTTCTAATTGTCCTTGGGGAGTACCTTCAAAATCAGATTGCATTTCGAACCAATGCGTGATTTTCAATTTATACTTTCCGTTTCTTTTAAAAACGTGGTAGGTTTTTTGAAGTTTGTGTGATATTGTCAAACCACTTACGCCAGTCTCCTCCTCTACTTCCCGCATTGCAGTGGCTTCAATTTCTTCCCCTTTTTCGATTCCACCCTTAGGTAAATCCCACTTTCCGTTTCTAAAAATGAATAAAACTTCCCCTTTTTTATTGTAAACCAAGCCACCTCCTGCTTTGTTTACAGGAATTTTTGCTTTCAAAGTCTTCATAATCTCCCTTTCATCAGGATGATATAAGTAAGCTTTTTGAATTTTATTTTGAAATATTTTTACTATAAGTTGCTCTATGTCAATACTTTCTAATAAAAAAAGCTGAAAATCAGTCTCCTTGGAGATGTGATTTGTCAAAAAAAGTGGTTTGTCGTTAACAAAAACTTTATACATTTGTACTATGATTTTTAATAAAGAAACAGCCGAAAAAACAGCCGAATTGCTTTTGCAAATAAATGCAATTAAATTGAATCCAAGAAATCCTTTTACATGGGCTTCAGGATGGAAATCTCCTATTTACTGTGATAACAGATTAATACTCTCATTTCCAGCCATAAGAAATTATGTTAGAGATGAGTTTGCCAAAAATATTGAAAAACAATTTGGCAAACCTGATGTTATTGCCGGAGTTGCCACAGGAGCAATAGGAATAGGAATGCTCGTTGCAGAGAGTTTAGGATTACCATTTGTATATGTTCGCCCAGAAGCAAAAAAACATGGAAGACTAAACCAAGTAGAAGGTTTTTTACAAAAAGGACAAAATGTTGTTGTTGTAGAAGACTTAATCAGTACTGGAAATAGTAGTTTACTTGCCGTTGAAGCGTTGCGTGCAGCAGGAGCAAACATTAAGGGTATGGCAGCTATATTTACTTATGGCTTTGATGTTGCTGACCAAAATTTCAAAGATGCAAAGATTGATTTATTTACCCTTAGTAATTATCCGAATTTATTGAATTTGGCGGTTGCCAAAAAATACATTACTGAGGAAGAAGAGCAAACCTTGAGAGAGTGGAACCTGAGTCCGTCAACTTGGAATATTGAAGTTTAAAAAATTTAAAAACACAATCCGCTAAACTATGAACTTACAAAGTCCAAAAGTTACAGTTCCTAAATCAGCTCAAGAATTATTTGATTTATTGAGCGATGTAAAAAATTTCGAAAAATTAATGCCGGAAACTATTGCTAAATTTGAAGTTATTGGTGACGATGCATTCATTTTTGGATTGAACGGGATGCCGGAAATAAAATTAAAAATGAAAGAAAAAGTAGCACCAAACAAAATTGTTCTGGGTGCTGCCAGTGATAAACTTCCATTTACTTTAATCGCAAATATTGATACCGTTTCGGACAATTCAAGCGATGTACAACTTGATTTTGAAGGAGATTTTAACCCTATGATGGCTATGATGATAAAAGGTCCTATTGGAAAATTTATCGAAACATTAGCAACTAATATGGTAAAATTATAAAACCAGTTTTTTAAAATAAATTAAAGGCCTTTTAGTGTAAACTGAAAGGTTTTTTTTGTTTAATTCTTCAAGATTTATTGTCGTATTTAGTGCTGTCAAAAATTAATACAGCATTTGAATTTCCTTGATGTCAAATTCAGAAATACTATCATCTTCTAAAAGAACTTGTAGTTTTCCAAAACGAGAAATTCCCTGAATAATCCCCATGAAATTTTGATTGTTTTGATCCGAAAAAGGCATTGGAATACCTTTTTTGAATAATTTATTAGTATAAGCAGACCAGAACATTTCAGCGTTTTCTTCCCATAATTTTATATTAGATTCTATTTTATCCATTATAGAAAAAAGTAATTCCTCTCTATCAAATTGTCTATTACAAATAACTGCTAATGATGATGCTTTGGGCAAAGTTTTAAAATCAGTTTGATTCACATTTAAACCTAAACCAACAATAGAAATAATCATTCCGTCACTTTTAATGCTATTTTCTATCAAAATGCCACCTATTTTTTTATTGTATGACATTATGTCGTTTGGCCATTTTATGCTAAGATCAGGAATATTATATGATTCTAAACTAGTAATAACCGCTAAAGAAACAGCAATATTTAGATTATATATCCGACAAATATCTAATAAAAAATCCTTTACCAAAATACTCATTATTAAGTTTTTACCAGGTTCAGAAGTCCAAACGGCCCCCATTTGCCCCTTTCCTTTGGTTTGCCTTTCAGCTATAACGACGGTAAAATTTTCCTGCTCCTGTTTGTTCGATAACCCTTTGAGGAATTCATTTGTAGAATCTATGGCATCGAGTTTGATTACTTTCATATACGTTTTTTTGTGAAACAGAATTTAATATTATGTTAAGGTTCAAAAATAATCACAAAAAATGGTAACTTTACAAACTTATATAAAAATAATTCATGGCGAAAAAGACTATAAATAATGACTTGCTATTAGCGAACATCATTAAAGGAATAGAAGAAGTAAAAGGAAATGATATCGACATTCTTGATTTAAGAGAGATAGACACTGCAGTTTGTGACTATTTTATCATCTGCAATGGGAATTCAAACACACAAGTTAACGCCATAGTCAACTCCATCCAAAAAACAGTTTCAAAAGAATTAAAAGACAAGCCTTGGCATGTTGAAGGAACTGATAATGCAGAATGGGTTCTTATGGATTATGTAAATATTGTGGTTCATGTTTTCCAAAAACACATACGAGAATATTATAACATTGAGAGTCTTTGGGGTGATGCAAAAATCACTACAATCGAAAACAAATACTAAAGAAACAAATTTCTAATGGCTAAAGATAATAATCCAAATTCGAATAAATTTAAAATAAGTCCTTGGTTAATTTATACAGCAATCCTTTTAATTTTCTTGTTTATTAGCTTTATAACTGGAGGTTCTAGTCTTAATGAACCCGCACAATTAACTTCATCTAAATTTAATAATTATTTAGAAAAAGGTCAAATTGAAAAGGTTATCGTTTACAATAAAACTGAGGCTGAAGTATATCTAAACGCTACTGCTTTAAAAGACCCCGCAAATAAAAAAGTTGCCAAAGATGTCTTTGACAGACCCAACAAAGGTCCGCATTATTCATTTGATATCGGTAATGATCAAATATTTCAAAATAAACTTGAAAAAGCAGTTGCTGAAGGAAAATTAAAAGATTTTAACTTCTTGCCAAAAAATAATTGGTCAGATATTTTAATCAGCTTATTGCCAATTATCATCATTATTGGTGTATGGATTTTCATTATGAGAAAAATGTCAGGTGGCGGCGGAGGTGGCGGCGGACAGATTTTTAATATTGGAAAATCAAAAGCAAAGCTTTTTGACGAAAAAACAGATATTAAAACTACATTCAAGGATGTTGCCGGTTTAGAAGGAGCAAAAGAAGAAATACAAGAAATTGTAGAATTCTTAAAAAACCCTGAAAAATATACTAACCTAGGAGGTAAAATACCAAAGGGTGCCTTACTTGTTGGTCCTCCAGGAACAGGAAAAACATTATTAGCCAAAGCCGTTGCCGGTGAAGCCCAAGTTCCATTTTTCTCCTTATCAGGTTCTGATTTTGTCGAAATGTTTGTAGGCGTAGGTGCTTCGCGTGTACGTGATTTATTCAAGCAAGCCAAAGAAAAATCTCCTGCTATCATTTTTATTGATGAGATTGATGCCGTAGGTAGAGCCAGAGGAAAAAACAACATGTCCGGTGGTAATGACGAACGTGAAAACACATTGAATCAATTACTAACCGAAATGGATGGTTTTGGAACCAATTCAAATGTAATTGTATTAGCTGCAACAAACAGAGCCGATGTTCTTGACAAAGCATTAATGCGTGCAGGTCGTTTTGACAGACAAATATTTGTAGACTTACCAGACATTCGTGAGCGTGCTGAAATTTTCAAAGTACACTTAGCTCCATTGAAAAAAATTGAAGGGCTTGATACAGACTTTTTAGCGAAACAAACTCCTGGTTTTTCAGGTGCAGATATTGCTAATGTATGTAATGAAGCGGCATTAATTGCTGCAAGAAATAACAAAACTGCTGTTGATAAACAAGATTTCTTAGATGCCGTTGATAGAATTGTAGGTGGCCTTGAAAAGAAAAATAAAATTGTAACAACCGAAGAGAAAAAAGCAATTGCTATTCATGAAGCGGGCCATGCAACTGTAAGTTGGATGCTTGAACATGCAGCTCCATTGATTAAAGTAACTATTGTACCCCGAGGACAAAGCTTAGGCGCAGCATGGTACTTACCTGAAGAGCGATTAATTGTTCGTCCAGATCAGATGCTAGATGAAATGTGTGCAACTATGGGTGGAAGAGCCGCTGAAAAAGTGACTTTTAACAGAATTTCTACTGGGGCATTAAGCGATTTAGAAAAAGTAACTAAACAAGCTCGTGCCATGGTCACTATTTATGGTTTGAATGAAAAAATTGGTAATGTTACCTATTACGATTCAACCGGGCAAAGTGAGTATAGTTTTTCTAAACCATATTCTGAGGAAACTGCAAGAGTTATTGACCAAGAGATTTCATTACTAATTGAAAGCCAATACCAAAGAGCAATAGAAATATTAGAAGAAAATAAAGACAAACTAAATCAACTTGCAGATATTCTAATTGAAAAAGAAGTTATTTTCAAAGACGACTTAGAAGCTATTTTTGGAAAAAGAACTTTTGACAAAAATCTCGATGAAGTAGTATCATAAAAAACATATTATTTAATTATTTTTAAAATCTTAATTCAAAAACCTCTTTTGAATTAAGATTTTTTTATCTTTGGACGTTTTCAAATAATAAATAAAGCAGATTAAAGAGTATGAGTCTTTTTAGAAAATTTTTTGGTGCTAATAATCCAGCTTCTGAGGAAGATAAAGAAAGTGAATTTAGCAAATCCTTTGCTGATAAAGCTATCTCTATAGATGAACAATTTATCTATAATTTTAAAAAAAATGGTGGTAAATTTTTATACTGTGAAAATTCAGAAGAAGTTAAAGAACAATTTGAAAACATACTCGAAGAAAACGACTGGTTTGAAAGTGAAGTTTTATGCTATGAGCCTAATCTTTATGGGATATTAGATGATAATAAACTTTCTTATGACAAGCCTAAAAACCCCAAATTCTTGCTCGCAACTTGCGAAAATTTAATTGCTGAAGAAGGATCTGTTTTATTCTCATCGAAACAAATCAAACAAAACAAACCAAACGAATTGCCTGCCAATATTATAATTTTGGCAAATACAAGTCAAATTCTTGCTGCAAAAAGTGATGGTCTTAGTGCCATAAAAAAGAAATACGAAAGAGATTATCCAACTAACATAACTACAATAAAATATTTCGAAAAAGCAAAAGAAGAAGATTTTACACAATACGGAAGTTCAGCAAAAAATCTTTATTTATTGCTTTTAGAAGACCTTTAAAATGAATGAAACTCTAAAACGAGGTATATCAGGAGCCATTTATATTATATTACTACTCGCTTCTATTTTATATTCAACGGAAAGCTTTTTTATTTTATTTGGAGTATTTCTTATCATTACTGTTTATGAATTTTGCAATTTAATTCAAATAAATAAAATATTCCCAATACTTTTCGGAACGATTTTATACAGTGCAGTAACTTTACTAAGTCATTACAATAAAATTACTACAGACACGATCAATCAGTTATTCAATACTGATTTTGAACTCGCAATAAACATTCAACAATTAGATATTGTTTTATTAGTTATAGCATTAGTAGTATCCATAAAATGTATTCTTTTCTTATTTTATGACAATATCCAAAAAATCAGTACTTCATCAAAATACTTGTACTTACTCGGATATATAATACTTCCATTTGTATTTATCACCAAAATTTCTTTTGGAATAAATGATTATAATCCTAAAATTATAATTGGGTTATTTATCTTAATATGGACTAACGATACCTTTGCCTATATTGTTGGAAAATCTATAGGCCGAACTAAATTATTCGAAAAAATATCACCTAAAAAAACAATTGAAGGATTCCTAGGCGGAATCGTTTTTGCAGTCCTAGCTGGTTATTTAATTTCAAAATATTATATTAGAGCCAATCCGCAGTTTAGCGAAAGATCCATCTTAATTTGGACCTCAATTGCCGTTATTGTTGGTATTGTAGGCACAATTGGAGATTTAATTGAATCCAAATTCAAACGCATTGCTGGTGTAAAAGACAGCGGAAGTATTATGCCTGGTCACGGAGGCATTCTAGATCGATTAGATAGTGTTATATTTGTAGCACCAATTATATTTTTATTTTACCAAATCTTAAACTATGTTTCATAAAGAAGGAACCCCATCAATTTTATTAGGCACTTTTTTTACAGCCGTTGTCGTTTTATTGTCTGATAAATTTATTGACACCTATTGGCTTAAAATGTTAATTCAATTAAGTGCCCTTTTACTTTTAATTATTATTTTACAGTTCTTTAGAAATCCAAAGAGAACTGCAATCCTTAATGACAATGTAATATTAGCTCCTGTTGATGGAAAAGTAGTTGTTATTGAAGAAGTATACGAAGGAGAATATTTCAAAGACAAACGTTTGCAAATTTCAATTTTCATGTCACCTATAAACGTGCATGTTACTCGTTATGGACTAAGTGGAATTGTAAAATTCAGCAAATACCACCCTGGGAAATTTTTAGTAGCTTGGCATCCAAAAGCGAGTGAGGAAAATGAAAGAACTACAGTAGTTATTGAAAATAAAACATTCGGTGCCGTTCTATACCGTCAAATCGCAGGTGCGTTAGCCCGTCGAATTGTCAATTATGCCGAAGAAGGAATGCAGGTTATCCAGGGAACTGATGCGGGTTTTATCAAATTTGGTTCAAGAGTAGATATATTTTTACCTTTAGGAACACCTATCAATGTGGTGCTTAACCAAAAAGCAATTGGAGGAAAAACTATTATTGCTACTAAAGGATAATGATTGAAAAAGATTTAGAAACGCGATTTAAAGAAGCTGTTGAAATAGCATCTGAAATGACTCAAGCATCTTTACCACAGGATGTACAATTGCGTTTATATGCTTACTACAAACAAGCTACAATAGGAACTTTGGATTTAAAGCAAACTTCTAATTACCATTTAAGAGATGCTTTTAAAACAAATGCCTGGATGCAAATTAGCCATATTACTGCTGATGAAGCTAAAGAGCAGTATATTGCAATCATAAATTCTATTTTGAAAAAATAATGTTAATCATGAAAAAGTTACTCTTATTAATTTCTAGTTCTTTGCTCCTTACACTATTATTATCTTGTAATAACAAAAAACTTACTGAAGTTGTTGAAGTTCCATTACCTACAGTTCAAGAAAAAATTACTGTTGGAGTTCCTGATGATGTTAAGGCAATTGAAGGCTCTTTTCAATTAGAAAAATTACCATACTCCTACGATGCATTAGCTCCAAATATTTCAGCAATATCGTTAGAAATGCATTATTCGAAGCATTACCTAACATACACTAATAATTTAAACAAAGCGGTAGCAGGCACACCATTAGAAAACCTAACGATTGAAGAAGTATTAGCAAAATTAGACATAAACGATGCCAATACCAGAAACAATGCCGGTGGTTATTACAATCATACTCTATATTGGCAAAT
This sequence comes from Flavobacterium sp. 83, assembly GCF_000744835.1. Lineage (NCBI taxonomy): Bacteria > Pseudomonadati > Bacteroidota > Flavobacteriia > Flavobacteriales > Flavobacteriaceae > Flavobacterium > Flavobacterium sp. 83. The sequence continues at coordinate 3,519,825 of NZ_JQMS01000001.1, forward strand.
TATGGCTCCTAAAGCAGGTGGAGTGCCAACAGATATTTTAGCCGAAGCTATTACAACCGATTTTGGTTCATTTGAAAATTTTGTAACTTTATTTAAAGATGAAGCTACAAAACAATTTGGTTCCGGTTGGGTATGGCTTGTGGTTGACAGAACTGGAAAACTCCAAGTAACCAGTACTCAAAATCAAGATAATCCTTTGATGAAAAATGCACTTGTTCCAGGAACACCAATCCTAGCTTTAGATGTTTGGGAACATGCGTATTATTTGGATTACCAATACAAAAGAAAAAATTATATTGATGCTTTTTTTAACGTAATCAATTGGAAAAAAGTGGCTGAAAATTACGACAATGCCTTAATTAAGAAATAAAACTACTATTGGTTATAGTACTAATTATTCATAACTAGTTTGTTTTTTAAACAAAATAAAACAAGACAAAAATCTATCAAAACCATTTAAGGATAATAAAAACGATTGGGTTACATGTGTATTTAAATACCATACATAAAAAATTTAGCAATTTTATAACTTCTTATTATTTGTCTAAGAAATATTTCTTAACATACTCGATGTGGTTATAAAAAATTAAAATTCTATTATACAACTTTATAATTTTCATTAAAAATACCTGTGAATTTCATAATTTTTTTATCAGTTTGTATAATCATCTTCGTCTTGAAAAGAATCAACTTTGTTTAATAGTTTTAAAAAACAAAATTTAAACAAAATGAACACAACACAATCCAATTTCTTTTCAAAAAATATCTTATTCGGTATTTTTTTAATCCTCGTATCTCTTTCACTCACTTCATGTGCTAAAAAAATAGCATTTCAAAGCTCATCTATAGTACCTGCAGCACGTGGACAGGTTACCATTAAAAAAGATAATAACAAGAATTATTTACTTAAAATTAAAATAGATAATTTAGCCGAAGTAAAAAGACTGGAATCTTCAAAAAATAATTATGTAGTTTGGATTGAAACTGAAGAAACACTTGTCAAAAATATTGGTCAAATTAAAAGTGATACAAAGTTTATGTCATCAAAATTAAAAGCATCATTTGAAACGGTTACTGCATTTAAACCCTCAAAAATATTTATTACAGCTGAGGAAAATTCAGATGTACAATATCCTGGATCAGAAGTAATCCTAGAAACAAGAAAATTTTAAAAAAATCAAATAAAAAGGGGAGAAATAGTACTATTTCTCCCCTTTTTATTTGATTTTTTTAAAGCTGATAAATAAATGATTCAGATGGAGCGATTGTAATATGCACTTTTCCTTCTCCATTTAAAACCTGCAATTGAATAGCACTTTTGTTATACAGCTGATCCGTTACCGTATAATTTCCGTCTTTTAAATGCCATTTTCGGATAATATCTGAAGGGATTTTCAATTCGAAATTACTGGTGGTAAGCCAAGAAAAATTAGTGACTATTACTAATTTTTGAGTGTCTGACCAACGGGTAAAAGCATAAATTCCTGAATCGTACCCCTGAGTATCATGGCGATTAACCGTTTGAATTTCTTGGTATTTTCCCATTAAAGCAGAGCTGTTTAAAGAAAAATTAAGTAATCTTTTGTAAAAATCACGTAAATCTTTTTCACTTTGTGTTAATTGACCTCCGTCAAATTTACCTCCGTTCATCCAGCGTTGGTGATTCGGAACTCCGATATAGTCAAAGATTGAAGTTCTGGAATGAGTTCCAAATCCTGCATTTTCATTTCCTGCCTCTCCTACTTCCTGTCCAAAATAAACCATCGTAGGTGAAGTGCTTATAGTAGTTGAAACAACCATTAAAGGTTTTCCTTTTTCTGGCGTTCCTGCAAATTCAGGGCTTGCTAAACGTTGTTCATCATGATTATCAAGAAAATGCAACATATGATGTTCTATATCAGCCATACCATTTTGTATATCAGATAATCCGTCAGGCAAAGAATTTCCTCTAATTACATCTTTCAATTTATCATATGTTTCAACCTTATCATACAAATAATCCATTTTTCCCAAACGAATATAATTTCTATACTCATTCGGATTATAGACTTCGGCCAATAAAAAAGCATTCGGATTTTTAACTTTAATAGCTGAATTCATATAACTCCAGAACTCATAGGGTACCATTTCGGCCATATCATATCGAAAGCCATCAATCCCTTTGGCAGTCCAATACAAGGCAATATCTCTGAATTTTTTCCAAGAATCAGGAACCACTTTTCCTTTCCAAAAATCAAAATGTTCTTTATATGATTTTGCATCAAAACCGGCAGGAAGTTCTGGGAAATCTTTCGAACCATCAGGACGAATTCCGTAATTTACTTTTACCGTTTCATACCAGTCATTGCGATCTGGTTTTGCGAGACGAGACCCGTTTCCGGTCCATTTTGCAGGATACTCCTCAAATTTTCCATCAACAAGAGGGTTTCTTTCTCCGTTTAAAGGTTTATCTGTGTCAGGCACTTCAAAGTGTTTGTGTGGAATATAATAAAAGTTATTATTTCTTTTATATTCGACAGAAACATCATCATTGACTCCAAAATCAGTAATCCCTTCAGGATTATTCTTCCCTTCGTATTTACGCGCAATATGATTAGGAACAATATCAATAATCACCTTTAAACCTGCTTTGTGAGTTCTTACAATCAAATCCTCAAATTCTTGCAAACGGTTGGCAGGATTAACAGCTAAATCTGGATTTACATTGTAATAATCTTTTACGGCATATGGAGAACCTGCTCTACCTTTCACAACCTCAGGATCATCATTAGAAATTCCAATTGCTGAGTAATCGTGTATTAAGGCATGATGTGGAACACCTGTGTACCAAATATAACTTACACCTAAATCCTTTATCTCCCGTAATGCGATATCTGTAAAATCATTAAACTTTCCTACTCCATTTTCTTCAATAGTTCCCCAAGGTTTATTATTGGTATTTTTGTTACCAAACAATCGTGTAAAAACCTGATATACAACTTCTTTTTTATTTGAGACGGTCTCCTTCTGTACTGTATTCATTTTTAAATCTTTTGTTTTACAAGCTGCTGCCAAAAACACAACACTTATTCCTGCAACAATAGTTATTTTTTTTATCATACAAAATTATTTATGCTGATTTCATTGTTTTTTTTTATGATTTTTAAATCAATTTTTAAATTTAATATATTTTTGAGTAAAGAAGCCGCTATCGTTTAAAATTAAAAAAAAACGTTTTTGAAAACGGATACTACAACGAAAGAGTACTACTATTTGTTGATAACTTTAATAATACGTCAAAGTGATTATTTACATAATTTTATGTAATTATAAATAAATCCTAATATGGATTAGGATTGTCTCCTTTTTCATAAATTTGACAAAAAATAAATCCCTTGAAGAAACCGCTATTTTTCATTCGTTGTTGTTTACTATTGCTTTGTACAAATTTGGTTTTGGCACAAGCTCCCAAAAAAATTGTTGTAGAACATTCTGATTATTTTGATGTTAATCAAGTTGAAATACCCGATGCTGTTTTGCTAACCGGGAATGTTCGTGTGAATCATGATGGAGTAGTTTTGACTTGTAACAAAGCTTATTATTTTCAAAACGAAAATTATATTAAAGCTTTTGGTAATGTACAATTAGTTCAAGGTGATACTTTATTTTTAAACAGTAAATATGCTGAATATAACGGAAATGTAAAAAAAGCATTTGCTACGGGAAATGCAGTGATGAGTTCTCCGGATGCGACATTGGCTACAGACACCATCAACTTTGACCGAAACACACAGGAAGTATTTTATAATTCACCCGGAACAATCGTAAATAAGGATAATACTTTAAAAAGTAAATCAGGAAAATACTATGTCGCTGAAAAAAAATTCCAATTTCTAACGGCAGTAACCATTACTAATCCAAAATATGTGATAAAAACAAATCATTTGGATTATTTCAGCAATTCGGGGCATTCCTATCTTTTAGGACCTTCCACAATTACCAGTAAAGCCAATTACATTTATACCGAAAAAGGATTTTATGACACCAAAAAAAATCTAGCTCATTTTCTCAATAAATCCTATATAAGATACGATGATCGGGTTATAAAAGGAGACAGTTTGTATTATGACAGAAATAAGGAATTTGCATCGGCAACACGAAATGTCAAAATAACGGATTCTATCAATCGCGGAATTGTCAAAGGAAATTATGCTGAAATTTATAAAAATCAGGATTCCATGTTTGTAACCAAAAGAGCTGTGGCGGTAAACTTTGTCGAAAACGACTCTGTTTACATTCACGGAAAAAAATTAATGGTTACCGGGAAAGAAGGAAACCGAATTATTCGGGCTTTCAACAATGTTCGCTTTTATAAAACGGATATGAGTGGTAAATGTGATTCGATACATTCGAGCTCCAAAACTGCGTTGACAAAACTGATAGGGAATCCTATACTTTGGAATGGTGAAAACCAGATTACAGGTGACATCATGCATCTTATTGGAAATAACAACACCAAAGCGCTCGATTCACTTAAAGTCCTCAATAATACTTTTCTGGTCTCGAAAGATACGCTGGGAACAGGCTATAATCAGGTAAAAGGACAAAATCTCTTTGGAAAATTTGAGGAAGGAAAATTGCATGATGTGGATATCATAAAAAATACCGAAGTCATTTATTATATGCGGAATGATGCCAAAGAGCTCATTGGAATCAACAAAAATGTGAGTAGTAAAATCAATATCATTTTTGATAAAAAAACGATAGAAACCATCACCTTTTTCCAGCAAGTGGATGGTGATATCTATCCCGAAAAAGATTTACCTGAAAACGCACGAAAACTCCGGGGTTTAGTCTGGCGTGGCGATGAAAGAATAAAATCCAAAGACGATATTTTTCCACCTGAAGAAAATCAAGACAACGGTAAAATAGCCAAAGCAACTAAGGCCGAAGAAGCAAAGAAAGATGTTCCAATGAAGATCCGAAAGGAAACATTGAACTATGATAAAAAGAAAGGGAAGAGTAAGTAATCAGTGGTTATTTTTTAGTTCTCAGCCACCATTTTAGATTATAGTTCTCTCGAATTAAAGCATAAACAAATAAACGATTAAACAAATATCCGTGAATACCGATTTCTTAAAATACCAAGCACAAACTTCCCCTTATCCATTGGGTATGGAAGTGTCGCATGCAGTAGGTTCATACATTTACGATTCTAATAATAAAAAATACTTGGATTTTGTGGCCGGAGTTTCTGCTTGCGCATTGGGACATCAGCACCCAAGAGTCAATCAAGCCATCAAAAATCAGTTAGATAAATACTCGCACGTCATGGTATATGGGGAATATTCCCAAAGTCCATCGGTTCAGTATTGCAAACTATTAGCCTCGTTCCTGCCCGCACCTTTAGACAAAACCTATTTGGTGAATTCAGGAACAGAAGCCATTGAAGGTGCTTTAAAACTCGCCAGACGAACCACAGGAAGAAGCCAATTGATTTCGTGCCACAATGCCTATCATGGAAACACTATGGGTTCTATGAGCGTAATGGGATTCGAAGAACGCAAAAGAATTTTTCGCCCGTTGATTCCTGATGTCGATTTTATCACGTTCAATAACGAAGAAGATTTACAAAAAATAACGACTAAAACAGCAGGAATTATTCTGGAAACCATTCAAGGTGGCGCTGGATTTATTCAGCCCCATAATGATTTCCTTCAAAAAGTGCGTAACCGTTGTACTGAAGTGGGCGCTATAATGATTCTCGACGAAATCCAACCTGGTTTTGGGAGAACGGGAAAACTTTTTGGATTCCAAAATTATGATGTCGTTCCTGATATCATCGTTATGGGAAAAGGAATGGGCGGCGGTATGCCAGTAGGCGCTTTTACAGCTTCATCTGCCATGATGGATTTATTGAGCGATAATCCTAAACTGGGTCATATCACCACTTTTGGAGGTCACCCTGTCATAGCGGCAGCCTGTTTGGCAACTTTGCAGGAAATAACTGAGACCAATCTCATGGCCGAAGCTATGGAGAAAGAAAAACTGTTCAGAACACTTTTGGTACATCCTTTGATAGAAGAAATAAGAGGAAAAGGATTGATGCTAGCTGCAATGACAAAAAGTGCCGATGTAACAAACGAAGTGATTCTCAAATGTCAAGACAAAGGGCTCATATTATTCTGGTTATTATTTGAAGGATGTGCCATCAGAATAACACCTCCGCTAACCATTTCTGAAGAAGAAATACGAGAAGGTTGTAGCATCATGCTTGAAGTAATGGATGAAATTTTGAACAAGAAATAATATTTAAAATATCGCAATTGGGAGCTATTTCCTGCTATCCGTTGCAATCTTTTACTTTTTTAAAGAAAAAAAGTAAAAGGATTTCCACTCTTATCAGGGCTATGGCATCCGTTTAAACCAAAGCTTTTTTGTTAATTAAATTGTTCACAACAATTCTATCTTTCCCTCGCAGTACACGCACGATTTCCTAAATTTATTTAGGCCAAATTAAAAACACACAGTATGCAATTAAGCAACGAAGAAGAAGACTATAACTTATCATTGTCTAAATTTGAGTCCATGTTAAAAACTAACAAAGTTCTCTTTTTTGACTCCGAAGAATTTGAAGAAATTATTCTTCATTATCTCGATATGGGTAAGGCCGCTTTGGCAAAAAAAGCGCTCAAACTGGCATTGGAACAACATCCAAAATCTACCGGACTAAAACTAGTCCAGGTGGAAATGCTTGTGTATGATGACAAACTCGAATTAGCCGAAAAGCTATTGAATGAGTTGTATGCTATTGAACCAACCAATGAAGAAATTTACATTCAAAAAGCCAACATCTGTTCTAAAAGAGACCAGCATGAGAAGGCCGTAGAAATGTTGAAAATAGCATTACAATACACTGATGACTATGCCGATGTCTATAATTTAATAGGTATGGAATATCTTTTTATGGACAATCTTGAAATGGCAAAAGAGAGCTTTATCAAATGTCTGGAAGAAGATCTGGAAGACCAATCAGCGTTATACAACGTTGTGTATTGTTTTGAATTTTTAGATCAAAATCAAGAGGCTATCACCTATTTGAATAAATACATTGACAAAAACCCGTACAGCGAAATCGCTTGGCATCAGCTAGGACGTTTGCATTACGGTGTAAAAGAGTACGAAAATGCCATTCGCGCCTTTGATTATGCAACTTTAATCGATGATGAATTCCTTGGTGCCTTCATGGAAAAAGCCAAAGCTTACGAACGTTTAAAAAAATATGCAGAAGCAATAGAAAGCTATAGCAGAACTATCGAATTAGACGACGCAACTTCCTATGCTCTACTCCGTATGGGGAAATGTTATGAAAAACTGGGAAACAAAGTTTTAGCATTGAAATATTTCAATCAAACTGTACATGAAGACCCACTTTTGGATAAGGGTTGGATTGCTATCACTGACTTTTATGTACGCCAAAAAAATTACCAAAAAGCATTATTTTTTGTCAACAAAGCATTAGCCATTGACAACCAAAATCGCTTATACTGGAAACGATATGCTACTATTAACAAACAAATGAATTTCTTTGAGGAAGCTGAATTTGGATATAGAAAAGCAGTGGAATTTGGGGATTACGGATTAGACACCTGGTTATTCTGGGTGGATATTCTACAATTTTTAGGCGAATTTGAAAGTGCTATTCAAACTTTATTACAAGCTTCTGAATATTTCCCAGAAGAGAATGAAGTCGAATACCGTTTGGCTGGATTATACTTTATGATTGGCCAAAACACTAAAGCAAAATTCCATTTGAGTAATGCTTTGCGATTGAATTTTGACAACTACATACTTTTAGAAGATTTATTCCCTGTAGTTTGGACAAAGAAAATGGTACAAAATTATATAGCAAAACATAAAAAATAATGGTTGACATAGTTAGAAAACGCTTTGGTTTATTAGGACGTAATATTAATTATTCATTTTCGAAAGGATATTTTACTGATAAATTTAACAACGAAAACTTCACAGGTTGTACTTATGAGAATTTTGACATTCCTGAAATATCCTCTTTTCCGGAGATAATTAAAAACACTTCGGATTTAAAAGGACTGAATGTAACAATTCCCTACAAGGAAACGGTTATTCCATTTCTTGATAAATTATCTAAAAACGCAGCACAAATTGGTGCGGTAAATACCATTAAAATAACCAAAAAAGGAAAATTGAAAGGCTACAATACGGACTATTATGGTTTCAAAAAATCATTACAACCCTTATTGCAGCCACACCACAAAAAAGCTTTGATTTTAGGAACAGGAGGCGCTTCTAAAGGAGTAGCTTTTGCTCTGGATGAATTGGGTATTCCATATACTTTTGTTTCCAGAGAAGCTAAAGAAAACGCTATCGATTATGATAGAATCAATGCAACGACATTCGATAATTACCAAATCATCATAAATTCCACTCCGGTAGGAACGAGCCCCAATGTTGATGCATTTCCATTGATTCCGTATGAGTTTTTCACGGATAAGCACATTGCTTATGATTTAATTTACAATCCTGCCGAAACGCAATTCCTTAAAAAAGCTGCAGCAAAAGGAGCCCAAATAAAAAACGGACTGGATATGCTTATTTTTCAAGCTGAGAAAGCTTGGGAAATTTGGAATAAATAGTGTAGAAGTTTATTTCTTGTTAAATCGAGTGCAATATCATTAAAATTAAGAACTTTTGAGCGTCACTTCGAGTAATATATTAAACATTAATGCGAGAGCTTTAATGTTTAATATTGTATCGAGAAGCCTTTATTGTTAAAAGATTCTCGATACTTCGTAGAAATTTTCTATCGCAAATTTCTACTCAACTCGAACTGACGAATCTTTAACTTAATGACATTGAAATTAAGCACAGTCGAGATTTTTGTTTTATAGGGATAATTGTTTTAGCTCTCGCTTAAACTAATTAATTAGTATTGATTTTTTTACAGATCGTCTTGTTTTAAAATTAGCATAATGCAGTTTTAAAACAAGACGATTTTTTTATATGAAAAAGGTTTTACTATTTAATTGAGGTTTCCCGTAAAGCCGTTAATTATTTAATGTGTTAATTTGACTGAAAATCAAAGTCTTGCAATCAATTTAACAACTTAAATTATGATCAAAAGAACTATTCTCATCGAAAACAAGTCTTCTATTACGACAAAAAATCAGCAGTTAGTATTAAAATCAGAAATAAGGGAAAGTACAATTCCAATAGAAGATGTAGGGTTTCTAGTGCTTGATCATGCTGAAATTTACCTTAGTATTCCTGCAATGAACTTAATTGTAGAAAACAATACCGCTATTATTATTTGTGGCAGCAACCATCTACCTAATGGAATGTTGCTCAACCTCAACAGCCATCATATTCAGCAGGAAATATTCAAAAACCAAATCGAAGCTTCCATTCCTCTAAAAAAGCAATTATGGCAACAGACTATCATTGAAAAAATTAAGAATCAAGGGGAATTGCTAGGAAAAATAACTAATAATAAAAATACTTTTGAATTTCTGGCAAGTAAAGTATTAAGCGGTGACACCACAAATATGGAAGGTGTTGCGGCGCAGCAATATTGGAAAAATTTCCCCTTGCCTAATCATGAAAAAGACGGAATAAAAAGAGAACGCTATGGCGATTATCCAAACAATTTTTTAAACTACGGTTATGCTATTTTGAGAGCCGCAACCGCCCGAGCCCTTTCCGGTAGCGGATTATTGAATACACTTGGTATTCATCACAAAAGTAAATACAATGCTTTTGCCCTTGCAGATGACATTATGGAACCTTTTCGCCCCATTGTTGACGAAAAAGTTTTTGAGATAATGCAGCGGTACCAAGAACAAGAACTCAACACGGCAATAAAAGCTGAAATGTTACAAATGCTAACCCGAACTGTTTATTTCAAGGAAGAGAAAAGCCCGTTAATGATAGGTTTACAAAAAACGGCTAGTTCCCTCCAACAATGTTTTACAGGAGACCGTAAAAAAATTAAATATCCTAAATTATGGAACTTAACGGATACCGTATAATGTGGCTTTTTGTGTTTTTTGACTTGCCAACCGAAACAAAAAAAGACAGAAGAAATGCGTCTCAGTTCCGTGGAAATTTACTAAAAGACGGTTTTAGCATGATGCAATATTCCGTTTATATAAGGCATTGCGCCAGTGGTGAAAGTGCCGATGTACATGAAAAACGTATTCACCGACTCGTTCCTCCTTTAGGAAAAGTGAGTGTTTTACGCATTACCGACAAACAATTTGGCATGATTATCAATTATTTAGGCAAGGCCAAACAAGAAAATATAGATGCGCCAACACAGTTGGAGCTATTTTAAACAATACTTTTATTTTTCAAAAAAATACATCTGTGTTCCACTTCTCAGGATTTGTTTCGATATAATTAGAAATTCTTTCATAAGACCCACCGTTTCTAATAATGTGATCATGGAACGAACGTTGCCAAGTAAAACCAGTGAAACCGGCTAAATGAATTTGCTTTGAAGAGGTAGTTTTATAGGCACCAATTAGTTCCGATAATGATTTTATTTTTATTTCACAATCAGAAATCAAATTGCTATCAATTTCCAAAACAGCATGGACATGATTCAGCATTACTATAAAAGAATGTAAAACAACATACGCATACTGATTAGCCAACCAATTCAATTGTTTTTCTGCAATAGAACCACACTCATTCAATTCCATATACGGATTCATTGACTCGTGTACGGAAAGTACGGACAGGTCGCGACCTGTCCCTACCGTATTCACATTCCCAAAACAACACTTCCTATCTTGAACACAAATCGTAACGAAATACAAATTATTTTGCGAATAATCATATCTCAACATTCTATTTCGCTTTCTATTTTTCATTAAATTATCATTTAAAAAACAGTATCAATTTCCGTGTACGGAAATTACATCTAATTAATTTATATCTTTTTTTTGAAAATCTGTGGATATTATATCACAATATGCATACTGTACGGACAGGTGTAGGGACAAGTCGCGACCTATACCTACCCAGAAATAAAAAAATGCCTCAATATTGGGTTATCAATCCAAAAAAGAGGCATTTTTTTATACGATATTCTTCCTTATTCTATTGATAATTAGAAGGTAACAAGCCAACTAATATCGTGTTTTCTAATCTTTAATCAAACCACAACAGCAGCAGGAAAATAGGATTCCTACCCAAAAATATCGTGTTTTCTAATCTTTAATCAAACCACAACCTGCAATCGAAGCATCTTTTACTTCAATGCAATATCGTGTTTTCTAATCTTTAATCAAACCACAACCATACGAAGTGTTCCCGCCTGTATTTTTTGAATATCGTGTTTTCTAATCTTTAATCAAACCACAACCCTAAGGGAAGTATTGTGCCAACTGATACGAATATCGTGTTTTCTAATCTTTAATCAAACCACAACAAGGAGCCGCCCAATTTGATTTAAAAATAAAAATATCGTGTTTTCTAATCTTTAATCAAACCACAACATCAGACCCGTTGATGATCCTTTCTGGGGTAATATCGTGTTTTCTAATCTTTAATCAAACCACAACAGAGCAGTTAACATCTCCTAAATTTGGAATAATATCGTGTTTTCTAATCTTTAATCAAACCACAACCTATATTTTACGGCACAGACCAAAAACCAAAATATCGTGTTTTCTAATCTTTAATCAAACCACAACATGAGTTTATTGATGTTCGTGTTCCCAATAATATCGTGTTTTCTAATCTTTAATCAAACCACAACGTGAGCCGTAATCTTTCCGCTGTAACCCAAAATATCGTGTTTTCTAATCTTTAATCAAACCACAACACATATAGTAGTGCATCTCTTTTGCAAGCTAATATCGTGTTTTCTAATCTTTAATCAAACCACAACAAATTCTGTAAAGCGTCCTTTATGCTCTCTAATATCGTGTTTTCTAATCTTTAATCAAACCACAACAAATAAAACTGGAGGCGGTTCTGGTCCCGCAATATCGTGTTTTCTAATCTTTAATCAAACCACAACTTTACAGCGGAATAAGTGCCGATAATGGTTAATATCGTGTTTTCTAATCTTTAATCAAACCACAACCTTTGGCGAAAGCCGAAATAGCCAAAGACAAATATCGTGTTTTCTAATCTTTAATCAAACCACAACCACAATAGACATCAACAGCAATCAGAAAGGAATATCGTGTTTTCTAATCTTTAATCAAACCACAACACCTTTGAAATGCTAAAGAACAAAGAAATAAATATCGTGTTTTCTAATCTTTAATCAAACCACAACCCGTTGCCTTAGTATTATCAGATAACGCTTAATATCGTGTTTTCTAATCTTTAATCAAACCACAACTTATAATGTTCATAATTCAAATATACTAAAAATATCGTGTTTTCTAATCTTTAATCAAACCACAACATTCTGTCTAATGTAAAACCATATAATGATAATATCGTGTTTTCTAATCTTTAATCAAACCACAACCATTTTTTGAAAAGTTTTTAACTGTATTTCAATATCGTGTTTTCTAATCTTTAATCAAACCACAACATATATACGTAAGTATAATTAGGATTCCCCAATATCGTGTTTTCTAATCTTTAATCAAACCACAACCCGGTGCCTAAAATCTATTATGGAAACGTAATATCGTGTTTTCTAATCTTTAATCAAACCACAACAAAGGAGATGAAGACAATGCGAAATGGGAAAATATCGTGTTTTCTAATCTTTAATCAAACCACAACTCTAACGATGGATTTAATCAACATTTTGATAATATCGTGTTTTCTAATCTTTAATCAAACCACAACGTGAAGCTCATGGAGGTGTTGAATTGATAAAATATCGTGTTTTCTAATCTTTAATCAAACCACAACCTGTTGCCTTAGTATTATCAGATAACGCTTAATATCGTGTTTTCTAATCTTTAATCAAACCACAACCCCCAAGAACTGGAATAAATGGTTTTTCTAAATATCGTGTTTTCTAATCTTTAATCAAACCACAACCACATTTTCCTGATATTATGAACGGAGAATAATATCGTGTTTTCTAATCTTTAATCAAACCACAACTATTAGAAACAGAATACTTTTTGGAGATGAAATATCGTGTTTTCTAATCTTTAATCAAACCACAACAGAATGCGCATTATGAGCAGTATGTGTTTGAATATCGTGTTTTCTAATCTTTAATCAAACCACAACCACAAAGGCACAGCTAAGAAAGGGCTACCGAATATCGTGTTTTCTAATCTTTAATCAAACCACAACTTTGCAAGCTATTCAAGTTTCAAATACAGAATATCGTGTTTTCTAATCTTTAATCAAACCACAACCGCACCAGGTCATTCTCTAACGAAGAAACCAATATCGTGTTTTCTAATCTTTAATCAAACCACAACAAGGTGTAATTGTTCAATTTGCAATAAGCGAATATCGTGTTTTCTAATCTTTAATCAAACCACAACTTAGACGCACAAGCGGATGCATTAACTCAGAATATCGTGTTTTCTAATCTTTAATCAAACCACAACAGTATTTAGGTTTTTTAAAAGATAATATTGAATATCGTGTTTTCTAATCTTTAATCAAACCACAACAATCAAGAAAATGATTGTTTTCAGCCAACTAATATCGTGTTTTCTAATCTTTAATCAAACCACAACGTAGAACCACTTGCGTGCAAGTACAATATAAATATCGTGTTTTCTAATCTTTAATCAAACCACAACCATTTGATTGTGTATTAAGAAGATTTACTTAATATCGTGTTTTCTAATCTTTAATCAAACCACAACAGCCACTACCTTGACAAATTTAGACAGCCAAATATCGTGTTTTCTAATCTTTAATCAAACCACAACAGCTGTCATAGTTGGGGGAAATGTGAAGTTAATATCGTGTTTTCTAATCTTTAATCAAACCACAACCAAAATCTTATTTATCAGGAGATCAAGTGAAATATCGTGTTTTCTAATCTTTAATCAAACCACAACCAAAGTTCGCAAATACAAATGAATTGTTGCAATATCGTGTTTTCTAATCTTTAATCAAACCACAACTGAAAGCTCCTGCATCCCTGCTGGGCGGATGCCATACCTTTCAGTTGTGGTTTGAGATGTTTAAGACAATGGAAAACTTATGTCAAAGAACTTCTTAAAAATTTTGCTTGCCAATGATAGCCATTATTTCTATTGTATCAGCATTGATTTTGTAAAAAATGGTATCAACTCCGCAAACACAATATCTGTAACCTTTACGATATCGAAAAGCTTCTGGAAACAGAAAAGGATTTGAAGCTATTTTATCGAAGCAATCGTGCATCATATCAAAGTATTTATCTGCTTGATTTAAACCAAAGTTAGCAATTCCGTACTCGTATATTCTTAACAAATCTTCTTTAGCTTTTTCGTTTAAATCATAGTTATACATTTAATTTTCTTTTGAATTCTGCTAACATTTCTTCTCTAGTTTGTTTTTTTGCAAAACCACTTTTTTCAGCAATATCCAACTTCATCCTTACGAATTCAACATAATCTTCTTGCCTCCGAGCTTGCGTGATTAAATAATTTACCGCTTCACTTTTGCTGGTAAATTCCTCATTGGCTACTTGCTGTTTTAACCACTCATCATTTTGATTGGCTAAAGTGATACTTTGTCGTGCCATAATAATAGTTTTTTGTTTGGTGTAAATTTACACCAAACTTTTGAAATGGAATTACATTTTGGAAATTTTATCAATAACCCCCCAGCTTACAACGCATTAACTTTAACCAACATTATTTTGTGTTTTTCAAATTAAACAAGTATTACCTACAAACTAAATCCTTTTCTGTACTGATCGTGAGCATCATCAGATCTTTTTCCCAACAAATCTGTCTCAACAATTCTAGGATTTTCTTATACAATATTGGTATATATTTCAATTGCCAATCCATCAAAAACTTGATCTGGATTACTCGTTAGCTTACTTACAAAAGCTTTAAAACTTACTCTTTGTTCTAACATATTGGCAATTGCAATATTTTCATAAGCTGCTAAATAGCCTAATTTATAACTACCAAAATAAACCTCAACTGCAAAACTATCATATTGATTATTTATTTCCCGATTAAGCACTAATTCTTGACCAACAGCAAGTTCACTTCTTATTTTTCCAAATTGATAATGCGTCAAACCCTTGATATAATTATCATATATTTTGACTGGCTTTTGAGACCAAGTAGTATTTGGAATTATCAAACCCGTTGTTCCTAAACCTAAAGTCCTAAAAAAATCTAACCTATTCATATTTTAATAACTTTTCCAGTTGAAGAAATATTAAAATCAAATCCTTCAACCAATACAGTTAATGATGATTTTGAGATTCTTAATTTTTCATTAGCAACTTCAAAATCTATTATTGAAGATTTTTCTAATTGTCCATCAGGTTTTGAAGTTGAATGCAATCTAAACTGAATTCTACCATCAGCTTCAATAGCGACCGTTTTATACAATCTTTTTGCTAAATCTAAATTATCTAATTCCCATATTTCATCTTTAAAATTTTTATAAAATAAGACTAAAGTCCCTGTTTTTAATAGAAATTTTAATTCTAAAATGTTTTTATTTTTATCCTCTATATTAAACTCTAATGGAAATTTATGCGTGTTAGCATTTGAATTATAATATTTTCCAGCTTCAAAATTATTCACAACTTTGTATTCTGTAATAATTTTACCTTTTTTATCTTTCCCATCATATATCGCAAAACAATAATTCCCATCATTTTTTGCAAAATAATGTTGTTTATGTTCGTGTCTTGATACATCTCTATGTTTTTTAATCAATAACGGATTGCTTACATCATTAGTAAAATAGCGTATTTTTTTTATTGGAACAGGAGAACCTTTTGAGTTTGGCAAAATATACAATTCATTTTTTATTCTATTTTCAAGAAGCTCTATTGCATCTTTAAATTGTTGCTCTTCCTCTTCATTTATATTTTTCATTACCTTTTTTAACTCCTCAATTTCTTTTTTGATTTGTTTTTCGTGTTCTCTACCTCTCTCAACAATCTCTCTTACTTTATCATCGACAATGTTTTTTAAATCGGTGTCTTTAAATAACCCAATAGCTTGACGTTTTACATATTTTACAACTTCTTCGGTTTTTCCTGTTTTTTTATCTAACTCTTCTCTTAAAATTGCACCATAAAAACTTTCTTTATGCAATGCTCCACGAACCGTATCTCCTTGCTTGTATTTGATTTCACCTTTCTCGTTTCGTTGAATTATACCTCTTTTTCTAATGGCTTTTTTACTTTGTGTTGACAAAACATCTGGTGTATGATGACTTATCAATATGCTATTATCAAACTCTTTTACATCATTATTAAACCCTTTCCAAGGAATTCTGTGTGCGAAAGATGGTTTTGGTTTTCCATAAAATTCATACTGCTCTAAATCGTGATAATAATTTGCCAAAGCGTCATTTATATCTCTTGTGCAACAAGCTACTACAACAGCATCTTTGGCGTGATGTGCGTGATTATCCCTTGTTTTTTCATCTAATCCCCACATTTGCCTTAAATTGGCAGTGGTTTTTCCTTTTATTGGATATACTTTACTGAAAGCTGTTTTTAAAAATAAATTCCCATATTTGCTTATAATACCAATATCAACCGATTGACTATTTTTAAATCCTTCAGGAACTTCTTCCATTGTGAATGATTTATATTTTTTATACAAATAAGAATGCTCAAATCTTAATTTAGTTCTATCAATAATATATTTATCTCTTCTCTCTTTGGTTGATGCTACTTTAACCTTTTTTGATAAATCTTTAATTTGTTCTTCTAAAGTTTTATATTTAGCAAACCAATGATTAATTCTAAGTAGGATTTCTTTATGATTACTACATTCAAAAGGAATTTTATCTTTTTTTACTTCTCTATTGTAAATCGAACAACATAAGGTTTTATTTATTTGAGAATTATCTAAACTTCTACTTCTTGGAATGGTGTGTTCAATATCAAATTTTGGATTACTTCCTATGAAATCAGATAAACAAATGGTTTTGCCAGTATAAAGACAAATTTTATGTTGTTCAATCCATAGTTGGTACTTTAAAATATCATTTTCGGTTGGTTCATATTCAATACTTATAACATCATTACAACCATCCATTTTAATATCACCTCTAAAAATTGATTTAATTTCTTCAGCATATTTATTTCTTTTATTCTTTAATTCTTCTTGCCATTGTCTTATTGACACTCTTTCGTTAGCAGAGTTCAATTCTCTTGGCATTTCGATATGAATTACTGTTTCTTCATCAATTAAATCATCTTTAATCAATTGATTGACTACTTTTTTCAATTGATGTAGAGACCTCATTGCCATTGGATTTTTGATAGAAGAAATTAATGGACTTCCTAAATACAACTTCCCATCTTCTTCACTTCTTTTAGCTTTTTTATACACTTCAATGGCTGATGGATGGTATAGTTTTTTTAAACCTTCCGCATCTACGTTAAAATTATCATTCAAAAATTGTTTTAAAATCTCATCAATTGTTTTCTTCTTTGCGAATTCTGCTCTTCCTGATTTCAATTGCATCTGACTTGAAAAAAGTTCAAAACATTCAGTTAAAATTGCTGTTTGATATTCTATTGGTGTTTCATTCCATTTTTTTGTGCCAAAAAAATCTTTGACCTGTTTTTCTAAATCCTTTTTATAAACCTCGGCAACAAATTTATTGTCTGAACTCCAAGTCCCATTCTCTTTTTTAATGTTCTTAATTAATCCATTAACAATCTCAATATTATTGCTATAAACTTTATAATTTTCTAAAATAGAATTAATCTCGTTATTGATAACCCTTTTATTTTCTTCATTATTCCAAATTTCAGCTGGTAAAATATTTTTCATATTTGCCAGAAAAACTGAATGAGAATAAATTAAATTTTGCTTTAGATAAGGTAGAATATTACGAATAGCCTTCAAACTCAAGGATCCATATTCTTGTTTTAATTTTATTTTAGAAAACTTAATTGCTGTTTTATCATCACAACTAAGATTATCAATAGCAAATTGTTTCAAAAGTTCTTCCTTGTCAAAACGAAACAAAATATGCCATACATCGTCAATTATATCTTCTACTGTCTTTTGAACTATTTTATTCTTTTCGGTTTTAGTATTTTTTAAGAAATTAGAATATAAGTATTCTTTCCAATCTTTGCCAAAAACCTCTCTTAAATTGGCAATTGTAGGGCAACCCGCAACATTACTTCCTAGATTATAATTGAACAGAATGTCATATTCTTTACTATTTTTATCTTTGTAATAACCTGATTTTAAATTTTTGGGAGTCAGTTTTTTTGCTATTTCGAGAAAGTCAAAATTGGCTTTTGATTTTCTGTAAAATAAAAAATCAATCTGTTCTCTTTCATCAGCATTTAAAACCCGAAGTTTATCGTCATTTGGAGTTTTTATCTTAATATTATTCAAATAGCTATACAATCTAAATTCTTCATAATCCGGATGAGAAATAGGCACACACGCTTTTCTGTTCTCTAAAGGACATTTAGCAACCAATCCTTTTTGAGATTTTAAAGGTCTTTGAAAAAATATTGCTTTTTCAATTTTATCTTTTAGTTCATTTGAAATATTCTGTGTTTTACAAATAGTTTCAAACTCTTTCAAGTAATGATCTTCTCTGTGTGTATATTCACCTCTAATTTTTCCTCCTTTTTCATATAAGGTGTAAAAATATTCACCTAACGTTGAACATCCTGAATTCTCGATTTTTTCAGATAAATCGCTTATGGCTCTTTTTACCGGACCAAGAAATTCTTTCTTGTTCAATCTCTCAATTAATTTTTCCTTTAAATCATCATAAACCGATTTCGAATTATCTTTAATTATTGCATTAAATGCTCTTGATAACGTAAATAAAGGTTTATCAATAGCTTCATCCTTATCGAATGAAGAAAGAAAATCACTAAATATTTCTGAAAATTCAACTATTGAATGAGATTCATTGATTAGAGAAGTTATGTCAAATTTCTTTTCTTCAATAATCGAGTTATCCGAACTGTCTAATCTATTACTCAAAAAGCCTCTCCTTTGCGCAATATGATAAAAAGCTCTTCCTATATTATATCTATCTTCTTTATTATTTAGATTAAGTGAATTTCTAACAGAAATGAATCTAAAATAATACGGGTTGTATTTTTGCTCTTTTCTCTCCTGTTCATTATCCTGATTATCTGTACTTAACCATTTTCTAAACTCATCATTTTGAGGATAAATCTTTTTATAACGCCAATCAGATAATTCTTCATCAGACAATTTTGGGCACAAATTATTATCTGATAAAATTTTAAGTAAATCAATCTTCCTAACTTTTCTTCTATATTTTAGTTTTCTAGCACTTCTATAACCTGTTCTTTGAGCTGCCTTTGAACTTTCACTATTGGTTTTTGCTTCAATATTCACACCTTCCGAAAATATGCGAACCCCTTTATCTAAAAGAGAAAATTCAGTTCCTTCTTTATCCACTATCGCCCACCCAATTGAGTTCGTTCCTAAATCTAATCCTAATATTTTTGCCATGTCAATCTGTATTTTGTAAGAATTTTTTAAAATTACGGAGAAAATAGTTACCCATTTTACGGTTTTCCTCATTGCAACCTAACTATTTTTTGTTTAGATTTGTAACTGATTAAAATTTCTAATCTTTAATCTTATCACAATAAGGCTATATGCCGTAGATGAAAATCTTTAGTCCTGCTTCGGTGGGACTTTTTCGTTTAACAAACATATTTTCAATATTATACTTAAGCTCGAAACACCTGTTTTTCAAGCAGAGAAGGCTTGGGAAATTTGGAATAAATAACAAGAAAACCTTCTTTTCGTACACTACTCCATGTAAGTAAAAAAACCACTTGATAAGAAGTGTTTTTTTGTAGCAGAATTGAACTATCGTATAGAAAAAAATCGTGATTATACTCTAAATCCCTAGCCCTGATAAGAGCGGCATCCTTTTTTATCTCTTTTTTTTGAGATAAAAAAGATACAGCGATTAGCAGGAAATTGCTTCAAAAAAAAGAAAATTTTAACATAAAACGACTCTAAATAAAGGTTTTATTTTGAAATTTCATGCTCCTTCACTATCTTTCGTGTTCGATACAAAAAATAAAACCTTACACATTGAAAAAATGTTAGAAGAAAAGAATGATAACCTGCTGGAAGCAGATGGAAGTTTAGAGAATAATTCACTTGAATTAAATCAATCAGATACTATTATGGAAACTGAAACAATCGACGAAAGTAACGATAGCGTAGCTGTTCATTCTATTGACGAAAATGTTGTAACCCTTGCAGGGGCTGAGTTGGCACATGATGAACCTACTATAGAAACTGAAAATCAATCGGTATTAAACGCTATTACGGAGGCTAATGCTGAAGAAAGTGAAGATGACACGTTGAAAGAACGTCATGATATTCCGATGCAGGATTACGATACATTATCTCTTGAAGAACTGGTAGAAGAACTGAAAAATTTAGTTACCAATGAAAAAGTGATGTCTGTAAAGGATCATATCGAAGAAATCAAAAAAGCATTCTTAGCTAAATACAACCATCTACTTGAAGAGAAAAAGGAAGAATTCCTGGCTGAAAATCAAGATTCAAATGAAGAATTTCAATACCATTCTCCATTAAAAACTCAATTTGACAAGTACTACTCTCTTTTTAGAGATACTAAAAATACACATTTCAAGAGCTTACAAACGAATCTAAAAACTAATTTAGATAATCGTTTGGCTATTGTTGAGGAATTAAAAGAGCTAATCAATCCGCAGGAAAATATTAAAGATACCCTAAAGCATTTTAATGATTTAAGAGAACGATGGAAAAATGCGGGTCCAATTCCTAAGGATAAATACAACCATGTGTGGAATAACTTCCATTTTCATGTTGAAAATTTCTACGATTATTTACATCTTGACCGAGAAGCAAGAGACTTAGATTTCAAACACAATCTAGAGCAAAAACAAAAAATTGTGGCTCGTGTTGAAGAATTGGTGAAAGAAGCTGACATCAATAAAGCATTTAGAGAATTACAGGATTTACATAGAATCTGGAAAGAAGATATTGGACCTGTTTCTAGAGAACATCGTGATGAAATATGGAATAAGTTTAGCGATTTGACTAAGCAAATGCATGATAAACGCGAAGTTTTGTTTGAAAACCAAAGAGGAACAGAGCTTGAGAATTTAGAAAAGAAAAAAGAGATTATCGCTAAAATTGAAGTTTTAGCTACTGAGAAAGTAAATGCTCATTCGCAATGGTTGGCCCAAATAGAAAAAATAGAAGCTTTAAGAACTGATTTCTTCTCTGCCGGAAAAGTACCTTCGGACGTAAATGAGGAAACTTGGGCGAGTTTTAAAACTGCAGTTAGAAATTTTAATTCTTTCAAAAATTCGTTTTACAAAGATATTAAGAAAGATCAAAACGATAATTTAAGCAAGAAAACAGCGCTTGTTGCTAAAGCCAAAGAATTACAGGAAAATCTTGACTTTGCTGCGACTACTCCAATAATGAAGCAAATTCAGGATGAGTGGAAACAAATAGGTCATGTACCTAGAAAATATTCAGATAAAATTTGGAAAGAGTTTAAAGATGCCTGTAATCATTATTTTGACAAATTAAAAGAGCAAAAAAATGAAGAAAACGGCGAAGAAGTAGAAGCTTTTGACAATAAAAAAGCCTACTTAGAAACCCTGAGAGAATTCCAGTTGACTGGTGATCACAAAACGGATTTAGATGCCATAAAATTACATATTGAAACTTGGAAAAACTTTGGAAAAGTGCCTTTCCCAAGAAGGCATATTGAAGGAAAATTCAATAAAATTCTGGATGCCCTTTTTGAAAAATTGAGTTTAAGTAAAAAAGACACTGATATGATGCGTTTTTCCAATAGAATGGATAATCTATCAGAAAGTAATGATACTCGCAAACTGGATAACGAAAAAATATTCCTGATGCGTAAAATTGAGGAAGTGCAAAATGAAATTTTCCAATTGGAAAATAATATTCAGTTTTTCGCTAATACCAGAAATGCAAAAAAAGAAAATTCTATTGTATTAGAAGTTCGTAAAAATATAGCCATCCACAAAGAAAGTCTTGATGTTTGGAAAGAAAAGCTAAAACAATTGAGAAATTTGAAAATAGAATAATTTTCATCAATTTTTTTAAATTACAAACCTCGTTCTTTAAATAGTTCGAGGTTTTTTTATGCAAAAGAATATCCTGCTTTGAAATTTTAACGTTCATTTATCAGAAAAAATTAATAAAAGTCAGCTGTTAATTTTAAATTTGCAAAATGAATTGGATTCAGAAAACAGTTTTTTTTATTGGACTTTCAATAGTTTTGCTATTTGCTTTTAATGCAAACGAATCTGCGGTTGAAAAAATTGAAATAGAAAAAAACAATCCTTCCTTTTCTCCTGACAGCATCCATTCTTCAGTATTTATTCAACCTCACGCGACCAGTATCTTTGTATTATATCATAAAACAACTAATTATACAATTGCCAAATATCTAGAAAAATTTCAAGTTGCAATTCTAGATTTTAAAGTAATAAAACCTTTTAGTCGTTATGCGAAACAAGACATTAATCGATGTGAAATGGTTTCGCTCCTACTCTTTCCTTTTCATTATTTTTGGTGATTTAAAGCCCTGATTTAGTAATTAAAAGATATGCTTATCTTTTTTTCGAATGGATTCCTTTTGGTATTCAGTCGAATTTATCATGCTTTACAAATAACTCAAAAAATAAAAAAATGGATACATCCGTAACTATAATAGGCCTAATAATAACAATACTTATCGCTATTCCTCTTTTCTTTGTATTTCGCTCCAATGTCATTAACAAAAACAAAATCAAAGAGATAAAGAAAAAATACAGCCAGAATAATCATTTCAATTTTGAATTAACCGAATCACAAAACAAAAAAGTATTGGCCTTGGATGAAAAAAATAAAGGATTTCTTTTGATGGATTTTAACTCCACGGAAGAAGTAGTTTCTTTTGTCAATTTGAATACCGTCAATTCTTGTAAACTGGTTGCGACAAATGAAAACAATTCGACTAAAATCACAAAAATTGAATTTGAATTTGATTATAAAGAAAATCATAAAAAAGAACTGATTCAATTCTACACTATTGAAAACGAAATAATTGACCAAGAATGCCTTTACGAAGACCATGTATTAGCCCAAAAATGGACAAAACTCATTACAGATTGCATTTCCTAAACTATTAATTATTATTCACTAAGAGAGGCTGATCCAAAAGACAGCCTCTTTTTTTTATAAATGCATTTTTTAACATGATAATTATCATTTTAAATTATAAGTAGTACTATTACTTTTGGTTGTGTAAAATGATCTTATTATGAAAAATTCGCTAATTCAAAAATACAATGTTCCAGGACCTCGATACACAAGTTATCCAACGGTTCCTTATTGGGATGATACTGATTTTTCAGAAAAAACATGGATTGAAAGTTTAAAAAAATCATTTACATCAAGTAATAGTGCTGAAGGAATAAGTTTGTATATCCATTTGCCTTTTTGCGAAAGCTTATGCACTTTTTGTGGTTGTAACAAACGAATCACTAAAAACCATGGTGTTGAACATCCTTATATTGAAGCACTTTTAAAAGAATGGGCTATCTATTGTACGATTCTTGGAGAAAAACCAACTATAAAAGAAATTCATTTGGGCGGTGGAACCCCTACCTTTTTCTCAACAAAAAATCTGGAGGATTTAATAAACGGAATCTTCTCACATGCCAATAAAGCTAAAGACCATGAATTTAGTTTTGAAGGTCATCCAAATAATACAACGCATGAACATTTACAAAAACTCTATGA
This sequence comes from Flavobacterium sp. 83, assembly GCF_000744835.1. NCBI lineage: Bacteria > Pseudomonadati > Bacteroidota > Flavobacteriia > Flavobacteriales > Flavobacteriaceae > Flavobacterium > Flavobacterium sp. 83. Next base: position 3,543,779 of record NZ_JQMS01000001.1, read on the forward strand.
TTTAGGTTTCCGCAGAGTAAGCTTTGGTGTTCAGGATTATTCTGAAAAAGTTCAAAAAGCAATTCACAGGGAACAGCCTTTTCATAATGTTGCAAAAGTTACTTTTTGGGCCAGAGAGATTGGTTATACTTCCATAGGTCATGATATTATATTTGGATTACCATTTCAGGAAATTGAAGATGTAATTGATACCATTGAGAAAACAAAATCATTACAACCGGATCGATTGGCTTTTTATAGCTACGCACACGTTCCCTGGATAAAAGGAAACGGACAACGCGGTTTCAATGATGAAGATATTCCTAAAGATGATAAAAAGCGAATACTTTATGAAACAGGCAAAAAATTATTATATGAAAATGGTTATCATGAAATAGGAATGGATCATTTTGCTTTGAAAACGGACAGTTTATATGATTCTTTTCAAAACGGAAAACTGCATCGCAATTTCATGGGATATAGTTCCTCAAAAACTCAATTAATGATTGGATTGGGTGTTTCCTCTATTAGTGACAGTTGGTTTAGTTTTACTCAAAATGTAAAAAATCTAGAGGATTATTATCAAATATTAGAATGGGACAAATTACCTGTTTTTAGAGGGCATCTATTGACTGATGAAGACCTCATCATCCGAAGACACATCTTGAATTTAATGTGCCAATTTGAAACTTCTTGGCAAAAAAACCAAGAGTATTTTGAAGAAATTCCTGAAGTTTTAGTTCAGTTAAAAGAAATGGAACAAGATGGGTTAGTTATCATAAATAAAAATACTATTCAGGTTACCGAAAAAGGGAAACCTTATGTTCGCAATATTTGTATGGCATTTGATTTACGTTTAAAAAGGAAAGCTCCAGAAACCGAATTATTTTCGATGACAATCTAGTGTTTATTGCTGTTTAAAAATATAAAAGCACGCTTAATGGCGTGCTTTTATTTATGTACTATGAATCAAAAATTAATGACAATTAGGATTTGCCTGTACAAACAAACTGATATTGGATGGTGATATATATGGAATTCCCAATCCCAATCCTCTCAAGATGAATAATACGCCTATAATAACAGCTACATAAGGAATTGCTTTTTGAATGTTGTTTCGAATAGAAACTGTCAAAAATGAATTAATATACACCACACTACTCATCAAAGGAACGGTTCCTAATCCAAATAAAATCATATACAAAACCCCCAGACTTTCACTTTGCATGGCAATAGCACCAAATAAGGCTACATAAACCATTCCGCAAGGTAAAAACCCATTAAGCAAACCGATAGTAAATAGTGATTTGTAACTCTTGTTTTTAAACTGACTTCCTAAAGTCGATTTTATTTTGGAAATAACTTTAAAAACTGGTTTTGAAAAATTATATCTAGCAAATAATTTATCAGGAGTTAAAACGATAATAATCATGGCAACGCCAATAAATATAGATAATTTCTGCTGTAAACCAGCCATAAAAAAACCTTTACCCACCAATCCAAAAATAAAACCAATAGTAGCGTACGCCGTTAATCTTCCTAAATGATACGTGATAATTTGAGTGACTTTTTTTGCTTGATTCGTTCTATCTACCGGTAACATCATAGCAATAGGTCCACACATTCCTATGCAGTGAAAACTACTTATCAAACCGAAAAGGAAAGCTGTGTATAGCATTGTGTTTGTCTAATTGATGTATATAGTTTCTTTGGTCAAATACGATTTACCTTCATATTGCCATTCCATATTAATGTCCCAACGACCGCCTGCCAAACTTTTTTTAGGTATGAGCAAAGTAGGATTAGATAGCGAAATTGGAATTTCAAAATCTAATTTTTTAGTAGACGGTCTGTAAAGGGACACTTTTCCTTTAATGTTTTTTGGAACAAATACATCTGGGAATACAATTGTAACACCCTCTGAAGTAGTCGTTATTATTGGCTTTTGAGCTAAATCATGTGCGTTTTGAATTCGTATCATCTCATCTCCAAAATGGACATCATGCTTGTAATACTCTTCAACAACCAATTCATTATCATATTTTGAATCCGATTGAACTTTGAAAACAAAATACAAAATGAAGGTCATAAACAGACCAAATGCAATGACGATTCCTGTTCCCCAATTAAATTTCATGTTGCTTTATTTATATATTTTAATCCTAAACCTAATTTCCTAATCAAAACTTCGCGGACTTAAAAAACTCGTTGTGCTTGTCTCTATTTTTTTAGTACCGTTATAGACATCAATTTTTAATTTTGTTTTATCACTGTCCAATAAATTTTGATTGATTTCCACAAATAAAGTCCCTCCATTCATACCTTGTTTAGGCACTTTAAGATCCTGTTTTCCCACTACTTTTAAAGTCCCTTTTATCCCAACTAATTTGAAATGAATATCATTAAAATCATTGTTGGTTTTATTGATAATTTTAAACGTATAGATGTTACTGATGTTATCTCCTTTGTGCTGAAACAATTGTCCTGGTAATCTCAAGATACTGGCTTCAACATCTGTGCGTAAAAATAATAATCCTATAAGAATGCCTGTCAAAATAAACAATACTGCAGAATAGCCTTTCATTCTTGGTGTGAATTTGAACTTGATTTTTTTCTCAATTTCATCTTCAGAAGCGTACCGTATTAAGCCTTTGGGTAATCCAACACTATCCATAATAGTATCACATTCATCGATACAAGCAGTACAATTGATACATTCTAATTGCGTTCCGTTACGAATATCAATTCCGGTAGGACAAACATTTACACATTGTTTACAATCAATACAATCTCCTTTTCCAGTTGTGACTCTATCCTCTTGTTTATTGAATTTAGCTCTTCCTGATTCTTTCTCACCACGAACAAAATCATAGGCGACATTTATCGATTTATCATCTAATAAAACCCCTTGCAATCTTCCGTAAGGGCAGGCTATAATACAAACTTGTTCTCTAAACCACGCAAAAATAAAATAGAATACACCAGTAAAAATCAATAGTGAAGCCAAAGTGCTTACATGATTTTCCGGTCCTTCTTCAATCATTAAAAACAAGGTATCACTACTGATAAGATAGGCCAGAAAAACATTGGCAATAAAAAAGGAAATGATTAGAAATACAAACCATTTAAGACCTTTTTTTCTAATTTTTTCAGCGTTCCATTCTTGTTTTTCTAAACGAATTTGGGCGCCACGATCTCCTTCAATCCAATATTCAATTCTGCGAAATACCATTTCTAAAAAGATAGTCTGCGGACAAATCCATCCGCAAAATATTCGTCCAAAAATCACCGTAAAAAGAATCACGAATACGACTCCAACAATCATAAAAAGAACGAAAAGATAAAAATCTTGTGGCCAAAAAGGAAATCCAAAAATATTAAATCTTCTTTCAAGCACATTAAACATCATGAACTGATTGCCATTAACCTTTACAAAAGGATTAGCAACCAGAACAATCAACAAAAAATAACTGACCCACTTTCTATAATCGTAAAACTTACCGGAAGGTTTTTTAGGAAAAATAAATTTTCGATTTCCTTCTTCGTCAATCGTTCCGATGGTATCTCTAAAAGCTTCGTCTGGTAATTTTGACATTTTTTTATTTTTTAATTGGAGTGCTATCTGTTTTTAAAGTAACAGTAGCATCTGTTTTTGGAGCATTCTCATCAACCCAAATTTCACCATCTGGTGCTTTTGGATCTTTTGGATTACTTCCTTGTAAAGACAATACATAACTCGCAACGTGTTGAATTTCTTTTGGCTTCAAAGTTCCTTTCCAGGCAATCATTCCTTTTCCATCACGCCCACCGTTTGTAATGGTGTGAAATAAATTCTTGATTCCGCCACCCAAAATCCAATGATTATCCGTTAAGTTTGGACCAATTTGTCCTCCGGCATCAGCTCTGTGACAAGCCACACAATTGGTTGTGAAAATCTCTTTACCAGCTGCCAAATCTGCTGGTTCTGTCAATAAAACAACTGTTTTTTCATCCATCAAATCTGGAGCAGTTTTCATGTATTCAGCAATATCAATTTTGGCTTGAGCCACTTCTTTTTTAAGCTCCATTTCTTGATTGTCGGCTCCTAAAACCTCATATCGAACCATATAAACAACCCCAAAAAGAATACAAGCATAGAATAAATATACCCACCATGGTGGCAAATTATTATCTAATTCCTTGATTCCGTCATAATCATGCTCCAATAATAATTGATCTTCGCTTTCTAATGGCACTGACTTTGTTAAGCTTTCCATCAAGTTTTTGAACCATGCTTTTTCTTTAAAACTGATCGAAGTAACATTTTCCAATTTTTGTTTCTGTTCTTCTGTCATCAATTGATAGGTAATATTATCAACTGCGCTCATAGTAATTTCGATCGCTATTAAAAGGAATAGAAATACAAACAAAAAGACAGCAACCATTGGAAATTTTATAAAAGCCGGTCTGTCACCTGAGTCAATAAAATACTCCATTGCTCCAAATACAGCAAAGAAAATAACCGGTACTCTTACATATGCTGGAATTAATTTTTTCATTTTCTAAATTTTAAAAAATTATACTATTTTATTGTCGTTCAAAGGGATTTGGCTTAATTCAGTAATCTTTTCTTTTTTATAAGAGAAAACCCAAATTCCAAGTCCAATGAAAAAGACGAAGAAGATTAATAACGATAGGATTGGATATATCGCAACTCCCTCGATAGTCTCCATATTGTGTTTAATTTGTTCGAACATGACTTTATTTTTTAGCGATATCTTTTACTTTAATATCTGTTCCAAGTCTTTGTATGTAAGCAATCATTGCAACGATTTCCCTTTCATTCATTGGAATAAATTTTTCTCCCCTTGCTTCTGCTTTTTTCTTGCTATCATTATAACTTTTTACAAAATCAGGATCGTTTTTCAAGCTTTCTTCAATTTTAATGGCTTGCGCTCTTAAATCATTCAACCCATTGGCAACTTGAGCATCAGTATAAGGAACTCCAAGTGTCACCATGGCTTTCATCTTGCTTTGCGTTAGAGAAATATCCATCGGTTTATTATCAAAAAGCCATTTATAACCTGGCATAATTGAACCTGCAGATATACTTTGAGGGCTCCAAAAATGGTTAAAATGCCAGTTATCATTGTATTTACCCCCAACTCTTAACAAATCTGGACCTGTACGTTTTGACCCCCAAAGGAATGGATGATCGTATACAAATTCTCCTGCTTTAGATTGTGGTCCATAACGTTCCACTTCACTACGGAAAGGACGAACAGATTGAGAATGACAACCTACACAACCTTCACGAATGTATAAATCACGTCCTTCCAATTCTAATGGTGAATAAGGTTTTACACTGGCTATTGTTGGGATATTTGATTTCACCATAATCGTAGGTACAATTTGAATAACACCTCCAATTAAAATAGCAACAGTTGCTAAAATTGTCAATTGAATAGGTTTTCTTTCTAACCAAGGGTGAAATTTCTCTCCTTTAACTCTACCTGAGCTAATTTTAATTAATTCAGGAGCTTCAGCTAATTCGTCTTCAATTTTAGAACCCAATCTAACGGTTTGGATAATATTATACACTAAAGAAAACATCCCAATTAAATAAAGAGTTCCACCAATAGCTCTCATCCAATACATTGGCATAATTTGAGTTACCGTTTCAAGGAAGTTACCATAAGTTAACGTCCCATCAGGATTAAATTGTTTCCACATAGAAGCTTGCAAGAAACCGGCAACATACATTGGTATTGTATATAAAATAATCCCTAAAGTACCAATCCAAAAGTGAAAATTAGCTAATTTAAGAGAATACAAAGTACTTTTAGTCATTCTAGGAATCAACCAATATATCATACCAAAAGCCATAAATCCATTCCAAGCTAAAGCACCTACGTGAACGTGAGCAATAATCCAGTCCGTGTAATGCGCAATAGCGTTTACATTTTTAAGTGATAACATTGGCCCTTCAAAAGTTGCCATTCCGTAACCAGTAATGGCTACAACAAAGAATTTTAAAACTGGATCTACTCGCACTTTATCCCAGACTCCTCTCAAAGTTAAAAGTCCGTTTATCATTCCACCCCAAGATGGTGCAATCAACATGATAGAAAAAGCAACTCCTAAATTTTGTGCCCAGTTAGGCAACGCTGAATATAACAAGTGGTGAGGTCCAGCCCAGATATAAATAAAAATCAATGACCAAAAGTGAACAATAGATAATCTATAAGAATACACGGGACGATTTGCCGCTTTAGGAACATAGTAATACATTAATCCTAAAAAAGGTGTTGTCAAGAAAAACGCAACTGCATTATGACCGTACCACCATTGCACTAACGCATCTTGAACTCCTGCATAAACTGAATAGCTTTTCATAGCAGAAACCGGCAGTTCTAAACTATTGAAAATATGCAAAACTGCTACAGTAACAAAAGTTGCCAAGTAAAACCAAATTGCAACATACAAATGGCGCTCTCTACGTTTTAAAATGGTTCCAATCATATTGATACCAAAAACAACCCAAATTAGCGCAATTGCAATATCTATAGGCCATTCTAATTCAGCATATTCTTTTGAAGAACTATACCCAAGAGGCAATGATATGGCTGCAGCAACAATAATCAATTGCCATCCCCAAAAATGAAGATTACTCAAAAAATCATTAAACATCCTCGCTTTCAACAATCGTTGCAAAGAGTAATAAATCCCTGCAAACATTGCATTTCCCACAAAAGCAAAGATAACTGCATTCGTGTGTAAAGGTCTCAATCGACCATAACTCAACCACGAAATTCCATCGGTTATATTGGGAAAAAGGAACATAAAGGCTAATGTAAGCCCCACTAACATTCCTACAACCCCAAACACGATGGTTGCGTAAATGAATTTTTTTACAATTTTGTTGTCATAATAAAACTGCTGCATTTCCATAATTAAATCTGTTTTAATTTAAAAGTTTACTATTTAAGGCTAAAAGTTATTGAAGTGTTCCTACTCAATTACTTCTCATCTTGTTTTTCTGGTCTCTCTTCGTTTTGGGTTCCTTTCAAAAGCTCATCGTCAAAAAGCATTCTGACAGATGGCGTATAATCATCGTCATATTGACCAGTTTTTACAGCTCTTATAAAAGCAATAAAGAAGCCTATAGCGACTATTATACTGATGGAGATTAATAAATAAATGACACTCATACCTTAATTTGTGTTAACAAAGTTACTTTTACGTTTTGTAGTAAAATATGACATTTGTCATACTTCTTATTTTATGTTAAAAATATGTGAAAGCGCAATCGGAAAACTTATATAATTCTATTTTTTATTTGCATAATAACTACTCATCACCGTTACAAAACTCACTATGGTTATGGTACTTAACGGCATAATAATGGCAGCAACCAAAGGCAATAAATTGCCGGTAATTGCAAATGATAGTCCAACCACATTGTATAAAAGTGAAAGTGTAAAACTCATCTTTATAGTTGTTATCGCATTTTTAGAAAGTCGCATGAAATAGCTTAATTTTTGAAACTCACCGGCATCCAAGATAGCATCACAGGCCGGTGAAAAAACATTTACATTTTCAGAAATTGAAATTCCAACATTACTTTGCGCCAAAGCTCCTGCATCATTCAATCCATCACCTACCATCATCACATTTTTGCCTTCTACTTGCAATTTTTTAATGAATTCTAATTTTTCTTCTGGTTTTTGATTGAAAATTAATTCCGTGCCTTTCGGTAAAATTTTTTCTAAGGTTAGTCTTTCCCCTTCATTATCGCCAGACAAAACCTTAATTTGATACTTCGTACTTAAATTTTTGAAAAGTTCCTCTAACCCTTCTCGATATTGATTGTTGAAAATAAATTTTCCGTAATAAATCCCATTAATTTTTATGTGGACAGAAGTTTGCTGAATATTATTTTCTTCTATTTTTTCTACAAAAGCTGCGGAACCAATTTGAATTTCGTAACCAAAAATATGAGCCTGAATCCCTTTACCGGTAATTTCCTCAAAAGCATCTACTTTTATTTTTTTAGTTTCCAATGCTGATTTGTTTGGCAAGATGGGTACTGGTAAATAGTCATATAACATTCTACTCAACGGATGATTAGAAGCCCGAAGTACATTTTTAATCAGCAACAAATTTTCATCAGAAAGTGTATCGCCTTCATAGGAAATATTCGATTTTTTATTGGTAGTAATTGTACCAGTTTTATCAAAAACAATAGTATCAACTTTGGCTAACTGCTCGATAACCAATGCGTTTTTGAGATAGAATTTCTGTTTTCCTAAAATTCGCAAGACGTTTCCAAAAGTAAATGGAGCCGTCAACGCCAATGCACAAGGGCAAGCAACAATTAGTACAGCAGTAAAAACATTGAAAGCAACATTCGCATCAATAGAAATCCAATAGCCAAATCCCGCAAAAGCAATTAATAAAAGTATGGGTGTAAAATAACGAGAAATTCTATCTGTTATCGTTTTATGTTTTTGTTCTACATTTTTTTGGAACACATCATTACTCCATAATTGCGTCAAATAGCTTTGTGAAACGGAATGCAAAACCTCCATTTCAATTACTTTACCTATTTGTTTTCCTCCGGCAAATACTTTATCACCTGATTGTTTGGTAATAGGAATCGCTTCCCCAGTGACAAAACTATAATCGATTTCTGCTTTTTCTGAAATTAAAATCCCATCAACAGGTATTAATTCTTGGTTTCTAATGAGCAATCTATCTCCTTTTTCAACTTCGTAAATAGCGACACTTTCTTCAGAGGCATCGGCACTAATCTTAGTGATTGCTATTGGAAAATAGGATTTAAAATCCCTTTCGAAACTCAAAAAACTATAGGTTTTTATTTGGAACATTTTCCCCAAAAGCATGAAGAAAATTAATCCCGTCAAGCTGTCGAAGAATCCAGATCCGTAATTCATAAAGATATCGAACGTGCTTCGTACAAACATCACTATAATTCCCAAAGCAATAGGAATATCAATATTGAGCATTTTAGATTTGATACTTTTATACGCTGAAACATAATAGCCACTGGCTGAATAAAAGAAACTGGGTAATGATAATATAAAAATGGCTCCTCTAAAAAAGTCTCGGTATTGGTCTAGCCAAAACTCCTTAACTTCAAAATATTCTGGAAAAGAAAGCAACATGATATTTCCAAAACAAAAGAAAGCAACACCAAGTTTATATGTCAAGCTTCTATCAATAGTATTAGTTCCCGTTTCATAGTTTTCAAGACTTATGTATGGTTCATAACCAATAGAACTCAATAAACAAACAATAGCTTTAATAGAAACAACTCCTGGATTGAAAGTGATTCGGACTCTTTTTTCAGGAAAATTAACCTGAGAAGTGTTTATTCCTTTTTGAAGACGCTGTAGATTTTCCAAAATCCAAATACACGAACTACAATGAATGTGAGGAATACTAAGTGAAATAATAGCGGTTGAATTTTCTTCAAATTCCAAAAGTTTGGATACAATACTCTCATTATCTAAAAAATCATATTTACCTTTAATATCTTGTGGGGTTGCTCCAGGGGATTTTTCAAAATCATAATAGCATGTCAAATCATTAAGGCTAAAAATCTCGTACACGGTTTTACAACCGTTGCAACAAAAATTTTTGGCATCAAAAATAATTTCATCTTCTTTTATAATATCTAACCCACAATGGAAACAGTTTTGTGTGTCCATAAATTTGCTCATTTTACCTGAAACAAAGGTGTCAAATTGAATGAGTAAAAAATATGATAATTGTCATATTAATTCATAAGTTTGTAATCGATTTAAATACCTTCCAATATGAGCAAATGCGAACAATGTATCGTCAGAGAATTTAGCTCTTTAAAAGCACTTACTAAAGACGAATTAATAAAACTTTCTGACTGCAAAACATCTCACATTATTAAAAAAGGGGAAGTGATTTTTGAAGAAGGGGAAAACGTCAATGGTATCTATTGCATTAAGGATGGTATTTGCAAGCTAACAAAACTGAGCCCAAACGGCAAAGACCATATTGTAAAATTGGTAACAAAAGGAGAATTACTGGGACAACGTTCCATGATTAGTGACGAACCCGTAAACCTAAGTGCTGTTGCTCTTGAAGACATGGAAGTTTGTTTTATTCCAAAGTCGGAAGTAATGGGATACTTTGATAAGAACAATCAGTTTTCAATGAATGTAATGAAAACTATTTGTGGTGATTTAAAAGAAGCCGATGATCACATGGTCAATTTAGCCCAAAAAACAGTTAAAGAAAGATTAGCCGAAACGCTTCTTTATTTACATGATACCTTTGGAAAAAATGAAGATAACTCCTTAAAAATACAACTTTCAAGAGATGAATTAGCCAGCATGATTGGTACTGCAACAGAAAGTTGCATTCGCTTATTATCTGATTTTAACAAACTAGGACTAATTGAATTATCAGGAAAAAAGATTGTTTTAAAAGAAATCAACAAACTAAAAAAAATAGCAGAATAACTTTAATTCTTCTAAGACTGTTCACTAAAAAGCTGAATTCTATAATTCCTTCGCTTCTTCCCAAAATTAAGTTATTTGGAAATCATAGATTTCCTATTCCTATTTATTAGGAAGGCGCTTCGCTTCTTCCCAAAAAACATCCATTTCAGCCAAAGTCATATCCATTAACGGTTTTCCTAACTCTCCAGCTTTACTTTCTAAGTATTGAAAGCGTTTAATAAATTTTTTATTGGTACGTTCTAAAGCATCTTCGGGATTTACATTAAGAAAACGAGCATAATTGATCATCGAAAATAAAACATCTCCAAATTCCGCTTCAATTTTATCCTGATCGCCTGCTTCAACCTCTACTTGCAATTCCTCCAATTCCTCTTGAACTTTGTCCCAAACCTGATGAGATTCTTCCCAATCAAACCCTACTCCTTTAACTTTATCTTGAATTCGGCTTGCTTTTATCAATGCAGGTAAACTTCTTGGTACACCTTCAAGAACTGACTTTTTTCCTTCTTTCAGTTTTAGTTTTTCCCAGTTTTGCTTTACTTCTTCTTCATCTTTAACCACTACATCGCTATAAATATGAGGATGACGATGTATTAACTTTTCACAAATTTCATTGCAAACATCTGCCATATCAAAATCATCTGTTTCACTTCCTATTTTTGCATAAAAAACAATATGCAATAATAAATCCCCTAACTCCTTTTTAACTTCGTCTAAGTCATTATCTAAAATGGCATCACCTAATTCGTAAGTCTCTTCAATAGTAAGATGACGTAACGTTTGCATGGTTTGCTTTTTGTCCCAAGGACATTTTTCCCGCAAATCATCCATAATATCTAATAGTCTTTCGAAAGCTTGCAGTTGGTGTTGTCTTGAATTCATATTGAAATGTTTTTTTGTAAAAATAAAAAAATCCTGTCCAGAATATGACTGAACAGGATAAATATAATTTAAAATTGAAATTACGCTTCTTTTGCAGTAGTTTTCACATCTTCATCTGCAGCAACTTCAACAAGTTCTGCAGCAACTGTCGTTTCTTCCTTTGCAGTAGATACCTCATCCGTAACCAACCCTTTTGCTTGAAGCATATTATACCAATTCAAGATTTTTTTTACATCAGAAGGATATACTCTTTCTTCATCATAGTCTGGTAAAATTTCTTTAAAATAAGCCAATAAAACAGCATTATCTTCTTTATGAGAAATTGCCTGACCTTTGTTCTCTTTATCAGCAATTTTTTGCATGATTTCAGCTAACGGTTTTTCACCTTCATATGTATAAATAGATATCTCCGACAATAAACTTACATTGCTTTTTAAATTAACTGTAATTTTTTTTCCGTCTAATAAAGATTCCGCAACAAACCCAGTACGAGTTTGCACTCTCAGTACATATAAACCCGGTTTCCCAGAAATGGCTAATATTTTTTCTAAATTCATTTTATTTTATAATTATTTATTAAGAATTTGACTTGTTATTTTTTCATTTAAAACCAAAAATCATACCAAGGTAAGATTATAAATGAGAATTTATCTGCCTTTTTTACCGAAAAATTTCATTCGGTACTCTTGAAAAGTTTTGCCTTCTAAGATGTTTTTAAGCTTCTTTTGAATCAACCGTTTTTTTAATGTAGAAATTTTATCCGTAAATAAAATTCCTTCGATATGATCATATTCATGTTGAATTACTCTAGCGATTATTCCATCGAAAACTTCTGTTTTCATCACAAAATCCTCTTCGCAATATTCAATAGTTATGGTCGGGTTTCGATAAACATCTTCACGAACATCTGGAATACTTAAACATCCTTCATTAAAACTCCATTCAGGACCTTCTTCTTTTATCATTTTTGCATTGATAAAAGTTCTTTTGAATCCTTTCAGTTCCTGTTGTTTCTCATCCGCTAAATCCTCATCATCACTAAATGGAGTCGTATTTATTACAAATAAACGAAGTGGTAATCCTACTTGAGGTGCAGCAAGCCCAACTCCATAAGCATTATACATCGTTTCGTACATATTGGCAATTATTTCTTCCAAGTTTGGATGCTCCGGCGTAAGAGCTTCTCCTACTTTTCTTAAAACAGGATCACCATATCCTATAATTGGTAAAATCATGATTGTTGTATTAAGCATTATCAATTGTAAAACTGAATATGTTTCCATTTAATTCATTTCGCAAAAATAGTAAAAAAATAGAGAATGAATAATCCTCGATTGATAATTAGTGTTTTTTTGCAATTAAGTTCAAAACACATCGCTTTATCCTTTGAATAATTCATACAATTCTTACCTTTGTTAGTAATACAATTATATGATTTACAGAATCCGAAAATTTACAGACAGCACTTATTTTAATAATGCATTAAAGGTTACAATAGCATCAGTTATTCCTGTTTTATTATTTTCTTATTTTGATAAATTCGAGATGGGATTTACTATAGCCTTAGGAGCTTTTTTTACGTATCCAAGTGACATTCCAAGTAATTTAAAACATAAAATCAATGGAGTCCTGGTTACTGCTTTTCTAGTTGCCGGCCTCAATTTATTAGTGAATATGACGCATCCATATTCTTGGATCTTCTATCCCTTTTTAGCACTATTAATTTTTTTGTTATCAATGCTTTCTGTGTATGAAAAAAGGGCCACAGCTGTTTCATTCTCGGCGTTACTTGCCGTTTCGTTAGCGTTTGCACATTTGCATACTGGTTGGGAAATGATTCAATATTCAGGATTAATTCTTGTAGGCGGTTTATTCTACCTTCTCATTTCACTTATATTCCATTATTTAAGCCCTAATCGTTACATCGAATTAGAAATTGCCGAATGCATCAAACTAACAGCTAAATATTTAAAACTAAGAGGTGACTTATGGACTATTAATGCTGATAAAAAAGCAATTATTGAAAAGCAACTACATCTTCAGGTGGAATTGAATACCATTCGACAAAACATTAGAGAAGTACTAATTAGTAGTCATACCACTTCAGGTTCTTCTAATCAAAACCGCAAGATGCTTATTGTTTTTATTTCATTGATAGAAATTTTAGAACTTGCCTTATCTACTTCTTTCGATCATGATAAACTACATCAAAAATTTGATGACCATCCAAAGGTGCTGCTAACCTATCAAAGGTTAGCATACAATCTTGCAACAAGTTTAAAACAAGTATATAAAAGTGTACAAAACCGAACTAAATATATTTCTAAACATAATTTACTTGGAGATCTAAATGCTTTACAAGTTGCAATCACAGAATACGAAAATGACTTAGGAAAAGGTGCCGCTTCCGAAGGCGTTTATATGCTGACAACCATGCTTCAATATGCGGAAAAACAAGTTGAAAAAATAAAAATTGTAGAACGCGCCTTCACTTTAGCTATTAATTCATTGGATTTCAAAGGAAAAGACAAAGACTTAGAAAAATTTCTGACGCCACAATATTATCCTTTGAGTACATTGATTGAAAATCTGAGTTTCTCTTCTACGATTTTCAGACATTCACTACGAATAACTACAACTATTTTGATTGGTTTTATTATTGGTAATGTACTACCTTTTCACAACGTATATTGGATTTTGTTGACTATCATAGTTATCATGCGACCTGGATATGGCTTAACCAAACAACGTTCTTTCCATCGAATTTTCGGGACCATTTTAGGCGGATTAATTGCATTTGGAGTCCTTACATTTATACACAACAGCATTGTAATAAGCACATTATCCATCCTTTGTATGCTTTTAGGATTTTCCTTTACACAAACAAATTATAAAGTTAGCGCTACATTTGTAACAATGTATATTGTTTTTATCTATGGAATATTAACTCCAAATATTAGTGATGTGATTCAATATAGAATTCTGGATACTATTGTTGGGGCAGCTTTAGCTTTTTTTGCCAATCACTTTTTATGGCCTTCATGGGAGTTTTTAAATATTCCCATTTATTTAGAAAAATCCATAAAAGCAAATGAAAATTATCTGAAAGAAATCTCTGTGTTTTATAATAAAAAAGGGACTATTTCTACTTCGTACCGATTGGCCAGAAAAAATGCTTTTATAGAAATAGGTAATTTAATGGCTTCTTTTCAAAGAATGGTTCAAGAACCTAAATCAAAACAAAAACAACTACCACAAGTATACAAACTGGCCATACTTAACCATTCCTTACTATCCGCTTCAGCATCTTTGGGAACTTATATCCAATCACACAAAACGACATCAGCTTCTGAGGCATTTAATGTTGTGGTTGACACTGTAATAAAAAACCTGGATAATGCAATTGCGCTTTTGAAAGAAAATGATTCAGATATAAAAGAAAGCCTTCCAAAAGAAGATTTAGCGATGCGTTTTACAGAGTTAAAAAACATTCGAGAAAAAGAATTAAAAGCAGGAATTCCTATTGATGAAGAAGCATTTCAATTGAAAATGCAGGAAGCACAATTAGTTATAGAACAATTAATCTGGTTGACTAATTTATCCGAAAATATAGTAAAGACTACAAAAGAATTAATGCAATCTTAAACAAAAAAGCACTGAAATTAGATTCTTACTCTAACTTCAGCGCTTTTATTTTATTGAAAAATATCTAATTATTCAGTTTTAAAATTTCAGCGGTATCTTTTCTGATTTCGTCTAATAAAGCTGGATTTGCATTTAAAGCTACACCATAAGACGGAATCATTTTTTTTAATTTTTCCTGCCATTCCGGTGTCCCAATTTCGTCTTTAAAACATCTGCCAACCAAATCTACCATTATAGAAACTGCCGTTGAAGCTCCAGGAGAAGCACCCAGTAAAACAGATAATGAACCATCGGCTGTAGTGATTACTTCGGTACCAAATTCTAATATTCCACCTTCTTTTTCGTCTTTCTTAATAACTTGAACACGTTGTCCTGCACGTTCTAATTTCCAATCTTTAGATCTTGCACCCGGAACATATTCTCGTAATGCATTTATTCTATCTTTTGGTGATTGGCGTACTTGCTCAATCAAATACTTTGTAAGTGGAATATTTTTAATCCCAGCCGCAATCATAGGGATGATATTGTCTGGTTTTATAGATAATGGTAAATCCGAATACGATCCATTTTTTAAAAATCGAGTAGAAAAACCTGCAAAAGGTCCAAAAAGCAATGCTTTTTCACCATTTATCATTCGGGAATCAATATGCGGCACCGACATAGGTGGCGCACCAACACTGGCTTTACCATAAACTTTAGCCTGATGTTTTGCAATCACTTCAGGATTCGTACATTTTAGCCATTGCCCACTAACTGGGAAACCACCAAAACCTTTTCCTTCAGGGACATCTGCTTTTTCTAATAATGGTAAGGATCCACCACCAGCTCCAATAAAAACAAATTTAGTATATGCTTTTCTTTTTTGGCCTGTAGCCAAATCTGTAATTTTTATTCTCCAAGATTTATCCTCACGTTGTTTTAATTTTTGAACTTCGTGATGAAAATGCATGGTAACACCATCCAATTGCGTCAAATAATTGAACATGCTTCGGGTTAATTCTCCAAAATTCACATCCGTACCAATCGCCATAGAAGTTGCAGCAACTTTCTCAGATTCATCTCTACCCTCCATAACTAGAGGCATCCATTCCTTTAACTGAGAAAAATCAGTACTATAAAGCATTTCTTTAAAAAGTGGATTCGCATGTAAAGCGTCATACCTTTTTTTAAGATATGCTACATTTTTTTCACCCCAAACAAAACTCATGTGTGGAATACTTTTTATAAAATTTTCAGGAGATGAAACTTTTTTCTGTTGGACTAAATAAGCCCAAAATTGACGAGAAACTTCGAAAGATTCTGCAATACTGATCGCTTTTTTGGGACTTATACTTCCATCTTCACTTTCAGGAGTATAATTAAGCTCACAAAAAGCAGAATGTCCAGTTCCGGCATTATTCCATGCATCAGAACTTTCAGCAGCAGCAATATCTAATCTTTCGTAAATTTCAATTTTTATATCTGGTTGTAATTCTTTAAGGATTAAGCCAAGTGTGGCGCTCATTATTCCAGCTCCTATAAGAACTACATCACTATTTGAACGAATGGTTGTATCAGGCATAACAAAATTTTAAAACGCAAAGATACTTTATAAAACCATAAAAATTATAACAAATAATTGTTAAAAAGTAGGAAATCACGAAAACATTATATTCCTTTTACGGCCTTAAAGACAAAGCTTTTAAAATACTTTTCGATTCAAATAATCCTGAAGCATTATCGTTGCCGAAATCTCGTCAATAAGTGCTTTATTTTGACGTTTTTTTTTGTTCAGACCACTGTCAATCATAGTCTGAAAAGCCATTTTTGAAGTAAACCGTTCATCTACCCTGATGACTTTCATATCTGGAAAATGATTAGTGAAATGCGTCACAAAACCTTTAATAATAGAAGCACTTTCTGAAGGTTCGCCATTCATTTGTTTAGGTTCACCAATAAGGACCGCTTCCACTTTTTCTTTGGCAAAATAATCCTTCAAAAAAGCAATGGCTGTTGTAGATGGAATTGTAGTTAAACCCGAAGCTATGATTTGCATTTCATCCGTAACAGCGATTCCTGTTCGTTTCTGTCCGTAGTCTATAGAGAGAATTCTTGGCATTTTTATATTTTTTTCAAAGGTAGCTATTTTACTTTTCCAATTCTCAGCAACCACGGAAATACCACTTTTTTATCATTTTTTTGCCAAGAAATTTTCAACTCATCATAAATCAAGTCCAAAGGATTTTTATTCTTTTTCGAAATGTAATGTTGTGTTGCCGACCATGTTTCCAGATATCCAATAAGTTCTTCAAAAGTCCAAGTAAAATGATTTTCGAAAGATTGTGCAACTATTTCATCAAATGGAAATGGAATCGTTTTATAATTTTCATCCAAGTATTTTCGTTCTACATCCCAATACGGACCTACTATATTAGAATAAAAATTTCGCAGTATTTTATCTGAATCTGTGTTGGTAGAAAACAATCCATATCCTAATACGGCAAAGATTCCGTCTGGTTTTAATATTCTATAGATTTCTTTATAAAACAAATCAAAATCAAACCAATGAACTGCTTGTGCTACCGTAATAAGGTCAAATTTATGATCACCAAAAAAAGTATCTTCTGCAGCTGCCACTTTATAAATGATATTCTGAGCTGAAATAGCATTGGCTAATTGGTTCTGGCTAATATCAATTCCATAAACCGTTTTAAAAAAGCGAGAAAGTTTGTGTGCCACTTGCCCATTTCCAGTTGCTATATCAAGTGCAATATCCTTATTATCGACAAATGACACTAAATAATCAATCATTTCATCTGGGTATTGTGGTCTGAATTTTGAATATTCAGAAGCTTGTTTTGAGAAATTATCTTTCATTGTACAAAGATTTTCAATTATTGATCAAATTTACAACATTTGAAAATTATTAAAAACACTACAAGTTAAATCTGTAACATTTTGAAATCAATTTACCTTTTTGCTTTTCGTTAAAAAACATATCTTTGTCAAAAATCTAATTAAAATGAATCCATTACAAACTATTATAGAGCAAGCTTGGGAAAACCGTGCTTTGTTACAAGAAACAACAACAACTGATGCTATCAGAGCAGTTATTGAATTATTAGATACCGGAAAATTACGTGTTGCTGAACCCGTTGGTGAAGGATGGCAAGTAAACGAATGGGTTAAAAAAGCGGTAGTAATGTACTTCCCTATTCAAAAAATGGAAACATTAGAAGCCGGTATTTTCGAATACCATGATAAAATGTTGCTAAAAAGAGATTATGCTACAAAAGGAGTTCGTGTAGTTCCTGGAGCATCTGCTCGTTATGGTTCTTACATTTCAAGTGGTGTAATCATGATGCCAAGTTATGTAAACATTGGTGCTTATGTAGACGAAGGAACTATGGTAGACACCTGGGCAACCGTAGGAAGCTGTGCTCAAATTGGTAAAAACGTACATTTAAGTGGTGGTGTAGGAATTGGTGGTGTTCTTGAACCATTACAAGCTGCTCCGGTAATTATTGAGGACGGTGCTTTTGTAGGTTCTCGATGTATTGTTGTTGAAGGAGTTCATGTTGGTAAAGAAGCAGTTCTTGGTGCCAATGTTTGTTTGACAGCCTCTACAAAAATTATTGATGTAACAGGAGATACTCCAGTTGAAATGAAAGGATATGTTCCTGCTCGTTCTGTTGTGATTCCTGGAAGTTATACTAAAAAATTCGCTGCTGGTGAGTTCCAAGTGCCTTGTGCTTTAATTATTGGAACCCGTAAACCTTCAACTGATTTGAAAACATCATTGAACAATGCTTTACGCGAATATGACGTAGCTGTATAATCCGTTTTCGTTTAAAAATCTTTATAAAAAGACCTATTGGATATTTCAATAATTATTGTCAATTACCGTGGTTGGAAAGCCTTAGACGAATGTTTAGCATCTATTGATGCAATTAGTTCAAAAACATTCACATTCGAAGTTATCATTGTTGATAATTTTTCTAATGACGGACAATTTGACTTTTTCAAACAAAAATATTCCAAGTTTACATTTATAGAAAATTCAGGTAATAATGGTTTCTCAAATGGTTGCAACTTTGGTGCGAGCATTGCTACGGGAAACCATTTCCTTTTTTTAAATCCAGATACAAAACTTACTCTTGAAGCCTTGGAAACACTATTCCAAACCGCTGTTTCACATCCTGAAATTGGAATTTTGTCTTGTTTACAAATAAATGAAAACGATGTTTTTTACAAACAGAATAATTTATTTCCGGCTTTTGGACGCTTTTTCGGAATCTCAAGGTCCCTTTTTAGAAAACGAAATAAAGCAAAACTGGAAAAACGTTTCAACAACACTGCGGATTTGTTTTACCCTGATTGGGTTACCGGAGCGGTCATTTTCATAAGCCGGGAATGGTTTATAAAAATTAAAGGTTGGAACGAAGATTACTGGTTGTATTTTGAAGATGTTGATCTTTGTAAAAAGGTTTTTGATACTGGAGGAAAAGTTGCCGTTACTCGAAAAGCTACTATTTTTCATCAACACGGTGGTGCCTCACGATTAAATGTCAAGACTAAAGCACTTACAAAAACCGAAGTGATTATTTCTAAACACGTTTACATCAGCAATCAATTTTCAATAGGAATACAACTCTATTTGCATTGTTTATTGATTTTAGGAGTACTTAGTGAGAAGATAATTTTATCGTTTTTAAGCCTGTTTTTGTTTTTTATTCCAAAATTAAAAGTAAATCGGTTGATGCTTAAAAATCTATCCGTTTATTATTTTAATGCAATACAAAAGCAAACCTGGATTAGTCCTCGTGCAATGAATTACTTGAAAACAAAAGCATAATTTTTTCAAATTTACTCTGAATGAAAATACTTGTAATTCAACAAAAAATGATTGGAGATGTTTTAGTAAGCTCCATATTGTGCGACAATTTGCGTAAAGCCTATCCAAAAGCGCAAATTGATTATATGGTTTACGAATCTACAATTGCTGTTTTACAAGGAAATACAAGTTTTGACAATCTCATAATTTTTAAAGAAAAACATCAGAAAAGTAAATGGGAATATTTTAAATTATTGAAATCTATTCGTGCTGAAAAATATGACATTGTAATTGATGCGTATTCCAAATTAGAAAGCTGGCTCGTTGTATTATTTTCGGGTGCAAAACAAAAAATATCGTATTGGAAAAAAGGGAGAGACTTTCTTTATACCGATACTATAAAAAGACAAAAAACATCCAATACTAATTTAGGTTTAATAATTGAACAACGATTAGCATTACTAAATCCTTTGCATCTTGATATAGAATTAGAAACATTTCCCAGAATTCAAGTTACAAAAGAAGAGAATGATTTTGCTGCTTCACTTTTCGAATCGCATGGAATAGACCAATCCAAAAAAACGATTATGCTCAGCATAATTGGAAGCAGTAAAGACAAAACCTATCCGCTGGAATACATGTCGCAATTAGTAGATTTCATTGCAGACAAAAGCGATGTGAATATTCTTTTTAATTATTTTCCAAAGCAAATTGAAGAGGCAAAAACAATCTATAATGGCTGTAAAGAAAGCACAAAAAAGAAGATTTATTTTTCTGTTTTAGGGAAAAATATCCGAGAGTTCATTGCTATAATGAACCATTGTGATATGATAATTGGAAATGATGGTGGGGCAATAAATATGGCAAAAGCATTAGAAAAACCCTCATTCATTATTTTTTCACCTTGGATTGATAAAAAAGGATGGGCTACTTTTGAAGATGGAATTAATCATATTTCACTACATTTAAGAGAGTTCAAACCAAATTTATTTGAAGTTAAAACAGCTAAAATAATAAAAAAAGAAACCATTTTGTTTTACAATGAATTTACTCCAGAGTTAATTTATCCTGCATTAAATGCTTTTTTAGAAACACATTTGAAATAATGCTGTACTTTTGAAAAACAGCTAATAATCAATGAAATACAATCACAACACTAAAATTTCGGTTTTAATAATTACATTAAACGAAGAAAATCAGATGAAAGCCCTTTTGGCAGATTTGGATTTTGCTGACGAGATTATTGTTGTAGATTCATTCAGTACCGATAATACAGAGGTTATTTGTAAATCATTCGAAAACATAAAATTTATTCAGAATAAATTTGACAATTATTCTTCTCAAAGAAATTTTGCTATTTCGCAGGCAAAAAATGACTGGATATTATTTTTGGACGCAGACGAAAGATTAACACCTGAATTAAAAAATGAAATCTTAGTTACCGTAAAAAATAACGAAACATCCGCTGCCTTTCTTTTTCGAAGAACTTTTATGTTTGAAAACAAAATATTGCATTTTAGCGGGAATCAAAGTGATAAAATATTTAGGCTTTTCCATAAAAATCATGCTGAATATACTTCGGAAAAACTAATTCATGAAAAATTAAAAGTAAACGGAAAAATTGGCATCTTAAAAAACAAACTCATTCATTATTCCTATGCTAATTATGATTCTTATAAGTTAAAAATAATTCGTTACGGAAAATTCAAGGCTCAAGAAAAATTTATAAAGAAGCAAAAAAAATCCAATCTACTCCACCTTCTGCATCCAACCTATAATTTCTTGTACAATTATTTTGTTCGTTTGGGTTTTCTTGACGGAAAAAAAGGAGTTATTATTTGTTATCTGAATGCCTATTGCATTCATATTAGATACACGGAACTAAATAAACTTTGGAAAAAAAAATAATTATTATCTCCAAAATAAGAGTTTCTTTTTTCGGGCTATTTTCCTGTGAAATTTCATCTGAAAATCATTCGTATAAAAACACATTTTACTAAAAACTTCTTCGTAGTCCTTATTATAAAGTTTCGCATACTCTTGACTCATTACAGCCAACATTTCTATTTTTGGCGTAAGCCTATGAAAATTTTTCATGCGAGCATCAAAATCCATTACATTATGAAAATTCATTCGGTTTAAATCTACCAAGAAAAATTCATACTGATTTTTAGAACTTTTTTTAATCAATGTATTTCCTGGGGAATGATCGAGAAATTCAATCCCTTTTTCATGCAAATCGAAAGTAAACTGAGTAAACTGTCTCAATATATTATTGTGATCTGGATACTCAGGGTCTAAAACTAATTCTCTAAAAGTCAACTCCGCTTCAAGGTGCTCACTGATATAATAACTATTTTCTAACCCGGAAAATTTGAAATTTTCAGCATAAGCAATGGGTTGTGGCGTTCCAATTCCGTTTTCCAGTAATTTATTGGCAAATTCGTAAGAACGTCTCGCTTTAGATTTTCTGAAATATTTATATGCAATTTTATTTATGAGGTGAGGAATCTTAAACGATTTGATGTTAATCGTTTTTTCTTCTAAATCAAATAGTTTTATTTTATTTCGGTTTCCATCACCAAAAAGAGTTCCATTTGAATTAAAATTTTCAATCATTGTCAATAAATTTGACTTGCTTTTTAGAAAATGAGAGTGAATATTTATTTGCATCAATACATTATAAGTGTAAACAAAAGTAGGTATTGCATTTTATTTATCCAATTTAAGGTTTACTTTTACTTCGTCACAATGCTATTTATGTCAAAAACTGTATTTTTAGAAACACACAACCTTAAGAATAAGGCAACTGGATTAGGAACTTTTAATTACGAGCTGATTAAAGGTTTATACCAATTAGAATTTAATGATTTAGAATTAACTCTAAATACCAAAAACCCAGAAATTCTTGAGAAAGAATTTGGAAATAAATTTAGCTATCATAAATACACTAATTTATCACGCCACAGTCTTTTTAGAACTCGCAAAAAACATGATTTATGGCATTCTGTAAATCAAAATACAAAAGTAGAACCTTATCGAGTCAATAAATATTTACTTACTATTCATGATGTGAATTTTGTGGAGGAAATTTCATCTGACATGAATCATAAAGCTAATAAACTGTTTCTTGCAAAATTAGAAAAAACTACAGCGATTACATACATATCCGAATTTGCAAAAAAACAAACCCATCAGTATTTTAATGTTCCTAATGTTCCTGAATATGTAATTTATAATGGAAATCCCATCACGACTATTTTAGACACTTCTACATTTATTTCTAAAATCCCTTTAGACAAACCTTTCTTATACTCTATAGGTGATTTTTTAGAACGAAAAAACTTCTTGTCAATAGTGAGAATGATGATTCATGTTCCTGATTTCAATTTGATTATATCTGGAAACAACGATAAATCATACGGAATTGAAATAGCAAAATTCATCACAGAAAACAACCTAAAAAATCGCGTTTTTCTTACTGGAAAAGTAGACGATATTGCAAAACAATTTTATTTATCAAAGTGTTATGCTTTTCTTTTTCCTTCCATTCGCGAGGGTTTTGGACTTCCACCAATTGAAGCAATGCATTTTGGCAAACCCATTTTCTTATCCAATAAAACCTCCTTACCCGAAATAGGCGGTGAACATTCTTATTATTGGGATAATTTTGACCCTGAATACATGAAAACCATACTATTTGAAGGTTTAAACCATTTCTACAACAATCAAGATATGATGGAATCATTAATGAAAGAAAGAGCCGCGAGTTTTAATTGGAAAAATGCAGCAGCAGATTATTTAAAAGTCTATGAGAAGTGTCTTTTCTAAAAACTTTATTCTACAAAAAAGTAAAATCTATTTCATTTACATTCAAAAAGTAACGTTGAAAAATATTTGGATTGCAAACCACAAATGAAGTATTTTTGCACCTTGGAAGCGAGAAGAGTAATTTTATATAAATACTTAGTAAGCTCTCTAACTTAAAAATATGGAAAACATCAACGAAGAAGTACACAAAGCCTACGAAATAATAAAAGAAGGTGGAATAATCCTCTATCCTACTGACACGGTTTGGGGAATTGGTTGTGATGCCACAAATCCTGAGGCTATTGCCAAAATATATAAGCTGAAGCAAAGAGCCGAAACCCAAAGCATGATTGTTTTGATGAATGGCGAAAAAATGATGTACAATGTTTTTAAAGACATTCCTGAAGTAGCTTGGCAAATCATTGATTTATCCGAAAATCCTACGACTTTAATACTAGATAAACCCAGAAATGTGGCTACTAATATAATTGCTCCAGATAACACTTTAGGAATCCGAATCGTAAAAGAACCGTTCTGTTTTAAATTATTGGAAAAGATGAAAAAACCATTGGTTTCAACATCAGCCAATATTTCGGGAAAACCTACTCCAATTGCCTTTAAAGATATTAGTCCTGAAATTATAAAAGGTGTTGACTATGTTGTAAATTTGAACCGTGAAAAAATTAGCGGAAAGCCGTCAACAATAATTAAACTTACGAATGACTCACAGGTAAAAGTGATCCGTAAATAGTTTTTTTTACCGCTAATTCGCTAATTTATTTTTAAAAATGGATGATTTAATTTACAAAGAAGAATGTTATAAAATAGTTGGGCTATTGTATGAAGTCCACAAAAATCTTGGTAAAGGTTTTTCTGAAATAGTTTACAAAGATGCATTGGAATTTGAATTTAATGAAAATAGCATTCCTTATGAAAGGGAAAAAGAATATACTGTTAAATATAAAAATTCAATTTTAAAACATAAATTTCATGCAGATTTTATTATTCACAATAAAATAATTCTCGAAGTAAAAACCGTTGCATGTTTTAACAATGACCATTACAATCAATGCTTAAATTATCTGAAAATTTCTGAAAACAAACTTGCAATATTGGTCAATTTTAATCTATCCTCTTTAGAATACAAACGTATCGTTGATACCAAAAAATAATTAGCGAATTTGCGGTAAAAAAAATATGAACTACAAATCAGCCTTAAATAATAAAATTTTCGAAGTCATTTCTCAAGCTTCCCAAGAACTTAACGTTGACAGTTATGTAATTGGAGGTTTCGTGAGAGATTTACTTTTGAATAGAGATTTCAAAAAAGATATTGACATTGTTGCCGTGGGCAGCGGAATCGAATTAGCTTTGAAAGTATCTCAGTTACTGCCTAAAAAACCAAAAGTTCAGGTTTTTAAAACGTATGGAACAGCAATGTTACGTTTTGAAGATACTGAAATTGAATTTGTGGGTGCTAGAAAAGAATCTTATAATCTGGATAGTCGTAATCCAATTGTTGAAAATGGAACATTGGAAGACGATCAAAACCGTCGTGATTTTACGATAAACGCTTTGGCCTTATCATTAAACGTTTCAAATTTTGGCGAATTATCGGACCCATTTAATGGACTGGAGGATTTAAAAAATAAAACAATCAAAACACCTTTGGATCCGGATATTACTTTTTCTGATGATCCTTTGAGAATGTTGAGAGGAATACGTTTTGCAAACCAATTGGGTTTTGAAATAGAAGAAAACTCTTTGAACTCAATCACAAAAAATGCGGAACGAATTAAAATTATATCTGGCGAACGCATTGTTGATGAACTGAATAAAATTCTTTCAACAGACAAACCTTCTATTGGATTTTTGCTTTTGTTCAAAACAGGGCTTTTAGATATTATCCTACCAGAATTGACTGCTTTGAATCAGGTAGAAGAAATTGAAGGCCACACGCATAAAAACAACTTTTACCATACCTTAGAAGTAGTTGACAACATTTGTCCGCATACAGATGACGTCTGGTTGCGCTGGGCTGCATTATTACATGATATTGGGAAAGCGCCAACAAAACGTTTCAATAAAAAACAAGGCTGGACGTTTCATGGGCATGAGTTTTTAGGCGGAAAAATGGCAAAAAAAATCTTTGAACGTTTGCATATGCCGTTGAACCAAAAGATGAAATTTGTTCAAAAAATGGTCATGATGAGTTCACGGCCGATTGTTTTATCCCAAGATACTGTTACAGATTCAGCTGTACGTCGTTTAGTTTTTGACGCTGGCGAAGATGTTGAAAATCTAATGACGCTATGTGAAGCCGATATTACTACCAAAAACCCTAGCAAGTTCAAAAAATACCACCAAAATTTTGAAATTGTTCGAAAGAAAATTGTAGAAGTAGAAGAACGCGATCATGTCCGTAATTTCCAACCGCCTATAACAGGAGAAGAAATCATGGAAATTTTCAATATAAAACCATCCAAAGAAATTGGAATGCTTAAAGAAGCAATCAAAGAAGCAATATTAGAAGGAGAAATTCCTAATGAATATCAGGCTGCTTATGACTTTATGTTAAAAAGAGCCAATAAAATTGGACTAAAGATTAACGCTTGTTGAATTAAAGATTAATTGTTTTTAAAATATCTTTGCAAAAATTAGTTTCAAAAATGAAAAAAGAGAATAAGTCAGTTATTATTTGGTTGCTTTCAGGATGCTTTTTAATATTTTTAATGGTTGTTGTTGGCGGAATCACACGGCTGACCAATTCAGGTCTTTCCATGACCGATTGGCACTTAGTCACTGATACCTTACCTCCTCTTTCGGATGCAAAATGGCAGGAAGCTTTTGAAAAATACAAGCAATTTCCAGAATATCAAAAAATAAATATTCATAACGATTTTACCCTTTCAGATTATAAATTCATCTATTTCTGGGAATGGTTTCACCGCTTTATTGGACGCATCCTAGGTTTTGTTTTCATCATTCCATTTGTTTATTTTTTAAGTAAGAAAAAAATTGACCGCGAAACACTAAAAAAATGTTACATTCTTCTGGGAATGGGTGCTTTCCAAGGTTTTCTTGGTTGGTTTATGGTAAAAAGTGGCTTAGTAAACGACCCAGACGTAAGTCATTTTAGACTTGCATTACATTTGACTTTTGCATTTATCACATTTGCTTATTCCTTTTGGGTTGCTCTGGATTTACTATATCCAGAAAAGAAAAAAATTGAAAAATCATTACGAACTATAGCTCGCGTAGCATTAGCTTTTTTATTGTTACAAATTATATACGGCGGCTTCGTTGCTGGTTTAAATGCCGGTTTAATTCACAATCACTGGCCTTTAATGAGTGACGGACAATTTATTCACGATAGTGTTTTTCTTGAACAAAAAAATCTGTTTTTGAGCTTTACTGAGGGAAAAAGCGGCGTTCAATTTGTACATCGAACATTTGCTTATTTTGTGGTTGGTATGATTGTTTTATTGTATTTCAAAAGCATTAATTTTACTTTAGACAAAGCACAAAACAAAGGAATTAAATTGCTTTTAGTATTAGTTTTCGTTCAGTTTGGATTAGGAGTATTTACCTTATTATATGGAGTCCCTTTATGGTTAGGGCTCTTACATCAGGTAAGCGCTTTTTTCTTATTGACAGCAATGACTTTTACTTTACATCGATTATCAAAATAATTTTTTTACTATTAAACCTGACTATATTGTCGCATTTCTTTGTTCATAAACTTAAATGTCTAAACTTGCTGCTCAAGATAAATTTTTAGATTTATCCGATTACGGAAGACCCTTTGGAAAATTCTTAGCCAATAAATTAAAGAATACCAGATTTACTCCCATTCATGTTACGCTGCTTTTTGGACTTTCAGGTCTTATTGCGATTTACTGTATTTTACAAAATCATTACTTTTTAGCAGGTTTTTTTATCATCCTGAAATCAGGAATTGATGCTGCCGATGGCGAACTGGCAAGGATAAAAAACACCCCTTCTTACACCGGAAGATACCTCGACAGTGTTTTTGATATTATCTTAAACTTCTTACTTTTTATGACGCTTTGTTATGTCTCAAAAACAACAATCGGGTTTACTATTTTAGCATTTATTGGCATACAATTGCAAGGAACTTTATACAATTATTACTATGTAATTTTAAGAAATAAATCTGTTGGAGGAGATTCTACCAGTAAAATTTTCGAATACAAATCACCCCGAGCTTTGCCTGGAGAAAGCCAAAAATCAGTTGATATTTTGTTCCAAATTTATACCATTGTCTACGGCACTTTTGACAAAATAATTCACACACTTGATAAAGAGGCATACAAGGTGAAAACATTTCCAAATTGGTTTATGACCTTACTTTCAATATACGGGCTAGGGTTTCAATTGTTGATAATTGCCATTATGCTACCTCTTAATTTAATCGAATACATTGTTCCGTTTTTTATTCTTTACACTTTGTTTATCTTTTTGCTAATTGGCATCAGAAAGACTCTTTTAAAGGCCTAAACCCATCATAGACATAATCTATACACAAACGATATTTTACTAAATACCAACAACTTAATAAAGGTCACTTTACTTTTAAATTCAAATACATTTCGACATTAAATTATTTACAATAATAATCTAATTAGATAACAATTACCAAAAATTAAACAACAAACCTTCTTAATTGTGTAATAGTTTTTCCTCTTTCAATCACCAAATTTGTAAAAGAAATAATATCAATTTAAAACTATCCGTTATGCCAAATTCAACAGAGATTAAAGGAAATTACAATGAATTGAAAGGTAAACTTAAACAAAAGTTTGCTGAACTAACAGATGACGATGTGTTATTTGAAGAAGGAAAAGAAGATGAAACTTGGGGCAAATTGCAACAAAAATTAGGCAAAACTGAAAAAGAAATCAGATCCTTATTTGAATAATTTCAAAGTCTAAGAAATTACTAAAACTGTTTCAAAAACCTAAACTAAACTTTTTCCAAATCGGATTTTATTTAAGGTTTTGAAACAGTTTTTTTCATCCAATCCAAGTTTTAAAATCAGATACTTTCTCTCGACTCACGATTACCTCATCGGGAGTATAAGACGGCAAAATAACTTTCAATCGGGAGTTACTATACAATACAATTTCTTTGATTGCTTTAAGTGGAATTATGAATTTTCGGCTCACTCTAAAAAAGTCTTTAGGATCTAATTCTTGTTCCAAAAGTTCCAAAGTATTTTCGATTAAATAATTTCTATTATCAAAAGTATGAATGTATGTTCCTTTATTTTCACTAAAAAAACACTCTACTTCATCAATAGAAATAACTTTCAAATGTTGCCCGATTTTTACTGTAAAACGTTTTTTATAATTTTTTTCAAATGGGTTCGTCAACATTCTTTTGATTTGTTCAAAATCCAATTGCAATGTTTCTTGTTTTGGCAAACGAGTTTTAAACTTAGAAACTGCCACTTCCAAATCATCCTCATCAATGGGTTTCAAAAGATAATCAATGCTGTTTAATTTGAATGCTCGCAACGCATATTCATCATAAGCAGTTGTGAAAATTATAGCACTTTTGATAGCGACTTTTTCAAAGATTTCAAATGACAAACCATCCGACAATTGAATGTCTAAAAAGATCAAATCAGGATGTTCATTTTTAGAAAACCAATCAATAGATTCTTCTACTGAATGCAGCATCACTCCTACTTGAATATTTAGCTTTTCAAGTTTTCTTTGAAGTAATCTGGCAGCAGGTTTTTCGTCTTCAATTATTATTGTGGTCATGTAATTTTGTATCGTTTATTTTAGCATTTGGTTAACTGAAAACTCATTTTTATTCCCATTTTTCACTTTTTTCTTTTTCCATTAATTCTTGGATTTTTTTCTCTTCCCAGTTTGCACCAAAAAATATATTTCTTCCAAAAACAGATAATCCATGAGCTAGCAATCCGATTCCCCAAAATAATGCCGTTGAAAAAGTTTCCCAACGCCAGAATATTTCATCATCAATCAAACTTTTGTTAGAACTTGAAATAACTATAAATGCATTTACAATTATATAAACCAATAGATGAACATAAAATCCTTTGATTCTTTTTACTCTTTTGTAAGCTAAATTATAACGTTCGTCCGGATTATATGTTTCCGTATTATAATCATTTAGCCGTCTATCTCTAAATCTTCCCATCTCTATAAATATTAAATTATTCCCAAGTTTCTTTGTTCTCTTTTTCCATAAACTCCTTAATCTTTTTCTCTTCCCAGTCCTTCGTTATAAAAGGCATGCATTTAAAAACCTTGAGACCGTGAAAAATAACCCCAATTCCCCACCACAGCAAAGGCCAGTAAAACCATAAATGATCCGGCGATGTTTTTAAATTTAAAATAATCAATCCTATATTTACTACAATATAAGAAATTAAGTTGCTGTAAAACCCTTTTATATCTTCTACTTGCTTTTTTGCTATATAATAGCGTTCCTCGTTCAGATGCTTATTTTCCATACTTTTTTATAATTTATTCCAGACTTAAAATCAAAAACTATTTCCAAGATTTTTTTTCGTCTTGCCTTTGCAAAATCTCTTTAATTTTCCTTTCTTCCCAACGAGAACTATATCCAAAAACCTTTAGAGCGTGCATAACCAATCCAAAGCCCCAACCTGCAGCCGAAAACCAGAACCATTGAAATTGAGGCGAATATGTTAGGTTAATAAATATCAAAAGTGGGATGACACAACAATAAGAAATCAAGTTCCCATAAAATCCTTTGAGTTCTTCAACACGTTTTTTAGCTCTGTAATAGGCTGTATTTTCACTAAAATTGGCACTACTTTCCATAACTGAAATTTGCTTCGTTAAAATGGGTATTTTAACGGTAAAGGTTTTTTCATTTTGCTCAATCAATACTTTTCTATTGGTAATAATCCCATAACGATTGATGATATTTTGCAATCCTACACCCTGGCGATCCTGCAACACTTCTTTCTTTTGAAAATCGTTTTGCACAGCAAGATAGTCCCCTTCTATTGTTATGCGAATGTGTAACGGTTTTTGTTCACTAACCGCATTGTGTTTTACCGTATTCTCCAATAAAAGCTGCAAAGAAAGCGGCACAACTTTGGCTTCTGGATTTATAATCGAAATTGGCAATTCATAAAACAAGCTATTTTCAAAGCGCATTTTAAGCAGGTTCATATAGGTTTTGGCAAAAGCCAACTCTTCTTCAACTGAAACCAGCTCCTTATCTTTTTGTTCCAATACATACCGATAAATTTTCGACAATGAAGTCGTAAATCGTTGTGCATTATCAGGATTTTCTTCAATTAAAGAGCTTAAAACATTCAAACTATTGAAAAGAAAATGTGGGTCAATCTGGTTTTTTAAACTTTCAAATTTTGCCGAAGCTGTTCCTGCAATTATTTTTTGTTGTGTTACTTCTTTTCTTGATGCCTGTTTCCAATTGGCCATGAAACTCCGTGCATGCATGAAAGTCGAAACCCCCAATGAAAGTATGATGTAAAATAAATGAACCCATATCATTCTGTCATTAAAAAACTCACTTGGATTCATTTTTTGAAAAATCACAAAAGTGATATAATCAATCCCTAAAACAACCGGAACCGTATACAAAACCGTAGCAATTATTCCGAAATACACTCTCAAATTAGTATGCTCCAGCCAATCCCATTTTTTATCCAATAAAGAATTTATTACTCCATTTCCAAAGCCTATTCCAAAAGAATACAACGAACTTACCCAAAAAGTAGTGATAACCGTTTCAAAATCAAAACGCCCCTGAATTAAAGAAAATACAAAAGTGAAAATCAATGCAATTTTAAGGGAGATAATTGTTCCCTTTTTAAATTCTGTGTAGGTATGTATTCTTTGATTTCCCATTTTAACTTTAATTTTATTATCTAGCAAATCTTATTTACAGTTTTGCAATGCTGCTGTCGCTCTATCCAATCCCCATTTTGGAGAGAAAGGAGTTTCTGGTTTAAAAGTAGCAAAAAGTCCGATTGATTTTTCAATTTGTGCGCACAAAGGTTTGGTGTCAATTCCAGTCCATTTTGCTCCGCCTATTTGAAACTCAGCTTTACCAAAAACTACTCTTGGGTTTTCTGGTGCAATTGCTTCCGCTTTGGCATACAACTCCATTGTTTTTCCTGATAATTTCATTCCGTTTGTCATTGGATCAAAAACAATCCAAGCGGTATTTACCATGGCTTGCATCACTAACAATTCTGCATTATTTGGATTTTTCACCATTTCAATATCCAATGCATTTTGAGCTTTTGTCAGTAACAAATTCATTTTGTCTTTATCCTGTGTTCCAAAAGCGGTAGTTGTATTTACTAATGCAACATAATAATTAGGTAACCAACTTGTTTTTTCTGCTCCTGCAATTCTTTCGAATAAATCAGAAGCCTCTGTATTTTTTCCTGCTGCCCAAAGCCCGAATGCTTTTCCCATTCCTTGCTCAAATTGCCCTTGCGCAGATAATAAACTACATACAAAAAATGCGATTGTGGTGATAACTTTTGTCATACTATTTATTTTTTTAGTTGTTGATTAATTGTTTACCAAATTTACATTGGCACTACCTTTTTTAAAATTTATACTTACTGAACTGTTGATTTTAACGGATGAATTGTTCTTTGAGTCGAAAGCCGTAAAGTCGAAAGTCATAAAGTTGAAGAAATTCACGAGAATGTGGACTTTAGACCTTTGACTTTAAAACCTTATTACCAATTTTAAAGATTCTTTAACTGATTGTCTTTATTATCATTACTAATCGTCCAAAAGAACCCAAGAAAGAAAAACCGATCCGCTGTTGGTGTAATTGCTGTCCTGTTATAAACTCCTTTGGCATCCGGATTTTTTGCGTAATCGTAACCATACACATTTTGACTCCCTAAAACATTCGAAACCGAGAAATACAAAATCTTTTGAGTTGTCAATAAATAAGCCCAATTAAAACTCAAACTGTTATACGATTTTGTTTTGCCATTCATGAACTTCGTTTCGTTTGGATTGTTATACGGTCGTCCTGAACTGTATGAATTAGTAAATCCAATTTGTGATTTCCAATCGTTTATCCAATATTTCGTAACAATAGACAAACTATGATCCGCAACAAAATTAGGCGTGACTTGAGAACTAAAGTTTTTGTAATCGCGCTCTGTATCAATGTATGAATACGAAACCCAATATTCTAAGTTTTTAATTGATTTCCCGTCTCTCCAAAACAAATCCAATCCTTTAGCATAACCGGAACCGTTATTGTTAAACACCGAATTGTATTGTATTGCTGGCGTATCATATTTCACCAAATTACTGTAATCTTTATAATAAGCCTCTGCCCTGAAGGTTTTTCCGTTTTTATTGTATTGATAATTCAAAATATAATGTGACGCTTTCTCACTTTCAAACTGATGAAACTTGGAGTATTTGATGTAGTCCACATTTGGCGTTTGTGAAAAATCACCATAAGCTAATGAAAGCTGACTGTTTTTAGCCATTTTGTAAGCCAATGAAACTCTAGGAGAAATAGCACTTTCACTTAACAAATCATTGTATGAAGCTCTCAATCCTGCTTTTGCAGCAAACTTTTTGGAAAAGAAAACATCAACTTCGGTGTAAATGGCTCCGATATTTGAATTATATCCGTTGGTATTTGTAGTTCCTAAATTCTCCTTTAAATCCTCATTGAATTTGGTTATAAAATAATCCGTTCCAAAACATAATTTTACTCTTTCAGAAAAACGCTTAGTTAATTTTAATTTCAAATGGGCTGCGTTTTCATCATTTGCAACAGCATCTGAATCCAATTTTATTTTATTTTTACTTAAACCATAACTCAAACCTGAAGCAATTTGCCAATTATTTCCAAAACCACCTTTATAGGATGAATTAAAATAAAAATTATTGTTATTTAAATCCACTCGTAACTTTTGTGGAGAATTAATGTTTTCCTGATTAAGATCAAATTTTGAGGAATCAAAAGCAGCATATAATTTTAATATTCCGTTATTGAAGTTATATCGATATACAGTTTCCCCAGATAAAGACTGGTAGGGACTATTCCAGTCTACATTTTGAGGAATTACTGCTTGATACGGAGCCAAGTTGATATACGCGGTATTCACACTCAAAGAGCTTTTTTTCCATTTTTGAGTATTCCCAACTCCTAAACCAACGGTCATCAATGAAATTTCGGTTTTGTTTTGGTCGGGTTCATCCTGTGTGTTCAATAACAAAACGCTGGATAGAGCCTCCCCATATTCAGCAGAATAGCCACCTGTAGAAAATGCTATTCCATTAAACAGAAATGGGGAAAATCGTCCTCGAGTTGGTAAATTTTGAGCAGAAGCGCCATACGGTTGCGCTACGCGAATCCCATCTACAAAAGTTTGTGTTTCATTTGCCTCGCCACCACGAACAAATAATCGACCGTCTTCACCTACATTTTGCGTTCCGGGTAAGGTTTGCAAAGCCGCGATAATATTTCCTGCCGAACCCGCAGTTGTAACAATATCCAGCGGTTTCAATACCGAAACTCTTGCTTTATCACCTGCTTCTAAATTACCTGCGGTAATTATTACAGCATCTAGCGCATTGACATTATCTTTTAATTTTATAGTTTTATTTACAAAACTGGAAACATCGATTGTCATTTTTGTAGTTTCATATACTAGGAAACTCACCACCAAAGTTTGATTCCCAGTTGTAGTAGTTATAAATGTGAAATCACCCGTTTCATTACTGGAACTACCGTCATAAGTTCCTTCGATAAAAATGTTGGCTCCAGCTATAGGTTTTCCTTTTTCGTCAACTACTTTCCCAGAAAGAATTGTTTGAGAAAACAGCGTTACAGAGAACAACAAAAGGGTAAGAGTATAAATAAGCTTCATATTTTTTTGATTTTTGATGAAGCAAATATATTTCGGGAATTAAAATCATAAAACTATAATTAACTGAACTGTTGAATTTACAGGATGAGTTGTAATCATTCGTAATTTCTTTTATATTTACGCAGATTAGATTCCATTTTATGAAAACAGAAAAAGAAAAAATGATTGATGGAGAATATTATCTGGCTGGAGATCCTGTTTTAGTAAAAGACAGGCGAAGGTCAAAAAATCTACTTCACAGATTAAATGTTACTGAGTATAGAGTAACCAAAAAAGCACGAGAAATACTAAAAGAATTAATCCCTAATGCGGGAGCTAATCTATATATTGAGCCTCCATTTTTTTGTGATTACGGGTACAATATCCATTGTGGCGAAAATGTGTATTTCAATGTGAATTGCGTTGTTTTAGACTGCAGCAAAGTAATCATTGGTTCTAATGTACTATTTGCTCCAGGCGTTCAACTATATACGGCATCACATCCACTTGATGCTGAACTGAGAAAAACTCATGAAAATGCACTACCCATAACTATTGGAGACGATTGTTGGATTGGCGGTAATTCTGTTATTTGCCCCGGTATAACAATAGGAAATGGATGCGTGATAGGTGCAGGCTCCGTAGTTACAAAAGACATTCCTGACAATTCACTTGCGGTGGGAAATCCTGCAAAAGTGATCCGTAAATTAAATCAATAATACAAATCATAAAGCTAATTCAAGAATATTATGTTACATCTAAATAAAGTCCATCACATTGCTATTATTTGCTCCGATTATCAAAAATCTAAAACATTCTATACCGATATTTTGGGTTTAACAATTATTCGGGAAATTTACCGTGAGGAAAGAGAATCCTACAAACTGGATTTGGCTTTGAATGGCATTTACATCATTGAACTTTTCTCCTTTATAAATCCACCATTGCGTCCGTCAGGACCAGAAGCTACTGGATTACGTCATTTAGCATTTGAAGTAAATGATATTGATCAAACAATTGCTTTTTTAACTTCAAAAAACATTGCATCTGAAGCGATACGATTAGACCCAACAACAAATAAACGGTTTACTTTTATTGCTGATCCGGACAACCTCCCGATTGAATTTTATGAAAAATAAGTCCGTTTTAAGCTACCTAAAAAACATATTTCACAAAGAAATCATAAAAAATAATGATTATTTAAATTTTTCAATTCAAGTTTGACATACTTTCTTTAAATTTGTAATTCTCTTAGAAGCGGTATTTTTCAATTATTTATTTCATTTGAAAATACCGTTTGAAAAACATTTCTTAAATGAATACTACAACTCGAATTAAAAAAAATTATCAATTCATAAAATTCCAAAAATTAGTAATTGTTGCTGTTCTAATAGGTTTTCTTTCGGCATTTTTAGGAATTTCATTAAAAAAAATAACCGAATATTACGAAGAGATCTTTTTTCATCAAACTACTTTAAACCCAATATTCATTATCGTTTTTCCGGTTTTTGGTCTGTCCATCATCTATTTTCTCAGAGAATATCTTTTTAGAAAAAAAGAAAACAAAGGGATTAAAGAAATTTTTGAAAGCACGAATTCAAAATCCAAGAACTTACCTAATTATAAAATTCCATCCCATTTTATCAACGGATTATTAACGGTTGTTTTTGGTGGATCTACAGGAATTGAAGTTTCTACCGTAGTAGCTTCGGCAACTATTGGTTCTGTGGCCCAAAGAAAACAAAACGTATTCAGACAATACAAAACTGAATTGATTTGTGCAGGAGTTGCTGCAGGAGTTACCGCTTTATTCAGTAGTCCAATTGCTGGAATACTTTTTGCAATTGAAGTCATTTCCAAAAAAGTAACACGAGCTTTTTTAATCAGTAATTTAATTGCGGTTGCTATAGCTTTTGGACTTGTTTTTTTATTGGATGAAAAACCTTTATTTGCCGTAGCTATTACAACTTGGCATTTAAGAGCGATTCCCTATTTTATCCTTTTAGGGATTTTAGCAGGTATCAATTCCGTCTATCTCACTCGTTGTGTTTTATTGTTTAAATCTCAATTTTCAAAAATAAAAATTCATTATTATAAAATCCTGCTAGGTTCGCTAATCCTTAGTATTTCGTTATTCTTCTTTCCACAACTTTATGGAGAAGGATATCATGCCATCAAGGGGATTTTTGTTCATTCGAATGACGTGACATTATCATTTTCATTGGTACTGACATTTATTGGAATCATACTCTTAAAACCAATAGTAACATCGGCAACACTTGCTTCAGGAGGTGACGGAGGTGTTTTTGCGCCAAGTCTTTTCATTGGATCCTTTTTAGGATTACTTGTTGCTTTACTTTTAAATACCTATTTAAATGCTAATGTAATCCCTGTAAACTTTATGGTTATTGGAATGGCTGCAGTTTTAAGTGCCAGCATTCACGCTCCTTTTACTGCGATTTTCTTAGTTTGTGGGTTAACAAATGATTATACTTTATTTCTTCCCATTTTGGTTGTTTGTCTTATTTCAAAATACACTGCAAAAATGATTTATCCATTTACGGTATACTCCTATTCTGCCAGTTTATCAAAATAATAGTTTATGCCAATTGAAAAAATAAAAAGAAATTATCGCAAAACTAAATACATTCTGTACAAAGAAACGCTAGTTGATTTCAAAGAACATTTTTGGGCTTTTCTGGGTTCGTTTATTGGAATAGGATTGATTGCTTATATGCAATCCAAAACACTACTGCATTCGGATGTGGTTTTTTTGATTGGATCTTTTGGCGCTTCTAGTGTTTTGGTTTATGGTGCTATCCAAAGTCCATTAGCACAACCCCGAAATCTTATTGGCGGTCATCTTGTATCAGCAATTGTAGGAGTTACAGTAGCAAAATTTGCGCCCGATATTTTATGGATCAGTGCTCCACTTGCTGTATCAATTTCAATTGTTTTGATGCAAGTAACTAAAACGCTACATCCCCCAGGTGGAGCCACTGCATTGATTGCCATAATCGGTTCTCCTAAAATTACAAGTCTTGGATATTGGTATGTGTTGTATCCGGTTTTGAGTGGCACAATTATTCTTTTGATTGTCGCTTTAATTTTCAATAATATAACTACTAATAGATATTATCCTAATCACAAAAAATATCACATCATTCGAAAAAGGATCAAAAATAAATTCAAAAGTAGCTTGTCCTAATTTCTAAAAGACATTACTGTTTTAGAAATTAGGACTATCAACCGCTTACAATCTTATAGCATTATACTCAAAAATCTTATCAACAAAACTGAAAGCTCAAAGGTAAAATCTAAAATTATATTTTACCTTTGAGCTTTCAATAAAAACAAAGATTATGGTTTATAAATTTAGAGTAATTCTGGACGCGGAAGAAGATGTTTTTAGAGACATTGCAATACTTGAAGACGATACTTTAGAAGATCTACACAATGCTATCTTTAATTCCTTTGGTTTTGACGGGATGGAAGTGGCATCTTTCTATACTTGTGACGAAACATGGAATCAAGAAGATGAAATTTCGCTTTTTGATACTGGAGATATTCCGGGTGAACAAAAAGTAATGAGCGATTATCAATTATCGGACATTTTAGATAAACAAAATACCAAAATTATCTATGTGTATGATTTTATCAATATGTGGACTTTCCTAGTAGAATTGGCCGCTATTGAAGACCAAGTTCTTGGCAATTTATATCCTGAAACGATATTTTCTCATGGTGAAATGCCTGATGAAGCGATGGAAAAAAACTTTGAATCAGATAGTGCCGATGACTATAATGATGAATTTGAAGATGGACTTGATGAAGATGACTTAGACATGTTTGAAGGAGATGATAGTTTTGAAGACTATGGGTTTGAGGAAAATTGGAATTAAATAACTAAGCGACTAAGTATTAAGAGCCAAGATGAAAGACTTAAAAAGTGTCATTTATCTTGGCTCTCTTATCTAAAATAAAAAAATAAAAAACATGATCAACTTATATAATACGCACATCGAAAACTTATCGATTCATAGAGTTGGTAATAAAAGTAGAAACGAAGCCATTTTTTTATCAGAGCAGCCGTTTAATTTGAATGATGAAATTGTTCCCTTGATGAAAGAATTTTTCTTTAAACCTTTTAGAGAAAAAGAAGAAAACTATTTTCAATTTGCACATGAAATCGATCTAGATTATAATGACATGTTCAAATTTGCAACGGAAATTTTTGAAAACCCAAGTAGCATTCATGAAACTTCAAAAAAAATCACGAAGCACTTATTTGAACAATCCAATCATCCGCACATTAAGAATGGAGAGGTTTATGTTACGTATTTAACAAACGTTAGCATTGATAATAATGTGGTGGATGCTATAGGAATTTTCAAAAGTGAAATTCAAGCTGACTTTTTACAATTTGAGGAAAAAGAAACGCAATTGGAAATGATTTTGCAACAAGGAGTAAGTTTAAATAAATTAGATAAAGGTTGTCTGATTTTTAATTACAAAAAAGAAGAAGGATATAAAATCCTAACGGTCGACAGCAACCGTTATGATGCGAGATATTGGCTGGAACATTTCCTTTCAGTAGATGCTTTTGAAGATGAAAACTTCATTACCAAAAAATATTTAAAATTCTGTCAGAACTTTGCCAAAGACGTTGTTTTCCCTGCCGAAGACAAGAAAGAAGAAGTAATGTTTATGAACCGTTCTGTAAATTATTTTGCAAAAAATGATCAGTTCGAAGAAACTAATTTCTTAAATGAAGTTTTGGATAACCCTGATTTAATTCCTGAATTCAAGAATTATAAAATAGACAAAGGAGAAAAATATAGTATTGAAGATGTGACTTCATTCCCTATAGCTAATGCTGCAGTTTCTGATGCTAGAAAATCAATCAAAAACGTAATCAATTTAGACACACATATCCAAATAAAAATGGATTTCATCAATCCTGAAAGTGCAGAGAAATTTGTAGAAAAAGGCTGGGATGAAGAGAAACAAATGTACTATTACTTAGTTTATTTCAATAAAGAAGAAAAGAGCTAGTTTATACTGTTCGGTCGCAGTTTACAGTTCTTATTATTTAAACATTCAATCCCCAATTGCGAAAGTGATTGGGGATTTTTTTTACTTTAAAAAAAATATCATTTATGTAATTTATAAGTATTTACTTATTTTATTAATACTTTAATGTATTTAATCGATTTTATTTTTCACTTAACCGATTATTATCTAAATTTATTTCGACGCATTTTAACCCTCAAATTATGAATCCAATTAAAATCGAATAATCATACTTTTTCGAAAATATTTTTTATTTGAAAGCAAAAAAATTATAGCTTTTTTTTAAAGTCAACCCGTTAGATCAAATTATTCAAACTGATGAAAATTATTTTCAAAAACTAATGCTAACTAACATATTAAAGTCAATTTGATAAAATAACAGTTTTCAAGAATTAAATTACACTATATTACTAACCTACTAAAACCTTGAAAAGATGCTGATTCTTCTATTAATAAAGTCTATTATGATATTAAGACAAAAAAACAATCAAAAAAAAATATTAAAGTACAGTAGTATTTCCATTACTCAATTGCCGTAACTATCTTTAAGGGTACTAAAATATTTAATATTCTCCCAAAAAAAACATCTTAACAAATTTAAACTATACTACAAAAAAAGAATCTAAAATTTGTCTATCCAATTTCGTTTATCTGTAATTTTGTGTTCTAAATAAACTATCCGATGGATTATCATTTTTTCAAAGAAAGCCCATTTAAGACCTTAATTTCGTTTCATAAACTCATTGAAACATTGGAGGAAATTGCATCAACGAATATAGATTATCGCTCTAATTATGCCAAAGCTTTATTACAACAAATAGAATCATTTCCCGAATTTAGAACTGGAATTGAAGATTTTAATTTGATTCATAAAAATGAAACTCTAATAAAATATTTGCTTGCTGACCTATTCCCAACTGCTTTAACAAATAATGAAATTAAAGCTGTAACTATTCCTTTTCAAAATTTTACATTTAATTACACCGAAAGATTCAAAAAAATACTTCATAATGCAGGAGCAACTTTTGATATGACTATCAGGGATTTTGATGGCAATCAATTCTATATTATGAATTGTATTTTGATTTTGAATACATTTTATAATCAACATTTTGATTTCAACAAACCTTTGTTTTACGATATTCCAGATGCAAATGGAATCATGAAACATTACAGAATTCTATATAATGCCGATTTTATGGAAATTATCCCTACAGATAAAGCGATACCTTTAACTTCAGAAGACATCGATTTATTGATGGATAATTATAACAATATTGATTTATGGAAAGAAAAATTTCCCGATAAAAGTTGGATTTTAAAAGGTTTTGGTATAGTATCGCTATTTGATGTTTCCATTGAAAGTGCCATTTCTAACTTAAAAAGTAATCTTTTAAAATCAGAAGCCGAGGAAACTGAAAGAACCCAAAATTTTGAAACTATTTTTCGTTCCATTTTCAAAATTTCTGATTTGAAAATTGGTTTTATTATTTATAATGAAGAAGATGAAAAATTTGTAAAACCGCCTTATGATGATAAAAAAATAAGCAGTTTTATTCTTAACGATATGCCAGAGGCCGATTGTAGAAATGCCCTTTTTGGATGCTCATTGGAAAATATTTTAGAACAAAGCAAACCTTTTGTAATTTCAAACGTCAAAAAATTTGCCACAACTGCAGGAAATGAAAAACTTGGTGAGCATTTTATAAGACAAAATATTCAAAGCTGTATTCTCGCTCCTGTAATAAAAAACGATAAACTTTTAGGTATTATAGAATTGGTATCGGCAAAACCTAGGGAACTTAACAGCATTAATGCAAATAATCTAGATTTGATTTTGCCGTATTTAGTAGATACATTAGAGCGCTATAAAAATGATATGCGACACCAAATAGAAGCTGTTATTCAAAGAGAATATACAACAATTCACCCTAGTGTTTATTGGAAATTTAGAAGAGAAGCGCAAAAATATTTTCAAACGAACAGCCCAAATAAAGACTATATTTTTAAAGAAATTGTTTTTAAAGAAGTTTATCCATTATATGGCCAAATTGATATTAAAGGTTCATCTGATCATCGAAATGGAACCGTAAAAGAGGATTTGAAAAACCAATTAAAAACACTCTTAGAAATTTTTGAGAGTCTTAAATCAAATACGAATCTTGTCTTATTGGAGCAACGAAAATTTGAATTACAATCGTTTTTCACGGAATTAAATTCTCCTCTCAAAGCTGATACTGAACAACAAATTCAGCGTTATATTGAAACTGAAATCCATCCCATTTTAAATAATTCTAAAATGGATAATGAGTGCCAAATTTTGGTTAAGCACTATTTTGAAAAACTGGATGAAAAAACGGGAATGTTTTATCATTCCAGAAAGAAATTCGATAATGCAATGTCAATTATCAATAAAAAATTAGCCTCCATTTTAGATAAAAAGCAAGTTGAAGCTCAAAATATTTTTCCCCATTATTATGAAAGATTCAAAACTGATGGTGTAGAACACAATCTCTATATAGGTGCTTCAATCGCTCCAACTAAAGTTTTTGACAGTATGTATCTTCATAATTTAAGATTATGGCAATTGCAAACTTTGTGCGAAATGGAATTAGAACATCATTTACTCAAATTTTCATTGCCTTATGAACTCGATGTAACTTCGTTAATTTTAGTATTCAGTTCTCCTATTACTATTCGTTTTAGAATGGATGAAAAACGTTTTGATGTTGATGGAACTTACAATGCCCGTTATGAAGTTGTAAAAAAACGTATTGACAAAGCCAACATTAAAGGAACGAAAGAAAGAATTACCCAAAAAGAAAAAATAACGATTGTATATTCCCATAATCAGGAAGAAGCTGAATATTTGAATTACATTAAATTTTTACAATTCAAAAAAATATTAGAACCAACAATCGAGCAATTTGAAGTGGAAGAATTGCAAGGAGTATCCGGTCTTAGAGCCATTAGAGTAAAAGTGACAAACGAGAATAAACAACAAGTTACTGAAAATTATTCCTATCAGGATTTACTGGACGAGCTAAATTAAGCACCAACCATTTTGAATGCTATAACAAAAGCAATAACCGAAATAACAATTCCAATCATAAAAAGATTATAGGCTATTCTTAATAGCCTGTATTTTTTTTCTAAAACTATTCCTAAAAAATACAAATCTTTAATCATCGAATTATAAATATACTCTCTGTCTTTCATCATTTCGTTCATAGCCCATTCGTAGTCTTGCAACGGCATTTTATAGAAATTACCAAAGAAAAGTAAATTCACTTTTTTATTTTCAATATCTTCCTTGGTAAAAACACCTCTTGTTACTTTTGGCCGTGTAGAAAGAATGGCAAAAATGATCGTAATAACACTTGATAGTACCATAATAAAGGTTGGAATCACCAAATGGGCATTCTTTGGACTATCAAGTTTTGGAATAATAGTAGAAAGTGCAATTGAAATAATAATCGCATTTACAGAAAGTAGAATATTGGCCTTACTATCAGCAATACCACTTAAACGCGTATGATTACCAAGTGTA
Source organism: Flavobacterium sp. 83 (assembly GCF_000744835.1). NCBI lineage: Bacteria > Pseudomonadati > Bacteroidota > Flavobacteriia > Flavobacteriales > Flavobacteriaceae > Flavobacterium > Flavobacterium sp. 83. Next base: position 3,586,933 of record NZ_JQMS01000001.1, read on the forward strand.
ACTCTGAAAACAGTATCGATACCACGTTCTGGTTTTTCCTCTTTTTCTTTCTTTTTATCTTCTTTTTTCAATTTTTCTTTCTTTTTATTTTCAGCCGAATTTATTTTTTTAAAGATTCTTTTTATATTTTTTTCTTTTAATGGTTGCCAGTGTTCTAAAGCGAAATCAGTATAAAATTGATGCTTATTTACTAAAAAATCCAAATTTTCAGCAGCCCAATCTTTATCAGAATACAATTTATTCTCTGTATTTTCCCATTCTTTTCTCAAAACTTCACAACTGGACATATAATCGTCACTAAAAAGATGGTAATAATCAGCATCTTTAATTATTTTTTCCAAAAGAGTCTTAGGCACATATGTCTTTGCAGTGGCTTTTATTAGGTTGACAATTTTTGTAATATACTCTTCTGATTTTCCTTTTTCTTTCAAAAATTGGGTCACAATGCTACTACTGGAATCTTCATGATTAGTACAACCATTAATGTACCCAGCATCATGAAACCATGCTGCAATAAGTAAAATTTCTTTGTCCTCAGCATTTATATTCATACCATCAGCAAGTGTTACAACAGCTGCTACCATCTCCTGTGTGTGATGAATATTATGGTAAGTATATGAATTAGAAAGTTTATCTTTGAGTAATTTACCAACAAAATCTTCGGCTTGTTCTATAAGATTCATAAAGAAATAATTATACTACTAAATTATGGAATTGTTTTTTGATAATCGTTTTATAAATAGGAATAAAATAAATTTACGGCTTATTTTTTTGTTTTTGATTCTGCAATCTTGCGCAACTCATCATGCGCAATTTGGAAAAAACATTAAAAATTCTGTAACTGAAAACGCTTCTGATACTTCAAAAATTGTGCATACTTTTTTTTTAGTAGGCGATGCGGGTAACGCGAATGAAGAGAAATCGCAGCAAACACTTGATTTACTGGCTAATCAATTGAAAAAGGCAACTAAAAATGCTACTCTATTATTTCTTGGCGACAATATTTACCCAAAAGGATTACCTAATACTGACAAGCCAAATGAACGCATTATTGCTGAAAACAAGCTAACAAATCAACTAAAACTATCTAAAGATTTCAAAGGCAAAACCATATTCATACCTGGGAACCATGATTGGTACAGCGGTATGAAGGGATTAGACAGACAAGCTAAATTTGTATCGGATTATTTAAACGATAAAAAATCATTTTTACCCAGAAAAGGATGTGGAATTGATGATTTAGAAATAAATAAAAACCTGACACTAATCACTATTGACAGCCAATGGTTTTTGGAAGATTGGGATAAAAGCCCTACTATAAATGATGATTGCACTATTAAAACAAGGGAAGACTTTTTTGATGAGTTAGAAAATATTCTAAATAAAAATCAAGAAAAGACTATAATTCTGGCTATGCATCATCCATTAATTAGTAATGGAACTCATGGTGGACAATTTTCATTAGAAAAACAGCTTTTCCCTTTAGAGGAAAAAATCCCGTTGCCAATAGTTGGTTCTTTAATTAATTTAATTCGAAAAACGACGGGAATAAGTCCACAAGACATTCAAAATAAAAAATATACCCTTTTTATAAAAAGAGTAAAAACATTGATTCAAAGTCAGGATAATGTTATTGTTGTTTCTGGCCACGATCATAATTTACAATATATTGACAAGGATAATATCAAGCAGATTATTAGCGGAGCCGGGTCAAAATCAGAGGCAGCAAAAGCCGTTTTCCCTACTGATTTCTCTTATGGCGGAAATGGTTTCGCTGCATTAAATATTTATGAAAATGGCGCTGTAAAAGTGTTATTTTATGGAAATGTAAAAAATAATGAGAAATTACTTTTTACACACACTGTTTTAGATTCGAAAGAGAATTACAACCAGATATTCCCTTCCTCATTTCCCAAAATGACAACATCAGCAATTTATTCTGAAAAACAAACCCATAAAAATGGATTTTATAGATTTCTCTTTGGACAACATTATAGAAAACAATACAGCACGCCAATAACCGTTCAAACCACTACAATTGATACTCTTTTTGGCGGATTAAAACCAAAAAGAGCCGGAGGCGGACATCAATCTAAATCATTACAACTAGTTGATAAAAATGGAAAAGAATATGTGATGCGGGCCCTGAAGAAAAGCGCATCACGTTTTTTACAAGCTGTAGCGTTCAAGGATCAATTTGTTGTAAATGATTTTGAAGATACGTATGCTGAGAACTTTTTGTTTGACTTTTATACTACTTCTCATCCTTACACTCCATTTGTAGTGGGGAATTTAGCAGAAAAAATTGGGCTTGCCCATACGAATCCAATATTGTACTACATCCCAAAACATAAAGCTTTAAAAGGTTTCAATACTGATTTTGGAGATGAATTATATATGATGGAAGAACGTCCTGCAGATAGTCAAAAAGACTTAAAAACCTTTGGTAAACCAAATGCAATTATTGGAACAGATGATTTATTAAAAAATCTGCATAAGGACGAGGAGTATACTGTGGATGAATCTGCTTATATTAAAGCCCGATTATTTGATATGCTCATAGGTGATTGGGACAGACACAGTGACCAATGGCGTTGGGGAGAGTATAAAGACGGTGAAAAAATAGTTTATAAACCCATTCCCAGAGATAGAGATCAAGCTTTTTCAAAATACGACGGAGCGTTACTTTCACTCCTAATGAATATGCCGGCTTTGCGCCACATGCAAACTTTTAAGGAGGCTATCCGAAATGTGAAATGGTTCAACCGCGAACCCTATCCACAAGATATTGCTTTATTAAAAACAGCCGATGAAAACGATTGGATTAACCAAGCTAAATACATTCAGGAACACCTATCAGATGCTGATATTGATACTGCTTTTGATAATCTGCCTGCAACAATACAAGATGAAACAATTAAAAGTATTAAACATAAATTAAAAATAAGAAAAACCCAATTGCAACGCTATGCTACGGAATATTATAAAGTGCTGCAGAAAACAGTTTTGATGGTTGGTACTGATAAAAAAGACAAATTTATAATTACCCATAAAGCAAAAAATAATCTTGAGATTGCCGTTTATCGCATAAAAAAAAATGAAGAAGAATTAGTTTACACCAAAAATTTCTCGGCTGGTACAACCAAAAACATTTGGATTTATGGTTTGGATGATGATGATTTTTTTGAAGTAAAAGGAAACACAAAAGCAGCGATAAACATTCGTTTGATTGGCGGACAAAACATTGATTCTTATGCTATAGAAAACGGAAGGAAAATAAAAATATATGATTTTAAATCAAAAGAGAACATTTATGCTTTAGATTCTAAAACTAAAACTGTTTTGACAGATGATTATGAAACTAATCTTTACGATTATGAAAAACCCAAATTCAATGTGTTTTCAGGATTACCTTTTGGTGGTTATAATCCTGATGATGGAGTAAAATTAGGTTTCATCGCCAATTATACTGTAAATAAATTCAATCAGAATCCATATACTCAAAAACACATTCTTAAAGCCAATTATTTTTTTGCAACCAATGGATATGAGCTCATTTACAATGGCTCTTTTCCGAAAGCCTTAGGCAAATGGGATCTGGATTTAGAATCAAAATTTACCAGTCCTAACTTTACAATTAATTATTTTGGTTCTGGAAATGAAACCATAAACAATGATGAAACTTTTGGAATGAATTACAATCGGGTTCGTCTTAGAACTCTAAGAGTAACACCATCTATAAAGAAAATAGGAAAATATGGAAGTGAAATCAATTTTTCGACCACATTTGAAAAAATCAGTGTTGAAGAAACTAACAATCGTTTTATCAATATACCAGGAGTTGTAAATCCTGAAGTTTTTACTAGCCAACAATTCGCCGGAGCGACAATTAAATACAGCTTTGAGAATTATGATATTCCTTCTTTTCCAACTATGGGCTTTGGATTTTCGATAGCTGGAAGTTGGAAAATGAATACAAACGATACAAAAAGAAATTTCCCTACACTAGAAAGTAAAATTAATTTTAATCATAAAATTGATGCTAATGGCAAAGTCGTTTTAGCTACTATTTTAAAATCAAAAATACTTTTAAACAACAATTTTGAATTTTACCAAGGTGCTACATTAGGAGGTGATTATGATGTAAGAGGATATAGAAACGAACGCTTCATAGGAAACCAATCTTTTTATCAAAGTAGCGATATTAGATGGAATTTGGGAAAAATAAGAAGAAGTCTCATTCCTATGACTTACGGGATTTTAGGTGGTTTTGATTATGGTCGGGTTTGGGTTAATGGCGAAAATTCAAATAAATGGTACCAATCCTTTGGTGGCGGATTATGGCTCAATGGGTTGAATGTGATTACGGCAAGAATAACGTATTTCAAAAGTATTAATGAAGAAGCACGTATTGCTTTTGGTTTAGGATTTGGTTTTTAGTTTTTTGAGAGAAACCTCATATACCTTTCCTCGTATTTTCTTTGTTTTTTCATCTGCAATAATCAAGGTTTCATTATTCTTAAAGCAAATAGCTTCTTTTTGAGAAAAGTGGTTTAAATACAATTCTGTTTTAACTCCTTTGAGGAAATTATCTCCCGTAAAATTTTCGAATATCCAAATTTTGTCATGGCTTAAAACTACCACTTTCGATTCATCCGGGCTTATGCTTGCACTTGTTATTGCACAATGATTGTAATCTGCGCATGTCTTGAATTTTCCCATAAATTCTGCTTGATGAAAACCTGCTGCATTTGGCACTTTATACAAATAGGAAGTTCCGTCAAAACCTTTGCTTCGATTTTTGGTGAACAGATAGAAATTGTTTTTAAACTCGAAGAAACCTTCAACATCATAGAACCTTTCCGTTTTTTTGGGTGGAAAATCTTTTTGTTCCGGATAGGCAAACGAAATTTTGTAAACCGGTATTGTACTTTCGTTTTCTAATGCATTTTTATCAATTTTATAAATACACAAATCCTGACGCACATTGTCATTGTTACCAAAATCTCCTATATACAGATTCCCTTCTTTATCTTTTGAAATATCTTCCCAATCAATATTTTCTGTATTTTCGATGGTCATATTTTTGACAATTTCCCCCTTGGAATTTAATCCATAAATTGAATTAGCATTGCCACTGTCTTCTAATGTCCAAAGCAAATTGTTTGTTGGAAAATAAGTAATACCTGAAACTTCTTTTAACTTTTTAGGCAAAGAATAAAGCGTAGTTAGTGAATTCGAATCCTGTTGGCAGGATAAAAAAACAAAAGCTGCTACGACCAAAATATAGTATTTCAAACCCATTATGGATAAATATAAATTTATAAAAAACTAAAATCCAGTATTGAATAAATTAGTGTTTTTAAAGTTTCTGGTAATAAATTCAAAAGCCGCACTCATTACATTCCCCATAGATTTAGCTTTTTTAAAATTCAAATCATTGGTATATCGATACAGTTCTAATTTTAATTGATTCAAATGTTCATCCGTCGATATCGTATCTGAACCCATGATTTGTAGTAATCTTTTGATACGATTTTCAGCAGAATGTATTCTTTTGGCTAAAACTGCTCGCTCTTCATCTTTATATTGCTCTATCGAACTATGTTGCAATTTATCTTTAACCAGCTTAACCATAGGATAATTTTCTTTAAAAAACTGAGGTCGATACACTTTAAAATTTCCTTCAAAACATTGTTGGTCAAAATCAATTGCACGAATTCTGTAAACTACCTGATCAAAATCGTGAATGGGTATAATTACATAATTATACGAACGCATATCCCCTAACAATCGAATCATACAGCGCTCATTGAACTTCACAAATTCTTTTGCTATTTGAGATTTTTCTGTTTCAGTACAATCAGCAAGAAGTGTTTTTATGAACACATCCCCCGCAATTCCCATGATGTGTTCTTCGATTAAAGTGTCTTTGTACACTAAGAAATTTATTTTATCTGGAGATAGAATATGCTCTAACTCTAATCCATATACACGGGAAGCATCTGCTTTTTTTACATAAAAATGAGTGTAATTATCATTGAGAATATTTCTTACTTTGATTCGAAAAGGTTTTGAATTTCCAAAAGTGCAATAATCGATTGAATCTACGTTCAGAAACTTAATAATTCCCAGATTCCCATCCGAATGTAAAAGAGAATAGATTTTCATCAAAGTCAAATCAATCTCTTTCCGTTCAAATTCATTATAATAAACCCGAATCCACAAAGTATCTTGATCGTGTTTATCATATACATTTATAGAACCTGAAAAACGTAACAAATCATCATAAAAAATGGGCACTTTTGAAATTCGGTCAAACCGTTCCAAATAATCCAAAAGTGAATTGTTTATGGGATAAGACGGTTTTTTAAAAAGCATTATTGGCTCGCTCATTAGAAATATGTTTTATGCAAAATTACAACAAATTAGAACTCAAAAACACACAAAAAAAGGAACTTCTACAACCTTTCAAATCATGATTTTGATTCCATACATGGAATTTCAAAAGCTAATTTTAATATTAGCTAAGTACTTCTAATTACGAAAAATACCCCAAAGCATGCTATCTTAATTATTAAAAAACAAGAATTTCATTTTAGCAATAAACATAAACGTTTTAAATTCAAACACTTAAATAAAATGATAATTTAAAAACCTAAATTAGTCCCTCATTTATGTTAAAAAAAGCTTGTAAAGATATATTTATTTTACATTTGATTAATTCCCAATAGATTAATGAATACCTACTATGACAAATAATCTTAAACTTTATTTCAAAACTGCGCAATCAGCAAAGATTGGGATTTGGGAACTCAATTTAGAAACCAATTTAGTTTATTGGAATACTGTTACTAGATACATCCACGAAGTTCCTAATTATTTTATTCCAAGTATAGAAAAGGGATTTTTTTTTTACACTGAAGGTGAAAATAGAATTAAAATCAAATACTTAATTGAAAGAGCTATTAATGAAGGAATTCCATTCAATGATAAATTTCAAATTACTACAGCTAAAGGTAATATAAAATATGTAGAAAGTATAGGACAATTAGTTTACAAAAACGAAAAACCTTATAAATTAATTGGTACTTTTCAAGACATTACAAAAGAGCAAAATTTAATCAATGAACTTGAATTAAATGTTGAAAAATTTTCTTCAATTTTCTCGAGTGCTAATGATGCAATTATAATCATTAACACTTCAAACGGAATTATAACCGATTGTAACCCAAGAACAGCAACTCTTACTGGTTACGAATGCACTGAATTAATAGGTTTACATAATTTAGAATTATTCCCTTTAGAATATAAAAGACAAGTCCGATTTATTCAATATTATAATTTAACTAAGGACGAATATGCAATAAATGAAACCTATATAGAATCTAAATCTGGTCAGTCAATACCAGTAGAAATTGCTTCTGGGAAAAAATTTCAGGTGAATCAAATCACTTATTTAGTATGCTTCATAAGAGATATCAGTGAAAGAAAAAACATTGAAGAAAAACTAAAATTATTATCTCTCGCTGCTTCAGAAACAACTGATACTATTGTAATTGCAAATCCAAATGGTGAGGCTATATGGGCAAATCAAGCCTATCTTGATTTGACAGGCTTAAATATGAATGAAGTTATAGGTCAAAAACCAGGACATTTATCAAAAGGTCCTGAAACAGATGCACAAACTACTGATGCGATGCGAAAAGCAATTCAGGATAAAGAAAGCATAAAAATTATCATTCTGAATTACAATAAGAAAAAAGAGAAATACTGGTTTGAATTGAATATCACTACTGTTTTTGACAGTCAAAATAATTTTATAAATTTTGTTGGAGTGGGCCGAGATGTTACCCTCCGAATTGAAAAAGAAATTGAACTTAACCATCTATTAGAAGTCACCAGTCAACAAAACAATAAACTTTATAACTTTGCTCATATTGTATCTCATAATATTAGGTCCCACAGCAGTAATTTAGCGATGATTGTAGATGTAATTGAAAATACTGAAGATATTGAAGAGAAGCTTTCATATTTTGATTTATTTAAAGAAGGAACTGATAAATTATCGGAAACGATTGAATATTTAAATGAAATTATAACAATTCAACAAAAAACAAATATTGAAAAGAAAACGATTGTTTTAAAAGACGAAATTGAAAAAACGAAGAAATCATTGAGTTTGGTTATCAAAGAAAGTCAGATAACAATAACACATTCAATTCCTGCAGATTTAACTGTAAAAGTAATCCCAGCATATTTAGATAGTATTTTACTTAATTTATTTACTAATGCAATAAAATATAAATCGTCAGAGCGCAACGCTATTCTAGAAATTGATTATGAAGTTAATAAAAACCATACCATTATAACCTTTAAAGACAATGGACTAGGATTGGACTTAAAGAAAAATGGGCATAAAATTTTTGGTATGTATAAGACTTTCCATGGTAATGAAGATGCCAAAGGAATTGGATTATTTATAACCAAAAATCAACTGGAGGCCATGGATGGAAAAATTGAAGTAGAAAGTGAAGTAGGTTTAGGTTCTGTTTTTAAAATCTTTTTAAATGAAAAATAAATTAACTTATATTATTGATGACGATAAGATGTCAGTAAAATTGATGACTATTCTTATGGCCAAAAACAAATTTTGCGAGGAAGTACATCCTTTTAATAACGCTCAATTTGCTATAACTAAATTAAAACAAAATTGTATTGAAAATGAAAATCTACCCGATGCCATTTTGCTTGATTTGAATATGCCTGTCATGGATGGCTGGCAATTTTTGGATGAATTTATTCAATTACCAATAAAAAAAGAAATTTCAATTTTTATTATCACCTCTTCAATTGATCCCATTGATATTGAAATATCAAAAAAATACAGCGTAGTAAAAGACTATATTTTAAAACCTATTAGGGTCCAAAAATTGAATGAGCTATGTATAATAATTGGTGAAATAAACTAAATCCTGTTTGACAGTAACAAATCCTTATCTTGCTCGTCCTATATACAACTTAAAAACGGGCACTTTGGAAATCATACTCTCTATTAAAAATCTCAAAAAACGTTATGGCAGTGTACAAGCCTTGAAAGACGTTTCATTCGACATATATAAAGGTAATGTTTACGGAATTCTTGGTCCCAACGGTAGCGGGAAATCTACAACATTAGGAATTGTTTTAAATGTTGTTAATAAAACTTCTGGAGCATACAGCTGGTTTGGTGGAACTATGGAAACTCACGATGCATTAAAAAAAGTGGGAGCCATTATAGAGAGACCTAATTTCTATCCGTATATGACGGCAAAAGAAAACTTAGAATTGGTTTGCAAAATAAAAGGGATAAATTATTCAAAAGTAAATGAAAAACTGGAATTAGTAGGTTTAATAGACCGGCAAGACAGTAAATTCAGTACTTTTTCTCTTGGAATGAAACAACGCTTAGCGATAGCTTCTGCCCTACTGAATGATCCAGAGATTTTAATTCTTGACGAACCCACAAATGGTTTAGACCCACAAGGAATTCATCAAATAAGAGATATAATCAAACAAATCGCTGCCAAAGGAACTACTATTTTACTTGCCTCCCATTTATTGGATGAAGTTGAAAAAGTTTGTACTCATGCACTCGTTTTAAGAAAAGGCGAAATTTTATATTCTGGTTTAGTTGGGGGTATGTCTACCAATGAAGGATTCTTTGAGTTGGAAACTGATGACAATGAAAATTTAGTATTCATTTTAAACACTCATCCTGCAGTAAAAAACATTGTAAATGAAGGTCAAAAAGTTTTAGTTTACTTAAAACATGATTGGGAAGCGAGGGAATTAAATCAATTCCTTTTCGAAAAAAACATTGTATTAAGTCATTTAGTTAAACGAAAAAACAGCTTAGAAGAGCAATTTTTGGAATTAACAAATAATACAAAACCAACTATCAAAAACTAGAATAATGAAACGACTTCTCTCAATAGAACTACAAAAAATATGGAAAAACAAAGCAAGCCGTGTTTTGACTTTGGCTTATTTTATTTTACTGACCTTTATTGCCTCAATAGCTTCGATTAAATTTGATTTGGGCATTTTTAAACTTCATCTTGCCGAAATGGGTATTTTTAATTTCCCTTTCATTTGGCATTTCAATACCTATGTTGCAGCTATTTTAAAATTATTTTTGGCTATTGTTATCGTTTCTATGATGGCAAACGAATACAGCTACGGCACATTAAAACAAAATTTGATTGACGGAATGAGCAAAAAAGAATTTATTATGTCAAAATTTTTGACAATAATTTTATTTGCTGCAGTATCAACAGTTTTTGTGTTTATAATGTCATTAATTTTAGGATTTAGCTTTTCATCTTACACTGAAATTGGTATCGTTTTCTCTGATTTAGAATATATTTTAGCCTATTTTATAAAATTAATTGGATTTTTCTCTTTCTGTTTATTCTTGGGAATACTGGTAAAACGTTCTGCATTTGCTCTTGGATTCCTATTAGTATGGAATATTATTGAAGGAATAGTTAAAGGAATTCTAACTTTTAAAATATTTCCTGATAGCGATAAAGCATCCTATATAACACAGTTTTTCCCTTTGGAATCCATGTCCAATTTAATCGTGGAACCATTCTCCAGATTATCAATCATTAAATCTATTGGAAACCAAATTGGAATAGAAAACGGTAAAGATTACGGTGTTCATTTCTCGTCTATAATAATCGTTTTATGTTGGACTGGAATTTTTACATTCTTATCCTATCGCTTATTAAAAAATAGAGATTTGTAGTATCTTTACAGAGCTATGAAATGTATAAAAATAATCTTATTTTACATATTCATTCGTTGCTCTATTTTTAGTGCAACGGGGCAATCTATTTTAGTAAACGACACTTATAGTCCAAAGCAACTCATTGAAAATGTTTTAGTTAATAACAGTTCCTGTGCTTCAATTTCTAGTCCGATTGCAACAGGAGATACTTTCACTCCAAGTAAAAAAAGTTATGCCTATTTTAACAGTCAGGGAGGAAGTTTCCCTTTTACCGAAGGCGTGCTTTTAAGTACTTGGAGTAGTCAAAATTCTGTAGGCCCATTTGTTCCAAATATTCCTGCAGCTGACAATAACGCATGGTTAGGAGATTCAGATTTAGATACAGTTTTAGGTAAATCTACTCTAAACGCAACTGTTTTAGAATTCGATTTTACACCTTTAACCAATTTTATAAGTTTTGATTATATATTCGCTTCCAATGAATACCAAAGTTTTTTTCCTTGTAGCTATTCAGATGCTTTTGCTTTTTTAATAAAAGAGTCAGGAAGCACAGCCCCATATCAAAACCTAGCTGTGATTCCAAACACCACGATTCCTGTTTCATCCACAAATTTGCATCCCCTAATCCCCGCCGTAATTCCTCCTCCTGCTTTTGGAATAAATGGCTGTCCGGCTATAAACGATACTTTTTTTGGAGCATTTAATACCTCTTCAAGTCCAATAAACTATGCAGGACAAACTGTTGTACTGAATGCTGAAACTACTGTTATTCCTAATAAAACTTACCATATAAAACTGGTAATTGCTGATAATGGATCTACAACATTTAACTCAGCTGTTTTTATAAAAGCAGGAAGTTTCACTTCTAAAATAGATTTAGGTCCAAATCGACTAACTCCAAATAATCCGATTTGCTATGGAGAAAATTTTATTATTGACACTAAGCTATCTCCAGCATATTCTTATAAATGGTATAAAAATGGTTCCCCAACTCCAATCCCAGGAGAAATAAATCCTTCTCTTAAAGTTACTGACACGGGCATTTATAAGGTTGAAGTTGAATTAGGCAGTCCCAATTGTTTCGCTACAGGTGAAATAAAAATTGAATTTACACCTCAAATTATATTAAAAAACACCTCTTTATTTCAATGTGATGAAAATAAGGATGGAATTGCGATTTTTGATTTAAATAAAGCTGAAGCAATCATAAAAAACAATAATAGCAATTTAAGTCAAATGTCTTTTTTCGAAAATAGCTTTGATGCCCAAAACAATGAAAATCCAATTCCAAACCCAAACAACTATACGAACAAATCTAATAATCAAATTGTAATTGCAAAAGTTTCGGATACTTACGGATGTCCCAACTATGCTGAATTGACATTGTCTATTTCGAACAAAACTATCACACCATTAGCTCCAATAATAGTTTGTGATGATGATGGATCCAGTGATGGAATACATCAATTTGATCTAATGAGTATTGCTACTTCTGGTTATTTTTCTGGTATTGGAAATAATATTTTTGTTTATTTTTATTCAAACGCAACAGATGCTTATCTTGAAAAAAACGAACTGCCTTTTTTATTCAAAAATACTATTCCTTATCAGCAAACTCTTTTTGCGAGAGTGCTTAATGGATCTGACTGCTATGCGATTACTCCAATTATTCTTGTTGTAAACACATTCAATCCTCCTAACTTTGAAGATGAAAATATCCCTTTATGTGAAGGTAGCGCACTTACTATATCTGTAAGCAATAATTTTTCAAGTTATTTGTGGAATACTGGCGCAACTACCAATTCAATTTCAGTGAGTATACCGGGAAACTATTCGGTAATAGTTACAGATACAAATGGATGTGAGGCCACAAAAAAATTTAAAATAGCCGCTTCTGGAATAGCTACAATTATCGGAACAACAATAAATAATTTTGATGGAAATCAAAATTCAGTATTGATTCAATATACAGGAGTTGGTAATTATGAATTTTCACTTGATGGCTCCTATTTTCAGGATAATCCGTTATTCAATATAGTTCCTCCGGGAGCTTATTTAGTTTATGCCCGAGATAAAAATGGTTGCGGATTATCTAGTCCATTCAAAATTTATGTTTTAGATTACCCACGTTTTTTCACTCCAAATGAAGATGGATTTAATGATATTTGGGAAGTGAAAAATCTAAATCAATTGCCGAAATCTAAAATAACGATTTTTGATCGCTATGGCAAATTATTAAAAGAACTTAGCTCAACAAGTATTGGTTGGAATGGAACTTTCAATGGATATAAATTACCCGCAGACGATTATTGGTTTAACGTAACCTTAGAAGATGGAAAAATAATAAAAGGACATTTTACATTGAAAAGATAAACCATAATCCCCTATTTTCTGCTTAAACTACTTTGACCATTTATCATTTACAAACCAATATACTACTATTTATATTTTTGATTGTAATAGAAAACTTCTCAAGTGAATAATTCCTTAATATCGAGATTAGAACTGAACATTTCAATAGTTTTCTTATACCCGAAAATGATTATTGATACCCTATAAAACATGAAGACAACAGGAAATCTAAAAGACATTACAGTACAAAAACATGAAATATTAAACAATACCCGCCATTTATGTTAAAAATATATTTTTTATACAGATATTAACTATATTTGTTAGTTTAAGTTTTACATGAAATACGGTGCATTATTTTTCCTGTTAGTTCTATTTTTTACTCCATCTGCTTTTGCACAAAAAGAAGCGGCAAACTGGTACTTTGGAGTTAGAGCTGGTTTAGATTTTAATTCTGGAAGCCCTGTTACCCTAACAAACGGTCAATTAAATACTGCCGAAGGATGCACAACTATTTCTGACAAAAACGGAAATTTACTTTTTTATACAGATGGATCGGTGGTATATGACAAATCCCATCAGGTAATGCCAAATGGTTATGGTTTACTGGGACATAATTCAAGTACACAATCAGCTATTATAGTTCCAAAACCGAACAATCCCAATTTATATTATATTTTCACCGTAGATCAACCACTTCCTGCAAATGTAGATGATGATCCTTTAAATGATGAAGATCCTCCCAATAATGGATTAAACTACTCTTTAGTTGATTTAAGATTAAATAATGGATTAGGAGATGTTTCCATTAAGGAAAAAAACATACCTCTTATAACCTATGATGTAAATAATGATGAGGATGTAAAATTTAAATGTTCCGAAAAAATCACAGCAGTTCAACATGGAGATGGTGTTTCTTTTTGGGTTATTACCCATTTTAAAAATATTTTTTATTCCTTCAAAATAAGTAATCAAGGTGTTGATAAAAAACCTATACAAACAACTACACCATTAAATGTACCTTTAGGAGGATATCATTCAAATGCAATAGGTTATATAAAAACATCTCCAAATGGAAAAAAAATAGCTATTGCTAATTCCTCCTTGAAATCAACTAATGAGTTAGGGCCAAAAGGAGAAATTAGAAGAAATACTGGTAATGTATGGTTGTTTGATTTTGATGCCGTCACAGGAAAAATAAGTAATGGGTTTTCAATTCTTAGCGGAACCAATCCTTATGGAATAGAATTTTCGGCAAAATCTAAAAAATTATATGTGACAGTAAATCGATTTGATAGTGGAGGTGTTTCTTTAGGAAGTTCACTAGTTCAATTTGACCTGAAAAGCCCCAATATTATTGGAACACAAACCACAATCAACACATCTACAAATGTTGCTGGTGCTTTACAATTAGCATTAGATGAAAAAATATATCGCGCTGGATATCCTTTTGGAGTTGATGTTAGCAACAAATTGTCGGTAATAAATAATCCAGAATTAGATGGATCTAAGTGTAATTACATACAGAATGGAATAGATTTAGGTACAGGTAAGGCTAAATTAGGTTTACCTCCATTCATCACTTCATTATTTTTATATGCGTTTAGCTATGAATTTAATTGTTTTGGTCAATCAACACACTTTTACATCAATTCTGTTGAAAAGGTAGACGCTGTTCTTTGGGATTTCGGAGATGGAACCACCTCTACAAATAGAGATTCATATCATACTTATATAAAAGCAGGTGATTATAAAGTAACTTTAATAAAAACTGTAAATGGAGAACAAAGAGAACCATTAGATAAAATAATTACCATCTATGAAGTTCCCAAAATACTTTCGACACCTTTTAAATTGGTTCAATGTGATACACAAGATAATTTACCCACAGATGGATTAGCAACATTCAATTTGGCTTTAGCCAATGAACCAATTAGTTTAGGACAAAAAGATTTTGAAGTATATTACTATCATAGCGTAAGCGATGCAAATAATGATTATAATAACATCCTATCTATTCCAGTAAATTACCGTAACAGTATTCCTGACGAGATTTTAATTGCAAAAATTACTCAACCCAACTCTAACTGTTATAGTATTGGATCGGTTATTTTACATGCCAATAAAAGCATTTTATTACTACCTGAAGACATGCACGAATGTGATCTTGGTCAAGGAAAAGGTTTATTCAATTTGAAAGAGAAAAAAAACTTAATAAAAACTGAATTGAATTTACCTTCAGGTGTCCGTTTATATTTTTATACCAATGAAGATGAAGCATCATTAGGAACCAATGAACTAGAAGAACATTACACATCAGTTTCAAGAACAATATTTCTTCGAGCTGAGAACGATGAAGGTTGTTATGGAAATGGGCATTTTGAAATTATAGTAGAACCAACTCCAAAAATTAATATTTTAGAAAACAGAATTCTTTGTGAAGGAATTACAAACCCTTCGATAGTATTAGATGCTGGAATATTGGCACCCGCAACAACAGACGATTTCACTTATACATGGTCAACTGGCGAAACGACTCCTACCATATTAGTAAACAATCCTGGAGAATATAACGTTATGGTAACAAATAAATCAGGTTGTTCTACAACCCGAAAATGTATTGTAACATTGTCTTATTTAGCAAAAATAAACAATATAATCATTCAAGATTTACAACCAGAAAACCAAGTTATAATTGAGGTAGTTAACCCAAATGATTACAGATATATGATTCATTTTCAGGACGGCTCTGAAACACCTTTTCAAAATTCAGCAATTTTTGAAAACCTACCGGGTGGTTTTCATGAATTGATAATAGAAAACATTAATGGATGCGGCCAAAAAATAAAAAGTTTTGCTGTATTAGATGCTCCTAAATTTTTTACTCCAAATGACGATGGATACAATGATTATTGGAACCTAAAAGGAATAAACTTTCCTATATATAAAAATGCGACTATATATATATTTGACCGATACGGAAAATTACTACGTCAACTATCACCTTCAAGCCCCGGTTGGGATGGTACTTTTCACAAAGAACCATTACCTGCTGACGATTATTGGTTCACAATAAAACTTGAAGATGGCAGAGAAGCCAAAGGACATTTTAGCTTAAAAAGATAAAATATTAATCCATACAATCTAAACATTTGTAATCTTTAAGTGTAACGAATAACTTATTAGTACATTTTTTTTTCGAATACAAAAAAGTCATTGTACAAAATAAAAAAAAGCCATTCTTTCGAATGGCTTTTTACTATAAAATATAGAATTAGATTTTAAATCTTTTTCTATCAGTTTCTGTCAAATAAATTTTTCTCAAACGAATAGATTTAGGAGTTACCTCAACATATTCATCTTTTTGAATATACTCTAACGCTTCTTCTAATGAGAAAATAATCGGTGGGATAATTCTAGCTTTTTCATCATTCCCAGAAGAACGAACGTTAGATTGTTTTTTCTCTTTAGTTACGTTTACACACATATCATCTCCACGAGAATTCTCTCCAATAACCTGACCTTCATAGATTTCAGCATTTGGCTCAACGAAAAATTTACCACGATCTTGCAATTTATCGATAGAGTAGGGAATCGCTTTTCCTTTTTCCATAGAAATTAATGAACCTTTGTTACGTCCAGCAATTTCACCTTTGTAAGGCTCATATCCAATAAAACGATGTGCCATAATAGCCTCACCAGCAGTAGCAGTCAACAATTGGTTACGCAATCCAATAATTCCACGAGATGGAATATTAAATTTGACAATCATACGTTCACCTTTAGTTTCCATAGAAAGCATTTCACCTTTACGTAAAGTAACAAATTCCACAGCTCTTCCAGAAAGATTTTCGGGTAAGTCAATTGTTAACTCTTCAATTGGTTCACATTTTTTACCATCAATTTCTTTGATGATTACTTGTGGCTGACCGATTTGTAATTCATACCCTTCTCTTCTCATTGTTTCAATAAGAACAGATAAGTGAAGTACACCACGACCAAAAACCATAAATTTATCCGCTGAATCAGTTTCACCCAATTTCATTGCTAAATTTTTCTCTAATTCTTTTGTCAAACGATCTCTAATATGACGAGAAGTTACAAATTTACCCTCTTTACCAAAGAAAGGAGAGTCATTAATTGTAAACAACATACTCATAGTAGGCTCGTCAATATCAATTGTTTTCAACGCTTCTGGGTTTTCAAAATCAGCGATAGTATCTCCAATTTCAAATCCTTCAACACCAATAATTGCACAAATATCTCCCGCAATTACTTGTTGTACTTTTTTACGACCAAGACCTTCAAAAGTATGAAGTTCTTTAATTCTAGATTTCATTACAGTACCGTCTCTCTTTACTAATGAGATTGGCATACCTTCGTTTAAAATACCTCTTTCAAGACGACCAATAGCGATACGACCTGTAAATGCTGAGAAATCTAATGATGTAATCAACATTTGTGGTGTTCCTTCAGAAACCTTAGGAGCTGGTACATTTTCTATAACCATATCCAACAATGCTTCAACATTATCAGTTACGTTTTCCCAATGGTCAGACATCCAGTTATTTTTAGCAGAACCGTAAACAGTTGGAAAATCCAATTGCCACTCTTCAGCACCTAATTCAAACATTAAGTCAAAAACTTTTTCATGCACTTCTTCAGGAGTACAGTTTTCTTTATCAACTTTATTGATTACAACGCAAGGTTTTAGACCTAAGTCAATCGCTTTTTGTAATACAAAACGCGTTTGTGGCATAGGACCTTCGAATGCATCTACTAGTAGACAAACTCCATCCGCCATATTCAATACACGCTCTACTTCACCACCAAAATCGGCGTGACCAGGAGTATCAATAATGTTGATTTTTGTTCCTTTGTAAACTACAGAAACATTTTTTGAAGTAATAGTAATACCTCTTTCACGCTCTAAGTCGTTGTTATCAAGGATTAAGTCACCTGTGTTTTCGTTGTCACGAAATAACTGACAGTGATACATAATTTTATCAACCAAAGTTGTTTTACCGTGATCGACGTGGGCAATAATTGCAATGTTTCTAATAGATTCCATCTGTGATTTTTAATGGCTGCAAAGGTACACTTTATTTTGATATAAAAAATATTTATGCAATAGTTTACATATTGCTAACCTTTTAGAGTTAAAAAAACAACAATTTACATTCGTATAAATAAGTTTTGAATGAACTTAGTAATTTAGCATTATTTAATTATATTTGAGTAATGAAAAACAAAACCAATCAAATAACCTTAACTTATATACTTATTTCCATATTTATGGCAATAATTTGCCATAAATTATTACAAAAATACGCTTACTCTACTAACTATCAGTATTATAATTTCATAAAAGAAATAGTATTCATTTCTTTTACTGGTATAATTTATAAATATATTTTATCAAAAAATGACAATAGAAATATTGCTATTTTTGAAAAATTAAAGAATACAAATGACGAAATTAAAGAATCGAATGAAAAATATGACATTGTAGCAAAAGCTACAAGTGACACTATTTGGGATTGGAAAATACAAGAAGATAATTTATCTTGGAATAAAGGCATTGAAAGTGTTTTTGGCTACAAAGAACATCAAGTAGGAGACAACTCAACATGGTGGTTTGATAAAATTCATCCCGAAGACAGTATTAAAATGTCTATCAAACTATACTCCTTTATTGAGCAAAAAACTGAAAAATGGCAAGATCAATACCGATTTAAATGTGCTGACAACTCATATAAATATGTACTTGACAGAGGTTTTCTTCTTAAAGACGAAGAAGGAAAAGCCATAAGAATGATTGGAGCGATACAAGACATTACAAAACAAAAAGAAGAAGAACAAAGACTTAAATTATTAGAAACTGTATTTACCCAATCCAAAGATTCGATAATTATTACCGAATCTAATTCTAAAGAGAATGCAATCCCTAAAATAATTTATGTTAACCCAGCTTTCTCTATAATGTCTGGATACAAATCTGATGAGATTATTGGAAAAACTCCAAGTATCTTTAAAGGCCCAAATTCAGACAAACAAGAATATAAAAAGCTCTATGCCGCTTTAAAAAATAAAGAGGAATGCTTAATTGAAACTATAAGTTATAAAAAAAACAAAGAAGAATATTGGGTTCGCTTTTCAATGATTCCTATTTACAATTCCGAAAACCAACTATCACATTGGATTTCGATACAAAGAGATGTCTCAACAGAAAAAAAACAAGAAAAAGAAAAAGAGCAACTTATTCGAGAATTAACACAAAACAACAAAGATTTAAAACAATTTTCATATATCACTTCTCATAATCTTAGAGCTCCTTTATCTAACTTAACCGGGCTACTAAACTTAATTGAAGATATACCCATTGAAAACCAAGAACTAAAAGAGATTCTAAGCGGTTTTAATAAATCAACACATTTATTAAACGACACTATTAACGACTTAGTAAAAGTAATCATCATCAAAGACAACCCTTCTATTCAAAAAGAAGACGTATTGCTAAAAGAAATTTTCGAAAATGTCTTTAACCAATTAAATTTTCAAATTGAATTGTACAAACCTATAATTAAACTTAACTTCGAAAAAGTTTCTGTATTAAATACAAACAAAGCATATATAGAAAGCATCATGTTAAATCTACTAACAAACGCTATAAAATATAAATCCGAAAATAGAAAATTAAAAATCACAATTAATGCTAACGAAGTTGACGACACCGTCTACCTCACATTCGAAGACAATGGAATAGGAATTGATTTAGAAAGAAATCGAGATAAAGTTTTTGGCCTATACCAACGATTCCATAATTATCCTGACAGCAAAGGACTAGGACTATATCTGGTTAAATCTCAGGTTGAAACTATGGGAGGAACTATTAGTATTGAAAGCGAAGTAAACAAAGGAACTATATTCACATTAACATTCAAAAACAAACAATAATGTTGGACCTAATTCTATGCGTTGATGACGACCCTATAACACTTATGTTGTGCAAAAAAGTAATTATAAAAGCAACCTTTTCTAATGAAATAATCACCGCTCAAAATGGAGAAGAAGCCCTTCTCTTCTTTAATAAAATAAAATACACCAAGACCGAAAGCAGATTAAAAAAACATCCTGAATTAATATTTTTAGATCTAAATATGCCCGTTATGGGAGGATGGGAATTTTTAGACATTTTCAATACCGTCGATTACTCAGAGTTCAACGCTATAAAAGTTGTCGTTCTTTCTTCCACAATAGACCCTAAAGACTTAGAAAAAGCAAAAACATATCCTATGGTTATTGATTTTTTATCAAAACCGATAACCACATCAATGCTTGAGTACTTAAAAAACAAAGTGTAAAACACCGTCTTATCCTAAAAAAAATGACACAAATTAAACTTTAAAGCTACATTAATTACCACCTTAGAAACAAAAAAATTTAATAAAGATAGATTTCTTCTTATTTAGATTACGCAATTTTTTTGTCTAATCCCAGACTTTTAAGATTAATACGACATACACATAAAAAAAGCTCTCAATAAATGGACATGCCCCAAAAAGTTAGACACTATTTGGGGCATTTTTTATGGAAAGAAAAGTTAAGTATGGTTACACATTTAAACTTGAATGTGTACAGGAGGTTTTAAACGAACATCAGTCTTGTTGTTCCGTTTCAAAGCAAAAGGGATTTTCGAAATCGCAACTACAAAAATGGGTTAGATTGTACAATAACTATGGAGGCAAAGGATTATTGCCATCTAAAAACAGGATCTATTCCATTGATTTTAAAATGAAAGTTTTAAAATCGTTATCAGAAGAACATCTATCTTTAAGTAAAGCATGTTTGTTGTTTAATATTCCATCAGAATCTACTATTGTAAAATGGAAGAAAGATTTTGCTAATTTTGGTATTGAAGGATTAAAACCAAAACTTAAAGGCAGACCAATATCTATGAGTGATTATAAGCGTAAAAAACGTAAATCAGACAAACCTTTAACAAGAGAGGAAGAACTCTTAAAAGAGAACGAAAGACTTCGTTGTGAGAATGAATTGCTAAAAAAGTTACAAGCCTTAATTCAAGCCAGGAGAAATCCCAAGCCATAATGGAGTTAAGGCATAAATTTGATTTAGAATTACTTCTAGATTTAACAAAAATGGCACGTAGTAGTTTTTATTATCATCAAAAGCAGAATAAATTACCTGATAAATACAAAGAAATCAAAGAGTTAATTAAAGCCATTTATCAAAGCCATAAAGGGCGCTATGGTTACAGAAGAATAACCGATGAACTCCAAAATAGAGCAATGATTATCAATCATAAAACAGTTTTTAGATTAATGAAATTACTGGGATTAAAAAGTCTTATTAGATTAAAGAAATATAAATCATATAAAGGCGAACAAGGTAAAATTGCACCAAATGTTCTAAAAAGAAATTTCAAAGCAGTTGCACCAAATCAAAAATGGGCAACCGATATAACCGAGTTTAATGTCTCGGGTCAAAAATTGTATCTATCGCCTATTATTGATTTATTTAATCAAGAAATAATCAGTTACGAACTAACAGAACGCCCAGTGTTTAATCAAGTAGTTATAATGCTCAAAAAAGCATTTAAAAAAATACCTAATAACACTAATCTAACACTGCATTCAGATCAAGGCTGGCAATATCAAATGAAACAATATCAGTATTTGCTGAAAGAAAAAGGAATTGTACAAAGTATGTCAAGAAAAGGAAATTGTTTAGACAATGCTATAATTGAAAACTTCTTTGGAATATTAAAATCTGAACTGTTTTATCTTAAAAAATACACATCATTAGACCAATTAAAAAAGGAAATAAATGAATATATAAAATATTACAATAAAGATAGAATCAAGTCGAATTTAAACAAAATGAGCCCGATACAATATCGAGCTCATTATTATCAAAATTAATTATAAATTTGTCTAAACTTTTGGGTGCAGTCTAAAATTGAGAGCTTTTTTTATATTTATTCAAAAATTGTATTAATTACAATTTAGCCACATGTTTCGTTAATTTAGACTTTAAATTAGAAGCTTTATTATCATGGATGATATTTTTCTTAGCTAATTTATCAATCATAGAAATTACACTTGATAATTTAGAAGTAGCATCT
Organism: Flavobacterium sp. 83; assembly: GCF_000744835.1. Taxonomy (NCBI): domain Bacteria; kingdom Pseudomonadati; phylum Bacteroidota; class Flavobacteriia; order Flavobacteriales; family Flavobacteriaceae; genus Flavobacterium; species Flavobacterium sp. 83. Next base: position 3,609,204 of record NZ_JQMS01000001.1, read on the forward strand.
GTTTTATCAGTAGCTATTCTTAATGCTTTAATTGCATTACGAGTAGTTTTATGTTGGTATCTATTTAATACTCTTCTCTTTTCGTTACTTCTAATTCTTTTTAGAGCTGATTTATGATTTGCCATTTTACTTTATTTTTTTTTAATTGTAATAATTGTTATAAACTATTAGTTAAAAAAGAAAAACCTCCCACAATTGTTAATCAATCACTTTGGTTTTAACTAATAAAACAACGATTGGAGACACCAACCTCTGTTTTACAAAACTTATTTACAACTAATTGTAGTCCGTAAGGGAATCGAACCCCTGTTACCAAGACGAAATCTTGGCGTCCTAACCCCTAGACGAACGGACCTTATCCTCCTAAGTTTTTATCAATATAAATTGAAATTGTAGCCCGTAGCGGAATCGAACCGCTCTTACATGGATGAAAACCATGCGTCCTAACCGATAGACGAACGGGCCATTTTTTCCCTCTAAGTTTAGGATAACTTTAATCTGCAAAAAATAGTAGCCCGTAGCGGAATCGAACCGCTCTTACATGGATGAAAACCATGCGTCCTAACCGATAGACGAACGGGCCTGCTTCTCTAATGCGGATGCAAAAATACAACTATTTTTGAAACGTACAATAGCAGATGCAAAAAAATATTTTTTTTTTTAATATGCCTTCGCAAACAACACTCTTCCTTTGGACGCACTACCAGTAAAAACACAGCTTCCCGCCTCTTCTACTCTGTCTAACGGAATGCATCTGATCGTAGCTTTTGTTAAATCTTTTATCTTCTCTTCGGTAGCTGCAGTGCCATCCCAATGCGCTGATACAAAGCCCCCTTTAACATCTAAAACTTGTTTAAATTCATCAAAACTATTTACTTCAGTAATATGTGTGTTGCGATAATTTAATGCCTTATTAAATAAATCAATTTGAATTTGAGCTAACAAATCATTGATATGAGTTACAATACCGTCTTTAGAAACAGTTTCTTTCGACAACGTATCTCTTCTTGCTACCTCAAATGTTCCATTTTCTAAATCCTTAGGCCCTACAGCAATTCTAACAGGAACTCCTTTTAATTCCCATTCAGCAAATTTAAAGCCTGGTTTTTGAGTTGTTCTATTGTCATATTTTACAGATATATTCAATTTCTTAAATGCCTTTACCAAAACATCTACTTCAGCAGTTATAGCTTCTAGTTGCTCGTCTGATTTATAAATAGGAACAATAACCACTTGAATTGGTGCCAAATTAGGAGGCAATACCAATCCTTGATCATCAGAATGTGTCATCACTAAGGCTCCCATCAATCGAGTAGAAACCCCCCATGATGTTCCCCAAACATACTCTTGTTTCCCTTCTGCATTAGCGAATTTAACATCAAATGCTTTAGCAAAATTCTGCCCTAAAAAGTGAGATGTTCCTGCTTGCAATGCTTTCCCATCTTGCATCAAAGCCTCTATACAATACGTTTCTTCTGCTCCTGCAAATCTTTCAGTTTCCGTTTTTACGCCTTTTACCACTGGAATTGCCATAAAATTCTCTGCAAAATCAGCATATACATGCATCATTTTTTCCGATTCTTCGACAGCTTCTGCTTTTGTAGCGTGAGCCGTATGCCCTTCTTGCCATAAAAATTCAGCAGTACGTAAAAATAATCTCGTTCTCATTTCCCATCGTACGACATTCGCCCATTGATTAATCAACAACGGCAAATCCCTGTAAGATTGAACCCATCCTTTATAAGTAGACCAAATAATAGCTTCACTTGTTGGACGAACAATTAGCTCTTCTTCCAATTTTGCATTGGGATCCACCATGAGTTTACCCGGCTTATCTGGATCGTTTTTCAATCTATAATGAGTAACAATAGCACATTCTTTTGCAAATCCTTCCGCATTTTTTTCTTCTGCTTCAAACATGCTTTTTGGAACAAATAAAGGAAAATAAGCATTTTGATGACCTGTTTCTTTAAACATACGATCCAACTCAGCTTGCATTTTTTCCCATATTGCATAACCGTAAGGTTTAATAACCATACAGCCTCTAACCCCTGAATTTTCGGCTAAATCGGCTTTTACAACCAACTCGTTATACCATTTTGAATAATCTTCCGATCTTGTAGTTAAGTTCTTACTCATATTGAATAGTTTGGCACAAATTTTGTTTTAATAATTTTAACTAAATAGTTCCGCAAAACTAACTATTTTTGTATTGTCCAACAATAAAAAACCCCATAGATATGAAAACTAGTACTTTTTCCATTCAAAATCCATCAATTTATTATATTGTTGGATTTCTGAGTCTATTATTAAACTCTTGTGGCTCCTATCAAAACAGTTCTTATTATGACGGAGATGGAATTTATGGAAACAATAGTAACAGAGTGATCGAAAGAGAGAATCAAAATCCACAAAATAATTATTACAAGAATTATTTTGGCTCTTTACAGGACAACGACCAAACGACTGATGTTTTTACCGATATCGATAATTACAACACATATAACGACAGTATTCCAAATAACAATCAAAGTTATGGTGGCTGGGGAAGTAATTCTAACCAAACAATTATAAATGTATCTCCTAATTACTGGGGACTTTCTTTAGGATATGGGTACGGTTCACCTTATGGATATGGATATTCAAATTACGGTTATGGCTATCCAAATTATGGTTATGGTTATGGTTATCCTTATTATAGTTATGGTTATTCTAGTTTAGGCTGGGGATTTCCTTATTATGGGTTTGGATTTGGATACTCAAATTACGGATATCCATATTATGGTGTTGGATATTCACACGGATATTATAACAACAATAATTATTCTTACAACCCTGGCAGAAGAGGTTCTTCTTATTCTAACACAATAAACAGCAATAGAAGTTATAGCAATAGAACTTCAGGTGATTATTCTCAAAATCAAACAAACCGAAGAAACAGTTACAGCGACTACAATAGAAACTCTTCGAACAACATAACAAGAACAAGTCCAACTTTTACAAGAAATCAGTTTCAAAACCAAAACAACTCTTCTAACAATCCAACAAGAAGAGCAAGCTCTAATACAAATAGCGCTCGCAGTGAAAGCTACACTCCTACCAGATCTTACTCTCCTAATTCATCAAGAAGCGAAAGTAATTCTTCGACATCAAGATCTTACAGCCCAAGCTCAAGCGGTGGAAGTTATGGTGGCGGTGGAAGATCATCCGGAGGTGGCGGAAGAAGATAATCTTCTTATTTGATAATTGAATAAAAAAACAAACCTTACCTGAAATAAAATGAAAAAATATTTATTCTTACTATTGACTGGCTTCACTTTTAGTGCTGCGCAATCACAAGAAATAACAGATGCAATGCGATACTCACAAGACAACTTGACTGGTACCGCCCGTTTTAGAGCTATGGGAGGCGCCTTTGGAGCACTTGGCGGAGATTTATCATCTTTAAATGTAAATCCAGCCGGTTCTGCAATTTTTTCTAACAATCAGATTGGCGCGACATTGAGCAATTATAACGTAAAAAATAATTCTAATTATTTTGGATCAACAACAACCGATAAAAATAATTCTGTTGATTTAAGCCAAGCTGGAGGTGTTTTTGTTTTTAAAAATCAGAATTCAAACAGTAATTGGAAAAAGTTTTCTGTAGCAGTGAATTATGATAATGTAAACAATTATAATAATTCAATATTTTCGGCAGGAACTAATCCAACCAACTCGGTTGACAGCTATTTTTTGAGTTATGCAAATGGAGTCCCTTTAAGTGACTTAAGAGATTCTAGTTATGGAAGCCTAGACAATGGTAAACAGCAAGCTTTCTTAGGATACCAAGGATATATAATCAATCCGGTTACTACAAATTCTAATAACACAGAATACACTTCAAATGTACCTGCAGGTGGAAATTATTATCAAGAAAATACCACAAGCACTACGGGATATAACGGAAAATTATCTTTCAATGCAGCAACTTCATACAAAGACAGGCTGTATATTGGATTGAATTTAAACTCTCATTTTACCGATTACAGACAATCTACTAGTTTTTATGAAGACAATAGTGCTCCATTGACATCAGATTATACCGTTACACGATTGCGTTTTGATAATGAATTATACACTTACGGAACTGGATTTTCATTTCAAATAGGCGCTATTGCAAAAGTTACAAATGAAGTTCGTTTAGGACTGGCTTACGAATCATCAACTTGGTATCACTTAAGTGATGAATTTTCTCAAAAATTGGTTGCTGTGAGTAGTGCTGCAAACCTACCTGACACGAATGATGTTGTTGATCCACAAATTACAAATGTTTATGCACCATATAAACTACAAACACCAAGTAAACTGACAGGAAGTTTTGCTTATGTTTTTGGCAAATCAGGATTAATCAGCATTGATTACGCCATGAAAGATTATAGCAACACTAAATTCAAACCTGAAAATGATTCTTATTTCCGTGATGTAAACAGCTATATGAATTCTGTTTTAGATAAAACGAATGAAGTAAGAGTGGGTGCTGAATACAAAATTCAGCAATTCAGCTTAAGAGCTGGATACCGTTATGAACAAAGTCCTTATAAAAACAAAACAACTGTTGGTGATTTAACTGGTTATTCAGGTGGTTTAGGATATAATTTTGGTTCAACCAAAGTTGATTTATCCTATTCAACAGCAAAAAGAAATTCACAACAAGGATTTTTTAACCAAGGCTTTACGGATGGAGCCAAAATAAATTCAATTCATGATACAGTTTCTTTGACTTTATTATTTGAATTATAAATCCAAAAAAATCTATATAAAATCCGTTTCATAATTGTGGGACGGTTTTTTTTAGCCCTGATGGAAGTGAAAATCCTCCCGTTTTTTTCGGGAGATTGTAACGTACAGCAGGAATAGCTCCATAAAAAACACAAAGATTTATGGTCCTAAAAATAAATATTGTAATTTTGCAAAATTCCCAAATTATCGGGATTCTAATGTTATGAGAACGAAGTCTTTAAAAAAGAATAAAATCAACGTAATCACCCTAGGGTGTTCGAAAAATGTATATGACAGTGAAGTCCTGATGGGGCAACTTCGCGCAAGCGGTAAAGACGTCACTCACGAAGCTCCAGAAGCTGAGGAAGGTAATATTATTGTTATTAATACTTGTGGATTTATTGATAATGCCAAGGCAGAATCAGTAAACATGATTTTAGAATATGCTGACAAAAAAGAACGAGGATTAGTAGATAAGGTTTTTGTTACAGGATGTTTATCAGAACGTTACCGACCTGATTTAGAAAAAGAAATCCCAAATGTGGATCAGTTTTTTGGAACAACTGAGTTGCCACAATTATTAAAAGCTTTAGGAGCTGATTATAAACATGAATTATTAGGAGAGCGATTGACTACAACTCCTAAAAATTATGCCTATTTAAAAATTTCAGAAGGCTGCGACAGACCGTGCAGTTTTTGTGCGATTCCGTTAATGAGAGGAAAAAACGTTTCTCAAACCATTGAGAAACTGGTAAAAGAAGCAGAAGGATTGGCTAAAAATGGGGTAAAAGAATTGATTTTGATTGCTCAAGATTTGACATACTATGGTCTAGATCTATATAAAAAGAGAAATCTTGGTGAGTTATTAGAAGCTTTAGTAAAAGTGGAAGGAATCGAATGGATTCGTTTGCACTATGCATTCCCTACTGGATTTCCAATGGACGTTTTAGAAATCATGAAGCGCGAGCCTAAGATTTGTAATTATATTGATATTCCGTTGCAACATATTTCAGATTCTATTTTGAAATCAATGCGTCGCGGAACCACTCAAGAAAAAACAACAAAATTATTAAAAGATTTCCGTGAAGCAGTTCCAGGAATGGCAATTCGTACGACTTTAATTGTAGGTTATCCAGGAGAAACTCAGGAAGATTTCAACATATTGAAAGATTTTGTTCAAGAAATGAAATTTGACAGAATGGGTTGTTTTGCTTATTCTCATGAAGAAAACACACATGCTTACTTATTAGAAGACGATGTTCCTGATGCCGTAAAACAAGAGCGTGCTAATGAAATAATGGAGTTACAATCTCAAATTTCTTGGGATTTAAACCAAGAAAAAGTAGGTCAAATATTCAAATGTATCATTGACAGAAAAGAAGGTGGTCATTTTGTGGGACGTACTGAATTTGACAGTCCGGATGTCGATAATGAAGTCTTGATTGATGCTTCAAAACATTATGTAAAGACTGGTGAATTTGTAATGATAAAAATTATTGAGGCTACAGAGTTTGATTTATACGGTGAGCCTGTTTAGATTTGTAATATAGTTTTTGAAAACCTTTTTAAAATATTAAATATGAAAGTTGTTCCGTCTTTATTAGTAACCGCATTTATGTTATTATCAATTAATACTATTTCTGCACAATATGGAAATAATGGTTATGGCGGCGGTGGTTATGGCCGAAATAGCTATGGAAGCGGCCGAATGAATAGCGGAATGGATCAAAATAGAACTCCAGATAAACCAAGAGAAGTCCCAGTTGAAGAAACCGTAGGAAAAGTAATGGAAAGGCTAAAACCTGCACTTATACTTGATGAACTTCAAGAAATTGCTATTGCAAACATTTTAACAGAAAGTATTAAACAACAAGGAGTCATATTAAAACAAGATACCAATCAAAGTGATCAAATGAAAGACATTCAAATACTTTCAGAAAACACAGAAAGAAAGGTTGTTGAGTTATTGAATGATGATCAAAAAGAAAAATACAAGGTTTTTAAAGAAGAAAGTAAAAACCCAAAAAAATCAAAAAGGAACAGATAATTTTTTTGAATAAAAACGAAAAACAAAAGCATGACTAAACATTTTCCAATTTTAATTTTAGTTATTCTAATAACTTCCTGTTCAACAAATCCTTACAAAGCCAGTGAGAAAGTATACGATACAAAACTCAAAACATTAAAGGAAACTATTTCAGACAAAGAACCACATGCTTTGCCGTCTGTTCCGGTGACGTCAATAAGTATTGATACTCTTTATGCAAAACAATTACATATTTTCAAAGATTCTATTTCAAAAATGGGCTCAACCCCTTTAACAAATGGAATTAATACAGAATGGATAGGTACCGTAAATTTTAATTTACGAAAACCTAATTTCATAATTATACATCATACTGCTCAGGACTCATTGAAACAAACCATAACTACATTTACAAAAATTGAGTCACAGGTAAGTTCTCATTATGTAATTTCCGACAAAGGCAAAGTAGTTCAAATGCTAAATGACTACCTAAGAGCTTGGCATGCCGGCATAGGATCTTGGGGGAAAAATACAGACATAAACTCTGCGTCAATAGGAATTGAACTAGACAATAACGGAACAAAGCCTTTTACTGAATTACAGATAAACAGTTTATTGGCACTTTTAACCAAACTGAAAAAAGATTACAACATCCCTGCTCAAAATATCATTGGCCATTCAGACATTGCTCCAACTAGAAAAAAAGACCCCAGTGCTTTATTTCCATGGAAAATTTTAGCAGAAAAAGGATTTGGAATTTGGTCTGATGAAATCTTAGAAACTGCACCAACCGACTTCAATGTAGAACAAGGTTTACGGATTATCGGTTACGATACAAAAAACCTTTCGGCAGCAATAACAGCATTCAAATTGCATTATATTCAATCTCAAGTTGATGGCATAATAGATGAAAACACTAGAAATATAATTTACTCGATATATAAGAAACAGTAATTTATAAATTTAAAAGAAATAAAGAAATGGGCTTTTTGAAAGATTCAAAAAGCCCATTTCTTTTACATTGTCTTACCATATTAATTTAAGGAAATATTTAAAGCAGTCTAAATCTTTAATTAACACTGTCAATAAACTGTATAGAACAATTACAAAAACATCCGTTCATTCTTTTTATTTGTAGACTTAAACGAAACAAAACTTATCACTACGTAGTCCTTTTGAAGTCAAGTATAGCTAACAGTTTTTAATGCTAATTTTCTAGTTCTCTATATAATTTTTCTATCAAAAACCAAATGAACTGACAAAAACCATTATCAATAACTAATATTCCATCAAATAGCCTACTACAACATATCAGTTATCACTTAAATACTATCATTAAGAATCAATTTAGATCCAATAAAAAAAGCTGCCAAAATACTTTAAAAAGTATCTTGACAGCAAAAAAAAATATTGTTTTATGTATTTTAATTAGAAACTGTAAGTTGTTCCAAGTAAAAGATACGCATTAGAACTTGTTGGACTTGCATTACTATCCATAAATACATCTTCTGATGAAAGATCTACTCTTACCTCTGGAATAATTGTTAAGTTTCCAACTTTATAATTCAAAGAAAGTGTATTACCTACAATACTAGACCCACCTAGTGCAGAAAGAGTCACAGCAGCATCAGTTGCATCAAAATATTCTAATCTGTATGCTAAACTAAGATTGCTTTTTGGAGCATATGTAGCATATCCAATTAAAGCAAACCATTTTTCATCATTTGCAGTTATTACATCATCATTAATTAAAGCATAAGTTCCATTAAAACCTAAAGAGAATTTATCAGAAATCTTTTTAGAAGCCACTACATCAAATTGTGTTTTATTAACTGTAGTTGCAGGGTTTGAGCTACCTGAAGTTACATTAAAGTATACACTTCCTGAATCACCAACATACGCAACTTGACCAATGAAAGTTTTTTGAGTAGAACCTGCCTCTAAAGCAGTTTTGAAATCAGTAGGATTAGTCACCCCTGCCATAAAACTTACTTTACCAGAAGTATATTGTGCTTTTACACCAGTATTAAAAAATGGTCCATTAGTAAACGCATATGACATACTGTAGTTTTTATTGTCCACAGCATCCAATAGTTCATACCCTATATGAGTACCAAAACTACCCGCAGTAACTTTAAATTTATCTGTAATTTCATAAGTGAAATTCAATTGTTTAATCATAAATGAACTTGCATTGTCATTATATGTAAATTCTTTAGCTCTGTTTCCAAAACCTAAATCTACAAATACAGATGCTTTACCCATTTTATGAGATGCCTCAATAGAAGCCATTCCTAATTCAAATGAATTGTGAGAATTAGTAAAACTAGTTTTTCCATTACCTGCTAAATTAGCGAAATCATATTTATAATACATATCAGCAGAACCTCCAAAAGTTGTTGCTGGTGCTGGTGTATCTTGTGCAAATATCATGCTTGTCGTTAGTAAAATTACTAAAATGGTTAATGCTTTTTTCATGTTTAATTTAGTTTTAGTTATTAATCTGTTTTGGTATTACTCTGCTTAAATAGGTTAGAATATTTTTGATTTTACTCTTTATATAAATAAAAAATCAAAAAAAAAGTATCTAAAGTACTGTTGTTTTACGACTCAAATACCATTTTCTTTTGGCGAATTTATTAACTTTTATTTTACTTGAATAATTAATAATTACTTTTTTGGCTGTTTTTGAGAAGAATTATTGATAACAGAAAATCATTACAGAATAATGGATATTCCATATTTTTACGCAACTATTTTAAAAATTTGATAATGTAAATTTTAGAACATACCCCTATTTTTTCATACACACATCCAAAAACAAGAAACAAAAAAGTCTTTATTTTCTAATTTTAGCTGAATAAAAACAATATACCCCCATATTTTTTAAGACAATTCTAATTAAATTATATTTATGGTTTTTAAAACTACATTATTATAGTATAGTAAAACATAAAGGTTACAAGGATTAAAACACTCATTCTATAAAAACCATGCAGATGTTAATTTTGTTTTAAAATTCATAAAATAACATTGATTTCATTTGTTAAATTATAATTTTGCGGCAATGAAAGTAATCGCACAAATATTATTATTTATTTTTATTGCTTTTCTTTTGACACCAACAATTGTTAGTGCCATAGAGAAAAGTACAGATACTTCTATTTCCTACAGTTTTTTTGAAGAAGAACAATCACATAAGCAGATTAAAGCAATTTTTCATTTTGAAATGGCTTATGAAATAATCAATTTATCGGAGTTAACTTCAAGCCTCATTCTATCAGAAAATTTGTCTAAGCACGACATAATTGCTTCTTCTATATTTATTCCCCCACCCGACCAAGTTTAATACAACATTGATTTTAAAATTTTAAAATCTAATTCTCACATTATAACAATGTGAACAAGTTCTTTGTATTCAATTTTCAGTAAGGTATTATGACAAAAAAAATCAATCTTTTTGCTAACCTTAAATCCGATTTCGCATCTGGTTTAGTGGTTTTTTTGGTGGCGCTTCCATTATGTTTAGGTATTGCAATGGCTTCAGGCGCACCTTTATTTTCAGGGATAATTTCAGGTATTATTGGCGGAATAGTTGTGGGATATTTAAGCACCTCTAACTTAAGTGTCTCGGGACCAGCAGCTGGATTAACTGCTATTGTTTTAACTGCCATCACGGATTTAGGTGCTTTCGACGTTTTTTTAACTGCAGTTTTTATTGCCGGTTTAATCCAATTAGTATTAGGATTTATCAAGGCTGGAACTATTTCAAATTATTTCCCAACCAATGTAATTGAGGGAATGCTGGCCGGAATTGGAATTATTATTATTCTGAAGCAACTGCCCCATGCTTTTGGTTATGATAATGATTTTGAAGGAGATCAAGCCTTCTCTGAATTGGGAGGAAGCAATACATTATCGGCATTACTGTCCGTTTTTAATTACATTCAATTGGGTTCCATTATTATTACACTACTTTCATTAGCAATATTGATCGCTTGGGATAAAGTTCCTTTTTTGAAAAAATTAAAATTAGTTCCCGGTGCACTTGTAGCCGTAATTATTGGTGTTGTTTTGAACGAGATTTTCATGTCATCTGGAAGCTCATTGGCTATAGCCAAAGAGCATTTAGTTTCGTTACCAGTTCCTACGTCACTTGATGAATTTAAACAAATAATTGTAACCCCTAATTTTTCTGGAATTACAAATTCTAAGGTTTGGGTTGTTGCCTTCACCATTGCTATTGTTGCTTCTATAGAAACATTATTAAGCATTGAAGCGGCTGACAGAATGGATATTCAAAAACGTTATACTGATACCAATGTAGAGCTTAAAGCGCAAGGAATTGGGAATATGGTGAGTGCTCTTTTAGGTGGTTTACCTTTGACGTCGGTAATTGTACGAACGTCTGCAAATAGTAATTCAGGAGCTAAATCTAAAATGTCGACCATCATTCATGGTTTATTTTTATTGGTAAGTGTTGTAACTATCCCATTCATTTTAAATAAAATTCCTTTAGCAACATTAGCAGCTATTTTACTGTTAGTAGGATATAAATTGGCTAAACCATCAACCTTCGTGCATTTCTGGAAAAAAGGAAAATATCAGTTTGTCCCTTTCATGGCTACTTTATTAGCAGTTGTATTTACCGATTTACTAAAAGGTGTTGCGCTAGGAATTATCATCAGTATTATATTTGTTTTGAGAGGAAACTTGAAAAGAGCTTATCATTTTAGAAAAGAAGAATATTCAGATGGAGATGTCATTCATATCGATTTAGCACAAGAAGTTTCATTCTTGAATAAAGCAGCAATTAAATCTACTTTGAATGATATCCCAGAAAACTCAAAAGTAATTATTGATGCTACAGACACTGTTTATATTGCGCATGACATTTTAGATTTAATCCATGAATTTAAAACCGTCAGAGCAAAAGAGGATCATATAAAAGTGAAGCTTAGAGGATTTAAAAAAGCCTATCAATTAGAAAATAGCGAAGAAATCCCTAACAAAGTTACGTTTGAACATTACTACGATGTTGCGAAAAGAAAAATGGTTCAAAGAGAAATCGCCTCAGAAGATTTAGTCAAATAAGACTTAAGAAAAACACATTTATTTTAAAAATAGATAAAAAATTAAATTTTAATTCTACAAAAAATGAAAGATTTTTATACAAAAATATTAGACAACAATAAAGAATGGGTTGAAAATTCGTTAGCCAAAGATCCAAATTATTTTCAAGATTTAGCCAAAGGCCAAACTCCACCCTTACTATGGATTGGCTGTTCAGACAGTAGAGTTCCTGCTAATGAAATAATCGGAGCTAAACCTGGTGAAGTATTTGTACATAGAAACATTGCTAATATGGTCGTACACTCAGATATGAATATGCTAAGTGTATTAGATTATGCAGTTAATGTTTTAAAAGTAAAACATGTACTTGTATGTGGTCATTATGGTTGTGGAGGTGTTAAGGCTGCTATGGGAAATGACTCCATCGGTATTATTGACAATTGGATCAGACATATTAAAGATGTTTATCGATTGCACGATACATATCTAAATTCAATTACTGATGAAACAGAACGCTTCAATGCTTTCGTTGAAATCAACGTAAAAGAGCAAGTTTTTGATTTAGCCAAAACATCTATTGTTCAGGCAGCTTGGAGAAACGGACAAGATTTAACGCTACATGGATGGGTTTACGGACTAAATTCAGGTTTTGTAACTGATTTAAAAGTAAATATCAGTTCTGAAAAAGATTTAGATGAAGTGTATCAATTGAGATTCTAAAATAAAAAAAAATCGCCTCAGGGCGATTTTTTTTTATAATTTTTAAACTTTCCTATCAAAAGAAGACAGACCTTCTGATAGAAATAAATTATTTAATGTTAAAAGTAACACCTGCTGAAAAGAAATTTCTAACTGTTTTAGTCAGGTTATCATTAGCATCAAATTTTTGAATTCCGTAATCATTATTCGTATATCGAACAAAAACCGGTAAACTAAATTTCTCTGTAATTTTCAATTCTTTAGCAACATTTACCCCTACATTCGAGAAAGTAAATCCGGCCTTGCCACTCGCATCAACACCATAGTACCCTCCATTAATAACTACAGCTCCAACAAAAGGTCTAATATCCAAACCTGCACTTTCTAAAGAATATGTATATCCTATTTCAGCATAACTAGAAAAAGCTCTTGATCTTTTCCCATTGTCATCATATTTATAATCACCACCTCCTATAAATGTGTTCCATTGAAAATCTAACGGAACTCCTTTTTCAGAAAAATCTAATAATACCGAAAGATCTAAACTCTGTGCTGACCCTTCGGAATAATCAAAATAACTGCTTCTTTCCCAATCTAGATTATTTTTAGTAGCTGGCCAATAATAATCACTCAACATTACTTTCACAACAGGAGATACTTGATAGGCAATATTCCAATCAAACTCATTGTAAGCATCTGCAGCATTAGAAAAATTTGTTGTTGCCCATACTCCTACAGACAATTTATCAGTAATGGAATATGCCATATAAGGTTGAAAAGCAACTTTATCTCCATAATATTTGATTCCTCTCCATAAGTATGGATACACCACATCAACAGCGGCTGTAAATTTAGGTTCTGGTGCTTCAGGTTCAGCCACAGTCGCAACAACGGGCGCATCTTGAGCAAATATCACTGTACTGCTTAGCATTAACGCTAAAATGATTACTACTTTTTTCATATTTGGTTGGTTTTGGGTTAGTTAATTCTATTTAAATTTACTCTATAATCAATGATTTCATATTCATGAATTCTTTTATTCCAATTTCAGACAACTCTCTACCGAATCCCGATTTTTTAATTCCTCCAAAAGGAATTCTAGAATCAGAACGTACTAATGAGTTTACAAAAACATTTCCAGCTTCAATTTTTCGTGCCAATCGGTAGGCTTTTTCACGATCTTCTGTCCAAATAGCCGATGCCAAACCGTATCTGTGGTTATTTGAAATAGCGATAGCGTCATTTTCATCTTTAGCTCTAATTATAGTTGCTAATGGACCAAAAGTTTCCTCCTGAAAAGCAATATTATTGGCATCCACAAAATCAATTAATGTTGGTTGGAAATTGCAATTTTCACGGTCTCCTCCTACCACTAATTTTGCTCCTTGCTGTAAAGATTTCTCTAACTGATGGCTTAATTTTTCGGCCAAATCCAATCGGGCTAATGGCCCCATATTGATTCCTTCCTGCAATGGATTTCCTTGATGCAAAGCATTTACTTTTTGGGCAAAAAGGGTTGCAAATTCATCGGCTACTTTTTCGGTTACGATAAACCGTTTGGCACAAATACAAGCCTGCCCTGCATTTAGCATTCTGGATTGTGTAGCAATAGTTGCAGCTTTTTCGATATCGGCATCATCCAAAACAATAAATGCATCTGAACCTCCCAATTCCATAACCGATTTTTTTATATGCTTTCCAGCCAATGAAGCAACAGAAGAACCTGCTAGTTCACTCCCAGTTAATGAAATACCACATACTATATCCGAAGCGATTACACTTTCTACAAGATCAATATCTATAGTTATTTGTTGGAAAACTCCTTCTGGAAAACCAGCTTCCAAAAATGCATTTTCGATAGCTTTAGCACAACCAATCACATTAGGGGCATGTTTTAAAAGCGTTACATTACCACCCATAATTGCTGGTGCCGCATAACGCAATACTTGCCAAAATGGATAATTCCACGGCATAATTGCAAAAACAGCGCCCATTGGGTCATATACAGACATACTTGTAAAAGGCGTATCGTACTTTTCGTCTTTCAGCATTTTCTCTGCATTATCTGCGTAGAAGTCGCAATTTCCTGCTGATTTTTCTACCTCACTAATTCCTTCGGGTAAAATTTTACCCATTTCATTAGTAATCAACAAACCTAACTCATCCTTTTTTGCTCTCAGAATGTTAGCTAGATTCTTCATTTTATCAGCTCTTTCCTGAAAAGACGTATTTCGCCAATTTTTAAAAGCTCTTTCTGACAGTTCCAATTTCTGATTCAATTGCGCAGTTGTCAACACTTCGTGTTCTGCAATAATTTCTCTTGAAAATGGATTTATTGATTTGAATATCATTTTGTTTTTTTATTTAAAGTTTAATGTTGCACGTTTAAAGTTCCTTGACAGAACTCCATTACGACTGAACACTGATTACTTTTTAATGACTTTCGCTTAATTTTGTATTTGGGTCCAAAGGCCAATACATCAAAACCGAACAATTTCCGCTTCGGGGATCATCTAAATAATCAAATAATGGCTCTACCAAAATGAATCCGCATTTAGTTTGAGCCGTAACTGTTGGGTCGATAATTTCACCCTTTATCAGCTTGTCACAATATTCAGCAATAGTCATTTGATCTTTTACTTTGTCATAACCAATAGGCATTCCCGCTGTCATTTGCCCTTTGCAACCTAACGCTTTAGCCACGTCCTGACGGGCATTGTAAATTTCTCTTCCAATACCTTTCCCTTGATAATCCGGATGAACAGAAACATCCAACCCATAAATCCAATCGGCTTTAGGATCGTGTGTTCCCAACCATAAATCATCTGAAATTTCCAAAAAAGTATGGTGTCCTTTGTGGTAATTTTGACGCAAAGTCGTACAAGAAGCTATTACCTTATCACCATCCAAAACAATAAATTGTCCCTCTGGAAAAATCTCCAAATGTCTTTTGTATTTTTCTTCCGTAATCAGTTCTTCAGCAGACAAAGTAGGGAAAACAATTTCTTGTAATTCCGCTTGCTGTTTTGCATGTTCCGGCAAAGGCGTTTGCAACGTGTATTTACCTAAAATTTCTTTTTTCATACTATCTATTAAATATTGTTGTCAATTGGTACACTTCTCTCGACTGCGCTCGAGATGACATAAATGAATTTACAATCTGCAATCATAAATCGTTACTCTTCAATCAAAAATCTTACGACATGTTACCGTAACTAATTAGCTTCAATTCCATGTATTCTTTTAATCCTTCTGAACCAGACTCGTGTCCTATTCCGCTACTTTTTATTCCAACAAAGGGCAATTCAGTACCGTGAGCAGCCCATTCATTGACTCCTACCATTCCAAATTCTAGATTTTCAGCATAGAAATTGGCTGTTTTAATGTGATTTGTAAATACATAAGAAGCCAAACCATATTCGGTGTCATTTGCCCATTCCAGAACCTCTTCTTTCGTTTCGAAAGGGATGACAATCATCAAGGGACCAAAAACTTCTGTCTTAATAAAATCGTGATTCTGTCTTGCTTCAATCAAAGCCGGATGAACAAAAAATCCTTTTTGAGCAGTTTCTCCTCCAATGTGAACAATTGCTCCTTCGCTTTTTGCTTTTTCAATCATTTCCAAAGAATGTTCCTGTTGTTTTTTATTAATTAATGGTCCAACAAAATCAATATCACCACCATTAACTCCTGTTTTCAATTGTGAAATATCTTCTTTTACAATCGAAACAAATTGGTCAAAAATAGAGGAATGAACATAAAAGCGTTGTGGAGCTACACAAACCTGACCGCAATTTCGCAATTTGGCAACCAATGATTGATGTGCAATTGCTTCAACATCAACGTCTTTTTCGATAATTACCGGAGCATTTCCCCCTAATTCAAGTGATAATTTAGTTGCTGTTTTTGAAGCCCCATCCATCAAGATTTTTCCAACTCTTGTACTTCCCGTAAAACTTATTTTTTTTAATAAAGGATTTTCAATCATTTCAGTTCCAGTAGCAACTGGCTCAGTATTAATCAAATTAAAAACTCCTTTTGGTATTCCGGCTTCGTGCAATGCTTTTGCCATATTGAAACTAGATAAAGGCGTAAATTCAGAACCTCTCATGACCACGCTACATCCGGCAGCCAAAGCAGCTGCAACGGCACGAGCAGGATTATAGGCAGGAAAATTCCAAGCGGTAATCACACCAACAACTCCTAATGGCTGATAAATAACCATAGAACGTTTATCGATTCTACTTGACGGAATAACGCGTCCGTAACTGCGTTTTCCTTCCTCTGCAAACCATTCGAAAAGGTTAGCAGAAACTTGCCATTCTCCTCTTGATTCCAGCATTGGTTTACCCGTTTCCAGCGAAGTTTCTTTGGCGAAAGCCTCCACATTTGCCCGCATATAATTAGCTGCTTTTTTTAGAAATTCAGCTCTAAAATAAGGTGTTGTGTTTTTCCATTCTTTGAATGCAGCATCAGCTGCTGTAATTGCCAAAGTACAGTCAGCAGTGTTTCCAAAAGGGACTTTATCAATTATTTCTTCGGTAGCTGGACTTTGTAAATCCCAAGTAACACCATCAATTGCGTCGCACCATTCTCCATTTATATATTGCTTTCTCATGACAGTATTTCTTTTATTGATTCTTCTAAAATTGATAAGCCTCTTTCTAAAATTTCATTTTCTATAAATAATGGACTTAAAATTCGGATGCAATTTCCATAGGTTCCAGAAGTGATTACAATCAATCCTTTCTCTAAACATTTATTGACAATCGCTTTTGTGGCATCACCATCAGGCATTCTAGTTTCTGGATTAAAAAATTCTATGGCCAGCATAGCTCCCAATCCACGGACATCAGTAATATTTTTAGGATATTTTTCCTGCAACTCATTGAATCTCTCTCTAACTATTTGACCCACTTTTTCACCAGCCGCATTGATGTTGTTTTTTTGCATGTAATTGATGCTTGCCAATGACGCCACACAACTCAATGGATTCCCTAAATAGGTCCCTCCTATAAGCCCTGGTTTCACAGCATCCATAATTTCCTGTTTTCCAATAACGGCTCCAATAGGCATTCCGCCACCCATAGATTTTGCCCAAGTTGACAAATCTGGGGTTACACCATAATGCTCGTAGGCTGCCCATTTTCCGGTACGACCAAAACCAGATTGTACCTCATCAAAAATTAAGAAAATGTTATTTTCAGTACAAAATTTACGTAAGTATTGAACATATTTTTTAGAAGCAACAGTAAAACCACCTTCCCCTTGCACTAATTCTAAAATAATCGCAGCAGTTTGACTCGCTGAAACGGTTGATGAAAAAGTTTTATGCAGCTTCATAATCATCAAATCATCGAATTCATCCGAAGTCATACGGGCGTTCATACTCGGTTTGTAATAGGGATATTCCAAACGGTACACTTCAGGTGCATAAGGACCGGCACCTTCTTTATATTTTACATTGGATGTCAAAGTCATTGCCATCATTGTACGACCGTGAAAAGAACCATCGTAACAAATAATACCTGATTTTCCCGTTACAGCACGAGCAATTTTAATGGCATTTTCTACTGATTCAGCACCAGACAACGTCAGCATTGCTTTAGTAGATTCACCATGAGGCAAAATCTCACACAATTTTTCCGTTAAATCTAAATATTGCTCATAAACCGAAACATTGAAGGAAGCATGAATAAATTTATCTGCTTGATTTTTGATAGCTTCAATAATTTCAGGTACACCGTGACCTGCGTTATTTACCCCAATTCCACCTGCAAAATCAATCAATTCTCTACCATCAGCATCAATAATAATGGCTCCTTTGGCAGATTGAATGCTGGATGGATTAAAAATTCCTAAAGCGTTTGGAACACTTTTTTTTCTTCTTTCGTATAATTTGTCTGTATTATTCATTTTGCTTACTTGATAATTTTGCTAATTCTAAATCGGGTTGTGAAAATTTATGAATTTTCATATACATATTTGTTTTCGTGTCAAAAACACCTTCCAATGCATGAATTTTATCTCCTAATAAGTCATTCAAATGCTCCATATCCCGACACATAATATTGGCTTCAATATCATAATCTCCAGAAACAGAAGCCAAAAAACTAATTTCAGGCAACTTTGTTAATTCCTCAAAAATGGTTTTCATGTATGATTTTGGTTTAACCGAAATCAAAACACTAGCATACGCATTAAAACCAATTTTATTAGGATCAACCCTTCCAATAATTTGTAAAGTCCCATCTTCAATTAAATTAATATAGCGGTGTCTAATAGTACTCACTGCTACGTTTATTTCCTTTGAAATTTCAGTAAACGACATTCGGCCATCTTTTTGAAGGAGTTTCAATATTTGGTAATCTAATTCATCATCTAATGCACTCATTTTTACTTTTTTTTGAACATTATCAGGATTAAAAACCTTGATAACATATAATTTTCTATTCTTTTTTATATTTTAATTCCCCATTTACCCAAGTTTCACTGGCTTCAACAGTAGAAACATCGTCTAATTTAAATGGATTTTTATTCAAAACAATAAAATCAGCATATTTCCATGTGGAAAGACTTCCTTTTATATTCTCTAAATTATCCGCAATCGCACTTCCTACAGTATAGGCGTGTAATGCTTGCTCAAAAGTTATTTTCTGACTTTCGCCAATGACAAACCCGTCAATCGCTTTTCTCGTAACTGCTGTTTCCATATTAACCCAAGGATTAATCTCTTTTACCACGGGACCATCAGTAGATAAAGCTAAATTTATTCCGTTATCCAAAACCGTTTTGCAAGGATAAACAACCTCTAATAATTCGTCTGGCAAAGTACTTTTGAAATTATTTGCCAATTCGTAAATGAATATGGGTTGCATTGCTGCAGTCATATTCATGTGCTTAAAATCTTTTATATTTTCATTGGATAAAAATCCAACATGCTCAATTCTATGTTTTAATTTACTGTTGATTTCGAATAAATCGCGATATACTTTCAAAGTCAAATCGACTGCCTGATGTCCAATTGCATGTGTAGCAACCGAAAATCCTTTTGTAACGGCTTCTTTTGCTGTTTGAAAAAACTTCTCATAATCTAATCTCAAAACCCCCTTATAACCGTCTGTGTTTTTATAAGGAACATTCAAAGCTGCTGTAGCCGAACTCAAACCGCCGTCAGAGAAAAACTTTACCGTTTTTATTTGTAAAAATTCCGATTCATATAATTCCGGTAAAACCTGAATTTCGTCACTCCCATCAGGAATTCGAAGCGGAAAAACATTCATTCTCACTTTCAATAATCCTTCTTTGTCCAATCTAATATAAGCCGCCAATAATTCTTCATTTGCAGCCGGATCCGTCGCGCTAGTAATTCCCAAACTCAACAGATACTTATGCGCTTCCAGAATCATATTTTTATATTCTTCGAAAGTAAATGGTGGAATATTATTCATGATTAATCCTAAAGCTCTTTCGGTAAAAATACCTTGCAGACTTCCATCTTGGTTTTTGCGAATCTCTCCTCCAAAAGGAACTTCAGTAGCTTCATCAACTTCTGAAATTGCTATGGCTTTTGAATTGGCAATTCCAATATGAGCACAAGTTCTAATTACAAAAACCGGTCTGTCAGAAATAATTTCGTCCAAATCTTCTTTGGTTGGCAATCGTTTTTCTTCGAGTACCATTTCATTAATTCCACGAGCCATAATCCATTCGGAATTAGGGTTTTTCTCGGCAAATTCTTTTAATAATCTTTTGAATTCCACTATCGATTTCACACCCCGAACATCCAACATATAGGTACGAAGATGTCCAATTTTCCATACATGAATGTGCGCATCATTCAAACCTGGAACAACCGCTTTTCCATTAAAATTAAATTCATTGGAAAAAGAACCAAATTGATTTCGCAATTCAGTTTCAGCTCCAATAGCTTCAATTTTTCCCAAATGATTAATTACCATGGAATCCGCTTTTGCACAAGCAGAATCCATAGTAATAATATTAGCATTATATATCAGTTTAAATGTCATAAGTCTACTATCATAAAATCTCAATGTTGAAATAAGTCTCTATGACTTTCAACTTTAAGACTTTCGTCAAATTTATTTTCTTTCGTTCAACACTTCTTCGATTGCATTTTCAATTACATCCAATCCTTCATGCAATTGTTCGTCAGTGATAACAATTGGAGGTAAAAAACGAATACAATTGGTGTACAATCCTGCTCTTATTAGTATCAATCCATTAGCAACTGATTTTTTGATTACTGCCATAGCAAAATCCATATCAGGTTCTTTGGTTTTTTTATCTTTTACAAATTCAACTACCAGCATTGCCCCAATTCCACGAACATCACCAATACAAGAAAATTTATCTGCCATTGTATTCAATCTTGTTCTGATGGCATCTCCCACATGAACTGATTTTGCTAAAAATTCTGGAGTATTAATTTGTTTAACGGTTTCAAGTGCAGCCACTACAGCAATTGGACTTCCGGAATACGTTCCTCCAACACCTCCTAAATGTGGTGCATCCATGATATCAGCTCTACCTGTTACCGCGCTAATAGGCAATCCTGAACCTATCGATTTTGCCATCGTTACCATATCCGGAATCACTCCACTGTGCTCGATAGAAAGGAATTTCCCCGTTCTTCCTGCTCCGGCCTGAACCTCATCAGCAATAAAAACGATACCGTGTTCATCACAAACTTTTCTAATTTTTTCCAAGAAACGCTTTGGTACAGGAATGAAACCACCTTCACCTTGAACTGGTTCGATAATAATCGCTGCAACCGATGAAGGGTCAACATGCGAAATTAAATTCTGATCGAAACGTTCGATACAAAAATCAATATATTCTTCTTCCGTGAAATTATCTGGTTTGCGATATACATTTGGAGAATGAAAACGGTAAATATCCTGAGCGTAACTACCAAATCCTTTTTTGAACAAAGCATATTTACTGGTTAAACTTAAAGTTAGTAAAGTTCTACCGTGATAAGCCCCTTCAAAACAAATAACAGCAGGACGTTTTGTATAATATCGTGCAATTTGCACTGCATTTTCTACCGCCTCAGATCCTGAACAAGCCAACAAAGTTTTCTTAGGAAAATCTCCCGGAGTAATTTTGTTAAGTAATTCTGCAAATTCTAAATAAGGTTCAAAAGTTGTTACTAATGCACCGGTATGCAGGTATTTATCCATTTGGTCTTTTATAGCATCAACAACTACTTGAGGTCTGTGACCCAAATTTACCATCCCTATTCCTCCGGCAAAATCAATCAATTGGTTTCCATCTACATCCCATACTAGAGCACCTTCAGCCTTTTCAACAACCACTTCGGTAGATTTTCCTAAACCAGCAGGTAAAGCAGCTGCTCTTCTAGCTAACATTTCTTTGCTTTTTGGTCCAGGAATTTCTGATACTTTTTTAATTTGAGTTCCCATTTTTTTTATTTTATTTTTTTTATTTTTTATTTCAACTTTATTCCCCCACTTTTTTCAAAAAGAAAAATTATAAACTATAATTTTCATCAACCGGATAGTACATTAAAATACTTGCATATCCTGCTTCTGGATCATTGATATAATTATATAAAGGCCTAATCCATTTAAAACCGGCATTTCTTTGCGGTGTAATGGTTGGGTCAGTAAATTCTTTTTTCTCCAATGCTTCACAATATTCTGCAATGGTCATTTTGTCTTTTACTTTCCCGTAACCAATGGTCATTCCCGCAATAATCTGCCCTTTGATTCCAAGGTTTTTACACACTTCATGCCGCGCTTTATACAGTTCTTTAGAAAGGCCTAAACCTCTGTATTCCGGCAACACACCCATATCAATGCCATACATCCAATCTCCATCCGGTATTTGAACATTAGTAAGCCACAAATTATCTGTTTCTTCCAAAAAAGTACTGTCATGTTCTGGGAAATCACATCGAAAAGTACTTGCTGACGCTACAATTACCCCTTCTTTTTCCACTACAATTTGACCTTTTGGAAATATTTTTATATGATTAGCAAAATGATTTCTATTCAATATTTCTGATTCGTGCAAAGTTGGATAACATTGTGATTGTACATACTCCATCTGAATGACATCATCTAATGTAGCATTCCGAATTATAAATTGATTTTCAAAAATACTTTTGCATATCATAATTTTACTTTTAAATTACATATCCGGCTATTAAATATAAGATTGATGACACTCCAAATATTACTAACTGATATGGAAATTGTGAAATACCATGTTTCATCATATCTATTTTACAAGATTGCGCTGTAAGCACTCTATTATCAGAGAAGAAACAAGCTGCCGCGCCCCAAACAGTTCCAGATGCCAGCGCCCCTTGTGTCAACCAAAAATCTGCTCCAAGTGAACGAGATAAAATAGCAGTAGTTGGCACCAAAATCGCATATATCCCCCAGTTTGAACCAGTTGCCCAACAAATCCATGCTACTAATGCAAAAACAACAAAAGGAAGTGTCGCACTATTTAACCAGCTAATTCCTTGCAATTTCGCTGCTACAAATTCATTAAAACCCAATCCGTTTTGAACATCTTTTAATAAATAAGTCATTCCTAAAACTACCAACACAAAAGTGATTGATTCCATCCCTTTTACGAAGTTGTTTGATATTTTATTGAATTTAATCACTCCCAATAATAAGTAAAACAAGTAAGTAAATACACAAGCTGTTGCTATCCCACGAAGGGCATCAATACTACTGAAAATTGATTCAGAAGAAAAAGTTACACTACCCCAATATTCCGCATCATATGGATAAGGAAAAATGGTACACCAAATTAAAATAACTAAAGGCAAAATAAAATATACCAATTTGCCTTCTTTCGCTGGTTTTTTCTTAACTTTTACTACATCAGCATCAATTACTTTCACACTTGCTTCAGCTTCTTTTATTGCTTTCGAATCCGGAATTAATTGAAAAACAACCAACGCTCCAAGAATTAAAGAAATCCAAGCCGAAAAATTATAAGGAATTGTACCTAAAAAAGCCTCAATAGGACTTGTTATCACTTTTCCTGCACTGTTTAATACACCACCTTCAATAGATGCTATTTGAGTTCCATAAAAAATAGTCCATGTCGAAATAGGAAATATTATAGTCAACGGCACACAAACAAAACTCAAAACCAATGCTAATTTCTCTCTTGAAACACCAAATTTATCTGTAATGGGTCTCATCGTATTACCAATAGACAGCGCACTTAAATAGTCATCCAAAAAAAAGAAAAAACTTAAAAAATAAGTCATAATTAAAGACTGTTTTTTGTTTTTAACGTGATTCTCAGAATATTTCCCCACAGCATTTATTCCGCCTGAAGCAACTAATAATTGCACAAATGCACCATATAATATGCAAACTAAAATTACCCAAATTAATCCTTGATCGTGAGCATCTCTGGAAATGGATGAAAACATACCATCAAACATATTAAGTGGAAAAATCATTCCTTGACCTTCAGGAAAAAATTCTTTGGAACCACCTTGCATTGCTAATAAAACAAATCCTACTGCACAACCTATAATTAAAGGTTCTAATGCTTTTCTTGTCATAATAGCTATTCCTAATACAGTAAATGCAGGAACTAAAGCATGCCAATTGATAAAATAACAAAGTCCTGCCAGAAATAATAAGGCGATTCCAATAATAGTTGAGATTGATTTCATTGATTTTGTTTTTGGTTAATAGAATAATTTAAACTGGTTAGTTTTAAACTTTTTTGCTTAAACTAATTTTATTTCGTTTTGTAAATAAATTAATCATGAAGCAATTATTTTGTAAATCTAACAATATTTTTGATTTAAGCAAAAAATATTATTGTATTTTTATTAAAAAGTGTATATTTGAAAAACTTAAAAAAGTATAGTTATGGTATTTAATGAAGTAAAAAACTTTATAAATGGGGAGTTTAAACCCGGAAGCTCCAGCAAAATTCATACTGTTATATCCCCTTTAGACGGTAATGAATTAACTACTTTCAATGAATCCACTATGGAAGATTTGAATGAAATTATCAGTTTTGCTCAAAAAGCACAAAAAGCCTGGCAAAAAGTTACCTTAAAAGAACGTGTGCAAGTTTTCTATAAATACAAACAATTACTAGAACAAAACAGTAGTGAACTAACCGAAATTATTTATCGTGAAAATGGAAAAATTCATGGGGAAGCTAAAGCTGAAATTGACAAAGCAATTGAACTGACAGAATTTGCCTGTTCACTTCCACAATTTGTAAATGGTGAGAATATGGAAGTCAGTAAAGGAGTTTATTGTTCTTCTACCAAATTGCCATTAGGGATTGTGGCTTCGATTGTTCCTTTTAATTTCCCAACTATGGTTCCACATTGGACTATTGTAAATGCTATTGCATTAGGGAACGCTTTTATTTTGAAACCATCCGAAGCAGTGCCAATCAGCAGCCAATACACTGCAAAACTATTGAAAGAAGCTGGTCTTCCAGATGGTTTATTCAATATAATCAATGGCACACAATCTACAGTTGAAAATCTTTGCGACCATCCCGATATTAAAGCCATCACCTTTGTAGGTTCGACAAAAGTGGCAAAAATAGTATATCAAAGAGCCAGTCATAATTTGAAACAAGTTTTAGCTCTAGGCGGAGCAAAAAATCATATCATTTTGCTTCCAGATGCACATCCTGACATGGCTTCTTCTAATATTGTAGCTTCGATGAGTGGTTGCGCGGGACAACGATGTATGGCAGCGGCTACTTTAATAGCTGTTGGAAATTGCGATGGTATTTTAGACAAATTAATTGATGATGCCAATAAAATTCAATGTGGCACAACATTGGGCGCTGTAATTTCAAAAGCAGCCAAAGAAAGAATTGAGTCTTATATTACTGAAGCCGAAGAACAGGGTGCCAAAATCATTTTGGATGGTCGAAACGTTATTGTTCCCGGAAAAGAAAATGGTTTTTATGTTGGACCAACTATTATAGATTACGCGACTGCCGATATGAAAGTTGCCAAAGAAGAAATCTTTGGACCAGTGCTAACCATTGTTCGCGTTAATACGATTGACGAAGCTTTAGCAATTGAAAACGCCAACCCTTATGGAAATGCGTGTTCCGTGTTTACACAAAGCGGTGGTCTGGCCAATTATGTAACTGAAAATGCTTCGGCTGGAATGTGTGGAGTAAATATTGGTGTTCCTGTTCCCCGAGAACCTTTTGGTTTTGGTGGCTGGAATGAATCAAGATTTGGTTCAGGAGATATTACCGGGAAAAGTTCCGTTGGTTTTTTTACCAAAGAAAAGAAGACAACTACCAAATGGAACCCTGAAGCAGGCACAAACTGGATGAGTTAAATCTTCCTATTTAGAAACTTTTTGAACTAACCAATAGAGAGTAATGCAAAAATTAAACAATAATTTGTATTTTTAATATTCAAACTAACTAAAAATAACCAATTATGATACGAAAAGCTACTCTAAAAGATTTAGATCAATTGACACCTTTGTTTGACCAGTATTTGGTTTTCTATAAAAAGAAATCTGATTATGAAAAACACAAAGCATATTTAAAAGAACGATTAGAGAATAATGAAGCTATTATTTTTTTAGCTTTTGATAAAAATAACAAAGAAAAAGCCATAGGATTTACGTTAATTTATGTTACATTTTCTTCTTTGGCATTGAATAAAATACTGATTTTAAATGATTTATTTGTCGATTCTACTATTCGAAAACAAGGAATTGGAGAACAATTAATTTTAGAAACTGTTGCTTTGGCAAAAGAATTAGGCTCCGATTTAATTCGATTGAGAACAGCAAAAAATAATATCACAGCACAAGGACTCTATCACAAAATGGGATTCAAAAGAGACGAATATCTATACAGCTATGACCTTGTTGTAAAATAAACTAAAACTATATAAATAAGAGCATGTTGACTAAAGACCAAATAATAAGTGATAGTAAACAATACAGCTTGTTTACTTGGGTTGCCCAAAAAAATGTAAATCCAATTCCGATAGAAAGAGCTGAAGGTGTTTATTTATATGAAACAGGCGGTAAAAAAATTATCGATTTCTCCAGCGGATTAATGTCGGTGAATATAGGTCATGGCGACCAGCGAGTTACGGATGCTGTTGTCGAACAAATGCAAAAAGTGAGTTATGTAACGCCTTCTTGTACCACCGAAATCCGAGCCCTATTGGCTAAAAAATTAGCGTCCATTTGTCCAGGAGATTTAAACAAAGCTTTTTTTACACTTTGTGGTGCTTCATCTATTGAAAATGCCATAAAACTAGCCCGTTTATATACTGGAAAACATAAAATATTTGGTAGATACAGAGGCTTTCACGGAAATTCATCCGCAAGTATGACTGTTGGAGGTGATCCCAGAAAACAATATACGGATGCGCAACAATCTACTAATATCTTTCATCTTGACGATCCTTATGATTTTTATGGCTTAAGTGATCAGGATGAAGAAACGAGATTAAAATGGAGCTTGGATTCTGCAGAAAGAATCATCCGTTATGAAGGTGGTCATACCATTGCTGCCTTTATTTTTGAAGGAGAAAGTGGATCTTCGGGTTGTCTTCATTATCCAAAAGGATATTTAAAAGGTATTAAAGCCTTATGCGAAAAATACGAAATTCTATTTATTGCTGACGAAGTAATGAGTGGTTTTGGCAGAACCGGAAAATGGTTTGGGTTTGAACATAGTGATATTGTGCCCGATATGATTTGTATGGCAAAAGGGTTGACTTCCTCTTACCTTCCGTTAGGTTGTTTAATGGTTTCGGATAAAATTGCTGCAAAATTCGATGATTCACCTTTATGGTTGGGATTGACTTATAATTCACATCCGGTTTCTTTGGCGGCTTCACTGGCAGTAGTCAACATTTACGAAAGCGACAACTTGATAGGAAATACAATAAAAATGGGGGCTTACATGGAGAAACGCATCAACGAAATGCGTGAAAAACATCCTTCAATAGGTGATTTTAGAAACAAAGGATTATTGGGCTGCTTAGATGTTGTAAAAAGTAAAGAGCCTTACCAATTGATGGCTCCTTTCAATGCTAATGCTGCCGAAATGGAAGTGATGAATAAAGTGGGCGCCAAATTAAGAGAATTAGGATTGTATACCTTTGTACGTTGGGGTTATATTTTTATTGCACCACCTTTAATGATAAATGAAGAACAAATTGACGAAGGTTTAGCTATTATTTCTCAAGCACTAAGTATCGCTGATGAATATGTAGTTTAGCTCATCTATTTTAAGACATAAAAAAACTCCAAACTTGCGTTTGGAGTTTTTTTTCATATATTACCTCTATTTCGGTTGGAGTATAAAATTAATTACAATTTTAACGTTTTCAGCAATTTTATTTTTTACCAGACTAGGAATTTCAATATTGTAATCCTGTGGTTTAACTAAAAAATTACTTGTAGCATTAACTTTATCTGCAGTTCCAACTAAAGTAATTTTAGTTTTAATTTTCTTAGTAACACCGTGCAAAGTTAAATCTCCTTCTAAATCATATACAGTTTTTGCTGAAGACAATTTTGAAGCATCAAAATTTAAAATTTTCCCTTTAAAGGTTGACTTAGGAAATTTAGAGGATTCAATATAATTTTCATTAAAATGCTCTTCCATCAAAGGAGCTTTGAACTTAAATGCTTTCACCAAAGCCAATGCCACAAAATCTCCTGTAGATTCATCAAGAATACACGATACAGTATTATTTTTGGCGGCTATTTCTTCAAAAGCAGGCATTGAAGCTTCAAATTTTATTTCTCCTGTACGCGTCATTACTTTTTGAGAAAACATCACATTTCCTACAAAAACCAACAATCCTAAAAATGCTATTTTTTTCATAATTTTTATTGATTTATAAAACCGTTAGCGGTCCATAACTTAATCATATCTATTGTTCCTTGTGGCATTTTACCCCCTGTAGGCATTATAGATCCGCATGTACCATCTATTTTACATATAACCTTTCCGCTTACAATAGCCGTTTTTAACTGGTCATATGTCCCTAAATTAGGAAATTGCCCGCCTGAATTATGGCAACCCGTACAATTTGCTGTAATCACAGGTTTTACATTTGTAACATAGGTTGGATTAGTAACCGGAACTGAAATCTGATCATAGGTATTCGACTCGCATGAAACAACAAATACAGTACCAATAATCATTAAAAATATTTTTATCTTTTTCATATTTTATTTTTTTAATCTTTAAAAAACTCGGTACATATTAAATCCAAAATAAATACTTCCACCGTTCCAATTTCCCGATGTATTAGAAAATACAGCAACATCATTCATAGGCTGGCTATTGGAGAAAACCAGTTGAAAAACGTGACCTCCAGTTTCAATATCAAGACCTACTGAAAGTGGATTATGATAAGGGGACACAAAGTTTTCCGGCATATTTACTCGTGCTGCATATTCAAGATTCACACTCAATCTTTTGGCAATTTTATATCTTGCACCAACACCTGCCAGCAAAAGATCTTTTTGTTCTAATCCTCCTTCATATAAGTTTTTATGAACATAAATTGGCGCCATTTCTAATGAAAACTTATCAGAAAACTTTCTGGAAACTAGTATTTGAGTTGTAAAAGCCAATCGATTATTAAATTTTAAATAAGGATATTGAGCCGTTTTCAAAGCACTATTAACATCCATCGTATTGTAGCCAACAATAGTTACAGGAAAACCATTTATTTGTTGATTTGCCAATTTATATTTTGCCGTTAACTCATAGGTTTTATTGTATGTTTGTCTTGAAAAACCTAATGACAACCAATCTGTGGCACCATAGATTCCACCAATTTTTGTATAGGCATTATCCAATCCAAAAAAATTATCCAGCCCTTTAGTCAAATCTCCAAAACGGTGCGAAACAACCATATACCATTCTCCTTTTGTAGGTAATTTTGTCGATTGCATGTTGACTATTTGTAACCCTTTGAAAGCTGACGTTTCAATTTGCTTTTCTTTTGAATTAACAGTGTCTAACTGATTTAATAAATCATCTTGAGCAAAGACCTGTCCAACCATAAAAAACATAAACACAAAACCTAAAAAGTTTTTCATTCTTATTTAATTTAATTATTAATTATTACAAAACATTGATCCAGTTTTAATTCTCCCATTAGATCATCATAGCCAACAAATCTGCCTTTTACGGTTACTGTTTGACCTTTTTTGAGTGAAGAATCGAGTTTTTTTAAGTTACAAACAATAGTATTGTCAATTATAACCTCCATTGCTTTCACACTAGTAATTGTTCCTGTAATTGCTACTGCTTTTTCTAAGTATTTTTTATTTGACACTTCAATATCGTTTGTAAATTCAGCTGTAATATTTGCAGCTGTAACGGTAAAATCTGTCTTTTCTGTAGTTAAATTTCTTTCCCCTCCGTGCATCACATAATTATAACCAAATATTCCAACGGCAACAATTACAATCAGAGAAACAAAAATTATTTTTACTTTTTTACTCATTCTTTTATTTAAATGATTGTTAATTCCTTAATTATTTTATTCGAAAGCTAAAAAATTTCGATTGTCGATAACCCTGAAGTGATTAAGCATAAATTCTTAGCGTGCTTCCACTTAATGCAGTTTTATACTGAGTCAAACTGCGGGTTGCCGGACCTAAAGTTACAGCTCCTGTACTACTAAATTGTGCACCATGATTAGGGCAAACAAATTTATTTCCTGATGAATTATAATTTACGCTTGTTCCCTCATGCGTGCATGCCGCTGAAACCGCAATAAAATCTCCTGCTAATGTTTTGGCGATGACAATTCCTTGTGAAACCATAAATCCACCATTGGTAGCCAAAGTTCCTGAACTCACATCCACAGTGAAATCTACACCAGACGGCGGTGCTGAAGATGTTCCATCACTGGAACAACTTGTTGCTAATCCGGCTACACAAGCTGGTAATAAAACGGCAGCTGCTCCAAATCCTACTCTTGCAAAAAACTCTTTCCTATTCATAATTTAATTTTTATAATTTAATACTATTACTTAATTTTTATAATTAAAACTCAATTTCTCTAATAACATTTCAAATCACCATCTATAAGTAAAATCATGTTATTTTAAAATCAATATAATTTCACCAAATCTAATCAAACCGTTTGCTTTTGAATTTTATTTTAGCTTAAAAATCGCTTAAAAATAGAATGAAAATTATACCGATTTTTAGCACATAAACAAAACAACCTTATAGAAAAAAACCCTACCTATATTATTAAATAAATGACTTAAAAATTTTATTTTTTAATAAAAAAATTAAAACAAAACACCTAATTTACTTATTTTAAGGCTATAACATTAAAACAATAAACAATTAAAATTTCACAGAAATAGTAAAAAAAACTCCAAACTTGCGTTCAGAGTTTTATTGAATTATTTTTTGATAGCGTATTTTCGCAAAAGTTCCCGAACCTTTATTCCTGATTCTTTAAGATCATCCTCTTTCCAATTACCTTCAGAATTAGCTGATTTTTTTAGAATAGAACAACTTTCCTCTTTATCAGAAACAGACCAAGTAATCCAACTCAATTTCCTGGCTTCCATCCAATCAATATATTCTTGCCAAGATACATAATTCAAAGGCCCGTCACCAGTAGCTTCCATTCCCGCAGATTCAGAGACAAAGACCGGCAATCCGCTTTTTATAGCTTCATCAGTTCTGTCACGCAACCATTTTCCATGTGTTCCTGCATAAAAATGCATCGTGTACATTAGATTATCATAGCCCTTTATAGGATTTGCAGCAGGAAGATGAATATCCTGATCCCAATGCGGACAACCCACAAGAATAATATTATCGGGGTCATTCTCCCTGATTACTTTGATCACTTCTTCGGAATAGCTTTTTACTTCCTCCCAAGTTTCATAATCAGGTTCATTGTAAACTTCATATATCACATTGGGGTATTTACCGTATTTCTTTGATATTTCTGCAAAAAACTCCTTCGATTCCTTGAGATTAATGTTATGACTGTGCCAATCTATAATCACATAAATCCCAGATTTGATAGCGCCATTTATAACTGCTTCTATTTTTTCTTTTGAAAAAACAGGTTCTTTTATATAAGGTCTGTCTCCTATTTCAATACCCATTGCAGCTCGGACTACATTGCATTTGAAATCTTTTTTCAACCAATTTACGGCTCGTTCATTATAGAATCTAGGCCAGAAACTATGCCAGCCAAAACTCAGACCGCGAAGCACGACAGCTTCTCCATTTTTATCTACTAATTGTACTCCCACAACTTGCAATTGTCCATGATGCTTTACAAATTGAGCATTGGAAAAATAGCAACAAAACAAAAACAATAATATTATATTTTTTGACTTTACATTCATATTTATATTTTAATTAATTTCAAAGTAATTACATCGTGTGATGCTAAATTAGCAATAAAAGCTTTTTTAGTATTTCCCACTTCTTTGTTTTTCCAAAGGTTTTTAATTTTATAGGAAGTGGTATTAAAATTTGCTTCTAAATTAAAATCGGTATCTTTTATGAGTTGTTTTTTCCAATCGAAATTTACTTTTTTAGTAACATCGCTTCTGTTTACAAAAGTGATTGCCCAATTACCATCGGATAGCGGTTTTACCCAAACTTCCATTCCATCTGCTGCTGAATATTTAAATCCTTGAATCCCTAATTTATCTTGGTTCACTGCAATCAATTCCTTGTTAGTTAAAATAGCCAATGTTTCTTTTGACATTTTTCTGAAATCATTTCCTGCAATAAGCGGTGAAGCCATCATCGACCACATTGTAAAATGAGCTTTGTCTTCCGTATTTGTCATTCCATCACCCACTTCGAGCATGTCAAAATCATTCCAATGATCTGGACCGGAAAACTTACGAATGTCCTTGCGCATTTCGATAATTTTCATAAATCCCCATGACGACCAATTTCCTTCTTCGTGGTGGAACTCACAATCAAAACAAGGATAAATATCTCCTGAAATTCGCCAGAGATTCCCAATTGGCTTTCCCCAATCCCATGGCTTGTTATCTCCCCATTCGCAAAGGCTAAAAACAATAGGTTTACCCGCAGTTTTAAGCGCGTTACTCATAGTAGCGTAAGCTTCCGAAGCATTTATTCCTGCTGTATTACACCAATCGTATTTTAGAAAATCAATCTCTAAACTCGCATAAAATCTAGCATCCTGGTATTCATATCCGCGAGTTCCAGGATATCCGGCACACGTGCTGGTGCCTGCACAGTTGTACAATCCAAATTTCAATCCTTTCGAGTGAACATAATCAATCAATGCTTTTATACCACTTGGAAATTTTACCGGATCAGCAACAAGATTACCGTTTTTATCTCGTTCTTTGGCCATCCAGCCATCATCAAGAACTATGTAATTGTAACCAGCTGCTTCCATTCCCGAAGTCACCATAATATCTGCCGTTTCCTTGATTAGTTTTTCATCAATATTGGTTTCGAAAGTATTCCAGGAATTCCATCCCATAGGCGGAGTCATGGCAAGACCATCGAATTTTCCACCTGTTTGAGTAACTTTATTTCCTTGGCTAAAGCCTATAAAAGTGAAAAGTAATAATAGAAAACTTATTGTTGTTTTTTTCATCTTAAGTAGTGTTATTTAATTGTTTTAATAGAAATGACTGCTTGTTTTAATCCTTTTGAAGTAGCAGTAAGTTTAACTTCTCCTGCTTTTCCTATAGTTTGAATAATTACTTGAGCCAAACCATTAAATAATTTGCGCTTATATTGTTCTGCCGAAGTAAGAATTTGAATAGAACCAGCATTTTGATTTATCACATCCCATGGTTTTACTTTTAATAATGGCTCGGTAAGAATTGCAATGGTATTTTTACCTGAACGCAGCATTGTTTTGTCCAAGACAAATGTGTCTCCATTTTTATTTTCAGGAATTGTATTTGCTATTTGTTTACCATTAATAAAAATAGATTGCTGTTTTCCCAAACTATTATAAAAGAATGTAATTATTGATTCCTTATAATTTGAGGACAATTCAAAATCAGTTCTATACAAGATTGCTTTTACTTTTTTTCCAAAAACACTATCCTTCTCCTCTCTAAAAGCATTTTCCCATGAAACAATCGCGATGTTATCTTTTGTTTGTTCTAATGAACTAATACTTTCAACTTCTTTCTCTTTAAGATTTTCAATATTCAAAACTGTAATCGTTTCTAAAAATTTATCTGCTTCTAATGACGTAGGATTTCCGTTTCCAACACCAATTATTTCTGCAGGTCCAGTGATAGAAAAAGTTACTTCATCATCTGCAATAGGAACTTGCAATCCTTTCTTGTCCTGTGTACTTACCTTGATTACAGCCACATCATTTTTATTGGCGTCAAGAACAATTTTATCCGATTCTAGTTTTAAACTGGCGGCAACTCCTGTTGTTTTTACAACATCGATTAGATTTTTTTTACCGTTTTTATACCCAACAGCTTCCAGAGTTCCTGGATTATATTTTACATTCCACCCTAAATGGCCGTCTTTTTCAACTGTTTTTTTACCTAAACTTTTTTTGTTTAAAAAAAGTTCTACTTCGTCACAATTACTGTACGCCCAAACTTCTATGTCTTGATTTTCTTTTCCAGACCAATTCCAATGCGGTAAAAGATGTAAAACTGGTTCGTCTTGCCACCATGCTTTTAAATACCAGGCAGTGTCTTTATAAAAACCACATTGGTCTACCATACCAAAATAGGACCCTACAGAAGGATACTGAAAAGGAGTTGGTTCTCCACGATAATCAAAACCGGTCCAGATAAACATTCCCGCTAAGTAAGAACGTGAATTATAGTGTTTCCAGCCTTGTTCTATACTAATAAAACTACTGCTTGGCGCTTTATCATAAGCTGGCATAATGTTTTTTTTATTGTCCCTATAATACTCGCCACGAGTTGCATTAGTACTTCCTTCTTCGGTTCCCCAAATAAATTGATTGGGAAATAATTTGTGTTGTTCGTCAGTACTTTTATTCACGATATAATTGATTCCTAACAAATCCATAACAGTCGTAATTCCATCACTACCTATTCCTCCACTAAATGCTGCAGTTACATATCTGGTCGAATCAATTGATTTAACATAAGACTGCATCGTACTTGCAATTCTGGCTCCAACACTATTGTTTTCAATTCCCCACTCTTCATTTCCCACACTCCAACTAATAATTGAAGGATGATTTCTATCTCGTTCAATCAACTTTTTCACATCTCCTAATTGAGTTTGAGTACTTCCCATGAGACGATTTTCGTCAATAACAAGCATCCCTAAGCGGTCACAGATATCTAATAATTCAGGTGTTGGCGGATTATGAGAACATCTGTAAGCATTACTGCCAAATGACTTTAAGGTTTTAATTCTAAACTCTTGCAAAGCATCCGGTATTGCTGTCCCTACTCCTGCATGATCTTGATGATTATTGGTTCCTTTTATTTTAAGATGTTTTCCATTAAGAAAAAAACCTTCATTGGCATCAAACCGAATTGTTCTTATTCCAAAAGTGGTTTCGTAGTTATCTACTAATTTATCTTCCTCATAAATTGAAGTAACCATTTTATATAAATACGGATTTTCAATTGACCAAAGTGTAGCATCTTGAACCTTCATATCTGAAGTAAAGTCTTTTGTTTCTCTAGGTTTTAAACTGCATGAGTTTATCGTATTTTCTGATATTTTCTTTCCTGATGCATCAAAAACAGTTTGAAGGATTTTGAAGGATTTTGACATTTTATTTTCATTTGTAACCGAAACTGATGCGTTTATTGTTGTAGCATTATCTTTGGTTTTTGTTTGCACAAAAGTACCATTGACAGGAACGTGCAGATTATTTGTTTTATTCAACCAAACATGACGATAAATTCCTGCACCCTCATAAAACCAACCTTCTTCCATGGTTGCATCCACGCGAACTGCAATTGAATTTTCTCCTCCATAATTAATATAATCGGTAATGTCGTACTCAAAACCTAAATAGCCACTATCTTGGTTTCCTAAATAATGTCCATTTATCCAAACAATTGAATTTCGAAAAACCCCATCAAAAGCAATATAAATTCTTCGTCCTAAATCACTCTCAGGAATGGTTATTTTCTTGCGATACCAGCCAATAGTTTTGTTTGGAAAGTTTCTTCCAATCGCTTTAAACCCATGACTAAAACTGGCTTTACTACTAAAATCCTGTTCCACAGCCCAATCATGTGGCACATTTAAATTTCGCCAAGATCGATCATCAAAATTAGCATTAGCGGCTCCATCCCCAAAACCTGCTTTTGCTAAATAGGAAAAATAAGCCGTTCCGGTATTAAAATCTTTTTTTGCATCTGATGGATGACCAAATGCAAATTTCCAATTACGATCAATTGAGATATGTTCCCTTCCTCGTACTATTGCTTTAGATTGCGAGAACATTACAAAATGAAGTAAAAAAAACAGCCCTATAATTTTTTTTCGTTTTTTCATTTTTAACTATTTATACCCCTATTAAAATTTAATAAAAAAATTCCCTAATTGCTCAATTAGGGAATCTTTTAAAAAACAAACTCAAAAAACAAATTATTTTATTCTAATCTATCCCGTATACATATGCTTTTAAGAATGAATTGAATCATAAACTCATTCAATGAAAAACTGTCGTTGTTTTTCTCAATTGTACAAAAGGGGATAAACTGTATTAATTCAACTTATAAAATAGGCTGCCTTTATGGAACAGCCTATTCTTAAAAAATATTTAGTAACTAGTATTTTGCACTAAATTTGGATTTGCATCAATTTGTGATTTTGGCAATGGCATTAATTCTCTACCAGCCGGTATTGTAATGTTATGTCTCAATTTGATATATTCAGTAGCTTTTCCAGATCTTCTATACAAATACCAAAGGGTAAATTCTCCAGCCATTTCATGACGGTATTCATCTAATATGTTTGTCGTTGTAATAGCAGTAAGAGAAGCTAAACCAGCTCTAGTTCTAATCTTGTTAATAGTTGTAATTGCTTCAGCAGTTTTACCTAAATTCAAATAACATTCTGCTAAACTTATCAATGATTCTCCGTAACGAGCCAGAATAAGATTTTGACCACCAAATATTTTTCCATTTCCATTTCCTGTTAACGCTGGATCTCTCCATGTTTTCACACAAAAATAACCTGCATTACTTACAGCAGTCCAAGGTTTTTCAACTGTACCGGCTGTGTTCATTTTTATTGTATTTGCAGGAGCATCAGTATAAATATTGTTATTTGGAAAATCTTTTATTTGGCATAATGGATCCGGATGTACATCTCCAGGACCAATTACAGTTGCAAATTTTCTTTTATCACCAGATTCAAAAGAATTATAAAGTACTTTGGTAGCATTAATATAACCTCCCCAACCACTAATTTCATTTGGCATACAGAACGATTGCAAAGCAGTAACGTTGTCATTACGTCCCCAACCCATATCCGATGCTTTATCATAAAACTGAATTTCAAATAAGGATTCTTTCCCATTTCTATTTGCAGCAGCATGAACGTTTAAAAAATCTGCCTCTAATTGTGCATGACCATCAAGAGCTTCAAATGCTTTTGCAGCTTTATCATATTGTTTCATCCACATATAAGCATTCCCTAAATAATGGTATGCTGTAGCTTTAGTTGCTCTACCTTTATCTTCCGGACCATAGCTCCAAGGTAAGTTAGGAATTGCAGCTTCCATATCGGCAGCTACTTGAGCAAATGTCTCATCCTGTGTATTTCTAGGAGCATAATCATCTACTGCAACATCACCCCCAGACGGATTTACCACAACTGGTACTCCTCCAAAATTTTGTGCTAACATAGTATACAACAAACCACGAAGAAATTTACTTTCCGCAATAAGTCTATTTCCTAAATCTTTACTAATTGAACCGCTTTCAATAGATTTTGGTAATTTTTGCAAAGCAATGTTAGCTCTTCCAATACCTTTATAATTTATAATCCATAGGTTATTAAATCGTCCGGAATCAGTACCTATATTGTAGGTTTTAAATTCAGTATCCGCACCAGAATCTTCATAATCTTGGGTTGTATAATTTGCAGGTACAAATAGTGATTTTGTATCGTATTCTCTACCGTCAGAATCTGATTGCAAGACATCATAAATTCCACTTATTGCTGCAGTTGCAGTAAGATCACTCCCAAAAACAACTTCGTCAGTAATCCCTTTAGTATTTTTATCTTGTAAAAATTCGTTAGAACAGCCAATTGCTATCAATATTGCAAATCCTGCAGTAATTTTTAAAAGATTTATTTTATATGATTTTTTATTCATGACTAATAATATTATTAAAATTGTAAATTAACTCCAACGGTTAGAGATTTAGAAACTGGATAAGCTCCTATATCAATTCCTGTTGCTTGAACAGTATCAAGTGTTTTTCCATCTATATTAGATCCAAGTTGTCCTACTTCTGGGTCAATACCACTATATTTTGTAATGGTAAGTAAGTTTTGAGCACTTACAAAAACATTTAAATTCGTCATCCCAATCGTTTTAATCATTGAAGAAGGGAATGTGTAACCAAATTTCACATTTCTTAATCTTACATAAGAACCATCTTCAACAAAGTGGTCAGACACTCTATTGTTTTTAGTATCTACATCATCAACAATTGCTCTTGCATATTCATTAGAAGGATTTGCAACAGTCCAACGGTTGTTATAGTAATCTTTACTAACGTTTGTGTAGGTTTGACCTAAATTAAAACCACCTGCAGTCTCTTGTTCAACTCTTGAATAATTCAAGATATCATTTCCAAAAGTTCCATAAATATCTATCCCTAAATCAAAAGATTTATATTTAGCATTAAAGTTAAAGTTCCCAAAAACTTTTGGTATTGGACTACCAATAACAGTTCTATCTGCATCAGTGATTCTACCGTCTCCATTCAAATCTTTAAATTTTCTATCTCCAGGAGATGTTTTTGGATTTTGATATGCACCACCTGGAGCATTTGCATTAAGAGCATCAATTTCGCCTTGTGTTTGGAAAATTCCATCCGCTTTGTAACCATAGAAAGTACCTACATTACCCCCAACATAAGATCTTGTAACATCTTTCCAGTTAGTTGCCCAAGTTGGTATAAAGTTTTCTTCCAATAAAACAAACTTGGTATTCTCATCCGCTAGTTTATCGATATTATTTTTGATTGTCGTAAGATTCACAGAAGCATCCCAAGTAAACTCTCCTTTAGTTTTTCTATATCCAACTAAAAGCTCCAAACCTTTATTTGAAATTTGACCTGCATTTACAGCTCCTGTAGAAAATCCGCTTTGAGCTGGAGTAACTTTGTTAAACAAGAAATCAGACGATTTTTTAACGAAGTAATCAACAGTAAAATAAAGGCTATTATTAAACAATTCTCCTTCAAAACCTACGTTCGTTTGAACTTGTTTTTCCCATGTTAAACTTTTATTCTGTGTATTATCAGGAGTCAAACCTGAAGACAAGTACGGTGAATCACCCAAAATATATCCTGAATCATCTGTTCCACTTGTTCCATTGCTGTAATTAGCAAGATATTGAAAAGGAGAAACACCCAATGCATTACCAGTTTGCCCCCAAGAAGCGCGTAATTTTAATACATTGAAAACACTTCCATCCATAAATGCTTCTTCATCTATATTCCAGCCTCCAGCAGCAGAAAAGAAATTAGCTCTTGAATTTTCTATAACAAAACGATTTCCAATACCATCGTTTCTCCAAGTACCTGTGATGTAGTACTTACTATCATAATTATAGTTTAATCTTGCCAATGCTCCCACTAAAGTTTGCGTTGAAGAATACCCTTGATTGCTATCTACTGTTTGTGCTTGTGACAAATCTCTAATGTTATTGGTCAAGAAACCAAGTCCTCTAGCTGACACTATAGAAGCAGCCTCTTTTTGCGCAGTATAACCTGTCAATACAGAAAATTTGTGCTTGTTGAATGTTTTAGTATATTCTAAAAATGCTTCCGCTAACCATTCCTTTGAAGTATTTTGACTTACATTATATATCGCTTTGTCACGTTGGTCATTATTTATAACAGATCTTTTATATTTTGGAAGAAATGAAGATCCTGCATAATTTCTAGTTGTAAAACCAAGATTCGTTTTAGCAACAAGACCTTTCAATATATCATATTCTAATCCTAAACTTCCTTGAAATGTGTTTCTACCATTGTTATTTGATTGCTCTAACGCCTGTGCAATATAATTTGTACTGGTTGAAGTTGCATCAGCATCTGGAAATGCTCCATATAAACCATTACTAACAGGTAAATTAGTTCCAGTAGTGTTTGATAAATAAGGAACGTTTGTATACATTTGAGATAATCCAAAATAACCAGGACCTAGCGGTTGGTATGTTTCTTGATATCCGTATTTCAAACTGGATTTAGCTCTGAATTTGTCAGAAATCGTGAAATCTCCTTTCATCCCAACATTATATCTTTTTGAAGAAGAACCAATTACCGTACCCTCTTCATTTAATACTCCAGTTGTAAAAGCTAATTTTGACATTTCATTTCCGCCTCTGATGCTGATGTTATGTCCAGAACGTATAGCAGTTCTAAATGTAGCATCTTGCCAATCTACATTAGTTAATGCACTTGGATTATCCCATTCCGGTAAATAAGAATCTTTTAAGGCTGTACCTTTAATTTCTTTAGCAAATGCTGCAAATTCGTTAACATTTAATAATTGGATTTTTTTAGGAACTGTATTTGAACTCATCCATGAATTAACATCAACCGTAATAGCGCCTTTTTTACCACTTTTAGTTTCAATAATCACAACACCATTACTGGCTCTCATACCATACAATGCAGAAGCAGAGGCATCTTTCAAAACAGTTA
This sequence comes from Flavobacterium sp. 83, assembly GCF_000744835.1. Lineage (NCBI taxonomy): Bacteria > Pseudomonadati > Bacteroidota > Flavobacteriia > Flavobacteriales > Flavobacteriaceae > Flavobacterium > Flavobacterium sp. 83. The sequence continues at coordinate 3,649,686 of NZ_JQMS01000001.1, forward strand.
ATGATTGTACATCATTAGCATTTAGATACGAAATATCAGTAGTTGGAAAACCATCAACAATATACAAAGGTGTAGTTTTACCAAAAGTACCCACACCACGGATATTAACCTGCATCGAAGAACCAGGAGCTCCTGAATTATTAGTTACCTGAACTCCAGACACTTTTCCTTGCAAAGCTTGATCTATCGAAGAAACTGGGATTGCATTTAATTTCTCTGCACTTACTGATGAAACGGCTCCAGTCAAGTCTTTCTTTCTACTTGAACCATAAGCTACGACAACAACTTCATCTAAATTTGCTGAACTTGATTGAAGTTTTAAATTAATGATTGATTTTCCTGCAACTTTTATTTCTTGGGAAACATAACCAAGATACGAAAAGATTAAAATATCATTATTTGTAACGTTATTCAACTTGAATTTCCCATCCAAATCTGTTGAAGTTCCATTAGTTGTTCCTTTCACCAAAACGTTTACCCCTGGTAAATTACCGCTAACATCCGATACTGTACCTGAAACACTTTGGGCCTGAATGAAACCGCAAATCATAAAAGCTCCAAATAGGAGTAAATTTCTAAATAAATAGTTTTTCATAATTAATTTTTAGTTTGTTAAATGGTTAATTGATTAGTTTGTTAATAGTCTTCTAAATATACTTTTGGTAAAAAATTTATTCTTTTTTTATACATAATATATTTTTAAATAGATATAAAAACAGATTTTCAAATGTAATAACAATGAAAACCTTTGATTAATACAAAATTATCTTTTGTTAATAGTATTTTAGCATTGTTAAAATAATCCATCAGTTATTTTTTTACGCAACTGAAAAACATAACATTACCTCTAAAAACAACTAACCGAAGATTTATTAATTTACTGTGCAGAATTGAACCAGGCATTTATAAATAAAAAAAGAGTTCAAAAAACTATTCTTTTTTATAAATACCTGTACGGTTTAAAAAAAACTTATTCTTTTTTAATTTTTAAAGACCAAATAGTAACAAAACACATAGTTTTTAAAGAAATATTTTATGCTTTAGAAATACTCCTATTTTCATGTGCATACTTTTTTTAGAAAACAAGACAAAAAAAGATGGGACTGTAATTATTTAACTGATTTATGAAAAAAAAGGATCAGTTTTTTTTAGCGTTAAAATAAAAGCTTAAGTAGTATCAAAAATAAATTTATTACCTCAAAGCGCTAAGTTTATTATTAACCAATATAGTTTCTGGAAAACAAATTCTATTCTAAAAATTATTTATTAAGTTTAAATATTTTAGGAATATTATCATTTATAACAGCCAATAAAGAAATAGTATTGTTTTTATTTTTTATTGTCCTAACATGTTTCACTTCTCCTTTAACAAAGAAACCTGATTTATTATAAGGCAACCATGAAAAAATTCCATTTTTAGCACCTAGAAGAATACTTCCATAATTAGAATCTAATCTTGAAAATTGTGGTTTAAATTCATATTGATTGCCACCTAGAATAATATCTAAAATTCCATCATGATTTACATCCAAAGTACAGATCGTATTTACACAAGAAAACTGAACTTCTTTTGGTAAAACTTTCACTTTAAACGTTCCATTTCCAGCATTAATTGCAATTATACTTTCCTGAATAGTAGCGGTTTTTTGTATGGTTTTACTCAGGATTTCTGGAGCAAATAATTCTTGAAATGTCTTTTTTGAATAGTCTAAATAGCTTAGATTTTTCTTTTTCAACATCGGAATTTGGGATGTTATTTCTTTTTTTAAATGAATTGGAAAATCTTTACCATTAATCGACCGAGTGACTATTTGCTCAACCGTTCCGTTATCATCAAAATCATTAATAAACAATCGCATCGGGTTTGCATTGGATGCTTTATAAGAAGTATTGGTCCCTTTGTTCCCTAAAATTAAATCTTTCTTCCCGTCATTATTGACATCTACACAACTAACAGCGTTCCAAAAACCGGAGTATTCTGTTAAATTAGATTTGTATTCAACCAATCGTTTCCCTGTGTTTTTTAAAATTTTTGGAGCCATCCAATCCCCTACAACAATCAGATCTTTTTTGCCGTCATTATCAATATCTTCCCAAGCAGCATCCGCAATCATTCCTACTTCATTCAACTTAAAAGCCTTTTTATCAGTAGTATTACTAAAATTACCTTTACCATCATTCTCTAATAATAATTGTTTTGGATTTACACCGTAAATACCTGGAACACTTCTGCTTCCTATAAAAACATCTATATCACCATCATTATCAAAATCATTTGGCGCTATCACGGAGACATTAGTATTAACTGTTGGAACACTCGTTTTACTTTTTATAAAAATTCCTTTTCCATTATTCAAATACAATCGATTTTTATAATTTGCTTGGTCCTCTTTTTCATTTCCACCGGAACCAACCAATAAATCTTGGTCTCCATCACCGTCAACATCAAAAAAACCAGCCGCAGTATCTTCATAATTAGCATCGCTGTCTATATCCTTTTGATTACTAATTATATAATTATCATTTCCATTATTCAAATAGATTTTTCCAGCTTGCCCTTTCGCTCCGCCAATAAAAATATCATCATTACCGTCACCATTAATGTCTGCTACAGCAAGACTAGGTCCTTCTTGCGAAAGTTCTTTTGAAATTAACCCTTCATAATCAAAATCGATATAATCATTTTCTTTATGCGCTAAAAAGATTGCTTTCTTTTCAGAAAAAAACGGTTTTGATTCCTGTTTTTTCAAGCTATAATTTAATTTTGCATCAGTAACATTTAAATTATAAGTAGTATTATTAACCACCTTTTTTATAGTTTGAGATTTACTGTTTGGCCAAATTACCCGTAAAGAATCGATTTTCTTAGAACCGATTCCAAAAGTCATTGCATAATCTACAGACGACTGAAAACCTCTTGACGGAACTAATTCTTGTCTTATTATCTCTTTCCCGGAAAATAATTCTACCACGCTTCCTATTGCAAATTTATTTTGATTATCTCCTTTTAATTTTACTTTAACAAAATGATTTTTTGGATTTTTTTCTGAATTATTTTTATAAACAAAAGCTTCCATATTGACATTATTGACAATCAAATCTAAATCTCCATCATTGTCAAGATCTCCATAAGCGGATCCATTTGAAAAACTCGGTGTATCTAATCCCCAATTTTGCGCCTCATTCGTAAAAGTTATATTTTTATTGTTTTTATAGGCATAATTTGGGATTGGAGTGGAAGGCATTTTAGCAATAATCATTTCCATCTCATCTTTCTTACCTGATGTTGCCAATTTTTGAAAAAAACTATTTGCAAAAAAGTCCATAAAATCTTGATTGGTCAAATCATTGTAAATCCCGTTACTTACAAAAATATCTTTATACCCGTCATTATCCATGTCAAACAGTAACGCTCCCCAACTCCAATCGGTTTTCGCAACACCTGCATAATGAGCAATTTCGTTAAATTGATTGTTTCCGTTATTGAGTTGCAAAGTATTTTGCATGTATTGATAATAGAAATCTAGATTTAATTTTCTCGAAAACAAATCATAGTTATCAAAACTGGTTACGTTTTTAGTACGTTCATCATTTTCCGGAAGCATGTCTGTAACAAATATATCGGCTTTACCGTCATTATTTATATCTGCCATATCTGCACCCATCGAAGACTGGCTTGTGTGGCTAGCCCAGTCCTGTATTTGTTCTGTGAAAGTCCCGTTTTTATTATTAATGTATAAATAATCCCTTTCAAAAAAATCATTAGATATATAAATGTCCGGATATAAATCTCCATTTACATCCCCGACAGTCACTCCTAAACCAAATCCTATAAGACTGCTATATATTCCGGCTGACTCACTTACATCGTTGAATTTACCGTTATCATTACGGAGCAATTTATCGCCTCCTCCTTTTAAAATTTCAGGAACATTCCAATCTTTGTCACGTAATTCTCTTTTATTTGAATAATTCAAACTGCTTACCGGAATGAAACTATTATTCAAAATATAGCAATCTAAATCGCCATCCTTATCATAATCAAAAAAAGACGCATGAGTTGTTATTCCTGTATTGGCCAAATTATATTCTGCAGCCTTTTCAGTAAAAGTAAGGTTCCCATTATTGATAAAAAGTTCGTTTTCTTGGTTTTTACTTTCGGTATTACCGGCATTACAAACATAAATATCCAATAAACCGTCGGCGTTAATATCAACCATTACAACTCCTGTTGACCAAGATTTAGTTCCTTCAATTCCAGCCGATTTAGAAATATCTTGAAATTTAAAGTCTCCTTTGTTGAGATATAATTTATTAGAACCTTGATTAGATGTAAAATAGACATCTGATAATCCATCATTATTAATGTCCCCAATTGCAACTCCTCCACCATTATAAAAATTCCTGTATTTGAACAGGTTCATTTTGGGACCATTCTCTACTTTATTCACAAACTTAATTCCCGTATCGTCTGATTCTTGTTTAGAAAACAAAGCATCATTGTTGAACTTTGAGCAACTGGAAAAAGAAACAATAACTAATAAAAAAACAACAATTCGCATTAACATAATTAAACTACTATTTGGTTTGCAACTAGACGTTGATAGCTAAACCTTTCTTTTTCAATTTTTAACAGAATCAAGAAAGTTTTTATAAAAAACAAAAGGATTAGTAATCCATTCATTGAAATAATTTATAATCAACAAATCTAAACCAGATACAAACACCTACTTAATAGTATTATGTCATTTTACGATAATATTTTTACTTTTTACCCAAATAGTAATTAATTTATAAAAAATAACAGCTTTAAATTACACAAAACGCAATTTATTTTCACAAAAAATCATGATAAAAAAAAACAGTTGCAGGTTTCCAAAAGGAATTTAAACGATATTTAAATTACAGATCTAAAAAAACATTCCCAAAAAAAACTGTAGATCCAGAAGACAGATAAGCCATAAACAATCCAAATAGATTATCGATAAATTAATTTAGAAGAAAAAAAGAATCAAAAACATTAAACAGCTTACAATATTCTTTTCAAGCCAGAAAAATCTTCTCTATATTGACTTGGTGTACATTTTTTTATAGACTTGAAACTTCTATTAAAATTAGCAATATTATTAAATCCGGATTTGAAAGCTATTTCCGAGATACTCAAATCTTTTTCAACCAGCCATCTGGCAGCATATCCAATTCTGATATCATTTATGTAATTGACAAAAGTTTTCCCAGTTCTCTTTTTGATAAATCGATTAAACGAAATACTAGTCATACTCGCCACACTCGAAACGTCTTCTAATGTTATTTTCTCCGCAAAGTTTTTTTGCACATATTCATAAACCAATTTCATTTTATCGTAATCGTCAAACGTATCATAATCAACTGTGAATGTTGACAAAAGCCTTTGATTTCTGGAAATAGCTAAATCATATAGTATGGAAATAATCTCAAGAAAATAATCCATCCCGTCCAGTTTTGAAACTTTAATCAGTCGCGGTGCGAGTTCTTCCGTAATTTTTTTTGAAAATAAAATTCCATGAATAGATCGATTGAACATATCCCTAATAGGATGCATCAATCGTCTTGACAACAAGGCTTCATCAAATAAATCATTATGAAATTGAGTTGTTATTTCGTGAATTTGCTTATTTGTGCATTTATTCAACTCCCAGCCGTGGTATAAATTAGGACCAACCAATACCAATTCGACATCATCAATTTCTTCTATATTATCTCCCACAACCCGCTTAACACCTTTGCCATTTTGAATAAAATTGAGTTCAAATTCAGGATGATAGTGCACCGGAAAATCAAAATTATCTTTAACTCTATCAAAAACTAAAAAACTGTCTCCGGAAGAAAGCGGCGGTATCTCTCTGTAAAAATTTTTCAAATTGCTCATAGTCCCTTTTTTATTTGCAATAATATGATATATAATTGATAAAATAATATTAATTAAAAGCAAGTCATCCCATTATCTTTGAAAAATACATTTATCAATTTTTTAAAAACAATATCAATATTAAATACGAATCATTTTTAATACTTACTATTTTTATAGTTTTAACAATAACAAAGCCCAAATGGCCTTTTTTTTATTTTTGATATTATAATGGATTCTAAATACAATTTTCAAATAAAACGTGCTTTTAAAATTTAGGTACTCAAATTAATTACCACTAAATGAAAAAAACTCTTTTCGCTCTAATAACCTTCTTTTATGTTGGAATTTCATGTTCTTCTAAAGCAAAAACCATTGATACAAAATCGTCTCTTTCTGATATAAAATCTACTCCAGAAACCATAATTTTATACAAAAACCTAAAAAAAATGACCCAAAAGGGAATCCTTTTTGGTCATCAGGACGATTTAGCTTACGGAGTGAATTGGAAATATGAAGCCGGAAGAAGCGATGTAAAAGAGGTTACTGGAGATTATCCTGCAGTATATGGATGGGATCTTGGCGGATTGGAAAAAAAATCACCAAACAATATTGACGGTATTCCTTTTGATAAAATGAGACAGTTTATTAAAGATGCTCATAGACGAGGCGGAGTTATAACCCTTAGTTGGCATTTTGATAATCCTTTGACCGGAAAAAATGCCTGGGATACCACTCCAAAATCGTTGACTTCAGCTTTACCGGGAGGAGAAAGTCATGAAAAATTTAAATCTTGGCTAGATGAAGCTGCAAAATATATTTTAACTTTAAAAGATAAAAACGGAAAATTAATTCCGATGCTATATCGTCCTTATCATGAGCTTACAGGAAACTGGTTTTGGTGGTGCAAAAATAATGGAAGCCCTGAAGAATTCAAGCTTTTATGGAAATTCACCATTGATTATTTGCAAAAAAAGGGCGTTCATAATTTAATCTATGTTTATAATACGGCTGATTTCAAAACGAAAGAAGAATTTTTAGAATACTATCCAGGTTCTGATTATGCGGATATTTTGAGTTTTGACAATTACCAATACAATGATCCTACAAAAGACAATTCTTTTGTAGAAAATTGCCAAAGACAATTCAAGATAATGAATGAAGTTGCCAAAGAGCAAAATAAAATTATGGCTTTTGCCGAGACCGGTTATGAAGCGATTCCTTATGATAAATGGTGGACCAATTCACTAATGAAAGCGATTGGGGATTATAAAATTTCCTATGTGCTAGTTTGGAGAAACCACGGATGGCAGGAAAAAGAAAAGAAAATGCATTATTACGCCCCTTTCAAAGGGCAAGTGAGCGAAAAAGACTTCGTAGATTTCTATAATCTTGACAAAATTTTATTCGAAAAAGATGCTGCAAAAGAAAACCTATATAAAAAATAATTAATTAACCTTTAGACCTTTAAACCACAAAAAATGCATAATAAAATAAGTATAAAAGAAAAAGTTGGTTACGGCTTGGGAGACGCTGCCTCATCCATGTTCTGGAAAATATTCAGTATGTATCTCATGTTTTTTTACACCGATGTTTTCGGTTTGGCACCTGCTGTTGTGGGAACTATGTTTCTGATTACAAGAATCTGGGATTCTTGTTTTGATCCATTGGTAGGAATTATTGCTGACCGTACAAAAACACGTTGGGGAAAATTCAGACCGTATCTTTTGTGGACAGCCATACCATTTGCCATTATAGGAATACTAACCTTTTACACCCCTGATTTTGATGAAAAAGGAAAGATAATCTACGCCTATGTAACCTATTCGTTAATGATGATGGTGTATTCTATAATCAATGTTCCTTACGCATCTCTTTTGGGCGTACTATCTTCGGATAGAAAAGAACGCACTACGCTTTCTTCGTATCGAATGGTTTTTGCGTTTGGCGGAAGTTTATTAGCCCTTTGGTTAATTGAACCATTGGTAAATCATTTTGGAGGAAACATGAATTCAAAAACAGGTTGGTTGTACACCATAATTGTTTTTGGAATTATCACTACTCTGTTTTTTTGGGGATGTTTTTTTCTGACCAAAGAAAGAGTCCAACCTATTTCTGATGAAAAAACAGATTTAAAAGAAGATTTGAAAGACCTTTGGAAAAATAAACCTTGGTGGATTCTTCTTGGAGCAGGAATTGGAGCATTAGTCTTCAATTCAATCCGTGATGGTGCAGCGGTGTATTACTTTAAATATTATGTGAGCGATACGGTAAGTTATAGTTTCAACCTCTTTGGAGAAACCTTTGCAATGACTCCTACTTCTTTATACTTAGTTTTAGGCCAGGCAGCAAACATCATTGGTGTGATTGCAGCAACGCCAATAGCAAATAAAATTGGTAAAAAGAAAACCTTTTTCGGGGCAATGTCTTTAGCTGCCATTTTGAGCGTGATTTTTTACTTTTTCGGAAAAGAAGATGTATTGCTGATTATGGTTTTCCAAATATTGATTAGCATTTGTGCCGGCTGTATCTTCCCGTTAATTTGGTCTATGTATGCCGATAGTGCCGATTATTCCGAATGGAAACAAGGACGACGTGCTACCGGACTTGTATTCTCGGCTTCTTCAATGTCTCAAAAATTTGGATGGACTATTGGAGGTGCTGCTACAGGATGGCTTTTGGGGTATTATGGATTTCAGGCAAATATTGAGCAAACTGCAGTTACACAAAACGGAATCCAACTGATGCTAAGCATTCTTCCAGCCGCCGCCGCTCTTATTTCAGTAATTTTCATCTTATTCTACCCGCTTACTGAAGAAAAACTACAGACTATTGAACAAGACCTTAACAACAAAAGAAATTTAACTAATTAATACTTGATTTAGAACTTTCAATCATGAATACAAAAACAATAAATACCGATTTCCAAAAAAGAAAAATTGAAATTACAAATGAATTTCAACAACTAATTGAGCAAAAAAACGAGCCTCAATCTTCTGTTGGGAACGGTATATTCGAACGCTATAAAAACCCTGTTTTAACAGCCAATCATGCTCCAATTGAATGGCGATATGATTTAAATGAGACTACCAATCCTTTGTTAATGGAACGAATTGGTGTGAATGCCACTCTAAATTCAGGGGCAATGAAATGGAATAATAAATACATTCTGGCTGTTCGCGTAGAAGGTTTTGACCGAAAATCATTTATTGCTATTGCCGAAAGTCCAAATGGAGTGGATAATTTTATATTTTGGGATAAACCCTGCGTCTTACCACAAACGGAAGAACCGGATACGAATGTGTACGATATGCGATTGGTAAACCACGAAGACGGTTGGGTTTACGGTATTTTTTGTACCGAAAGAAAAGACCCAAATGCGCCTAAAGGAGATACTAGTTCCGCAATTGCCAATGCAGGAATTGTTCGTACCAAAGATTTAGTGAACTGGGAACGCTTGCCTGATTTGATTTCGAATACAGGACAACAAAGAAACGTAGTCTTTCACCCTGAATTTGTAAACGGAAAATACGCCGTTTATACACGCCCACAAGATGGATTTATTGACATCGGAAATGGTGGTGGTGTAGGACTTGGTTATATTGATGACATGACAAATCCAATTGTACTGGACGAAACTATCATCTACGGAAAACAATACCATACTGTTTACGAACTTAAAAATGGTCTTGGACCGGCTCCTATAAAAACAGCTAAAGGATGGTTGCATTTGGCTCATGGTGTTAGAAATACTGCTGCCGGATTGCGTTATACCTTGTATATGTTCATGACGGATTTAAATGATATTTCAAAAGTAATCCATAAACCTGCCGGACATTTTATGGCTCCAGAAGGAATAGAAAGAGTGGGCGATGTTTCGAATGTGTTGTTTTCTAATGGCTGGATTGAAGACGAAGACGGAACCGTATTTATCTATTATGCGTCTTCAGACACTAGAATGCATGTTGCCGTTTCATCCGTTGAAAAACTGATTGATTATGTCATGAATACTCCTGAAGATACTTTTACATCAGCAGGTTCTGTAAATACAATTATTGAATTAGTAAATAAAAACAAAGTAATTTTATAAACGTGTCTTTACAATTAAAACTACTACAATCTGAACTTACAACTGAACTCGATTCAATTCTTGGGTATTGGTCGAAGTTTACTATGGACACCAAAAACGGAGGTTTCATTGGTCAAATAGACTATAATAATCAAATTAATTCGCAAGCAGAAAAAGGTTCGGTTTTAAATGCACGAATATTATGGACTTTTGCATCAGCATACCAACTGACCAAAAACGAAGCACATAGAAGGATAGCAAAAAGATCTTTTGATTATATTATAAAGCATTTTTATGATACTGAATTTGGCGGAATTTTTTGGAGTCTCCATTACGATGGAACTCCAAAAGACACCAAAAACCAAATCTATGCAATAGCATTTGTTATTTATGGAATGACTGAATATTATGCTGTTTCCAAAGAGGAGAAAGCACTGGAAGTTGCCATTGATTTGTACAAAAAGATTCAGGAACATAGTTATGATCCCATCAACAAAGGATATCTGGAAGCTTTTACCCGAGACTGGAAAAACATTGACGATTTACGTTTGAGCGATAAAGACGCTAACGAAAAGAAAACGATGAACACTCATTTGCATATTGTAGAAGGCTATGCCAATTTATATAAAGTATGGAAAAATGAAACCCTGCGCAAAGACATTGTTGAATTGCTAGAAGTGATTGACACCCATTTTATAAATGAAGAAACGGGGCATTTAAGACTATTTTTTGATGAAAACTGGGTAGAAAAACCAGATGTTATTTCGTATGGCCACGATATTGAAGCGGCTTGGCTCTTGTTGCAATGTGCCGAAATATCAGAAGATGAAGCTTTGATTGCACGTTATAAAAAACATGCGATTCAACTTACGGATGTCACCAAGGAAGGAATCGATGAAGATGGTGGTTTATGGTATGAATTGAAACCCGAAAGCAATGATTTAATTGCCGAAAAACACTGGTGGCCACAAGCGGAATTGATGATTGGTTTTTTTAATGCTTATGAATTAACCGGAGATCAAGCCTATTTAGATGTAGTTCTAAAGAATTGGGAATTTATAAAGAAATACATTCTTGATACAGAAAATGGGGAATGGCATTGGGGAATAAATGCAGATTATTCTTTAATACAAAAAGACAAAGCTGGTTTCTGGAAATGTCCCTATCACAATGGTCGCGCTTGCATTGAAGTCATTAATCGGATTAAGAATCAATTGACAAACTAAATCGTTAAAAACAGTTATAAAATAAATTAATATCAAATTCAAATGAACCTACCAAAAACAAGTATATTGATTTTACTATTAATTTCTTTTTGTAACGTTTTGGCTCAAAATGATTATACAAAACTGATTGATGGTGTTGAAATAAAAACAAAAAACAGACAACGTAACGATGCCGAAGCTATAAAAATACAGGTTGTATCGAGTTCTATCTTACACATAACCGCTAGCCCAACGGCAACATTTGACACCACTAAAAGTCTAATGCTTTTAGATCCAAAACAAAACACTGCAAAATTCAAGATTGAAAACTCAAACGATAGTGTTACCATTTCAACAGAAACCTTAAGTGCATCAGTGTCAACACTCACTGGAGAAATTGTTTTTAAAGATATTTTTGGTAAAGTTCTTTTACAAGAAACTAAAGGTGGTGGTAAAACATTTAATGGAACAACTCTTGACGGAGCACAATCCTATACTGTAAGACAATCTTTTACCTCTGAAAATGATGAAGGTTTATATGGATTAGGACAGCATCAAAATGGGATTTTCAATTACAAAGGAACTAAAGTTCTCTTGTCACAGTACAATACCGAAGTCGCTATTCCTTTTTTAATATCAAGCAAAAATTACGGGATTTTATGGGATAATAATTCGATTACAAAATCTATTGACACTCAAAACTATGATAAATTATCAACTTTAAGACTTTTCTCTGATAAAGGAGACAAAGGTTGGCTTACAGCGACTTATACCAACAAAAAAGATCCGTCTAAAGTACTTTCCAGACCTGAATCTTTTATAGATTACAGCTATATCCCCTCTTTAAAAAACCTACCTGACGGAATTAATCTTGAAAACACAACCGTTAAATGGGAAGGTGCTTTTGAAACCGATTTTTCAGGAGAACATCAATTTAATCTATGGTCATCAGGATATGCAAACATTTATATTGACGATAAATTAGTGGCTGCAAGATGGAGACAAGGCTGGAACGCTACTAATGAACTCATTCGCATTTACTTAGAAAAAGGGGTGAAACACAAACTAAGGATCGAATGGGATCCTTTATCAAATGAGTCTTTTATCAGCTTAAAATGGTCAAAACCTTTGAGTCAGGAACAAAAAAACGAATTTGCATTCGAATCCGAAGCAAGTCAAAAAATCGATTACTTTTTTGTTTCCGGAAAAAATATGGACGAAGTAATCAGCGGATACAGAACCCTTACCGGAAAAGCTACGCTGATGCCTAAGTGGTCTATGGGATTTTGGCAAAGTCGTGAGCGTTACAAAACGCAAGATGAAATAGTAAACACTGTTGCCGAATTCAGAAAAAGAAAAATTGGCTTAGACAACATCGTTCTAGACTGGAGATACTGGAGAGAAGGACAATGGGGAAGTCAGGAATTTGACACTGATCGTTTTCCAGATGCAAAAGGAATGATGAAAACATTGCATGAAAAATACAATACCAATTTGATGATTTCAGTTTGGGCAAAATTCTATGAAGACACCCAAAACTACAAAAATCTGGACGCAAAAGGATTCATATTGAAAAGAAACGTTGCAGAAGGAAGAAAAGACTGGCTAGGTTTTAAAAATGCAATTTATGATCCTTACAATCCCGAAGCGAGAAAAGCATTTTGGGAAATTATAAACAGTAAAATATATTCAATAGGAATTGATGCTTGGTGGATGGATGCCTCTGAGCCAGATGTACATAGCAATATGCCTCCGGAAGTCCGCACAGAAATGATCGGGAACAACTTCTTAGGAGCTCCAGAAAAAAATTACAATGCATTTTCTTTAATGAATGCCAAAGGAATTTATGAAGGACAACGCAGCGTAGATCCAAACAAAAGAATATTTATGCTCACTCGCTCCGGTTTTGCAGGATTACAGCGCTATGCTGCGGCTACTTGGAGTGGCGATATTGGTTCAACATGGAAGGATCTAAAAAATCAAATTCCTGCCGGTTTGAACTTCTCAATGTCTGGGCTACCCTATTGGACTACCGATATTGGAGGATTTTCAGTAGAAACCCGTTATGAAAATGCTACTGGTGAAACTCTTGAAGAATGGAGAGAATTAAATGCCCGCTGGTATCAGTATGGAGCTTTTTGCCCTTTATTCAGAGCACACGGACAGTTTCCATACAGAGAAATATTCAATATTGCGCCCGAAAATCATCCGGCTTACAAAAGCATCTTATATTACAACAGACTTCGTTATAGAATGATGCCTTATATCTATTCTTTAGCAGGGCAAATATATCACAACGATTATACGATGATGCGCGGTCTTCCAATGGATTTTAACACTGATAAAAAAGTATTAAATATTGCTGACCAATTTATGTTTGGACCTTCGTTACTTGTAAATCCTGTTTCAGAATACAAAAAACGCAATCGTGAGTTGTATTTACCAAACACAAACGGTTGGTATAATTTCTATACCAGTGAATTTCTTGAAGGAGGACAAACCATTAATGCCGAAGCTACCTATGAACAAATACCTTTATATGTAAAAGAAGGTTCTATTCTTCCTTGTGGTCCAAATATCGAATTTACTTCTCAAAAATCAACAGAACCTTTAACAATTTATGTATACACAGGAAAAGATGCCCGTTTCACTTTGTATGAAGATGAAAACATCAATTATAACTACGAAAAAGACCAATTTTCAAATATTGAATTTGGCTACAACGAAGCACATAAAACACTGACAATTGGAAATCGAAAAGGACATTTCAAAAGAATGTTAAAAAACAGAACATTTAATATTGTATTCATTGACAAAACTAAAAAAGCTACATTCAATTTGATTTCAAATTCAAATGAAGGTAATAAAGTACGCTACAATGGAGCTGAAATAATTGTAAAACAGTAAAAATAAATTACACTCAACGGATTAAGTAAAAAATTAATTTCACTTATTTATAAGGTTTCGCATCATGTTATAAAAATCAAGCCACATTATGAATTCTAAGGGTTTACTTGTAGCAGATTCGATTCAAACAAAAATGCTTCAAGAATAACAATTAGATAAAAAAACACCAATTTAAAAACATGAAAAAGACAATTACAAAAATAGCCTTGTTAACTTTTTGTTTGGCAAACTTAAATTGTTCGGCCCAAAAACAAGCGCCAATAACCGTAAAAGGGCCGCAATTTTACAAAGGTGACAAACCGTATTCGTATGTTGGCACCAATTACTGGTACGGAAGTTTATTGGCATCTAAAAAAGTAGGCGATCGTAAACGATTGCTTCGTGAACTGGATTTAATGAAGAAAAACAGCATTGATAACTTGAGAATCCTAGTAGGTGCAGATGGCGGAACGTACGATTACACCGTTAGTCCGGCTTTGCAATACGAACAGGGAAAATACAATGCCGATTTGCTGGATGGTTTGGATTTCTTGATTTCCGAAATGGGAAAACGCAATATGTACGCAGTTTTGTACCTCAACAACAACTGGGAATGGTCTGGCGGGATGTCACAATATTTAGAATGGAATGGCTACGGTAAAATCCCGAATCCAAACATAAAACCAAATACTTGGCCACAGTTTATGGATTTTGTAAAGCAATACCACAGTTGTGAACCGTGTATGATGGCTTTTGAAAATCATATAAAATATATTTTGGGCCGAAAAAATGCCTATAATAAGCAAAAATATTCCGAAGATCCAGCAATTATGGCTTGGCAAGTAGGTAATGAACCCCGCGTTTTGAATGTTGATAATGAAGAGAAATTTACTGCTTGGCTAAACAAAACGGTAGATTTAATTGATAGTTTAGACAAAAACCACTTGATTTCAACAGGTTCTGAAGGAAAAGCAGGCTCGAATGATGATTTGGCTACCTATGAACGCACGCATATGAATCCGAAAATTGATTATTTAACGATGCATATCTGGCCAAAAAACTGGGGTTGGTTCAAAGCTGATGACGCAAAAACTACTTTACCAATTGCCATAGAAAAAGCTACAGCATACATAAACGAGCATGTTGAAGTAGCTAAAAAATTAGGCAGACCAATAGTTATTGAAGAATTTGGATTACCAAGAGCCAATGAAAGCCTGCTACCAAATTCCTCAGTAGTGGATCGAAATGCATTTTACAAAGCTTTCTTTGAAAGATTAGTAAAAAGCCGTAACAATAATGAGGCGTTACAAGGAATTAATTTTTGGGGTTTTGGTGGCGAAGGAAAAGCCGTTAACACCTCAGGGAAATGGAATGCAGGTGATACTTTTACAGCTGATCCTCCTCAAGAACCACAAGGATTAAACAGCGTTTTTTCTTCAGATAAATTGACATTGGAATTGGTTAAAATGTATAATTTAAAATTGAAATAATATAATGTAGAGACGCACTGTAGTGCGTCTCTACATTATATTTATCCCAAAATACGTTCTATCTTTTTTAATTCATCAACAGAAAAATCTAAATTCTGCAAACTGTCAATATTGTTATTCAACTGCCCTACTGAACTCGCCCCAATCAATACGGACGTGATTCGGTTGTCTTTTAATAACCAAGCTAAAGCCATTTGTGCCAAGGATTGGTTTCTTTCTTTTGCAATTTCGTTCAAAGCTATTATCTTTTGAACTTTCACATCCGAAACTTCTTCTAATTGCAAATGTCCATTCGGATTAAAAGCTCTGGAGTTCTCCGGAATTCCTGTCAGGTATTTATCCGTTAAAAGTCCTTGCGCCAAAGGCGAAAAAGCAATACAGCCAACCCCTTTTTCTTCCAAAACATCTAGTAATCCTGCTTCTGGCTCTCGCACAAACATCGAATATTTCACTTGATGAATCAGGCAAGGTGTTCCCAATCGTTTTAGGATTTCAGTAGCTTCTCTGGTTTGTTCTGCATTATAATTGGATATTCCTGCATACAACGCTTTTCCGCTTCGTACGGCATAATCAAGCGCCATCATGGTTTCTTCCAAAGGCGTTTCAGGATCAAACCGATGTGAATAAAAAATATCCACATAGTCCAAATTCATGCGCTTCAAACTTTGGTCTAAACTCGATAATAAATATTTTCGGGAACCCCAGTCACCATAAGGACCTTCCCACATCGTATAACCAGCTTTGGTTGAAATTACAATTTCATCACGCAGATTTCCTTGAAAATTATTCTTCAGGATTTTACCAAAATTAGTTTCTGCCGAACCTGGAACCGGACCATAATTGTTGGCCAAATCAAAATGCGTAATCCCTTTGTCAAAAGCGGCTTTGACAATATTTTCTCCGTTTTCAAAATGATCTACTGACCCGAAATTATGCCATAATCCAAGAGAAATTTGTGGTAGTAACAAACCACTTTTCCCGCATCTGTTGTATTTCATTTAGTGTATTTAAAGATTGAAAAATAAAAGAATTTAAAGATAAAAAAAACACATAAAATTTAAAAATTCTATGTGTTTAAATATATTTTAAAAATGTAATTTATAGTAATTCAAACCCACTTTCTAATCCTTTGTCTGAGCTTCCTCCTACCATGATTTTGAAAGTTCCCGGTTCAACCAAATAATTTCCGTCATTGTCATAAAAACCAAGTTCTTTATCGGTTAATGTCAACGTTACTGTTTTAGTTTCGCCTTTTTTCAAGTCAATTAATTCAAAGCCTTTCAGTTCTTTTACCGGTCTGGCCAAACTTGCTGCATCATCATGAAGGTACAATTGCACCACCTCTTTTCCATCGTAATTTCCAGAATTGGTAACATCTACTGAAACCACAACCGACTCCCCTTTTGCGAAAGCGGGTTTATTAATTCTCACGTTTTTATAATCGAAAGTCGTATAGCTTAATCCAAAACCAAAAGGAAATTGTGGTGTTTTCTCCACATCTGTATAATGCGACCAAAAAACATTTCCCTCCCCGTTAGTAGGGCGTCCTGTGCTGTAATTGTTGTAATAAATAGGGCATTGACCTACATTTCTTGGGAACGACATAGGCAATTTCCCGCTTGGATTGTAATCTCCGTACAATACCTGAGCCACAGCATTTCCGGTTTGTGTACCCAGATGCCAAGCTTCGACAATGGCAGGTATATGTGCTGCTGCCCAAGGCAAAGCCAATGGTCTTCCGTTGTTTAAAACCAAAACAATATTTGGATTTACTTTATAAATTTCTTCCAATAATTCCTGTTGTACGCCAGGCAAATCAAGATTAGTTCTGCTGCGTCCTTCTCCTGATTGAAAACCATGTTCTCCCAACACCATCACTACTACATCAGCGCTGGCAGCAACTTTTTTGGCAGCATCAAATCCGCTTTTATCTGTCGTATTGAAAACCAATTCATCTACAAAAGCTGTTTTCCCAACCGTCAAATCGGCTCCTTTTTCAAAAGTCAATTGATTCCCTTTATACTGTTGCATTCCTTCCAATACAGAAACGGCCGTATTATCATCTGAGGCAATTCTCCAACTTCCCAAAGGGCTGTTTTTATCATTTGCCAAAGCTCCTATTAAAGCAATTTTTTGTCCAGATTTTTGTAGCGGAAGCAAGTTTTTTTCGTTTTTCAACAACACGATTGATTTTTTAGCCATGTCCAAAACACCTGCAATATTAGCTTTACTTCCAATGGTCGCTTTTTCACGCTTTTCGTCACAATATCTATACGGATCATCAAATAATCCCAACTCAAATTTCACTCTTAGAATTCGGCGAACCGCATCATCAACCAAAGCTTCTTTTACCTTACCGGTTTTAACCAAATTAGCTAATTCAACCACATACAAATACGATTCCATATCCATATCAGAACCCGCAATTACTGCTTTTTGAGTCGCCTCTGCACCATCTTTAGCAAATCCATGCGCTATCATTTCACGAACCGAAGCCCAGTCTGAAACTACAAATCCATCAAAATTCCATTTCCCTTTCAGAATATCTCTTTGCAAAAAACTGTTTCCCGTTGCGGGAATTCCATTCAGAATATTAAAGGAATTCATAAACGTTCGCACTCCCGCTTCTGTTGCGGCATGAAAAGGCGGTAAAACTTCATTATACAACCTCGAATTACTGATATCTACCGTATTATAATCCCTTCCTGCTTCAGCAAAACCATAGGCTGCAAAATGTTTGGCGCAAGCCGCAATCGTATTTACTTTAGCCAAATCTGCTCTGGTATCACCTTGAAAACCTGTAACTCGGGCAATGGCCACTTTACTTCCTAAATAGGCATCTTCACCCGCGCCTTCCATCACACGACCCCAACGCGCTTCATGAGAAACATCCACATTTGGACCAAAAGTCCAATTAATTCCCACCGCTGAGGCTTCGTCTGAGGCCACCTGAGCTGATTTTTTTATCGCTTCCATATCCCAACTTGCCGCTTCTGCCAGCGGAATTGGACTCAAGGTTTTATATCCGTGAATCACGTCAAATCCTATGATTAAAGGAATCCCCAAACGCGTTTCTTCCACCGCAATTTTCTGTACCGCTTTTACTTGCTTCACCCCACGAACAGATAGCATCGAACCTACCCAACCGTCACGCAAATGTTTGTATTTCAACTCGGCATTTCCTTCTTTTGGCGCTGGTCCAGTCACTTCCCAAAAGCCGTTATACTGGTTCATCTGCCCCACTTTTTCTTCCAGCGTCATTTGTTTCATCAACAAATCAATACGCTCCTCAATCGGTTTGGTCTTATCTAAATGTGGCTTTTTCTGTGCATTCATAGTTGAAATGGTAATCAGGGAAAAAATCCCCGCAGTAATTAATTTTTTTGTGTTCATAATTTGGTTTGGTTTTTTAATTTTTGGTCGTGACGCTTTCCCTGAAAAAAATCAGGAAAAGCGTCGGGCTATACAGCTTTATCTCTTCGCTACGCTACGAGGATACCGCCTTCTATCCCTCACGCGACATCACGAGAGCTTTTTGGACTTTTACATTAGCTTCTACTTAAATGTCCTTATATTCCTTATGTGGTTAACTTGTTTAAAATTTTATCATTCACTCAAAAATGACGAAGCAGGTAAATTCGCTTTATTAAACAACTCTGATTGTGCTGTGTTCGTCCATGCAAAACGAACTTTGACAGGATGTGCCACCTTATCCGATTTTAAAATCACTGTGTTTTTTTTAATCACGGCTTCCGCTTCATAAAACACATTATCAGTTCCGGCAATTTCAAATTGATTTGATTTTTTTGTTTTAAAATACAATCCGTCGGCATAATCGAAAGCAACAACAACTTTATTTTTATCGATTTTCATGCTTTTGTAGAGCGGTCCGTGTATCAAATCTGAGTTGGTTTTATACATATTCACCAAAGCCAAATTCGCCAATCTTGTACCCACTGATTTCTTGTCTTTTGGGTGAATATCATCTATACGAGAAATATCGCTGGTCATCGCCATTCCGGTATTGGGAACTTCTTGCAATACTTTGCGTTGCGCATTTCTAATTTCAGCACCTCCAAAATGATTTTCTCCATATTGATAAGGTGCTATCTGGACATAATAAAACGGAAACTCATACTTCCATAATTTTCTCCAAGAAGTGATTAAAGCCGAAAAGGTTTTGTCATAAACCGTTGAACCCACATTCGATTCGCCTTGATACCAAATCACACCTGCAATTTTAAATTCCACCAAAGGATAAATCATCGCATTAAAAGCGCGTCCTGGTTGGTTGGGTCCATAGGATTCTTCTTTTCGGGTTTTGGCACTTTCCAGTAAAACCGCATCTTTTTGAATGACTTCTTCTGGCATCCAAATCTCCGCTGGCGTTCCACCCCAATTCGAACCAATCAAACCAATAGGTACATTTTTCAACTGTTCCTGTAAACGTTTAGCAAAGAAATAACCAGTTGCACTAAAATATTTCATCGTCTCTGGCGTGCATTCCGTCCAGTTTCCCGATACATTGTTTTGTGGTGCAGTTGCCGTCAATTTGGGAACCATAAAAAATCGGATATTCGGATTCGTGGCATTTTTCACCACTTCATCCCCGTTTTCAATGCCCCAACTCGCTGACATTTCCATATTGGATTGTCCCGAGCAAATCCACACTTCGCCAATCAAAATATTCTTCAATACAATTTCATTGTATCCTTTTATGGAAATTGTATACGGTCCGCCTTCTTTTGGAGTTGGTATATTCATTTCCCATTTAGCCTGATTGCTGGCTTTGATTTTATACTCTTGATGATTCCAACTTGGAGTTATAACGACCTCTTCCTGTGGATTCGCCCAACCCCAAATCTTAACTTCGGAATTGCGTTGTAAAACCATATTGTCCGAAAGCACATTTGGAAGCGTAACATTTGCGAAAGCGGAATGTGACAGTATTAGAGAAAGAACAAAAACAATTATATTATTTTTCATCTAGTAATTTTTTAAAGAAAGGAGTTAATTGGTCGGCCATTATTTTGTCGTCAGCAATATCCGGATGCGAACCACAACCGTTTGGTTTCATCGATTGAAATTCGAATAAGGCAATGGTTTTGTGTTGGGTATCATTTTCAAAAGCATGAATCACTTTTTTCAAACAACGCACCAAAGTTACATTTCTGTCTCCCGAAACCATCGGACTGTTCAACAATACTATTCTGGTATTTGGCGCATGTTTATAAACTGTTTTGATAAAATTGATGTAGTTTGAAACATATTTTTCTTCGTTAAAAGGCAATCGTTCTTTTTTTCCGTCACCATCCGAAAGGTCATTCGTTCCCAAACAAATACTAACCAAATCCGGTTGAAAAGCAAAATCATACGGTTTTGAATTGTCTTTATTCAAATACAAATTTTCATAAACATCAGGAATAATGGCTTCGTCTTTATGCTCGTCATTCCAGTTGCGATACATCCCAAATCCAGAAACGGAACTCAACACATAATCCACATTCAGACTACGAGAAACGATAGGTCCATACGCCCAATACGCATTATGCTGATCGTACCATTCTCCAGTTCCACAAGGAATTGCTGCCGTATCATTACCAAAACCACATGTAATAGAATCGCCTATGAGTTCTATTTTCTTTTTGTATTCAGGAGTGATTTGGGTTAGTCTGGCTGTAGTTCCACCAAATAAAACCCCACCATTCGAAGCTTCTGTAGCTTTATAAATGGTGAGACGGTGTGTTTTTTTCTTTTTGGAAATTACAATGGGAAAGGACTGCAACACTCCTTTTTCAATTCGAACTCTTCCAATATAAGTACCATCTAATTCTAATGCAACATAATTTTGGTGTTCTTCAAGACTTTGTAACGAAATAGAACACAAATCCCCTTTAAAATTAAACGAAACAGACGATGCGGAACCTATCAAAATCACTTTATCATCGGTAAGATGCTCCACTCTTCCGGAATAGAGAAAGGAACTGTTTTGCTCCGCTACTTTTTGAGCAAAGGAAACAAAGGAAAGGAATAGCAATACCAGTAAAAGGGATTTCTTTTTAAACATTATAATGCGTTGGTTAAGATAAAACATAGAAAGCAAACGTATGCTTTTAATTGCTATTAGAAAGATACTAAAATGTCAAATGGTAATAAAAAAACACCAAAAGGTATTTTCTATTGCGAAAGATTGTAATGCAATTTTAGGCAATAAAAATAGCTTTCAATACATTTAACTTTACCATTTTACAATTCAAAAATAGTTTGATATTCTTTCTCCATCAATTCTATTTCAGCATCGGTTATTTTTTCAAAATCTTTTCTTCTCCTTTTTGGAAATACTCCTTTATTTTGATGCAAAAATTGGATCATCAAATGAATTTCTCTGTCGGGCATATCAACAATTTCCTGAATAGAAAGTCTCAATTCATCGTATCTCATAATAAATTCAAGCTCATTCGGAATGTCTGTCATCACGGTTTCTTGAATTGTTTTTCCTAAAAAAGAAGTTTGAACGGTCAAATCAGGAAATCGGTAATAGCTTTCTATTTCCTCTAAATTTAAAACCTGAATTATTCCTTTATCATCTTTATCATAATCAATTATATGCATTAATTCTCTGGAAAAATCTTCCAAGACAGCATCATATTCCTTGAGATTATTCAGTATATGTGCCGAAACCGGTATAATCAAACCATCGGGAACCACTTTATCCCGAACTAAGGTGTCGTGTATCAAAAATCGGTGCAAACGCCCATTTCCATCTTCAAAAGGGTGAATAAAAACAAAACCAAACGACAACACACTGGCTCGAACTAATGTTGAAGTGGTTCCCGTTTTTAAGGCAACTTGTTTTAAACCATCCATCAAAGAAGGAACCAGTTCCGGTGGCGGGCATATATAATGTAGCATTTCCGAATAATTGGGAAGTGATTGCCCCACATAATTCTGAAAATCACGATAGCTTTTTACGGCAAATCTTGGATCTACAATTTCATTTTGCAAAAGCGTTAAGTTTTTCTCTTCAAACATTTCCTCTTCCCCAATTGTTCCCGCTTTCATTAATAAGGAGACAAAGCGTTCTATGCGTTTTGGAGAAGGTTTTTCATGCTCAATTTCATAAGATGATTTTGTTTCTTTTCCGTATAGATAATTGGTTGCTCGATTAAAAATGTCTAACGGATACTCTTTCCGTAATTGCGTTATTTGAGCTGAAATATCAATATTTTGAAAAGTTTCTATTTCGATTGTTTTTCTAACAATTGGGCAAAACTCTGGAGTTCCCAGCAAGTTGTCGTTGATTTTCCATTTAGAATTCTTAACCGTTTTTCCGACGATATATTTTTTTCTATCTAACAAATCAACATAATTTCCAGAAATAACAAAGTCCAAATCGAGTGATTTATCCATCAGAAACTCATACAGAAAACCAATTTTTTTAGAGTATATTCCTGACGGAGAATTACCTATAAAATCAATAATTTCTTTTTCAGGAATTTTTTTAAAAACAGATTTTATTAAATGAAAATCAAGATAGTCGTATTTCATTCCAAAAACAAGATGTTCCAGCGGATTGTTTTCAACAGCAAACTTACTGGATCTAAATACTTGAAGAACGACACCTTTCGAAGTCATTTCTATTCCATCCTTTTTTCCAATAAAGGATTGATGCTTCAAAGAACATTTGTTCAATTTATAAAATTCTTTCAACCAAGAAAACCCTATTTTTTGTTCCATACAAATCTATATTTTTGGAAAAACAATTATTACTCTGGAAAAACAATTAAAATTTAATACAAATATGGAAAAACAATTATTTAATTGCAATCAATTTTTAATAAATTTCATGGAAAAATAGTTATTTCTCTGGAAAAACAATTATTTCGAATGCTTTTTACGGTAAAACAGATAATAGTTACGGTAAAATTGATAAATCGGAAGGTTTTTACGGTAAAAACTATATCTACATTAAAAAGTCATTTTGTTTTAATAAATTTTTACGGTAAAACAAATATTCGGCACGGTAAAAACTATCAAAATCACTTTATCATCGGCTAGATGCTCCACTCTTCCTGAATAGAGAAAGGAACTGTTTTGCTCCGCTACTTTTTGTGAGAATGAAGCAAAGGAAAGGAATAGCAATACTAGTAAAAGGGATTTCTTTTTAAACATTATAGTGGGTTGGTTAAAATAAAACATAGAAAGCAAACCTATGCTTGTAATTGCTATTAGAAAGATACTAAAATGTCAAATGGTAATAAAAAATGCCAAACGGTATTTTAAAATGACAAAATAACCAATCAAAATTTTCTCCTTTTACGGAAAACCGTAAAAGATGTTTAAAAAAGAGACCTTGGTTAACAATGGAAGAATTAACAACGATTTTAAAAATAAAATCCTCCTAAAAATAAGTACTATAGCTAATATATAAAAACACAGGTTTTGCAAAATTGCAGTTTTTCGGATTAATTTGAAGTTGGCGTTATATTTAAATTAATAGTAATTATCCGAAAAATAAATCTTATTTTAGTGCCAAATTTAAACAAAGAAATGAGGTAGTTGTCCACAAAATGAGTCAAAACCCTTAAAAATAAAAAACAGAAATTAAAATTTATGAGAAAGTATTTTATTCATAATGGGCAAAGTGAAATTGGTCCATTTGACTTTGAACAACTTAAAACATTGCAACTTAAAAATGAAACCCCAATTTGGTTTGAGGGATTGCAAAATTGGACTACTGCAAATAATGTAGAAGAATTAAAATCAATCGTACATTCAACCATTTTACCTCCAAAATTTAAAAATTTCTCTGAAGAAAAATCAAATCCAAATCCACCAATATTTTCAAAACCAGTTTATGAAAATAACCAAAATTTTGCGCCGAAAAAGAAAAAAACATTACGAAATGTGCTAATTGGAGTTGGAGTTTTAGCAGTTTTATTTTTTGGACTAGTAATTTACGCATCAACAAATTCAGAACAAAATTACAATGATAACGGTGAATTCATTTCGTCCAATAATCTTGATGATCAAGATGCAGAAAGAGATAGAATAAATGCAGAATTGACAGAAAAAAATAGAAGTTATAGAAATAACATTGAACAATATGTTAGTGCAAGTACTAATCAGTATACTTATAATGAATTAGGAGGTATTAGTAACTTGGATATAATTGTAACAAACAACACAGAGTACTTACTAAACGAAGTAAATGTAAATATTGATTATATCAAAGATAATGGCGGAATTTACAAGACTGAAATAGTAACAATTTATAATATTCCAGCAAAACAAGATAAATCTGCATCAGCTCCAGAAAGCAACAGAGGAACTTCCGTTAATGCGAAAGTTCAATCAATTTCATCTAAAAAGCTACATATGTGTTATGATAATTCATTTGCACCAAAAGCGGGAGAAATTGACCCTTATTTTTGTAAATAAAAATACATCTAGAACAAATTGATTAAAAGAATTCAAGTTTAAAATGAATAAACCACCTTCATCAGGTGGTTTCTCTATTTATAAACAATCACAAAGGAATATTCCCGTGTTTTCTATTGGGCGTAACGCTCACTTTATTTTCGAGCATGCTAAAGGCTTTTATCAGTTTCCGTCTTGTGTCTTGTGGTAGGATTACCTCATCCACAAAACCACGTTGCGCTGCTATGTAGGGATTCGCAAATAAATCGGCATATTCAGCTTCTTTTTCCAAGAGTTTTGCCTCATGATCCTCGGCTTCGTTAATTTCTTTTTTGAAGATAATTTCCGAGGCTCCTTTGGTGCCCATTACGGCAATTTCAGCAGTCGGCCAGGCAAAATTCATATCGGCACCAATGTGTTTCGAGTTCATTACATCATAAGCACCACCATACGCTTTTCGGGTAATCACGGTTACTCTTGGCACGGTCGCTTCACTTAAAGCGTATAGCAATTTTGCTCCGTGAACGATAATCCCGCTCCACTCTTGATCGGTTCCCGGTAAAAAACCCGGTACGTCCACCAAAACCAATAACGGAATATTAAAACAATCGCAAAAACGGGTAAATCGAGCCGCTTTTTTCGAACTGTTCACATCGAGACAACCGGCTAAAATCATCGGTTGGTTGGCTATAATCCCAATGCTTTTCCCTCCCAATCGAGCAAAACCCACCAGGATATTTTCGGCATAATTTTTATGAATTTCAAAAAACGAATCTTCGTCAATAATCCCACCAATCACCTCGTGCATATCGTAGGGTTTGTTGGGATTATCCGGAATAATTGTCGCTAATTTGGTACGAACCTCATCATTGAGTTCATAAGGTAAATTATGTGCTTTTTCTTTATTGCTTTGTGGCAAATAACTCAACAAGCGTTTCAAATCTTCCAGACATTCCACATCATTAGTAGAAGTAATGTGCGCCACACCAGATTTAGTAGAATGCGTACTAGCCCCACCCAATTCCTCCGAAGTTACGGTTTCATTGGTTACGGTTTTTACCACATTCGGACCAGTTACAAACATATAACTGGTATCTTCAACCATCATGGTAAAATCAGTCATGGCTGGAGAATACACGGCACCACCGGCGCAGGGTCCCATAATTGCAGAAATCTGTGGAATTACTCCAGAGGCTTGTACATTTCTATAAAAAATATCAGCATAACCACCCAAAGAACGAACCCCTTCCTGAATACGTGCTCCACCAGAATCATTTAGTCCAATCATGGGCGCTCCCATTTTGACTGCCATATCCATCACTTTACAGATTTTCTCAGCATGGGTTTCAGATAAAGAACCTCCAAAAACGGTAAAATCCTGAGCGAAAATATAAACTAATCGTCCGTTTATGGTTCCATATCCTGTGATTACACCATCACCATAATACAGTTCTTTTTCCATTCCAAAATCAGACGTTCGGTGCGTTACCAACATTCCAATTTCTTCAAAAGAACCTTCGTCCATCAAATAATTGACACGTTCTCTTGCGGTTAGTTTTTTATTCGAATGTTGTTTTTCGATACGTTTTTTACCGCCACCCAAATGAGCTTCGGCAATTTTATCGTTTAATGTATTTATTTTGTCTTTCATACTTTGTTTTTTAACCGCTAAGTTTTAATATCCCTTTTGCTTTTGACTAAAGCCAGAATTTTTTTGCCACAGATTACACAGATTCACACAGATTTCATGCTCATTATTAAAAGAATCTGTGAAAATCATTTTAATCAGTGGCTAATTTATTCTTTTAATATTAGCCACAGATTCTAATAAAACCATTAAAGTTAAGTTTTACTTTTCTTAATGAAACTTAATCTCTTAATGGTTAAAAAAAAAAAATTAATTCGGTAAGCGTACGATTTTTTGATCTTCAAAATACTGTTTCAAAGCGACCTTCGCAGCGATTTCGGCTTCTTGCGCTATTTGATTTTTTAACATTTCGGCACTGTAGTAATTCTTGACAAAATGCGTGTCAAATTTCCCGGAACGAAACGCCTCATGTTCAAAAACAAATTTCCCAAAAGGCAATGTTGTCTGCACACCTTCCACTTGATAATTTTCAATGGCCTTAATCATAATTTGAATCGCTTCTTCTCGGGTTTCTCCATAAGTGATTAATTTGGCCAACATCGGATCGTAATAAATGGGAATATCCATGCCTTGCTCAAAACCGTTATCTACGCGAATTCCTTCACCAACCGGCAATTGATATACATCCAAATGACCCACACTCGGTAGGAAATCATTCATCGGATCTTCGGCATACACACGTAATTCCATCGCGTGCCCTTTTATTTTCAGGTCTTCTTGTTTGATTGCTAATGCTTCACCTCGAGCTACTCTGATTTGCAGCTCGACCAAATCGGTTCCGGTAATCCATTCGGTAACGGGATGTTCCACTTGCAAACGAGTATTCATCTCCAAGAAGTAGAAATTATTATTTTCGTCCAATAAAAATTCTACAGTTCCAGCTCCTAAATAATCACAGGATTTGGCTACCAAAACGGCTGCCTCTCCCATTTTTTTTCGCAATTCCGGTGTTAAAACCGAAGAAGGCGCTTCTTCAATTACTTTTTGGTGACGACGCTGGATGCTGCATTCTCTTTCGAATAAATACAACACATTGCCATGACTGTCTGCCATAACCTGAATTTCGATATGTCTTGGCGAGCCCACATATTTTTCGATAAAAACAGAACCATCTCCAAAAGCAGCAATCGCTTCACTAATAGCGCGATCCATTTGAGACTCGAAATCAGCTTCGCTTTCTACCACACGCATTCCTTTTCCACCGCCACCTGCTGAGGCTTTAATCAGTATTGGAAAACCAACTTCCTTGGCAACTACTTTTGCTTTTTCGACATCTGTAATGGCTTCGTCAAAACCGGGAACCATTGGAATATTGTATTGCTTAACGGCTTCTTTGGCCGCTAATTTACTTCCCATGATTTTTATTGCTTTCGACTTTGGACCAATAAAAATGATGTTATTTTTTTCGGCTTCTTCAGCAAAATCAGCATTTTCACTCAAAAATCCATAACCGGGATGAATGGCATCCACATTTAAAGATTTGGCAACTTCTATAATTTTACTACCTAATAAATAGGATTGACTTGAAGGAGCTTCTCCAATCCAAACGGCTTCATCGGCAAATTTTACGTGAGGTGCATTTCTATCCGCAGTAGAATATACCGCCACGGTTTTAATCCCCATTTTTTGTGCAGTTTTCATCACCCTAATGGCAATTTCCCCTCTATTGGCAACTAATATTTTTTTCATAGTCTTATTCAAATTCAATTAACAACTGACCTTTATCTACTGCATCTCCCATAGCAACCGAAATGGTTTTGATAACGCCATCTTTTGGAGAAAGAAAACTGTTTTCCATTTTCATGGCGCCCAAAATAATCAGGTTGTCATTTTCTTTTACCTCTTGCCCCACCACAACACTTATTTCGAGAATCAATCCGGGCATAGGTGCTTTGATAAAATTGACTTGTTTGGTAAGTCCTGTTTCAAACCCCATTTCTTTGATAAGAATATCCAAAGGATTTGAAATTGCCACAACATAGGTGTTGTTATTCACTTTTACCGTATAGCTTTTTTTAAGAAAATCAGAAGTTAGGATTTCCGCTTTATAAGGGGTATTTTGATGTAGTATATGAAATTTATTAGCTTCCACACTCACTGCATCCAGTTGTGAAATACTTTCCTTTTCAAAATCAAAATGAAAAGTATCATTGACATTTACTTTATAACCAATACTCATACGTGTATTTATTTAATTGGTTGTAAAAATAAGTAAAGAAAACGTTTTCGTAATCGAAAAATAAAAGTTTTATGCTAATTTAATATAGTTATCGTGAAATAAATCTACAACACTAATAATCCAAATTCTCTCAAAGTTTTAATTGGTTTTGAATACCAAAATAATTCAAAGTCTTCTAAATTTGATTCAAAATCAGCTTTAACTTCCTGAAAAGTGTAGATTTTAACCTTAGAAACAGAAATTTTCAAAAGAATTTCTACCAGCCATTCTCCTTCTAGTCTATTGGTTTGAATATTGAAACTTTCTTTCTTATCATGGAAAGTCAAAGTCATCATTTCCCAGGAATTTCCTTTTTTGGATTTCGTAAAATGTTCTACAAATGGTTTTCCGCCTAACCAAACGATTTTGGCTGTAGGTTTACTGTTGAAATCCTCCTCTTCCTGTAAAGCGTCAAATATAAAATCAGGGGAGATTTTAGTCTTTGGAATTTTAAATTCAAACCAATCCTGCAACTCATAATCAAAACAGATTCCGTGCATAAAATTGAACAAGGATTTCTTCAATCCAAAACTGAATTTATCATGATCGATTCCTGTTGAGTCGGTATAATTAATATCGTTATTAGCAAAAGTTCCCAAGATTTCGGTTTCTTTTACCACACCAAATCTCTCCGGATACAAGCCCACGGGACTGTGTGCCGTCATGGCAAACTGGTGCCAAAATCCCGATTGCAATACACCAACTTCAAATAACTGACGTACCATTTCGAGACTATCCACGGTTTCCTGAATAGTTTGTGTAGGATAACCATACATCAAATAGGCATGAACCATTACGCCGGCTTCGGTGAAATTTCGGGTAACTTTTGCTACTTGCTCGACCGTAACACCTTTGTCAATTAATTTTAATAATCTGTCCGAAGCAACTTCCAAACCACCAGAAACGGCGATACAACCAGATGCTTTAAGAAGCAAACATAAATCTTTGGTAAAACTTTTTTCGAATCGAATGTTTGTCCACCACGTCACTGCTAATTTCCTGCGAAGAATTTCGAGAGCTAAAGCACGCATCAATGCCGGAGGTGCCGCTTCATCTACAAAATGAAATCCGTTCTCACCTGTTTGGGCAATCATTTCCTCCATCCTGTCGCACAATAAATTGGCGGCAACGGGTTCATACACTTTGATATAATCCAAAGAAATATCACAAAAAGTACATTTCCCCCAATAGCAACCATGCGCCATGGTGAGTTTGTTCCAGCGGCCATCGCTCCACATACGGTGCATGGGATTCACAATTTCGATAACCGAAATGTATTTATCCAAAAGCAAATCAGAGTAATCAGGCGTGCCCACTTGCGATTGTTTGTAATCGTGTTTTACGGAATTATTTTTGTAAACTACTTTTCCATCTTCCAACAGAAAGGTTCGTTTATATTGCTTCTCGCCCCTCGACTGCGCTCGGGAAGACAAGCTCGAAGTGACCGCATTTATTAATTCTTCGATTGGTGCTTCACCATCATCCAACGTGATAAAATCGAAAAACTCAAAAACGCGTGTATCTGAAAGCGAACGCAGTTCCGTATTTGGGAAACCACCACCCATTGAAATCTTGATATTTGGATGATGCTTTTTCACCCATTGTGCGGAACGAAAAGCCGAATATAAGTTTCCTGGAAATGGAACCGAAATAAGGAATAATGTAGGTTCAATCGTTTCTATTCTCTCTTTTAAAATCGAAAGCAAGATTCCATCAATATACGTCGGTTCTTGTTGCAAGGCTTCGTACAATTCGTCAAAAGAATTGGCGCTTCGCCCTAAACGTTCCGCATAGCGGCTGAAACCAAAATTAGCGTCGACACATTCCACTATAAAATCTGAAATATCTTCGAGATACAAAGTCGCCAAATGTTTCGCTTTGTCCTGTGTTCCCATGGTTCCAAAAGCCCAATCCAATTCTTCCAATTGTACAAATCGGGACGCTTCCGGCAAGAAATCTTCCTGACAAATTTGAAGTGCCAATGTTGGATTTATTCCTTGCAAAAAAGCAATTACGGGATTGATGGTTTTAAGATATTCTTCTTGTAAAGCGAAAATACGTTTTGAATTTTCTGAAATTTCTCCAGCATTAAACGTTGAACTTGCAACGGTAAATAAACTTTGCAAACCTTCTTTCGAAAACAATTTCAAAATCACTTCGATTCCCAAATCGGCCTGAACCGATTCAATGTTTTTGGTATTCAGAAACCCTTTGATATATGCAGTTGCTGGATACGGTGTATTCAGTTGGGTAAAAGGAGGCGTAATGAGGAAAAGTTTCGTTTTCAAAAGAAATAGTTTGGTGCAAAAATAAGGGATAATTCTATTCTTTTCAGGAAAAGATTTTTGAGGTTCTATTTCATTTATATTGTTTGATATTTGGATTTATTTTGTAGATATTTAATTACATTTACCTCGCTATAAATCTTACTTATGAAGCGAATTTTACTTTTTTTATTTTTTATATCTTCTTTTGCAACTTACTCTCAATATACCTTAATTCCTGATCAAAATTTCGAATGGTTTTTGATTCGTCAAGGTTATGACAGCGGTTCTATTGATGGAAAAGTGTTAACTTCAAATATAAATACAGTTACTAAACTTGATTTTTTTACTGGAGGCCAAAATTTTATTGCCAGCCTTAAAGGAATAGAAGATTTCACGGCTTTAACTGAACTTTCTATTATTGATGGCAGCTTGCTTACGAGTTTAGATGTTTCAAAAAATTTAGCTTTAACCAAATTAATTTGTTCCTCTAATAGATTATCAAGTTTGGATATTTCTAAAAACATTGCTTTAACAGAATTAAATTGTAGCTTTAATAACATATCTAGTTTAGATATTACGAAAAACACTAATCTAAAATACTTATCGGCTTCATCTAACCAATTAACTACTTTAGAACTTTCAAACTGCCCCTTATTAGAAACTGTGCAGTTAAATAATAATTCATTAACAGCTATTAATGTTACTAATGCAATTAATTTAAATTTCCTAAGCTGTGGTGAGAATCGATTGACAAATTTAGACGTTACAAAAAACACTATGCTTTCTATTTTTGCCTGCGGGACAAATAAACTTTCAACTTTGGATATTTCAAATAACATACAGCTAAAGTCATTTTCATGCGAATACAATGATTTGATTAATTTAGATTTCACCACCAATACTAAACTAGAGTATTTTAGATGCTTAAACAACAAATTACTTAATTTAGATTTCTCTCACAATCCTTCGCTACACGAAGTACACTGCTCTAATAATCAATTAACTAATATAGACATTTCTAAAAACACCAACTTATATTCATTAATTTGCAACTTTAATGATTTAACTAATTTAGACACTTCAAAAAATACTGCTCTAAACTTTTTGAATTGCGAATACAACCAAATAACAAGTTTAGATGTTTCAAAAAACAACAACCTAGGACTTCTTAGATGTAATAATAACCAACTAATATCCTTAGATTTAAGAAGTTCAGTTAGTTGGACTTGGTGGAATGATTATAACAGCTGGGTAAATAATCCCAACTTAAAATGTATAAATGTTCCTAATGCATACTTTTTTGGTTATTATTGGAATGGACGTAAAGATGCAACAGCAAGCTTCATTGATGATATTCCACCAAAATTTGAGTCAGCGAATCAAACAATATGTTCTAAGCAAAATCCAACAATAAGCGATATTACAGTCGAGGGATACGGAATCAAATGGTTCAATTCTGAAAGCAACTTAATCGAACTTCCATTTAACACTCTTTTAGTTGAAGGGAAAACTTATTACGCTATGAATACAGCAGGAAATTGTGAAGGACCACGATCTTCTGTCACAATAAGTCTAAAAACAACTACTATACCTTTGGCAGTATCTCCGCAAAATTTATGCAATATAGTCAACCCTACTTTGGCCAATTTAGAAATTACAGGAAATAACATTAAGTGGTACAATTCTCTGCTTGGAGGAAATTCTATCCCTATTACAACTTCTTTAATGACTGGTTTTTCATACTATGCCTCGCAAAGTTCAAATGGTTGTGAAAGTGAAAGAGTATCTGTATTTGTCAATCTTTTAAATATTGTAAAGCCTTCATCTTTTTCACCTCAAACCTTCTGTATCCAACAAAATGCCACTTTAAACAATATAACTATAACTGGTCAAAACATAAAATGGTATGATGCTTTAGCAAATGGAACACTTTTATCAAACACAACTCAATTGCAAAACGGAATAACTTATTATGCTTCACAAACCATAAACGGTTGTGAAAGCGACAGAACACCTGTTTTAATCAATATCCAAAATACTCCTGCCCCAACAGGAAATACAACTCAAACTTTTTGCACAAGTCAAAATCCAACTTTAGTTACTATTGTAGTTTCTGGAACTGCAATAAAATGGTATACTAGTGCTGGAGCTCTTTTGTCAAATTCAACTACTTTACAAGATGGGGTGACCTATTATGCTTCGCAAACAGAAAACGGCTGCGAAAGCCCTAATAAATTAGCTGTTACAATTTCACTTATAAGCACTTTACCCGCAAATGATTATACCGAATTATTTTGTGATGACTTGAATGATGGTTCTGAGAAAGTGAATTTATCCGATTATAACACGAAGTTAATCTCCAATACTACTGGTTATACTTTTTCTTATTATTCGACTTTTTCAAGTGCAGAAAATCAATTGGCAGCCAATCAAATTACTAATTTTTCGAATTATAAGTTAGCTTTGGGCGAAAACAAAATCTACGTTCGTATCAATTCAAATACGCCATGCTACGCTATAGTTGAATTAAAACTAACCCTTTTATCCAAACCTAAAATAACGATTCCAGATGTTGTTCCCATTTGTGAAAATAATACAATCTCAATTGATGCCGGTTCAGGTTTCGATTCTTATTTATGGTCAAACGGCGCAACAACATCTTCTATAATTGTTGCAAATCCAGGAAATTATTTCGTTACAGTTACCAATAATTATAGCACTATTTCTTGCTCGAGTACAAAGACTTTTGAAGTACGAAAATCAAATATTGCAACCATTACTTCAATTGATACCCAAGACTGGACGGATAATCAAAATACAATAAGCATTTTTGTAACCGGTGCAGGCGATTTTGAATATGCTATCGACGGAATTCATTTTCAGGATAGCAATCAATTTTCAAACTTAATCAGCGGTCAATATACCGTTTCTGTCAGAGACAAAAACGGTTGCGGAACTGCAACTGATGAAGTCTATTTATTGATGTATCCAAAATTCTTTACCCCAAACGGAGACGGTTTTAACGATACTTGGAAAATCAAATTTTCAGATATTGAAGTTGGACTAACCGTCAAAATATTCGATCGTTATGGGAAATTCATTACCGAATTACAAAATAACATCGGTTGGAATGCAACTGTTAATGGTCATGAACTTCCTGCTACAGATTATTGGTTTGTTGTTATAAGAGCGAATGGAAAAGAATATCGAGGTCATTTTAGTTTAAAGAGATAGTAAATCATTAAAACTTATGTTCTTCTTTGCTAATCATCAACAACGAAAATAAAGAGATACAGGCTGCGGTACTCAAATAAAAACCAACATACGTCAAACTATATTGCGTCGCCAACCAAATCGCAATCATAGGCGCAAAAGCTGCTCCGATGATTCCTGCCAAATTAAATGCCAGAGAGGTACCCGAATAACGAACGGTAGTAGGAAACAATTCCGACAAGAAAGTACCCAAAGGACCATACGTAAATCCCATCAAAGCCATACCAACACATAAAAACAAAGTCACTAGAATGGTACTGCCTGAGTTTAAGAAAAAAGAAAATGCAAAACCAAAAATAGCAATAGCAATTGTAGCATAAAGAAGCATTTTTCTTCGTCCTATTCTATCTGCAATTAAAGCAGAAACTGGAATAAAAAGCGCAAAAAATAATACCGAAAACAATTGCATCAATAAAAAATCTCTTTTAGAATAACCCAAATCTGATGTTGCCCAACTTAGCGTAAATACCGTCATAAGATAAAATACTAAGAAAGTAGTTATAGCTGCAAATGTGCCAAAAATTAACTGATTTTTATAAAACTTCAATAAAGTGAAAAATGGGATTTTCACTTCTTCTTGTTCTTTTTTAGAATTTTCGAAAGCAGGAGTTTCAGTAATTTTTAATCGAATATAAAAACCTACAACAACCAATAACGAACTCGCTATAAACGGAATTCTCCATCCATAATCAAGAAAAGCATCGGCACTCATCGTATCGGTCAAAATCAAGAAAGTTCCTCCCGAAAGCAACAAACCTATTGGAGCTCCTAATTGTGGAAACATACCGTACCAAGCACGTTTATTAGGCGGAGCATTTTCTATCGCCAACAATACCGCTCCACCCCATTCGCCACCTAAACCAACTCCCTGACCAAAACGGCACAACATTAATAATAAGGGAGCAGCTATTCCAATGCTGGAATAACTGGGCAAGAAACCAATACTTACCGTTGAAATACCCATCGTCAACAAAGCAATTACTAAAGTTGTCTTACGACCGATTTTATCTCCATAATGACCAAAAACCGCTGAACCGAGAGGTCTAGAAAGAAACGCAATCGAAAACGTCGCTAAGGATAACAAAACCGAATTGGTACTATCTGTTGAAGGAAAAAACAATTGAGGAAAAACCAAAACTGCGGCATTTGCATAAATATAAAAATCAAAAAACTCTATAGTTGTACCTATTAAACTGCCAAAAAGAACATGTTTTAATGAATTTTCTGTATTAGGTTTTAAATTATCTTTCATAGTAATGTTAAAATATTTCGATAAAATTGATACTATTTTTCGAAAGTAACAAATATTATAGTTCCAATTATTATTGGTAAATTAGCAACATATAAAACTTTATTATGCCAACCGACTGTATCAGCTATCAGAATTCCGGATATTTCTCTCCTTTGATGAATGATTATTTAGCTCAAAAAACAAACTTACAATCCTTATATAACAGATTTCCAACGCTTGAAAACTTTGAAGGGCAAATTCAGGAGAAGCATGCAAATTTTAATGACACATCCAGAAAAACATTAGTTTCCGTTTTACAAAAACAATATTTGAATATTGAAGCTTCGGTTTTAACGAAACAAAATATTGATGCTTTAAGTAATACAAATACATTTACAGTCACTACAGGACATCAATTAAATTTATTCAGCGGTCCTCTTTACTTTTTATATAAGATAATTTCGACTATTAATTTAACAACCGAATTAAAAGTAAAATATCCAACCTACAACTTCGTTCCCATTTATTGGATGGCAACCGAAGACCATGACTTTGAAGAAATTAATTATTTCAATTTTAAAGGAAAAAAATTCAGATGGAATACTGAAAGTACTGGGCCTGTTGGTCGATTATCCACTGAAAGTCTAGATGAATTTCTTGAAATATTTACATTAGAAATTGGTTCCAGTTTGAATGCAAATACCATAAAAAAACTATTTGAGGATTCTTATATCAAACATGATAATCTAGCCGATGCTACAAGATTTTTGGCAAATGCATTGTTTGGAACTTACGGCTTAGTAATTTTGGATGCTGATAATCAAGAATTAAAACGCAACTTTATTCCTTTTGTAAAAGAAGAATTACTGCACCAATCCTCACATCCATTGGTACTTGAAACTGCCGAAAAACTAAAAGAGTATACCATTCAAGTAAACCCTCGAGAAATCAATTTATTTTATATCGAGGATACACTTCGCGAACGCATCGTTTTTGAAAATAACACATACAAAGTAAACCATACTAAAATTGAATTTTCGGAGGCTGAAATTCTGGCACTTTTAGAAAACCATCCAGAAAAATTCAGCCCTAATGTGATTATGCGTCCGTTGTATCAGGAAGTAATTTTACCCAATTTATGTTACATTGGCGGAGGCGGAGAAATTGCGTATTGGCTGGAACTGAAATCATTTTTTGCTGCTGCAAAAGTCCCTTTTCCAATACTCTTACTTCGAAATTCAGTGTTATTAGCAACCGAAAAACAAGCTAAAAAAGCAGACAAACTGAATTTAACTTGGACTGATTTATTTTCAAAACAAGCCGATTTAATTAATAATAAAACGAAGCAATTATCGGAATTTCCAATCGATTTAACCAATCTGAAAGAGCAACTTAAAACACAATTTGAAGTACTTTATGAAGTTGCAAATAAAACGGATGAATCTTTCATTGGAGCAGTAAAAGCACAGGAAGTAAAGCAAAATAAGGGATTAGAAAATCTTGAAAAACGATTGTTAAAGGCTCAAAAAAGAAAATTAACCGATATTTTACAACGTATTATTGACTTACAAAACGAATTGTTTCCTAACCAAAGTTTACAAGAACGTCAAGCAAATTTCTCAGAATTCTATTTGGAAAATGGCGAAAATCTGATTCCAACACTAGTCAAAAAACTCAAGCCATTGAACAATAGATTCGAAACTATTGAACTATAACCAGATTATTGTTGTTTGAATACCAAATTTGTAAAAAAAATCAATAAAAAAATACTAATTTTGCACAAAATTTAAAAAACGAAAAAATGGCTACAAATAGAACTTTTACAATGATTAAACCTGACGCTGTTGCTAACGGACACATCGGGAACATACTTGCTATGATTACTACTGCAGGTTTCAAAATCATTTCTTTGAAATTAACACAATTAACTGTTGCTGATGCTCAAACATTTTATGAAGTTCACGCTGCAAGACCTTTTTACGGTGAATTAGTTGAATTCATGTCAAGAGGACCAATTGTTGCTGCTATTTTAGAAAAAGACAACGCTGTTGAAGATTTCAGAACTTTAATTGGTGCTACAAATCCTGCCGAAGCTGCGGAAGGGACTATCCGTAAAGCATATGCAACTTCTATTGGAGAAAATGCAGTTCACGGTTCTGATAGCGATGAAAATGCAGCTATAGAAGGTGCTTTCCATTTTGCTGGAAGAGAGCAATTTTAATTATAGATCTTAGATTTTTAGACTTCTTAGATTCTTTAAAAATAAAACCCGCTTCAATGAAGCGGGTTTTATTTTTTATCTAATTTTTGTTTTCTTTTAAAATGTTGTTTTTCTAAAAATCTTAATATCTAACAATCGAAAATATCTAATCTAATCTAAGAAGTCTAACGCAAAACAACATCTTTAACCACATCCCGACGCAGTTCCTCATTAATCATGGCGACGATTTTTGACCTCCCATGACTTAATTCTTCCCTTAATACTGACGACGTTAACTCCACATACAACGTACTACCTTTCAAAACCACATTATTAGTATAACTATTCACACCATTGCCCATAAGATTTTTCCATGCATCTTTAACGTCAATCTGATCCATTCCTGGTTGTAGTTTATTCACTTGAATAATTTGTTTCAAAACATCCCCTATCGTACTCTGATTATTTAACCTTTTTGCCATCGCCCAGTAAATTTATTGGTCCAGTTTTCTTGTAATGATACTCCTTTTTCTCTGCATTCAGCAATACTAATTCATCATCCTTTAACGTGATTAATTCCTCACTCCATTTTGTAAAAGGAGTCGAATAATCAATATATGTCTTGTCATCTGCAAATCGCACCGCGACATTTTCATAAGCATCATTCACTAAAAAAGTCCCGTCCAATTGTGGCATCACTTTCTTCCTAATTCCTTTATTATTTTTGTCTATTTTAAAATAGTCATAACTTTCATTAATACTATAATCCTTATCTTTTTCCTTCTCAAAAGAAACCTTCTCGATTTCCCAATATCCATTTAATTTCGCAACATCGGCAGGGTTTATCTTTTGCTGACAAGCCACAAAAAAGAATGCTATAAAAAGAATGCTAAATGTGTTTTTCATATTTAATTTATTTTTTAGGAGCTATTTCCTGCTGTCCGTTATATCTTTTTCTTGAGCTTCTTCCTTCGTCAGAAGCGCAAGAAAAAGGATGCCACTTCCATCAGGGCTATACCATTTGAGCTAAAAAGAAGCACTAGTTCAAGGACAAAGTTAACCTTAATAAATTCAAACAAAAACAAAAAATTCAAAACACATTAAACTATTTTCTATATTTTTGGTCTTACCCTACAAAACAGCCAAAACATGTCAAAAAAAATCTACAGCCTGCTTTTCGCGTTTTTATGCATGAGTTGCAGTTCAGAATCTACTGTCCCAGCTCCCATACCTACTCCAACAGAATCTCTGTATTTTCCACCGTTAACAGGAACAACCTGGGAAACAAAATCAATTGCAAGTTTGAGTTGGAAACAAGCCGCTGTTCAAGCACTTCTAGATTATTTAGAACTAAAACATACCAAAAGCTTCATGATTTTAGTCAATGGCCGCATTGTTATGGAAAATTATTTCAACGGACATTCAGCAACCAGCAATTGGTATTGGGCAAGTGCCGGAAAAACTTTAACGTCAACTCTAACAGGGATTGCACAACAAGAAAGTCTTTTAAACATCAACAATAAAGTTTCACAATACATTGGAATAGGTTGGACAAGCGAAACATTGGCCAAAGAAAATCTAATTACCTGCAAAAACTTACTCACTATGACTTCCGGTATTGAAGATATTGCAAATGGCGATGATATCTCACCGGCAAGTCTGCAATACAAAGCCGATGCAGGAACGCGTTGGGCTTATCATAACGTCTATGTAAAACTCCAAGATATTATCGCTCAAGCCTCCGGAAAAACTTGGAACACTTATTTCAATACCAAATTAAGAGACAAAATAGGAATGGATGGTACATGGATTCAATCTGGAAACAATTCTGTTTACGCAAGTACAACGCGAAGTATGGCACGTTTTGGTTTATTAATGTACAATAAAGGAAAATGGGACAATACCATAATTTTGAATGAAAACTACTTTACTGAAGCAACTACAACTTCACAAAATATTAATTTAGGATATGGCTATTTGTGGTGGATAAATGGAAAAGCCAGTTATCATTTACCGCAATCACAACTTACATTACCCGGAAGCATAATCAAGTCCGCACCAAACGATATGTTTATGGCTTTAGGGAAAAATGATCAAAAAATATACGTAATTCCAAGCAAGAACATGGTAGTAATCAGAATGGGTGACGCAGCCGATAATGTAAATTTGGCATTATCTGATTTTGACGATGTTTTATGGCAAAAAATCAATGCCTTATATCAGTAAACTATTTTGTCTTTAATCGTTTCATAAAACCTAAAACAAAGAAAACCAAACCAATTACCAACAAAAAATAATAGAAACCAATACTTTTATCACGCATAAAATTCGCCAATACAAAAGCAATAATACTTACAAAATAAAAATAAATAGGGTTACTATTTTTAAAAGAAGAAAAATTCATAAACGTATTTTATTTAAAAAAGCTGTCAACAAATTCATACTTGTTAAAAACTTGCAAATCTTCGATTCCTTCTCCAACACCTATATATTTTACAGGAATTTTAAATTGGTCAGAGATTCCTATTACCACTCCACCTTTAGCAGTACCGTCCAGTTTAGTAACAGCAAGTGCCGTTACTTCTGTAGCAGCAGTGAACTGTTTAGCCTGTTCAAAAGCATTTTGACCAGTAGAACCATCCAAAACTAATAATACATCGTGTGGCGCTTCGCCAACAACTTTTTGCATTACTCGTTTTACTTTGGTTAATTCATTCATCAAATTAATTTTATTATGCAAACGTCCGGCAGTATCAATAATTACAATATCTGCATTTTGAGCTACCGCTGATTGTAAGGTATCAAAAGCCACTGAAGCAGGATCACTTCCCATATCTTGACGAACAATAGGAACACCTACTCTATCCGCCCATATTTGCAATTGATCAATAGCTGCAGCACGAAAAGTATCAGCAGCACCAAGAACAACTTTGTAACCTTGTTTTTTAAACTGATAAGCTAACTTACCTATTGTGGTAGTTTTACCAACACCATTTACGCCAACCACCATCAAAACGTAAGGCTTAGTTTTAATTGGAATCACAAATTCAGTAGCTTCACCTGCATTTGTTTCAGATAACAGAGCGGCAATTTCTTCTCGCAGAATTCCATTCAGTTCCTCTATTCCTAGATATTTATCTGAAGCAACACGATTTTCTATTCGGGTGATTATTTTCAATGTGGTATTTACACCCACATCTGAGGCAACAAGGATTTCCTCTAAATTATCTAAAACTTCATCATCAACTTTCGACTTTCCGGCAACGGCTTTAGTTAGCTTTGAAAAGAAATTTGTTTTTGACTTTTCAAGACCTTTGTCTAATGTTTCCTTTTTCTCTGAAGAAAATATTCTTTTAAAAAAACTCATCGTATTTGTGGTATAAAAAAATGATGCATGAGCCCTAAAAACCCCATACTTTTTCTAATTGGTAAATATAGAAAATAAAAAAGCTACTTCCGAATGAAAGTAGCTTTTCTATATAATATGCTTGTGAATTATTTCTTTTTCAAGAATTCATCAACTGCTTCTGGAGCCATAATAGATTCTACGAATGTATATGCACCTGTTTTAGGAGATTTTACCATTTTGATGGCTTTTGATAATCTCTTAGAAGATGTTTGTAACGATGCTACGGTTTTCTTTGCCATGATTCAATTGTTATTGTATTTAAATAAAATCTCCAAACGTAATCATTTGAAATTTTTATTAAAATCTCTAATTATTACTTAATTTCTTTGTGAACAGTTACACGTTTCAAGATTGGATTAAATTTTTTAATCTCTAATCTGTCTGGAGTATTTTTTTTGTTCTTTGTTGTTATGTATCTTGAAGTCCCTGCAACACCTGATGTTTTGTGTTCAGTACATTCTAAAATTACCTGGATTCTATTACCTTTCTTTGCCATCTTGCTATTTATTTATTTTGGAAAAGATTATTTAATAAATCCTTCTGACTGCGCTTTTTTCAAAACTGCAGCTATTCCATTTTTGTTAATTGTTTTTATCGTAGATGCTGCTACTCTAAGAGTAATCCATCTATCTTCTTCTGGAAGATAAAAACGCTTTTTTACTAAGTTTACAGAAAATTTTCTCTTAGTTTTATTCATAGCGTGA
The DNA here is from genome assembly GCF_000744835.1 of Flavobacterium sp. 83. NCBI lineage: Bacteria > Pseudomonadati > Bacteroidota > Flavobacteriia > Flavobacteriales > Flavobacteriaceae > Flavobacterium > Flavobacterium sp. 83. Next base: position 3,691,593 of record NZ_JQMS01000001.1, read on the forward strand.
GAAACGTTATTTCCTACCATCGCTCTTTTACCTGTAAGGTCACAAACTCTTGACATTATACTTATCTTTTATCGTTATTCAAAATCAGGGTGCAAAGAAAAGAAAAATAAACCTATTAAGCAACAAATTTATCGCACATTTTTCAAAATTTCTTTCTGCAACAGCTCTAAACTTTTAATTACTGCCCTATCTATCACTTTTTCACGGGGTTGACCAAAATTAAATTCTTCAACAATTACTTCAGTCGGGGTAGCCAATGCGATAAAAACGCTGCCAACTTCTGCATTAGAATCACCTTTTGAAGGTCCTGCATTTCCAGTTGTTGCAATTGCGTAATCGGTTTTCATCATCTTTTTAACACTCAACGCCATAGCAGAAACTACTTCACGACTCACAACAGAATATTCATTTATAATACTTTCTGAAATCCCTAAAACGTCTATTTTCACTTCAGTAGCATAAGAAACTATACTACCTTTAAAATAATTTGAGGCTCCGGGAACCGATGTTAGTACCTCTGCAATTTTTCCTCCTGTACAGCTCTCAGCAGTCGACACCGTTTTATTTTGTTTTGCAAGCATTTCCCCTACAACAACCTCCAAAGTCTCATCATCATCAAAACCAACAATAATATCATGAATTATAACATCTAGTGATTTCACATTTTCCTCGATAGCGGCTTCTAATTTTTCTTTGTCAGTCCCACGAGCCGAAAGACGCAAACGAACTCTTCCCGGTGCAGGTAAATAAGCTAATTTTATAAATTTAGGAAGGTTATTTTCCCACTCTTCAATCCGTTCAGCAACCATACTTTCTCCTTGACCGTAAGTAAGAATTGTTTTATGAATAATATAAGGCCGTTTGTATTCATGGACTACTTTTGGAATTATTTCATGCTCTACTAAATATTTCATTTCAAAAGGAACTCCAGGCAGCGAAATAAATACTGTATTTTCTTTTTTCATCCACATGCCCGGCGCAGTACCTACCTGATTATGAAGCACCGTACATCTAGACGGAACAAGCGCCTGATCTTTATTAATCTGGGTAATAGTTCGTTTATAAAAACCTTCAATAAGTTGCGTAACATGAGCAAGCACCTTTTGATCTACCACTAATTTATCTTCAAAATAATCGCAAAATGTTTTCTTAGTAACATCATCTTTTGTCGGGCCTAAACCGCCGGTAATAACGACCAAATCTACTGTATTTTGAAGCTTAGCAAACGTATCTAAAATATGTTTTTTATCATCGCTTATAGAAATCATTTCGTTGATTTCAACTCCAATTTTATCTAACGATTTAGCAATAAATCCCGAATTCGTATCGACAATTTGGCCTATTAAAATTTCGTCACCTATAGTAATTATTGTTGCTTTCATTTTTTTTAAGTGAAGTTTTTTTGTGAGATTTTAATCTAAAAAAGGAATGTATAAATTTATTACATTCCTTTTTTACTTGAGAGATAACAGTAAAAAAATCCCGGTTTTTCTTCGGGAAAATTTTTACATAATATTTTTAAAGAATTCAGTGAACTTAGTTTTCAACGGATAACCCAACCTACCTTTTAGCAGGTCACACCCAAATTTTACAAATCAAAGTCCTTTTTTATTTCTTTGATCGCATCATTGACTTGATTTTTAACGCTCTTGAAAGTTTCTTTGATATCTTTCTTTTTACCTTCACCTTTAGTCCAGGCTTCAATTTGAAGAATTTCCTCGAAAGCTACATTTAATCCCATTAAATCAAGTGTTGGCTTTATTTTGTGCGCATAGGAATAAGCGTGCTTATGGTCTTTCTTTTTTATTCCTTCTTTGATTTGCAATAAATCTTCTGGAACTTCAGTAACAAACAAAGTCAAAATTTCATTCACAAATTCCGGATCGTTGTCTGAAAGTGCGTACACTTTTGAAAGGTTGTAGTTTATAGCCATTATTTTACCTGTATTCTAAATAGTTGTTGTCCTTCTAAAAATCCTTCCAAAACGTCATCCGGCTTTACTGCTGCAACTCCTTCAGGAGTCCCCGTAAAAATAATATCACCAATTTTTAACGTGAAATACTGAGAAACATAAGAAATAAGTTCGTCAATTTTCCACAACATATTACTGGAATTACCAATTTGAACCGTTTTATTGTTGTTGGTTAATTCAAAAGTAATATTTTCTAATGAACTAAATTGATTTTTTGGCAAAAATTCTCCTATAACAGCAGAACCATCAAACGCTTTGGCTTTTTCCCAAGGCAAACCTTTCGCTTTTAACTTATCTTGCAAGTCGCGTGCAGTAAAATCGATTCCCACACTAATTTCGTCATAATATTTATGAGCAAACTTAGGCTCGATATATTTACCTACCTTATTTATTTTGACAATAATTTCAATTTCGTGATGAATGTCTTCCGAAAATTCAGGAATTACAAATGGATGTTGTTTTAATAAAACAGCCGAATCCGGCTTCATAAAAACCACTGGCTCAGTAGGTCTTTCGTTATGCAACTCCTCTATGTGATTGGTATAATTTCTACCGATGCAGATTATTTTCATTTTCTTTTGAGTGAATCGTGAGTTGTGAAATATGAGCGAAAAAGTAACCATTCACTGTTTACCACGCACAAATTCACTTAAAATATTCAGTTTAATTTTTCGTATTCAGTTTTCGAAGTTTAATTGCCGTTAAAACTTTCTTGGTATACAAAGGAAAATCCGCATTTTGTATCCAACTAAAATAACCCGGCTCAGTTTCCAGAATTTTATCGACTTTCACTCCTTTGTGTTTTCCAAAAGTAAAAATCTCTTGATTATCTTTATCAAAAGCAATCATTCCGGCAAAATCAGCAATTTTCTTTCTTGTGGTAAATTCCGATAATGATTTCATATCGTTTTCCAATTCAGGATAACGGTCTAATTGCGCTTTTAATATTTCGTAAGTGGCCATAGTATCCGCTTCAGCAGAATGTGCATTTTCGAGTGTTTTTCCACAATAAAATTTGTGCGCAGCACCTAATGTACGTTCTTCCATTTTATGAAAAACGGTTTGCACATCTACAGAAACCCTGCCTTTCATATCAAAATCCACTCCGGCTCTCAACATTTCTTCGGCTAACAATGGAATATCAAATCGATCAGAATTAAATCCAGCCAAATCGCTGTCTTTAATCATATTATAAACTTGCGTCGCTAATTCATTAAAAGTAGGTTCATTAGCTACTTTTTCATCGGTAATTCCGTGAACAGCGGTTGTTTGAGGTGGAATTGGAATGGTTGGATTCACTAACCAAGTTTTACTTTCTTTATTTCCGTTCGGAAAAACTTTGAATATTGAGATTTCTACAATCCTATCTTTTCCTATGTCAATTCCTGTGGTTTCAAGATCGAAAAAGCAAATTGGTTTATTGAGTTTAAGTTCCATTTTTAAATTTTGTGTGACTACAAATATAGAAATTTGGGTTTGATTTTGTTTAAAGTTCCCAAAAATAATCCAAAAACAAAACCCGATTAATTTTCAAAAAAACTAATCGGGTTTAAATTGCATTTATGTGTGTTTAGAAATCTCTGTCGATATCAAAAGCTTCTAAGTATTCAGCTACTCGTTTTACAAAACTTCCTCCCAATGCACCATCTACAACTCTATGATCATAACTGTGAGACAGAAACATTTTTTGACGAATCCCGATAAAATCTCCTTCAGGAGTTTCGATTACTGCCGGCATTTTACGAATTGCTCCAAGAGCTAAAATTCCAACTTGCGGCTGATTAATAATTGGCGTACCAAAAACACTTCCAAAAGTTCCCACATTCGTAACGGTATAGGTTCCTCCTTGCGTATCGTCCGGTTTTAGTTTTCCTGCTTTTGCACGACCTCCTAAATCGTTTACTGCTTTTGCCATTCCAACTAAATTCAATTGATCTGCATTTTTAATAACCGGAACAATTAAGTTTCCGTTAGGTAATGAAGCCGCCATTCCAAGATTGATATTTTTCTTCTTGATGATAAAATCACCATCTACAGAAATATTCATTCCTGGGAAATCTTTCAGTGCTTTTGCAACTGCTTCCATGAAAATTGGAGTATAAGTCAACTTTTCTCCTTCTCTTTTTTCGAAAGCAATTTTATTTTTTTCTCTCCATTTTACAATATTCGTCACGTCGACTTCGATGAACGATTGTACGTGAGCAGATGTTTGTACTGAAGCTGTCATATATCCAGCAATCAGCTTACGCATTCTGTCCATTTCTATGATTTCATCTCCACCACTTACAGATACCGGAGCTGCCTTTTGAGCAACTGGAACTGGAACTGTTTTTTGAACTACAGCAACCGGAGTAGATACTACTGGCTGGCTAGTTCTATTTTTTACGTATTCTAAAATATCGTTTTTAGTAACTCTTCCTTCTTTACCTGTACCAGAAATTAATTCTAATTCAGCTATAGAAACCCCTTCTTCTTTGGCTATATTTTTAACCAATGGGGATAAGAATTTTTCAGAATTTGAGAAATCTACTGGAGCTGCAACACTTTCTTTGACTGCCTCCAAAGTTTTTTCAATTACCTCAACAGCAACTGGAGCTGAAATTTCTGCTACAGCTTCTGAAACAGTTGCTCCATCGGTCTCAATAATAGCGATGGTTTGTCCTACTTGAACCAAATCATCTTTACCAAACAATTGTTCCACTAAAACACCTGAAACTTCACTTGGCACTTCACTATCGACTTTATCAGTAGCTATTTCAAGTACCGCTTCATCGGCTTCAATTTTGTCACCAACTTGTTTCAACCAATTTGTAATGGTCGCTTCTGCAACGCTTTCTCCCATTTTCGGAAGCTTTAATTCAAATCTTGCCATATTGTTAACCTAAAAGGTAATTTTGATTTTCAGTTTGCGAAATTACTAAATATTTTAAACATAAATTACATTTAATGTAATTTTTACTCTATTTTTATAATCTCACCTCTTTCGTTACTATTATTACTTCCAATTAAAAAATTAGCGTTTTTTGGTATGATTTTAAAAGTAAATCCTTTATTCCTTGAAGATTCGAGAATTGCGATACATTCCTTGAAAGGAACGAATTCATTATCCAAAATAATTTCGGTTCCAGCCTTATTTCTTACCAATGACGAAATTACCATTTTTTCTGTTTTCAAATCATGAAATGCAACTTTTTTTTGCAAAATCAACTCTAATTTACTCCCCAATTTGTCATTTGATGAATACAATAAGAATGATTTTGAATGGTTTTTTACTGCTGGGTTTCGAGAGGGCTTTCCTTGCAACATTTTTACAAAAGAAAAAAAGACAATTCCCATCCTCATAAAAACAGTAAAAAATTCAGAAACTTTAAAATGCTTTTTATAGAAGAAATCCATCGCTTGCTGAAAGCGTTTCATGTAGGTTCCATCCTTAATTGTACTTTCTCCTTTATAATGAATTACTGTAGTTTCATGGAAATAATAATTGGACTTACCTTTTTGTAAAACCATATAAGACAAGTCAATATCATCTGAATACATGAAACAATCTTCATCAAAACCTCCCACTTCAAGATACAAATCTCTTTTCATGAACATAAATGCTCCTACAAGTATATCTACTTTTCCTGTTTGGTTTTCGTTTAAATGTGATGCGTAATATTTTCCGAATGTTTCTGACTTAGGAAACAACTGATACAAACCCATAATTTTTGTAAAAGCAACCCAAGGTGTAGGAATGCCACGTTTACTTTCCGGCAGGAACTTCCCTGTTCCATCGATCAATTTACAGCCTAGGATTCCTAAATTATTCTTCTCGACTGCACTCGAAGTGACAAAATTTAAGATTTTAACAAACGTATCTTCGGCAACAACGGTATCTGGATTGAGAATGCAAATGTATTCCCCTTGCGCTTGGGCTACACCAATATTATTGCCTTTTGGGAAACCTACATTTTCTTTGTTTTTAATGAGTTTAACGTTTGAAAAACGCCGCTCCATCATTTCGCAACTATCATCTTTGGAATTATTATCGATTACAATAATTTCGGCGTCAATGGTTTTCAATGCATTTTGAACACTTAACACACAGAGCTCCAGAAAGTAGCGAACGTTATAATTGAGAATAATGACGGATAGTTGCATTTTTCAAAGATATATTTTAAGATGCAAAGTCACAAAGATTCAAAGTTTAAAAAATACAAAAACATGCTTCTCCTTAGCCCCGATGGAAGGGAAAATCCTTTTTGTTCTTTCTTTAAGAACAAAAAGATTGGAATGACAGCGGGAACAATATGTCTAAATCAAAACAGATTATTCGGTCCTAAAATTAACCCAAAGTTTTCAGTTTTCAGATTACTTGAACCTCAAAAACTTGAAACTTGGTATAAATGAATTACTTTTGCAAAAAAGTTATGTTTCGCAACGAACTCATAGCTTCTAATTTATAACTCATACCCTACAAAGTGAATTACTTATCCGTAGAAAACATCTCGAAATCTTTTGGTGAACGTACATTGTTTAAAGACATCTCGTTTGGAATTAATAAAGATCAAAAAATTGCATTCATAGCCAAAAACGGCTCTGGAAAAACAACTATTATGAGTATCATTAACGGTTTGGAAGAATCGGATACAGGGAAAGTTGTTTTGAGAAAAGGCATAAAAATGGCTTTCCTATCGCAAAATAATAATTTGCAGGACGAATTGACTATTGAAGAAAGTATTTTCGCCTCGGATAATGAGACGTTGAAAGTGATTGAAGCGTATGAAAAAGCGTTAGAAAATCCTGAAGATGAAGAAGCGTACCAAAAAGCTTTTGACGGAATGGATCAGCACAATGCGTGGGATTTTGAGACACAGTACAAGCAAATTTTGTTCAAACTGAAGTTGGAAAATTTCAAACTGAAAGTAAAAAATCTTTCGGGTGGACAGAAAAAACGTTTGTCATTAGCTATCATTTTGATTAATCGTCCTGATTTATTGATTCTGGATGAACCTACGAATCACTTGGATTTAGAGATGATTGAATGGCTGGAAAGCTATTTTGCCAAAGAAAATATTACCTTGTTTATGGTTACTCACGACCGTTTCTTCCTGGAGCGTGTTTGTAATGAAATCATTGAATTAGACAACGGAAAATTATACCAATACAAAGGAAATTACTCCTATTATTTAGAGAAAAAGGAAGAACGCATCGCATCTGAGAATTCTAGCGTGGATAAAGCGCAGAATCTTTTTGTAAAAGAACTGGAATGGATGCGTCGTCAGCCGAAAGCGAGAACGACAAAATCGAAATCGCGTCAGGATGATTTTTATGAAATTAAAGAAAAAGCACAAAGCCGTCGTCGTGAAAATAAAGTAGAGCTTGAAATTAACATGGAACGTATGGGAAGCAAGATTATTGAGCTTCACAAAATTTCCAAAAAATTCAAGGATCATGTGATCATGGATAATTTCAGTTTTGATTTTCAACGTGGTGAACGCATTGGAATTATTGGTAAAAATGGAACCGGAAAATCGACTTTCTTGAATCTATTGACAGGAACTTTACCACTTGATGGCGGAAAAGTAGTGATTGGCGAAACAATAAAAGTGGGTTACTATACGCAAAGCGGAATCAACCCAAAACCGGGTCAGCGTGTGATTGATGTAATTAAAGAATACGGAGAATTTATTCCGTTGATGAAAGGGAAATTGATTTCGGCTTCACAATTGTTAGAGCGTTTCTTGTTTGATGCTAAAAAACAATATGATTTTGTCGATCGATTGAGTGGTGGAGAATTGAAACGTTTGTACTTGTGTACGGTTTTGATTCAGAATCCAAACTTCCTGATTCTGGATGAACCTACGAATGATTTGGATATCGTGACGCTTAATGTTTTAGAAAGCTTCCTTTTGGATTATCCGGGTTGTCTTTTAGTGGTTTCTCACGACCGATATTTCATGGATAAAATCGTGGATCACTTGTTCATTTTTAGAGGTGATGGTGTGGTCGAGGATTTTCCTGGAAATTATTCTGATTTCAGAGCCTATGAAGACAGCACAGATGTGGCTCAAAAAGAGGAAAACAAAGCCGAAAAGAAAGACTGGAAACAAAACAATCCAACTGGAAACCTGACATTCAACGAGCAAAAAGAATTCCAGAAAACGGAACGAGAAATAAAAGATTTAGAGATTCAGAAAACAACTATTGAGCAACTGTTCTCAGATGGAAAAATTGCCGAAGCTGATATTGAAAAGAAAGCTAACGAATTGAAAAACATCATCAATAAAATTGAAGAGAAAGAAGAACGCTGGTTTGAGCTAAGTGCTAAGATAGAAGGATAAAATTAGTATTCAGTGTTCAGTCTCAGTTTTCAGTACCGAACATCAATACTATTGAGTTTACACCCACAACAGAATTTTGATTTTGTTGTGGGTTTGTTTTTTGTAATAAACTAATTCTAAATTCGTAAGAAAAATTAGAATTAATCAAAAGTCAGATTGGTGTTTTGTAGTTTATTTTATATATTTTTGAGAAAAGATAATGTATGCCTTTTATCAAACTTATATATAAGTTAGTGGCAATTTTGCCGGAGCATTTAATTTAAAAAATAAACAATCACGCAATTCATCTAAAAAATTATATTTTAAGGACTTAAAAGATTTTATAAAGAATACAATTTCATCAATTAGTATAGCAATTATTGAGAGTCAGGAGGAATTAAAAGATTATGGCGTAATTGTAAATCCTGAAAAAGTTGAGATCGGCAAAAGTGGTGAAAAACTTTTGAGAAGTGATGGATGGCGTTACATTCAAAACTTAGAATTTGATATTTTGGTAGGTGTTGAAGAACAGCAGAATGGAAATGGAAAAGCGGAATTGAAAGTCGCTGGATTTTTAAATATTGGAGGCGGAATTACAGACCAAAGCACAAGTCAAAATCAGAATCGCATAAAATTCAATATTCCTGTAGCATTTTCTACAACTGAAACTCCAGAAAATTACAAAGCAAAAAGTATAAAAGTTAAATCGTCAACAGTTTTATAAACTGCCACTAACTGCCAAACGTTAGTGGCACTTTAAGCATAAAAAAAAAAAAATTAAAACAAACAAAATGAAAAAAATTACATCTTTATTTTTATTTCTTATTACATTCACAGTATTTGGACAAGAACAATTTTTCGTTGGGAAAGATGCTGATTTATTAATCGGTAAATCTGTTACGGTAAAAGAAGGAATTTCTTATTATTCTGGATTTTACAAAAATGCCGAAATGACAAAAATATTATTCAAAAAAGGTACAGGAAATGACCCTGAAAAACTTATGGGAATAACATTTTCAGTTATTGGTTCTATGAAACATCCGATAACATACAAAAATGATATTGTGCTTATTCTTGAAAATAAAGAGTTAGAAAAAGTATATTATTCATACGACCCAAAATATTCTGATTTATTTTTATTAAATGTAGTTGGTGGTTTTACTCCACCTGATAATTTTCTTTGCACAAGATTAATTTCTGAAAAAGATAAATTTTCATCGAAATTAACGACAAATACCCCAACAGAATATGAATATTCAATAACCAAAGTAGAAGAAAATGGAGAAACAAGAATCTATTTAACATTACAATCATACGGAACAACATTAAATATTAATCAAAAAGGTCTTAAAATATTATTTTCTGACGGAACAGTTTTAACAAAACCTGACGCTAAAATTGATTACAAAATTGAAAGTCGCTTAAAAGGTTACACCTACAGTTGCTTCTTAAAATTAGAAAAAGAAGACATTGTTGAATTCACAAATAAAACTATAACTGATTATTCATTATATATTTACGAAAGAAAATTAAAAAATTCAAATGCTTTTCAGTTAAAAGAATATTTAAAGTGTTTAGCAAGATAAACTGCCACTAATCGCAATTTGGTAATGGCGAGTTTAGGCTTAATTTAAAGCTGATTTTGTACTTGAAAAATCAGTGTTTAACCGAAAATTAAGGCTTCCTTAATCCGGCAAATCGCCAAGTTGCCAAATGTTGTGCGTAATTTGACCAAAATGACGAAAGAACCAATTGACATATTTATTTCTTCAGATTTAGAAAATTATATTTCTTCAAATTTAATTGAGGAAAACATTATTATTCGCGGAGAACATTTAAGAAAACTCGAAGGAATAAAAACTATTAATGGATTTCTTGGAATATGTGATTCTTCAATTGAAAATCTAGGAGAATTAGTAGAAGTTAAAGGCGATTTTTGGACAAGTTTTCATTCGATTGCTTCACCATTAAAATCATTAAATAATCTAGAAAAAATTGGCGGAGATGCATTAATGAGATATTCAAACATTAACGATTTAGGTAATTTGTCTTATGTTGGTGGAAAATTAAGTTTAAGAGATACTAAAATTAAAAATTTAGGAAAACTTAGATATGTTGGAGGAGATTTATTTTTACCAAAGCATTTAAAAGATTCAATAGATTTGAGTAATATTGAAGTTATTGGAAAAATTCAATTTTGGAATGACAAAAAAAATAGAACTGAAATAATTGAAAAAGAAAACCTAGGTTTATCAAAATCAGAACTAAATGTTCCATATTGGAAACACCAATATATATATTCGCCTGAAGAAATTACAAATGCTAATCAAGAACAAAAAAGTTTTTATTCATATTTCAAGAAAAGTTTTGAAAATGATAAATTCATAGATCTAGAGGGAAATGATAATTATTCTTTCGTCCTTTATTATGATTTATTATCACAATATTATAATCATAGACAAATAAATAAACTTCAAAATCAGTTTTCAAAAATTGAAAAATATTATCCAAAAACTGGGAATTACATTTCGCTTTCTATTATTCAAGTGTTTGAAAAAAATGAAGATTTCGAAAGTGCTTGGGCGTTTATAAATAAACGTGAGTATCTATCGGTTAAAACAGTTTGGGAATATCAAAACAAATTAAAAAGGAGAACTTTAAACGGAGATATTATTTCAAAATTAGCAGGATTTAGTCATTTGACATTATTCGGACAAAATAATATTGAAGATATAAAAACACATATAATTGAGTATTTAGAAACTTACGAAAAAGAGAATAATTCAATGTTTTTCGACATGTTTTTTGATGACAAACAGTTATTCAAACTAACAAACTCAACTAATTATAATTCAGAATATTATTCAAAATATTATTTATCTGAAAGAGAGTATAATTATTACAAAGAAATAGATGATAATCAAGAAAAAATCGGATTTGAAAATTCAGGATTAAAACACGTTGTTGAAAAAGCAATATTAAACCAATTTCGATTTATAATTAAAAAGGCAGAAGATATTTATAGAGAGAAAATTGGTATGCCAAAAATTGGCGAAGGTTGGATAAGCGAAACAGAATTATTTTACAAAATAACAGAACATTTTAAAGAAATATATGTTATTCATCATGGAAAACCAAAATGGTTAGGAAGACAACATATTGATATTTATTTCCCAGAACTAAATATTGCAATTGAATATCAAGGCTCACAACATTATGAACCAATCGATTTTTTTGGTGGTATTGAGGCTTTTGAAAAAACTAAAGAAAGAGATGAGAATAAACGCAAAATATGTTTAGAAAATAATTGTATATTAATTTACGTTAATGAAAAATATGAATTTGAGGTAATAAAACTAGAAATTGAACAAGCAATACATAAACAAACTACGCACAATCGAGTAGACGGCTCCGCTCTTCGAAGTTTATAATAGTTCTTGGTTAAGCTGAACAACATGAGCAACAAAATAATAAACCACAACAAAATCAAATTCTGTTGTGGTTTTCATTTTATAAACTCGTATAAATGGTTTATGCCATAAACAAGGTCTTTTTATGATAGTTGTATAAATTTGAATTGTAAAGGGTTACTTTAGGCGCAACTTTTTCTGTAGCAGCATCAAACTTGATACCGTTGTGTTTACGGAACAAGTAAACTTCTTTTAAACAATTAGCCAAGCTCTTATGGATGAATGTCCTAAAAGTTGGTAATTGCTTGTCCCCTACCAATAAATCAATTTGGTAATTCGAACTTGTTTTCGATATATTATTTCCGATGATTTTTATAGTAAATTTTGTCGGAATTCCGTTTTGCTGCCCTTGATACTCTATTACCATAGTATTTAAAATTAAAATGTGATTAAATAAAATAATGTCTCTACTAATATTTTGCTAAATTCTTTATTAAAGATACTAATAAAAAGAAAACTGCACAATAACAGCCCTTAAATTATTAATTTACAACAAAACTAATTAATAAAATAGTTTCAAACCCCATATAAAACTCTAAAAATTTCATAAATTATGAGGTTATACAGATTTATATTCCGTAACAGTAAAACAGGCCAACAAAAAACCACAACAAAATCTAATTCGGTTGTGGTTTTTAATTTTATAAATAAATAATTCCTACCAGGGAATCGGATTATAATCTTTCAAGAACTTTCCACACCAGTGTTTTCCAGTATTAATTCCGTCAAACAACGGATCCATAACCCGGGCAGCACCATCTACAATATCCAATGGAGGTTGAAAATCTTCTTCTTCCTGTTTTCTTTTGGCTAATTCTGCGGGATCTTCGTCAGTAACCCAACCGGTATCAACCGCATTCATAAAAATCCCATCTTTAGCCAAAGTTCCTGAGGAAGTGTGCGTTAGCATATTCAAAGCGGCTTTGGCCATATTGGTATGCGGATGACGGTCTTCTTTGAAAAAACGATGAAACTTCCCTTCCATTGCCGACACATTAATGATATGCTTTTGCCCCGTGTTTTCTTTCTTCATCACTTCGGAAAGGCGGTTGCACAATACAAAAGGTGCCACTGAATTCACCAACTGCACTTCAATCATTTCGGTGGTTTCTATTTGTCCCAATCGCAAGCGCCAGCTGTTGGTTTTTCTTAAATCCACTTGCTGTAAATCGGCATCAAGTTCTCCTTCAGGGAAAACTTCATTTGCGACCAATGCATTATCAAAAGAATATGGAATCTGAGATAATTTGGCGGAAGCACGTAAACCAATTCCTGGTTCTGGCCCATGCCAAGTCACCGGCATATTTTGATTGGAGGAAGCTCCTGATGTCAATACTTTTAATTCATCCAAACAATTAGTATGATCCAATAATAATTCCTGTGCTTGCTGTGGTAAAGAAGCAATTGAACGCTCCTCGTTTTCTATTAAATGGGTATAGAATCCGGCAGGACGTCTTACGGTTTGTGCTGCATTATTAATTAGAATATCCAATCGTTCATATTTTTGCTCTATGAAATTGCAAAAAATCTCCACACTCGGAATGTGTCGTAAATCCAATCCGTGAATTTTTAAACGATGTCCCCAATCCATAAAATCGGGTTCTTTAGAAAATCGCAATGCTGAATCCACCGGAAAACGAGTCGTTGCAATAACAGTCGCACCTCCGCGCAAGAGCATCAACGTAATGTGATACCCAATTTTTAAGCGCGAACCTGTAATAACGGCAACTTGTCCCTTTACATCTGCGGTTTGAAAACGTTTCGCGTAATTAAAATCCCCACAATCCGTACACATCGTATCATAAAAGTGGTGCATTTTAGTAAACTCGGTTTTACATACATAACAATTTCTAGGAGTTTCCAGTTCTAATTGCTCTTTGTGGGCGAGATCATGCGAAGCCAATAGTTTTGGCGCCACAAAAATACTCGCTTCACGGGCGTGACGGATTCCGGTTTCCTTACGGGCGGTTCGGTCCCTCTTTTCCATTTTACGTTTGGCCGCCACTTTCCCGTCTTTTTTTCTTCTGGAAAGTTCGTCACGATCTGGTCTGGAAAACATTCCTGCCGCTTTAATTAAAGCCGTTCGTTGTTCTTTTGGAATATCAAATATTTGGTCGGTATCGGTATTCAATTGTGCCAAAATAGCGATGCATCGGTCAATTTCTTCCGAGCTTATGGCACTTATATTTTCTATTTGTTCAATCATCATTGTAAAAAATGGATATTATTCTTCTGCAAATTCCAAGGGCGCAAAGATAGACTTTTAAAGTCGTAAAGTTTCAAAGTCGAAAGTCGTAAAGTCTTTGCTTTTGATTTTGTCACTTTCTGCTTTAAGACGTTTGACTTTCGACTATTATCTTAGTATCTTCGCGCTTACTTTGCAAATGTTTCTATGTTATTCCAAATAAAATCGTACTTACAATTCCTTTGGCACTCAAAAAATGAGCATGCGGTACATTCACCATTTGTGTTTACTTTATTGACAAAATGTTTTTATGATAACAAGTCAAAACCCGAATATGTTGTTCTAAAGAATTACAGAAAATCGCTTTTAAAAAACAACAATACGATTGAAGTAACTGATTTTGGTGCCGGTTCGAAAGTTTTCAAATCGAATACAAGAGTAATTTCCAAGATTGCAAAAACTGCTGGAATTTCTCCAAAACGAGCCGAATTATTATTTAGAATCACGAATTATTTGCAACCTGATTCAAGCCATAGTGAACAAGCAAAGCATTTTATTTTAGAAATTGGCACTTCATTAGGATTAGCGACTTCTGCACTTTCTTTAGGCAATTTAAAATCCAAAATAACTACACTCGAAGGTTGTCCTGAAACGGCAAAAATTGCTCAAGAACAATTTCAAAAATTCAATTTCAAGAATGTAACTAGTGAAGTTTCTGAATTCACCAGTTATTTGAGTGACTTTCGACTTTCGACTTTAAACTTTCGACTCATTTACTTCGACGGCAATCACTCCAAAAAAGCAACATTGGACTATTTCGAGCTTTTGTTGCCAACGATTACCAATGAAACTGTTTGGATTTTCGATGACATTCATTGGTCGGTAGAAATGGAACAAGTTTGGAAAATCATCCAAAAACATCCCAAAGTGACTGTTACTATTGATACGTTTCAATGGGGATTGGTTTTTTTTAGAAGAGAACAACCGAAAGAACATTTTGTAATTCGAATTTAGATTTTGTACATTTAAAATATCACCACATGGACATCAAACAAATTTTTGAAAATAATCGCAACTGGATTGCCAAACAACTTCAAGCTGACGAAAATTATTTTGAAAAACTATCAGAAGGACAATCTCCGGAATTCCTTTATATCGGTTGTTCTGATAGTCGTGTTTCTGCCGAAGAACTAATGGGTTTACAACCTGGACAGGTTTTTGTGCACCGAAACATTGCCAATATGGTTCCTAATACTGACCTGAACTCCATGTCAGTTATTAATTATGCCGTAGTACATCTAAAAGTAAATCATATTGTTGTTTGTGGACATTATGTTTGTGGCGGTGTTCATGCGGCAATGCAACAATCTGATTTGGGTATTTTAAATCCTTGGTTAAGAAACATTCGCGATGTATACCGAATTCACAGGAAAGAACTGAACTCCATAACAAATGAAGGAGAAAAGTACAAAAGACTCGTGGAATTGAATGTACAGGAACAATGTATCAATATCATCAAAACAGCCGAAGTTCAAAAAGCAAACAGCGAACGTAATTTAAAAGTTTATGGATGGATTTTTGACATTCATACCGGCACACTAGTTGACCTAAAAATAAACTTTGATGAAATATTAAAAGATATTACAGAAATTTATAAAATAGTGACCTAATTGACCGTTCGCGACATTACCCATTAAATTACACCCTTTAGGATTGTATAAAAAAAAAGACAGCCATTACTGACTGTCATCTTTCCATTGAATTAGTAATTTCTTATTCTTTTGCTCTTTTCATTTCTCCTGATTTTGCTCCCATTCTATTCAATGTATACATTGGTGCAAATTTCAATTTTAAACCAGCAATTTTTCTGTTATCTTCAGACGAAAGTCCTTCTTTTTCAACAGTATTTTTTCTACTGTCCAATGCTTCATACATTAATTTAACTTCATCCCAGTCTTCACGAGAGTATTTATCTTTATTGTCCTCCACAGCATGCACAAATTGTTGGTAAACTCTATGAATGTTAGCTGCATTTACCCAGTTAAAATTCATATCATCCCCTATTTTTCCTTCACCAAACAGAGCATTTCTTAGTTGCTGTTTTGGATTTGCAACCACTATAACTTTTTGTTCAGCTGTTTTTTCAGCTTCAACTTTAGCTTTCAAGGCTTCGTATTTTGCATTGGCCGCATCAAGACGTTCCTGCATTTTTGCATTATCTTTCATATTTGTCAAAGCTGCTTGTGCTTCTCCATTTCTTATTTGATATGTCGCTTCAATACCTTGCCAATTTTCTTTAGCATCCTTAGCTTCTACATTACCTAATGAATCTACATACATTACATAGGTATCAACTGTTTTTTCTGCTTGTTCTGCTTTTTCATCCTTACAAGATGTAAATCCTAAAGCGATTACCGCTAATCCTAACAACAACTTTGTATTTTCCATAATTACTTGATTTTATTAAATATTACACATACAAATGTAATCAGCACTGCAACATTTTTAATAAAAAACCAAAAATTATGAAATAAATCAAATTAATTGTGAAATAAAAAATAAAATAATGTGAATTATACAAATTATGACTAAAATAATATAAAACCTCAAAAAGTAATTATGCGTATTAAAATAGTATTTGAAGTAAAAAACACAATTCTTCAAATTCTACAAATCACTTTACTCTTTTAAATTGATTCTAAAAATGTAACAATTTTAAAAAAACAACTACTTATTAATAATTCAAAAGTCTTTTGTACTTTTAAAATCTAATCTAATAGTTCCCTAAGCGATGCTCAAGGGTGAAAATCTAAAATACCAATGGCAAACCCGTTAATAAAAATAACCAATATCAAACGAGACTTTATACTCGGAAACGAAATCGTTTATGTACTAAAAGGCATTGATTTACAAATAAATAAAGGGGAATATGTTGCATTAATGGGACCATCCGGATCTGGAAAATCAACTCTAATGAATTTACTAGGTTGTTTGGACACGCCTACTTCAGGGAGTTATATTCTTAACGGAAAAGATGTCAGCCAGATGAAAGATGATGAATTAGCTGAAATTCGTAATAAAGAAATTGGTTTCGTTTTCCAGACTTTCAACCTTTTGCCCAGAACAACCGCCTTAGATAATGTAGCCTTACCTATGATTTATGCAGGATTTTCTAAATCCGAGAGAAATGCCCGAGCTACCGAAGTATTAGAACAGGTAAATCTTGCTGACAGAATGGATCATCAACCCAACCAACTTTCAGGTGGACAACGGCAACGTGTGGCAATTGCCCGTGCATTGGTCAACAAACCGTCCATTATCCTTGCTGATGAGCCTACAGGAAATCTAGACAGTAAAACATCCGTTGAGATAATGAAGCTTTTTGGCGACATTCATGCCAATGGAAATACAGTGATTTTAGTAACTCACGAAGAGGAAATTGCTGCTTACGCCAATAGAATTATCCGTTTAAGAGATGGCCTTATAGAAAGCGACACTACAAAATAGTTTTTTTTAGAAGCTATTCCGGCTATTCGCTTGTATCTCTTTATGTGATTCTTTCTTCGTCTGAATAACATAAAAGAGGATACCGCTGCTATCCGGGCTAGGAAATCCCACTAAAAATGCTATATAAAATTCCAAATAACATCTGCAACCAAAATGAAAATTGCTTTACTGACCTGCGAAAAACTTCCTGATTTAACTCCCGAAGATCAAAAATTAATTCCTGAATTAGCCAAGCATAATATAGAAGCCAAAGCTGTGATTTGGAGTGACAAAACCATCAACTGGAGCGATTTCGACTATTTAATTTTTCGCAATACATGGGATTATTTCGAAAAAGAAACCGAATTTACTATTTGGCTCGACCAAATAGAAAAATCAGGAATTAAAACGCTTAACCCTATTGGAGTAATCAAACAAAATATACATAAGTTTTATCTAAGAGAAATGGAAAAACGGGAGATAAAAATCCTCCCAACTGTTTTCATAGACAAAACGAGCAATCTTGATCTCGCAATGCTAATTCCAACTAAATGGAAAAAAGCAGTTATAAAACCAGCATTTTCCGCGGGTTCTTATCTAACTGAAGTTTTTGAAAGATCAGACATTCCTAGAATAAACAAACAATACAAAACTATCGCTTCGGAGAAAGAATTGCTTTTGCAGGAATTCATGCCTCAAATTCAAACATTGGGCGAAACCTCTTTTATCTTTTTCAATAAAAAATTCTCCCATTGTGTCAATAAAAAACCTGTAGACGGGGATTTTAGAGTACAATCTCAATTTGGAGGAAAATACAATTTGGTTCAACCAAGTCAGGAGCTTATTGAAAAAGCACAAAAAATAACGGAGACATTCCCAGAGAATTTATTGTATGCAAGAGTGGACGGAATAGTAATTGACAATGATTTGTACTTAATGGAGATGGAATGCATAGAACCCGATTTGTATTTCAATCTTAGTCCTGATTCACTGGAACGATTTGTAGCTGCAATAGTGGAATTAATACCTTAAATTTGTTCTTTTAAAATCAAATAAACGGTAGATGAAAGTATATACAAAGACTGGAGATAAAGGAACAACAGCACTTTTTGGCGGAACCAGAGTCCCGAAAGACCATGCCCGTATAGAAAGTTATGGCACTATTGACGAATTGAATTCCTATATAGGATTAATTCGGGATCAGGAAATGAATAGCCATTATAAAGAAATCCTTATTGAAATTCAAGATCGATTATTCACTGTTGGAGCAATTCTTGCTACGCCTCCGGAAAAAGAGGTGATGAAAAACGGAGAGTTGCGTTTAAAAAAATTAGGTATTATCGAATCCGATATTGAATTATTGGAAAATGAAATTGATGCTATGGAAGAAGCATTGCCACCCATGACTCATTTTGTACTTCCTGGGGGACACACAACTGTGTCATATTGTCATATAGCGCGTTGCGTTTGTCGCAGAGCAGAGCGTTTAGCAGTCCATTTAAGCCATAATGAACCCGTTGCTGAGATCGCAATCAAGTACCTAAACCGACTTTCTGACTACCTCTTTGTGTTGGCACGAAAGTTGTCTCATGATTTGAACGCTGCGGAGGTCAAATGGATTCCAAGGAAGTAGTTTATAATATGCAGCGGTCAGTTTTCAGCTGTATTTCAGGTTAAAAAAAATTAAACTTTTAAACCTTAAACTTTAAACAAAAAAGACGTTCTTAACTTTAACTAAAAATAAATGATTTTTTACTTGTATTTTTCAGTAAAAAATTTATTTTTGCACAAAACTAAATCGACAACAGATGTATTGGACATTAGAATTAGCATCCTATTTAAGTGATGCACCGTGGCCTGCTAACAAAGACGAACTTATTGACTACGCTATTAGAGCAGGAGCTCCATTAGAAGTAGTAGAAAACCTTCAATCTATTGAGGACGAAGGCGAAATATATGAATCAATGGAAGAAATTTGGCCAGATTATCCTACAGACGAAGATTATCTTTGGAATGAGGATGAATATTAAAAAGTAAACCAAGAAAAAGTCTCAAAAGAGGCTTTTTTTTTGTTTAAATTTACAGAATTACACAAATAGAAATAAAAACATATTATGAGTTTTATAAACAGTATCATTAAAGTCTTTGTTGGAGATAAATCTCAAAAAGATGTAAAAGCCTTACAGCCTTATCTTAACAAAATTAAAACTTTTGAAAATCCTCTAATGGCATTATCTAATGATGAACTTAGAGCACGTACCGTATTTTTCAAAGACAAAATAAAACAAGCCCGTTCTGAAAAAGATGCAAAAATAAACGCATTGAAACAGGAAGTGGAAAGCATTGAAGACATTGATAAAAGAGAAGATATTTATATCGCTATTGATGCGCTGGAAAAAGAAGCTTACGAAATTTCGGAGAAAACGCTGATGGAAATCCTTCCTGAAGCATTTGCAGTAGTAAAAGAAACTGCAAGACGATTTAAAGACAACACTCAAATCGTTGTTACGGCAACTGCAAAAGATCGTGAATTTTCAGCAACTAAAAGCTATATCACTTTAGATGGTGACAACGCAATTTGGGCTAATTCCTGGAGTGCTGCCGGTAAAGAAATTACTTGGGACATGATTCACTATGACGTACAGTTAATAGGTGGAATGGTTTTGCATGAAGGAAAAGTAGCTGAAATGCAAACAGGTGAAGGAAAAACATTGGTGGCAACTTTGCCTCTTTATTTAAATGCTTTGACTGGAAACGGTGTACATTTAGTTACTGTGAATGATTACTTAGCTAAACGTGATAGTACATGGAAAGCACCTTTATTCGAATTTCATGGCTTAACTGTTGAATGTATTGACAATTACCAACCAAGTTCTGAAGGAAGAAAAAAAGCATACAATGCTGACATCACTTACGGAACGAATAATGAATTTGGATTTGACTACTTAAGAGATAACATGGCACATACGCCAGACGAATTAGTTCAGAGAAAACACAATTATGCTATTGTCGATGAAGTCGATTCAGTTTTGATTGATGATGCCAGAACACCGTTGATTATTTCAGGACCAGTTCCGCAAGGTGATCGCCATGAGTTCATGGAAATGAAACCGAAAATTGAAAACTTAGTTAGTTTGCAACGTCAATTAGCTAACAGTTTCTTATCTGAAGCTAAAAAATTAATCAAAGAAGGAAATACTAAAGAAGGCGGTTTCTTATTATTAAGAGCCTACAGAAGTTTACCTAAAAATAAAGCTTTAATTAAATTTTTGAGTGAAGAAGGAATCAAACAATTGCTTCAAAAAACGGAGAATCAATACATGCAGGACAACAATCGTGAAATGCATAAGATTGATGAAGCCTTGTATTTTGTAATTGAAGAAAAAAACAACCAAGTTGAATTGACTGATAACGGAATCAAATTCCTTTCAGGAGATACAGATGCTGACTTTTTTGTACTTCCAGATATTGGAACTGAAATTGCAGCTATCGAAAAGAAAAAACTGGATAAAGACGCAGAGGCAGAGGAAAAAGAAAGATTATTCCAAGATTTTGGTGTAAAAAGTGAGCGCATTCACACATTGACTCAACTTTTGAAAGCTTACTCTTTATTCGAAAAAGACGTAGAATATGTAATCATGGATAACAAAATCATGATTGTTGATGAACAGACAGGTCGTATTATGGATGGTCGTCGTTATTCTGATGGATTGCACCAAGCTATTGAAGCCAAAGAAAATGTAAAAATTGAAGCTGCAACACAAACATTTGCAACAGTAACTTTACAAAATTATTTCAGAATGTACAGCAAACTAGGCGGTATGACTGGAACTGCAGTTACTGAAGCGGGTGAGTTATGGCAAATATACAAACTGGATGTGGTAGAAATTCCTACCAACAGAGGAATGGCTAGATTAGACAAAGAAGATTTTATATATAAAACTACTCGTGAAAAATTCAATGCCGTAATTGAGGATGTAACCCAATTATCAAATGCAGGAAGACCTGTACTTATTGGTACAACTTCTGTAGAGATTTCAGAATTGTTAAGCCGAATGTTGAAAATGAGAGGTGTTGCACACAATGTCTTGAATGCAAAAATGCACAAACAAGAAGCTCAAATCGTTGAAGAAGCAGGAAAACCTGGTGTCGTAACAATTGCAACAAACATGGCTGGTCGTGGTACCGATATCAAATTATCTGCCGAAGTAAAAGCCGCTGGTGGATTAGCGATTGTAGGAACAGAACGTCATGATTCACGTCGTGTTGACCGTCAGTTACGTGGTCGTGCAGGTCGTCAAGGTGACCCGGGAAGTTCTCAATTTTATGTTTCTCTTGAAGACAACCTAATGCGTTTGTTTGGTTCTGACAGAGTGGCTAAAGTGATGGACAGAATGGGATTGCAGGAAGGTGAAGTGATTCAGCATTCTATGATGACAAAATCTATCGAACGTGCTCAGAAAAAAGTAGAAGAAAATAACTTTGGTGTTCGTAAACGTTTATTGGAATATGATGATGTTATGAATGCACAACGTGAAGTAGTTTACAAACGTCGTCGTCATGCTTTGTTTGGAGAGCGTTTGAAATTGGATATTGCCAACATGCTCTACGATACTTGCGAATTGATTGTTGACGAAAACAAAGCAACAAATAATTTCAAGAACTTTGAATTCGAATTAATTCGTTATTTCTCTATCACTTCTCCGGTTACCGAAAGTGAGTTTGTGAAATTAACTGAAATGGAATTAACTGGTAAAGTGTATAAAGCGACACTAGAATTTTATACAGAGAAAACAGAAAGAAGCGCCAGAGAAGCGTTCCCTATAATAAAAGATGTTTACGAAGATAAAAACAATCAATTTGAGCGTATTGTAGTTCCATTCACTGACGGAATCAAAACCTTAAGTGTGGTTACTGATTTGAAAAAAGCGTATGAAACTCAAGGAGCGCAACTTGTTGCTGATTTTGAGAAAAACATCACTTTATCTATAGTTGACGAGGCTTGGAAAAAACACTTGCGTAAAATGGACGAGTTGAAACAATCAGTTCAATTGGCCGTTCACGAACAAAAAGATCCATTGCTTATTTACAAACTGGAAGCATTCAATTTGTTTAGAGGAATGCTTGACAATGTAAATAAAGAAGTTATTTCATTCTTGTTTAAAGGTGATTTACCAGCACAAGAGAATCAACAAATTCAGGAAGCGAAAGAAGTTCGTCAACAAGAAGACTATAAACTGAGTAAAGACGAAATTCCAAATAGTGAAAGTGCGAATCGCGAAGCGGGAGACTCGAGCGCAAGCGAACAGGCGAAGCAAACCCAACAACGACAAGTAACAGAAACTATCGTGAGAGATATGCCAAAAATCAATCGCAATGACAACGTTACAATTCAAAACGTGGCTAACGGACAAACACAAGAAATGAAATACAAAAAAGCCGAAAGCTTAATCGCTTCAGGGCAATGGGTTATCGTTAACTAATAACCGTTAGATTCCTTAAATTAAATTCCTCAATTACGAAAGTAGTTGGGGATTTTTTTTTGGAGCTATTCCCGCCATACGTTTCAATCTTGTGGGGCAAAACGAAAGCCCCACAAGGATTTCCACTGCTGTCGGGGCTAGGGATTTGCGATAAATAACTCCGTTTACGGTTTACCGTAATGATCCTGTAATCAAAGAATATATCTTTGAAGATAAATTAAGTAGTAATTCTTATTTATAAGATTTTTCAGTGATTAATTTATATATTTGAAAATAAATAAAGTCTAACGTTTATCAGACCTACCTTCTCAATTTTGGGATGATAAGTCTAATGCTGTCAGACCTATATACAAGTTGGCAGTAATGTAAAAAAAAAAAACGGAATGAGTAGAAATAATCAAATGCCTTTGGGTTGCTATTTAATAATCATTGTAATAGCAATTCCTTTTTTTATAGTAAATACCTGTAATGATAAAATACGTGATAACGAAAAACAAAAAGAGTATGATGAATTATCCGAACAAAGAAAAACATACTTAAAGCAATTTGATTTTAATTTTGAAGAAATTGTGAAGGATATTGAAAATGTCAATCTTCAAAATATTCAAAAGTCAATTCCAAGAAAACCAATTCTCATATTTCAAAAAAGGGTTTATGATACAAAAAAAGAAATATTTTTTAACTACCAATTAAATACTAAACTTAAAAATAAATATATGTCATTTAAAAATAGCGAAATAAATACAATCGTTTTAATAAGTGATACTTTAATTAACATAGGTCATTATTCTAGAACAAATAAAGTTGGATTTAAAAATAACATAATTATAACTTATATCGATAAAAAAACAAATGAAGTGATTTATAAGAAAACAATTGAAGGGGAAAAACCTCCCGACGAAATAAGGTATTATGAAAATGATGATTCAAATGAAGTTTATGGAACACGACCAAGTGACTTAGAAATTTATGAAAATATACTTAACAATATAAAATAAAAAATGGAAAATTTTAAAATAAATTTGAATCAAAATTTATGGGCCCTAATTGTAGCATTGTTAACATTAGGAAGTTCAGAATATTTCAATTTAAAAACATCATATTATTTTGGACTTTTTCTTTCCATTTTAACGAGTATTTCAGTTGTATTTTCATTATACTTTTATACTAAAAATTATATTCAAAATAAATCCACATAAAAAACACTACTCCCCAATGTCTGGTGCTCGTTTGCAACGAGTACCATTTTAATTTGGAGCACCATCGTAGCGTTTGTAACGCGGTTTCTTAAACTAAAAACTACACACTTCCGCAAACTTGTCAACTACTTTATCGAAATAATGGATGATATTCTTCCATCGTCTAAAAGGCAAGATTATAATATAGGATGAAAATATTTTTTGTAACTTTGAATTTAAGAAATAAATATTATGGATATTCAAACTTCTAAAATAGAATTGGTAAAAATGATTCTCAACATTGAGAATGATAAATTCATCGAAAAAATCACAGAATTCATACAAAGAGAAAAAGTTGATTTTTGGGATGAATTGAGTGTACCCGAACAAGAAGAAATTGAAAAAGGGATAAAAGAGTTAAATAAAGGAAAAAAAGTTGCGTTCAATGACTTTTTGAAAAAAATCTCTTAGTGAAAGTATTTTTATCCGAATTAGCTGAAAATAAACTTTTAAAATTGAATGATTTTCTTTTAGAGAATTGGAATTTGAAAGTTCGAAATGATTTTATTAAAAAGCTAACTTCTAAAATTGAACAAATTTCAAATCAACCTGAAAGTTGCCCGCAATCTTCCGTATTTCAAGGGCTTTTTAGATGTGTTGTAACAAAACAAACCTCTTTCTACTACAGAATAAACTTTGACAAAAAAGAAGTCGAGATTATCACCGTTTTTGACACAAGACAGAATCCAGACCAATTAGAAAAGGACATACGATAAGTTTGAAAAGTATGCTCCTATTGGTATTTATAACATTTTTTTTAATTTGGAATCCATAAATAAATCCAATCTACTTCGGGTTCTCTTCAAAATATCGTTCCTCTATTCTTTTGATATCTTTTATGGAATTTTTGGCCCAAGCCAATCTTTTTACTAAAATTTCTTCTTCGGATAAATGCCAATCAATGTTTGAATTTCGCAATCGATTTGTCAAGTTTTGAATAATGATTGCCGCTGAAACCGAGATATTCAAACTTTCGGTAAAACCTACCATGGGAATTTTTAGAAAACCATCGGCACGTTGTAAAATTTCTTCTGACAACCCGTCTCTTTCGGTTCCAAAAAACAAAGCGCTTGGTTTCGAAATATCAAAATCGTCCATCAAACAATCATTCTCGTGAGGGGTTGTGGCAATGATTTGATATCCTTTAGCTTTCAAAGTATCAACACAGTTCGTAATGCTGTCGAAGGTATTGATGTCGACCCATTTTTGAGCGCCCATCGCAATTTCCTTATCGATACTTTTTCCGTACCGTTGCTCAATCACATTCAATTCCTGAATCCCAAAAACCTCGCAACTGCGCATTACCGCACTAGTATTGTGCATCTGGAAAATATCTTCAACGGCAATGGTAAAATGATTGGTTCTGTTTTCCAATACTTTTAGAAATTTTTCTTTTCGGTTATCAGTCAGAATATTTTCAAGAAAATTAAGATAATCGATATCAATCATTGTGGGTTATTTTTTTGGCAAAAATACTAAAAAAGAGTAGTTTTATCTCCTAATGCATTTTACAAATGAAAAAGAAATTAGTGGTTCTGACTGGTGCTGGAATTAGTGCGGAAAGTGGCATCAAAACTTTTCGGGATAGTGACGGACTTTGGGAAGGACATAACGTTATGGATGTCGCAACTCCGGAAGGCTGGCATAAAAATCCCGCTTTAGTGCTGGATTTTTATAATCAAAGACGAAAACAACTTAAAGAAGTACAACCAAATTTAGGTCATCAAATTTTAGCAGAATTAGAAAATGAATTTGATGTTTTTATTATCACACAAAATGTTGACGATTTACATGAACGCGCCGGAAGTTCGAATGTGTTGCATTTGCATGGCGAATTATTAAAAGTAAGAAGCACAAAAAATCAAAACTATATCTTGGATTGGGAGAATGATTTGAATTTTGGTGATTTCGATAATAATCAAAACCAATTACGACCTCATATTGTTTGGTTTGGAGAGGAAGTTCCTGCGCTTGACGAAGCTATTGCAATAACACAGACTGCAGATTATTTTGCTGTTATCGGTACTTCGTTGCAAGTGTATCCAGCGGCAGGATTAATTGATTTTACAAAGCGCGAAACGCCCGTTTTTTATATTGATCCAAAACCTATAAAAATCCCAAATCTTAAAAATCCATTGGAAGTAATTCCAGAAGTAGCTTCAGAAGGAGTGAAAACACTAAAAAAGAAGCTAATCGGACTTATTTAAAAACCATTCGTTTTCTATTTTGTCTCGAAAGGTTTATATTTGTGCTTTTCCAATAAATAACACGACAATGACTACTTTAAACGAATTGAATGCTATTTCTCCTATTGATGGAAGATATAGAAGTAAAACCCTTTCTCTAGCTCCATTTTTCTCTGAAGAAGCTTTAATCAAATACCGCGTATTAGTTGAAATTGAATATTTTATTGCTTTGTGCGAAGTTCCTTTACCACAACTAAAAAATGTAAACCCGAATTTATTCGAAAGTTTACGCGACATTTATAAAAATTTCTCTACCGAAGATGCTCTTTGGATTAAAGAAACAGAAAAAGTAACCAACCACGACGTAAAAGCGGTTGAATACTTTATCAAAGATGCTTTTGAAAAATTAGGCCTATCTGAATACAAAGAGTTTATCCACTTTGGATTGACTTCTCAAGATATTAACAACACTGCGATTCCGCTTTCTACAAAAGAAGCTTTCGAGAAAGTGTACATGCCTTCTTTGATTACTTTAACTTCAAAATTGAAAGAGTTAAGTATTGAATGGGCGGCTATACCAATGCTTGCTCGTACACATGGACAGCCTGCTTCACCAACTCGTTTGGGTAAAGAAATTGGTGTTTTTGTAGAGCGTTTAGAAGAGCAAATGCGTTTGTTATTTAATGTCCCTTTTGCGGCTAAATTTGGCGGAGCAACAGGAAATTATAACGCACATCATGTGGCATATCCACAAATTGACTGGAGAAAATTCGGAGGGAAATTCGTTGAAGAAAATCTTGGTTTGCACCACTCCTTCCCTACTACACAAATTGAACATTACGATCATTTCGCTGCATTTTTTGATGCGTTGAAAAGAATAAATACCATCATCATTGATTTAGACAGAGATATTTGGACATATGTTTCGATGGAATATTTCAAGCAAAAAATCAAAGCGGGAGAAATAGGATCTTCAGCGATGCCACACAAAGTAAACCCTATTGATTTTGAAAATTCAGAAGGAAATTTAGGAATAGCCAATGCTATTTTCGAACATCTATCAGCTAAATTACCATTGTCAAGATTGCAACGCGATTTAACAGACAGTACGGTTTTGAGAAACATTGGCGTACCAATGGGACATACGTTAATCGCTTTTGAAGCAACTTTGAAAGGATTAAACAAATTGTTATTGAATGAACCAAAATTCCACGAAGATTTAGAGAAAAACTGGGCAGTTGTTGCTGAAGCAATTCAAACAATTTTACGTCGTGAAGCCTATCCTAATCCGTATGAAGCGTTGAAAGGATTAACCAGAACCAATGAAGCGATTGACAAAAATGCGATTCACGGATTTATAGCTACTTTAGACGTTTCGGATGCCATTAAAGCCGAATTAATGCAAATCACTCCAAGTAATTTCTTGGGAATTTAAATAAAACCACATCTATAAAGTGCAAAGTAATAAGAACAACAAAATCTTCAAATTCATATTACTTTGTACTTTTTTTTTATTTTCTTGTGAAAATAAAACTACTTCTCAAAAAAGCAATGCTAAAGAGATTAATCCTGGAGTTGTAATCTCATTTGACGACACAAGTATTAATGAATGGTATCAAGCAGATAAAATATTAAGTAAATATTCTTGGAAAGCTACTTTTTGTGTTTCCAAAATAAATACGCTATCTCATTCTGAAATAAAAGAACTCAAGCAATTACAAAAAGAGGGACATGAAATTGCGGGACATGGCTTCCATCATTTTAATGCTCCTAAATTTGTTGCAAAAAACGGAGTTGATGCCTACATCAATCAGGAAATCAACCCGATGCTTACTTTAATGCACTTTTATAATTTTAAAGTAACTTCATTTGCCTATCCATTTGGTTTTAGAAATACTAACATTGATAAAGCACTTTTTAAAAAGTTTAAAATCATCAGAGGAACTACTTACGGTGCGGAAGATCCCTTTTTTCAAAACTGCTATTTCAATAACTCCAGACTAGTCTATGGAATAGGGATTGATACGGATCATCCCAATTTCAGTATTCCGTATCTTCTAAAATTATTGGATTATGCTGAACGAAAGCACAAAATTCTGGTATTGTTTGGTCATAAACCAGTGCAAAACATAACCGCTAATTATCAGACTAAAATGGAAACATTACAACTGATTTGCAGTTATGTCAAACAACACAACATGACCTTTTACACTTTATCGGAATTAAACAATATAAAATAAGATTTCATTACAACTGCAAAAAGTGTTAATTTTATAAAAGCACAAATGCTTCGGGTTAAATAGCCCAGACAGGAGTGAAAAGCGTTGAGGAAATAAAGCTATTTTTTTTGTCCTTACAGAGCGACCAGAAAAAGTTCCTGAAAGCACAATAGAAAAAAAATCATTAGCGAGAGCTTGAAATTTAAGGCTGTAATAGCTCCTAAAAAACTCAAATAGTTTATTTATTTATTTAAAAAAAGGTAACGGAAAACCAATTGGATTTTAACTTTTACAGGATAATAATTTTTATAAATTTATCTTAAAACTAATGCTTAACAGGAGTGTTTTTTAAAATTTTATCTATATTACAAGAATAGAAAAAACCATACAAATAAAGTACTCGCCTATGAATCCAACAGAAACTGTATCACAAGCTGCACACCATTTAGAACCACTGATTAGCGATTTAGGATTAATCCTAATGACAGCAGGAGTTGCTGTTTTGTTGTTTAAAAAAATAAAACAACCACTTGTTTTGGGTTATTTGATTGCAGGTTTTTTAGCAGGAAATCATTTTAATTTTTTCCCATCAGTAACAGATATTAAAAGTGTGGAGGTTTGGGCAGAAATTGGTGTAATCTTTTTATTATTCAGTTTGGGTCTGGAATTTAGCTTTAAAAAATTGATGAAAGTAGGTGGTACAGCCTCTATTACCGCGATTACTCAAATTTTCACGATGGTATTGGTGGGTTTTCTAGTAGGTCAGTGGATGGATTGGTCGAAAATGGACAGTATCTTTTTAGGTGTTATTCTTTCGATTTCATCAACAACAATCATTCTCAAAACCTTTGATGAATTAGGCGTAAAAGCACAAAAATTTGCAGGTATTGTAATAGGCTCGCTCATTGTTCAAGATATAATTGCCATTTTGATGATGGTTTTACTTTCGACAGTTGCTGTGAGCCAACAATTTTCGGGAAGTGAATTATTCCTATCTGTTTTAAAATTGGTGTTTTTCTTAACAATCTGGTTTATTGGAGGCATCTTTTTTATTCCTACATTACTCAAAAGAGCAAAACATTTATTATCAGATGAAATGTTGCTTATTATTTCGCTTGCTTTATGTTTGATGATGGTAATTCTAGCAGCAGATGTTGGTTTTTCACCTGCTCTAGGTGCTTTTATCATGGGGTCCATTATTGCCGAAACAACTCAAGCAGAACATATTGAGCATTTAGTAAAGCCTGTTAAGGATTTATTTGGAGCAATTTTCTTCGTATCTGTAGGAATGTTAATCAATCCACAAACCTTATATGCACATGCTATTCCCGTAATGATTTTGACTATCGTTACCATTTTTGGACAATCCATAAGTTCTACAATTGGGGCATTACTTTCCGGGCAACCGTTAAAACAATCTGTACAAACGGGAATGAGTTTGTCACAAATTGGTGAATTTTCGTTTATCATTGCAACGTTAGGAATGACATTGAACGTAACAAGCTCTTTTTTATATCCTATAGTGGTGGCAGTTTCGGCAGTTACTACCTTTACTACTCCGTTTATGATAAAAATGTCTACGCCATTTTCAGAATATTTATCTAGAAAATTACCTAGAAAATGGACCAAAAGCATTGAGCGTTACAGCGCTAATGCTCAGTCAATTAAATCAGTTAGCAATTGGCAGATTGTAATCAACGCCTATATTGTTCAAGTTGTCGTTTACTCCGTAATTATATTTGCCGCCATTTTACTTTCGTCAAAATATCTTTTACCAATGGTTACTGATTTTAAATTTGGAAATGCTTTAGGCGCATTAATTACGTTAGTAGTACTTTCTCCTTTTTTATGGGCGCTGTCATTACGTCGTGTGGCCGTAAATGAAGTGGCAATCTTGCTTGAAGAACGAAAATATCGCGGTCCAATCCTGATGATGTTTTTATTACGATTACTACTCACCATATTTTTTATTGGTTTTTTACTAAACATTTTTTTCTCTCCAGTTATTGCTTTCATCACGTTGATTGTAGCTTTAGTTGTTTATTTTGTTTTCCAAAAAAGATTAAATGCACAATATCACAAAATTGAAAATCATTTCTTAAAAAACCTTAATGCCCGAGAAATTACTAAAGCCAAAAGAAGCCGTAGCGATTTATCTCCTTGGGATGGGCACATGACTTTTTTCGATATTGCGACAGAGTCAAATATTGCAGGAAAGACATTGGAAGAACTGAAAATCAGAGAGCAAATAGGAATAAATATTGCATTTATTAAACGAGGGGATATTATGATTAATATTCCCAACAAAAATGAGCGTATATTTCCTGGCGATGAACTATGTGTAATAGGAACAGATTCTCAAGTGGCTGCATTTAAATCCTATTTGGACCAACATGAAATTGATGTTCCTAATATAATCAAAGAAGCAGAAATTGTGTTGCGACAAATAGAATTAAAAAACGAAGCATTCATAGGAAAAAGCATCCGTCAATCCCAATTACGAGAAAAAACGAGTGGGTTGATTGTAGGAATAGAAAAAAAAGGAAATCGAATTCTCAATCCGGAGTCCAATATTATTCTTGAAAAAAATGATATACTTTGGATTGTTGGTGACAAAAAATTATTAGCCGATTTAGTTCATGATTAGGGATAAAAAAAAAGTGCAAGAAACGAATCTTGCACTTTTTATCATTTGTCTTTTCAGACTATTTTATCTCGAATAATTCGGTGCTTCTTTAGTAATTGTCACATTATGCGGATGACTTTCATTGATTCCACTCGCAGTAATGCGAACAAAACGACCTGTATCTTGTAAAGTTGGAATATCTTTTGAACCACAATATCCCATTCCGGCACGAAGACCACCAATGAATTGTTGCATACTTTCATTCAATTCTCCTTTGTAAGGAACTCGTCCTACAATTCCTTCCGGCACCAGTTTCTTAACGTCATCTTCCACATCTTGAAAATAACGATCTTTAGATCCTTCTTGCATCGCTTCTACAGAACCCATTCCACGGTATGATTTGAATTTTCTTCCTTCGAAAATGATAGTTTCTCCAGGAGATTCCATTGTTCCGGCTAATAAGGAACCTAACATCACACAATCAGCACCAGCAGCGATAGCTTTAGGAATATCACCAGTGTAACGAATTCCACCATCTGCAATTACAGGAACTCCAGTACCTTTAATCGCTGCCGCAACTTCAAGTACCGCAGAAAATTGTGGAAAACCAACACCTGCAACGATACGAGTTGTACAAATAGAACCAGGTCCAATTCCTACTTTTACACCATCTGCACCATTTTCTACAAGATATTTGGCTGCTTCAGGAGTAGCAATATTACCAACAATAACATCTAAGTCAGGGAATTTAGCTTTAACTAATTTTAGCACATCTACAACTCCTTTTGTATGTCCGTGAGCTGTGTCAATTATAACTGCGTCTACTCCAGCATTAACTAAAGCAGTCGCTCTTTCAACAGCATCTGCAGTAACACCTAATGCAGCGGCAACACGTAAACGTCCGTATTTGTCTTTGTTTGCATTTGGTTTTTGAGTCAATTTAGTAATATCTCTAAACGTAATTAAACCTACTAATTTATAATCAGCATTTACTACCGGAAGTTTTTCGATTTTATACCCTTGCAAAACTACTTCGGCTTGTTCAAGAGAAGTACCTTCGGCAACAGTTACCAAGTTTTCACTAGTCATTATCTCGACGATAGGTCTGGCATTGTTTTTTTCGAAACGTAAATCTCTATTGGTAACAATCCCTTTCAATATTTTATTTTCATCGACAATTGGAATACCACCAATTCCGAATTCTTTCATTGCATTTTTAGCATCGGCTACAGTCGAAGTCAATGGCAAAGTCACTGGATCAATAATCATCCCTGATTCAGCTCTTTTTACTTTACGAACTTTTGCAGCTTGTTGCTCAATAGTCATGTTTTTATGTAAAACACCAATCCCTCCTTCTTGCGCCATAGCAATTGCCATTGCGCTTTCGGTAACAGTATCCATAGCAGCGGACACAATAGGTACATTAAGTGTTATGTTTCTTGAAAATTTTGATTGAATACTCACTTCGCGTGGAAGAACATTTGAGTAATTAGGAACTAATAGTACATCATCGTAAGTTAATCCTTCGCCGATAATCTTAGAATTGTGTGCGATCATTGCAATTTGTAGTTGTAGTTAAATTGCGTGCAAATATAGACAATCTTAAGCGAAAAAACGATAGTTTTTTATAATAAATGATTAAATTGCATTAATAGCCAATTATTTCTATCCCGAACTACAGTATTATTTACAATCTATAAATTTGATTCATTTCTTTTCATGACTGAAGCTAAACAACAATTAAAAGGACTTTCAAATGATGAAGTCATTCAATCAAGAGCAAAGTACGGTTCTAATTCCATAGCACATCGGGGTAAAAATAATTTCTTCACTTCTTTAATCGAAATGGTTAAAGAGCCTATGTTTTTATTACTCCTAACTGCTACCAGTATCTATTTCATTACAGGAGATTTTGGAAATGGAATTTTCATGACCATCGCTATACTAATAGTTTCTACTATTTCTCTTTATCAGGAATCAAAAAGTAGGAATGCAATTGAGGCTTTAAAGAAATTATCACAGCCCAAAAGTAAAGTCATTCGCAATGGCGAAATAATGGAAATTCCAAGTGAGGAAATTGTCTTGGGAGATTTGATTCAAACGGAAGAAGGTACCTTTATCCCAGCCGACGGCATCATTTTACAATCCAACGATTTCTCCGTAAACGAATCTATTCTTACAGGTGAATCGCTTTCTGTTTTTAAAAACGAATCTTCCGATAACCAACATGTGTTTCTAGGAACAATTGTTACCGGTGGTTTAGCAATTTGTGAAGTAACTGCTATTGGCAACCAAACAAAACTAGGTAAAATAGGTAAAAGTCTAGAAACAATTATAGAAGACAAAACGCCTTTGCAAATGCAAATAGGCAACTTTGTAAAAAAAATGTCTTTCATAGGACTAGTCATTTTTGGTATTGTTTGGTCGATTAATTATTACAATTCAAACGATGTTTTAGACAGTCTATTGAAAGCATTAACCTTAGCAATGAGTATTATTCCAGAGGAAATTCCTGTTGCATTTACCACTTTTATGGCACTTGGTGCCTGGCGATTAATGAATATGGGGGTTATTGCAAAACAGACAAAAACGGTTGAAACCTTGGGTAGCGCTACCGTAATTTGTACTGATAAGACAGGAACCATTACCGAAAACAAAATGAGTCTGGCGCAATGGTATACATTTTCGTCGAATGAAATTTCGAATCCAAAAGAAGTTCCAAGTAGCGAAGACAAGGAATTAGTAACACTCTCTATGTGGGCCAGTGAACCTATCCCGTTTGATGCAATGGAAATTGCACTACATGAAGCGTATTCAAAATTAGAAATTACCGATGAACGTCCTAATTTCAAATTAATCCATGAATATCCATTGAGCGGAAAGCCTCCTATGATGACTCATGTTTTTGAAAACCAAAACGGAACAAGAATTATTGCTGCCAAAGGTGCTCCGGAAGCATTGATTGCAAGCTCCAATTTATCCGAAAAAGAAAAACAACAAATCCTTACGGCAATGACAACTATGGCTAAAGCTGGATTCCGCGTTTTAGGTGTTGGTGTTGCTGATTTCTCAGGAACAGATTATCCAAAAAAACAGCAGGATTTTTCATTTCATTTTAAAGGCTTAGTTGCTTTTTACGATCCTCCAAAAGAAAATATAAAAACGGTTTTTGAAACATTTTATAAAGCAGGAATTCAGGTAAAAATAGTTACAGGTGATAATGCAGAGACAACTGCCACGATTGCTAAACAAATTGGTTTTCAAAACCCAGAAAAAACATTGAATGGAGATGAATTAATGGCAATGGATGAAGCAACGCTAAAAGAAAAAGTGATGGAAACAACCATTTTCACAAGAATGTTTCCTGAAGCCAAACTCAAAATTATAAAAGCACTAAAAGATAACAACCAAATTGTAGCCATGACTGGTGACGGTGTGAATGATGGTCCTGCCCTAAAATCGGCTCACATAGGAATAGCTATGGGCAAAAAAGGTACCGAAATTGCCAAACAAGCTGCTAATCTTATTTTAGTTAACGATGATTTTTCTAAAATGATTGATGCGATTGCAATGGGCCGAAAAATATATAACAATTTAAAAAAAGCCATACAATACATCATTTCGATACACATTCCTATCATCATGATTGTCTTTATTCCTTTGGCATTAGGATGGTTATATCCTAATATTTTCTCTCCTGTGCATGTTATTTTTCTAGAAATAATTATGGGCCCAACTTGTTCTATTATTTATGAAAATGAACCCATGGAGCGTAACTTAATGCTGTTGAAACCAAGGCCTTTTACTACCACTTTTTTCAACCTGAAAGAGATTGCCATTAGTATAATTCAAGGTATAATTATCACAATAGGACTTTTATTTGTCTATCAATATTGTGTGGCTGACAATTGTTCTGAAAGTGTAACAAGAACTACTGTTTTCTTAACATTAATAGCTTCAAATATTTTCTTGACACTTACTAATCGTTCCTTTTACTATTCTATATTTACAACTTTAGGCTATAAAAACAATTTAGTACTGCTTATTATTGGTATGACCATTCTAATTACAGCATTGTTGCTTTTTGTTCCTTTATTTGCTCATTTTTTCCAGTTCGAAAGTGTTTCTGGAACACAAATAGGAATGAGTATTTTAGTGGGATTGGTTTCAGTACTTTGGATAGAAATTTACAAATGGTTCAAAAGAAGAAGCCATCAGTAACTATAATCAATAAGGCTCATTACTATCTTTGAAAATAATATTTAATCCCAATTGAAAAGAAAGACTATTCGCTTTTGCCAAATCACGATATTCTAAAAGATTATCCGCGAGAGCATATAAATTAAGTTTTCCAAACTGTCCTGATAATCCTAATCCAATGTTTTTATAAGAATATGAATCTAATGTGTAGGTTGCCTTCATTTCTAAAGAATTAAAGACACGCCTTCTATAGTAGGTGGTGAAAGCCATAAAAGGTAGTCTTGGAGTAGACATTATAAATAATTGAGCACCTACAGCATTTTTATATCCGGAAGCAATTCCTTCACAATTACAATCTTTACTTCTTGCATCATCGAAGGAATATTGAAAGGAAGAATTAAATTTTGCTGGACGCCAAGTAGTATATTTAGTATATAAAGTATCCAATGGAATTGCATCCTTAAATTCCTGATATACATTTCCTGAAGAATTCCCATTTGTAAAATTAGGAGTAATACCTTCATATTTATAATACCCTTTATAGGTGAAAGTTTCCACATTTTTAGAATGTTTTATAAATCCAACATCAACAATACTTGCCGTAAACTGAATATTTTTTTTAGGATAATACGTAAGGCCTGCATCAAAACCAAGCCCTAAATCACCTCCAAAAAAAGCTTTTTTAGTGATGTCTTTTACTATATCACCTGAATAATCTTTTTCAGTATATTTTGAAATTCCGGAGGTATTGAGTTCTAAATTAGAAGAAATAACTTGTTCATAAATTCCATTAGTAGAAGGAATTGTATAAATATATCCAGAGTTATTAGTAGAGGTAACATTAAAAGCACTGGAATAAATTTTCCCTCTACCCCCAACGATCAAATTCTCATTAATATTTTTATGATATCCAATATGAAGAACCGAAAGCATTTCGGCCTTAACATTCAAATCCCCTAAATTAAAGACTTTTCCTAAATAATCTCTATTCCCGTCTAAAGCAAGTGTAGCTAAATCTTTAGGCATATAACTCAGAAAATCAAATTCCTGATACATTCCAAAAGAAACATAAGAATTACTTTCCCAATCGCCTACTTTGAAACCTCCATTGAATAATTCAATCTGCTCGTTGATTGTTGCTTTATCTTTTCTGGTGGTAGAAAATACAACATTCCGTAATTTTACATTAAAATCAACTCCGTCATTGGCAAACAAATCATAGGCTGAGAATCCGCTGGAGCCAATATTAGCAGAAATTCCAGATAATAAAGGAATTCCAAAATATCCTTTGTACTTCACATCAGAACCAGGGTTAGCCATCAAAGACTGAGGAACTGAGGTGAAATTATATAAAATTTGTTTGTTTTGGGAAATCGATTTAACCGATATCAACAGTACTAAAAGAAAGATTATTTTTCTCATTGTATAACTAAATAAGCCGTTACACTCGAACGCAATTTGATACTTCCTATACTATTTTCGGTTACTACAGGCCCAGGGAACATTCTCAGGATGAAAGCAATTTTAGTAGTTCTTTTCAATAAATCAAGTTTAGTATTTGCAAACATATCGGTTTTAGTCACCAAATTTTCAATGCCTGTATAATCAGGTATAACAAAATTAGTTGAATAAAGAACCTGATCATTTTTGTCCAAATACACTAAGTCTAAAGCGTAAGCTCTATTTATGGTGTTATTAATTTCAAAATAAAAATCAGCCCTTGCTAAATTATTTTTAAAAAAAGCATCATTAAAAACATCAACGGTAGGTGTATCAATAGTTACAGTTTGTTCCACTCCATTAGTTACAAACTGATTTGCTGGAACATCAAAATAAGCCAAATTAGCAACAACAACAGGTTCTAATTTTAAATCATTTGCCTGATTAAAATCAAGATTACTTGAACAAGAAAAAGATAATAATCCCAGAATTAGCATTCCTAAAACCCTATTAAAAGCCAGTAGTTTCATTGTATTTTATTTATTAAAATCAATCTCGTTATTACTAAACTACCAACGCAGCAAAGTGCTACATATTATTTTAATCCCTCTTGTAAAAGCTGTCTTTTTCTAATGAAACGCTCCAAACAACTTAGAAGCTTCATTATAAGCACTTTCAAAACTCATAGGACTTGTGTTGGTATTTTCTTTTTGAGAAGTAAAATAGGACAATAATTTCTCGGTAGGCATATTTCCTGTTAAGTTATCTGTTGCCATGGGACATCCTCCAAAACCTTGGATTGCTCCATCAAAACGTCGGCAACCTGCTTTGTAAGCTGCATCAATTTTCTCAAACCATTTATCAGGGGTAGTATGAAGATGGGCACCAAACTCTATTTGGGGATATTTTGGAATTAAATTTGAAAATAAATAGGAGATTACATCTGGTGTTGAACTTCCCACTGTATCCGAAAGCGAAAGGATTTTAACTCCCATATCAGATAATTTTTGGGTCCACTCGCCTACTATTTCGGTATTCCAAGGATCTCCATACGGATTTCCAAAACCCATCGAAAGATATGCTACTACTTCTTTATTGCTTTTGTAAGCAATTTCAAGAATTTCTTGCAACGTAACCAAAGATTCCGCTATTGTTTTGTGCGTATTTCTCATTTGGAAATTCTCTGAAATCGAAAAAGGAAAACCTAAATAGTTTATTTCAGGATGAACAGAGGCTAAAGCTGCGCCTTGTGTATTAGCAATAATCGCAAGAAGTTTGCTTCTGGTTTGTGACAAATCAAGTTGTGATAAAACTGCTGCGGTATCCTGCATTTGCGGAATCGCTTTTGACGAAACAAAACTTCCAAAATCTATGGAATCAAATCCTACACGCAATAAAGATTGTATATAAGATACTTTTCGCTCAGTAGGAATAAATTGCTTAATGCCTTGCATGGCATCGCGTGGACATTCTATAATTTTTATTGGTTCCATAGAAAACCAAAGATAGAAAAACAATTATGAATTTTAAATCATCAATTTTAAATTTCGCTAAATTGATACTATTACGTAATTTAGCCTATTAAAAAAACCTACAATTTTTCTAAAATCTTTTTGTTGATTGCTTTTACCAAAGCTGGTCCTTCATAAATAAAACCAGTGTATAATTGAACCAAACACGCTCCTGCCTCAAGTTTCTCTACAGCATCGTCTGCAGAATGAATTCCTCCAACTCCAATAATCGGAAAGGCTTTATTGCTTTTTTGAGATAAAAATCGAATTACTTCAGTGGAACGATTTGTCAATGGTTTCCCTGACAATCCACCCATTTCGGTTTTGTTTTCGGATTGTAATCCTTCTCTTGAAATCGTGGTATTAGTGGCAATAACTCCTGCGATTTTAGTTTCCTTGATAATATCTATAATGTCCAATAATTGCTCATCCGTTAAATCAGGAGCAATTTTCAAGAGAATTGGCTTTTGCTTTGGCTTAGCCAAATTCTTATTTTGCAAGGTTTGCAATAATTGCGTCAACGGTTCCTTGTCTTGCAGAGCGCGAAGATTTGGTGTATTTGGAGAACTAACATTCACCACAAAATAGTCCACATAATCATACAAAGCATCAAAACAAATTTCGTAATCTGAAGTTGCTTCTTCGTTTGGAGTTAGTTTATTTTTTCCAATATTTCCACCAATTAAAACACCTTTATTGCTTTTTAATCGTTCAACAGCTTCCTGAACACCACCATTATTAAACCCCATTCTGTTGATAATCGCGCTATCTTCTTTTAGACGAAACAAACGCTTTTTAGGGTTTCCCTCTTGTCCTTTTGGGGTAAGAGTTCCTATTTCGATAAAACCAAAACCAAAGTTGGACAATTCTTTATACAACTTGGCATCTTTATCAAAACCAGCAGCTAACCCTACCGGATTTTTAAATTTTAATCCAAAAACTTCGGTTTCTAATCTTGGGTCATTTACTTCGTAAAGCGATTTAAAAATAAATGAAAATCCTGGAATTTTAGACAAGAAACGAATCAATGAAAAAGTAAAATAATGAACCTTTTCTGGATCAAAACAAAAAAGTATCGGGCGAATAAGTAATTTATACATGGTTGTTGAGTTAATGGTGCAAAAATAGAACTATCTATTCGATAATTAAATATTTGCAAAATAATTTATTTAATAATTTTGTTCCATCAAAAACCCAACAATGAAAAAAATCTAAACTATTTCATTTCACTACTATTATACCACTCCATTTCATAAAAATATAAAGTTAAAATACTGTTTAATGTTTTCTAATTATATTTAATAAATTAGTGCTATATTTTAAAAAAATCAGAGGATAAAAACATGAATTCTAATAAAATTATTTTAATTGTAGGACGAGAAAATTTAAGAAAAGATGGTTCATTAAATAATTCGTTGTTCGCATATTTAGAACAACATCAGTTTACGATTCTATATGAACCTATTGGAAGTGCCTATTATCACATCTTGAATTTTGAAAAAAAATATATTTGGTTACCCAATATATTTAAGAAAATAAACAGAAAAATTTGCCTTTTTAAATATGCAGCTCTGAATTTCAAAAATTATTATAATTATTACAAAGCAAACATTAACTACGTTGAATTCCGTTCCAGAATACTAAAACAGTTAATTTCTAAAATGGGTACCGAAAAAGAAATAATTATAATATCTAGGTCTGCTGGTGGATTAATAGCTTCTCTAATTGCAGATGAATTTAATATAAAGCATATTATTTGCCTTGGCTATCCTTTCAAACATCCTGAAAAAGAAACAGAACCGCATCGCTTTATTCATTTAAAAAAATTACAAACCCCTTTTTTAATCATTCAAGGTAAAAAAGATGAATATGGTGGAATTGAAACGATAGGGAATTATGCCCTTTCTCCTAGCATTGAACTATTTTTTGTAGATACAGATCATGATTTTAAAACTTCAGATGATGATTGGAAAAATGTGCTTGCAAAAATTAATACCATAATTAATCTTCCATAAAATTCATAAATAAAAGATAAGTTCAAATTATAAAAACATTAAAGTCTATTAAATCATATATTTACTCAAAATTAATTTCGATTAAATATTTTTCACCAAAAAATAAGCGGCATATTAATCTATACCATAGCAAAAATATCCACTAAACTAAATTCATCAACATGATTAATCATAAAAACTGGCACGAAAAACACATTGAAACATTAGGCTTTGGAAGCCGTTTAGCAGATTCAGTTGCAAAAGGAATGGGATCCTGGAGATTCATTATTATTCAAACTGTCTTAGTGGTTCTATGGATGGCATTAAATTTAGTAGGATTCATGTACCATTGGGACGTGTACCCATTTATTTTACTAAACCTCCTTTTTTCTACACAAGCAGCTTATGCCGCCCCTATTATTATGATGTCCCAAAACAGGCAAAATGATCGAGACAGAGTTCAGGCGCAAGCAGATTACCAAACGAATATAGATGCTAAACTCGAAATTGAAGCTTTGACAATAAAATTGAATAAATTAGAAGTAGAAAAATTAGATGTAATCATTACGATGTTAGAAGAAATGAAGAAAAATTCTTCAAAATAAAATCTAAAATCAACTAAAATAGTTTAGATGAAATTGTAGATTTTCCAATCATTAAAAGAGTATGTGATTTTCTCACCTTTTATGTTAAGTATTAAATGAAATCATCAGCTTATAGCCTATTCATTTTCGTTTTATTTTAATACAAATGAAGAAAATACAAACTCTTCACAATAAAATGAATCTCTAAATAAACTGTATATTTGTGACTCATTAAAATATACTTTATGCAACATATTATTGACCGTTTCATTGGTTATGTAACTATAGATACTGAATCTGATCCCAACTCAGAAACGACACCAAGCACTGAAAAACAATGGAATTTAGCCAATAAACTGGTAGAGGAATTAAAAGCTATTGGAATGCAAGATGTGACAATAGATAACAAAGCCTACATCATGGCTACTTTGCCCAGTAATGTAGATCATGAAGTACCTACTATCGGGTTTATTTCTCACTTTGATACTTCTCCTGATTTTAGCGGTGCAAATGTAAAACCGAAAATTATTGCTAATTATGACGGCAAAGACATTGTATTAAATGTCGATAAAAATATTGTGCTATCACCTAGCTATTTTAAAGATTTGTTGCTTTATAAAGGACAAACTTTGATTACCACTGACGGAACAACTCTATTGGGAGCAGATGATAAAGCCGGAATTACCGAAATTGTTACCGCAATGGAATTCCTAATCCAAAATCCAGAAATCAAACACGGAAAAATCAGAATTGGTTTTACACCAGATGAAGAAATTGGTCGTGGCGCACACCATTTTGATGTGGATAAATTTGCAGCAGATTGGGCATACACTATGGACGGCAGTCAAGTAGGAGAATTAGAATATGAAAATTTTAATGCGGCTGGAGCCAAAATTATTTTCAAAGGAAAAAGCGTACATCCCGGTTATGCCAAAGGAAAAATGATTAATTCCATGTTGATTGCCAATGATTTTATAAATGAATTACCAAAAGATGAAACACCACAAGAAACAAGAGGCTACGAAGGTTTTTTCCATGTGCATCATCTAACGGGAAGCATTGAAGAAACAGTTCTTGAACTTATTATCCGCGATCATAACAAGAAAAAATTTGAAAAACGCAAGGAGCTAATTGAGAAAATCACTCGAAAAATCAACAAGAAATTTGCGAAGCAATTTGGCGAAGATATAGCTATTGCTGAGATTAAAGACCAATATTACAATATGAAAGAAAAGGTTTTACCCGTAAAACATATTGTGGATATTGCCGAAAAAGCAATGAGAGAATTGGATATAAAACCACTTATAAAAGCAATTCGTGGCGGAACAGATGGTTCTCAATTATCATATAAAGGGTTGCCTTGCCCAAATATTTTTGCCGGCGGACATAATTTTCACGGAAAATACGAATATGTTCCTGTAGAAAGTATGCAAAAAGCAGTTAACGTAATTGTAAAAATTGCCGAATTGACCGCAGCAGGAGATTTCACTAAAACAGAAGAAATAGCTAAAAATACGAAATAATTGGAACCGTTAAAAACCAATACACACATTTGGGATAAAAACGATAGTTGGTCAGAAGAATTGGAATTTCTGAAATCAATTATTGCTAAAACGGAACTGATTGAAACCACAAAATGGGGCGGTTGTGTTTATGTACTCAATGGCAAGAATGTACTTGGAATTGGAGGATTCAAAAACTATTTTACGATTTGGTTTTTCAATGGTGTTTTCCTAAAAGATGAGAAACAAGTTTTAGTCAATGCACAAGAAGGTGTTACCAAATCTTTGCGACAATGGCGGTTTTCATCCAAAGATGAAGTTAATGAAGAAGCAGTTTTACATTATATTCATGGAGCCATAGAAAATGAAAAACAAGGAAAAAATCTGAAACCCGAAAAAGGAAAAAGTATCGTTTCAGAATTTTTACAAAAGGAATTGGATGCTGATATAAATTTAGCAGAAGCATTTCTAAAATTCTCTCCATACAAACAAAAGGAATTTTTAGAATATATTGAAACCGCAAAACGAGAGGAAACCAAACGTTCCCGAATCGAAAAAATAAAACCAATGCTATTAGCAAATATTGGTTTAAATGACAAATACCGATAAACTAAAATCCCAATTCTGAAGTGTCAGGTTGGGATTTTTTTTATTTAATCCTAATCAGAATAACTTCATAATACAGCTATCGGAAATCCACTGCAAAAACAGCTGCGCTATACTTTTAAAAAAAGATAATACGATTCACTGCAAATCAGAATGAAATATAGAAATCATCCTAAAAAACTTAACATTGACTAGTGTATTAAATCACTATATTTACTTACAATAACTTAATAATTTATTAACAATGAAACAACTACACCTTAAATTGAATAAAAGCTAATACTATAAATTATGACACAAAACAAAGAAACGGAAACAACTCCTGTATCTCCAGAAAAACCTGAAATTGACAAGCCAATTAGAGTGCGAAAAACAAAAGTCGTTCAACCTATAGCTGAACCTGTTGAAATTACAGAACCCGTAATTGAAGAAATCATAACGGAAACTATAGAGATTTCGACTATTAGTTTAGAGGATAATGGTGACTTTTCAAAAACGAAAAAAAGCAAAAACGAGACTAAAAACAAAGTAAAAATGAAAGACAAAGACAAGAA
The DNA here is from genome assembly GCF_000744835.1 of Flavobacterium sp. 83. NCBI lineage: Bacteria > Pseudomonadati > Bacteroidota > Flavobacteriia > Flavobacteriales > Flavobacteriaceae > Flavobacterium > Flavobacterium sp. 83. The sequence goes on from NZ_JQMS01000001.1 coordinate 3,735,154, forward strand.
AAAAGCAAAAAAAGCAGACGCTAAAGAAAAAGCAAAACAAAAAGCGAAAGCAAAAGCTAAAAAGGCAAAAAAAGCAAAAAAGGATAAAGCAAAAAAAGCAAAAGTCAAAGCAAAGATAAAAGCTAAAAAAGCAAAAGCAAAATCCAAAAAAGCAAAGAAAGCGAAGAAAAATAAAAAATAAAGCTATCATTTTTTATGGTTTAATAGTCAAAAATGGTTGGTAAAAATGCTGTGAAGCATTGTAAAATATGATATTCCCGAAAGTTTATTGAAATTCGTTTCAATAAACTTTTTTTATTTATGAAAAACTCAAAAAAAAACGCTGTCCAACGTGTAAAAGTCTTCAAACAATTAAATGGGGAATAAGGGAAAGCAAACAACGATTTAAGTGTAAAGATTGCTGTCAATTATTCACTTCCAGCAATAAATCTGTTTCGGATTCCAACAAAGAAATTTGGTTCAAAAATTGGATAATTGGCAAAGATACATTTGATAAAATCTCACTCGAATCAGGATACAGCAAAAGTACATTGCAACGTTATTTTTCTAAAATGTTACGCAAAGCACCTGTTTTAGAATTCAGTTCCACGGATGAAATTTACCTGATAATTGACGGAACTTATTTTCCTAATGATGTCTGTTTGGTGGTTTACAGAAACTTTCATTTAAAGTTGACACAGCTTTACAGGATGACCAATGGAGAACATTTTGAAGAAATTGCCGAAGACTTGCAAAACCTGTTGAATTTAGGAATCAAAATAAAAAGTATCACATCCGATGGAGACAAATCATCTATCAAAGCCATCAAAAAAGTCTGTCCGAGAGTGCCTTTCCAAAGGTGTTTGGTGCATATTTCAAGAATGTGTAGAATATGGCTTACACAAAATCCGAAACATAAATCTGGTTTTGAACTCAAGCAAATAGCCGTTAAAATTCATCATATCAATTCTGAATATAAACGTCAATTATGGCTTATTGAACTTATCCAGTGGGAAGAACAATACAGATATTTTATCAATCAAAAATCATACAATACTGAAACGGGAAGATATTGGTATACTCATAAAATGGTTAGAAGATCATTTACCGTAATCAAGAAAGCTTTACCCAATATGTTTCTGTATCTCAAGGACGACAAAATACCCAACTCAACAAACTCTTTAGAATCCTTTTTTGGACACTTAAAAGGTAACTTGAATATTCATAGAGGATTAAGTTTAGCCAATAGAAAGAACTTCTTGAAATGGTATTTATATTATAAAAACCAAACGTAAAGTAGGTTTTCTTTAGCCATATCAGATTGCCGATAATTAATAAAAAAGGATAGCTAAAAAACTATCCTTTCAATTATCGTATAATCATCAAACTTATTGCTGGTTGGTTGCTCCTCAGCAGTGCCAACTTCCTCTTCAATTTGATGCTGAAATATAAGCAATCTAAAATGAAAATTTACCAACCATTTTTGACCGCATTACCTTTTTTATCAAAAAAAAGTCCCAATCCGAAAATTCGGTTGGGACTTTTTTAAATCGCTAAAGCAAAATTATTTTTTGTTCAAAGCAGCACTCATTTCCATAGAAATAGCTGAACGCTCCATTTTCAATTTTCCTGACATAGTTTCAACAACTACAGTAGTATCAGCTAACTCAGAAACTTTTCCGTGAAGACCACTTTTTGTGATAATTTTATCGCCAACTTTCAAGCTGCTTTCAAATTCTTTTTCGTTTTTAGCTCTTTTTTGTTGTGGTCTGATCATAAAGAAATAGATTACCACAAACATTAATAGAAACGGCGCAAATTGAGTTAATTGTCCCATAATTTTAATTCTCTTTTTTTATTTATAAATATTACATTAAACCACGACCGGCTTTAATAATTTTTTTACTGGCCTCCAGTTCTTTGACTAAATTATCTAAAATACCGTTGATAAAAATACTACTTTTTGGTGTAGAATATTCTTTGGCAACTTCTAAATATTCATTTAAGGTAACTTTCACAGGAATAGATGGAAATTTCAAAAATTCACAAATTGCCATTTTAAGAATAATAGTATCAATTTCAGCAATCCTGTCACTGTCCCAGTTTGGTGTTTTGTCAATATATTCTTTGGCTAATTCTGTTTCATTTAAGACTGTTTTTCGGAACAAATCCTTAACAAAGTCTTTGTCCTCGTTGTCTTTGTACAATTTTGGAACTCTGAAATTATCATCTTCACCAGATTTAATCGCTTTTAATTGCTTGATAATATGGGTGTTCACTAATGGAATGTCATCAACCCAAGTCAACTTATCATCTTCTAAATAGTCGTATAATTTTTCGTTTGGAACAATTACTTCCATGAATAAATCAACGATAAATTGTCGGTCTTCTTCAAATTTATTCACTGAATTACTCATGTAATCCGCATACAATTTACTTGCTTTTATCTCATTAAGAAGCAATAAAATATAATCGTCGTTTAAAGTCCAATTATTAATTTTACGGTTTTCCAGTGCAATGTTTAATGAATTATTTTCGGAAAGAATTTGAAAAATTTGATTTTTAACGAATTTTTCATTGGGTTTACGCTCCTCAGGAGTTGCAAGATGTTTCAAACTTGATTTATGTAAAAAGACAGTTTCTGTTTTACAAATTTCAATCAGCGAAGAAAGCATTATAAGGTATAAATCTTGAATATTGTCGATACTGTAAAAAAGGAATTTTTCTTCTTTCTCCAGATTATCTGAACCGCTTTGATGCATCGCATAAATGGACTGCATGACTTTAACGCGTATGTGTCTTCTATTTACCACCTTGTAAGAACTTTTATTAATTAGTCCGCAAAAATAAGAATTTCATTTTTTAAAATAAAATTAAAACGTTAAAAAAAGCTTTTGGTTCTAATTTAGATTATCCTATAAGAAAACAGTCGCAGAATTCAGTTATAATTTTCGGTTATACCTGAAAACTTTTACTGTAAACTGCGACTGTAAATAAAAACTAAAACTACTTCTTACTGTTATCTAACTTTCTTTGATCAATTCTATTTTGCGCTATCGTCAAAGCTGCGTGGTGTGTCGTCATATTGTTTGCAATAGCAAAATCAATAATTTCTAATGTAGTATTATAAATATTTTCCGTTTTACGCATTATTTCAGCTTTGTCATAATGGGCTAATTCCGCATATACATTGATAATTCCACCAGCATTAATCAAGAAATCGGGTGCATAAAGAATTCCTCGTTCCTGCAAGATTGCTCCGTGGATATTTTCATTTGCCAATTGGTTATTAGCCGCACCAGCAATTACTTTTGCTTTAATTTTATGTACCGTTGCATCATTTATAGTTGCACCCATAGCACAAGGCGCATAAATATCAACATCGGCACTGTATAAATCAGCTCCATTAAATATTTTTGCATGGTACTTCGCTCCTACTTCATACAATCTTTCTTCATTAATATCAGTTATTATTACTAGCGCACCTTCTTTTGTCAAATAATCAACCAAAGTTTCTCCCACATGCCCAATTCCTTGTACTAATACTTTTTTACCTTCCAAAACATCAGTACCAAATTGATGTTTCGCTGCTGCTTTCATTCCTAAATACACTCCATAAGCTGTTATAGGCGAAGGATTTCCTGCACCTCCTCTTTCTTCAGAAATTCCAGTAACATAGGGGGTAACATCTCTTACAATATCCATATCTCTGGTTTCCATTCCCACATCTTCGGCAGTAATGTATCTTCCGCTTAGCGAATGAACGAATTCACCAAACTTCCGCATCAATTCAGGTGTCTTTTGCGTTTTGGCATCGCCAATAATAACCGCTTTACCTCCACCAATATTTAATCCTGTTATAGCCGCTTTATAAGTCATACCACGAGAAAGTCGCAATACATCATTTAGTGCTTCCCATTCATTGGCATAATTAAACATACGTGTACCACCTAGAGCAGGCCCCATAACCGAATTATGAATACCAATAATTGCTTTTAAACCCGTATCTTTGTCGTTACAAAATACAATTTGTTCATGATCGTCAAATGAAAGTTGACCAAAAACAGGATCCATTTTTTGAAGTTCCTTTCCAGTTGTGAAAGCTGCATTCATAAGTATTATTTTTTATAGTAATAAATTGCGAATTTGTCAAAAAGACAAATCAAATTTACATAAAAAATAAATATATCCTAATTTAAACACTTTTATTTATCAATTTCACAACAACAATAATTAAATAATCATTTTTTAGCATTGTTAAAAATTGATTATTATCCAAAAAATAAAACTTTTTCAACACAGAATATCTTAAAAAAATGAAAGAATTACGTTATTTAAATAAATACTTCATCAAATATAAATACAGCTTTTCTCTTGGTATTTTATTTACAATTATCGCCCAAATATTTTCTTTGTTTACGCCAAAATTGATCAGTAAATCATTTAAAGCGATTGAAGCTTTTTCAAAGGACAAATCTGTTACAGCAGATGTAATTCAACAAGAATTAGTTTCAAACATTTTATTGATTATTGCAACCACGATTATCGCAGGTTTTCTTACTTTTTTGATGAGACAAACCCTTATTGTGATGTCGAGACATGTTGAGTTTGACTTAAAAAACGAAGTATTTAGACAATATGAAAACTTGTCTCAAAATTTCTACAAACAAAACCGGACCGGTGATTTAATGAACCGTATTAGCGAAGATGTTTCCAAAGTAAGAATGTACGTGGGACCAGCAGTAATGTATACTATAAACACCTTTATCCGTTTTGCAATTGTAATTGGCTATATGTATAATGTATCGCCACGATTGACATTATATACCATCCTTCCTTTACCGGTTTTATCGTATTGCATCTTCAAATTAAGTTCGGAAATCAATAAAAGAAGTACTATTTTCCAGCAATACCTATCGAAAGTTTCCAGTTTTTCACAAGAAATATTTTCTGGAATACGAGTTATAAAAGCCTATTCATTAGAAGACCAACATCAAAACAACATGGTCGATTTGGCAAACGAAAGTAAAAGCAAGAGTTTGGATTTGGCAAAAGTGCAGTCTTTATTCGGTCCTTTAATGTTGGCGTTGATAGGAATAAGTAACTTAGTTGTGATTTATTTTGGAGGTTTAATGTACATAAACGGAACTATAAAAAGCATTGGAACCATCGCAGAATTTATTTTGTACGTCAACATGTTAACTTGGCCAGTTGCTTCGTTAGGATGGGTTTCATCAATGGTTCAGGAGGCCGAAGCTTCCCAAAAACGTCTAAATGAGTTCCTGAAAATCGAACCGGAAATAAAAAACAAAAATCCAAATAAATCTATTATTGAAGGTACTATTTCATTCGAAAATGTGAGCTACACCTATGAAGATACGAATATAGAAGCCTTAAAAAATATTTCCTTTAAAGTAAAAAAAGGAGAAACGCTGGCAATTCTCGGAAAAACAGGATCTGGAAAATCGACTATTTCTTCTTTAATCTCTCGCTTGTATGAAGTTACAGATGGAAGAATAATCGTTGACGGCAATGAAATTAGCACATTAAACCTTTATGATTTAAGAAACAGTATCGGGATTGTTCCACAAGATGCCTTTTTGTTTTCGGATAGTATTAAGAACAATATTAAATTCGGAAAAGAAAATGCAACTGATGAGGAAGTCGAAACTGCAGCAAAAAATGCGGTGGTACATGACAATATCATTGGTTTCAACAAACAATACGACACCATTCTTGGCGAACGTGGAATAACACTTTCAGGTGGGCAAAAACAACGTGTTTCTATAGCCAGAGCTATTATTAAAAACCCGGCTATTTTACTTTTCGACGACTGTTTATCGGCCGTTGATACAGAAACTGAAGAAGCTATTTTAAACAACCTCTATGAAATTTGCAAGGATAAAACCACAATTATCATTAGTCATAGAGTTTCATCAGCTAAAAATGCAGATAATATTATCATTCTTGAAGACGGAAAAATTATCCAACAAGGTTCTCATAATCAATTGATAAATCAAGAAGGATATTATGCATCCTTGTATTTAAAGCAACTTTCCGAAAAAGAATTACTGTAATTGTTGTATAATACATAAATTTTTATGATTTTTGATTGCTATTAAATAAAAAAAATTGACAGAAAGGATTATGAGAGAAAATGACATGTTAGAAAAAGAAGAGATATTTTCTAAAGTTTTGCGTGCTGGAAGAAGAACCTATTTCTTTGATGTGAGAGCTACAAAAGCTGATGATTATTACATAACGATTACCGAAAGCAAAAAATTCACCGAAGAAGACGGATCGTTTCATTTTAAAAAGCACAAGATTTATTTATACAAAGAAGACTTTGCCGCTTTTACAGAAATTCTTGGAGAAATGACTTCTTATGTTTTGAACCACAAGGGCGAAGAAGTAATCTCTGAGAGACACCAAAAAGATTTCAAAAAAGAATATGCATCTGACAAAACAGATGATGAAATTCTACCACAAACATCAACTTTTACTGATATAGAATTTGATGATATTTAATTTTTAGTTCCCTACTTACCAACTAAAAAGTCCAAAAGTCTTATGATTTTTGGACTTTTTTACTTTCAAAATCAGGTGATTTCACATCAAAACAACTAGCTTAAAAAAAATGGTTCAATAGCTATTAATTTATTAAACTTTTCAATATATCAATTTAATATTTAAAATGATTAACTTTGATAATCAACTATATATAATTTATTTTTCAAGTTATCATTTCAACTATTATCACCCAATTACACATTAGTTCCTTACTATTATATTTAGCAAAAAAAAACAGTTCAATTGCTTTTCTAATTTACAGTTTAAAAAATTAGTCTCTATGCAAACTTCTCCAACAGATAATTTTTGGCAATTTGCCCCCAACTATTGGTTTCAAAAACTAAATAGCAGCGACAACGGTTTATCCAAAACTGTCGCTGATAAAATTCTGCTAGAATCAGGAGAACACAAAATAAACAAATCTGTCTTAAAAAAAGATTTTTTACTCTTCATAGGACAATTTAAAAGCCCGTTGATGTTACTGCTTATTGGAGCTGTCATACTATCAGCCTTTCTTGGTGACACCTCCGATGTTTTTATAATACTCTTTATCGTTTTGTCTACCGGTTTTCTTAGTTTTTTCCAAGAAAGAAATGCAGGCCGCTTTGTAGCTGCTTTACAATCTATGATTGCATTAAAAAGCTCCATTCTGAGAGACGGAGAAGCACAGGAAATCCTTTCTTCTACTATAGTTCCCGGGGATATTATTTTCTTGAAAGCCGGGGATATGTTGCCCGCAGATTGCCTCATTATTGAAGCGAATGAATTACATGCCAATGAAGCCAGTTTAACCGGAGAATCCTATCCAACAGCAAAAATGGTAGGAATAGTGGATGCCAAAACGGAACTAACTAAAAGAACAAACTGCCTCTGGGAAGGAACAAATATAGTAAGCGGTACAGCCAAAGCGTTAGTAATTAATACCGGAAGCAAAACCATTTTTGGTGCTATTGCAAAAAGTGCTTCCGCTACAGTAGAAACTAAATTTGAAAAAGGTATCAAAGACTTTGGTTATTTTTTAATGAAAATAACATTAGTGCTATCAATATTCATACTGATTGTTAATTTATTAAATCACAAAAGTGCCATTGAATCGGCCTTATTTGCATTGGCTTTAGCCGTAGGAATGGCGCCTGAACTGCTCCCCGCAATCACTACTATTGCAATGAGTGCTGGTGCCAAAAGAATGTTAGAGAAGAAAGTAATCGTAAAAAAATTGGCTTCTATTCAAAACTTAGGAGAAGTCAATTTATTATGTACTGATAAAACTGGCACCATTACAGAAGGTGCAATTATAGTTGCAGGAACCGTTGATGGCTTAGGTTCTGAAAATGAATTTGTAAAAGAATTAGCCTATTGGAATGCTTATTTTGAAACAGGTTATGCTAACCCAATCGACGAGGCTATAAAAAAGATGCAAATAGAAGCAAAGGCTAATCCAACAAAATTAGGTGAAATCCCTTATGATTTTATACGCAAAAGATTAAGCATCGCTATCACTACTGACACAAATAAATTATTGATCAGCAAAGGCGCGTTTAACAACATTATGAGTATTTGTACTATGGTGCGATTGAATAATGGAGCTGTTGAGGACATAGAACAACATAAAGCCGAAATTGAAAACAAATATGAAGAATTTGGAATAAAAGGTTTGAGAAGCATAGGCATCTGTTATAAAAACATCAATTCCAATGCGATAGTAAAAGAAGATGAAACTGCTATGATTTTTGCTGGTTTTATTTTACTGGAAGATCCCATAAAAAATGGCATTACAGAAACAATTGAGGAATTAAAAAAACTACAAGTACACCTTAAAATAATATCTGGTGATAATAAAAATGTAGCACAATCTATCGCTTTAAAAATTGGCATCACAAATCCAGTTGTAATGACAGGGCAAGAACTACTCAGTACAAGTCCGGAAGCACTGAAAAATCTGGTAAGAAAAACACATATTTTTGCCGAAGTAGAACCACAGCAAAAAGAACACATCATCCAAGCATTAAGAAAAACATACACCGTTGCTTATGTAGGCGACGGCATTAATGATGTTTCAGCATTAACTGCTGCTGATATTGGAATATCTGTAGAAAATGCTGTTGATGTCGCTCGAGAAGCTGCTGATTTTGTATTAATGGAAAAAGATTTAGCAGTTATTATAGATGGCATTAAAGAAGGAAGAAAGACTTTTGCAAATACTCTAAAATATATTTTCATAAATACAGGCTCTACTTTTGGCAATATGTTCAGTGTTGCTATTGCCTCTCTTCTATTGCCGTTTCTGCCCATGTTGCCGAAACAAATTTTACTAACTAATTTCATAACTGACTTCCCTTATCTCACAATCGCATCTGATAATGTGGACCCAGAACAATTGAACAAACCCGGAAAATGGAATTTAAAATTTATTAGAAATTATATGATTATTTTCGGGATTCACAGTTCATTATTTGACGTGATCACCTTCCTTATACTTTATTATGTACTCAAAGTAAAAGAATCTGCCTTTCAAACTGCTTGGTTTGTAGAATCTATACTTACTGAATTATTCATCCTGTTTATAATACGAACACATAAAAACTTCTTTAAAAGCAAACCGGGAAAATATCTTTTTATTTTGAGTATGCTAGGGCTACTTATTACAATCACACTCCCTTATCTTCCCATCGCAAGTACAGTAGGATTAAGCCCTCTTCCCTTACTCAATATGGGTATTATGATACTAATAGTTTTAATCTATATCATTACAGCTGACCTTTTAAAGGTTTGGTTTTTCAAAAAGTATGTACGATCTTAATAAATAATAGAGTCAAATGAAAGTCTTTTTTTATTTCTGAAAAGGATTTTTATATCGATTAAATTGTATATTTTTATTCCACAAAATAGTTCTTCTAAATACTTACGCTTTTTTAGACGGACTCCTATTAGTTATATATTTAGAATGGAAATAAAATTATTAATTATCCCAGGCTTGGGAGATTCAGGAGAAAACCATTGGCAAAGCTACTGGCTCAAAAAATATAAAAATGCTACTAAGGTAATTCAAAACAATTGGGACGAACCTCAACGCGAGGATTGGCTTTCAAAACTAAACGAAGCAATACTAAAACTGGAAGAACCCACTATTTTGGTTGCACACAGTCTTGCCGTTTCTTTAGTAATGCATTGGGTTTCTGCAAATAATAATCCTAATATAATTGGTGCTTTACTGGTTGCTCCTGCTGATGTGGATTCTCCAGAACATACACCAGAGAAAGTTTGGAACTTTTCACCGATACCCATATCTAAATTAGATTTCCCTTCCATCGTGGTGACCAGCGAAAATGACCCTTACATATCATCAAAAAGAGCAGAGTATTTAGCTGAAATGTGGGGAAGTGACTTTATAAATATTGGTCAAAAAGGACATATTAATTCTGAATCAAATCTTAATTATTGGGAAGAAGGACAAATGCTATTGCAACAATTAATCAATAAAATTAATAATTAATTTTTTATCCGATTCGCAATCCATTTTCAATTTTAAAATCAGGAGCCAATAAAATAACATCTCCCTCATCTCCTACTGCACCTAAGACTAAGCATTCGCTCATGAATTTCCCAATTTGCTTTTTAGGAAAATTGACCACTGCAACAATTTGTCGGTTTTTCAATTCTTCCTTTTGGTAGCGCTTAGTTATTTGCGCTGATGTTTTTCTAATTCCAATTGCTGCACCAAAATCTATTGTTAATTGATAAGCCGGTTTTCTGGCTTCGGGAAAATCATTTACTTCTAAGATTGTTCCCACACGCATTTCTACTCTTTCAAATTCAGACCAAGTTAAATCCATAAATTTATTTTCATTTTAAAGTCAATTTTCAATGACACTATTTTACAAACGAAATTTACTATTTTCTGTTTAGAAACAATCCATTTTTCATAACTTTAAAGTTTAAAATCTAAAAAAACTTCAACACTTTTAAAAAGAGCGCTTTTAAAAACTTAAATCCCAGAAAAAATAAATGTCAAAAACTGCTTCAAAAATGGTTCCGCTTGAAACTGTTGCTCCTGAATTTCATTTGAAAGACACTAATTCTAGTGAATGGTTTTCTTTTTCAGATTTAAAAGGAGAAAAAGGAACTTTAGTCATTTTCATCTGCAATCACTGCCCGTTTGTGTGCCATATCATTGAAGAAATTATAATGATTGCTAATGATTATCGTGTTCAGGGAATTGGTATAATCGCTATTTCAAGTAATGATATTTCACAATATCCCGAAGATGCACCGGAGTTGATGACAGAATTTGCGTTCGAAAATAAAATGGAATTCCCCTATTTATATGACGAAACACAAGAGGTAGCCAAAGAATACGACGCGGCTTGCACTCCGGATTTTTTCTTGTTTGACAACCAAAATAAATTAGTATATCGCGGACAGCTAGATGATAGCCGACCAGGAAATGGAATTTCACTTAGCGGTTCTGATTTACGGGGTGCAATAGATAGTGTGATTTATAATCGAATAATTAATCCGAATCAAAAACCAAGTATTGGTTGTAATATTAAGTGGAAATAACTCCCCTTTTAGAAGAACACCTTAATTTTCAGCAGCATACTTTTTTATTTACCTCAAAACAAAAAAGTTACAACTATTCAAAGTAATTCTGTAATACTGTTTTTGTCAAATACATCTAATTTTACAATATGATGAATACTAAATTCATTTTGTAAACAATAAATGTTATGGAAAATAGTCAAATTAACAGAAGTGAATTACTTAGTGAAGATAATTTTTCTGAATTGAAAATGCTCACAGATAAATACATTGTAACAGCTACAAATGTAAAACTATATGTAAAAGATTATGGCACAGGAAAACCCGTAATTCTTATTCATGGCTGGCCACTGTCTAATGAAATGTGGGAATATCAAATTGACACGTTGGTTCATAATAATTTTAGAGTTATTACGTATGACCGTCGTGGTTTTGGAAAATCCTCACAACCATGGAATGGTTATGATTATGATACATTGGCGGATGATTTAAAAGCTATTATTGATCAATTGGATTTAAAGGAAGTTACGCTGGTAGGATTTTCGATGGGAGGTGGTGAAGTGGTACGTTATTTTAGTCGTCATGGTGGCAAAGGAGTTTCAAAAGCAGTATTAATATCTTCAGTAACTCCATTTCAATTAAAAACTGATTCCAACCCAGATGGTGTTCCACAAGAAAAATACGATGCAATGGCAGAACAAATTAAAGACGATCGTATTGGCTTTTTGGATAGTTTTGGAAAAACATTTTTCGGGGTAAGCTTTATAAGTAAGCCCATCAGTTCACCCTTATTAGATTATTACAGAATGTTATGTTCATTGGCATCACCGCGCGCAACTATAGAATGTGCAAAGTCATTTTCCTCAACCGATTTTCGTAGCGAAATGGCTTCGGTAAATGTACCTACATTAATTATTCATGGTGATGAAGACAAAACCGTTCCTATTGAAATTACTTCAGAAATAGCTACAAAACTGATCCCGGATAATAAGTTTATTATTTACGAAGGAGCGCCACATGGTTTATTTTACATTGAAAAAGATAAATTAAACAAGGATTTACTTGAATTTCTAAATTCAGAGGTTTAAAAAAAGTAATAAATTGATTTGCCGTATAAAAAAACCCAAAACTTTCGTTTTGGGTTTTTTGTTTTATCTGACAACTAAAAAATATTATCTGAATTAGACTATTTAACGTCCATTAATTCTACATCAAAAATCAATGTTGCATTTGGAGGAATTACTCCTCCTGCACCTGCTGAACCATATGCTAAATCAGAAGGAATAACGAAACGGGCTTTATCGCCAACTTGCAATAAAGCAATCCCTTCGTCCCATCCTTCAATAACTTGACCTTGACCTAATCTAAATTCGATTGGTTTTTTTCTTGGATAAGAAGAATCAAAAACTTTTCCGCTTTCTAAAGATCCTTCGTAGTGAACAGCAACTGTTTTTCCTACTTCTGCTTTTTTACCAGAACCTCTTTGGATAAATTGGTAACGCAATCCGCTTTCTGTTTTTTCAAATCCTGCAGCTAATTTTTCCATTTTTGCTTCTGATTCAGCTTTCAAAGCGGCTATTTTTTTTAAACGAGCGCCTTTTAAACCAACAAATGCTTCAATAGCATTCCAGTTTTTAGCTTCGTCTCCTACTCTAATGATTTCAACTGACTCTAAAGCATCTCCTTGAGCAATTGCATCTACTACATCTTGTCCTTCTACAACATTACCAAAAACGGTATGCTTATCATCTAGCCAAGGTGTTGCAACGTGTGTGATATAAAATTGAGATCCATTAGAACCCGGACCTGAATTAGCCATTGCCAAAACACCAGGTGCATTGTGACGTAAATCTTTATGGAATTCATCATCAAATTTATAACCTGGGTCTCCAGTTCCTGTTCCTTGAGGACATCCCCCTTGAATCATAAAATCAGGAATAACTCTATGAAAATTTAAACCATCATAGAATTTTTGTCCTTGCGGTTTTATTTTGTTTTCCATATTTCCTTCAGCAAGAGCTACAAAGTTCCCTACTGTTCCTGGTGTTAAATCGTGTGTTAGTTTTACTAAAATCGCTCCTTTTGCGGTGTTGAATTTAGCATATATTCCGTTTTCCATTTTTGTATAATTTTTATTGAAAGGCAAATTTACGAAATTAATTTTAAAAAGGGAATTGGAGGTGTTGATTTGCTTATTTAGAAATTTAGGGATTAAATAGAGATACGATTTTGAAGCTATTTCAAACATAATACCTTCTTTAAAACCTCGTTAATCCCACAAAATACTAGCCCAGATGGAAGTGAAAATCCTTTCCAGTGCTGAATATCTTTCCGGTTTCTGCAATAGGTTCAGCACTGGAAAGATTGCAACGGACAGCTGGAAATAGCTCCTAAAGAAAAGTTTAATCGCTTATTTATTGATTCGTTTATTTGGAAAATTTTGAGTCTCAAAAACTTTGTACCTTTGCACTTTAAAACTTAGAAAAGAAATTATGCGCATTGATATTATAACTGTTCTCCCAGAATTATTGCGAAGTCCGTTTGAGGCTTCGATTATGAAACGTGCTATTGACAAAGGATTGGTGGAAGTTCATTTTCATAATCTGCGGGATTACACGACCAACAGACAGAAAAGCGTGGACGACTATCCTTACGGAGGTGGTGCAGGAATGGTGATGACGGTTCAGCCCATTGATGCTTGCATTACACATTTGAAAAGTGAGAGAACCTACGACGAAATCATTTATATGTCGCCAGACGGGGAAACCCTGAACCAAAAAATGGCCAACACTATGTCGATGTATGAGAATATCATTATTCTTTGCGGCCATTATAAAGGTGTGGATCAACGCGTGCGCGACCATTTTATTACGAAGGAAATATCTATTGGCGATTATGTTTTAAGCGGTGGAGAATTAGGCGCTTTAGTATTATCGGATGCTTTAATCCGATTGATTCCTGGTGTTTTGAGCGATGAAACCTCAGCATTGACGGATAGTTTTCAAGATGGTTTGTTATCGGGACCAATATACACGCGTCCTGCAGATTATAACGGTTGGAAAGTACCTGATGTGTTGACTAGCGGAAATTTTGCCAAAATTGATAAATGGCGAGAAGACATGGCGTATGAACACACTAAGAATAGAAGACCGGATTTATTGGAAGATTAGAAATTTGTTTAAAGTTTACGCTTTAAAGTTGGTATTCAAGAACTTCTAAACTTTAAACAAGAAAAACTTTAAACTTTAAACTTTTTTATTTACTTTTGCGCCCACATTAAGTTAACCTCTGGCGAGATCCGTGAATGTTGATTTAATAAAAACCATAATTAAAAATTATCATGGCAGATTTAATGAAATTCGTTCAAGACGAATTAGTAGCTAGAAAAGATTTTCCTGTTTTTGGAGCTGGTGATACTATCACAGTTTACTACGAAATTAGAGAGGGTGAAAAAACTAGAACACAGTTTTTTAAAGGAGTTGTTATTCAAAGAAGAGGTTCTGCTAATACAGAAACTTTTACTATCCGTAAAATGTCAGGTGCAATTGGAGTTGAGCGTATCTTCCCAGTAAACTTGCCAGCTTTACAGAAAATTGAAATCAACAAAAAAGGTGCAGTTCGTAGAGCTAGAATTTTCTACTTTAGAGAACTTACTGGTAAAAAAGCTAAAATTAAAGACAAAAGAAGATAGTCAACTGTCTCTTTACTATAAAAAAGTCCCAACAATGTTGGGACTTTTTTTTTGCTAATTTTCACCCTCATAAATTCCTAATTTAGGATTATAGAACCTATAAAACTAACAATTTAAGAATAACAAGTTAGTAATCTAAAAAATCGTATTTTTCTATGTAAAATCCACCTTCTATTACATCTGATTTTCATATATTTGTCCGCCTTATTTCAAGTGAAAGACCTTATTTAAGCTACATTTAACCGTGATTCGATTATAAAAATAAAAAAATGACACAAAAATCAAAAATTTTTTACACCCTTACTGATGAAGCGCCTTTATTGGCAACCTATTCATTTTTACCTATTGTACAAGCATTTACAGCAACTTCTGATATTGAAATTGAAACTAGAGACATCTCTTTAGCCGGAAGAATTTTAGCAAACTTCCCAGAATTTTTGACTGAAGATCAAAAAAAAGGCGATGCTTTATCAGAACTTGGACAATTAGCAACAACTCCAGAAGCAAACATTATAAAATTACCAAATGTTTCAGCATCCGTTCCCCAATTAAAAGCGGCTATTGCTGAATTACAATCTCATGGTTATAATTTACCAAATTTTCCTGAAGAACCGCAAAACGACGAAGAGAAAACAATAAAAGCCAAATATTCTAAAATTTTAGGGTCTGCCGTAAATCCAGTTTTACGTGAAGGAAACTCTGACCGTAGAGCTCCTAAAGCAGTTAAAAATTACGCTAAAGCAAACCCACATTCAATGGGAGCTTGGACATCTGACTCAAAAACACAGGTAGCTTCTATGGAAAGTGGTGATTTTTACGGAAGTGAAAAATCAATCACAGTTGCTGATGCTACTGATGTAAAAATAGAATTTATTGGTAAAGATGGTTCTACTACTGTTTTGAAAGCAAGTACTCCATTAAAAGCAGGTGAAATAATTGATAGTTCAGTTATGAACCTAAATGCTTTGAAAAGTTTTGTTGCTAAAACAATCAAAGAAGCTAAAGAACAAAACGTTTTACTTTCAGTTCACCTGAAAGCTACGATGATGAAAGTTTCTGATCCAATTATTTTTGGAGCAATCGTAGAAGTTTATTTTGCTGCTGTTTTCGAAAAATATGCTGCTTTATTCAATGAATTGAATATTGACACCAGAAATGGTTTAGGTGATGTATATGCAAAAATTGCAGGACACCCTATGCAAGCCGAAGTGGAAGCTGCAATAAATCAAGCAATAGAAAACGGACCAGCATTAGCCATGGTTAATTCTGAAAAAGGAATTACTAATCTTCATGTTCCTTCTGACGTAATTGTAGATGCTTCTATGCCTGCAATGATTCGTACTTCGGGACAAATGTATAATAAGGAAGGAAACAGACAAGATACCATTGCGATTATTCCAGACAGATGTTATGCTGGAATTTATACTGCAACTATAGATTTTTGTAAAAAACATGGTGCTTTTGACCCAACAACTATGGGAAGTGTTCCAAACGTAGGTTTGATGGCACAAAAAGCAGAAGAATATGGTTCTCATGACAAAACATTCCAAATGAATGCAGACGGCGTTGTACGTGTTGTAGATACTAATGGAAACGTTTTAATGGAACAAGCTGTTGAAGCAAAAGATATTTTCAGAATGTGTCAGGCAAAAGATGCTCCGATTCAAGACTGGGTTAAATTAGCTGTTAACAGAGCTCGTTTATCAAATACTCCAGCCGTTTTTTGGTTAGATGAAAACAGAGCACATGATAGAGAATTAATCGAAAAAGTAACGAAATATTTAAAAGATTACGATACAACAGCTTTAGACATTCGCATTCTTAATCCTATTGAAGCAACTGACTTCACATTAGAAAGAATCATTAAAGGATTAGATACTATCTCTGTAACAGGAAACGTATTGCGTGATTACTTAACTGACTTATTTCCTATCTTAGAAGTAGGAACATCAGCTAAAATGTTGTCTATCGTTCCATTAATGAATGGTGGAGGTTTGTTTGAAACTGGTGCAGGTGGGTCAGCCCCTAAACATGTGGAGCAATTTACACAAGAAGGTTATTTACGTTGGGATTCATTAGGTGAGTTCTTGGCTTTGGGAGCTTCATTAGAACACTTAGGGCAAACTTTAAATAATGCTAAAGCAATAATTTTAGCCGAAACTCTTGATGTAGCTACAGAGAAATTCTTAGCAAATGATAAATCCCCAGCACGTAAAATTGGGGAAATTGACAACCGTGGTTCTCATTTTTATTTAGCAATGTACTGGGCAGAAGCATTAGCTGCACAAGATAAAAATGCTGAATTAAAAACTATTTTCGCTCCTATTGCTGCTGAATTTATTGCAAACGAAGCAAAAATTAATGCAGAGTTAATTGGAGCACAAGGGAAACCTCAAGCTATTGGTGGTCATTACCAACCAAATCCTGAATTGACTGAAAAAGCAATGCGTCCTAGCGAAACATTCAATGCTATCGTTGCAAAAATTGCATAATTAGAAATTTATAATAAATAATACTATTAAAAGGCAACTGTTTTCAGTTGTCTTTTTTTTTATCTTAGCAATACCTTAACATTTGTTATACTAGAGTTAGTATTCATTTCAATGAAATTTGTAATTCTTCATTTAGAAAATTTAAACAATGATTATAAAGAAAATTATTCCCTTTCTTATTGTACTTATGTCCTTCTTTACTTCTTTCTCTCAGGATATAAACACAGGCGAACAATCAAAACAAAAATTCACACTTAGCGGAACTATTATTGATGCCAACAGCAATGAAACATTAATTGGCGTAAACATTGTTATCCCAGAATTAAAAACTGGCGTCACTACCAATGAATATGGCTTTTATTCTATTACTGTACCAAAAGGAAATTACAGTGTTCAAATCACTTATTTAGGATATCAAACTATTGAGGAATCAATAAATCTAGACCAAAACATAAAGAATAATTTTAAATTAATAAGTAATGAAACTGCCTTAAAAGAAGTAATCATTATTGATACTAAAACTAAAACTGATATTCGGAAACCAGAAATGAGTGTCAATAAACTCTCTATTTCGACTATTAAGAAAATGCCGGTAGTGCTTGGCGAAGTGGATGTTCTCAAATCTATTTTATTACTTCCCGGAGTTACTAATGCTGGTGAAGGCGCGTCCGGATTTAATGTTCGCGGTGGCGGTGCTGACCAAAATTTAATTCTATTGGACGAAGCAACCATCTTTAACTCCTCCCATGTTTTTGGTTTTTTCTCCGTTTTTAATCCGGATGCTATAAAGGATTTAAAGTTATACAAGGGAGGAATTCCGGCTCGTTTTGGAGGAAGAGCTTCTTCGGTTTTGGATATTTATCAAAAAGACGGCAACAGTAAAGAATTTCATATCAATGGAGGAATAGGATTAATCTCTAGTCGAATTTTGGCCGAAGGACCAATAGTAAAAGACAAAGGTTCCTTCCTTATTGGAGGGCGAAGTTCGTATGCTCATTTATTCTTGAAACTATCAAAAGATCAAAAAGACAACTCTGCTTATTTTTATGATTTGAATACTAAGTTGAGTTACAAATTGACACCAAATAACAACTTATATTTATCGGGATATTTTGGAAGAGACGTTTTTAGCCTAAACAAAAGCTTTACCAATATTTATGGAAACTCTACTTTGAACTTACGTTGGAATCATTTATTTTCAGATAAACTATTTTCGAATTTATCGTTAATCTACAGTGACTATTATTATGGATTGGATTTGGATTTTGTAGGTTTCAAATGGGATTCTGGCATCAAGAATTACAATATCAAATACGATTTCAAGAATTACATTTCCGATAAATTCAAATTGAATTATGGCGTAAGTGCTATTTATTATGATTTTAATCCGGGAACCATAAGACCTTCGGATTTAAATTCTGGAATTAATTTTGATCAATTAGATAAAAAATATGCATTTGAACCCGCACTATATATAAATGCGGATCACGAAATTTCAAAAAAAATCGCACTTTCTTATGGGCTTCGTTACAGTATGTTTTACCGTTTAGGACAATCCACAGTAAATATTTATGCTGATAATAATCCTGTGACCTTCAATCCAGATTTACAGATTTATGAAAAAGCCACTCCTATAGGAACTAAATTCTATGGAAAAAACAAAACCATTCAGAGTTATAATAACCTGGAACCTCGTTTTTCATTGGCCTATCAAATCAACGATGACCAATCTGTAAAAGCGAGTTACAACCGAATGGTACAATATTTACAATTGATTTCCAATACGTCCTCTCCTACTCCGCTTGACGTATGGACACCAAGTGATAATTTCATCAAACCTCAAATTGCAGACCAAGTAGCTTTGGGTTATTTTAAAAATTTCAAAGAAGGCATTTATTCTTTAGAAGTTGAAACGTATTATAAAAAAGTAAAAAACAGATTGGATTATATTGATGGTGCAAATCTAATTGCTAATAAAGCAATCGAACAAGTGATTCTAAATGGAGAATTAAGATCTTACGGATTGGAAATTATGTTCCGTAAAAATGAAGGCAAATTTAATGGTTGGGTTTCCTATACTTTATCTAAATCTGAACAACAAACACCAGGAAGAACACCTATCGAGACGGGAATCAACAATGGGTCATGGTACAACTCTGTTTATGATAAATTGCATAATATTGCGATTACCAGTTCTTATAATTTAAATGAAAAATGGTCTTTTGGAGCTAACTTCGCATTACAAACCGGACAACCTGTTACCTATCCTAATGGACAATATGAATACTTAGGCATAACCGTTCCAAGTTATGGATTGAGAAATGAAAACCGCCTGCCTGCTTATCATCATCTCGACATTGCAGCAACATTGACACCACGCAAAAATAGCGACCGAAACTGGAAAGGAGAATGGGTATTTAGCATTTACAATTTATACAACCGAAAAAATGCAGCTTCAATCAATTTCAGGCAAAATACAGACACTGGTACTAATGAGGCTGTAAAAACTTCAATTTTTGGAGTAGTTCCTGCAGTTAGTTATAACTTCAAATTTTAATTATCATGAAAAAAATAATACTCCTTTTAGGTAT
Source organism: Flavobacterium sp. 83 (assembly GCF_000744835.1). Lineage (NCBI taxonomy): Bacteria > Pseudomonadati > Bacteroidota > Flavobacteriia > Flavobacteriales > Flavobacteriaceae > Flavobacterium > Flavobacterium sp. 83. Next base: position 3,755,016 of record NZ_JQMS01000001.1, read on the forward strand.
TGTAGCAGCACTTATTTTAAGCAGTTGCCAAGAAGTTGTTCCAATAGATCTATATACTGCGCCACCAAAACTGATTATTGAGGCATCTATAAATTGGAGAAAAGGTACCGATGGAAATCAACAAAAAATAAAATTAACCACAACCACTGATTATTACAGCGGTGTGATTCCTAAAGTTTCTGGAGCCAAAATCACAATTAAAAATAGTTCAAATGTGATTTTCAGTTTTACTGAATCGACTACTAAAGGAGAATACTTTTGCAATAATTTTATTCCGGTCCTAAATGAATTGTACACATTAACGGTTATTAGTGAGGGCGCAACGTACACGGCTACTGAAACATTAAAAGCAGTTCCGCCAATAACTGAAATTATCCAAAACAACGCAGGGGGCTTCACCGGAAAGAATATAGAAATCAAATCCTATTATACGGATGCAGCTAACGAACCTAATTATTATTTGTATAAATACATTTACTCCAATCAGATTAAATCTAATTTTTACGTAGACCAAGATGAGTTTTTTGATGGAAATAAATTCTTTAGTATTTCCCAAAATGAAGATTTAAAAGCCGGTGATTTAATCGAAATCAGCCACTACGGAATTTCAAAATCTTACTACAATTATCTCAATGTATTAGTAAGTATTGCAGGAAACAATGGCGGTGGTCCGTTTCAATCTCCACCCGCTACGGTAAGAGGAAATATAATCAACACCACAAATTCAGCAAATTATCCTTTGGGTTATTTTTCGCTTAGCGAAGTCGACATTAAAAACTACACCGTTGAATAATTAGGAGCCAATCCAGCTATCCATTACAAACAAAACAGGTTCTAAAAAGTTTTTTAACCCGTATAAGGAGCTTCCTTTGGTCGCTCTTCTACAGGAATAAAACTAAAGTTTAGAACATGTTTTGTTTTTCATTTTTATCTGGGCTATTCCCGCACAAGATAAAATGATAACTTTTATTTACTTTTACATGGTAAATATAAAATTTACATTCTAAAAACTACAATATTCATGTCCTCACATCACATCGTTCGCGACGACCAAGAACCAGCTTTAATAATTGCTAATGGCGCAGCTTGCAATTCAGAATTATTAGGACAATTGTTAGAATGGTCGCCTTTAGTAATTGTATTGGATTCGGCCATGGAAAGAGTCATGGAATTAGATATAAAAGTGGATGTTCTTTTAGGGGATTTTGACAGAGGATTTGATCCGAAACAATACCAAACTTCACAGTATCCTATTGAAATAATCCACACACCAAATCAAGACAAAACCGATTTAGAAAAGGCTTTTGATTATTTAATTCAGCGTAAAATTCCAGCCGTAAATGTCGTTTGGGCAACCGGAAGAAGAGCAGATCATACTATTACCAATCTTACGAATATAGTTCGATATAGAAATCTATTAAAAATTGTGATATTAGACGACCATTCCAAAATATTTTTGTTACCAAACAAATTCGAAAAATGGTACACGGCTAACACGCCCATTTCGTTAATTCCCATTGGCCACGTCACCGGAATTCATTCTGATAATTTATTTTATCCATTAAAAGACGATAGCCTAACCATTGGATATAGAACTGGAAGCAGCAATCATGTTATTAAAGATGGCATCGTCACAATAGAACACAATGAAGGTGATTTATTGATGATGGAATGCATGGATTAATGATAAAAAACGTTCTTTAACACTTACTGTAATTTGACAAAAAAAGATTGTCTATCTTTGCGCCGAAATGGAAAAAACAAAACAAAAAACGATTACCGAAAAAACGAATTTACATCCTAGAAATCTAGATCGATTTGGATATGATTTTGAACAATTAATCAAAGATTGCCCTGAATTAAAAGCTTTTGTTTCTGCCAATGAGCACAATATAGACTCGAGCGACAGCGAACAGGCGAAGCAAACCATTGATTTTAGTAATCCTGAAGCTGTAAAGTCGCTAAATAAAGCCTTACTGGTAACTCATTACGGAATCCAAGATTGGGATATTCCTAAAAACTACCTTTGCCCGCCCATTCCCGGAAGAGCGGATTACATTCATTATATCGCTGATTTATTGGCTTCAAGCAATAACGAAATTATCCCTGAAGGAGAAACAGTTCAAGGTTTAGATATTGGTATAGGCGCTAACTGTATTTATCCAATAATAGGAAATTCAACTTACGGTTGGAGTTTTGTAGGAACCGATATTGATGAAAAAGCAATCCAAAATTGCAAAAAAATCATCCAAGACAATCCAAATTTTATGGATACCATAAGCCTGCAATTACAAACTGAAAGTCGCTTCATTTTTAAAAACATAATTACACCCGAAGATAAATTTACTTTTACCATTTGCAATCCTCCCTTTCATAATTCAAAAGAAGAAGCCACAAAATCTTCCATAAGAAAAATCAACAATCTGGAAAATACCCGAACTAAAAATCCGGTATTGAATTTTGGTGGTCAAAATACTGAATTATGGTGTGAAGGTGGCGAAATAGGTTTCCTGACTCAAATGATTTACGAAAGTGCTAAATATCCTATGAATTGTTTGTGGTTTACGACTTTGGTTTCCAAAAAAGAGAATCTATCCAGTATTTATAAAACATTAAACAAAGTCAGCGCAGTTGAAGTAAAAACAATTGATATGGCTCAAGGCCAAAAAACAAGCCGAATTGTAGCCTGGACTTTTTTGAGCGGAGCACAACAGAAAGCTTGGAAATTTTAGAATAAAAAACACTATAAAACAATTCCAAATGATACAATTCATTTGCCTATTTAATGTGTTGTTGTTGATCATTCATAAAAATTATTTATTTAATCGAAGAATAAACAAATGCTTCTGTTATTAAATCATTAATTAAACTTCTAAAAAAATTGTTTTCAAAAAAAAATATGAAAATATTCACGAAAAATCGAATTTCTTTATATTTTCATACTTATAAATATTTTTTAATATAGTTTTACGTAAGTTTGCTAAGAAAATGTTAAATAATTAAAAAGACATTCTTTTACGATTCAGCAAATTATTAGCAAAAAAATCATTCATTTTTAAAATGGTGCAACATTGAAAAGGAAGAAAAAAACCTCTTTTTTATTGCAATTCAAATGTTATTTAGCATTAAAAAAATGAACTTATCCAAACTAAATTGTGAAAAGGCAGCTACTACATACCGAAACACAAGATGACACCACACTTTGGATCAATCTAAAAAAAGGAGATGAAAAAGCTTTTTCGCTACTTTTTAAAAAGCATTACTCCCATTTAGTCCGTTATGGAAATTCATTTATTCCATTTCCTGAAAAGGTGCAGGATTGCGTACAAGATGTTTTTACAGATATTTGGGTTTACAGAAATAAACTAAATGATTCAGTTGTAGTAAAAGCATACTTACTGTCATGCGTTCGTAAACGTATCACAAGACTACAAGAACGTGATCGTATTTTTCGTGTAAGTACTTCAATTGATTCCATTAAATTTTTATTTGACTTTTCTATAGAACATCATCTCATTGCTGATGAGATAACTGCTGATAAAGTATCACGTCTCAACCAATTGATTAATAATTTGCCTTCTCGACAAAAAGAAGCCTTATATCTTCGCTACAATCAAGACCTTACTGTGGACCAAATAGCAGATACGCTTGATATTAATTATCAATCAGCAAACAACCTTTTACATCGTGCTCTATTATGTTTACGCAAGGATTGGAAAGGAAGTATTTCCCTTATTTTACTACTATTTTTAAATGCTTTTTAGGTTTAAAATAAAATTTAAAAAAAAAAATAGAATTTAATGAGTATCCAGTAAAAAAACTGTCCTCTATATAATTGTAACCTTTTTTTTGATGCAACACCGTAACAGTTATACTGAAATAGAAGACTTTTTAGCCGATGAATCATTCCAATTATGGGTTTGTTTCAAAGACGACCAGCAACAATGGGAAGAATGGACTTTAGAAAACCCGAGTCGTGCTAAATTAGTAGAAGAAGCCCGATTATGGCTGTTAGCAATGAAAACCCCTGAGTGTGATTTATCTTCTGAGGCCATCCAAAATGCATTAGAAGCAACTTGGATGAAAATTGAAACAAAAGAAGAAAATAAAAATGCAGTAGTCCAACCGGTTATAAAACTTTGGAAAAACCAATGGTTTAGAAATGTAGCTGCTATTTTAGTTATAGGTCTTTTATCTGGCTGGTTTTATAGCCAACATTTAGCTGATAAAAATTCAGCTCTTAGCTATAATGAACTAATCAATGAAAACGACGAAGGTTTGGTTGAACAAACTAATAATTCAGACAAACCACAAATAATAACATTATCCGACGGGAGTTCTGTATTATTACAACCTAATAGTAAGTTGAGTTATCCAAAAATATTTGTGGGTAATGAAAGAAAAGTTTACTTATCTGGTGAAGGTTTTTTTGAAATCAGTAAAAATCCACAAAAACCTTTTTTTGTATTTGCTAATGAAATTGTTACTAAAGTAGTAGGAACCAGTTTTAAAATAAAAGCATATGCTAATCAGCCTAATATAGAGGTGGTAGTTCGTACCGGTAAAGTTAAAGTGAGATCAAACCATTTAATAGCAAACTCAAAGGACGAATTGATTGTATTGTTACCAAACCAAGCGTTACGATTCGTGCGTAAAAATTTAGTTTTTAATAAAATTACAGATATAACGCAAGATGAATCTTTAAGTCATTCCACAAGTACTATTGAACAATTGGGATTTGAATTTACAGATATTCCGGTTGCCCAAATTTTTAAAACAATTGAGCAAGCTTATTTAGTAAAAATTGATTTTCCTCAGGAAAAATTAAAAGACTGTTATCTTACAACATCTTTGGGTGACCAACCTTTACCTGAAAAACTAAAAATTATCTGTAAAAGTCTTGGAAACAACAGCAGTTATGAAATGAATGGAAACCAAATAATAATTATATCAGATGGATGCAACTAACCTTATTTTGCCTATGAATTAAAATACTTAACTAAAAAAGCGCTGGAAATGCTGTAACATTCCCAACGCCTTACATTAAATCAATTACCTCTCTGTAAAGAGTAATTGTTGCGTTATCAATAACCAAACAAAAGAATACTAACAAACACAACCCAAAATTATGAAAAAAACCGTCCTTAAACAACGATTACTCTTTCGAATCATGAAAATAACCTTATTTCAATTTGTTTTAGCCCTTGTTTTTTCAAGCGTTACAATAGCAAATAATATTAGAGGGCAGAGGAAATTAGACACAAAGGTAACTATTACCCTAACCGATTTGAACTTAGATACTGCGTTAACTAAACTTGAGAAACTGGCAAATGTAAAATTTTCGTATAATTCGAGAATGACACAATTCAATCAAAAAGTGAGTGTTTATGCTAATAATGAAGCGCTATCAAGTGTACTTACCCGCATTTTGAAACCACTTAAAATGAATTACACTGAGGTAAGCAATCAAATTGTTTTACAAAAGGAAGGTATTCAAAAAGCAGGCATGAATGTAGACCTTATGTCAACACTAAATGAAAACTTAGCTGCTGAAATCATAAAAGGTCGTGTAGTAGATGATAGCGGTCAACCTTTGCCAGGTGTAACAATTCTTGTAAAAGGGACTACTAAAGGGACTACGACTGATGCAGATGGAAATTACACTATCACTACTCAAATGGGAGCTGTTTTACAATTTTCTTATGTAGGATTAGAAACTAAATCGGTAACTGTAACTGGAAACATTGTAAATGTTACTTTAACAGGAAGCGGCGAAACATTGCAAGATGTTGTTGTAATAGGATCGCGTAATCCAACCAGAACGGTAACTGAATCTGCTGTGCCAATTGATGTAATCAGCATGAAAGAGATTGCTTCACAAGGGCCACAAGTTAACTTAAATCAAATTTTGAACATGGTTGCACCATCGTTTACATCTAATACTACAACTGTAGCTGATGGAACGGATCACATTGACCCTGCACAATTAAGAGGTTTAGGACCAGATCAAGTATTGGTATTGGTTAACGGAAAAAGAAGACACACTTCATCTTTAGTAAATATTAATGGATCCCCAGGAAGAGGATCTGTAGGAACAGATTTAAATGCAATTCCTGCTTTTGCTATCGAAAAAATCGAAGTATTAAGAGATGGAGCTTCTGCACAATATGGTTCTGATGCTATTGCAGGTGTAATCAACATCAATGTAAAGAAAAACACCAATAAATTAGATGTTGCTCTTTTTGGTGGAGGAAATGCTTCTAAAGGCGCTAATGACCATTCTGGTGGTATTGATGGTGGTAATTACCAATTAGATTTAAACTACGGAACAGGTCTTGGTAAAGAGAAAAGTTTTATCAATGCAACAGCGAGTTTTCAACTTAGAGATGCTACTAGCAGAGCTAAAGATGTAACTGGTGGATTATTCAGTGCTTTCAATGCAATTGAGCAAAGAGCAGCTAAAGACGGAACAAATATTAATGCACTATGGGGAAATATTGGAACACAAGCTGCCCCAACCGCTAATGAAGCACAAATTGTTTCAGCTATTCAAACCTATGCTCCTCAAGTAGCATATTTCACATCTGCACAACAAGCATCTATTGCTGGTGCAACATCATTATATGGAGCAAATGGACTGCAAACTATTTTAGGAAGTTCAGCAAGTGGAATTGGAGATGTAACAGAAAATGAATTGGCTTACAGAAAACTTCAAAGAAAAGATTTCAATATGAAAGTGGGACAATCTTCTTTGAAAAGTGCACAATTCTTTTTGAACGCGGCTTATCCAATCACTGATAAATTAGAAGCTTATGCTTTTGGCGGAACTAGTTATAGAACTGGAGAAGCTGCTGGTTTTTACAGAAAACCGAATCAAGCCAGATCATATACTGGATTATATCCAAACGGTTTCTTGCCAGAAATTCATTCTACAATTGGTGATGTATCTATAGCTGCTGGTCTAAGAGGTATGTTATTCGAAAATTGGAATTTTGACTTAAGTAATACTTTTGGAAAAAATACTTTTGACTATAATATCGAAAACACGGTTAATGCTTCTTTAAGAGAAAAATCAGCTACACACTTTGATGCTGGAGGTTTAGGTTTCTCTCAAAATACAACCAATTTTGATATGAATAGAAAATTTGATGTTATGAAAGGACTGAACGTTGCGTTTGGTGCTGAATACAGACATGAAAACTTTACTATCAATGCAGGTGAGCCGGATTCATATAACCTATACGACATCAATGGAGCTGTAGTTACAGGCACAACTCCAGCGAACATTAAAGTTACTGACTTTTATGGGGCTACAAGACCAGGCGGAGCGCAAGTATTTCCAGGTTTCAGACCTGCAAATGCTATTGACAAAGGACGTAATAGTTATGCTGTTTATACTGATTTAGAATTAGACCTTACTGACAAATGGTTAGTTAACGGAGCAGTTCGTTTTGAGAATTATTCTGATTTTGGAAACACAACTAATTTCAAAGTTGCATCTCGTTACAAACTAACGGATAATATCAATTTACGTGGTGCCGTTTCAACTGGATTTAGAGCACCATCATTACACCAAATCTATTTTAACTCAACAGCTACTCAATTCGTAGGTGGTGTCCCATTTGAAGTTGGAACATTTAGCAATGACTCTCCAGTAGCAAAAGCTTTGGGAATTCCAACATTAAAACAAGAAGAATCTAAAAGCGCCAGTGTAGGATTTACAGCAAAAATACCTGATGCCAATATCACTTTAACTGCTGATGCTTATATTGTAAAAATCAATGATAGAGTCGTTCTTACAGATCAATTTACTTCGAATGCTGTTACAAAACCTTACTTTGATGCTGCTGGGGCAACTGCTGCAACTTTTTTTGCTAATGCAATTGATACGGAGTCAAAAGGAATTGACGTTGTAATTAGCCATAAAGTAAGTTTAGGTGAAGGTTTGTCTTTAAAAACTGATTTGTCAGGGACCATTTCTAATACCCAAAAAGTAGGCGACATCCATGCATCTCCAATACTAGAAGCAGCGGGTCAAATCAACAGATATTATTCAGAATCTTCGAGAATTTATCTACAAGAAGCAGTGCCAAGAGTTAAAGCTAATTTAACGAATTCACTTTCTTACAAAAAATTCGATTTTTTCTTGAGAAACGTTTATTTTGGTAAAGTAACTGACCCGAACATTGCTGATGCAAATAATGATGGGACTATCAATGCTATTGTTGTAAATAATCAAGCTGTTGAAAACGAACATCCAGTATGGGCTGCGAAAATCATTACCGATTTATCTGTAGGATTTAAAATTACTACTGCAACAAAAATTGTTGTAGGAGCTAATAACATTTTTGATATTTATCCAACTTTCAATTTAGGACCTCAAACAATTGCAAAAAGAGCTTCTGGAGTTGATGCTAATGGAGCTGTTATTTATTCAGCAACTACATCTTCAAATAATTCAATTGATTTGTCAAATGCAAATCAATTTGTGTATTCAAGAAACACATCTCAATTTGGTCAAAACGGTCGTTTTGTTTTTGCCAGATTAAGTTTCAGCTTCTAGAAAAACATTTAATATTATGGAAAGCCATCAACTTTTGTTGATGGCTTTTTTTTTGGCTTAAACTTAGGTAAAAAAAGAATCCAAACTTTGTACCTTTGTTACTCTTAACCCAAGTCCCTAGTTTTAAATGAATTTCCAAGTAGTATCTGATTACCAGCCTAAGGGCGACCAACCTCAAGCGATTGAAAAATTGACTCAAGGGATTATTGATGGTGATAAATTCCAAACTTTATTAGGAGTTACAGGATCTGGAAAAACATTTACAGTGGCCAATGTGATTCAGGAAGTACAAAGACCAACATTAGTTTTGGCACACAATAAAACTTTGGCAGCACAATTGTATTCGGAATTCAAACAATTTTTCCCAAATAATGCCGTAGAATATTTTGTTTCTTATTACGATTATTACCAACCCGAAGCTTTTATGCCAGTAACTGGTGTTTTCATTGAAAAAGATTTATCTATCAATGAAGAACTGGAAAAAATGCGAATGTCAACCACTGCTTCATTACTTTCAGGACGAAGAGATATTTTGGTAGTAGCATCTGTTTCGTGTTTGTACGGTATTGGAAATCCTATAGAATTTCAGAAAAATTTAATTCCAATTGAAAAAGGACAAATCATTTCTCGAACCAAATTATTGCATCAATTGGTGCAAAGTTTATATTCCAGAACGGAAGCCGATTTCAATCCCGGAAGTTTCAGAATAAAAGGCGATACAGTAGATGTTTACCCAAGTTATGCGGATGACGCCTATCGAGTTCATTTCTTTGGTGATGAAATCGAGGAAATTGAAAGTTTCGACCCAAAGAATTCTCAGGTTCTTGAAAAATTTGAAAAACTGACTATTTATCCTGCTAACATGTTTGTGACTTCACCAGATGTTTTGCAAGGCGCCATTTGGGAAATCCAGCAGGATTTGGTTAAACAAGTCGATTATTTCAAGGAAATTGGAAAACATTTGGAAGCAAAACGATTGGAAGAACGCACCAATTTTGATTTGGAAATGATTCGCGAACTCGGTTATTGCTCCGGAATTGAAAATTATTCCCGCTATCTTGACGGTCGTTTACCCGGAACAAGACCTTTTTGTTTATTGGATTATTTCCCTAAAGATTACTTAATGGTGGTTGATGAAAGTCACGTAACGCTTTCTCAGGTTAGCGCAATGTATGGCGGAGACAGAAGCCGAAAAGAAAATTTAGTGGAATATGGTTTCCGACTTCCGGCAGCGATGGACAATCGTCCTTTGAAGTTTGAAGAATTTGAAGCGATGCAAAACCAGGTGATTTATGTTTCGGCAACACCAGCCGATTATGAATTGCAAAAAACAGAAGGCGTTGTTGTGGAACAAGTAATTCGTCCAACAGGATTGCTAGACCCAATTATCGAAATCCGTCCAAGTTTAAACCAAATTGATGATTTAATAGAAGAAATTCAAGTTCGGGCCGAAATTGACGAACGTGTGTTGGTGACGACTTTAACCAAAAGAATGGCGGAAGAATTGGCTAAATATTTAACGAAAGTGAATATTCGTTGTCGCTATATTCACTCCGAAGTAGACACATTGGAGCGAATAGAAATCATGCAAGATTTACGAAAAGGTATCTTTGATGTTTTGATTGGTGTGAATTTACTTCGTGAAGGCTTGGATTTACCCGAAGTTTCATTGGTAGCCATTCTTGATGCAGACAAAGAAGGCTTTTTACGAAGTCATCGTTCGCTTACGCAAACAATTGGTCGTGCTGCGAGAAACTTAAATGGAAAAGCAATTATGTATGCTGATAAAATTACAGCAAGCATGCAAAAAACCATTGACGAAACCAATTATCGAAGAACAAAACAAATTAATTACAATACAGTAAATAATTTGGTTCCTCAAGCTTTAAATAAAAAAATAGAAAGTGCTTTTACCAAAAATCCTTTGGCAGATTATGAATTAGGCTACGGTCTTTCAACTGCAGCCGAACCAGTCACAGAATATTTATCCCAACCAGATATTGAAAAACGAATTCGAGAAAAACGCAAATCAATGGAAAAAGCGGCAAAAGAATTAGACTTTATGCAGGCTGCAAAATTACGTGATGAAATAAAAGTGCTGCAAGGACAATTAACTTAATTCTGTTGTTCCTGAAAAACATTCAATAAAACTTCGCTATTAATAATTGCATTTGGCGCTTCCTTCATTAACTTAAGAATACGTTTAGTTGCCTCTGGATTGAGTCCCATATCAATTGCTATTTGTTTAATTGCAATACTTTCTTTTTTATGCAAAACCCCATCGCAATGCATTAACAAAGCCAGTCTATAAAATTGTTGGATGCGTTGAAACTCCGATTTAATAGGCAGTTTTGGTAATTCCTGATGAAACAAATCATTGAATCCTCCTTTTTCAATATTTAGCTCATTGGCAACAATAAACAAAAAATCGTATTCTCTCTTATGCAATTGTCCGTCAACAGTAGAAAAAGCAATCATCTCTAAAAGTAAGCTTCTTTTTTCCTCGTAAGTATCCATGAAATTATTATTTTTAGCTAAAATATCTCTTTTAAATTAAAATACAAAAAATTGGTCACCAATTAGACATCTTTTATAGATTTTCATATTGTTTTTGAACAACTATAGAAAATACAAAAAAAGAGAGAGAATCAATTTTGATTCTCTCTCTTTTCTATTTTAATTTAATAGTAATTAATCATCGTACTCATCGTTATCGCAATGTCCATGATTATCTCTTTCTTCATATCTTCTTTGTGCTTCGTATCTTTGTTGCGCTTCATACCTTCTTTGTGCTTCGTATCTTCTCCTATCATAATCTCTCCGGTTCTCATATCGTCCAGGATTACAGTAGACCCTATCATTATCGTAATATTCTTTGTAAACTCTTTGAGGGGCATACCCTCTCCCATAATGACCTGATACTACTACTGTAGGAAGTCCAACATTTAAACCAAACGATACCTGTGCATTTATTGCGCTTGTGGCAAAAAAGGCTATACCTAATAATGCGAGTAACTTTATTTTTTTCATCTTTTCAAAATATTAATTAGTAACTACTATTGCGAAATCCAACAACTGTGCCAGTAAATAATTTCAATATTGGCATGAATTAACGAAATATAATAAAAATCGAAATAAAAAAAACTATCACTCAGATTATCAAATATTTAAACCAAATAAAAAAACACAATAAAATGAAACTTTAACAAATAAACAAAATTCGAGTACTGGAACGATAGTAATTTGGGAAGTACTTCTGCTATCATTCGAAGCAATAAATAACAATATATTCGAAATAAAAGTAGAGATCAAAGACTGAATGAATTTGATTTCTAGAACAAGACCTTTATTTTAATAAAAGATCATCAATTATAATTTTATTCAAAATCAAATTATAAAAATAATTACTATTTTTAGCTAAAAAATTCCTTCTAAATTAAATTACAAATTATAACTTAATGATTAAACGGCTTCCCCTTCTTCTTGTACTACTTTTTACATTTACAAATACAATAGCTCAACAAAGCACTGCATCAAAACAAGTTTCTACCTTTACTATAGAGGCACCACAACTTAAAACGTCAAAGAAAATCTGGGTATATCTACCTAAAAATTACTTAAATTCCAAAAAGAAATATTCCGTGATATACATGCATGATGCACAAAATCTATTTGATGCTAAAACATCCTATAGCGGAGAATGGAATGTCGATGAAAAACTGGACAGTCTTAATGCACAAGTCATCGTTATAGGAATCGAACATGGAAATGACAAACGTTTAGAAGAATTAACTCCTTTTAAAAACGAAAAATATGATGGCGGAAAAGCAGCTGATTATTTAGAATTCATTGTAAAAACGTTGAAGCCAAAAATTGACGAAACCTATAGAACCAAACGGGAGAAGAGAAATACCATAATTATGGGAAGTTCTTTGGGTGGTTTGACTTCCTTTTACGCTACTTTAAAGTATCCTGAAGTGTTTGGCAAAGCAGGTATTTTTTCGCCCGCTTTTTGGATTAACCGTAAAGAAATTTTCGAATTAGAAGAGAAAAATAAAAAGCAAAAAACCAAATATTATTTCCTTTGCGGAGATAAAGAAGGTGACGATGATTCTATGATTGTTGACCTCAATAAAATGGAATACCTAATTAATACTAAACGATGTTATTGCCTCAATTTGAATGAAAAGAAAATCGTAAAAGGAGGACAACACAATGAAAAGTTATGGCGCGATGGTTTTGTCAAAGCCGTTTTATGGCTCGGCTATTAATTTAAAAGATAAATACATTAATTTTAAGTACTAAATCAGATTCAAATGGAACTAATCTTAAGAGAATACAACCTTAAATTAAAACACACCTTTACGATTTCAAGAGAATCGATTGACTTTCAGCCTTCATTGATTGTAGCATTAAAAAGTGAAGGATTTTCAGGTTTTGGCGAAGCGACATCTAATCCATATTATAAGACAACCGTTCCAATGATGATGCAGGATTTAGAGAAAATTCGCTCTGTAATTGAAACTACAACAAATGAAACACCCTCAGCATTTTGGGCAAAAATCCATCGGTATTTAAAAGACGATATGTTTGCTTTGTGCGCTTTGGATATGGCGTATACTGATTTGTATGCTCGTAAAAAAGGAAAGAAATTGTACGAGTTATGGAATTACAACATCGATAAAAATCCATTGACCGATTATACTATTGGCATTGCTTCCATAGAAAAAATGGTGGCTAAAATGAAAGAATTACCTTGGCCAATTTATAAAATAAAATTGGGGACCAAAGAAGATATTGCCATTGTTACTGAACTTCGAAAACATACCAATGCCATTTTTCGAATTGATGCTAATTGTGGTTGGGGCGTGGAAGAAACTATTAATAATGCTATCGAGTTAAAAAAACTAGGCGTAGAATTCTTAGAACAGCCTATGAAAGCAGATAATTGGGAAGGACACAAGGAAGTTTTTAAACATTCGGTTTTACCGATTATCGCTGACGAAAGTTGTATTATAGAAGAAGATGTGGCCAAATGTTATAATCATTTTCATGGTGTAAATGTCAAATTAGTAAAATGTGGCGGACTGACGCCCGGAAGACGAATGATTCAGGAAGCCAAAAAATTAGGTTTGAAAACTATGGTGGGTTGCATGACTGAATCTACTGTAGGAATTTCTGCGATTGCGCATTTATTGCCGCAACTGGATTATGTAGATATGGACGGTGCATTGCTTTTGGCTGAAGATATTGCCACTGGTGTAACCATAGATTTTGGAAAAATAAACTATTCTGAATTAAACGGAACCGGTGTAACTTTAATTTGATTTTAAATGAAAGTCAACCAATTTCCAGATCGAATAGTTGAAGTAGACAACGAAAAATATCTCTATTTTGGAGGAACAGCTTATTTAGGTTTACCAACGCATCCTGAATTTCAAAAACTGCTCATCAAAAATATTTTACAATGGGGAACGGCTTATGGAAGTTCCAGAAGCGCCAACATTCAATTGATTGCTTACGAAAATGGAGAACGCTTTTTAGCTAATTTTATAAGAGCAGAAGCTGCACTTACTATTTCTTCTGGCATGTTGGCAGGGAAATTAGTAATTGAAATACTGACTCCGCAAACTGACTGCTTTTTTCACTTTCCTGATACGCATCCTGCAATAAAAGTCCCAGACAGTTTACCAGTTTTTATTGGAAATGAATTAAATCCTCGTTTACTGGATAATATAACTGAAAGAATTACGATTCTTACGGATTCGGTTCCTTCCTTTCATGTACAGCCAATCGATTTTTCTATTCTGAATTCGATTCCGCCCAATAAAGAAATTACTTTGGTTATTGACGAATCCCATTCGCTGGGAATTTTAGGAACCAATGGTTGCGGAATCTATTCGGCAATTAATCTTCCTAACATTAAAAGAAAAATTACGGTAGCATCTTTAGGCAAAGCCTTTGGATTAACAGGTGGTGTAATTGCCAGCGATTCTGAATTTAATAATCAAATTATAAATCACGATACTTTTGTTTCTAGTGCCGGAATGAACGCTGCATTTGTTCAAACCATGGCTGATTCAGCAGCAATCTATTTGCAACAGCATCAAAAATTAAAAGACAATTTAAAGTATATAGAAACTCATTTAATTAAAAACAGATCCATTCATTTTGACCCAAATTATCCTTTAATCTATCCCGTGATTGAAGGAATTAATGAAATTTTTACTGCGAATAAAATCATCGTTACCAATTTTAAATATCCGACTGACACTAAGGATTTAAACAGAATTGTAATTACTGCCAATCACAAAAAAGAGGATTTGGATAAAATAATTCACATTTTGAACCAAAACTAATTCTAAATCTAAAATTGTGGTCCAATTGCTTTTAAACCGTACCTTTGTAAAAAATTAGAATATGATGACAAACAACGATATCTTTAAAAAACTTCGCGTAGCCTTAATGTTGCGTGATGATCAAATAGTTGAAATATTAGAATTAGTAGATTTTAGAATCACTAAATCAGAATTGGGTGCTTTTTTCCGTGATGAAAAACATGAAAATTATATGGAATGTGGTGACCAGGTATTGCGTAATTTCTTAAATGGATTGGTAATTCACTTGCGTGGAACTAAAGAAAACCCAAAAAATCCAAATGATGTTTTAGCGAAACACAAAGCTCTAATTCCTGTAAAAGAAGGAGCTTCGGAAAGAGCAGAATTCAAAGCAAAACCAAGAGACGAAGAAAGATCAAGAGGCGATGAAAGTCCTTCAAAATCTAAGCCTGCTGCTAAGAAACCGTTCAAAAAACAATTCTCAAAAGGAACTCCAAAAGTTCAAGTTGTTGAGAAAGTAAAATATAATTTCGGCAAGAATAAAAAATCCTAAGTGAAAACGGCCCTAATTATTGGAAGTACCGGTTTAATAGGTTCACAACTATTGAATCTTCTTTTAGATAGCAATGACTATCTAAAAGTGATCACTTTCGTAAAAAGAGACACAGGAATAAAGCATAAAAAATTAACGCAGCACATTATTGATTTTGACAAGCCAGAAACGTATAAAGAATTAGTCGTTGGAGATGATTTCTTTTGCACCATTGGCACAACAATCAAAAAAGCGGGAAGTAAAGAAGCTTTTACAAAAGTAGATTTTGAATATCCTCGTCAGTTTTCCGCTTTTGCATTGCAAAACAAAGTCAAACAATTTTTGATAATATCTTCTCTTGGTGCTGATGCAAAATCCGGAAATTTCTATTTGAAAACAAAAGGAGAAATTCAAGATTTTCTTAAGGATTGTAATTTCGAAAGCGTTGCTGTATTGCAACCTTCACTCCTATTAGGAAACCGAACTGAATTTAGATTAGGCGAAAAAGTGGGTGCTTTTTTTATGAAAATACTTTCCTTCTTATTCCTTGGAAACCTGAAAAAGTACAAACCAATTGAAAGTAAAACAGTAGCCAAAGCACTTTTGAAAATTGCTCAAACAAACAATAAAGGCTTCAAATTATACGAATCAGATGTGATTCAAGAAATTGGAAACTAATACAATATCAAAATCCTGAATGAGAGTTCAGGATTTTTTATTTGCTTATATTTGAATAAAGAATATAGAAATTAAAATCATTTATGAGAATAATTAACTGGAATTGTAATGGAGCATTTAGAAAAAAGTTTAAACAACTTGAGCAATTTGAAGCAGATATTATTGTCATACAAGAATGTGAAGACCCAGAAAGGTCAAACGATCAAAATTACAAAAAATGGGCTGGAAATTTTATTTGGATTGGGGATAACAAAAATAAAGGGCTAGGTATATTTTGCACAGAATCCTTGAAAATATCGAATAATAATTGGGAAACAAACGATCTAAAATATTTTATATCTGCAAATATTAATGATGATTTTAATATAATTGGTTTATGGAATCATCATGCAAATTCACCAACTTTTGGTTATATCGGACAGTTTTGGAAATATCTTCAAATCAATAAATCTTTAATGTCCAAAGCTCTAATTATTGGTGATTTCAATAGTAATAAAATTTGGGACAAATGGGACAGATGGTGGAACCATTCTGATGTAGTAAGAGAATTAGAAGAAATTGAAATTAGAAGTTTGTATCACGAATATTTTAATGAAGAACAAGGCGAGGAGAAATCTCCAACTTTTTACTTGCAAAAAAATATTTTAAAACCATATCATATTGATTATGTATTTGCTGATAAAAAAACCTTTAATAAAATAAAAAGTATTAAAATAGGTCATGAAACAGAATGGCTACAATGGAGCGATCACATGCCAATATTAATTGAACTTTAAATATTTCATCATAAAAAGGACACTATCCTAAAAAGTGTGTAAGTTAAAAAATATAGGGGTTTGACTTTTTAATTAAAGCTGAACCCTTTTTTCAAATATAGTTAAGAACTGGTTGAGGATTAATCCCCAGTTTTGGTAGTATCCCATAAAAAGACTTTAAGAACTACAGCTTAACATAGAACATCCTACTTTATCTCTGGCCCAATCCGGTCTTTTGGCAAACCATTTTTGAAAATTTGGTTGTTCGTCATACGGATTTTTAAGCATTTCAAATAAATCGCTTAATAAAGAATAATCTCCTTTATCTGCGTCATCAATACACAATTGCGCCATGTAATTTCGTAGTACGTATTTAGGATTTACTTTATCCATTTGAACTTTTCTTTCAGAATCCGAAAGTGTTTCTTCATTGATTTGAATGCTGTACTTCTCAAACCAATCGTGCCAATCTTTCAAAATAGTTTCATTCAAATCCTTTTCATTATAAAAAGCATCTTTTATGGCATTGAAAGCGGTTATTGCAGTATCAGTTTTAGTAACATTGCCAAGATTTCTAAAGAAAATAGTCATGTCGGTTTCTACCTTTTCAAGCAATTGAGTCAAACTCTGAATCAAAACGGCATCTTGTTCTTTTTTAATTTGGAAACCGAGCTTATTTTGTATCATATTCAAATACTCCTTTTCGTAATCAACACTAAAAGCATCTAAAATAGATTCCAGCGGTTTAGCCTCCTGAATCAATGGATACAAAGCATTCGCCAATTGATACAAATTCCATAGCGCAATTTCAGGTTGATTCCCAAAACGGTAACGTTTATGCTGTCTGTCTGTTGTATTAGGTGTCCAGCCCGAATCATAATCTTCCAACCAACCGTAAGGGCCGTAATCAATAGTGATGCCGTGAATGGACATATTATCGGTATTCATAACTCCATGAACAAAACCGACACGTTGCCATTCGACTATCATCTTGAGCGTAGTATTAGTTACTTCTTGAAAAAAGGCCAGATATTTTTCGACCCCTTCTTTTTGAATATGAGGAAAATGATGTTTAATGGTGAAATCCGCTAGTAATTTGAGATTAACAAGATCCTTTCGAGAAGCAAACAATTCAAAACTACCAAAACGAATAAAAGAAGGAGCCACTCTACAAACGATAGCTCCTTTTTCGTAAGCAGGATTTCCATTATACAACACATCACGCAATACTTGATCACCAGAAAGCATCAACGAAAGCGAACGTGTGGTAGGAACGCCTAAATAATGCATCGCTTCGGCGCACAAATACTCTCGAATAGAAGAACGCAAAACGGCAAAACCATCTGCAGTTCTAGAATATGGCGTAGGCCCTGCTCCTTTTAGTTGCAAAGTGTATGACTTATTTTCATGAACAACTTCGGTAAGATTGATCGCACGCCCATCACCCAATTGTCCAGCCCAATTCCCAAATTGATGTCCGGCATAACTCAAAGCATACGGTTTTGTGCCTGAGTAAATTGTATTTCCTGAAAAAATATTTAAAAATTCAGTTGAAAGTATATCTTCTTCAGAAAGACCAATAGAATTTGCCACTTCGATTGAAGCATGAATTAGTGACGGATTTGAGGGCTTTTTGGGTAAAACAAAGGAATAACAAGCTTGCTCGACTTGTCTTGGAGTATTTATCTCGCTAGAGTCAGCAGGTAATTCTGTAGTAAAATTATTTTGTATATGAAGTTTCATTTGATAGCAGATTAATACAAACCAGAATAATTAAGATCAGTACCATACAAAGGTATTGGATACATTAGACATATTTGAATTCTTATGATAACTTTAATTGATGACCAAAATCGTTTTGTTTATTAAAATTAAAACTTCATTTAAGTTTACAACAAAAAAATCCTGAGCTTTCACTCAGGATTTTTTAAATATATAACAATTTTCTAATTAAGAAAGTGCTGCTTTTACTTGATCAGCTGCTTCTTGAAATTCAACAGCAGATAAAATTGGCATTCCTGAATTATCGATTAATTCTTTTGCGATAGCTGCATTTGTACCTTGTAAACGAACAATGATTGGCACCTTTATAGCATCACCCATATTTTTGTAAGCATCAACAACTCCTTGTGCCACACGGTCACAACGAACAATTCCTCCAAAAATATTAATCAAAATTGCTTTTACGTTTTGATCTTTTAAGATAATACGGAAAGCAGTTTCAACACGTTTTGCATCAGCAGTTCCACCTACGTCAAGGAAGTTAGCAGGCTCAAAACCAGCATACTTGATTAAATCCATAGTCGCCATAGCTAAACCAGCTCCGTTCACCATACATCCTACTGTACCGTCAAGATCAACATAGTTTAAACCTACTTCTTTTGCTTCTACTTCGATTGGGTTTTCCTCACGAACGTCACGCATATCAGCATATTTCTTTTGTCTGTATAAAGCATTATCATCGATATTTACTTTAGCATCTACAGCCATAATTTTATTGTCAGATGTTTTCAAAACCGGGTTGATTTCAAACATCGAAGCATCAGATCCAATATATGCATTGTATAAAGAATCGATAAATTTTGTCATTTCTTTAAAAGCATTTCCAGAAAGACCTAAATTAAAGGCAATTCTTCTTGCTTGAAAACCTTGTAATCCAACAGAAGGATCAATTTCTTCTGTAAAAATTAAATGTGGAGTGTGTTCAGCAACTTCTTCAATGTCCATTCCACCTTCAGTAGAATACATAATCATGTTACGACCTGTTGCTCTATTCAATAAAACAGAAACATAAAACTCAGAAGTTTCACTTTCGCCAGGATAATAAACATCTTCAGCAATTAAAACTTTATGTACTTTTTTACCTTCTGCAGAAGTTTGAGGTGTTACCAATTGCATTCCAATGATTTGTTCTGCAATTTCTTCTACTTGTTGTAAATTTTTGGCAAGCTTAACTCCACCACCTTTTCCACGTCCACCTGCATGAACTTGGGCTTTTACTACATACCAACTTGTACCAGTTTCTGTAGTTAATTGTTTTGCAGCAGCAACAGCTTCTACTGGACTATTAGCAACGATTCCGCGTTGAATGCGAACCCCGTAGCTAGCTAAAATCTCTTTTCCTTGATATTCGTGTATGTTCATAATATAGAATTTGTCTGGATTCTGAATTTATTTCAGAATAAAAGTGGCACAAAAATAGCAAAATTAAACTTAACTACTATTTTTTTTTATTAAATGTAGCCCCTAAATTTGTACATTTCAAGGTATTCATTGAGCGAAGCAAAAAATATAAAAAATAACAAACATTTTGTTATAATTCTAAAACAAAAATCATCAGTAAAACAATTCTCTCAAAATTATTGCCTCATGACCTTTTAATCCGTTTTCTTTTTATCGAAAAATCAATTCAAATGTATTTAAATACAATTATTGTGATTTATCGCACCTTTTTCTACTATTACTGTAAAAATACGCTCATTTTGGCTTTTGTATTCATTATATGTTACTAAATCTTTAATTTTGTAAAAAAAATATTAAGCATGAAAGTTAAAGAACAAGGCCTTTATTTGCCCGAATTTGAACATGATAATTGTGGCGCAGGATTTATTTGTAATTTGAATGGAATTAAGTCTAATGATATTATTCATAAAGCACTTGATATCTTAATAAAGCTAGAGCATCGTGGAGCTGTAAGTGCAGATGGAAGAACAGGAGATGGAGCTGGAATATTATTTGATATCCCACATATCTTTTTTAAAAAAGTATGTGATTTTGAAATTCCGGAAGCAAGACAATATGCAGTAGGAATGGTTTTTATGCCTAAAAGCATTAACCAAGTAGCTTTTTGCAAAACAACTTTTGAAGATTCTATACGCAATCAAAATTTAGAAATCCTAGGATGGAGAGACGTCCCTGTTGACATTTCTAATTTAGGACAAATTGCAGCTGAAAAAGAGCCAACCGTAAAACAAGTTTTTGTTGGTAAAAATGGATTAGACATTACAGAACAACAATTTAACGCCAAAATGTTTGCTGCAAGAAAAATTGCAGAACATACAATAAGAAATTCAAGAACCTCAGAAAGTCATATGTTCTATTTTTCTAGTTTTTCAACAACTACCATTATATATAAAGGTTTGTTGATGCCAGAAGACATTAGCCGTTACTATACTGATTTATCTGATACTGATTTAGTTACCAGATTAGCTTTGGTTCACCAACGTTTTTCAACAAATACATTTCCTTCATGGGAATTAGCACAACCATTTAGATACATGTGTCATAATGGAGAAATCAATACCCTTCGTGGTAACATTAGCAGAATGCGTGCTCGTGAAGAATTGATGCAAAGTGATGTATTTGGCGATGATTTGAAAAAATTATTCCCTATTATATTAGAAGGAAAATCGGATTCAGCTTCTATGGATATGGTTGTCGAGTTGTTATTAATGACTGGACGTTCTTTACCAGAAGCAATGATGATGGTTGTTCCTGAAGCTTGGGAAAAACACCAAACAATGTCGGAAGACAAAAAAGCATTTTACGAGTATAATGCTTGTATCATGGAGCCTTGGGATGGTCCAGCTTCTATACCTTTTACAGATGGTAACGTTATTGGTGCCTTATTAGATAGAAATGGTTTGAGACCATCTCGTTATACACTTACAAAAAGTGGCTTCGTAATTATGTCTTCAGAAATTGGTGTTCTTGACATCAAACCGGAAGATGTAGTACAACATGGTCGTTTAGAGCCAGGAAAAATGTTTTTGGTAGACATGAACGAAGGTAGAATCATTGAAGATGATGAAATCAAAAATTCAGTAGTTACCAAACGTCCGTACAAAAAATGGTTAGATGAGAATTTATTGCAATTAGCTCAAATTCCTTATACTAATAATCCAATACCAACCGAAAAAATAGACTTTGCTACTAGACAACGTTTATTTGGTTATACAATTGAGGATTTAAAAACAATCATAAACCCTATGGGAGCTCAAGGTAACGAAGCCTTAAGTTCTATGGGTAACGATACTCCATTAGCGGTTTTATCAGATCAACCACAATTATTATACAACTACTTCAAACAATTATTTGCTCAGGTTACCAACCCACCATTGGATGGTATTCGTGAAGAAATCATTACTGATATCAGCTTGGCAATTGGAGGAGATTTTAATATTTTTGATATTGAGCCTAAACATTGTAAGAAATTAAAAATCCAGAATCCAGTTATTTCAAATGAGGATTTAGATAAAATAAGAAATATTGATCATGCTGATTTCAAATCGGTGACTATTTCTACTTTATACGATATCGAAAAAGGAGTAAATGGATTAGAACGCGCTTTGGAAAGAGCAGTTCAAGCTACTTTTAAAGCAGTTTCAGAAGGTTGCAATATTGTAATCATTTCAGATAGAGGTGTGAGCGAAAAAATGGCTCCAATACCTATGTTATTGGCTTGTTCTTATATTCATCATTCACTAAATATTCTAAAAGTTCGTTCGAAATTTGGAATCATAATTGAATCTGCTGAACCACGTGAACCACATCATTTTGCATTATTATTTGGTTATGGCGCAAGTGCAATAAATCCTTATATGGTAAATGAGATTATTCATGACCAAGTTAACGAAGGTTTTATTACTGGTGTAAAAGCAGATTATGCGATTAAAAATTATAATAAAGCGATTGCAAAAGGAATTCTTAAAATCATGAATAAGATTGGTATCTCTACTTTACATTCGTATAGAGCTGCTCAAATTTTTGAAATTTTAGGATTAAATAAAACATTCACTTCTAAATATTTCCCTTATACCCCTTCTAGAATTGAAGGAATTGGTCTAATGGAAGTGGAAAAAGAAATCAAAAAAAGATATCAAAAAGCTTTCCCAAATTCAAAAGTGGCCAATTTATTGTCACTTGAAATTGGAGGAATCTACAGATGGAGAAGAACCGGGGAAAAACACATGTTCAACCCAACAACTATTTCTAAGTTACAACAGGCAGTTAGATTAAATAGCCCAGAAAGTTATAAGGAATACTCCAATATGGTCAATGACCAAAGTAAAAACCTAATGACTATTAGAGGTTTATTTGAATTCAATAATTTAGATCCAATTTCTATTGACGAAGTAGAACCTTGGACAGAAATTGTGAAAAAATTCAAAACTGGAGCCATGTCTTATGGATCTATCAGTCAGGAAGCCCACGAAAACTTGGCAATTGCCATGAATAGAATTGGTGGAAAAAGTAATTCTGGAGAAGGTGGAGAAGATCCTAAACGTTTCCAAAAAGACTTAAATGGTGATTCTAGAAATAGTGCTATTAAACAAGTTGCTTCTGGAAGATTTGGAGTGTCTATCAACTATTTGACAAATGCCAGAGAGATTCAAATAAAAATGGCTCAAGGTGCAAAACCTGGAGAAGGTGGACAATTACCAGGAGAGAAAGTAGTGCCTTGGATTGCTGCTGTAAGAAATTCAACTCCTTATGTTGGACTAATTTCGCCTCCGCCACATCACGATATTTACTCTATTGAAGATTTATCACAATTGATTTTTGATTTAAAAAATGCCAATCGTGAAGCACGTATTAACGTTAAGTTAGTTTCTGAAGTTGGTGTTGGAACAATCGCTGCCGGTGTTGCTAAAGCAAAAGCTGATGTGATCTTGATTTCAGGATACGATGGAGGTACTGGTGCTGCACCATTAACTTCACTACAACATACAGGTATTCCTTGGGAACTTGGACTTGCCGAAGCACAACAAACTTTAATCTTAAATGATTTAAGAAGTCGTGTAGTTTTAGAATGTGACGGACAATTAAAAACAGGACGTGATGTAGCTATCGCTGCTTTACTTGGAGCTGAAGAATTTGGTTTTGCAACAGCACCGTTAGTAGCGTCTGGTTGTATCATGATGAGAGCTTGCCACTTGAACACCTGTCCAGTTGGTATCGCTACTCAAGATCCAGAATTGAGAAAAAATTTCAAAGGAACTCCAGAGCACATCATTAACTTCATGTATTTTATTGCTGAGGAGTTAAGAGAAATTATGGCGCAACTAGGATTTAGAACACTAAAAGAAATGGTGGGACAATCTCAAAAATTGAATGTCAACAAAGCTATTAAACATTATAAAGCAAGTGGATTAGATTTATCTACCATTTTATATAAACCAGAAAAAGCTAAAGTTGTTCCAAATCATAATACAACAACACAAGATCATGCTTTAGATAATGTACTTGATTTTGAAATTATAAAAGCAGCTATTCCTTCTATTTATAGAAAAGAAAAAACAAGAGTTACTTTTGATATCAAAAACACGGATCGTTCTGTTGGTGCAATATTAAGTAATGAAATTTCAAAAATATATGGTGCACAAGGTTTACCGGAAGACACGATATTAGTAGATTTTGAAGGTTCTGCCGGACAAAGTTTTGGTGCTTTTGCAACCAATGGTCTATCATTCAAAATTCATGGAAACTGTAATGATTATTTAGGAAAAGGGCTTTCAGGTGGTAAATTGATTATCAAAGTCCCTCCTACTGCAACATTCAAACCAGAAGAAAACATAATAATTGGTAATGTTGCGCTTTATGGAGCAATTACCGGTGAAGCTTATATCAATGGTATGGCTGGAGAACGTTTTTGTGTTAGAAATTCTGGAGCAACTGCAGTTGTTGAAGGAATTGGAGATCATGGATGCGAATATATGACTGGAGGTACTGTTGTAGTTCTTGGGAAAACCGGAAGAAATTTTGCTGCTGGTATGAGTGGTGGTATTGCTTATGTTTTTGATCCAAATAAAAAATTCGATGCTACTGTATGTAATATGGAAATGGTTGCTTTTGAAACATTAGAAGAAGAGGATATAACTAAACTGAGACGTTTAATTAAAAATCATTCTATGTATACAAATAGTCCATTGGCAAAAAGAATTTTGGCTGATTGGGAAAATCAACAAAAACACTTTATAAAAGTAATGCCGACTGATTACAAAAAAGCATTGAAAAGATTAGCAGAAGAAAAGAAAATTGAAGAACTAATAGCATAGTCATGGGTAAGATAGGTGGATTTAAAGAATATAGTAGAACTGACGAAAATAATATAGCTGTTGTAGAACGTGTATCAAACTATAATGAGTTTACAATTCCGTTAGCAAAAGATAAAATAAAAGAACAAGGATCAAGATGTATGGATTGTGGAATTCCTTTTTGCCATAGTGCTTGTCCGTTAGGAAATTTAATTCCTGATTTTAATGACATGGTGCATCAAGAAGAATGGGAAAGTGCATTGGAGATCTTACAATCTACAAACAATTTCCCTGAATTCACAGGAAGATTATGTCCTGCTCCATGCGAAAAGTCATGTGTTTTAGGTATAATCAGTGAACCAGTAGCTATTGAAAATATTGAAAAAAATATTATCGAAAGAGGTTTCGCAGAAGGATGGATAAAACCACAAATTCCAGCGATAAGAACTGGCAAAACGGTAGCTGTCATAGGCTCTGGCCCTGCTGGTTTAGCGGCTGCACAACAATTAAATCGTGCAGGACATACCGTTACCGTTTTTGAAAGAGATAATGCTATTGGTGGATTATTACGTTACGGAATTCCTAATTTCAAATTAGAAAAAGGAATTATTGACAGACGTGTTGCTGTTTTAGAAGCTGAAGGAATTGTATTTAAAACCAATGTAAACGTTGGAGTAAATTTAAGTATTGAAGAATTAAATTCTTTTGATTCAATCGTACTATGTGGTGGTGCAACTGAAAGAAGAAGCTTACCTACAAAAGGAATTGAAAGCAAAGGAGTTGTTCAGGCAATGGACTTTTTAACACAACAAACTAAAGTATTATACGGAGAATCTATACCAGATCAAATCAAAGCAACTGGTAAAGATGTTATCGTTATTGGCGGTGGAGATACTGGTTCAGATTGTGTTGGGACTTCAAACAGACACGGTGCAAAATCAGTTACTAATTTTGAGATTTTACCAAAACCACCAGTTGGAAGAAGTGAAACTACTCCTTGGCCTTTTTGGCCATTACAATTGAAAACTTCATCTTCTCATGAAGAAGGTTGTGACAGAAACTGGTTAATCAATACCAAAGAATTCATTTCTAACGAAAAAGGAGAATTAACAGGATTAAAAACTGTTGAAGTAGCTTGGAAAATGACACCTGGTCAAAGACCTGAATTGATAGAAAAAGAAGGATCAGAAAAAATTTGGCCTTGTGATTTAGCTTTACTAGCACTTGGATTTACAGGTCCTGAAAAAACATTAAGTGATCAATTAGGATTGGAAGTAGACTTTAGAAGTAACTATAAAGCAAATAATTATCAAACAAATGTAGCTCATATATTTACTGCCGGTGACATGAGAAGAGGACAATCACTGATTGTTTGGGCAATATCTGAAGGTCGTGAAGCTGCTCGAGAAGTAGATAATTATTTAATGGGTTTCACAAATTTACCAACTAAAGGTAATGGTGATTTACCTAGTTTATAATAAAAAATAATTTTGTAAAATCCCTTGATAAAAATAATTATCAAGGGATTTTTATTTTCATAAAAGTTATAAAAAACAAACAAACAAACAAACAAACCTTATTAAATGTTACATTAATAACATTTTGTTATATTTTGTTAAAACCCATACTTTTATTTGTTTGTATTGATAAAGAATAATAAATTTGCCTAAAAATAGAATCAAAATGCAAGGAAAAGACTTATTACAATTAGCAGAACAATTCGGTAGTCCGTTATATGTTTATGATGCTGAAAAAATACAATCTCAATACAATAGATTAACAAAAGCTTTTTCAAAAGTAGATAAGTTGCGCATTAATTATGCAATGAAGGCACTTTCAAATGTAGCCATCCTTCAATTACTAAAAGAAATGGGATCTGGATTAGACACCGTATCCATTCAAGAAGTATTGTTAGGACTTCATGCAGGATATGAGCCTGAAAAAATATTCTACACGCCTAATGGAGTTTCTTTGGAAGAAATTGAAGAAGTTTCTGCTATGGGAGTACAAATCAACATAGATAACTTATCCATTTTAGAACAGTTTGGTACAAAATATCCATCCGTACCAGTTTGTATCCGTATAAATCCGCACGTAATGGCGGGTGGAAATGCAAATATTTCTGTCGGTCATATTGATAGTAAATTTGGTATTTCAGTTCATCAATTACCTCATTTAGTTCGTATTGTAGAAAATACAAAAATGAATATTGTTGGTATACACATGCACACTGGTTCTGATATTCTTGACATAGAAGTATTTTTATATGCAGCAGAGATCTTATTTGATGCCGCAAAAAACTTCAAGAATCTTGAATTTTTAGACTTTGGAAGTGGTTTTAAAGTGCCATACAAAAAGGATGATATCGAAACCGACATTGAAGAATTAGGAAAGAAACTTTCAAAAAGATTCAATGCTTTTTGTACAGAATACGGTAAAGAATTAACATTAATATTTGAACCTGGTAAATTTCTGGTAAGTGAAGCTGGTTTCTTTTTAGCCAAAGTTAATGTAGTAAAACAAACCACATCAACAGTTTTTGCAGGAATAGATAGTGGTTTTAATCACTTAATTAGACCAATGTTTTATGGTTCACAACATCATATTGAAAACATATCACACCCAAAAGGAAAAGAACGTTTTTATTCAGTTGTAGGATATATTTGTGAAACTGATACTTTTGCAAATAATAGAAGAATATCTGAAATAAAAGAAGGCGATATTTTATGTTTTAGAAATGCAGGTGCCTATTGTTTTTCTATGGCATCTAATTATAATTCAAGATACAAACCAGCAGAAGTGTTGTGGATGAAAGGTGAAGGGCACTTAATTCGAGCGCACGAAACCTTTGAAGATTTATTAAAAAATCAAATTCCATTACCAATATATGACACAACAGTTAAATATATATAATTATTAATTTTAAAATAGAATTATGTCAAAACAGTTAAGTTTAATTATAGTAGCCTTAATTTTATCTTTAGGTCTTATTATTTCAACAACTATATTTTCTTACTCCTACTTTAATTTTGAAAAGGAAATAAATAGTTCTCATAAACAAAATTCGATTGTAGTTGTAGGATTTGCCGAAAAAAATTTACTTTCCGATTTAGCGGTTTTAACAGGCTCTATAAATTCTGAAAATGAAATAATAAATTTTAAAAAATACCTTATCACGCAGGGTATAAAATTAGAAGAGATTACTTTTGATAAAAAATATTTTAAAATCCAATCAGAATTTGTACACAAAGTTGATAATTTATATAAAAATATTTCTATTTCTCAAAAATACAATGTAAAATTTGACAGACCTCAATTCTTTGTTAAAAATACAGAAGAAATAAAACTTAGTTTATTAGTAAGTGCTACTAAAAATGCTCGAGATAAAGCAGATATTATTGCTAAAAGTTCAAATAATAAAATAGGAAACCTTGTTAGTTCAGACACCGAAAAGGTAACTTATAGTAATATAAATTCTGAAACAGAATATATAAATCCAAATGAACTTGATATTTTTTCAAAACAAAAGAAAATTAAAATGTATATTAAACAAGAATATCTTTTTGAAAACAGAAGTTTAGAATAATATATTTGCTTTTATACCAACAAGCTATTTCTTATACAAAGTCAAATCTCTGGCTTGTTTAAAACCCCGCACTAAATAAAGAATCCCATTTCATTGTTCATTGAAATGGGATTTTTTTTATATACTAATTAGCATTATTTATAATATAAACTAAATATTTTTATTTCACATCTAGTACTTCTTCCAAAACATTAGCTTCTGTTCCGTTTGGAAGAGGAATTTTTATTTTTTGAGCAATAGTAGGTGCTATTTGTGTGATAAATTTCTTTGCAAATGATTCACCATGCTTAACATGCCAACCGTAGAATATTGCCGGTACATGTGTATCGTAGCTATATGGTGTTCCATGTGATGTGCCAGTCCCTTGATATTCTATATAGGCAGCCTTATCCAGAATGACAACATCACCATCTTGTGTTGCATCGTATCCTTTAGTTATCAAATTAAGATAATAATCATTTCCAGTAGAACCAAGAATTTCTTCTTCAGTATAAACTCTTTTAACTTGCTCCTGGGTCATTAAATAGTCTTTAAAAGACTGTTTAACTTTATTCAAATCAAGCCCTTTGGACTTAATAATTTCTTTATTAAAGAAAAGATTAAAATTAGAATAATTTAAAATTAAATCTTGTCCAAAAATGGCAATAGAAAAATCTTTTAATCCTTTAATAATATCTTTTGGATTGATGCTTTTTACATTGTATTTATTATCTCTAAGATAGTTTGCATTTTCAGCTCCTGCATGATCTGCAGTAAGAAAAAGCAAATAATTATCTTTTCCTACCGTTTTGTCTAAATAAGCTAAAAACTCAGCTATTGTCTGATCTAAACGCAAATAAGTATCTTGTAACTCCATAGATCTTGGCCCAAGTAAATGTCCTACATAATCAGTAGAAGAAAAACTAACAGTCAGGAAATCGGTAATAGTATCTTTCCCTAATTCTTCTTTTTCAATTGCTTTCATTGCAAATTGTGCCAAAAGATTATTACCAAATGGAGTAGAACGTATTACTCCTGCATCATTTTTATCATACATATCTTTTAAATTATATGGAAATACAGGTGCAGTAGCATTGTACAATTTCCCTTCATAAGGATTATCATCTGCGAGGCTTTCGTTATAAGTTGATAAAGGTTTGAATAAATTCCAACCTTTAGTTATATAAGACATATATCTTTTTTCTTGATTGAATTGTGTAACCCAATCCGGTAATGCTGAACCATAAAAAGAACTGGAAATAAAAGCTCCGGTTTTACTGAACCAAAAAGCCCAATTAGCAAAATGTCCTGCTGGTAAAATAGCACCACGGTCTTTTAAACTCATTCCTATAACTTTTCCTTTAAAATTAGTAGCCAATCGCAATTCATCAGTAATAGTAGTGCTTAGTAAATTCTTAGGAGACATTTCTCCCTCTTTCACTGTTCCATCTCCAATTGTTTGTACCGAAACATCATCTGTACAGTACATTTCTTTACCCAAAGTTCTACTAAACCATTCATTTCCCACAATTCCATGTGTTGAAGGAGTAGTACCAGTATAAATAGAGGCATGCCCAGGTGCTGTATAAGTAGGCATATAATTATAATGCATATTTTGAAAAGTATATCCATTATTCATTAATTTTTTAAAACCGTTAGGCGAAAAATCATCCGAAAAACGATATAAATATTCCATCTTCATTTGATCTACAACAATACCAACAACTAATTTAGGTCGTTCTTGAGCCTGCATATTCAAAGACATAATAAATGTCAAAAACAAAATAATTTTTTTCATATTGTATTTTTATATAGTTCAACAAAAATACAATTTAATGTTATAAAACAAGTCTGAATCTGAACTAAAGCCTTATGAATTAATCTTTCCTTAACCTCATATAAAATGAACTTAATTCTAGCATAGTTTTGAATTATATCAGTTTATTCCGCGGAAAAAATTTCTATTCAAATAAATGAACAGGATTTAATAGAATCTGAACGTGTTCAGATTAAAGAAAGGTTACGAACCAAGGTGTTAGCACAACATGTCACACCATTTCAAAACAAAAAATCCTCATCAAATTAATGATGAGGATTTAATAGAATCTGAAACCAGTTCAGATTAAAGAAAGGCGACGACATACTCTCCCACATAACTGCAGTACCATCTGCGCAGGCGGGCTTAACTACTCTGTTCGGGATGGGAAGAGGTGAGCCCCGCCGCAATAACCACCTTAAGAGGTTATAATTGCTTTGGGCAATTATTGTAACAATTGACGATTTATAATTGACAATTAACTACATAATATCTTAACATACTGAGATAAAGAAAACAAAAAGTGTTGAGAAAGTTTCTTCCCCGGGTTACCCCGGGGAAAAGCGTACATAAGCTTACGGATTATTAGTACTACTCGACTATGACATTACTGCCTTTACATCTATAGCCTATCAACGTGGTCATCTCCCACGATCCTTAAAAGAAATCTCATCTTGTGGTGGGTTTCGCGCTTATATGCTTTCAGCGCTTATCTCTTCCAAACGTAGCTACTCTGCGATGCCACTGGCGTGACAACAGATACACTAGAGGTTTGTCCAATTCGGTCCTCTCGTACTAGAATCAGATCCACTCAAATTTCTTGCGCCCACAGTAGATAGAGACCGAACTGTCTCACGACGTTCTGAACCCAGCTCGCGTGCCACTTTAATGGGCGAACAGCCCAACCCTTGGGACCTTCTCCAGCCCCAGGATGTGACGAGCCGACATCGAGGTGCCAAACCCCCCCGTCGATATGAGCTCTTGGGGGAGATCAGCCTGTTATCCCCGGCGTACCTTTTATCCTTTGAGCGATGGCCCTTCCATGCGGAACCACCGGATCACTATGCTCTACTTTCGTACCTGATCGACCTGTATGTCTCTCAGTCAAGCTCCCTTATGCCATTGCACTCTACGCACGGTTACCAAGCGTACTGAGGGAACCTTTAGAAGCCTCCGTTACTCTTTTGGAGGCGACCACCCCAGTCAAACTACCCACCAAGCAATGTCCCCCGCAAAACGGGGTTAGGCCTCAGATAAACAAAGGGTTGTATTTCAACAATGACTCCACAACGCCTAGCGACGCCACTTCACAGTCTCCAACCTATCCTACACATCATTTATCCAAGGTCAATACTAAGCTATAGTAAAGGTGCACAGGGTCTTTTCGTCCCACTGCGGGTAAGCGGCATCTTCACCGCTACTACAATTTCACCGAGCTCATGGCTGAGACAGTGTCCAGATCGTTACACCATTCGTGCAGGTCGGAACTTACCCGACAAGGAATTTCGCTACCTTAGGACCGTTATAGTTACGGCCGCCGTTTACTGGGGCTTCAATTCAATGCTTCTCCGAAGATAACATCTCCTCTTAACCTTCCAGCACCGGGCAGGTGTCAGGCCCTATACTTCATCTTACGATTTTGCAGAGCCCTGTGTTTTTGATAAACAGTCGCCTGGACCTCTTCACTGCGGCCAGCATTGCTGCTGGCGACCCTTCTCCCGAAGTTACGGGTCTATTTTGCCTAATTCCTTAGCCATGAATCTCTCGAGCACCTTAGGATTCTCTCCTCGACTACCTGTGTCGGTTTGCGGTACGGGTACTTATTACCTGAAGTTTAGAGGTTTTTCTTGGAAGCCCTTAGGCGCACTATCTCTTTGTCCGAAGACTCCGAGTACTATCGTATTTCCCCAAGCCGCGTGGATTTGCCTGCGCAGCTTATAGGTAGGTACTTCAACGAACTATTCCGTCAGTTCGCGGCGCTTTCATCACTCCGTCACCCCATCACAGTAATAACTAGTACGGGAATATTAACCCGTTGTCCATCGACTGTCCCTTTCGGGTTCGCCTTAGGTCCCGACTAACCCACAGCTGATTAGCATAGCTGTGGAAACCTTAGTCTTTCGGTGTGCGGGTTTCTCGCCCGCATTATCGTTACTTATGCCTACATTTTCTTTTCTAACCAGTCCAGCATGCCTTACGACACACCTTCAACCCTGTTAGAATGCTCCCCTACCACTTACAATTAATTGTAAATCCATAGCTTCGGTAATACGCTTATGCCCGATTATTATCCATGCTCGTCCGCTCGACTAGTGAGCTGTTACGCACTCTTTAAATGAATGGCTGCTTCCAAGCCAACATCCTAGCTGTCTGGGCAGACAAACCTCGTTCTTTCAACTTAGCGTATATTTGGGGACCTTAGCTGATGGTCTGGGTTCTTTCCCTCTCGGACTTGGACCTTAGCACCCAAGCCCTCACTGTTATGAAACATTATATAGCATTCGGAGTTTGTCAGGAATTGGTAGGCGGTGAAGCCCCCGCATCCAATCAGTAGCTCTACCTCTATATAACTTTATGCATAACGCTGCACCTAAATGCATTTCGGGGAGTACGAGCTATTTCCGAGTTTGATTGGCCTTTCACCCCTACCCACAGGTCATCCGAAGACTTTTCAACGTCAACCGGTTCGGACCTCCACTATGTGTTACCACAGCTTCATCCTGCCCATGGGTAGATCACACGGTTTCGCGTCTAACACTACTGACTAAAGCGCCCTATTCAGACTCGCTTTCGCTACGGATCCGTGGCTTAACCACTTATCCTTGCCAGCAACGTTAACTCGTAGGCTCATTATGCAAAAGGCACGCCGTCACCCCACGAAAGGGCTCCGACCGCTTGTAAGCGTATGGTTTCAGGATCTATTTCACTCCGTTATTCACGGTTCTTTTCACCTTTCCCTCACGGTACTGGTTCACTATCGGTCTCTCAGGAGTATTTAGCCTTAGCGGATGGTCCCGCCAAATTCAGACAGGGTTTCACGTGCCCCGCCCTACTCAGGATACCACTATCGTTATCTTCTATTACTTATACAGGGCTATCACCTTCTTTGGCTCTACTTTCCAGTAGATTCTAATTCTATCCGCAACAAATGTCGTGGTCCTACAACCCCAACAATGCCGTAACATCATTGGTTTGGGCTAATCCGCGTTCGCTCGCCACTACTTACGGAATCACTTTTGTTTTCTTCTCCTCCGCCTACTTAGATGTTTCAGTTCAGCGGGTTTGCCCACCTATCGGTGTACTATGTCTTCAACATAGTGGGTTGCCCCATTCAGGTATTTACGGATCATATCGTGTGTGCCAATCCCCGTAACTTTTCGCAGCTTATCACGCCTTTCATCGCCTCTGAGAGCCAAGGCATCCCCCATACGCCCTTATTTTGCTTATTGTACCAACACATTAATTAAAATGTGCCGTTTCTTCTACTTGTCTATAAATAAACAAGCAAAAAATGCTTTCTACTTTTTATTATTTTCTTATCTCAATATGTCAATGAACTTTTTCTTTAGGTATGAATTATTAATTATAAAGTCGTAAGTCATACTTACTACCCAATCCTTAATAATTACTACTCAAGATAGTGGAGAATAACGGAGTCGAACCGTTGACCTCCTGCGTGCAAGGCAGGCGCTCTAGCCAGCTGAGCTAATCCCCCAATCTATTTATGAATTGTGAATTATGAATTATGAATTTTCACTTCATAACTCCTCAACTCTAGAATTTCTTCTTTTCTTTTAAGTCTAAAATAGTTGTCTCGGACAGACTCGAACTGTCGACCCCTACATTATCAGTGTAGTACTCTAACCAGCTGAGCTACGAGACACTCTTATTCTTAAATGGTATTATTTGAACTAACAGCAAGAGTAATAAAATATTGGCATTTGTTTCCAACTTGAACTTTCGTCTTCTTTCCCTAGCGTGTATAAATACTAACACTAAGGCTCTAGAAAGGAGGTGTTCCAGCCGCACCTTCCGGTACGGCTACCTTGTTACGACTTAGCCCTAGTTACCAGTTTTACCCTAGGCAGCTCCTTGCGGTCACCGACTTCAGGCACCCCCAGCTTCCATGGCTTGACGGGCGGTGTGTACAAGGCCCGGGAACGTATTCACCGGATCATGGCTGATATCCGATTACTAGCGATTCCAGCTTCACGGAGTCGAGTTGCAGACTCCGATCCGAACTGTGACCGGTTTTATAGATTCGCTCCTGGTCGCCCAGTGGCTTGCTCTCTGTACCGGCCATTGTAGCACGTGTGTAGCCCAAGGCGTAAGGGCCGTGATGATTTGACGTCATCCCCACCTTCCTCACAGTTTGCACTGGCAGTCTTGTTAGAGTTCCCGACATGACTCGCTGGCAACTAACAACAGGGGTTGCGCTCGTTATAGGACTTAACCTGACACCTCACGGCACGAGCTGACGACAACCATGCAGCACCTTGTAAATTGTCTTGCGAAAAGTCTGTTTCCAAAACCGGTCAATCTACATTTAAGCCTTGGTAAGGTTCCTCGCGTATCATCGAATTAAACCACATGCTCCACCGCTTGTGCGGGCCCCCGTCAATTCCTTTGAGTTTCATTCTTGCGAACGTACTCCCCAGGTGGGATACTTATCACTTTCGCTTAGCCACTGAACTTGCGCCCAACAGCTAGTATCCATCGTTTACGGCGTGGACTACCAGGGTATCTAATCCTGTTCGCTACCCACGCTTTCGTCCATCAGCGTCAATATATTAGTAGTAACCTGCCTTCGCAATTGGTATTCCATGTAATCTCTAAGCATTTCACCGCTACACTACATATTCTAGTTACTTCCTAATAATTCAAGTTTAGCAGTATCAATGGCCGTTCCACCGTTGAGCGATGGGCTTTCACCACTGACTTACTAAACCGCCTACGGACCCTTTAAACCCAATGATTCCGGATAACGCTTGGATCCTCCGTATTACCGCGGCTGCTGGCACGGAGTTAGCCGATCCTTATTCTTACAGTACCGTCAAGCTACTTCACGAAGTAGTGTTTCTTCCTGTACAAAAGCAGTTTACAATCCATAGGACCGTCATCCTGCACGCGGCATGGCTGGATCAGGCTTGCGCCCATTGTCCAATATTCCTCACTGCTGCCTCCCGTAGGAGTCTGGTCCGTGTCTCAGTACCAGTGTGGGGGATCTCCCTCTCAGGACCCCTACCCATCGTAGCCTTGGTAAGCCGTTACCTTACCAACTAGCTAATGGGACGCATGCTCATCTTTCACCGATAAATCTTT